>JAFGBF010000024.1 GCA_016933255.1 Candidatus Krumholzibacteriota bacterium
TGTTTTTCCACCTGATTTACGAGGGTGATGGCACCTCGGCACGCTTCTCCTGCTTCCTCTATCCCCGTCGAATCCATTCGCCCCCATTGATAGAAGCAACATCCTCAATATAGACTAACCCGCGGGAAAAGTAAAGAGAGTGGTTTTACCGGTCAGAGCAATACCTCTCTGATCGTACAAGTAAAATCTCGGATAGTGATTCAGCCGCATATCATCTCAAAGTCGAACCGCTGTCATCTTCGGGCCCTCAAAGCCTGCCCGGTATATGAACCGGCAGAGGCCATCACCTTATCGACTGTACCGCAGACAACAATACTGCCTCCGGCTTCTCCGCCCTCCGGCCCCAGATCGATTATCCAGTCGGCGTTGGCGATTACATCGAGATTGTGTTCGACTACAAGGACAGTGTGCCCGCTGACTGTCAATTCATCGAAGATCCCGACCAGCCTTTCGACATCCTGAAAATGAAGTCCCGTCGTCGGTTCATCAAGAATATACAGATTATTGCCGGCGTTTCCCCCGGCCTTCCGGGAAACAGACCCTGTCAGTTCCGCCGCCAGTTTGAGCCTCTGGGCTTCGCCCCCCGACAGGGTGTTTGAAGGCTGCCCGAGTGCGAGATATCCAAGGCCCACTGAAGAGAGGATATCGAGCGCTGCGGATAACGCCCTGTCGTCGTCGAAAAGTGCCCTCGCTTCCTCGACCGTCGTCTCGAGCGTCTCATAGATGCTTTTGCCCCTGTAAAGAATATCCAGAGTCTCACTGTCGTATCTCCTGCCTCCGCATTCTTCGCACGGCACCCAGACATCGGCCAGAAAACCCATCTCTACTTTCCGGGCCCCCATTCCCCGGCACGCCTCACAGCGCCCCCCCTTCGAATTGAACGAAAACCGGGCCTTCGTGAACTTTCTTTCCTTCGCTTTTTTCTCACCGGCGTAGAGCGCTCTTATCCTGTCGAAGATGCCGCAGTATGTGGCCGGGTTGCTCAGCGGGGATCTTCCGACAGGAGTCTGATCGATCCCGATAATATCGCTGAATCTGTCGAGCCCCGTGATCTCTCTGCAGCCCACAGGTCTCTTTCTGTCGAACGAGGCGGCTATCACATCAAACACCAGGCTTGACTTTCCGCTCCCCGAGACTCCGGTGACCGCGATAACGCCTCCTTCCGGGATCGTCACATCGAGTTGCCTCAGGTTGTTCGCCACGGCGCCTTTTACTTCGATCCCTTCGCCCAGGATCTGCTTTCTGCCCGCCCTGACGATCCTTTCCTTTCCTGAAAGGTACCGGCCTGTAAGCGATGCCGGATTCGCCTGGATCGAACCGGGATCTCCGGCAGCTGCTACCCTGCCGCCCGCTGCGCCCGCTCCCGGCCCCATATCGATTATCTGATCGGCTGCGCGGATGACCTGTTCATCATGTTCGACGACAAGCATCGTATTCCCCTCATCACACAGCCGTTTCAGAACTCCGATGAGCCTTCTGGTGTCGCGTTCATGAAGGCCCACCGTCGGCTCGTCGAGAACATAGGTGACCGATGAGAGGCCTCCTCCAAGCTGCGCAGCAAGGAGCACTCTCTGCAATTCGCCCCCGGACAGGGTCGAGGTCAATCTGCCAAGGCCGAGATATCCCAGCCCAACCAAGCTGATCGGCTCGAGCCTGCCGCTGATCTCTTTCCTGAGAGCTTCTGTGACAAGGACCTGTTTCCCGGTAAGGCCGAATCTTCCCGGATCCTCTTTGATATCTTTCATGAATCCTATCGTCTCGTCGACCGTCATACTGGTGAGCTCGGAGATGTTCACTCCTGCAAAGGCGACATCGAGCAGTTCAGGCTTCAAACGGGCTCCGCCGCAGGCATGACATCGGATATCTTCCATAAGAGGAAGCATCGCTTCACCCCTGTGATCTGCGTGCACGCGCTGATATTCCTCATCGACACATCCGCAGAATCCCGGCCAGGCGGCATCCCACCGGTGCTCTCCCTTGCGCCCCTTTCTGTCGAATCTCCAGATGACATCATGAAGTTCACCGCCAGTCCCGTACATGGCTATACGCCTGGCTTCGGGTGAAAGGCGGTTGTAGGGTACGGAGAAATCCATCCCGATTTTTTTGCCGACCGCCGTAAGTATCGCGAGGTACTGCCCGCCCCGTTCTCCATAGAACTTTCCCGTCTTGCTGCCGTCCATGGCGCCATCGAGCAATGACAGGGAGGGATCCGTAACGAGAGCTTCGGCGCTGCATACAGTCCTCACCCCGAGTCCGCGGCATTCCACGCAGGCCCCCTGGTGGTGATTAAAAGAGAACATCCTGGCCGAAAAAGCGGTTCCGCGGCCGTTGGAAGTCCCTGCCCTGGAAAAAAGCAGCCGGTAGTGATCATATATCTCGGTGACCGTGGCTACCGTTGAACGCGGGGTATCTCTCCCTCTTTTCTGGCCTATCGCTATCGAGGCGTTCATTCCTGTTATCTCTTCCACAGGCGGCGCTGGAAGCCTCTTGAGGTATCTTCTCGCGTGACTGGAGAGGGATTCGGAATATCGCCGCCTGCCCTCGGCATAGACTGTGTCAAAAGCGAGTGAAGATTTACCGCTGCCCGATACGCCGGTAACTACTGTCATTCTTCCGTGCGGGATATCTACATCGACAGATCTCAGGTTATGGGTGGTGGCACCTCTAAGTTCTATCTGCTCTTTAGGGCCGGCAACTTTTTCAGGCGCCATATCTCCCGGCGCCGCGGCTGGACCGCAGGCCGGCTCATCCATGGTCCTGCCCGGCAGATGGATCGATTCGGCCAGAGCCCTGCCGGTTATCGACTCTTTCGATCTCTGCGCTTCTGCGGGAGTCCCCATGAAGACAAGGTTCCCGCCCTTTTCTCCGCTTCCGGGACCGAGATCTATCATCCAGTCGGCCGACCTGATAAGATCAAGGTCGTGCTCGATCACTATTACGGTATTTCCAGCGTCGACCAGCCTGTTTACTGCGCTCAGCAGAACGGCGACATCGCTCCTGTGAAGACCGATGGTCGGTTCATTGAGAATATACAATGTCCTGCCTGAGGCGGGCCGCGCCAGCCTGGAGGCCAGTTTGACGCGCTGCGCCTCTCCCCCCGAGAGAGTTGTAGACGGCTGCCCCAGTTTGACGTACCCGAGGCCGACTTCCAGAAGCGCGCTAAGGTGCCTCATTATTTTTCTGTCGCCGCTGAAGAACGCGGCGGCTTCCTCCACCGACATCTCGAGGACATCGTGTATATTCACGCCTCGATAGAGGATCTCCCGCGTGCTCTCGTCAAATCTCTTTCCATCGCACTCTTCGCATATCACGGAGACATCCTCCATAAAATGCATCCCCACCTGCTGTACACCCGCCCCCTGGCAGGCCTCGCACCTGCCTCCCTTTATATTGAATGAAAATCTCCCCTTACCCCATCCGCGCTCCTTCGCCGCCTCGCATCCGGCGAAAAGATCCCTGACCAGATCAAACAGCTTTGTATATGTTGCCGGGTTGCTGCGCGGTGTCCGCCCGATCGGCGCCTGATCTATCTCGATCATCCTGTCGATCAGTTCCAACCCCTCGATACTTCGGCAGCCGCCCGGGCTGTCTCCCGTACCGCCCCTGAATCTTGCTGCCAGCGTCCTGTTGACCAGGGTCGATTTGCCGGAGCCGGAGACGCCTGTGACCACATTGAGCGCTCCCGTCTTGAAACTGACATCGATATTCCTGAGGTTGAAAAGACAGGCGCCGGATATCCTGATCTCGCCGTCTCCACTTCGATATTCCCGGGGTGCCGCGATATTTTTATCCCCGCAGAGATATGCGCGCGTCTCGCTCGCCGCTCCGGCTTCCCCGATATTGCCCGGCAGCCCCTGATAGAGGATCTCTCCGCCAAGGAGACCCGCTTTCGGACCGATGTCCACCAGCCAGTCGGCGCTTCTCATCGTCTCTTCATCATGTTCTACGACCAGCACCGTATTTCCGTTATCACGGAGTCTTTTGAGTATCGCGAGCAGTTTTTTATTGTCGCTCGGATGAAGACCGATCGACGGCTCATCGAGCACATACAGGATCCCCTGCAGTCCGCCTCCCGCCTGGCCGGCAAGCCGGATCCTCTGCGCCTCTCCGCCTGACAAAGTGGTCGATTCCCGGTCGCAGGTGAGATAGCCCAGCCCCAGCTGGCGAAGCAGCCCGGTCCTTTCGAGTACCTGTTCGACAATCGGCTTTCCGACAGGGCGCTCCCCGGCGTCAAGACCGGGGCTTGAGAAGAAATCATGCAGGCCGTCCACAGTCATTTCCAATATCTCGGCGATATTCAATCCATGCCAGGTGACACCCAGCGCTTCCTTGCCCAGACGCCTGCCTCCGCAGCCGCCGCATCTGACAGAACGGACGAATCTCAGGATATTCCTGTTTCTGTCCCGCTTGAGGATCTCTTCCATAACAGGGAGGATACCTTTATAATGACCTTCTTCCCTGGGCCTGGCGGTGATCCCTTTCCACTTGAGCCTTGATTCAAGGGGATGTTTTCCGAAGGGTATCTTTATCCTGTCGGAGCCGTTCAGCACGACATCCTTCTGCCGCTCTGTCAGATCCCTCCAAGGGATGTCTATGTCGAAGCCGTGCGCCCTGCATACCTGATCGAGTACCTCGAGAGTGACCTGCGAATAGACCAGGTATCCGTTCGGAGTGGTCAGGACCAAAGCGCCTTCACGGATCGTTCTGGAATCGTCGGATACCAGGAGCTCCGGCATGACCCTGTCCTCGACTCCAAGCCCCTTGCATACGGAGCAGGCGCCTTTCACCGAATTGAAAGAGAAAAGGCTCGAACTGGTTCCGGGCTCACAGTCGCCGAGCCTTGCGAAAAGAAGCCTGAGAAGATCGTTTATCCCCGACATCGTCCCGACGGTCGAACGGGGATTATTGACGACAGTCTTTTGATCGACGGAGATCGACGGAGACAGGCCATCGATCTTCTCGAAAGCCGGCCTGCCTACTTTGCCGAGGAACCCCCTTGCGTAGGAAGAAAGCGACCTGAGATACAGCCTCTGCGCTTCACGGTATATCGTATCAAAAGCCAGGGACGATTTTCCGCTCCCGGAGACTCCGGTGATGGCGACAAGGGAATCTCGAGGGATCTCAAGATCCACCGATCTGAGGTTGTGCTCTTCGGCGTTTCTGACAACGATATTTTTCATGCAGCCCGCTCCGGATCAGTGAAAAGAAAAAAATCGGCGGCCGGGCATGATCATCTTCCCGGTCTCGACGAACCGCCCCCGCCGATAGTATCATTTTCTGTCTCAATGCGCCTTACAAAAGGCCGCCTTCGGCGCCTCTTCCGCGCATTGTTTTTTGAAGAATAAATGTTATCTATTGAATAAAAACCCTTTTAAGATGTAACTTGTTGAAACATTCCGGCAGCCAGAACGTCAATAATAAGTACCGGAGTAACGATTAAATTCTTTTAGGGCCAGAAACACCTTAATCCGAACCGCAAAGGAGGAACCTGAATGCGGAAATTATTTATGCTGCTTATGATGATAAGCCTTCTATCAGGCAGCGCAGCGGCGGAAAAGCTCGATTATCTCGACAAGCTTCCACCGATGATCGACCGCGATATCTTCTTCGGCGACCCCGAGATCGCAAGAGGACAGATATCTCCGGACGGCAAATTCATCTCTTTTATCAAAACTTACAAGGGACAGCTTAATATCTGGGTGAAAGGTATCGACGAACCGTTCGATGCCGCGCGCCCGATGAGCGCAGATACGACCCGCCCGGTGATAAGATACGGATGGACCGAGGACGGCAAATACCTTCTGTACATACAGGACAAGGGGGGCGACGAGAACTTCCACGCCTACGTGATAGACCCGACCGACAAGCTTGCCGACGGCCAGGATGTCCCCGAAGCCAGAGATCTTACCCCTATCGACGGGGTCAGGGTGACATTTTACGCTTTCCCCAGGAGTACGCCGGATATCATCTATCTCGGCCTGAACGACCGCGACGAGAGGTATCACGATCTCTACCGCGTCAAGATCTCGACAGGCGAACGCGAACTGATATGGGAGAACACACAGGGATTGAACGGCTTTGTCTTCGATCTAGCGGGCAATCTCAGGCTGGCTTCCAAAGAGACCGATGACGGCGGAAACGAATATTTCCGTGTCGACGGCGACAAGCTCACCTCCGTCTATCTGACGACGAACGAGGAGGCAGCAGGGATCATCCGCTTCCATAAAGATGGAAAACGCGCGTATATGAGCACCAACAGGGGCAAGGAAAACGATCTCAGCCGTCTCGTACTTTTCGATCCCGAGACCGGAAAAGAAGAACTCGTCGAATCCGACCCGAAGAATGAAGTCGATTTCGGCGGGACGATCTTTTCCAGCGTGACTGACGAGCTTATCGCTACGACTTATGAAGCGGACAGGCTCCGGATATACTGGAGAGACAAAAAATTCGAAAAAGCCTATAACAAACTAAAAAAGGACCTCAAAAAAGAGATCGGCGACGGTGACCTGTTCATAGGCTCATCGACTGATGACGATCGCCTTTTTATCATTGTTGTAACAAGTGATATCAATCCCGGCGTCGTCTATCTCTTCAATATGGAGAATGGAAAGACCGAGTTTCTCTACAGGCCCCGCCCGGATCTTCCGAGCGAACACCTGGCGCATATGAAACCGATCAAGTACAAGACCCGCGACGGGCTTACGATACACGGGTATCTGACCGTTCCCAAGGGCATAGAGGCGAAGAACCTCCCCGTGATAGTCAACCCTCACGGCGGACCGTGGGCAAGAGACAGCTGGGGATACAATCCCGAAGCCCAGTTTCTTGCCAACAGGGGATACGCCGTCTTCCAGATGAACTTCCGTTCATCGACCGGATACGGCAAGGCTTTCTTCAACGCTGGTAAGAAAAAATGGGGCGATGAGATGCAGCACGATATTACCGATGGAGTGCAGTATCTGATCGACGAGGGGATAGCCGACCCCGGCAAGGTAGCGATCTATGGCGGATCATACGGCGGATACGCCACCCTCGCCGGCCTGGCGTTCACCCCCGATATCTATTGCTGCGGCGTCGACTATGTCGGCGTGTGCAATATCCTCACTCTTCTCGGCTCGATCCCTCCATACTGGGAAACAGCAAGGAAGTTTTTCAACGAGCATGTAGGCGACCCTGAAAACCCAGAGGATATCGAACGCCTCAAGAGACAGTCGCCGCTCTTTTCGGCAGACAAGATCGAAGCTCCCCTGCTTGTAGTACAGGGCGGGAACGATCCGCGCTGCAAGATGCCGGAATCCCAGCAGATCGTCATAGCGATGCGCGATCTCGGCAGGGATGTTGAATATCTCGTTGCCAAAGATGAAGGCCACGGTTTTCTCGGCAGGGAAAACAGGACCGCCTTCAGAGTAGCCCAGGAACAGTTCTTCGCAAAACACATAGGCGGGCGCTTTCAGGAATCTGTGCCCGACGATATACAGGGAAGCCTGGAAGATATGTCGGTGCCTGTGGAGACCGTGACGCTGACCAAGCCTGACAGCGGACTCGAAAAGGCCAAAACAGCTCCTCTGCCTGCGGTAGACACAAGCATCTTCAAACCCGCAAAGCTGAAGTATAAAGCTTCCGCCGAAACGCAGGGACAGGTCCTGGATATCGGCATAGCTGTCAATCTTTCAAAGACAAAGATCGATGGGCAGAAAGTCTGGTGCCTGATAACCGAGCAGTCGGGCCCGCAGGGAACAGCGCTTGACACCTTTATGGTCGATCTCGATTCAGGGCAGCCGGTATACAGGGGCATTAAACAGGGGCCGGCGGAGATCACCGTCAACTTCACCAAGACGAATATTGACGGCGTCATAAACTATGGCGGTCAGGTCATGCCTGTAAAGATGGAGCTCGAGGCTCCCGTATTCGGAAGCGACGCAGCGCTGGAGCTGGCGATATCAGGCCTGCCGCTCAAGACTGGATACAAAACGACGTACAGGGCCTTCGATCTCATGAGCCAGTCTGTCAATCCCTTCTCTCTAGAAGTGACAGGGATCGAGAATGTGACTGTTCCAGCCGGTTCATTCGAGACTTTCAAGATAGAGGTCAGACGCCTCGACGGCGACCCTGGCGGCGGAACTTACTATTTCAACACATCCGGCTCCAGGCAGATGGTCAGATCGGTGACTCAGCTCCCCGCTATGGCAGGGGGAGGTACTGTCACCACAGAACTCGCCGGAATCGAATAGAGAAGACCGATAGGAGCGCCATAAGGCTCTCCAGGAGACCGGCCCATTATAACGAGCCCCTTTTCCGCAGAGTTTTGCGGAGGAGGGGCTCGCTGCAGTCAATAGACAGGAACAATCACGGGTACTCTGATGTATAAACAGGTGGACGGATTCCACCCGGCTGGAAAGCTGAGTATATCTGCTGGAGCTGGACGATGCGCGGTTACCGGTCGAAAGAGCCCGCCCGGCATGCGGAATCAACCTGTGATCCCGGGGTTGCGGGAAAATTAGGCAGAGAAAGGCTACAAGGATCTCTTGCCGATTCTCCTGGCAGGCGTTCGATTCATCGTTCCAGCTCCTCCAGATCCGTATGCCGTATTCACTTATTCCCTGGCCCCGCAGAATTAAGATAGACAGCTTTCCATTTCCAGTATATATTGTTGACATCTGTAAACTATTATTTTATTCTACCGGAGTAGCTTTAACCAGGAGGATCGAAATGAAGGAATTCTATCTCTGCAGCGAAGGCAAATGCTGCCCTAAAGTAGTCGTTGAAGAAGAGACCGTTATTATTACGGACGATGAGGGCGGACAGGTAAAACTGACTAAAGAGGAGATCCGGATCCTTTCGGAAAAACTCAAATAAGACAGTTTGTATCGGGCACAAGATAAAAATGAGCGCCGCGGGCAGGAAGCCCCGGCGTTTTTTTGTTCCTTTCCCGCCAGGAATGAATCGGCGGTCGCTGCTGGCGCTGCAGACCGCAGAGACAGATTTTTTTAACCGATTATTTCAGAAATCTCAGCCGATGTGCATAGATTTTGCTCTAAACCCCTTGCATACACATCTTTGCTAAACATAAACGAAACATTTACTTAGAAGAAATTGGAAAAATCGATGAAGTTTGAAGATTCCAAAGCAGAGCGATTCCGCAGGCTTACTGCTGTATTCTCGGTCCTTGTCACCCTCTACTATCTATACTGGAGAGGGACCGAGACACTCAATCCGAATGCTATTGTCCTCGCCTGGGCACTTTACGGGGCAGAAATATTCGCCGCTCTCGTGACATTTCTGTTCTATTTCACTGTATGGAAACCTGTCAGCAGAAGCTCGAAAGAGCCGCTGATCGGCAAAACGGTAGATATATTCATACCTACCCTTGATGAAGAACTGAATATTCTGAGAAAGACGCTTCTGGCCTGCAATAATATCAAATATCCGCACAGGACCGTCGTTCTCGATGACGGTGACCGCCCCGGGGTCAGATCGCTATGCGAAGAACTTAAGATAACTTACCTCGCGAGGCCGGAACATGACAACGCAAAAGCCGGGAACCTCAATTACGGGCTCGAACACTCCGAGGCGGAATTCATCGGGATCTTCGACGCCGATCATGTCCCCCTGCCTCACTTCATAGACGCCCTGATCGGATATTTCGAGGATGAAAAACTCGCTTTCGCCCAGGCACCCCAGGAATTCTACAATATCGATTCTTTCCAGCACCGAGTCGACCACAAGAAAAAATATGTCTGGGCGGAACAGAACCTATTCTATTCGATAATCCAGCCCGGAAGGGATCACTGGAACGCCGCGTATTTTGTCGGAAGCTGCGCTCTGATGAGAAGGAAAGCGCTCGACAATATCGGCGGCTTCGGCGTGAAATCGGTCACCGAGGATATGCTGACATCCGTCAAACTGCATGCGAAAGGCTGGAATTCAGTCTACCATAATGAACACCTCGCCTACGGCATCGCCGCAGAGACGCTTCTTCCCTTCCATATCCAGAGGGTCCGCTGGGGACTTGGCGGCTGGCAGGTATTCTTCAAATCGAACCCGTTATTTATAAGAGGACTGAGCTTCTCGCAGCGGATCTGCTACCTGGCAAGCCTCATATACCCGTTTGAAGGGTTCCAGAAACTTGTCTTTTACGCGATACCTCCTATCACCCTTTTCACCGGGATCCTGCCGATGAGGGCTATGGATATAAATTATCTGCTGCACTTCGTGCCTTACTATGCGCTGTCGCTGTTCGCCTTTAACGAGATGGGGCGGGGTTTCGGCGGTGTGCTGATGCTCGAAGAGTTCAGTATGGGCAAATTCGCCACCTATATCAAGACTCTCGGAGTCTTCCTGATGCCGAAGCGCTTTCGAAGGTTCAAGGTGACTCCAAAGGGCGTCTCATCGCTTGCTCCCTACAGGCTGATAGCCCCGCAGGTCACCGTCATCATAGTCAGCTTAATAGCTATCGTCTGGGCTCTCGTCCAGCTTGTCTTCCAGCTCAGAAGCGATGAATTCATCATCGCGGTAAACTCCCTCTGGGCGCTCTACAACACAGGTCTCGGAATTGCGATCGTACAGTATGCGAGGCAGAAACTTTTCCAGCGCCGCAGCGACTTCAGGATTCCGGATTCTGTCCCGGTCCTCTACAGGATCGCAGACGATATTAACCTTAGGCTCGCTGTCGCCAACAACCTCACGAAGGAAGGGCTTTCCCTGCTCTCAGTCGGGATGATCCCTGAGGAAAAACCTCTCGAACTCGAGATCGTTCTTCCCAACAGCATGATAAAAGTGAGCGGCTCTTCGATCCACGCGGAAAAAGTGACCTCCGGAAAGATCGAATTATGCCGTTCCGGATTTACATTCACCGATGTCTCGGTCGAAAAGCAGGATATGCTGTCGAGATATCTATATGAATCGGCGGTCGTAAAATTCCTCAAGGAGTATTCGACGAGATACGAGACATACGTCGAAAAGAGTTTCAGCAAACCGCGCGAATACAAAAAACGGGCTAACAGGACTCTCGCTTACCTACCTGTTCTTATCCCTGAGAAAGAAGGAGGATCTTCATTCGGAGTGATAAAAGATATCTCTTCGAGCGGATACCTTCTTGCCTCCCAGCGATCATTCGAAGTGGATGAGGATATCACCGTGGCGACCGTGCTTGGATCAAAAACGGTCTCTATCAAGGGAAGGATAGCGAGAGTCTTCAGTAACGAGTCGGATGACTACCCTCTTTTCCTGACAGGTATCGATCTCTCTGAATCTCAACCTGAAGATGTCGACCATATCATCAGCATAGCCGAGAAAGCGGAAAATCTACTAAAGCTATGAAAGATATACTGACCAGCAAAAAGAATTACATATGGCTCATCCTGCTGTACGGGCTGTTCATCACTGCCGTCAACATCGACTTTACTGCGGTCTTTGTCGATGAGGCGTTCCACATCAACATGGGACACCAGTTTCTCAGCGGCGACCTCTGTCCGGGATGCCCCTTCGCAACAGGTTCCGTGCTTATCCATCCGGTGATCGTCTCGCTCGCGGATTCAATCGGCGGGCTGCGCGGAGCGAGAGGACTGAATATCCTCCTCGGACTCGCGCTTGTCATGTGTATATATGTCACCGCAAAAAAGATGTTCGATGAAAAAACAGGGCTTATAGCTGCCGCTCTGTTTCTCTTCTCCGGCCAGACGCCATACCTGATGAAACTGGCGACATACGATATGACTGCCGCCTTCCTGCTGGGCTGCGGATTCATGCTGGTTATAATATCGATTGAATCAGGCCCTGGCAGAAAGAGCTGCCTGATACTTCTCGCCGGCAGCGTCATCCTGTTTCTGGCATCGATCACAAAATATCTTATCCCCGTTTTTATTCCGCCGATCCTGATATACACGTGGTACAGGAAAGGGTTCGTGAGCACTCTTGTATGGTCGGCGATACCGATACTCGCTCTCGCCGCTCTTTTCTACTTCTTCGCGCCGTACGCCCCGCACGCCGAAGTCATGGGACAGATAAGGGATGTGCAGGTCGAATCACATATCTCGTTTACCAGGATAGCAGATTGGACATTCAGGTGGATATCGCTTGCCTATCTCCTTTCAGTCTTCGGTTTCTTTCACGAGAAACACGGCAAGTCGGCGGTCATACTTTTTCTTCTCTCTCTGCCGATTGTACTGGTGCATCTTCTCACGAGGGCCGAGCAATCGGTCAACAAGAACGTACTCTACTCGCTTATTTTTCTCGCGCCTGCTGCTGCCCTCGGCGTAGACCGGATAGGAAGCCTCTTTTCCATGAGAAGTCCAAGCAGGGCGCTGAGACATTTCTTCACCGCAGCCGTCCTGATCGTTTTCTGGACATACGGAATATACAACCTCAGATGGCTCGAGAAGCAATACCCTGATGTCCGCCCGATGATCGACTTTTTCGACCGCGAGGGATTCGACGGTATGAAGGTGATCATGAACGGCTGGGACAGCGATATCTACATCTATTCTCTCGGATCGAAATACCCGAATGCCAAGTATATCCATATTACCGAGGCGTTCAAGACTGATGACGACGGGAACTACATAAACGGCTCGGCAGACTTTATCGTCTGCGAGGACAACTATTACGGAAAGATGAATCCATGCTCTGAGTACAGTGAATTCATAGATGACGATTACAAGATGATGGAACACTTCCTGTTCGAACTTTCATGGGGACGGACAGACACAAGGATCTTTGGAAGGAGATAGACGATGAGACGATTCTTCAGTTTTTTGGCCCTTACTCTTCTGTTATCCACCCTTATGCCCTCCTCTGCCGGCGCTATCGAAGGGTACCGCGGCTCTACATGGGGTGACCTGCGTTGGGACCTGCCTAAGGAGTATGACAGCAATCTATTGCTTAGGGGCTGGGTAAAGCAGGGTATAGACTGGAAACGATGGGGAAAGAACACGACGCTGAACACCTACGCTACATTGAGGTATTCCGCAGACACTGAAAAATTAGACTGGAACAATACGATCGAACCGGGGATCGGGATCTCGCTTGAGACATACAACCCTGTCGGGTTTGCCACGACTTTCGGATGCGAATACGTCTGGGAAAACAGGTTTCTGGATTCTGACTATTCGGATCAGAAATTCGTAATATATTTCGGATGGTACGGTTTCTGGGACCTTAAAAAATAAAGATGCTCCAGTACTCTGTAAAACTTCAGCGGCGCCCCTGTAACCAGCGGCGCCGCTTTTTTATCACCCTCGCGGACGAAGATCTCAATCCTCTTCCAGGATAAAGACCCTTCCCGAGAGAAAATCGCTTATCCAGAGCCTGCCTTTAGAATCGACCCTGCCTTCGGTGATGGCAGAGAGGATATCTCCGAATTGTCCCCTCATGTAAAAAGAGACATTCCCTGAATCAAACTTCGTATCTCCAAACGGATACTCCAGCCTGTGGATCGTATCGAACCTTTCTCTTTCAGGATCAAACCGTGTTATGAAAAGATTTTTTTCGTTATGTGAAGTGATCACCAGTCTGCCGTTCCATTCAAAGATATTGTCTGCAAAAGCCTTGTTCGGAATATCCCTGATTTTTCCTTTTTCAGGGAGATCGCGCAGATCGTTTCCGAGATGATCGATGACATACGGGATGCCTCTGCAGAAAGCGAGCCTCAGAGGAGATCTTCCTGCCTTTATCTCTCTGACCGAGAGGTCATCTTTATTGATGACCGAAATATTCCCTGAATCGAAATTCGATATATAGATATTCATGTCATCGAATATAAGGTCAGTCGCCGTCAACCCGGCCTCGACCCTTCCGGCGACCCCGCTGCTGCCAGGGTCAATCACCTGCAGGACAGAACGGTCGGTGTCTTTTTCTCCCGCGCGCACCAGGTATAACCTGTCACGGGCAGGATCATATCTTAATATCCTCTGGGTGGTCTCTCTTTCGACCTCTTCTCCCAGCCTTATCCTCTTCCCCGGGTCAAAGAGCCTTATCTGATCCTCCAGGATTCCGATAAACTGTTCTTCCTTTCCCCAGTTATTCTGGGTGAAAAAAAGAGTCCCGTTTTTTCCCAGTACGATCTGCTGGGCCTGCCTCGGAATGCGCCTGTCGTAGAATTCGAGATCATCAGCGTCTATCGTGATGATCCCGTTTTTAGCATCCCAGATATAGACCGTAGGCCAGTATGACTGGTGCGGGCCGTAAGAGAGATAGACATCCCCCTCGGGACTGTAAGCCGCCGTCACAGGATAATCGTAAGGCAGCCACTGGAACTCGAATGAGCCGTCGGGCCACACCTCAGCGAACTGGTCCTCCGAGTTGAAAACGAGAAACGATTCCCTCGAAGGGATCTCGATCAGATCTATCGGCGCCCATCCTGTATATATCTTTCCAAGCATCCCGCCATCCGGATCCAGCGTAGAGACCGTCGCACCGAATGTCCCGTTTACGGCGCTTGCCCCTCTCGGGAAATAAAGGAGCCCTTCAACCGGGTCATACTCGATGGTAAACATATGAGGGATCAGGCCGACCTCTGTTATCCTTTCCCGCAACTCTCTTTTTTCGAGATCGATGATATCTATCTCACTGAACGCCCAGCTCGCCACATATAGAAGATCGTTTTCACGGTCTATCACAGCCGCATCGTTCCCGTACGCCGGGATCATGATCTCCCCGAGCGAACCTCCCTCTTCAAAACCGGCGACATGGACCGAAGGATGATTGTCATAGGGAATATATATCTCGTTCCTGTCAGGATTGTATACGATACCTACGCCCTCTGTATATCCAGGGAGCGGGATCACAAGATCATCTGTGTCGGCTGCTCCTATCCTTGCCGCCTCGATGACTTCTCTCTTCGAAGTCTCCGTGACGATAAAGAGTGAACGGGTCATCTCATTGTAGCCTCCAAGGTGCCACCTCCCCCCGGAGCTCAGAGAAAGACGCCTCGAACTGATCATGTTTCCGTTATTTCCATCAAACCTGTAGATTGCGGGGTCCAGGCCGTCAACGGCGATTATCTCACCGGCGTTCCCGTCAGCAATGACTTTACGCACCGGCGGAGGGGGAGTAGCGTTGAGATTGACAAGAGGCTCTTCAGTCTCAAGCCAGTCAAGCATCTTCATCTCTTTTTTTGACGCCTTGTAAAAACCCAGTTTCCGGCTTTCTCTTCCGGCGAGAAAGACATTCCCGGTCTTTTCATCGACAGCAATAGATTCAAACTGGGCCCTGGTCTTGATCATCCGGGACGATCTCAATTCGGCATCGACAATGTAGAAACACCCGATACCTATAAGATAGATATTCCCCGACTCCCTGCCGATAGTGAGGGATTCCGATTTCAAATGCTGGCAGGCCCTTCCCTTTATCGGGAGATTAAAGACGCTCTCCGAAGAGAGATCGATCACAGTCACCGAAGATGAAAGCGTATTGACCGAGATCAGCCGGTGCCGCTGGTGATCGATTCGAAGCAGCAGGGGCCCCGCTCCATTCACCTCAAGGCCGAGTTCAGCAAGAAAATCGACCTCTGTGACGGATACTCCGGCATTCAGATCGACAGCCAGCATCAGAACGAACAGAAAAAGTATTTTTTTCATGATCTATGAGATCTCCCCCGTAAAAGACCATCCCCCTAAACAAAAGACGGGATTTCAACCCCGGGGCATCGATCCCGTCCTTTACATAGAACAATACTGAGCCGGCACCAGGGCCGGATCAACCGGAGCTTTTCTCCTCAGCGACTTTTTTCAATTTATCATTCGCCATGATCGCCAGTTCAACCCGCCTGTTCTGTTTCCGGCCGAGTTCCGTGTCATTTGTAGCTATCGGCTGGATCTCCCCATACCCTACCAGAGTGAACCTGACAGGATCGACGGATACAGCGGCGAGCTGTGCGGCGACAGCCTCGGCCCTCTTGCGCGACAGTTCCATATTGTGTTCTTCTGAACCGGTCGAGTCCGTATGGCCCTCAATAAGAATGTTCGTATCGCTGTATTTGTTCAGGATAACCGCAAGCCTTTCGAGATCTGTCTTTGCCGCCGGCTGAAGGGCAGCCCTGTCAACGTCGAACAGGATCCCGGAATCAAAGGTGATCTTGATCCCTTCTCCTACGCGTTCTACCTTTGCCCCTTCCAGATCCCTTTCGATCTCCTCAGCCTGTTTGTCCATATAGTTGCCGATATACATTCCGGCTGCTCCACCTATCGTCGCCCCCAGTATAGTGCCAAGCGCGGTATTGCCGGTTTTTTTCCCTATCGCAGCTCCGATGACCGCTCCCGCGGCTGTCCCGATAGCAGTCCCCTTCTGACTACTTGACCAGGTGCATCCATAGACTCCGAACACCCCGACGATCAGGGTAAGCACGAGCAGTGATGCCGTCATTCTTTTCATACCAGTATCCCTCCTTACCTGAAACCTTTTATCGACCCATAATACTTCCCTTCCCCGGCTGCACCGCACCCCGGGATTCTATCAGCGCGTTTTTACTCTTTACAAGAGTATTTTTCAGAAAAGGTCCCCCCCCGATCCTGACAGGCAGACCTGACAATCACACAGATCCCGCGCTGAACGAAGAACGGCCCCCGCCATCATGACTGGCGCATTCCAATCGATCACAGATTCCCCTTCCGGATAGACTCCGTCCGCAAGCAGGCTGACAAGGCGGCCTGAGTATATGAAAACACCAGCGCCCCTGCTCCGGTAGATACCATCCCGGGCAGATCAGGCTTGAACTAAAATACTTGACACTTTCCCTCTATTATCATATTTTAGTACTTAAATACCGTAATAGGGCGAAAGCTCCCGCCCCCGTCAACCTGACGGCTGAATTTTGGGGCGCTTTGTCTGAAAGGATGTTGTTGATCGTGACAGGTTTTGTAAAAATATCAGATGCGGCTTCATTGGCTTTTCATGCGACGGTATATCTCGCGAGCAACGAAGGGAAAATGGTCTCGAACAGGGAAATCTCCAGGAAATTCAAACTCTCGGACGCCCACCTTGCAAAGATCATGCAGCGCCTGAGCAGGGCCGGGATCGTAAAATCCGTGCGCGGCCCGGGAGGCGGCTTCACGCTGACACGGTCCCCCGATGATCTGACTCTCAAAGATGTATACGAGGCGGTCGAATCGAAGATCCAGACCGAAGGGTGCCTTCTCGATGAAGACCTTTGCGGTTGCAGATGTCTGCTTGGCACTGTTTTGACAGAATTGAACGGGGAAATAAGTTCCAGACTTGAAAATACGAAGCTCTCCGACGTGCGGATAGATCTTAAAAAACCGTCGGAGAAATTATAGACAATTCACTCAGGCAACAAGAAGGAGGTCAGAGATGACTGGAAGAAATCACGCAGGACTTTATTTCGGGATCGTTCTCGCATTGCTCTTTATCGTTGTGGCTGTTTCACCGGGCCATGCATTTGACGGGAACCGCGCCGGTTCGGAGAGCTCGGGAAAGATCACATGCGGATCGGACGATAAAACAGATGAGACACCGGTAAAAAAAGCTGAGCCGTGCCCTAAATGCGGACAGCTCAAGGGGTCCGAACTCTGCTGTAAACCCGGACATGAAAAATGTTCCGGCTGCAGACTGGACAAAGGGTCCCCCGGCTGCTGCAAGATGTGCAAGGAAGCAAAAAATGCCGAACTCTGCATGAAGTGCGGACAGATAAAGGGAAACGACCTTTGCTGCAAAAAGGGCCAGGAAAAATGCTCCGCCTGCGGGTTGGTCAAGGGGTCGCCAGGCTGCTGCAAGATACCGAAAGACGCGAAAAAAGCCGAACTCTGCTCAAAATGCGGAAATGTCGCGGGAACCGAGCAATGCTGCAGACCGAAAGATGGAAAGTGCCCCGGGAGCCAGACAGGCAAAGGCCCCCACGAAGGATGTAAGGCATTAAAGTGCGGCGATAAGGGCGCCAAAGCCGAGTGCTGCAATAAATGCGGACAGATCAAGGGAAGTGAGCTCTGCTGCAAACCGGGCCAGGAAAAATGCTCCGGCTGCGGAATGGTCAAAGGTTCGCCCGGCTGCTGCATGATGCAGAAAAAGAAAGATGAATAGCTATTTGTGACGGTCGAGCCGTTAGTATCCGGACGTTTCTGACCGTTCCCCGTATCTTTCCGGTCGGCCCCCTTCGGCCGGAAAGATGCGGATAATACCTCGCCCGCGCTACGCCGGCGATCTTCGAAGACAATGGGAAATTATTTCGGGAAGCTCTCTGCCGTATCAATCTTCCATGAATTTAGTCGAATCCATATCGAACCAGTAAAAAGCATCGATCAGGGCGCTTTTCTCTCCCTGCAGAAGATTATAATGGCCCCGTTCTTCCTCGGCGAGGGTCAAAAACAGTGTTTTTAATTCCTCTTCACTCGCCTTTCCGGCCTCGTTCTCATAAAAATCCCTGGCCCTGCTCTCAGCTTCTATCGCGATATCAAGGGCCTTCAGGGCTCCGGCCACTTCAGAGACTTCTATGCGGGTCCCCTCTGATTCTCTTATCTTTTCCTGCGAGGGAACAAACTCTTCGCCAAAGGTCTTTTTGTACCAGGCCTCAAGTTTCATTCTGTGCGATGACTCATCTTCAGCAAGTTTGAGAAAGATCTTGCTGCCCTCGGGATTGGTTATGCTCTCCCCCAGAAATCTGTAAAAGCCGCTTGCTCCTATCTCCCTGTAGATCGCTCCAGCCAGGGCGGATTTCAAATCTTTATTTTCATCCGACACGATTCAATCTCCTTTCGAGCATATTACAACTATCGATATTTCATCTTCCAGAGGTCTGCCTGAACAGAAATCTCTCAGACTGTCCATAATATCACTGATGATCTCCCTTGGCGGCAGGTTCCACGATCTTTCCAGACAACTGGCGATCCTGTCGCGCCCGAATATCTCGCCGGCGGGGTTACTGGCCTCTATCAGGCCGTCGGAAAAGATGCAGAAGACGTCCCCCCGTTCAAACGGGACCTTGCTGTCTCTGTAGAGATAGTTCGAATCGACACCTATAATAAGCTGGGTATTTAGGAGAGAACCGACCTTTCCCCTGTCGTGTACGAGGAACGGCGGTTCATGGCCCGCTATGGTAAAGGTCATCATCTTCTCCTGATAATCGATCAGGATGCAGAGCAGCGTAAGAAAAACTCCCTGCCCTTCGAATTTTTCGCTGAATCTTTCGTTCAGATGGCAAACGATCTTTTTCGGACTGAGAAGATCCATTTCCATCCGGGCAGAAGTGGATGCCTCGATATATTCACCGAGCAGTCTCGCCGCCAGAGCGTTGATCTCCGTCGTTTCGATGCTGTGCCCCATGACATCATAGAGCATCAAAAAGGTGCCTTTCTCGCTGTTGTCCCTCCCTACTATCGCTTCGGATATAATATTGTCTCCTCCCAGAAATCTTCCCGGCAAAGACAGGGAGGTGATCTCGAGATCCGTCGTCGCGCTCAGAGTGGAAATATCCAATTTTGAGGGTACGGGATAAGATGCCGAGTGCTCTTTGACTTCTGAATCGTCGTCGTTCCAGCTTTTCTGAACATTCTTATATTCGTTCAGCAGCAGATACCTGTGCCTTCTTTCTTCTTCGGCAAGCCTTTCGAGCAATCCCCTGACCCCGGCGGGAAGGGTCTTGTCTTCACTACCCCTGTAATAGTAGTTGAACGCCGCCGTCTCCCTGGCGATCGCTTTTGACAGCACCTTCAGCACCTGTCCTATCTCGCTCAACTTTTCGTTTCCGCCGGTTTTATCTTCACTTTTGGCCATCGCCTCTCCCCGCGATCTTGATACTGCTGTCAGGACACTGTCCGGGAGGATCATCCCTCCTTCAGTATCTCGTCGTCGTACTCTGTCTCGAATCTCAGTTTGTGCTTTGCCTCTTCCTGAGCCAGCTCCAGGAACAACCCTTTCATTTCCGGATCATCAGCCTTGTCGGCCAGATCCTGATACAGCGTGAACGCGGCTTTTTCCGCTTTCATCGCCACTATCAGGGCCTTCCTGTAATCAAACTCTTCGGAAGGGGCGACGTCTACGATATAATCGGCGATCTTGAGATCGAGGATCTTCTTCTTCGCCGAAAGAAGCAATTTACCCTCTTTGACGCCGAGAAGTTTTGCTCTATGTCCCTTTTCCTCATCGGCGAATCCGAGAAATACTTCTTTCATGCTTTTTTGAGAGACCTTTCCCGCCAGTTCCGTATAGAATTTGACCGCTTTCTCTTCCTCCCCGATAGCAAAGTCAAGGATCTGTTCTATGCTGTCCAGACTCATCTTTTTCTCCTTTATCTGTTTATCCTCCGAAATATAATGAAAGAACATACTAATGTATGCAGTAATTATTTTCAATCCTCAAATGGCAGGCCGCGCTTTCGCCGCTTGTCAGGCCTTATCCAGGCCGCAATTCCGCCGCTTTCCGGATTACCGGCCGGAATCCCGCGCTACGGCCGCACCCTGTTATTCGAATATTTCGTTATCAGCTGATCCCTCAGTTCGTAATATATCCAGTGTATCTTCTCCATCCGCTCAAGAGTAATCCCGGTGAGATACTTCTCCGCCTTTTTCGACTCTTCCTTAAAAAGCTTGGCAGCCTTTTTATCTATCTCTGCCTGCTGCTCGAAGAACTCCGCCTCTACCGGGTCGCGGACTGCCCTTACATCCTTGATCGCTTCCTGCCATTTTAGATAGAGAAGGTTATCCACGAAATCTATCGCCCACCTTACCGACCTTTCATCGTATTTCTCCGGGTCCCATATCTGGTATGAGTCGTGGATCTCTTTCACCCCCGTATATATCGGCAGATACGCTCCCACGTGCTGGTTGTCCACAAAGAACCAGTAGATCCCGCCTACCGGATCGGGGAGCCAGGAACGCAGCTGGGCGATCATCCCGTACCCGCCCTTCGAGACATTTCTGCGAAAATCTATATCGAGCAGATCGCGCATATCGGGAGTGGGAAACGGCGTCGCGAGCGGACTCTTGACAAGGTTTCCATCGTCATCCGGCACCATCCAGTCGAAGTCTCCGGTCATATCGTATATCGTCCCTTCGAAAGTCGACCTCTGGAAAGCCATTATATCCCGTACGGATATCAGTGTGTCGGGCCTTGCCGAGAAAGGATAGAGCGACAGCGGCTCGACATACTGGTGATACGAATCATTCTTTTCCCTTGGCTTATCGACAGTCCTGTCGGGCCATTCCTTCAGGCTCGGACAGAATGTGGAATAGAAGAGCCATGATCTGCTCGTGGCCCACTCTCTCGGCAGAGGAGCATAGATATCCTGCCAGATAAAAGCCTTACCATCGGCCGGGTCGTACCAGCCGTTCTCTATCGCTACCTGCATATAGTTCGACGAAGCCATAAACTCTCCGGGGCGCGACAGGTCGATCTCGCGAAGGATCGACCAGTTGGGGATCATCGCTACATGATCGTCCGGGACCCTCCTCGCCGCCCACAGCGCTCCCGGTTTTCCGCTGTCTCGCGTCCACCCCGGCCCGATGCTGTAGAGCTCGAGCACCCATGCCTCGGCTGGATCGGCTATTGCGATCGTCTCCGACTCAGGCCCGCATGAAGGAAGAAATCCGTACTCTTCGACAAGGGAGGTGATCAGTTTGACGGCCTCAATGGCGGTCCTGCATCTCTGAAGCGCAAAGGCCATCGCCTGCTCGACGGTTATGATCTGCTCGCCTTCCCCTTTCTCCAGACCGAGTTTTTCGCGCTGGCTGGTCGTGCTTTCTCCGATCGCCAGCTGGCATTCATTTATATGTGAATACCCCGAATGAAAATATCCGAAAGTCCTCTCGGCCTGGGGGATCTGCCCTATCACTTCCCACTCGCCGTACGCTACCGCTGGATCCTGCAGGCCCCAGTAGACAGGCGCCATACTTCCCTTTTTGTGCTTCATCGGCGGGACATAGACCAGACGTGAATTGTCACAGGCATCGGTATGAGATGTTATGACCGAGCCGTCGACCGTCGCGTCTTTTCCCGCAACTACGATCGTGCAGCTCCGTGCCGGTGGCGAAATCCCGGCCAGTGATAAAACTGCAAGACAGGTCGACAGGATCTTCACGGTCTTCTTCATGAGATACTCTCCTTTGTAAAAAAGGCCCGAAGACCGATTGTAAGCAGACAGCAGGAGACTAAACAAGCCTATTGTTTTTTTTGCGGATATAATGTAGAAGATACTTAAAATCATCGTAATTCTTTTCGAGAGGTGCAAAATGAACGGAAAATTCCTTCAGCCGGTATTCCTGTTCTTTCTCGCAGCCGTATTCACCGTCGGGCTAACTTTCGCGACGGTCGAACTTCCGCACAGGATCGATACCCTTCTTCAGAATAATATTACTACGCCCGGTTTCGATTCGCGTGCGGATGACGCAAGCGATATCCAGACCGAACTCTTCATCAGCCACTACAATCTTCGCCTGATCGGTTATGTCTCGTTCTCTTTGATGATACTGCTTCTGATCATTGGATTTTCTACTCAAAGGACTGGTCTCGCTGCGGTCGGGGCATTTACATTCATGCTCCCGGTCTTCGCGCAGTTCGCCGGAGTGATGTTCTTTCTGGCTGGACTGGGAGTACTCAATGTACTGTGGCTTCCTCTGCTCGATATCTCGTTCGATCTGCAGCGACTGGGGATGGTGATCCACGCGCCTTATGACTTTCTCAGCTGGCTGCTGCGCAAAGCCGGCGTAAACGGCTACTGGTATATCGTATATTTCTTCGTCGGAGGCGGGCTGCTCACATTCTTTCTTGGAACATACGCCTGGCTCACCGCCCGGGCCGGACGAAAAAAAGTGGCCGATCTCTGGATATACAGGCTCTCGCGCCACCCGCAGTACGCCGGCTGGATATTGTGGAGCTACGGCGTCTACATCCTCATTCAAAGAATGCATTATCCCAGGCGTTCGTGGGGGATCAGCGGAAGTCTGCCCTGGCTCCTTTCGACGATCTTTATCATCGGCGTTGCGATGGCCGAAGAGATCCGGATGGTGCGTACCTCTGGCCTGGATTACGAAAAATATCGAAGTAAGGCGCCTTTTCTTTTTCCGATGCCGCGGCCGCTGAGGCGCCTCTTCTCTCTGCCGTTGAAATTGATCTTTAAAAAGGAGTTGCCGGGACGAAAAAGAGAGGTCGCGGTAGTTCTTTCGATCTACACATCCCTTCTGCTGATCATCTCGGCTCTCTTCTGCATGGATGGGGCAGGAAGGATCTCCGCAATATTCAAACCTGCGGAAAGCCTGCGCTCGGAGATGTCTAAGATCGCTGTCCAGCTGGATCAGGAAAGTGGAAGAACGGCAAGATATCACCTGTCTGACCGTCTTGAATCATACGGGGAACCTGCCTCGGAAGAATTCCTTGGGCTGCTCGATAGCGGACAGCCGGAAGTCAGGTATCTGGCTATTCGGGCCCTTGGCAGGCTGCCGTCTGAAAAAGCCGTTTTACGCCTCACGGATCTGCTCGGCGATCCTTCCGCTGATATCCGCTGGAGGGCCGTCCAGGCGCTCGGAGTGATGGGATCGCAAAGGGCGGCGGAATCGGAAGACGACCGGGATACCTACGGCAGCGGTGATCCGGCCGGCACTTCAGCCGAAGGATCGGGCTTAATTGAAAAAACCGCGATAGCCCCCCTGATCGGCCGCCTCGACGACAATGAAAATTACATCCGGATAGCGGCGCTGAAATCCCTCGCACTCCTGGGGTCTGATGAGATGGTCGAAAGGTCGAGGCCGTTCCTGCGGTCCGAATTGAAATGGATCCGCTCCGGAGCAGTCGATGCCCTCGGCATCCTCGGTTCGGAAAAAGCCGCCGACCTGATTCTTGAGATGCTCGACGACGAAGACCCCTATGTGAGACGGCGCTCCGTGATAGCGCTTCTTAAGACAGGATCAGACAGGGGGTGTGAAAAACTTGAGAAAGCCGCGCGCGACGAAGACTGGGAAGTAAGGGTCTACGCCGCTGAAGCATCGAAACGCTTATGCGAGTGATTCAAAGAATTTTTTTGAAGACTGCAGCAGCCTGTGCCCCGCCCGGTCCACGAAAAAACTGTTTTTTGAACCGCAGGGGTCACTTTATTATTTCTCCGCCGTCCATATTCCAGGTTTATACCATTATAAAACAATCGATTAGACGAATTCCAATTCCAGGGCATATCGATTGCAAAAGAGTTCCCCCGAGTGGGTACCCAAAGCAGCCAGTATTGAAGTGAGAAAACTGAGGAGGAGTTTTTATGAAGAGGATTAGTGTAATCACGTTCGCTTTAGCGATAGCTGTGCTTATTTCAGGTGTCGCTCATAGCGTGGATCGATGGGACAATACTATAACGGTATCCCCTAATGTTCTGGTTCCCGGCTATATCAATGACAGGCTCACTGTACACACTAATATTATGGCGAGTGACGTAGTCAAAAGCTCGCTGTATTTAGAAGTGGACGGACAGGGCAGGATCGAGCCTCTCCTTACCTACACCGATAGTACGGGGCACATCGCCGCCAAATTTGATTTTGAGACAGTTTATTCCTATGCAGTGCCTCCATGTGCTGTAATCGTCATGTATGGAACCTTTACCAACGGAGAAGATTTCTCCGGCGAGGACATAGTAGACGTCAAGTAGCCCTGGCTGCACCGAAGCGCCCGGAATCGGTCCGGGCGGAAAAAGATCTGTGGGCCGGCCGCAGTGACTGATGATCGCAAGGGGGAACCTACTGGCAGGTTCCCTCTTCTTTTACCGGTTTCAGCCGGAATCCCCGAAAATCGGTAGTATCCTGATTTAATATCCCGAAAACCTGTTTTGTTGAAAAATTCCTTCATATGTGATACAATGCCGGCCGAAGAGATTTACCGGCCGGCGCGTGCAGGGGAACGATCTTAGCTGACTGTCAAAAATTTTTTCACACCTGTCCTGCCCCTGTCTTTTCCGGTCATTACCAGAGAGGGGGCTTCTGTGATACACCGGAAACAATTGATTCCTTTGTTCGCTCTGATCCTGCTTTTCGTCAGCATCCACGCTGGTATTATCAACGGCAGCGCTACAGGCCCGAACGAGGTGAAATTCGCAAAGGAAATTAAGATCCTGCTGGATCTGTGGGGTCTTGGCCCCCCCGACACAGTCTTCTGTTTCGGTAGATGCGATATCGAATTTTCCGACCCGTTTCCCGATCCTCTCGATCCAGAATCCACTGTGATCGAGACCGAGATAGTCGAAATGGAACTCAAAGGGCCTGGGATAAAGATAAGACTCAATGACGGCCTGCCCTCTCCGGGAAAGATCAAGCTCACCCCTCCCGGGATAGATTTCCCCGCTGAAAGTTTCTTCGATGTCTTCTATGAGATTGAATTCGACGAGCTCCCGGGAGATACATTCATTACACATGATCCAGTCCACCTGACAAGCATCATAGACCAGTGGCCCGCCTATTTTGAGAATTATGAGCCGGATCTCGCGCTGCTGCCTGTAACGATCTTCAGGAAGGACGGCACGCTTGCAGGAGAACTTCTCTATCTGAGTGAAGAGCTGCGTCCATATTATGAGCCAGAGGTAAATGTGGTCGCTGCGACAGCCTATATGTCCGAAGTAGCTCTTCTTCATCAGAGAGGGCCGATGACGGGGATGATAAAACTCTGCGCCTCTCTCTCCGGAGACAGGAGCTACGAGGCAATTGAAGCGATCTTCGCCTACAGGCCATTCGGCGATCCGGGGCCGTTCACAGACTTCTGGGTAGACCCTGACGGAATGGGGCTGAAATATTCCACAAAAGACCCTCTGGGCCCGGGAGACGGCTTCACGGCGTATTTCGATCCGGGATCGGAACCGTTCGAAGGGCATGTTGTCGAGTTTGAGGCGCGCATTCTCGTGCCTCCATTCGGATTTCTTTACGATACCGCCACGGTATTTGTCGATCCCACCCCGCCGATACCTGAATTCGTCGACTTCGACGAAGACTCGGTGGGTTATTTCCATATCGATTCTTTCTTTGACATAACATACAAGATAGATGACGAGTTCACCTTCCCCGGCACCGCGGAACTCTGGCTCTTCCCGCTCTCGTTCGAGTACAGCAGAGACCTGACCGAGATCGATCAGCTTGGGCTCGGAACAGACAATGATTCTACTTCATGCGCCCCCACGGCAGCGGCATCCTGCCTGAAATACTTCGCCGACAACGGCTACCCCGGACTCGACAATCCGGGAGGAGACGAAGCAAAACCGGAGCAGAGCGGCGAGGAGATGGCAAGGGAGCTCGGAGACGCTATGGGCACCGATGAACACGGCACGACTCCAGGCGAGATGGTCTCCGGTATCGGCTCTTACCTTGAAGGTCATGGACAATCAGGATGGTCGGTAGAACATGGCGAAGTATCAAACGAAACCGACCTTGGAGAGATGATCCGTGAGTTTGAATCGGACGGTGAGGATGT
Organism: Candidatus Krumholzibacteriota bacterium; assembly: GCA_016933255.1. Taxonomy (GTDB): domain Bacteria; phylum Krumholzibacteriota; class Krumholzibacteriia; order Krumholzibacteriales; family Krumholzibacteriaceae; genus Krumholzibacterium; species Krumholzibacterium zodletonense. Next base: position 26,374 of record JAFGBF010000024.1, read on the forward strand.
GCTGATGCTCGTTCAGGATACGACTGCAGCCGGTGACACGATCGGACATGTCGTTACGCTCGGTTCTGTCACTACGACATATTATGAAACGATTATTCCTCCCCCTCCGGCCGGTTCGACCGACACAAAACTGGACTTTATGGATCCCTGGGGAGGAGGAAGCACGGAAGATAACAACTATGATACAGGCGAGAATGCTGAAGGGCAGACGACATTGACCGGGTACGATCTCGATGGCGCAGGGGGTGACGGATGGGTCTGCGGTTATATCAAAGTATCGCCCCCTGAAGCGGCGCCTTCCTCTTCATCGGCGGTCCATCCGGCAGACAAGGCCGCCGCGAGGCCCGGGTGGCTGCTTGCCGACACCGGGATCGCTCATGGAAACGGCATTATAGACGTCCTGCACTGGGATACCACCCCTTATTCCGGAGGGCTTTATCTTATGGAGGTCGTGACGACTGATGATCAGGGTATCACCTGCCGCGACCTCAGGCTTGCGGGTATCCCGACATATACTGTCGACGATGATTCTCCGACCCCATCGTTCAAGACGAACCTGAGAGGTTCATACCCCAACCCGTTCAACCCGGCGACGACGATAGAATATTCTCTTGAAAAAGAGACAAAAGTCACGCTTGTCGTCTATGACGTTTCGGGCAGGAAGGTAAGGACCCTTCTCTCCGGAAAGAAAGTCGAAGCAGGGGTGCACAAGGTCGAATGGGATGGAAAGGACGACAAGGGGAGACAGCTTTCAAGCGGTATCTACTTCTGCAGATTCCTGGCAGAAGGCCAGGTTGAAGCGAAGAAGCTGATTCTTCTGAGATAGCTAATAGATCATAAGATCTATGATGAAATAAAAGCCGGATCCAGGCCGTCGGCAATACGGCTGAGATCCGGCTTTTTCTGTTATCTCTTTTTCGCTATCACGAGGATCGCGGTCGAAAAGACCGGCAGACGGCACTGATCGCCTCTGAAAAGCGTGGAGCGCAAAAACCTTTGCAGCGCCCGCCATTTGACGACATCCATCGGAGCGGTGACGTATATTTTTCTTTCGATATCAAAACCTGCTCCGCGGAGCTTTCGTTCTATTTCCTTCTTGGTGTAGATCCTTGCCCTGGCATACCTGTCATGGATCTTTTTAGGCAGCCAGCTGAAAAACGGCACGCGGTTCCACCGAAGGAGCGGAAGATCGGCGCCATGCGTCTCAAAGACCCACCATCTGTTCGGAACAGATATCGCAAGCGAGCCTCCAGGCTTGAGGACTCTTGCCAGCTCTTTAAGAGCCTGCGCCTCATCCTTCACATGCTCCAGGACTTCAAAAGAAACAGAATAATCGACGGATGAATCAGGGAGAGGGATCCTGCCCCCGTCATAGCAGATGGCGAGAACTTTTTCTCCTGCACCTCTTTTCGCAGCTTCTTTTTTCAGCTCGCGAAGATGACCGATCCCTATATCGACTCCTATAACAATAGGAAAATCCTTTTCGAAAAGAAGAGTCTGGGCTCCATTGCCGCACCCGAAGTCAAGGAATACATCCCCATACGCAGGGACATATCCGGCAACCAACCTGTGCCGGCGCAGGATTATACGGTCACCTTCGCCGGCAGGCTTTCCGGGAGCGAGATTCGCCGGAATATTTGAGAGATCAGCCATAACGCTCTTTTCAATCAATCAGCTATCCTGCCTTTTTCGATCACTGCGTCGATCGATTATACTATGCTTCTGTAATATTTGTAAATGATTAGGGGCCTCTTCCATTAACGCATCGGCCAGTCCCACACCGCCTGATCAGCAGACAACCTGCAATCAGATATATAACTATTGACTGATCCACGTTCTCTGAGGGAAAATGGCTCAGTATTAATATACAGAATTCCCAGCTCACTCTTATGACCGCGAGGTAAGGTATGAGAAATATCATTTCAGCGGCTTGTCTTGCCGCAATAACATTCGCAGTATTCCTTCTGCCGGTTACCTCAGGGTATGGCGAAGGCGGCGGAAGCGCTCCGTTAGGCGCCTTCCAGGAAAAAGACTTTGAAAAACCCCAGACTTGCCGCCAGTGCCATATCGATATTTACGAACAATGGTCGCAGGCAATGATGTCGGAAGCCTTCACCCATCACTGGGACGAGATCGAGTATTTCGACCTTGCCTTGGAACACGCGAAACGAAATCCCGACTTTGAAGACGCTGTCGCCGGATGCAACGGCTGCCACACTCCGCTGATGTGGCTTACAGGGACGAAGACGCCTCCGCGCCCTTCGGAAAATTCGCGGGCAAACGAGAGCGTCTCCTGCGACATATGCCATACGATCACTGCCCGTACCGGTGACCCTTCGGTCAATTTCAACTATGTCAACTCGCCGGGTAAGACGAAATACGGTAACCGAGATGGAATAGTGAGCCCCTATCACGAAACGGCGAAACTCGAATTCGTAAGCACAGCCGAATACTGCGGGATCTGCCACAATGAGCAGAATCCGGTCGGACTGTGGGTAAAATCGACACAGCTTGAATGGGCGGAAGGCCCGTATAAAGCAGATGGCGTTCAGTGCCACATATGCCATATGCCGAGAGCTCCCGGCAGAAACGCCAATACTGCGAAAAATGCTCATCCTGATGTCGCCCAGCACCTCTTTCACGGCGCGCACGACCGCGGTAAAGTCGGGGGAGCGATCGAGATGAGGATGCACCCTGTCGAGAGAGAGCTGGAGCCTGGTGATAAGGCAGTTATCAAGGTACAGCTATTCAACGGTAAATGCGGACACAAGGTCCCTTCCGGTTCGTCAGAAGAACGTCAGCTCTGGCTCCGTGTAGTAGCCGTGGATGCCGCTGGCAGGGAATATCATCTTCCGGTCGACAAGAAGGGTTTCGAGGGCGAGGAGCAGACGATCACCAGCAACGAACTCGCCTACCAGGATATGGGATATATGCTGGGGAGGCCTGATTTCAAAGGGATACCGAGAGATGCCCTTCCCGAGGGCGACAGGATATTCTGCCTCGCCTATTTCGACCCCGAGGGACGAAGGACCGTAGCCCAGTGGAATACGGCCTCGTTTGGCACCGACTACAGGATAGGCCCCAGGGAAACAAAGATCGAGACCTATACATGGACGGTGCCAGATGATATAGAACCCGGGAAAGTCATAGTCAGGGGAACACTGAACTACCGCAGACTGGTCAAGTCCGTGGCTGAATATCTTAAAGTCCCCGAGGATGAGACAGAGATAGTACACGTAAACGATGCTGAGACCTGGTTCGAGGTCTTCGATTAATTCAAAGGGAGGTTCCGATCTTGAGAAGAATAGACACCGGAGCAAGGTTGACCGTGATCTGCCTGATCGCGTTGATATTTATCTCAACAGTTCTCGCGGGCAGCGCCAAAGCAATCCCTGCCTTCGCGAGAAAATACAAGATGTCCTGCACGACATGCCACGCTCCGGCGCCAAGGCTGAAGGAATTCGGCGAGGAGTTCGCGGCAAACGCCTTCCAGCTGGAAGAAAGTCAGGAACCTCCGAGAGCCTTCCGTGAAACGGGAGACGACCTGCTTATGCTGCAGCGGGAACTTCCCGTAGCCATAAGGTTCGATGTCTTTGCCCATCACACGCACTATTCGGGCGAGGGCCGGGAAAGTATGACCGATCTGAAGACCCCCTACGGGATCAAGCTGATGTCCGGCGGAAATATCTCGAAAAGCATCGGCTACTACTTTTACTTCTTCATGTCCGAAAAGGGGGAAGTCGCGGGCGTCGAGGACGCCTATATCCATTTCAACAACCTGTTCGATTCGAACCTCGATATCATGGTCGGACAGTTCCAGGTCTCGGATCCCCTGTTCAAGAGGGAGCTGCGGCTTACATTCCAGGACTACAGGATCTACGGATTCAAGACCGACAAGACGCCTACAGACCTCACCTACGACAGAGGCGTAATGATCACGTACGGCGCGCGTACAGGTACTGACCTGGTGCTCGAAGTGGTAAACGGCAACGGGAAGGGCGAAGTCGACGAGGCCGGCCACTTCGACGCCGAGCAGTGGAAGAACGTACTGCTGAGAGCATCCCACGGCTTTGGACCTGTGCGTCTTGGCGGTTTTGGATATACGGCCAACTCTAGGACAGCCGTCGAGGACGAGGGCGTTGTAGACAACAAAATGCTGTTCTGGGGCATAGACGGCACGATAGATTTCAAGGACGTCCTCCAGGTAAACGCCCAGTATCTTGAAAGAACAGACGATAATCCGGAGTTCGATCCGATGGACGCCGATGAGAAAAAGACAGTCGGCGGATTTGTCGAACTGGTCTGGGCCGTCAACGGAGCAAACGGGCGCACCTTCGTCACCGGGCTGTTCAACATGATCGACTCGGATCTCGACGAATATGACTATACATCGGGCACATTAAGCTTCAGTTATCTGGTGCGGCGCAATGTACGGTTCCTGGCGGAAGCCACATACGAGGATAAAAAAGAGCGCTACGACTTTGTCACCGGATTCGTAGCGGCCTTTTAAGCCTAGGGGCCCATGAACATCAGTCCCTCGCTGTCGAGGAACTTGTTGGCGTCTTCTGTGTCGAGCATCTCCATCTGGGTGAATTCAGCCTGGAGAATGGCATAGTGGCTCTGCTCCATGCTCGCCATATAGGTGAGGATCGCTTTTGCGTTTGAGTCGACCGTCTTTTTCGCCAGGCTGGCGTAGAATTCCTGCGCGAGCAGTTCTGCCTTCATAGCTGTTTGAAACAATTCCCTGAGCGTTGATTCCTTCCCGAGCAGTTCGTCTATCATCGGTACGATCGATCTTGGCGGAAGGGCGAGTTCAACATCAGGAGATTTTTTCTCATAGACTTCTCTCAGGATACTTTCGTGCTTCTTTTCCTGCGAGATAAGAAAATCCATCTTTTCCCTGAGATCGTCTGTTCCGACCATATCCTTCATCTTCGTGTAGAGCCTGACCGCGTCGATCTCGGATTTTATGCCGATGCCCAACACCTCAAGAATTGTAAGGTCTCTTCTTTTTTCCATTTCATGTCCTTTCATCGATTAAACAGAATGCCGGGATCTCCGGCCCCTTCCCGGATACGGCCATATCCTGTTCCAGGCATCAGGCAGAACCCCGCCCGGCATCCATTCACGAACCTTGATAAGTCTAGACGAACACGCGAGCTGGTTCAAGGAGGGAATTGGCCTTCGTTCGACAAAAGCCGAAATAAGTGAAGGTCGGCCGTTTGAAGAGCCTCAATCCTTGACATATATCATTATCTGGTGCACGATGTCTCACGAATAAATTACTTTTCCCGGGGAGTGAATATTGGACTTTCGAACACTGTTCGAACCGAAGAAGATGGCAGTTGTCGGCGTTTCATTAAACAACGACCGGCATCCCGCCAATGTCATATTTAACAAGAACTACTTCCGGTATCCGGTAAAAGTCTACGCCGTCAATCCGAAAGGCGGCGAATACTACAAGGAAAAGATCTACAAAAGTATCAGCGATATCCCGGAAAAGATCGATCTTGCCATCATCGCGGTACGCGCCGATCTTGTGCTGCCTGTATTGAAGGAATGCGTCGCAAAATGGGTCGGCGGAGCAGCGGTCATTTCAGGCGGTTTTGCCGAAACCGGCCGAACCGACCTGACTGAAGAGCTTCGTAGTATTGCGGAAGAGGCGGATTTCCCTGTAATCGGCCCCAACTGCCTGGGAATATATTCGCCAGACCATGTCGATTCCTTTTTTCTTCCAAGCGAGAGAATGGTCAGGCCCGAAGGCGGGAATATAGCTATCGTCAGCCAGAGCGGAGGGATCCTCGTCGATCAGATGGTAAAGTTCGCCGGGCAGGGGATCGGCCTTTCCAGGGCGATCAGCATAGGAAACAAGGCTGCCGTCAACGAGATCGACCTCCTTAAATTTTTCGCAAGAGACGACAGGACCGATGTCATCGCGTTCTACGTAGAAGGTTTCGGGCCGGGAAACGGCAGAGAATTCGCTCTTGCCGCAAACCGCTGCCCAAAACCGGTGATAGTCATGAAAGCCGGGAAAAGCGAAGCAGGCACCAGGGCCGTTTCAAGCCACACTGCTTCGATAGCGGGTGACTACGCCGTTTTCTCTTCTGTCATGAAGCAGTTCGGAATAGTCGAGGCAAAAGATGAATACGAGATGCTGTCTTTCTGCGAGTCGCTGGGCAGCTATCCTTCGACTATCAAGGGAAGGGTCGGAATCGTGACAGCCAGCGGCGGCCATGGCGCAGTGGCAGTCGACCGATGCAGCCAGTCGGGACTGGAGATCCCTGTCCTTTCTAACGAAATCCAGGCAAATATCAGGAAGAACCTTTCCGGCTCGATCCAGAAGATCGCGTCCCTCGGCAATCCTCTGGATCTGACGGGAAGCGCCCGGGACGATGATTTCGTCGTAGCCGCGAGAGAACTCAGCAGGATCGATGATATAGACTGCGTCCTTGTGCTTCTTCTGCCCTATATACCAGAGGTCACTTCCGATGTCGGGGCAAGGCTCGGCCAGGTTTATCAGGAAGAAAACAAACCGATCATCGCGTATGTCCCCCACGTGGAAAAATACAAGATGATAATAGAAGGATTTCAGCTTAACAGGGTTCCCGTAGCCCACTCGATCGAGGGCGCGATCCTCATGGTCGATGCTATGAAAAGGTGCAAGGCATGTTAGGCAAAAAGATAAAACCGATAATAGAACGTTCCAGAAAACACGGCTGGATCCTTGAACCTGACGCGATGGAAATATTGAAGACGGCGGGGCTGGATCTTCCGCAGTATCTTTTCGCTGAAAGTGAAGATGACGCTGCTCAGTTCGCGGATAAAAACGGATATCCGGTAGTAGCCAAGATAGTCTCTCCCGAGATCATGCATAAATCAGACGTGGGAGGAGTGGTCGTCGGGATAGCGGACGAGAAGGAACTCCGCGAAGTCTTCAAACGCTTCAGCAGGATGAACGGGTTCTCAGGAGTGATCGTCGTGGAGATGCTCAAAGGGACCGAACTGATTATCGGAGCCAGGATAGACGAACAGTTCGGAGCGGTCATCGTTCTGGGAATCGGCGGGGTCGCTGTCGAGATATATAACGACACGGTCATCAGGATGGCCCCTATCAAAGAGAATGACGTCGCTTCGATGGTCGCCGATATCAGGGGACAGAAGCTGATCAAAGGGTTCCGGGGATCTGACCCGGTCGATATAAAGACTTTGACATCGCTGCTGATCGATTTCTCGAATTTCGTAATCAAACTCGAGCCGTTTATCGAATCTATCGACCTCAACCCGGTCATCTGCACCGGTTCGAGATGCATTATAGCCGACGCAAGAATGATCCTCTCTATTTCAAAATAACAGTCCTGTTTGCCATGTCGGTCTCCGCGAGAAGAAGAGCCCGAAGCTGAGGCCACATTTCTGCCGAAACAGCCAGCATTCCAATCGATAGCTCACGGTCGACAGAAACCCTGCCATTCTCATTTTTTACGCCAAGGTGAAAACTTCCCACCGTGTTTTCAATCGCGACCTCTTCTGGAAGATAGACGATCTCCCTCTTGCCGGTATTGATAATAAACGAGACCTTCTGGACCATCTCCGAAGGAAAGAGCACCGGGCAGTTCCTGACGCTCGAATAGAGAAGAATATCGTCCGGCACAGCATCGATTATCCCGCCGGCAGGATCTCCCGCTACGATACTTATTCTTCCCAGACCGTCAGGTTCAGGCTTCTCCGCTTCAAAAGAAAAACCTCCCCTTACGGCCGGTCTGGAAAAGGACTCAAGATTATACGAGCCGGCGTCAGCGCCGCCAAGAACCGATCCGGCCAGCCTGTCCATATAGGAAAGCGCCTGTCCATCGAGGCCTGACATCTCAGAATACGGGCTTAGTATATTTTCAGCGTTGATGAATCCCTTTCCAGTCACTCGTTCATCCCCTCCGGCATCGATCGTCATAACCAGTTCGAGACGCCCTGTTTCTCCTGTCTGGGCGCCCTGATACCGGAACGGAATATTGTTGTTTTTCCCAGGCTCAAAAACTGTATAGCCGTATAACATACGCACCCCGTCGGTCAACTCTCCCGTCCCCGGGTCATAAAGGAACGGAGCCGACTCATCCCCGGCAAGAAGCAGCATATCCCCGAAGCGCGACAGCCCGGGAACACTTGATTCCATGGAGCCGGGCCCCAGAGACCTGTAGACCGGCCTCGCCTCGACTCCTATACTGCGAAAGAGAGCGGCAGCGAGAACTGCGCGGTCAAGGGCGTGCCCATAAGCAGTCTCATATGTCCTCTCCGCCAGCCTCGGCGAAAAACTCCAGAATTCCGGACTGTAATGGATGTTTCGAGTAAACTCGTTGACGAGCGACGCAGCCTTCCGCGCCTTTGCAAGGACGCTCTGTTCATCGATCGTCCTGGCCCGCGCCGTATCTGCCAGAGCCTGCCCCGGATCCGCAGCAGCTTCGAAAGATGAAATGATCTTCGACGCGAGCTGCTCCCAGCCTTTCCATGTCGACCAGCTCAGATATGGAGCATAACTTGCCGGATCATTGATTTCCGGCGTACCGAGCCTTTTAAGACCCTCGGCCCTCCATATATAGCGATCCGTTCCGCCTTCCTCTCCGGCAGTCTCCGGCTCACCTATCCCGTTGCCGGAAATATAATGGACCTCGGTCCCCGCCGGAACTGACAGGGAATATTCCACTTCAACCGCCGGATCAGGCCGGGCAAATACAAATACTTCGTCATAGCCATCTTTTGCCCCGCCCTCGATCGTGATCTCATATTCTGTCTCCAAGATGCATGGAAGTTCAATACCATCGTGCAGAAGCATCGTTTCGCGCATAGACGAATAATCATCGGCAAGAGCCAGTTCATGCGGCACAGTCTCAACGACAGCAGTTGGACTTATTTCCGACTGATCAGGCCACCACCGTCCATCCCGCCACGTCCTCAATTTGATGACCTTCATCTTCGATACGGACAGATTATACGGCACCCGCAGATCGGCGTAACTTTCGATCCCCATTTCTGTGCCTATCCAGACGACGCAGTGTATCCTCGCCGTCAGATCACCGTTTTCCAGTATCGCCAGGTCCCTGCTTTCATGAAGGAGAAGAGCATCCTGAAGTTTCAGGTCGAACTGATCTTTCGCTTTTGCCCAGAGCTGATCGAGGTCATGCCCGCTTGAGGTCCCCATGCTCCCGGCTGAAAGCCCGGCCGAAAGAAAAAGCAGGGTGAAGACGCACGCAAAGATCCCGGTAAACTGAGAGTATCTGTTCATCACTTGCCTCCTTTCTCGGCACGGAATAAGATTTCGCCCCACTCTTTCGCTTCGTCGAGGGTCTTTTTGAACCCTCCATATCCATCGGGGGGTATCTGCCTCCTTTTGATCTCTGCCCGCTGCGTGATGATCAGAGTTCCCTTTTCCATCCGGCTTGTCCCCCTGAATCCCGCATATGTCTCATCGACCAGATCTGAAGAGGGAGGATCGGCAACGCTGTATCCTTTCGGAAGCTGAATATTTTCAGTTCCTTCGAAAAGCTCGGTGTAATATAGAAATACGTCTGTCTCTCGCTTATCGCCCCACTCAGTCCTCGAAGGGCGGAAGAGTCTTACATTATTGAAGACTACCTGCATCACCGGGCTCCTGAACTCTAAGCCGTCTGCGACCGGAAGAGCGAAACTGGCGATTCGATATTTGACCGTCATCCACATATCCGCGCTGAAGTCGTCTATCGGGTGATATTTGAGATTCAGGATCTCGACACGGCTGCTGATATTCGAAAGTAGCCTTGCGGCGGCAGTCTCTAGATCGCACTTGCGGCTGTAGTTGACTATTCCGCGCAGACGGCTGTCCATGGCGCCCGAACCTGAAAATCTCAACTCTCCTTCAAGGGTTCCGTCCTTCAGAAGCTTTGCGTCGTTGACTATCCTGAGAGGCGACTCTTCCGGGGGGCTGTAGGCGATCCTCGAAAGCGGCTCTCCTTCCGGAGTGCCGACGAGATAATGCTGTTCTGCCTCGAGCAAAGACCAGATATTATTATTGTAAGGCACCCATGTGGGATCGTACATCGTGAAAGACCCGTCAGCCTTCTTAAGGGCGCAGACGCAATGATTGAACTGATCGGCGGGAAGATCGTCTATCCTGCTGCCCGCCATCGTCATGGCGGCAAAACTGTTCATATTCGCCGCCCTCATCATCGTGACGAGCATCCCTGCGATATCCTTGCAGACTCCGTGGCGCTGTTCGAATATCATGGCGCCCGGGTGCAGGGTAAAACCCTCTCCCTCACCCATCGTCTGCCCGCTGTAACGGATATTCTGAGCCACCCAGTGCAGGAGCACCCTGGCTTTCTTTTCTTCCGATCCATTCTCGACACCGGCTTCGCTGAAGATCTCGTCGACCTTCGCCTGTATATCCTCGGTCACATCGAACTGGTTCCTGTTGACGTCGAAGAACCATCTGCTCTTCGCCTCCCAGCTCTCGGCTGTCGCCATGACGACCTTCGGGACAAAATCGCTCCTGTCGGGCTGCCGGGGTTCCCGGACAGCAGCGGGCAGGTCGAGCCCCCACCAGGAATACTCATTATTTTCACTGGTAAACGAGGTGCTTGAATACAGAGGCCCGTTATATATCTCCGAATGGAGCCTCTTCTCAGGCGGGATGATCAGCGTATATTTTTTCTCGACAATCGGAGCATCATCTGCGAACAGGACTATATCGAAATACTCTCCCGGCATCGGAGGAATATATCTGTCGTCATCAGGCGCCTCTCCTGTTCCGCTTCCCTTGTCTCCGAGCAGAGCATATGTAAACCCCTTGCGGAAGAGTTTTATCTCGATGCCGTCATTAATATTCAGTCTTGGAAGCTGGAGGGTCTTGATCCTGTCATTCCAGTAGATCGCGTACTGCGGCGCTGGAAGGTCATGTGCGTTCGACAGGTCTACCGGGATCTTTTTGCCGTCTCGGATGATATTGACCTCGCGCAGTTCTACATAGCTGCTCTGCGGGTCATAGTTCCACCTCAGCACCGACTGGCTGCGCTGGCCGGCGGGAGTAAGGACCTTCTGTATTATATAGCTGTCCGCATAGGTGACCCCTGACGGTTTCATATTATTTATCGTATGATCATAAACGATCAGATATGCAGCGTTCCCGTGATCGGCAGCTACCCCCGCAGCTGCGATCCGGGAGAAGACATCGGGAGCCGCGCTGTCCCCCGGCGGCAGACCGGCTTCATCTGCAAAAGAGCCGGCCGGCTGAGCCGCGATTATTACAGTAAAGAGAACGGCAATCAGGCAATTCTTTCTTTTCACTCTTTCAGCAGACACCTCTACCTCCTGTCTGTAATGTCTTATCGATCGATCTTATCGTGCCGCGCCACAAAATCCGCGGTAAGGACCCATCGTAGGGGATTTGGCCGGATGTGTCAAGACAGCCCGATCAGGGAATAACCGGCGGCGGGGATCGAAAAATCAGGCTCTCCCGGCAAAACCGATCTACCGGTATTATGCGGCAGTTATCGAAAAAGCGGGCTCTCCCGTCCATACAGACCTATCGGTATTGTAAGGTGTTGACGCAATACCCCCTGACCGCCAAAGAGATCATCTTCTGGAAGGAAGAGACCGATGAGACAGGCAAGCATGACCTGTCGAGATCAGGAAAAGATTATATCTTCTCGGCCAGGGAATACGCCCTCGCTGTAGTCCGGGAAAAGATCATTCTTCCCGATGGATTAGTGGGCAGGTTCATTCCGATGTCAGGATTGATAGAAAAGGGGTTCAGCATAACGGCTGGAAAACTCGATCCGCACTATGGAAGGGGCGGGGAAGAGATCCGCTTCGGCCTAAGCAACCTCAGAGGAGCGGCGAACAGATATGACAGGAGCTCGCCGCTGGCATATATCGAGTTCTTCGATCTCAGGGGACTCAAATCCTCGAAGGTCATGATGACAGGTTATGATGAATTGATCAGGTATATGAGAAGATCGGACGACAAGATCAGAAACCTGTAGAACTGACATATTGGCATTTACCTTCCCCTCAATTCATGACATAATGGCGCTATCATATGGAAAAAAGATCGGCACGCACTTCCCGTCAGATCAGGCAATTGATTAGATTGCGGGCCGTTACACACGCGACACCATACTGGCACGGATACTGCGATTACCTCAGCGAAAAGGAGCAGTCATGTCGATCATGGATAGATTTACGGTAAAAGCACAGGAAGCGATCGCCGCCGCGAGCGATTCGGCATCCCGAAGAAAAAATACAGAGATCGAACCGGTGCATCTCCTCGATGCGCTTGCAGGGCAGAAGGATGGAATAGTAATTCCTCTCCTTGAAAAGATGGGGGCGAACGTACCGCTGCTGGTCTCGTCTGTCGAGAGAGCCCTCTCATCATCCCCAAGAATAGAAAAAGGGATCACGGATCCCCGTCCGTCTATCGAACTCCAGGAGGTATTCAGCGATGCCATGGCTGAAGCCGACGGGATGAAAGATGATTATGTAAGCAGTGAACATCTTCTGCTGGCCATGACCGCAGTAAAGTATTCGACTGGCAGGATCCTCTCCTCGGCAGGAGTCGACCGCGAACAGATGATGAAAGCTCTTGAATCGGTCAGGGGATCTCAAAGCGTAAAAGACCAGAATGCCGAGAGCACATACAGAGCTCTCGAGCGGTTTACTACCGACCTTGTACGGCTTGCCAGACAGGGAAAACTCGACCCCGTGATCGGAAGGGACGAGGAGATAAGGCGTGTGAGCCAGGTCCTCTCGAGGCGCACAAAAAACAATCCCGTTCTCATAGGTGAGCCTGGCGTTGGAAAGACCGCGATCGTGGAAGGTCTTGCCCTGAGGATCGCAGGGGGCGAAGTACCCGAGAATATGAAGGATAAAAGGCTTCTCGCTCTCGATATGGGAGCGCTCGTTGCAGGAGCGAAATTCCGGGGAGAATTCGAAGAAAGATTCAAAGCGGTACTTAAAGAAGTAACGGAATCAGGCGGCAATATTATCCTGTTCATCGACGAACTTCACACTCTTGTCGGAGCCGGGGCCGCTGAAGGGGCGATAGACGCGTCGAATATGATAAAGCCTGCCCTGGCCCGCGGCGAACTGCGCTGCGTCGGGGCAACGACTCTTGATGAATACCGGAAATACATAGAAAAAGATGCCGCTCTCGAGCGCAGGTTCCAGAATGTGCTGATAAGCGAACCGTCGGTCGAGGAAACGATAGGTATCCTCAGGGGGCTGAAAGAAAAATATGAGGTCCATCACGGCGTGAGGATAATCGATTCCGCGCTCATTGCCGCGGCGACCCTTTCCAACAGATATATTACGTCGAGGTTCCTTCCCGACAAGGCTATCGATCTGATCGACGAGGCCGCTTCCGGGCTAAGGATGGAAATGGACAGCGTCCCTCTTGAACTCGCCGAGTTGCAGGACAGGATAACTCAGCTGGAGATCGAGAAGAGAGCGCTCGAAAAGGAAAAAAAGAAGGAAAAGGTCAAGACACGCATCGATGAGGTGAAAAAGATCCTGGCTGAACTGAACGAGCAGGGATCTGCGATAAGAGCCAGATGGGAAAATGAAAAATCAATCGTCAGCTCGATCCGGAAGATCCAGGAAGAACTCGACCGGGCAAGGACCGAGGAACAGCTCTCGGAACGAGCCGGAAAACTCGAGAGAGTCGCCGAACTCAGGTATGGAGTGATCGTCGAACTCGAAAAAAAGCTGAAGACGGCGAGAGAAGAGTTCGGAAAACTGGAAGAGTCCGGGCGCCAGCTGATCCGTGAAGAGGTCACAGAGGATGATATCGCCTCTATAGTCAGCAAATGGACCGGGATCCCAGTCAACAGGATGGTAGAAGAAGAGAAAAACAAGATAATCAATCTTGAAAAAAGACTTTCTCTCAGGGTCATAGGCCAGGACAGCGCTATCGAAGCGGTGAGCAACGCTGTACGGCGTTCCAGAGCGGGGCTTCATGATCCGAACCAGCCGCTTGGTTCATTTATCTTTCTCGGCCCGACCGGCGTAGGAAAGACCGAACTTGCAAAGGCGCTTGCGCAGCAGCTGTTTGACGATGAAAAAGCGATCGTCAGGATCGATATGTCAGAGTTTATGGAAAGGCATTCGGTCTCAAGGCTTCTTGGAGCTCCTCCGGGTTATGTCGGGTATGACGAAGGTGGATATCTGACCGAGGCGGTGCGCAGGAATCCATATTCGGTAATACTCTTTGACGAGATCGAAAAGGCGCACCCCGATGTCTTCAACGTCCTCCTCCAGCTGCTCGACGAAGGGCGCCTTACCGATTCACAGGGTCACACGGTCGACTTCAGAAATACTATCGTGATCATGACTTCGAACCTCGGGAGCAGATATTTTTCAGAGAGGGAGAAGTTCGGCCAGGATGAGATCAGGGAGAAGATGCTCTCTTCGCTGAGAGAGTTTTTCAGGCCGGAGTTCCTCAACAGGATCGACGAGGTCATCATATTCGATTTTCTCTCAAAGGCAAATCTCGCCGGTATCGTAAAACTTCAGGTCGCGCTCGTTAACGACCGTTTGAAAGAGAACGGAATCACGCTGAAACTATCTCCGGAGCTGCTGGAAGAACTCACCACTGAGGGGTACGATCCCCAGTTCGGAGCGAGGCCTTTGAAACGGCTTATCCAGAAGATGATCCTGGATCCTCTCTCCAGAAGACTGCTGGAAAACGGGATAAAGCCGGGAACGACTCTGCTCGCAGAGTGGAAAGACGGCAGGATCACCTTCAAAAAGAAATAATATCTGACTGCCCGCCAGGCGCGGGATCTGTTTCGGGATCGATCTCGCAAAAGAAGCAACATCTGCCTTCCCGGCCGTCAACTGCCTATTTCGGGATCGACCGCGCTACCCTGAACCCGCCCCAGCTGAACGCCAGATACGGGAATCCCTTCCCGCGCGAGGAGACGACCTCCTGATATATCGAGCATCCGAACCCAGCGTCGCGGCATGCGCGCATCTCTCCCGATGGCGGTCCGGCAGGATCATCGGACGGGCTTCTTTCATACCAGTCCGAATACCAGTCCCAGCACCACTCATATACATTTCCGCTGATACCGTAAATACCGCAAATATTCGGAGCGAAAGTATCTACCGGCGCCGTCCACGCGTACCCGTCGTCATACCCCTCCCAGTAATTGCTGATCCCCCATTGCCTGTGGGCAGCTTCATCGCGGGTATTGCCCGCCGGTTTTCCATCGGTCATCGGTATGCTGTCGCCCCAGACGTACTTCATATCCATTCCCCTGCTCCTGCCCGCGTACTCCCATTCCGCTTCGGTCGCGAGCCTGTAACCATCTGCTTCCCGGTTCCAGATCACGGTAGAGTCGGCTCCTACCTCGTAGCATGGGTCAAGCCCCTCCTCGGCGCTCCTCCAGTTGCAGTAAGCGATCGCGTCCCACCAGCTGACACAGACCACAGGGTGCCTGTCATGCTGCCTGAAGTATGGATTCTTCCAGCTTCCATCCCCGGGTTTTGCTACCTTTTTCCCTATGAAGACAGAGGCATTACCGAGCCTTTCGGCCGTTGTGACATATCCGGTTTTTTCCGCGAATTCCCTGAACTGCCCGACCGTCACTTCATGTCTGCCGAAGTAATATGACCCCAGCCTTACCTTATGCAGAAACGATTCATCCGGGTCAGCCGTATCATACCTGTTTCCCATCACAAAGCTTCCCCCCTCTATAAAAACCAGGTCTCCGCTGACCGCAGCGGGCTTTGAACATCCAGCTGCAACGAAAAAGGCGAAAGCAGCAAAAAGGTATGATCTCACGATAGTCCCCCCTGTAGATCAGTAAACATCGATTATGCTTATTGATCTATTAAACACCATCTATAGAAATTCTGTTTCAACTATTTCGGTGAGGCTTTAAAAAAATCACAAAGAGGACAGACCCCGCCGCGATGAACGCTGATGCCTTGAAAGTCGGTTCCAGGCCGAATCTGTCGGAGGCGATCCCGACAAGAAGTATCATGAGTGAACTCAGCATGAAATTCAGGGTCATATATATGCCATTTATAAATGACATCCTGTTCGAATCGATATCATGCACAAGAGCGAGCAGGACGGGGCCGCTCGCAAAAAGAAACAGCCCTGTCACGATCAGCACAGGTATGGCGAACCTCGCGTCGAGAGTCATGAAAAGCCACATCAGCACAGGATTTACCGCAGATATTATGAGAAGGGTCTTCTTTCTTCCTATTCTGTCGGAAATTATCCCGGCAAGGAATGTGCCTCCCGCTCCGGAGAGCTGAAGCACCGAAAGAGAGATCCCGGCGAGCCAAAGGGAGGCTCCTTTCGAGGTGAGATACGTCGGAAGATAGATCGTCAATGCCGATTTCATAGCGGCCCTGCAGAAAAATATCCCTGTCACGGAGATAAAAAACGGCAGTAGACTGACAAAGACCTTCCGCGCGCCCCCATCTCCCTTTTCCTCCGGTTCTCTCTCGATCGAAATATCTTTTAACATGAAGAAAAGTATGACAGAGGCGGCAACGCCAAACGGAACCAGGCGATACGTCCCCTCCATACCCCACAGGGAAATCGACCCGAGAATCACCAGCGGGCCCAGAGTTCGCGCCAGCTCTCCGCCAAGCATATAGAAACTCATTCCCCTGCCGATCCTCCCGACCGATAGATGCTTGATCATCACGGGAGCCGTCACATGAAAAAGCGACGAGCTCACACCTGAGACAAGCATGAGGACTGAAAGGAAGATATATCCCGGCGCGATACCTATCAGGCTCATCAGAACAGCGGTAAGGCCCGGCGTCACTATGATTATATATCTGATAGATATCCTGTCGGCCACGAGGCCGAGAAACGGATTTGCAAGAGAAGGGAGCCTTCTGAATATATCGAGAAGACCCGCCATAAAGAC
Source organism: Candidatus Krumholzibacteriota bacterium (assembly GCA_016933255.1). Lineage (GTDB taxonomy): Bacteria > Krumholzibacteriota > Krumholzibacteriia > Krumholzibacteriales > Krumholzibacteriaceae > Krumholzibacterium > Krumholzibacterium zodletonense. The sequence continues at coordinate 43,287 of JAFGBF010000024.1, forward strand.
GCTTAGAGCAAATTTATCAATAAGAACGGGAAGTATCGGAGCGAGAAAGGAAGTCGGAATATCATGCACAAGATGGGCAAGGGAGACAGTCAACATCTTGCTGTTACTGTTTTTTCGGTTATCTTTCATATCATGTCGGAAAACAAAGACCGTCACCGCACGTTTTCATGCGGTGACGGTACAAGGCATAATCAAAAAACCACCCTGCCACAATCCGCCCCGAACCGGCTCCGCAGCTTGCCTGAAAGAGCGCCGGCCAGGAGAGTCAGCCCCGGTTACGAGATCTTTTTGATCTCTTTGGCTATTCTGATCACATGTTTCTGTTCCTCGGCGATCAGAAGATCGATCTTGTCCTGGCCGAGGTCCTCTCTCGTCATCGATTTCATCATGGAGAAGAAGAGGATCGTGTCTTTTTCAAAAGTCAGCGCAGCCTTCAGTGCTGCTACCGCATCCTTCGCGTTCTCAGCGGCCTGCTCCGCCTCTCTCACGCTGGAAAACAGGCGCGACTTGACAAGCGCATCGAGATAGAGCTCGTTGACCCCATCCGAATCTATTACAGTCGGAGCTGCCATATCTCCGCTAAGCTCTTCCCGCAGCTGCTTGAAAGTCTCCCAGTGGGTCTTTTCTTCTCCCGCGAGATATTCAAAGACTTTTTTCACTTCGGGCTCTGACGCTAGTTCGGCAGCCTTGTTATAGTATGCCTCGCCGTTTTTCTCGACATCCATTCCCATCTCGTATACTTCATCAGCATTGAAAGTAATACCCATAAGAGCCCTCCCTCGCCATGATTTGAACTTCAGGCTGAATCAAACTTTTTCAAACATTTCTTTTCCGACACCGCAATCCGGGCAGACCCAATCGTCTGGAAGATCGTTGAACGATGTGCCGGGTTCGACTCCGGCATCGGGATCACCGACTGCCGGATCATAGATGTAGTCGCAGATAGTACATTTCCATTTTTCCATTTCCGCCTCCTTGTGAAGCAAAATTTAACCTAAACGCCGCTTTTTGTCCATACCAAACCGGAAAAATCCCGGCCCGGAAAACCAATGACGCAGAAAAACCCCTGAAAATACTGTAACTTCTCTACAACTCTGATAGTTACGGTCAGGATGCCTCCCGGCCTTTCTCGACATCTGCCGTGATTTTGCTGCTAAACGGCCGGGGGATCGTTTTATAGACTACCGGATGATCATGAATTTTCCTGTCTCTAATCTGATTCCGATCTGCATCCGATAGAAATACACTCCTGGCTGAAGTCCTGAAGCATTGAAAAAAGCGGAGTGCGTTCCTGCTTCGTTCCAACCGATAGGCTGGAATCTGACCTTGCGCCCCGAGAGATCATATACCGAAAGGCTTACATCCTCCCGGCGATCGATCGAATAATCGATCCGGGTCGATCTGCTGAACGGGTTTGGATAGACGGTGACCGGCACGCTCGGGACCGGCGCGTCTTCAGCGTCTGTCTGAGCACTGAAAACTTCTATCCTGATATTCGCGGCAGAGCCGATTCCGCTATCCTTGACTGCCCTTGCGGTTATAACGTGTTCGCCGATCGGCATCCTGCTCCAGTCGAATCTGTACGGCCAGTCGGTATCCTCCCCGAGTTTTATCCAGTCGGAAAAAAATTCAACCTTCTCAACTGTCCCTGAAATCACCGAAATATCGACTTCAAAACAGGCAGTATCGATAATCGAATATTCCGCACCGTTTTCAGGACTGGTTATCGTGATCAGAGGCAGATCGTCCCCGTCGGGATATACGCTGAGATCATGCGAAGCATTGATGGATGAACCCGGTATAGCGGGAAGACCCAGAAGATCAAGGGCGAGGTTTCCCGTGCCTGCGTTCCTGATCGGCTGCGGTACGCTCAGATAATCGGGCCTCGTATCGCCCGGATCCAGACGGCTCGGAATATTCAGCATATAGAGATCCGCGCCGGCCGGGACGCCCGGACCCCACAGATATACCGGGACGGTATAATTTTCCGGGATCGCAGGATCGGAGTGGTCGGTCCCAATCCCCCCATGGTCGGATGTCAGGATAACAGCCGTCCGCCCCTGAAAGGCAGGATCACTTTCGACAAGATCGAATATCCTGCCGATCTGACAGTCAATATCCTTGACTGCGTCCAGATACTCTATGCTGTTCCAGCCGTACAAATGGCCTGCGGCATCAGGATCACCGTAGTGCAGGAAACTGTATGGATAGACCCCTGTCGCCATAGCGGAAAGGAGAGAATCGGTGAGCGACACGATATCGACCAGAAAAATATATCTGTCTATCTTGTCCCGGCCGTCATCAGTACCGACGGTATCGACAGCCCCGTTTGTCTCATTCCAGCTCCTGTCTATAAGCGCGAATTTTTCCTTCGTGGTGTACAGCCCCGCTTTCAGTCCATGATCGTTTACTACATCAAATGCGCTGGCGACATAAGAACCGTGCGTTTCAGCGACAGTGCTTCCATCATCAAAATTGAAATCGACGCTGTGTCCCTCAGGGCCGAGGACCCCCCTGCCGGTGACCATACAGATATGATTGGGGAGAGTGACTGTGATATCGTAATCTGCCCGCGCGTTGTCGGTGATGCTCCCTTCGACCCTCATGCGGAAAATATTCGGCGCGTTCAGGGGGCCAAGGATAGAAACGGCATCGGGGCGGAGGCCGTCGACGCTTATGTGGATCAGATATTCGACCGGAACAGCCGATTCTGAGTTTGAGGCAAAAGTCTTCTGCGTTACGAAGCTGCTGGACGAACCGAACGGTTTTCCCGCTTCAGCCCCGTCTGCCGAAACGAACCCGATCATTATAATCAGGATCAAAATGACTGCAGCACTCGGGGATGCCGGAGACGAGTCTCTGAAATATCTTTTCAAGATCTTTCCTGCCAAGAAACCTGACCCACCTGTCAAACCTGGATGTCACTACCGGGCCTGCTACATATCGTGTCTTGATTATATACCCGGCAGGCTGCCGTGTCAAATTTCCCAGGTGCGCACCACTGCATTGAGAACAGCAGCGTCGAAACACGCCGGTTCACTTTTGCGAAGGGTCTTCGTCAATCTCTATTAATCGCATACGGCTCGGACTGCCGGGCTCTCGTCCCCGCCTTCGGTCCTTGCTATGATCCACTCATAAATAATCGGCAGCACGACCAGCGTTATCAGCGTAGAGGAAAGAAGCCCTCCTATGACCACTATCGCCAGAGGCTTCTGTATTTCCGAACCGGTGCTGGCTGCCGCCGCTAGCGGCAGCAGCCCCATAGCGGTCGTTATCGTTGTCATAAGTACCGGCCTTAGTTTTGACGAACACCCCTCGACTACCGCTTCTCTGAGTACCATGCCTTTTTTCCTGAGATGATCGAAACGCGAAACCAGAACAAGACCGTCGGTAAGAGCGATCCCGAACAGGGCTATAAAACCGATCGAGGAAGGAATACTCACATTTCCCCTGAAAAGGAGCAGAGCGAAGACCCCTCCCACCATCGCGAGCGGAATGTTGATCATGATGAGCAGGACATCCCTCAGCGAGCCAAAAAGACTGTACAGCATCATGAGGACAAGCAGCAGAGTAATCGGTATTATGATCGCGAGCCTTCTGTCCGCTGCTTCATGCAGTTCGAACTGGCCGCCCCACGCGAGCCTGTATCCGGAAGGGATCTCTACGCTCCCCGCGACCGTTTTTTGAGCTTCGCGGACGAATCCGCCAGCGTCACGGCCGCGCACGTTGCACTGTACCGAAATATACCGCCTGGTATCCTCCCTGCTGATCTGTCTGAGACCTGTAACGGTCTTTATATGCGCAAGTTCCTTCAGAGGCAGATTGTATCCCTCCGGCGTGCTGATAAGCAGATCCTCGATCGCCCTTATGTTATGGCGGTAATTCTCTTCGAACCTGACCGTGATTCCGAATATCTTTTCATCCTCGAAGACCTTGCCGACCTCCTCCCCCTCGACCGCGCTCTGTACGGTATGCTGGACCTGATAATTACTCAGTCCATGGCGGGCTATCGCCTCCTTGTCCATTTCTATCTGCAGCTGGGTCTGCCCGTCCACCTGCTCTATCCTCAAATCGGCGACTCCGTTCAGATACGAAATAACCGACCGGATCTCCTCGGCCTTCGTTTTGAGTACTGTCATATCGTGGCCGAACAGTTTCGCGGATACGGTAGAACCGGCTCCGCCCACAAGGCCGTCTATCTCGTGTTTGACAGGCTGGGAAAAGCTGATCGAGACTCCAGGGTATCCTTCCAGACGCTTATCGATCCTTTCCACGAGTTTTTCCTGGGTATCAAAGTCATTCCAGTCACTTCTCGGTTTCAGAGTCACTGTAATACACGCGTAATTGGTATGATGCATATGGGGGCCAACTTCTCCGTAGCCTATATCGGCAAGAACTTCATCTACCTCCGGAAAACTCAGGATATCTTCAGAGATCTTGCCGGTCATATCGCTAATCTCCCGCAGTGATATGTTCGGATTCATATATGCCAGCAGCTGGATCGATCCCTCCTGCAGGGTCGGCACGAATTCTCTTCCAAGGAAGCTGAATGAAAGGATCCCGGCTGCCACAAAAACGACCATCGTTATTATGACGGCCTTTTTTCGGCCAAGGGAATAATGCAGAAGCACTATATACCGCTTCATGATGGCAGGGGGGACTGATCTTCCTTTTTTACATCCGAGTCTCTTTCTGTTCAGCACGCGGTAGAAGACCGGGGCGATGATAAGCGCGTAGATGAGCGAGCCGATCATCGTCGTCGAAACGGCGAAAGCCAGCGGCCTGAACATCTTTCCTTCTACCCCTCCGAGTGAAAATATCGGAAGGAATACAATGACTATGATAAGGGCTGCAAAAAATATCGGGCGCCCGACCTCGCCGGCAGCCGCCATGATGCTGTCGTTTATCGATGATCCCTTTTCGCGGCGGTCGCAGGCGGAGAAGATCTTTTCCACCATTATAATAGTGGCATCGACAATCATACCCAATGCTATCGCCACACCGCCGAAAGAGATAAGATCGCCCGGTATCCCGCTGCGATACATCGCTATGAAAGCGAACAAAGTGGAAAATGGCAGTGAACACAGGACTATAAGAGCATTTCTGAAGTCGCCCAGGAAGAAAAACGACACGGCGCAGACGAGGATCAGGCCCAGCAGAAGAGAATTCCTGACGGTATTGATACTGTTTCTCACGAGCGCAGACTGGTCGTAAAAGATGACTATCTTCACTCCATCTGGTAATGTCCCGTTTATCTGCCCTATCCTCTGGCTTAGGTTCTTGATCACTTCTGATGAATTAGCCCCGTGAACTTTATATACGCTCCCCGTGACTACCTCTTTCGAGCCGTTTAGGATTCCCACTCCCCTTCTGAAAGCGTCGCCGAACTCGACCGACGCAACATTCTTTACATAGATCGCTTTTCCCTCGCGGGCGCAGATCACCGTATTTTCGATATCATCGATCGTGTCTATCAGCCCCAGGGTCCGGACGATAAACTCCTCGGATCCGTTTTCGATGATCCCGGCTCCCAGATTGAGGTTGTTTTTTCTGACAGCCTCGCTGACATCCTCCAGCGTCAGCCCGTACTCAAGAAGCATCCGCGGAAAGACCTGAATCTGGTATTGCCTGAGATGCCCCCCCTGGCTTATCACCTTTGCGACACCGGGAACCGTCTGCAGATCCCTCTTTATAACCCAGTCCTGAAGCGTCCGCAGCTCGGTCGTACCGGATACATCCGACTCCAGGTAATAGATCAGTATATTGCCCATTCCGCTGGCGACAGCGCCCATTTCCAGGCCGTGCGGAATAGAGACACCTTCGAGGATCCCCTCTTCGGCTTCTTTGATCCTCTCCGATACAAGCTGGCGGGCATGATATATATCGATTCCGTCTTCAAAGTATATGTTCACGGTTGAAAGTCCCAGAGACGAGATCGATCGTATCTTCTCTACCCCCGGGATTCCTCTCATCGCCGATTCGACCGGGCGCGTCACGAACTGCTCCGCCTCTTCGGCAGCCATTCCCTCAAGCTCGGCAAAGACCTGCACGAGGTTGGGACTGATATCGGGAAAGGCGTCTACGGGCATCCTGTAGAGCGACACAGCGCCAGCAGCACAGACCCCGAGAAATATCAATACTACGAACCATTTGTGTCCAAGTGATATCTGAATAATTTTCTCGATCATTCGGTTTCAACTCCATCGGGTTAATGAGCATGATCCTGGCAGGTCAGGACTCCGTTTTCACCTTTTTCGAGTTCGGCTTTCAGGCGAAAGTTGTTTTTTGTCACAACCGATTCACCGGGGCTCAACCCCCCGAGGATCTCGACGAATCCATCGTTAGAATATCCGGTTTGGACAGGCCGCATTTCGAACCCGTGTTCATCCTTCACGAAAACGCAAAGCCTGTCATTTATGCTCAGGAGGATCTCTCTTGCGACCATCACTTCGGCGATATGCCCGGCAATTACGATCTCTCCGTTAACAAATGCGCCCGGCCGCAGTTTCCCTGAAGAATTGTCCAGCACCGCCCTTGCAAGCGCCGTCCTGGTCCTCTCGTCGATGACAGGGTCGATGTAGCTGATCTCGCCGTAAGCAGTATCCGTCCCCGATCTGGATCCTATCGAGACCTTCTGGCCCTGTTCGATTATTCCTATATCTGCCTGCTGGATCGCAAAATCGACCCAGACTGTCCCGAGATCGGCAACGACAAAAACATCCTCTTCTGCCGTGACAGCCTCTCCGATGACAATATGCTTTTCGATGATCGTCCCGTCGAAAGGAGCCCTGATATCAAAAACCGTAAACATTTCGGCTGATTCAGAGTGCAGCCGATCGAGATGTTCCCGGCTGAAGCCGAGAGCGCGAAGTTTCTGTTCGGCGCTTCGCAAGGCAATCTTTGCTTCGGCCAGGGCTTTTCTTGCGTCGAGGTATTCCTGCTCGGAAGAGATCTTCTCTTTCCATAGTCTTTCTTCACGATGAGAGATCGATTCCGCCAGCTCGAACCGTTCTATGGAAGCGAGGTAGGATGCTTTTGCGTCTGCAAGTTCGCGGCTTTCCAGGGAAGCCATGACCTGCCCGCTGACCACGCGATCGCCGAGCCTGCTTTCTACTCCGGTCACTACGCCCGGCACCCGGGGGACTATATGAGCCAGACGTTCGGCGTTTAACACGATCTCACCGGGGACTGTCCTTCGGAGATCAAATTCTCCCGGGCCGGCTATTTCGGTCTCGATCCCGAATTTGATGATATTTTCATCCGACATATGCACGACCAGTTCTTCTCCGGATTCTTCGTGCTCCCCGGTTTCTCCCGGCTCCGCAAAGGTCTGCCCGTGGTCATGGCCGCCGCTTTCCATACCTTCTGCATCCACCTGGTGCACCTCACCCTCACCCTGTTCATCGTTCGATTCCGATTTCGGCTTTGTGCAGAAACCGATCATAATCAAGAGAACCATCGCGCTTGTCAGCATTATCAGTTTCCGGATCGTCATTTGTTATCCTCACTTTTTAAATACGCGCATTCATCTATCGGACGGCCGATAAGCCGTTCGACATCCGTTTTTGCCTTATGATATTCGGCCAGCACTTCGATATACTGCATTTTGACTTTGAACAGCGTCCTCTGCGCGTCCAGAATATGCAGATAATCCAGTTTGCCCTCTTTGTAGCTGAGCATCGACGCGTCGAAAACGCTCTGAGCCCCGTGCAGGACGTTGTCCCTGAGTTCCAGAGCTTCCATGCAGGCGCTGGAAAGATCGCTGTACGATCCGGCAAGTTCCGCGCGGACTCCTGTTTCTTCTGCTATCCGGCTTTCACGGGCTCCCGCCAGCTGATAGGCGGCGAGCAGTTTTCCCGCCTGGTTTCTGTTGGAAAGCTGAATCGGAAAGGATATCCCGAAAAGGAAGAGGTTTTCGCCAGTATCGTTATATTTTCTCATCCCTCCGCTCAATGTTATATCTGGAAAAGCTTTGGCATTTTCCAGATCAAGGGCGGCTTTTCGCCTGTCGATCTCCCCGGCCCACCTGGCAATCCCCGGATTTTCATTTACCAGACGGGCCAGATCATCAAACGGCGGCACCGGACAGATCATATCGAGATCTCCGGCGATACCTGAAAAGACAGGATCATCGACGCTCCACGCCGAGCCCAGTTTCCTGCGGCTCAGCTCAAGTTCCCTGATCGCTCGCTGGTGCTCGATCTTTATCGTCGAATGGGCGACTGAAGCCTTTGTTTTTTCAAGAGGGGAATCCTTGCCGGCATCTACTCTTCTTCCGACGACTCCGAGCAGCTCTTCAGACAGCCGCAGCAGTTCTTCGGTAAAATCCAGCTTTTGTCTCGAGGCCAACACCTCAATGAACGACTTTGTCACTTCGGTAAAAAGATCGAGCCTCACGCGCTCGTACTCCCATCCCGCCGCTGCGTTATCCAGAGAAGCGAGCCTTTCCCGCCTGTCCCGCTTTCCTCCAAGCTCGATCAGCCTGCTCAACTGTATTGTGAAGGCAGAACTCTCGAACTCCCGCTTATCGCCTGCGCCGCCGACATCCTCTGCTTCGAATACAAGTTCAGGATTCGGCCTGAGGGAAGCCTCAAGCTGCCTTGCCTCTGTTTCCCTGACCTTCCAGGAATACGCCTTCAGCCGCGGATTATGCATCAGCGCAAGAGCCAGCGCCTGCCGAAGTGTAAGAATTCCCGATGGGTCTGCTGCTTCCGCGTCCCTGGAAGCCTTACCTGGGTCTGCCGCCGGCTGGTAGGTTGAAAACCCCCTCCCAAGCGGCCTTGGCTCAGGGAACGCGACCCTTTCTCCGTGCCTAACGCACGCCGGGAGGGACAAGCCCTGGAAAAGGAGAAATATGATCATCAGTTTCTTACGCATATCAACCTTCTAAACGGTTAAATCTACAAACCGGAGCGGAGCGGCAATAACGATGCGCTCCGATCCAGATGGAAAATTATTTGAATGGTTCAAATTGGAAAATTTGGCGGATCAGGGTATCAGATCAGCATTACGACAGAGCGCAGCGATTCCAGGGACAGGCATACAGCCGCCGAAGCAACGACAACAGGCTCGATTTCCCTGAATTGAAAACCTGCTGCGGCCTTTCCCGAAAGAGCGGTGACGGTCAGAGGGTTCTCGCCTGTCCTGGATCTATCGGACAGGGTAAAGACAAACTTTTCGTGGATGTGTAATTTTACGAATTCTCCGCTGCAATTACGGCATTCATCCTGATGATGAGATCCGCACCCGTGACCTGAGCCGAAATGCTCATCGAGACCATGCGTATTGCATGATCCTTCGCATGAACTTCCGGCGATATCAGCATCAACACAGAATGGACAGAACGGCCCCCAGATAAACCAGCCCCCGAACAGGGAAACGGCAAGAAAGATAAACAAGGTCTTATGGAGGATCTTCTTCATATTTAATATTTCCGGTACCGGCCGCTCCCGGCGGTTCAGCCTCGCAGAATAACCCAGGCTGCTTTCGAAGCAGCCTCCTTACGCAATATACATAAATCACGGCCCGATGTTCCAATTATTTGCTCATCTCGGCTCTGGCCGCCTGGAAAAAACCGATGCCCTCTCGGGCAGGCTCAGATGCTGGGAGCGTCTGAATCACGTGCTGGATATTCTCTGGCCCCCCGGATAGACTTCCCCCAGGTTCTCTTGTGCTCGAATACCGTATAGACGACAGGAATGAGGACCAGCGTGATCAATGACGAGCTGAGCAGTCCGCCGATCACAACTCGGGCCAGCGGAGCCTGCGCTTCGCCCCCCTCGCCGAAGCCGATCGCGAGCGGCAGCAGGCCCAGCACCGTGGTCATAGTCGTCATCAGTATCGGCCGCAGCCTGTGGGAACCCGCCTGCCGGACAGCGGCGGTGAGTTCCAGCCCTTTCTCGCGGCGCAGCTGGTTCGTATGATGCACAAGCAGGATGGCGTTATTAACCACGATCCCGGTCATAATAATACAGCCGATGTACGCCTGCATGCTGAAGATAGTACCGGTGAGTATCATCGTAAGCACGACGCCGATGATCGCCATGGGGATCGAAAAGAGAACGACGAACGGATCCCGGAAGGATTCGAACTGGCCTGCCATAACCATGTAGACAAGGAAGATCGCCAGGATCAGGCCGACGAGCAGTTCCCTGAACGCTTTCTGCTGTTCCTCGTAATCACCGCCGAAGAGTATGGCAAAATCCTTCGGAACTGGAATAAAACGAAGCTTCTCGCGGATCTCTTTGATCACCGTTCCCATATCCTGTCCTGTGTAGTTCACTTCGATCGTTATGATACGTTCCTGGTCTTTGCGTTCGATGCGTACCGGCCCTTCTTCCCGTACAGTTTCGACGACGTTTCGCAGCACTACCGGTTCGCCGATCCTGTTGACCACTGTCAGGTCAAGCAGTCCGTCGAGAGCCTTACGGTCTCCTTCGCTCAGACGCACTACGATCGGGTACTGTTTGCCTCCATCCCGGAAAAAGGTCGCCCGCTTTCCGCCCACCGCGGTCTCGAGCGCGTCGCCTACGCGGGATACTCCCAGATTAAGGTCGGCCGCTTTTTTCCTGTCGATCCGGATTATCTGTTCCGGGCTTCCTTCTTCTCTGCTGATTCTCGTATCGGTGATGCTGGGAATCGACTTGATCGTCTCATTGATCCTTTCGGCGAGAATGTGTGCCGTCTCCAGATCATACCCGCGGACCTCGATATTGATAGAGCTTTCCGTCGAGGCGCCCATGCGAAGTATAAACAGCCCCTGCCCGGCCCGTGTCCGGCATGTCACGCCGGGAAGCTTGTCAAGCAGGACGCGCAGATCGTTCGCTACCTCTTCGCTGCTGCGGCGCCGTTCGCGCCGGGGAACCAGGCTGATCCTCATCTCTGCCGTATGGCCCCCGCGGGCCCTCCATCCGCCGCTGCCGACATACGACATCACCGATACCGCTTCGGGCACATTTTCATTCACTATCTCTTCGACCGCCCGTGTCGTCCTGTCCACTACCTCCAGTCTCGTACCCACCGCCATCTCCAGGCTGATCCGTACTTCTCCCTCGTCAGTCGCGGGCATCAGCTCGACTCCGATCAGACGGATAAGCATCAGTGAAACCGCCAGCAATCCTCCGATGATGATGAAGACTGTTTTCTTGTGTCCGAGCGCCCACTCCAGAAGCCGGGAGTATCGCATTTCTACGCTCCGAAAGAGTTCCTCGCTCCAGATATAGATCCTGTGTATGCGGCTCTCATCTTTATAATGGCGCGATGACTGGAACCTGAGGAACCGCGAAGAGAGCATCGGCACCAGAGTGAGCGCGACGATAAGGGAACAGAGCAGGGAGAAACTGACCACAAAGGCCATCTGCCTGAACATGATACCGGACATGCCGCGGATAAAGACGACAGGAATGAATACCGCGAGGGTTGTAAGCGTGCTGGCGAGGATCGCTGACCATACCTCTGAAGTACCATCAAGGGCGCTTTGCAGGTACGATTCTCCAGCTTCATGGTGCCGGTAGATATTCTCCAGCACGACTATCGCGTTGTCGACGAGCATCCCTATTCCCAGCGCAAGCCCCCCGAAGGTTATAATATTGAGAGTAAAACCTCCGAAATACATCAGCCCGAACGTAGCTATAATTGATATTGGTATCGCTGTAGCGATGATAAGAGTGCTGGAGATATTGCGAAGGAATAGAAAGAGGACCGCTACAGCAAGGATGCCGCCCAGAAGTATGGCGATCCCCATGTTGCTGATCGACTGCTTTATGTACCTTGATGTATCGATAAGGGCGATAAGCCGGAGCTGCGGTATGTCACGGTTGATCCGCTCCATCTCCGCCCGTACGCCCTGGGCTACGTTGACAGTGTTCGCGCCGGATTGTTTGCTGACCGAAATACGCAGCCCTGGATCTCCATCGATCCGCACTATCTGGCGGATCTCTTCCCACGAATCGATCACGTCCGCCACATCCCTGATCTGGATCGGAGAACCGCCGCGGATCGCTATGACCGTATTTCGTATCTCCTCGATGTCGTGATACTCACCCTGGGTCCGGACAAGCACCTCGAGGTTCCCTTTATCATAAAGCCCGGCCGGCACATTCCGGTTCTCGCTGCCGAGCGCGGTGATTATGGCATCTGTCGATATCCCCAGCGCTTTGAGTTCGGCCGCACGCAGATTGACATGGATCTCCCTGTTCAGCCCGCCCCGTATATCGATCGCGGCTACGCCGGGGACCCTTTCCAGCCGGTACTTCACCTGGTCTTCGACGATCTGCCTGAGATCGAGCGGATTCATGCTGCCCGATACTCCGAGATACATCACGGGAAAGGCCGAAAGATCAAACTTGCGGATCATGGGGCGTTCTATATCTTCGGGGAGCCGCGCCATCACCCTGTCGATACGGTCGCGGATGTCGTTAGCCGCCACATCGAGTTCGGTGCCCCAGGCGAAAGAGACCCTTACCTGGCTTCGTCCCTCTGTGGATGTAGATGTTATCTCCTCGACCCCCTGCACCGCGGCCAGAGCTTCCTCGATCGGGCGCGACACCGATTCCTCGATTTCCTGCGGCCCTACATTTGCGTAATCCGTGACTACGGAAATAGTCGGAAAAGTGATCTCCGGCATGAGATCGATCGACAGGCGGCTGAATGAAACGAGACCCAGCGCGATTACTACGAGGAATATTATGGTCGTCAGGACAGGACGGTTGACCGGCCCTCTTGATATATTCATCGGATGTCCTTTTCTCCCTTTTCGGCATCCGGTGTATCGGCCGCGCCCGATTCTTTTTCCTGCAGGGTGACAGGGCTTCCATCTTCGAGCAGATGCTGACCCAGAGTCACTACGCGTCCGTTTATAACCGGTTCTATTATTTCTGTGAAATCGGGTGTGACGATCCCGATGGTCACCTTGACGCAGCGGGCGACATCTTCACCGTAGGGAACGACGAAAGTGACGGTATCCTCGCCGCGTTCCACTACCGCTGAACTCGGGACGATCTGCGTGCTGTCCCTTTCAGAAGTCACCACTTCTATCCTGGCGAACATCCCCGGCTTGAGCATATGCGATCCGTTGTCTATCTCCATTTCCAGCTCCGCCATGCGGGAAGATTCCCGCATCATCGGCGCGACCCTGGCCACGGTGCCGGAAAACCGTTTTTTCGGAAAAGCGTCGACCAGCACGTCGCCCGCCTGACCGCGTTCGATGTGCCCGTAATCACGTTCTGTGATCATAGTCCGCACTATCACGAGATCGATTCCCACGACCAGGACGACAGCCGCGTTGGGCACAAGCAGCGCCCCCTCATCGACGAAACGCTCACCGATAAATCCGGGTCCGGAAGCGGTCAGACGCGTGTAGCCGAGCCGTATTCTCGACGACTCAAGGGCCGCCCTGCGCTGTTCGACCTGTGCCTGCGCCAGTTGGAAGCGGGCTTTCCGCGCATCGTATTCGCTTAGGGCAGCATCGAGCTCTGCCGAAGTGACCATACCTTTTTTTTCCAGCGACTCTGCCCGTTCCCACCCCTGGCGGGCCAGATCAAGCTGGCTGCGTGCTTCAGAGAGTGATGCTTCGGCGATCTTCATATTTGCCTCGGCTTCACGCACAGCCTGCTGGTATTCCGCATCGCCGATCCTTGCGATCAGTTCTCCCTCCTCGACCGGGTCTCCGATCCGCTTCGTGATCTCTGTCAGCCTGCCGGATACTTTCGGAGCGACTATATACTGATTATAAGGAAAAATGGTTCCGGTGAACCTGCGGATCTCCTTTATCGGGCCAAACAGTACCGGAGCAGTCTCAACTGCGACAGCAGGACGCTGGCTGCCCGACCCTCCGCCGCCTCCCCCTTTTACAAGAAGCAGGGTCAGCCGGAAAACCAGCAGTACGGCGACGAGGCCGATGATTGCGATTGTGAGCCATTTCTTCATATGACTGTTTCCTTTTATTAGCATGGACAATGAGCCGTGCCCCCGCTTAGAACGGGAATCCGCGTTCTTCCGGCGATATGCGGCCCACCTCTACCTGCGCATCCGAAATAATACGCACCCGTAGTATAACTGTTTTGTTCGATATCCACATTCAGAAAATTTAATGAGGAAAAAAACGCATCACATCCGGACGACTTTGATCAGGCAGAAAATTCTATTCTTCAGACCGATTATTGTCAAAGGGGTATCAAAGTTGCACCTTTCCCGGGCAACACTGTTTTCAGGAGGCACAATATGTTCAGGAAATCCGTTTGGGTCTGGTTGTTTTTCCTTATATTCACCGCGGTTAATCAAGGATGCTCGGGCGGTTCAAGTACGTCGGACCCCACTGGTTCCGGAGATGGTGACGATGACGGCTGGTCCACTCAGCTGGTCAAAAGCGGCAACTTCGCAAATGGAGAAATCAATCTCTCGGTAGATGCAGACTGCAACCTCTATGTAAGCGCGTATGAGCTGAACACCGGGCTTTATTGCGTCACGAACAAATCCGGAAGCTGGGTTTCCACCCTTATCATCGACGATGAAGATAACAGCGCCGGCTTTCAGAATGATATCACCGTTGATCCGGACGGCAAGGTTCATATAGTCTATTCCAGCCTTGACGGCCAGGCATATGCCACCGATGAAGCCGGCAACTGGAGCAGCCAGGAGATCTGGGTCGGAGGCACCGGCTCATGCAGCATAGTTTCGGACAGCGGCGGAAACCTCCATTCTGTTTTCGATGAAAGCGACAACTGGGACATCAGGTACTCTTACAAACCTGCCGGAGAAACCTGGGGGACAAAGGTCACGATCGCCGATGAATGGGTCAATTCCGACTGTGATATAGATATCGACAGTTCCGACAACCCGCATGTAGCCTTCAATTTTGCGGGTCACTACAACCTGCGCTACGCCTGCCTGTCAGGCTCCTGGAATGTATCCACAATAGAAGGAGTCGATGATTATCCTTATGTACCCGACACCGGCTGGACACCTGCGATCGCCGTCAACAAGACCACCGACGCTGTAAATATAGTATTCTGGAACAGCACGGCAAACTCGGTACAGTTCTCGAACGGTGCGGTGAATTCCGCTGTCACTCTGAAAGAGGTCGCCGGCTGGGCGAGGCCATGCATAGCGCTCGACAGCGAGGGGTATGCCCATGTGTTTTTCGGCGAATCTGGAACGAACATCATCAACTATTCGACCAACAAGACAGGTTCCTGGGTGAACACGGTCCTCCCGATAAACATCCACGGAAATGAACTTGCTGTCAAAATAGACTCTGCAGACAAGATCCATCTCATCTACTCGAAGTATTCGGATCCGAATCTGTACCATGCGAGTCTTCAGCTGTAGGGAGGAGCGCCTGCAGCATAAGAAGCATCTTTCGCTGCTCCGGGGGCTGGCTACAATTCCTACCGCATAAGCAGCATCTTGCGCGTCGCAGCCTGTTTCTCCGAGATGAGCCGGCAGAAATATGTCCCCGAAGCAGCGGCTATCCCCTGATCGTTCATGCCGTTCCAGTAGGCAAAGTGCTCTCCCGGCCCCTGCAGCCCGCTCACCAGCGTTCTGACAAGCTTCCCCGAGACATCGTATATCTTAAGAGAGACATGGCCATGCCCGGGAATCGCGTAGGTGATCTTCGTCGAGGGGTTGAACGGGTTCGGAAAATTCGTCATAAGCCCGAACGATGCCCCGGGGACCGTTATCCTCTCACTCTCGAGCAGCATTTTCCACTCGCCATCGTCTGAATATTCGACGATATACGCATAGCCGCTTCCAGGCTGGACATCGGAGTCGAGATATTTAAACGAGAGGCCGTTCCGTTCTATATTTGAACCATCGTCTATTACAAATGCCGTGGATACCTCCCTGCTTCTCAGGATACGGAAATCGACACCCTCATCAACTTTGGAAAGTGTCCACCTCAGGGTGATGCCGGAAGGATCGATACCGGCCGAGAATGCCTGGAGAAGGGCTGCAACCGGCACTTCCGATATCCCCCATATATCGGTCAGTTTCCCGGTAGTGGATGATGCCATTTCAGTCCACGTGCCTCCGTCGAAATAGACGATCTTGCCGTTGTCTCCGGCTGCATATACGAGTCCCAGCGAGTTTTTCCAGATCGCGTTCAGCGTCTCCGTCACGCCGGTGTCATACTCTGTATAACCTGCCGGCGACCAGTGCAGTACCCTGCCGCTCTCGCCGACAACCCAGATATCATCGAAGAAAACACAGCAGACGCCGAACCAGTTGACCGGCCAGATCGGACAGTATGAAGAATACATGAAGCAGCCGACTTCCTCCGACTGGGTTATACTCGTCCAGCTCGAACTGAATTTGGCCCATATCCCCCCGCCGTAGCCTGCCATAGGATTATACCAGTCTCCGACAACAAAAGGGACTCCAGGGGCTAATCCGTCGATACCGATAAAATTCTGGTCATAATCCACTTCTTCTCTTAATTCGGTACTCCAGGTTCCATCATAGAACCTCATTACCCTGTCGTAAGATTGAAATGTCAGATGATCGTAATAATATCCTGTAGCGTAGAGTCCTCCTCCAGGATCAGCCCATATCCTTCTAATTCCGTCTATGCTTCCTGTCTCACCGTGGATTGAAGTCCATTCAGACCCGTCGTAGTGATATGCCACTCCCTCTACCGAAAATCCCCAATCCACCGTGCCACCCACAAATACGTTATCATGCGCGGTCCCGCCCACCGCAGCCAACGGCCCCCAGGAAAGGGGGTCGTCGGCTGGGATCGTGATCTTCTGCCACTCGTCTCCGTTAAAGTGCAGCAGCTCCTCTCCGCAGCCGGTAACATAGATATCGTCGGGCGAGCTGCCCCAGATATCCCGCAGCGCTGTGCAGCCCGTGATTCCTCCAAGATCGACCGGCACCCAGGAACCGTCGACCAACTTTACCAGCGAAGGACCGTCGCCCACAGCATAAGTCGCAAGGGTACCCTGCGAGAACCCGCCGCTCGGTACACTCACGAAAAAAGCGAGCAGCAATATCATCAGAAATCTCATGACATCCCCCTCCTGACAAACCGTTTTGTTTTTTTTGATGGCTTGCTGTTTTCCCTTATACCCGGGGCCATTGTACCAAGCAGAGCTTAAAATGTAAACCACTATATCTAAATGGGATAGAAGATAAAAGCCTGCCGTTCGCCGGGAATTCCCATAACAGAGGCAGTCAAAAGGAAATATGATGCCGGCCTTCGAAAAATATATATTTGAAGGGACAGGGGGTAATACTATATAATCGCGCCGTCAGCCGGGGAGATCGAATTACTGCTGTTTAGAACAAATTGAGAGGTGAGATCATGGGTAAGGACAAGAGTACCAAAAAAGAAACCAAAAAGAAGCCGGCCAAGAGCCTGAAGGAAAAGAGAAAAGAGAAGAAAAGCAAATAACGGTCATACCTCCGAACAACAGTACAGGACAGAGGATAGACCCTGTCCTTATTCGGCGACATGGTACGACCCGCGCAGCCGGGGAAAATGCCATAAGTTGTCCTTGAAGGTCTGAGACGGGCACTAGCGGCCCTTAAAAGATATTCATCCTGGGGATGTATTCTTCCAGGTGGGGAAAGTCGTCCAGGTTGCCGGATATCGCCGCCTGAAGGAAGGAGTTCACCCACCAGTATATATCCTGCCTCGCTATCGATCTCTGCATCAAACTCATCCTTACCTTCATCTCTTTTTCCGTCATCCTGAAGGCTCTGTGAATCGCGTCGGCGATCTCTTCGATATTGTATGGATTGACGAGCAGAGCGCCTCTCTGAAGTTGAGCGGCGGCCCCTGCGAATTCGCTCAGTATCAGTACTCCTGTCTGTTCGACGCTTGAAGCGCAGTATTCTTTTGCGACAAGGTTCATGCCGTCTTTGAGCGGGGTAACCAGCGCGATCTCCGAACTCCTGTATCTGGCAAGAAGATCTGTCTGGCTGAGCGAACCGAAGATGTAATGTATCGGTATCCAGCCTGATCTTGTATATTTGCCGTTTATCTCGCCGACAAGGCGTTCGATCTCGATCTTCAGGTTTTCGTAGACCGGAATATTTCTCCTGCTTGGGACGATGACCTGAAAGAGCGTGATCTTCCTTATAAGATCCGGATATTTATCGAGAAGCCTCCCGAAAGCCTTCATGCGGTTTAGAATACCCTTCGAGTAATCAAGCCTGTCCACTCCGAGAACGATCTTGCGGTCAGGGATATCCTCATGGATATACCAGGCGGCATCCGCGACCTGCTTTCTTTTGGCGAGCCTGGAAAATTCACCGTAGTCGATACTGATAGGAAAATATCCGAGCCTTATCTCCCTCCCCTCGAACTCCACCGAGACTACCTGCCCCTTGCCGTGCACTGAAGCGCCTTTCAGAAACTGGCGGATGCACTGAATGAAGTTTCTCCTGTCGCGGATCGTCTGGAAACCTATCAGGTCGTAGTCAAGCAATGCCCTTAGAAACTCGGAGCGCCATGGAAGCTTGATAAAAATATCGAGAGAGGGAAATGGTATATGCAGAAAGAAGCCGACCCTGTTCTTCAATCCCAGCTTTCTCAGCTCTGACCCGACGCATATCAGGTGGTAATCATGAACCCATATAAAATCGTCCGCTGTTGTATTCTTGTAGATCACCGAGGCGAAACGGGCGTTCACGTCGAGATAAGCGTCCCAGTACCGCAGTTCGAAACGGCAATACGAAGGCATATCATGAAAGAGAGGCCAGATCACCTCATTGGAAAGTCCCCTGTAATAGAGGTCTATTTCATCGCGCGAAAGGATAACGGGAAGCATGGAGAAGCCCGCGTTTTTCTCGGCTGCCTGGACATATCCGGTCATGTCACCGCTGGAATCCGTTCCGAGCCAGCCGATCCACAACCCTCCTCTGTCCCTGAGAACAGGAGCCAGCGCGGTAACAAGGCCCCCTGATCCTGGAGTGGTCTCCCACTTGCCCTGCTTTTTTTCGATTGAAAAGGGGAGCCTGTTCGAGATGATCACAAGCCTTTTTCCGAAATCGGCGTTCATTTTCCAGCCCCGCAAATCTCAGCCCAGTCTTCAAGGAACGAATAGAGTTCATCGGGAGGGCGGATCCAGAGGTCAGCCCCGGTATCGCGGGGCTCGCGGCAGACGAGAACGCTGAGCCCGCGCTCTCCGAGGGCCGTAAACGCATCTTCGTCTGTCAAGTCGTCACCCAGATAGGCCACGGCAGAGCCCTCACCATACTCATCGATGATCGAGCTGACCGCAATGCCCTTGTCGACCCCCGATGCTATCAATTCTACTCCGCCATCGAACGGCCGCATCTCAAGCCCGGCCTCGGCAGCCGCCGCCAGCAGATCGGAAGATATCAGTGTATTTATTTTATTCTCAAGTCCGGGCTCTCCGCCCCGCCAGTGAAACGCCATGGAGACAGGTTTTCTTTCAACCCAGTCTGCCAGACCGTTTTCTATCGCCCATTCCAACGCTTTCCCGAGAAACGATTCTACATCCGGTCCAGGGCCGCGCACAATATGTTTTTCGCCGGGGAGAAGCCTCTCCCACCCATGAGATCCCCACAGTTCCGGCATCGTATCGAATCTTACGAGCTTTAAAAGATCCTCTATAGTCCTGCCGCTTATTATTATTACTCTGCTGCGGTCAAGCAGAATGATCCTTGATATCAGCTCTTCTATCCCCGGGTAGGGAAAGGCCGACATCCTCTTATCGGTAAAAGGGGCCAGAGTTCCGTCGTAGTCGAGAAGAAGGATCCTTTGCGGGGCGGCGGACAGCTTCTTATTGAACAGATCGATGTCGAGACTGGGATTTAGGATCTTCATAAAAATCAGCCGTCCGAACGGGATCAAGGGTTATTCGAGTTCGATTCGGTCTCCTTTTGCGTGTAGAATCGAAACCATCGTCGTAAGGTATTCTCTGAGATGCCTCGTGAGAAGGAAATTCTCGCGCACGAAATTCCGGGCCTTCTCGCCCATCTCCTCGAGCAGGTGCCGGTGAAATAGAAGGTATCTCGCCCTGAGGGCGGCGCCTTCCGGAGTGCTGACAAGAAATCCGGTCTGATGGTTTACGACCTGTATGCGGATCCCGCCGGTATCGCCGCCGATGACAGGTTTTCCCTTCCACATCGCCTCGGTCACGGTAAGCCCGAACCCTTCCTTCGTCGATTTCTGAAGCACAATATCGGAGGCTCTCTGAAGAGCGTTGATCGTTCTGTGAGCGTCGGAGGGCAGAAGAAGAATATGGATATCCTTGTCTCCTTCGGCAGCGATGTTTACTTCGTCGAGAACGGCCTGAGCCTCAGGGTCGTCTGTAGCCTCTCCCCCCGCCAGGACCAGCTGAAGATCCGGGACAAATTTCTTTGTCAGCCTGTACGCCCGGACCACTCCCACGGGATCCTTGAAGAAGTCGTACCTTGAGATCTGCGCCATGATCGGGCGGGAGAGGTCGATCCCTAATCCGGAAACGATCGATTCGACCTCCGCGGGATCGATATCTATATTCTTTTCACTCAGCGGATCGATGCTCGGCGCTATAAGAAACTCGGTATGTGGCAGAGGCTGAGCGAAAGCAGACAGAGAAAAGATGCTGGCGTCATAATCTTTGATGAATTCGCGCAGGTATTTCCATATCGGCCTGTACGGGTGGCTTGCGTCGATGTGACATCTCCATATCCATTTCCCTTTGCGCTCGGGGAAGCTTCTCAGCAGCGGAGCCGGCTGAGGGTCGTGAATGAAGACTATATCCGCATCTGTCAGGATACCCCTGAGTCTATCGGCATTCTCAAGGTTCACTCTCTCATATTCTTCGAGAAGCGTCTTCGGGATATCTACCCTGTTACCCTGGAGAGCGTTGTGAAAACTCTTCGTACACTTGAAGAACTCCTGGTTCCCCTCTATCACCTCCCAGCTGGCGTCGATCCCCAGCTCCCTTTTCAGCGGAACGAGCTTGTTCAGTATCTCGGCGACCCCTCCACCCTTCTTCGTCGAGTTTACGTGTACGACCTTTATATCCTTCAGGGGGACCACCAGCTGGTGCAGCTGGTCGATGACATCCCATCCTACGATTTCGGCGTATTTTTCGAGGATCGAGGGGGTCATTTTTTCTCCTTGAAATAATCCTCTACAAGCAGCGCGATCTGCTGCCTCAGCTCGGGAAGGGTCGAGAAGAATGGATCGACTGTGGCAAGCCTGTCGCAGAGGCCGCTGTATTTTCCGTTAAAACCGTACAGCCAGCTGCTGAAATCGTCGATATTTCCGAACGTACGCCTCCTCGCCTCGATGAAATGATAGAATATGCTGCTCGATGTAAGCGATGGTATTATCGAGGCCATTTCTTCAGCTTTCTTCATCACCCGTGAGGTGTTGAATACGACTATCTGGGAGGTTATAAAATGGAACTGCTGGTCCTGTTTGCACCAGGGTATGTGTTCCAGCTCGTCGATCCTCTCCTCGATCACCTCTATCAGCTCGGCCCTCAGCATCTCGATGTCCGGAAGCTCTGTGGGATCGAGAACGGCGAGTTTTTCGGCGAGGACCTTGTCGTGAAGGGCATGCCTTGCCCACGAAGCGAAATCGTTGTGATATTCCGGATCGTCGAATCTCGGCCTTAGAAGCTGCCCCCAAAAATGGTAATAGATACACCCAGGCTCGATATCGACTATGACGTCCCTGAGCTCCCTGAGGTTCTGCGCTTTTTCACCTGTCGCTACCGCAGACAGCGCGCAATCCCTGATTGAAAATGGGAGATGAGATGTATCTTTCTTCGGCATGCAGACTCCTGTAAAAGGTCAGTCTAACGCCTTAAACAAGAATGGTCAACCCATTAATCGGAGATCTTCCCCTGGGGACGCCTTCCTTGATGATCGTCCCCGATCAGCCTGATTCCCCCGGGATCGCCTTCCTTGATGCCCGCCCCCGGGAAACCGGCTTCCTCAGGACTGCCTCCGAATGCCGGAGACCTCTGGACAACCTCTCACGCGGTTCAATTCAGGCGCTGCCTGACACTGCGAAGGTACGAAATATGCGCTCATACCATACAGCGGCAAAGATATTTGAAAAATTTATCGAGATGACAGGGCTGGAAAGAAGGCCATAACCTGGGGGAAGAGCTGTAACGAATATAGGGAATTATACTTATAAAAGATCCAGTTTTATGGTACACTTTTTTGCGGAAGTTTAGCCGCTGGATACGCGTTGCATCTTGCCAGCTGAAACTGTGAAATCTGCATCGCGTGGTAAAGACCGGGGAGGATTACGATGTTTAAAGATTACAAATGGCTTTTTATATTGGTATGTATTCTGGTCGCGCTGGTCAGCATCAAATGCACCAGGGAGGATGGTGTTATATCTTTGCCGGATGTCAGCGCCCCGTCTTACGTTGCCGATCTCGAAGTACTCTATACTTCGATCGCTTCTGCTACTCTGACATTGACCGCGCCGGGGGACGACGAAAATCAGGGAACCGCCGCGAAATATGATGTCAGATATTCAGCGCTTCCGATCACCGATGAAAACTGGGATTCTGCGGTGCCGGCCAAAGACGAGCCTTCGCCGAATGCTGCCGGCACGACAGAGACCGTCATCGTGAGGGACCTCGAGCCTGATGTCGAATATTTTTTCGCCGTAAAGACAGCCGACGAGATGGATAACTGGTCGGGGATCTCCAATTCGGATGGAGCTAAAACGGTGCTGTATCACAAGGGAGAGGGTACCTGGCAGGTGCCCTGCGATGCAGGAACGATTCAGGAAGCGATCGACGCGGCGGCCGCAGGCGACACGGTACTGGTCGAATGCGGCAGATACTACGAGCACGATATTCATATGAAGTCCGGGATCGTGCTCCTTAGCAGGACCGGAGAGGCGGACTGCGCCATCATCGATGCCGGTCGTGCCGGCAGGGTCCTCTACTGTCAGAATGTCGATGAGACAGCCGTGATAAAGGGATTTACCCTGACGAACGGCAATCTCGAACTTATGATGAACGGTGCCGGCCTTTACTGCTCGAGCAGTTCTCCGGAGATCGTGAACTGCGCATTTACGCACAACGAAGGAACCGGGCACGGCGGAGGCTTACAGTGCATCTTCCAGGCGTCGCCGAAAATCGTCAACTGCACCTTTGCCGACAATGACGTGCAGGGACACGGCGCGGGGATCTCATGCATGTATGAATCATGCCCTCGTATCGAAGGGTGCGCATTTACATGCAACGACACAAGATGCCACGGAGGAGCCATTTCGATCATCACCGGCTCGGCCGCAGAGGTGATAGACTGCGTCTTTACCGCCAACAGCGCCATGGGCGAAGGAGGCGCGATCTCATGCACCTCGGGAGCCTCGCCGACCATAACCGGCTGTACCTTCGAAAGCAACAGCACGCAGGGTATGGGCGGGGCTATCGGCTGCAGCTCGGAGGCTACGCCGGAGCTGTCCTATTGCCTTTTCATAAACAACGTGAGCAATCACGGCGCGGCGATGTCATTCTCTTCCTCGTCGCCTCTTATCACAAACTGCACATTCGCGCATAATATAGCGAATCTCGGCAGTGTCCTGTTGAGCGATGCTTCACAGGCAAGGGTCAGAAACTCGATCATCGCGCACAATACCGGCTCGACCGTCGTGCTTCAGGAGGGGGACGCTCCACTTTTCTACTGCACTGATATATACGGTAATTCAGGCGGTGACTGGACAGGGTGCATAGCGTTCCAGTCAGGCCTCGAGGGCAACTTTTCAGCCAACCCTCTTTTCTGCGGGGAAGGTGATCCGGACGATCTGTACGGGATCTCGGAGAGTTCGCCATGCGCTCCTGATTACAATCCCATATGCGGACTGGTCGGAGCACTGCCTGTCTCGTGTACCGGATCTTTTTAATGATTCGCGTTTTCCGAAATAGAATCGCAGAACCGAAGAGCCGCAGCCGGGGCGGCTCTTCATATTTGACCGCGCAGCCGCGGCAGCATAATAATAACGGGGTGTCTTATCTCAGTGCCGGCATCCGGTACAAGGAGGAAATTTGATGTCGAAGGTCATAAATATCGAGAAGTGTTTCGAGAAATTCGATGACACATTTTCGCCGAAGATCGTAGCCGATCTTAACAACCAGTATATCCTGGTCGTCCGGTGCGAGGGCGACAAGGTCCCATGGCACACGCATGAAAAGGAAGACGAGATGTTCCTTGTGGTCGACGGAACTCTCGACATCCATGAGAAGGATAAATCCGTCACCCTGAATGCCGGTGAATTTTACATTGTTCCGAGCGGCATCGAGCACCGCGTCGTCCCCAGAGGCCATGTCAAACTGATCCTTTTCGAACCCCAGGGCATCGCTCACACCGGGAAAGTAAAGTCGGAAATCACAAAGGAAAGGTACGACCGGCTTGAGATGTAATTTTACACAGAGGGATCTGAATCAGAATCTTCCGAAGATGATCGAATAACACAGGCCACCGAAATTAGGGACAGCTGGAATATATTCAGAACCCCATAAATCGTGCTATATTAAATCTAATCGATACAAACAGTATATTAACACAAATGAGATGCGAATGATCCGAATGGCAGGCAACAAAGCAAAGCTCCGTCTTCGCCGCTTTCTGACCGTACTCGTCTGTATCTGCATCCTTGTCGCTGCAGCATATGTAACCGGCGAATGGTACAGGCGCCGCGACTATCGAGACAGATTCGGCGCGATGCGCGGAACCCTTACTCACGCGGAAGGAGCAGTCGAACGGCTGCATAAAGGAGATCTCTTCCAATCGGTCTATCTGCGCAGTGACAGAGGCATAACTGTATCGGCGAGCCTCAAGGTGCCCGCCGGAGAAGAAAGACGGTATCCGGCGCTGGTGATCCTCGAAGGATTGGTCACAGGCCGCCAGGTACTCGATTATCTTGAAGATACGAACGGCATCATCCTTCTCGCGCTCGACTATCCGTACGGAGGCAAGAAGAAAAAACTCAGCGCACTTGAGTTTACCGGATCTTTGCCGCGCATTCACAGGGCGGTGCTTGAAACCGTGCCATCGGTCATGCTTGGAATAGACTACCTGCTTTCGAGAGATGATGTCATGCCGGACAGGATCATCCTCGTCGGAGGAAGCCTCGGCGCTATCTTCGTACCTGCCGCGATGGCAGCGGACGGACGGATAGCTGCTGGAGCGATATTATTCGGGGCAGGCGACATCGAACGACTTGTCCGGTCTGACCTCGATCTGCCCTCACTGGTTGCGGCTCCTGCCGGCTGGGCATGCGCCGTACTCACCTCTTCGATCGAGCCGCTCAAGTATGTTGCCGACATTTCTCCCCGTCCCCTCTTCATGATGAATGGATCAGCCGATCCGCGCATTCCGGAGCGGTGCAGCCGTATTATTCATGAGACGGCGCAGGAACCTAAAACGGTCGTCTGGCTGGACGCAGGGCACCTTGACGTCAGGTCGAGAGAATTCCACGAGATCGTTATCCGCGAACTTCTTGAATGGCTCATTTCTCGGGGGCTCATCGAGTCAGATCAGGAGCGGGATGGGACGCAACAGGAAAGAGATCCCGGAATGATAACAACTGTCCTGAAAATACGCTGAGGCGGTTTTTCTGAAACAGTTCCGGCCACACAGTTCGCTGGACAATCTTACGCCCACGAAGTATCCTCTGAAACATTAAGCAGGCGGGCTCTCAAAGAGGCCCGATTCTAATCTGGAAGGTATCTGGAGAACCGGGGAAAGCCCAAAATAACGTTTTCAGGAGATATCAAACCGTGAATCCCATAAGTATCATTGTGGCGTTTACTGCCATATTCATAATTATAAATCCTTTTAGTAAGGTACCCTTTTTCCTGCTTCTCACCAAAGGCTATACAAAAGAAGAAAAGAGAAAGGTTGTATTACATGCTATCAGGATAAGTGTTTTCGTGCTCATTGCTTTTGCGTTAGCCGGTAAATACCTGTTCACCCTGCTTAACATATCTGAACTTTCCATGAGGGTCGTCGGTTCGTTGGTAATCATTAAAATCGGCTTCGAAATGATGAGCGGAAAGATACCCACGTCCAAACCGTCATCTGACGAAAGGGATGAGGCGATTCAAAAGGAGATGGTGGGGGTGATCCCTCTCGGAATCCCCATGATTGCGGGACCCGGATCTATCATCACCGTTATGACGTTCGTCGCCAAGGCTCAAAATGCACTGGAAGTCGCGGCGATTATCGGTTCGATCCTGATTACCTGCCTGGTGACGTTCATCCTTCTTCTCAAGGCTGATATTTTCTATAATCGAATAGGGGAAGTAGGACTTCACACCATTATGAGGCTTCTGGGGATTCTGATAGCTGCAATTGGCGTAGAGATGATGTTGGACAGTATAACCATATTTATGAAGCGGTGACACCCGTCTGAATCAGAATCTTCCGAACATGACCGAAAAACACAAACCCCCGAAATTCCGGTTTTTGTTTATATTATAGAATCCGTAGAGCCCTATTGACGCTTTATCGCTGAATATCCATAATGCCTGGGCTTCAAGCGGTCCTCGACCTTATACGATCCTCCCGTGCTCGCCGTGCCTCTTAACCCAAATATGACGGAGCCTCTGCTGCAAGTCAGGTTGATCCCCTATAGACGCGACTCTCTATTCGTTTATCCCCTCGAGATCAAGGATAAAGGCGAACTCCATTGCTGTTTCCCTGTAGCCTCTGAACCGTCCGGAGACTCCCCCGTGCCCCGCTCCCATATTGGTGTGAAGAAGAAGGATGTTATCACCGGTTTTAACGGCTCTCAATCTGGCTACCCACTTCGCCGGCTCCCAGTACTGCACCTGCGAGTCGTGCAGGCCGGTCGTGACGAGCATCGCCGGATAATCGGCCGCCCTTACGTTGTCGTAAGGCGAATAGGAAAGCATATAGTCGTAATAATCTTTTTCGTTCGGATTACCCCACTCGTCATATTCTGAGGTCGTAAGCGGTATGCTCTCATCGAGCATCGTCGTAACGACGTCGACCCAGGGCACCGCCGCTATAACCCCGTTGAAAAGGCCGGGACGCATGTTTACTACGGCTCCGACCAGGAGGCCTCCGGCGCTCGCGCCCATCGCATATAGTCTATCCGGGCTGGTTAAATCTTCCGAACACAGATATTCCGCGCAGTCTATGAAATCGGTGAATGTGTTCTTCTTCCTGAGCAGCTTGCCGTCCTCGTACCACTTCCGCCCCATCTCCTGGCCTCCCCTGATATGGGCTATCGCGTAGATGAAACCGCGGTCGAGAATGCTGAGCCTGTCCGATCTGAAATAGGCGTTCATGCTCGCTCCGTAAGACCCGTAACCGTAGAGGAGGAGAGGATCTGTCCCGTCCCTCGCTATACCCTTCCTGTATACCAGCGAAATCGGGACCCTGACTCCGTCCCGCGCGACGGCATAGAGCCTTTCGGCATGGTAATCGGAAGGGTCGAAGCTCCCGAGGACCTTTTCCTGTTTGAGCAGAGTCTTATTTCCGCTTACCATATCGTAATCGAAAGTAGAATTCGGAGTAGTCAGCGACGAATATTCGAACCGCAGCAGAT
The DNA here is from genome assembly GCA_016933255.1 of Candidatus Krumholzibacteriota bacterium. GTDB lineage: Bacteria > Krumholzibacteriota > Krumholzibacteriia > Krumholzibacteriales > Krumholzibacteriaceae > Krumholzibacterium > Krumholzibacterium zodletonense. The sequence goes on from JAFGBF010000024.1 coordinate 70,798, forward strand.
CGGTGTCGAACTCGGGATTATCTCCTATATATGCCGCGTAAGTCTCTTCCCCGAAATCGATCTCATCTTCCGACCAGTCTTCCCATTTTATGACGCGGAGCCTGGTAAGCCCGTCGCGCCTTTCGTTTACTACGAGAAATCTTTCGAAGATCTCGATCCCCTGAAGAAGGACATCTTCCCGGTGCGGGATCACCTCGACCCAGTTTTCTTTTGAAGTATTGATGACAGGTGCCTTCATAAGCCTGAAGTTCATGGCCCCATAATTCGTCACGATATAAAAATCGTCTTTATAATGTTCGATTTCGTATTCGAGGTCTTTCTCCCGGGGGTAGAAGATCCTGAATTCCCCTTCCGGCTGGTTTGCTTCCAGGAACCTGTATTCCGACGAAAGAGTGCTTTCGGAATTTATGAGGATAAACCTTCTCGACTTCGACTTGAAAGCGTATGTATTGAAGGTCGGGTCGGTCTCGTGGAAGATCTCCCGGTCGTAAGAGAGATCCGTACCGAGCCTGTGTGAAGCGATCTTGTAAGGCCGGAGCGTCTCGTCCTTCAGCGTGTAAAAAACCGTTTTGTTATCGTCCGCCCATGCCACCCGTCCTGTCGTGACGGGAATCTCGTCTGCAAGGATCTCCCCTGTACTAAGGTCCTTGAAATGGATAGTGTATTTTCGCCTGCTGACCGTATCGACGCCGAAGGCGAGTATCATGTTGTCGGGGCTGATTTGCAGTCCGGTCGCCCTGTAGTAGTCGTACCCCTCGGCCATCGCGTTTACTTCGAGCAGCACCTCTTCGGCCGCTTCAAGGGTCCCCTTTTTCCTGCAGTATACCGGATACTCACTCCCTTCCTCGTAGCGGGTGTAATACCAGTATCCGTTCTCCAGGTAAGGGACCGAAGCGTCTTCCTGGGGTATCCTTCCGACTATCTCTTCGAAGAGTTTTTCCTGAAGCGCATCGGTGTGCTCCATGACCTTTGCCGTGTATTCGTTCTCCGCTTCGAGGTACTCGATTACTTCGGGATTTTCCCGTTCTCTCAGCCAGTAGTATTCGTCGATCCTCGTATCCCCGTGGATCGTCAGTTCCTTATCGATCCGCTTTGCTACAGGAGCGCCCGGCGCGGTGACTTCCGCCTCCAGCGCCGTAGATATTTCACCATTCCTGCAGCCTGACAGGAAGAAGACCAGCGGCATGATAACGGCGATAAAATATAAAACGGGTGAACGCCTCGCGGGCCACAGACTATCGATCTTGTTACCTTTCAAATCCATCACACGAACCCCTTTTCTCTGGTTAAACGAATATTCGGACCTTGATACTATACTTTTCCAGGAGTTCTCTCAATAATAATGAAGAGAGGCGGGAGATGATCCCCCGCCTCTCGATATATGAAAGGTTTACCGACTTCGTGATGCCATGGCTGTCACCTCAGAAGCAGCATCTTCTTCGTGATCACCGCCTCTCCGGCCTGCAGGCGGTAGAAATAGACCCCGCTGCCGACCGAGACACCGCTCGAGTTCATTCCATTCCACGGCATATCGTGAATGCCCGCTTCCCTGAATCCGTCTTCGAGCGTAGCGACCAGCTGCCCGCTCACGTTGTAGATATCGAGCCTCACATGCATCGCCTCCGGCAACTCGAAACGGATCAACGTCGACGGATTGAATGGGTTGGGATAACTGACGACTGGTATGTTCGGATCAGGATCATTAGGATCGCTTTTTGCTTCGCCTAACGTGAAAGACCGGGTCCCGGACCACGGCCAGGCCGCAGTGCCGATACCGCAGACCCGCCAGTAGTACTTCGTACCTTCGCTCATCCCTTCTACGTCCAACGTATAGCCCCCCGTGCTCGTTGTGACCCTTACTACCGGAGAGCTGAAATCGTTGTCGTCGTCGATTTCGAGCAGGTAGCCCGGCGGGCTGTACGGGTTTTGCCAGCCTAATCCTGTAGTGCAGACATTCGTGGCTGAACATACAGGTTTTACCATCGCGCGATCGGCCGGGGAGACGAGCGTTGTCGCGGCCGTCGGTATTCCCACGAAGAAATGCCTCTGTTCGGACCATGGCCCGTATTCAAGCTGGAAATAGGTGCATACGCGCCAGTAGTAGGTTCCCGTGGCCAGTTCCGGGGTCGTCCACTGGCTGGCGACAGGCCGCAGGTCAATGATAGGCGAGGAAAAATCCGGGTTATTATCCAGCTGGAGAAGATACGCTGTCGGCCAGGAAGAATTTCCCGAGATTTTACCAACGTCTTCCCAATCAAGCGTAACGGTACCTGGATCGACCGATCCTCCCCATTCAGGATAAGTAAGTACCGGCGTTTGCGCTTCTTCATCCCTGTATATCGCGCGCAGCGTCGGATCCCCGTACCAGATAAATCGTCTTGCGTGGTCCTCCCACAACGAGCAGTTTCGCATCGTCCACATATTGGCCTCGTTCGTCGCGTCGCTGATCGCCGGTGTGCCGATGTCGTAGATCGCGCTAAAGACAGCCTGAACATATTCATTGATGGTAATCGTAACATTCGTCGAGCCGTGGTAGGCAACCGCTCCATCCGCTCTACGGGTGAAACGCTCGCCGAGGCTTCCCCCCATGGCGCATGGAGCAGCAGTAAGGCACGCCATGGCTACAACAATCGGCGTCTGGCCCGCGTTGTCGAGTTGATCCAGATCAGTGATATAGAAATTCTGATGCAGGTAATTCCAATCGGACCATTCGTAACCCATTCCATGGCCGTAGTAACCGACCATGCGGACACCTGCGTTGATGGTATTTATCAGGGTCTGGTTGGTCGCGCCTGTCCCTCCGTATGCCGACAACGCCCCGTACACCTTGATGAACTCGGGCTGGAAGACTGAGTAATACTTGCCGCTCTGCGTGTACTCGGCAAGACGGATATCCTCCATGCATCCCTGGAATCCGTTGGGAGCTCCCTCCTGGCTGGCGACAAGCGCCGCTTTCCCGAGCCAGTCTCCCTCGGGCGGATCCGATTCGAATGTGATGCTCTTTTCAACGATATTCGCCAGCTCGGTATCGGTCGTCACCGAAAATCGTCCGACTCCGATCTCTGGATACCAGTCTGCGCCCTCGAGCGTCCCGTATGCGTAATCGCTGGCGGTACCATTGTTATCGTAGATCAGGAACGGAATCGGATTCTCGGCCGGCTCTTCCGTCCCGACAAGAAGCAGATAGCTGATCCCGCAGTTCTGGTATTCGCCAACCACAAAATTCCTTATCTCCAGTGCCGTCGTTCCGACCGTTGATACGGGAACCAGCTTCGTCTTGTAGCCATTCTGCTGCTTCCAGGTTTCAAATTCGTCAAGATCCCCTGTAAAACGGTCCTCTGCGATGATCAGCAGATCGTAGCTGTTATCAACGGGAGGCGCCCCAAGGACTGGAAGGGCGGATTCATCATAATTCAGGACGAGACGATCGTAGAGCGCTGCCTGACGCGGTGAGACTACTTTCGGCGCCTGCATCTTGGCGTTCACACTATTCTCGCCGGTGTATTCCAGGCGGACCGTTACAGAAGTATAAACGCTCAACTCTCCGCTCGCCGGATTGAAGCGCACCGGAGCGATGCGGAGATTGACAAGCCTGAGGTCGCGCCATATCCCGGGCTCCGAGACTCTGACGGCCTCCGGATAGGTTCTGTTTTCGGCGTAGAAAGCACGGTCGATATCGAACGATGTGCGTTTCTCACCGATCTGCAATACCTTCTGGAATGGATGAACATTATATCCATCGTAGGTGATCTCTTCAAAGTCCACGATCTCGGCCCGAACTCCCGCGCGCGCGGGGATCGCGACATACTCGTTGATCACCGGGAGCTCCGCCTTGCCGACATCCTGCGTCGTGGCGTAGCCGGGGAAGCGGAGCAGATGGTAGATCGTGCCCTCTTCCGTAATGGTGTCCAGCCAGAAACCGGTAATGGTGAGTTTGATGAGTGTTTCCGATTCATTTGAATTGATGACCTCCGCTTTCGGCCGCTCCGCCGATAGCGAACCGTTCACCGATACCCAATGCTTCTCGGCTTGTGCTTGACCGATCGCACCGGCGATGACAAGAGTCAGTACAACAAAACCTACCAACAATCTGCTCTGCATAGCGTCCTCCCCCTGTATGTGCTCTGCAGCAGGCTTGAGTTGAGAAAAGCGGCCACAAGCTCACGCAGCCTTCAGCATACAGCATGGCGCCTTCCCCCGCGTATTTAGTTGTCTTGATGTGGTCCCTTACGTGGCAAATCTGCCCGGACTTTACCATATAATTGCTGATATGTCAATGGGATAGTGTGGGAGGCAGGTAAGGCCATGGGGCCCTGCTCGTTACTCTTGAAAAGACCTTAAAATGTCTACGAAACCGCGGGAAGTCCCTTCCTCAAAGAGACAAACGAGAAGATCAGAAGCGGGGCGACAGGCAGAAAGAGGCGCAGCTCGCCGATATATCCGACCACCGGTATCACCAGTGCAAGTGCGGCAGCGACACTCATGGCCTCGACAACTCCGCGCAGCTCGTTCTCGCGACCCCGAACAGTCACTCTTATCGTATGCCACGCGAGGATGATGACGGTTACCGACATGGCAACTGCAATCCACGCTTCATTGTTTCCGCTCAGTAGTATACGCCAGTTGGCAGTCGGGCGGAAGTGATTGCCCCCGACATGAGGAAGTCCGGTGCGGCCCATGTACGGCAGCCGCCAGGCCAGGGTTACGATTACACCGACGACCCCCATCAGGCCTGCTGTCAACATGGTCCGCCTGTCTCTGTCAAGAAACCCCCTGATCAAGAGCCAGAGAGGGACAAACAGCGCCGTCTCCCTGTTGAATATCATCAGAAGGAAGACCGGAATAATTTTACGCATCGACAGCCGGCGGAAGATAGCGTAGGCGAACCAGGTGAAGAACAGAATGTCGTAAAGATCCCAGATCATAAGCCAGTAATCGTCCTGCATGAGAACGAAACCGGCACACAGGATGATGGCTACACCGAGGCTGTGCTTTATCGGCCATCCAAGTCGCCGGCTGAACAAATATCCCAGCCATGAGAGTGCCACGCAGGCCGCGTATACGATCAGGCTCAATGTAAACTCAGAGGCCCCGAAGATCCTGTCCAGTGCCGTGAAGGTCCATGGCCCGAGGCGCCGGTTTGCGAAAGCGGGGCTGTATGGCTCTCCGGCAAGTATGCAGCGAAAATCTGCCGCGAAGATCTGATACCGGCTGTAATGGATGATATTAACGATCCAGGCGCTGAGTGCCCCCATGATCGTCAGTAGCCCGCCCCTCGCGAAGGCTGCAAGCTTACTGGTTAAACGCTTCACTCACCTCTCCTTGCTCGAACCAGTGGAGGTCGGCAGTGAGAGCCGCGCGCACCTCTCGGTACCTTGCTTCCTCGATCTCTGATGGAGACGGACGAAGCCACTGCAGTGCAGGAAAATATGAAGTGCTGCCATGCTTGTCGGGAGGTATCTCGTCCTGCTCGATAAGCCTGTATCGCCAGGAGCAATCATCGATCGCGGAGACGAGGCGGTTGAGGTCGTCGATTGTCGCTATACCTTCAATATCCTCACCCAGGACCCCAAGGATTCCGTCACTGGAAAGACCGTAGACCGGTATCGGCCGTACTCCGCACGCGCCGAGCTCGGTTATTATCCTTCGATGCCAGCTCATCGTCTCTTCTTCAGCATCTGCGAGGCAGGCAGTGGTCCTCGCCTTTGTCTCATCGACTATTTCCAGAAGAATACCCCTGATGCTGCGCGGGTTATTACCGTACAGCCAGCCATATTTCAGCTTTCTGCCCATGAGGTCGAACCTGTTGCCTGAAGCGCCGATAAACGGCAGGTCGGCGGACCGGGCATCGAGTCTCGCCAGATTTTCGGATATCCTGTCCATTACGAGGGCGAGATCGCCCGAGTCAAGATAGACATCCAACGATGTCCTGTTTGAGAGGACCGCCGCCGCTTGAGAGGCCAGCACCCGCGTCTCTTCGCTGAGAAGGACATCGGAACCGTTCATCCTGCGCTCGAGAAACTCCTCGATCTCCGCGCAGAAGGAATCGTCGAATATAGGTTTCAGATAATCGAAAGCCTGGTGAAGACGCTTTAGCGCCTTAAGCGGTAGTCCCATAGCGAGCTGCACCTCGACCTGTTCTACAAGGTCGCCGCCCACGTTTATCCTGTAGGAGGTAAATAGATCCGGGTCCTTGCGGACCTGAGTCTCGACATAATCACGGGACCGTTCACCTCCCGGCGCGATAAAGATAAAGTATCGGTCCAGCCCTATCATTCGGCCCGAATAGGGGTGCAGACACAGCACAGGGACGTCGCGCCTGGAACGCCACCCGGAAGATCTCCCTTTATCGGCAAGATCTATGTAGAAGGAAAGGCCCACGCTGAATTCACGGATCCCGGGAAACATATCCTTTGTATATCTGATCTGGTTGGAGTGCGAACTCGGCATCAGGTGGGTCCACAGCGTCAGTGTGCCGGCGGGCACGCTTGATGGAACGATGGTTCCGGCCCTGCTCTCGAACATCATGTAATGGGCCCGGTCCTTCCACAGGCTTTTGAAGGATTCGGCGAGATGCTTCCGATGAAACTTTCTCGACCTGAGCCTTCCTTTTCTCATATACGAGAACCAGGTCGGGACAAGTTCTGGGCCGCGATCATGGATCATTACGTCGAGATAGGAATTGAGAAACTCTTCGATCCTTTTCAACAGGGCGTCGGCCGCCGCTTCAGAGTCCCTTCCAGTGACATCGAGTTCGCCGAGATGAATTTTCAGGCTGTAATCGAGGTCATTCCCTACAGTATTCAGGCGCAGAAAACCTGAACCGTACCCGCCCTGGAAAATATATCGGAAATCATGGCCCCTCGCCCGGCTTACTGTCAGAATGTCATTTAAACGGATGTTGAAGGATCGGACAGCATCATCGAGATATGGGAAGCAGAGATCGCGTGTAGCGGGATGGATCGACAGGAGACTGATGTCAGGCTGTTCGCCGGAGGGAGAATCGGCCAGCAGTATTTCTTTGACGTCTTTGTATGAAGGCCTCAGGTTCAAGCGGGACGATACCAGGGAGACCATCCGGACGACCAGCACCACCAGGATACAGACAAGAAGAATCCGCAATGTAATGGTCGATAGACGTTTCAGGCTGATCATGCGACAAACTCCCTCTTTTCAGTCGTTTCGACCGGATTTACCTGTTCACTGTCCATAGTGTCTCGACTATTGGTCCGCATCGCGATGAACAGAATCAACATGCCTGTCGCGAAAACGAACCATCCGAGCGCCGACGGCCCGAAGGAATCCATCAGCATCCCGGTCCCGAAGATCCCGAGGCCCGATCCGACTCCTCCGGCCAGCGAGCACCATGCCAGAACACCGGTATTATCCTCGCTCCTTGAGGTCCAGAACGCCATACCGAGGTCGCGAATAGCCATCAGTCCTCCTCCCAGAAGGAAAGAAGAGGCGACTAGAAGCCCGATCAGATTCTGGGTCCTGAGCAGGACGATCGACGCTCCTACTACCGAGGTGGCGGTCATGGCGAGAGTGCCCCGGTGTCCGAAGGTGTCACCGATCTTCCCGAGGGGTATAGCGAGAAGGAGAGCTCCCAGGAATGAAGAGGAAAGCAGCATCGTACCGATCTCCGGCCTCAATCCGATTTCAATCGCGTGTATGGGAAGAAAAGTCACGAGCGCGTTGCGGCACGCCCCGACACAGAACACAAGTAGCAGGAGCCATGCGGCCGCCAACGGGAAGACCCTGGATGTAAACATTCCGGTATTGACCTGTTGATCGGTCCCGGTGTTCCTGATATTACCCGAACAAGCCAATGGTATTGCCAGTCCGAGAAGGGCTGCAACAACGAAAAAGGACAGGTTGCCCTCGATACCGATGAATCCCAGTGCCGATGCTCCAAGCGCTTTCGTTCCACTGGCCGAAGCGGTGATGACGGCCAGGACGGTTGCGTGATTGTGGTTACCGTTTATCCGGAGGATACCTGCGATACAGGTCAGATGAATAAGCATCGCCGAGCAGCCCATCAGGAAGCGGGCCGCGACAGCGACTTCTGTCGTATGGATAAGCGGCGCGGCAAGAACAAGGGAGAAGAATACGAATAGACATATTATGAGCAGCCTGCGGGAACTGATCCTCTTTAGCAGGGAGAGCAGGGTCATTGCTCCTACAAGGGCGCCGGCTTCCCACATCATGGCCACTTTGCCGATATGCCCGTTGTTGATGCCGACGAGTTTCATCTGCAGGTCGAGCAGGGGCCGGATCATGGAGGACGCACAAAAAACCAGCAGCATTATAGCCAGGATACGTGCAGCATAAGCCGTATTCCTGTTCATGACGAAATCCCGTATTTTCGATGAATCGATCATAACCCTTCCGGTGCGGGACCGCCTTTCTGTATCAGCACGCTCCAGATCTGTTTCAGCGGCTTGTAGCCAGGCTGTCTGCGGGCGACGCGCAAGACCCGATCGGTTTCGAGCAGAGATCTCAATCGTTCCTTTTCAGACGCCGACACCAATTCCTTACTATCCATGATCCTCAAGTCGAATCGGTGCTTCGGACGATGCGTGCCGGAGCGAAGCTTGAAGAAATAAAGAAAGGGCAGGCTGGCAA
>JAFGBF010000025.1 GCA_016933255.1 Candidatus Krumholzibacteriota bacterium
GAAAAATACGCCCAGGAGGATTCGAACCCCCAACCTCCTGGTCCGTAGCCAGACGCTCTATCCAGTTGAGCTATGGGCGCATATTCTCCCCCTTATATATCGATTCATATGATTCCGGTCAATCAAAAACTCTCTTTTATCAGAAAAATGCCTCGACATTCGGCTTTATACGACCGTCTTCCTAGAGATCTGTCAGCCTTCCGCCCTCTATTCTGACCTGGCGCGTCGTCATCTGCCGTATGAACCTCTCGTCGTGCGAGACGATGATCATCGCCTGGGAAAGAGAAAGCAGTATCGACCTGACCCTGTCGAAAGAATCTGGATCAAGGCCTGTCGTAGGCTCGTCGAGAAGAAGCAGATCGGGCTTCATAGCAAGGACGGAAGCTATTGATACGAGGCTTTTCTCGCCGCCGGAAAGATGGTGCGTGATCCTGTCGGCGTAACCGCCGAGTCCAAGGGAGATAAGAGTCTCCGAGACTATTTCCGATGTCTCCTCCCTCGTCCTTCCCTGATTAAGGGGTCCGAATGCGACATCCTCCCTTACTGTCGGGCAGAAAAGCTGGTCTTCAGGGTCCTGAAAGAGGAGTCCGACCCGCTCCCTTACCTCCCAGAAATCGTGTTCTTTCTTTCTTTCGGCTCCAAACGCCCTGACCGTTCCTGCCTGCGGTTTGATCAACCCTACTATAATATGAAGTAGTGTCGTCTTTCCCGATCCTATAGACCCGGTCAGCCCGATCCGTTCGCCTTCAGAGACGCTCAGAGAAGCCCCGTCGAGGACCGGCGCATTATCTTCATAGCTGAAAACAAGACGATCGAGTCCCACAAGCACTCTGCCATTACTCTCCGTCTCCCGCATCTACCATAACCTCCAGATATCCGCATATATCACCGAAAGAAAGACAGCGATCAGCAGTATCGAGACGAGGCTGAAAACGGCGTCGCTACGGTGATAGTGAAAATGCCTTATCGGATAGAACCTGCCCCTGAAACCCCGGCACTTCATCGCCGCCATCACTCTTTCCGAACGCTCCAGGCTCCTGACAAGAAGCATGGCGGCAAGGTATCCCAGGGTACGGTATGTATGAATCTTAAGCCTCGGCCTGAAACCTCTCGCCCTCATCGCCCTGAGAAGAGTCAGATATTCGTGATGAAAGAGATCCAGATAACGAAGTGTAAAAAGAAAAAGATGTATAAGTTTTGTCGGCACCTTCAGATGGTGAAAGGCGTGCCCGAGGGAAAAGAGTTCGACAGTACCGAGAAGGGCCGCGAATACAAGTACTATGGCATTCGCTTTCATAGTGATCACCGCGCTCCACACGATCCCCTCATGGCTGAATGGGATCGAGAATATCGTAAAATCAGGCCTTCCTCCAAAGGTAGCAGGTATAAACAGAAACAGCAGAGCCATGAAAATATTTAATCTTATCATCCTCTTCAACAGGGGTCCGGCAGGAAGTCTGGCTATCAGCGCGAGGATAAGGCCGGCGGCGATCCCGCACGCCAGGACTCCGGAATGGTCGGTAAGAGCCATCAGAAGCGCGAAGGCGGCTGTCATGATTATCCGCGGCCTCGGATCAAGACGATGTATCACGGTCTCGCCGGCATAGAATGTTGTGCAGCTCAATCTGCTCTCCCTCTCTTCATCAGACTGGGGGTCGAAAAAACTGCAGGATATACCCTGCTGAGAAAGGCGACGACAAACCCCGTAAACAACCCTTCTATTATCGTGATGGCGATATGGGGCCCGAGGGCCAGTGCTGCTATCACCATCAGCTGTTTCCCGCAGAGCATCAACGCTATCGACCATAGCACAAAGGAGAGGAGTGAGGCGACCGTTCCCGCCGCCGCTCCCGTCAGAAAAGATCTTCGCCACGAACGGGATCTTCTGAGCGGACCGTTAAAAAGGTAAAAACAGACGACAGCGGGCAGCCCCATAGTAACTGTATTGATTCCGAGGGTGGTCACGCCTCCGAACTGGAAAAGCAGCGCCTGCAGAAAAAGAGATACGAGAAATACAGGCATCGAGACCCAGCCGAGTATTATCCCGGTAAGCCCGTTGAGGATCGGATGGACGCTCGACGGGCCGAAAGGAAGACGTATCACAAGAGAAGAGATGAATATGACAGATGACATCAGGGCGGCACGGGGAATCTGTTCATCCTTCATTACGCGCAGCCCTGCGGCGACTCCCCCGGCAGCAATCGCGGCGCCCGCAAGAGCAAGATGAACCGGAGCCACCCCTTCTGTGATATGCATCAGGAGCCTTTCTTTCTTCCTGCCGGGCCGTACAGCCTCGCAAGGGAAACAAGTCCGAAAAGACCGAAGATCATGCTTGTACCGACCAGAATACCGGCGTTTCTTCCGAGTCCCTTGAATATACAGGTGCCGGTCTCCGTCTGACCGCTGCCGGGATCCTCTTTTTCAGAACCTTTCGCGGAGACCTTTCCCTTCTCGACTTTGAAAACTATCGAGGCGGCATGTCCCATCCCGTCATCCACGGCTATCCTGTACTCTCCGTCGCTTTCCGGAATAAATGAAAAGCGGCCGCTTCTGTCGGTTTCTCCCGTGAAGTACGCTGCTTTCTCCCCTGCGGGGAAATATACCTCCACGTCGCAGAAAGCCATAGGCCTTCCATCGTCGTAAGAGGCCTCTACCGCCGCAGTCCCTTCAAAGATCCTGCAGGCCGTCCCGTGAGCGCGGCAGGCCGATACCGAAACGAGCAGTAGTGCAGCAGCAACTGGCGGGATACAGAGAGTTTTTATCTTCACTTTGATACCTTTCTATTCCTTGCCTTTTTTATCCGGGACAGAGAATACGAGCGAACATTCTCTTCCGCCGTAAGAGCCCGAGATCATGCATATCCCGCTGCAGGTCAACGGCAGGACCGCGGGATCACCGATCCCGGTACGCCTGTATATGCTCTTACCGTTTTTCGAAGTCAGAACGATCTCCCCTTCGACAGGGGCGCCGTCGAGGATCATGGATACTTCGAGATCGCTTCCCTTTCTTAACGCTGTCACCGGGACGGCCGGGACGATCTCAAGCCCCCGTCCGATAATATACCGCTCACTGTCATCTGTACCGCCGCCCGCGACGGTGATCGCCTTCGCTTCGAAAGAAGGTTCCTCGGCTTTCGGCCTTTTCAGAACGAAAACCAGGATGTGGACCCCGGGAGCCTCAGGGATGAAGACCCCTGTCCTTGATCTCTCCCCTATTACACTTTCCAGGACTTCGGCCTTACCGGGGCCGGGCCGGATGTAATACGAACGATCGATCACATTATCTTTCAACGCCATCGAACTCGATGGAAAATTGTGTCCGGTACATATCGAAAAGGCTGTAGTATCCCCCTCTGCAGGATAGAATTCATCGAGGACGAACCAGTGTTCGTGGGCCGCAGCACTGCCTGGTACAACTGCCGCCACCACGCAGATAATCAACAGAATATTTCTCATAATACCTCCAGAACCTGTTCCTTTTCACATCCGGCGCAGGAATCGGTTACGGCCTCGACAGATCATATCGATGATCAGCCGAACCCGGCAAATCCTGCTTAAAACAGACACATCAATGTCAGATTCGCCCTCATGATGTCGGCGCCGCCGCTCTTTCCGGTCTCGATACCTGTCTTCAGGATCAGGTTTCGGGTACCCAGGGGAAAATATACACCCGGCAGGATCGACCAGTTGTCGACGGCATCTTCGAAAAGCCCCATTATTTCTATTCCCGCCGAGATCCCGTGGGAATCTGCAGTGAGCGGAGTCTTGATGCCGGCCCCCCACATGAAGGCATCTTCATCACCTTCCGCTTCGTAGCAGAGATTGAACGTGACATTACCATGCTCCTGAAATCCTCTTCCGAACAGCAGCGCTCCGGAGTATACGTAATCTTCGCTTCCGAGAAGTTTCTTCGCCCTGTCAAACGGCAGTTCGAAACCGGCTGCCAGCGCGAAATCGAGAGGCCATCCTTCTGTCAGCCGGAACTGCAGACAGCCGGCGACCGCTTCCATGAAAGGCGAAGGGCCCAGAGGCTCGTATGCGGGATCGGGATCGACAAGGTGATCAGATCCGAATTTTGCGAAATGCGTGTGCAGGTCGAACATCAGCCTGTCCGTGATCCCGATCGATAGCCCGGGAGTCAGTTCCCAGTGGTCCAGATGCGGATTCCCGCTGTCATCTACCATATAATCATAGTGAAGATGAAATACATACTCACCTTTCTTTGCGGTCTGATAGCTTTCCAGTTCGATATATTCCATTGCGTGATGTGCACCGGCCTTCTGCGTCATCGACGCCAGAAGCGCAAGAATCATCGTTACGACAAACACCTGTCTCATAGATCCGGTCCCTCCCTCTTAGAACAAAATTACGGCAAAATGTCCCCCCCGGCCGATCAGCCGGGATCTTCGCGGCCTCCGCGCATACTTCCAGTTTTACAGTTCCTTTCCGGTCGAAGCTGCCGACAGCGAACAGAACTTGACCCCTTTAGTCGCCTTGAGCCTGTTTGAAAGCTCGATCACCTTCTTCGGCCCTCCCTTGACCACGATTATCTCAAGACAATTGTCGTGGTCGAGATGGATATGCTGCGAAGAGATGATCATCGAATGATATTCGTGCTGGATATGAGTAAGACGGTTCGAAAGGCCCCGCCTGTGGTGGTCATAGACGATGATGACCGCCGCGGCGACCTCCTTTCCCTCTCTCCACTCATGTTTTACCATGCTGTCGCGCACAAGGTCGGTTATCGCCTTCGACCTGGTCGGATAACCGTCTTCCCCTATATGGCGGTCGAACTTTTCGAGCAGCCCCTTTTCAATCGAAACACTGAACCTTACCAGTTCGGACATAGCGCCTCCAATTAATAGTATTACAAATTTAAAATACGTAATACTTTTTAACTCAAAAAAAGACCCGGAGTCAAGATTATTTTCACCCGGATCTTTTGATTTCTGGCGGAGAGGGAGGGATTCGAACCCTCGGTAGAGTGTTACCCCTACAACCGCTTAGCAGGCGGATGCCTTCAGCCGCTCGGCCA
>JAFGBF010000026.1 GCA_016933255.1 Candidatus Krumholzibacteriota bacterium
AACACTCATGTGGCTCTAGTTGGAACTCTGTTAGTCCCAGACTAACCCACGAAAATCAAGGGGTCCAGCCGGATCTATAGTGTCTAGACGAATCACCAAACACAGGTATAATTTCCCTCAACGATTGACATAAGGGCTATCGGGTGATACTTTTCCCAAGTATGAAAGGGAAAAGGGCAATTTTATCCGTCTTTCTGCTTGCTGTCGCTTCGGGTGCTGCGGCGGAGGTCTATCTCTGGCCGCTTCATGGAAGCAGAAGGTTAAGTTCGAGTTTCAGCGAATACAGGAGTGGACATTACCATGCGGGGATCGACCTGAGGTCTTTCGGAGCAGTCGGGCTTCCCTGTCTGGCGGTCTCGGACGGGTGCGTCAGCAGGATAAAGATCTCTCCTTCCGGTTACGGAAAGGCGCTCTATCTTGAACTGTCAGACGGGAACACGGCTGTCTATGCTCATCTTGACGGCTTCAGCGCCGAAATAGATTCACTTCTCTGGCACTACAGGGTCGGCAAGGGGGTATCCTGGTGTGATATTACCCTTGAAAAAGGGGTCTTCTGCTATGATGTAGGTGATACTCTCTGCTGGTCGGGTGAGACCGGAACGATAGCTCCCCATCTCCATTTCGAACTTCGCGACCGGTCGCAGCGGCCTCTGAACCCCCTGGAGAATTTCTACTCCCTCCCTGACAGGGCATCTCCCGTCATATCAGGGATCGAGATCATTCCTCTTGGAAAGGGAAGCATAGCAGAGGGCAGCAGGTTTCCGGTCTTCAGGCTGTTTCGCGCTTCAGCAGCTGATGGTTATTTCATCGCCGATACTCTTCAGCTTGACGGAAGATTCGGTTTTGCCGTCTCTACATGGGATGAGCAGGGAGTAAGCCGCTATCATATGGCTCCTTACAGTATCGAGATCTTTATTGACGGTGAGTCTCTATATAAAATAAGAAATTCGGCCTTTTCCTATACGCAATCTGGAGAGGTAGATCTTGAATATGATATTACGGGAAAAGGTTCTTCGAACCGATATACGCTTCTCTATAAAAAAGATGGAAATACCAGGGCTGATCGAACAGGTCAGGGAGTAATCGATTCGGAAGGCGATTCAAGCGGCGGCATCCACCTGGCCAGAGGGATCCATCAGTGCGGAATATCAGTCATCGATGCTTCGGGAAATGTTTCGACAGGTTCATTTGTTTTTAAGATGCACAAATATCCTGTAGTAACTGTTGCAAGGGTGCTTGAAGCTGCGCCTGAAGCGATAGTATCAACTGCGGATCCAGACGGAGGAGTGGTCAGCGGCCGCCTTTTCGAATCACTTGACGGGGGAAGGGAGTTTTCTGAACTCCCGCTGTTTCCGATAGGCCGCTTTCACAAGGCGGTCCTTTCCGGAGCCGAAGACGCGCTTTACCGGTTTGAAGCGGTAGACGACGAGGGTGCCGCCGTGACAGAATGGTTTGGAACCTCGACGATGAAGCCGGAACAGGATAACGCCTTTTGTGAAACGGTGATCGGGGTCACCGGCGACGGCGTCTTTCTCGATATTATGACCGACAGGACAGCGAAGTCGGTTCTGGAAGTAAGAAAGCTCTCAAAGGGAGGGGCGACAGGTCTTGAAGTCATAAGGACTGCTCCTGAAAGGTTCCGGGCGATAGCGGAAAACAGCATCCTTGAAAACGGTCTGAATATTTTCAGGATAACGGGAAACGACTACAGAGGATACCCTTTCGCTTCTACCGAAGCTTTCAAGATATATATTCTTCGCTCGGGTGCCGAAACAGAGATCCTTCTTTCGGATACGCTGAGCGCGGTACTTCAGGCCGGACCGATGACAGGCAGAGCTGCTGTTGCGATCGGTTCTCCACGAATGCCCGCTGCTCCGCCGGCGGAGCTCAAATCGGTCTCGTCGCCGTTTTCAATCGAATTCGAAGAAGAAAGATTCAGAAGACCGCTCAGGCTCAAATGCGATACCGGCAGAAAGACTGCGCTATTCGTCTGGGACGAGGATAAAGGATGGAGCTGCATTGGGGTGCCGGCGATGGAGGATGGAGCGGTAGATATAAATATTTCCGGAACATATATTTTTCTGAAGGACGGACTTCCCCCGATGATCAGATTTGCTGCTCTCGAGGACAGATACCAGGGCAGCGGTTTTTTCAAACCGTACATATGTTATCTTCCGGTCGAAGAATCAGGAAGCGGGATAGACGCCTGGTCGGCTGAAGCTTATATCAACGGCGATAGAGCAGTATGTGAATGGGATGAATTCCGCAAAAGAGTCATTCTGCCGATCCCTTCATTTTTAAGTGCCGGGCGGGTAAGGTTGAGGATGGAGATCAGCGACCGTTCAGGAAACAGGGCTGTCGAGGAATTCGGTTTTATGTTAAAATAGCCGTCCGGGAGGAGATGGGCGATGGCCGGCGCTAAATTTATTCACCTTCATAATCACTCTGAATACAGTCTTCTTGACGGTGCCTTCAGGATAAAAGATATAGTCTCTTCAGCGAAGAAGATGGGGATGGGCGCGGTCGCTCTGACTGATCACGGCAACATATTCGGCGCGATCCCTTTCTACCGTGAAGCGAAAAAAGCCGGCATAAAACCTATTATCGGAATAGAGACCTATCTGGCTCCTGGCGGCCATCTTGAGAAGGTCTCGGTAAAGGGACGTACGAGGAACGATCATCTTGTCCTGCTGGTAAAAAACGATAAAGGGTATAGAAACCTTCTTGAACTTTCATCGATAGCTTTTCTTGAGGGGTTTTACTATAAACCGAGGATCGACCTCGATCTTCTTGAAAAGTATTCGGAGGGCCTGATCGGGCTCAGCGCGTGCCTTCAGGGCAGTATCCCGAAGCTGATCCGGGAAGGTAAATGGGAAGAGGCAAAAAGCCTTGCCTCCAGAATGGCCTCGATATTCGAACCGGGCGATTTCTATATCGAACTACAGAATCATGGAATACCGGAAGAGATCGAACTTATTCCAAAGCTCGTAAAACTCGCGGGAGAACTGGGGCTGAAAACGGTCGCGACCAACGACTGCCATTTCTGTGACAAGGATGATCATGACGCGCACGACGTACTTATATGCCTTCAGACAGGTAAAGACCTTAACGATCCAAACAGGGTCCTCAGGTCGCACAGGGAAACATGGTTCAAGGATGCCGAATCGATGGCCGGGCTTTTCGCCGACTACCCTGAATCGCTTGAGTCGACCCTGGAGATAGCGGATAAGTGCGATTTCGAGTTCGATGCTTCCGGACTTCATCTTCCCGTTTTTCCGATCCCTGAACAGTTTGAGTCGGCAGAAGGGTATCTCGAGCACCTTGTCAGGGAAAGGCTTTCGGATTCTTTCGAAGAATTGACGGAAGAGATCGAAGAAAGGGTCAGTTATGAGCTGGACGTAATAAAAAAGATGAATTATTCCGGTTATTTCCTGATCGTCTGGGATATTGTAAACGCCGCGAGAAAAATGGGTATTCCGGTGGGGCCGGGGCGAGGGTCGGCGGCTGGAAGTATCATCTGTTTTATTCTCGGTATAACCACGATCGATCCGATAAGGAACGGGCTTCTTTTCGAGCGTTTTCTAAACCCCGAAAGAGTGTCGATGCCTGATATCGACATAGATTTCTGTGATGAGAAACGGCAACAGGTGATCGATCATGTCGTCAATAAATACGGAAATGAGAATGTATGTCAGATAATCACTTTCGGCCGTATGGCCGCCAGAGCAGCGGTAAGGGATGTCGGAAGGGTTCTGAAGGTCCCTTACGGCGAAGTCGATTCATTGGCGAAGCTGATCCCTGCAGTACCCGGTACAACCCTGATGAAAGCGCTTGAGAACGTGCCTGAGTTCAGGGAACGTTATGAGGGCAGTCCCGAGATCAAAAGGCTTGTCGATCTCTCCGTCAAGCTCGAAGGCCTCGCGAGGCACGCTTCGACACACGCGGCGGGACTGGTCATAACCCCGACAAGACTGGTTGATCATGTTCCTCTTTTCCGTTCGAACAAGGGTGAGACGACGACACAGTATGAGATGAAGATACTTGAAAGTATCGGACTTTTGAAAATAGATATCCTTGGGCTGAAGACCCTTTCCCATATAGACAACACTCTTAATCTGATCGGAAATGAAAACAGGATAGATATCGATTCGATCCCCGTAGACGATCCGGAGACTTTCGAACTGTTGCAGAAAGGACATACCATAAGTGTCTTCCAGCTCGAGAGCAGCGGAATGCGCGAGCTGCTCAGAAAAATAGAACCGACAACATTCGAAGATATTACCGCTGTCAACGCGTTATACAGGCCGGGGCCTCTAGGCAGTGATATGGTCACAAACTTTATAGACTGCAAACATGGACGAAAAAAGATCAAGTATCTCCATCCGAGGCTTGAACCGATCCTGAAGGAGACGTACGGAGTGATCCTGTATCAGGAACAGGTAATGAAGATCGCGAATGATCTGGCCGGATTTTCACTCGGGCAGGCCGATATCCTGAGGCGGGCGATGGGCAAAAAAGATGAGAAAGAGATGGCCAGACAGGGGGCATCTTTTATCAGTGGAGCAGTTGAGAGAGGAATCCCTGAAAAGAAAGCGAAGAAGATATACGATCTGATAGAATATTTCTCGGGATACGGGTTCAACAAATCCCACTCGGCGGCGTACGCGATGATATCGATGAGAACGGCGTATCTCAAGGCTCACTATCCGGCTGCGTTTATGGCAGCGGCGATGACGAGCGACATGAGGGATACGAACAGATTGATCGTTCTTCTCGAGGAATGCAGGAATCTCGGCCTTTCCGTCGCGCCTCCCGACATCAACAGGTCCGGCGTCACTTTCGGGCTTGTCGACGGAGAGATCACTTATGGACTCGCCGCTATCAAGAATATCGGAGAAAAAGCAGTGATGAAGGTGATCGAAGCGAGGGAAGAGGGGCCTTTTAGGGATATATATGATTTCTGCGAAAGGGTCGACCTGAGAGTCTTGAATAAAAGAGTCCTGGAAAATCTTATCCAGAGCGGAGCTATGGATCCTCTTTCCGGTACGAGAGCGCAGATGATGGCTTCGCTTGAGAAGGCCATGGCACAGGCTCAGAAAAGACAATCGGAAAGAAACAAGGGACAGACATTTTTCGGATTCGAGGATGATTCTTCAAAACATGCTGTCGATCTTTTGGAAGATGTTCCGGAATGGGATGAAAGTGAAAAACTGCACAGGGAAAAGGAATCATTGGGATTCTCTTTCTCCGGGCATCCTCTCGACCAGTATCTTGGAGTGCTTGGAGGAATCGTATCGATTGACAGCTGTACGATTGCAAAGAAGAAAGACAGGTCCCCGGTCGTGTTAGCCGGACTGATAACTGAATCAAGGATGATCCTTGACCGCAGGGGAAACCAGATGTCGTTTGTCACGATCGAGGATTTTAATGGAACATGCGAGGCGATAGTCTTCTCGAGTTTATATGAGACGAAAAAGGAAAGATTGCAGAAGGACAATCTCGTTGTTATCTGCGGTAAGATCTCATCAAGGGACAGAAGTGAGAAAAAGATCATCGCGGACAAGGTATACTCGATCGATGAAGCAATCCGTTATCTGTCGAGGAAGATCCACCTGACTCTCAAAGAAGAAGAATTCGGGGAAGAGGAGCTGCAGGGGATAAAAGAGATAGTTGATCGTTTTTCTGGAGAAAAGCAGCTGATCTTTCACTGGAAAAACAATGGCAGTGATATGTATAATATCCTCGCAAGGGGATACGGTGTCTCTCCGGGGCTTGAGATGTTGCAGGAACTTGGGAATGTAACGGGGGTGGAAAATGTCGAGGTCTCTTCGTGAATATTGCCTGGTTTGCTCCTGTATGGTCGTCTTCCTGTTTTCAGGATCATCCAGCGCTCAGGTATTCGAGGATATCAATCTGGTGGATAGTCCGACAGCCGGTATAATACCGCATGGATCATATATGTTTGAGGGGGCTATCGGGCCGGAGAGCTCGATCCTTTTTGGAGTGAAAGTCGGGTTTCACGACCGCCTTATGGTGGGGGCCTCATTCGGGATCCAGGGTTTTATCGGACGGGGCGATATCGAGATCAACGACCGGCCGGGATTTCAGGCAAAGCTGAGGGTCCTTAATGAGTCGGTCGCCGGTCCGGCCCTCGCGCTTGGGATCGATACGCAGGGAGAAGAAGCTTACGATGAGTCGGATGAGCGTTATGAAAGAAAATCAAAGGGATTCTATATTGTATTGAGTAAAAATTATAATCTGTATAAAGATATCTCTTTCCATGGAGGGATCAATTATTCCCTTGAAGATGCAGAGGAGAAGGGGATGGATTTCTTTGCCGGGATTTCTCTGGAAGTGATCTCCGGAGTCTCCCTGCTTTGTGAATACAGCGCGGCGATGAACGATGATGATGCCCAGCTTCCCTCGTGCAGAACCGAAGGAAAAGGATATCTCGATTCTGGAATAAGAATCGACTATAAAGATAATCTGCGGTTCAGACTGCTCTTCCGGGATATGATCGATAACTACATTCCTGAACCCGGGGTGGCAAGATCGATCGAGATTCTTTTTATCGACTATTTCTAAAGGTGACGACAAATGAAAAACCAGGAAACGCAAGTGTTGGAGTTTGAGAGGCCGGTCTTCGAGCTTCAGGCCAGGATCGAGACTCTTAAGCAGGACAGCAGGGTAAATGCCGGCGAGATCTCAAAGCTGATCAGCAAACTCTCTGAGCTTGAGGGCCAGGTCTACAGGTCTCTTTCGGCGTGGGAGAGAGTCCAGCTCGCCAGGCATCCCAAAAGGCCGACCACTCTGGATTATATCAGGATGATATCGGATGAGTTCGAGGAGCTGCATGGAGACAGGTATTATGGAGACGACCCGGCTATCGTCGGTGGGATCGGCAAGATGTTCGGGATGCCGATCATGATAATGGGTCATGAGAAGGGCGGTAATACCCGGGAAAGGATATCGAGGAATTTCGGTATGGCTCGTCCGGAAGGGTTCAGGAAGACCCTAAGGCTGCTGAAGATGGCCGAAAAATTCAGTATGCCTGTGCTTTCGATAATCGACACGCCTGGAGCTTATCCCGGCATTGATGCCGAACAGAGAGGGCAACCTCGTGCTATCGCCGACAATCTGAAGGAAATCTTCGGGATACGGACTCCGATAGTCGTCGTAATCATCGGGGAGGGAGGCAGCGGCGGAGCTCTGGCCCTTGCGGTCGGCGATTCTATTCTGATGATGGAACATGCGGTCTATTCAGTGATCTCACCCGAGGGGTGCGCGGCTATACTCTGGAAAAGCAGGGAAAAAGCCCCGGAAGCTGCTTCATCGCTCAGGCTTACATCTGAGGATTGCCTTAAATTCGGTATTATCGACGATATCATAGAAGAAGTGCACGGAGCTGCCCACAGGGATCCCGAGGGAAATGCTGAAAAGATATCCGAACGTGTCGCCTCCGAGCTGGAAAGACTTCAGAAGCATCCGATCGATATCCTGCTGAAGAAACGCGAAGAAAAATTTTTTGCTATGGGTGAATTCGAAGAACCGCCTCAGGATGCATGACAGGGAGGATAGGCGGAGGACTTTTACCCTTGACCCTGTCTTCCCGGATAGTATATAATCAAAGGGCCGGCTTGAAGAAATTGAAAAGGTAAAAGATGACAGAGCTGCAGGTCCCTGATGGGAAAGGGTGTCTTTCCCCGAAATCAGGGATTTTTGTATAGGAAGGGAAAGGGATATGGTCAAAAAAGATCTTCTGGATATTCTGGCGTGCCCCGAATGTCACAGGAAGGTTATCCTGAGTGCTGATGGAAACTGGCTCATCTGCGATGAATGCTCGGTAAAGTACCCTGTCGAGGATGATATTCCGATAATGCTTGTGGAGCGGGCGGAAGATCTCGAATCATAGGGCCGGAGGCTTGATCAGATGTGCGTATTCACCCATTTTGCTGCCGGTGCGGTAGCCGGCGCCTTTTCCCCGCATGCGGCCCTTGTGCCGGTCTTTGCCCTGGGAAGCCATATGATACTTGATATGATCCCGCATTTCGATTTTGAAAGTATGTTTCTGGAGATAGTGCTTGGTCTGATCGCGCTGGGTATCCTGCTTCTCGGCGGAGTCTACTCTCTTTCGATAATCCTTGGAGGGGTCATCGCCGCACTTCCCGACCTGGAGAATCTTCTCGTCAAAACAGGGAAGATTGGGAAAAACCGCAAACTATTCCCTTCTCATTCCGGGATCCTGCCTCATGGCGCGAGGGCGGGGCTCGTTAATCTTACTATGCAGTCTGTCCTGTCGGCCGCTGTACTTGGATTTCTGATCTGGAGGGCTGCATGAAGCGCACTCTGGCGGTACTTATATCCCTGATATTGATTTCATCTGCTGCCCGTGCCGGCGAATATGAGATAATCAGCCAGGAAAATGGCAGCGTAACTGTTCGGTTCACTCCTGAAAAACCTGTAATAACGCCTCTCGACGCAGGCAGGTCTCCGGTCCTGTCGATGATCAGGATTCCTGGATATCCCGGTGAGAGGATAGATGGAAGGCCGGTTCTGCCGGTCCAGAGATTTTTGTTCGAAGTGCCAGCAGACCGCGGGATCAGGCTTCAGGTAATCGATAAAGAGATCACATCTATCGATGGTATCCTGCCTGAAGTCTGGTTCGGCGGTAAAGCCGATTACGAAAAAGCTTTAGAGATCCTTTCAGATCCCAACGCCGGATCAGTACCCGGACATGCTTTCATAGCGGCGAAAGGGATATATCGTAAGAGGCATATCGTTCTCGTCGATCTCTATCCCGTTCTTTTCGACAGTGAGCGTCCGGGGCTGATATATGCGGGAAGTATCACAGTTCGTCTTTCTTTCGACCCGCCCGATCTTTCGGGCCGGACCGATCCGGATGCGGGGATCGCCCGTCTTCCCGGCGACAGATTGATAGTAAATGCATCGCAGGCTTCCGTCTGGAGAGAGGCCGGAACCGATCTTGCCCCTTCCGACAGGACCCCTTATGAATTTGCCCTTTCCGATAACTGGGTGAAGCTGACGCTGAGTTCATCCGGGTTGTATTCGGTCGGATATGCCGATCTGCTTTCTGCGGGTATCGATCCTGTCATGATAGATCCCGCGACGATACGTATCTTTTCCGGGGGGCCTTTTCAGCAGCCCGATGAGATAGCAGATGGCGGATCTTTCGAAGAAGATTATCACATGACTGAATATCCCGTTTATTACGATGGGACAGGTTCGGGAGAATTTTTTCCCGGCGAATCGATCATTTTCTATGGCGTCGGTCTGAACGGCTGGATGAATCAGATCGATCCGGCTGCTGAAAGTACCGAATACTATGAGCATTATTACGCGAAAGAAAATGTCTACTGGATGACATGGGACGGATCGTTCGGGGCTTCAGAACCGAAACAGTTGCAGGAAAGGGATGTCAGTCCGGGCGGAGAAGCTCCCGACACTACGATCGTTTCGTATCAGGAGAGGATACACGTAGAAAAAGACTACGCGTACGATCCGAAATATACCGACGACAGGTGGTACTGGAGGTATATGGCCGAGGGCAGCGGGACATTCGTCAACGAGTTCGAACTTACAGAAGTCACAGACGGTACGGGCTTACTGAGGACTCGGGGCTATTCTCCGTACCACGATTTCAAGCTGGAGATAGCAGATTACTTCATTAACGGTTCGCTGGTAGGGACTCTTCAATGGCGCGCCATAATGGATGACTTTGTTCCCGCGACCCTTAGTGTCGATCTTGATAACCTCATCGAGTCTGCGAATCAGTTCAAGGTGACGATCGGATCTGAAGATAAAATGTATATGATGTCCTATGATATTTTTTACAAGAGGAACCTCTCCGCTGCCGGCGGAGTGGCAGACTATTTTTCTCCTCCTTTCAGTGGTAAGGCAGGTTTCAGTCTGGACGGGTTTACCAGTGATGAGATCTATCTTTTGGACATTACTGATTTCAGATCTCCAGTTCTGCTGACAGGGTCGGAGATCTCCGGCGGAGTCCTTGAGTTCGAGGATAATATCGGCGGATCTCCGGCGCATTACACGGCTGTCGAGGCGGGGGCCATCCAATCTCCCGGTATTGAGACAGCTTTTTCGGGAGGTATGGGTCCCGTATCTCTCAGAGATGAATCTTTCTGTCCCCATATGCTGATAATCTGCAACGGGCGCTTTGAGGATGCCGCGAATATCCTCAAGAATTACAGAGAAGCGAACATTCACGGTATAACCGGCCCGGTAGTCCAGGTCGTCGACATAAATACCGTATATGACAATTTTTCAAACGGGATGAAGGATCCGGTCGCCATACGCAATTATCTGAAATTTCTGTATGACAATTTTTCGGACGGGGCAGGTCCCGTGATCCGTTATCTGCTTCTGCTCGGCAACGGGACGTATGATCCGCGCGATCTGCTCGGGACCGGAAACGACTTCGTTCCTCTTTACGTGACGATCAACGACGAAAAAGTAATCGAGGATGATGATTTCTACGGAAGGCTCGATGATGAGAATGACTGGTTCATAGATATCGCTATCGGGAGGATGACTGTTTTTTCTTCCGGGCAGGCGGAGAGATGGGTCAGCGACATAATCGGATACGAGACAGGCAACGATTTTGGGAAATGGCGCAACGAGGTAGTACTGGTCGCCGACGACGAATTTTCGAATACTGTAGATTGTGATTTCAGGTTTATCAATTCCACAGAGGATATGACGGTCGACTATACATATTTCCCTGATTTTATCGATTTCAACAAGATATACCTTCACGAATATCCGTTTGACGGCACCGGAAAACCTCAAGCGAAGCAGGCCCTGCTGGATGCGTGGAACGATGGCGCTCTGATAGTCAATTATGTCGGGCACGGATCCCCTAACGTGATGGCTGATGAAAGAGCCATGGAAAAGTCCGACATCGCCTCTCTGGTGAATGGTAACAGGAGGCCTCTGTACCTGTCATTTTCCTGTTCTGTCGCCAATATCGAATCGCCTTACCAGACGAGCTTAGGCCAGGATCTTGTGCTGAGCGAAAACGGAGGGGCGATAGCTGTCATCGGAGCGACAGGCCAGACTTATTTCGATTTTAACGAACTGGTCAATCACAGATTCATGAAAGCTCTTTTTACTTCGGAGGACAGCACAGGTACCGAGACTATCGGCTCCGCCCTGGCCCTGGCGAAACCGTGGAGCGTAAACGCGTTAGAACTTGCAAATACATCCCAATTCCTGCTTCTGGGCGATCCTGCCACGAAGATATATTTGCCTGCCCATCAGGTGGAGTGCAGCAGGTCGGAAATAGACTCGATGCTCACAGGAAAGAGATACAGGTTCTACGGGTCTGTAAGATCGGGGGGAGAGGTATTCGAGTCGTTCAACGGCAAAGCGGATATCATCGTGCAGGAATCGCGCAGGGAAGTCAATGAACCGGTCTACGGATGTGGTGATGATATTACGCGCGTTGAGTACTATATTCCCGGAGCAAATATCTTCAGGGGCAGTGTCGATGTGACAGATGGAAGGTTCTCGGCTGATTTCGTAGTGCCCCTCAGGTGCAGGGCCGGCGGTAAGGCGCGCGTACGCAGCTACGTGAGTTCAGCGGAGACTGACGGTGTCGGGGCCGAAGACTATCTTGTCATAACAAGCAATCCTGATCCACCGGTGAACGAATCGCCGCCACATATCGATATCTATTTCGCAGGCCGGGCGGATAAGGTCAAGCAGGGCTCGATACTTACAGTCGATATCTCTGACCCTGACGGGATCTCGATTCGTGGGGTGGATCCGCAGAGCTCGATATTCCTCGAATTCGATCAAAGCGGATATTTCCGTGTCGTCACCGAGTTTTTCAAGTATGAGCATGGGTCGAGTACGACAGGACGGGTAGAGTATCCTATCCCTTCGGGCTTCGACCCCGGAGAGCATTCTGTCGTTGTCAGGGCTTTTGATAATCTTGGCGCATCGGCGAGCGATACTCTGGAGTTCGAGCTGGTCGAAGATGGGCTGTTTACGGTCAGCGATGTCTTTAATCTGCCTAATCCGGTAAGTGAGTCGACTAATTTCATTTTTCAGCTTAGCAGCGCCGCGGATGTTGTCCTGAGGCTCTATAATGTCTCCGGACGCGAGATCTGGAACGATAAAACTTACGGAAATGAGGGATATAACAGCATATACTGGAACGGAAGGGATTTCGCAGGGGATATACCCGCCAATGGTACATATCTCTATATTATAGATGTTTCCTTCAGAAATTCGTACAACCGCAGTGAAACGGTAACCGGGAAGGTGGTCCTGATCAGGTAAGATGTTAATAAATCTGCGATTCTTGAGATCTCCACATCTCGTTCCGAGCCGTCAAATTGCTTGACCCGGAGTATCGCGGAACATAATTTTAGAGATGACAGAGTTCTTGATTAGAAGGAGAAATAAATATGATTAGATCTCTCAGGCTGATTTCCATCGTCTTGCTACTGCTTACGGCATTTACAGGCTCTTTGAAGGCCCAGGGAGAGTCCGGCGCGAGCAGTCTCATAATTCCACCTGGAGCGAGAGCCAACGCGTTGGGACAGAGTTTTGTCGCGATAGCGGACGATGCAACCTGTCTGTGGTGGAACCCGGCAGGAATGGCTTTTATAGATCATATGGCTTTCGATCTGATGCATTCGCAGCTCGTGCCTGATCTCGCGTCCGATGTCTTCTATGAATATCTTGGCGGAGTCTATGCGATCAAGGGTTTCGCGGTCATCGGTGTAGCGGTGCAGTACCTCAGTTATGGCGACTGGGACGCGACCGGGCAGACAGGTGAAGACCTCGGAACGGCATCTTCATACGAAGTCGTCCCTACGCTGGGCGGCGCCATAAAAATAACTGATGACATATCGATCGGGATGAACATGAAGTTCATCTATGTCAGTCTTGCCCCGGATTGGGCGATACAGGACGACCGGGGAGGCGGAGGACAGGCATCCTCAGTCGCAGTGGATTTCGGCGGGTTGTGGAGGATACCTCCGTTCAGGATCGCAGGGTATGAGATCTCCAGGCTGAATCTCGGCCTGGCTGTTTCTAATATCGGACCAGCTCTGACATTTGTAAACCCCGGGGAACAGGCTGCGCATCTTCCCAGAAATCTCAGGGTCGGGTTCGCCTATACGCCGGTGCTGAACGAACAGGCGGCCCTCACCGTTGTTGCAGATGTCAATAAATCGCTTATTGATTACTGGAGCGACGAGGATTACAAACGCTCTAACACCTATCATGGCGGACTCGAAGGGGTTTACGCCCAGCTTCTGGTTGTCCGTGCCGGTTATGTCTACGACAAAGACGGAGATATTACCGACATGACCTACGGGATAGGGTTCCTCTTTAATAAATTCAGGATCGATTATGCCAGTGTTCCTCAGGCGTCAGATCTTGGAAGGGTGCATCGCTGGTCGTTCGGCATGACTTTCTAGGCAGCTACCCCTGAGAAAGGTGATACCTGATTTGTTACCGGTTAGTTCTTCCAAGGCTGCCCTGATATTCCTGTCGGTGCTCGCTTTCTCGAGTCAGCCGCACTTGCTCCGCGCCGGAGAAGTGAAAGCTCCGGTCTTCAGGCGCACCGGATCCGGTCATTTGATCATGACGGGAGAACGCCGCGCCGTTCCCGATCAGTTGATCAGGCAGCGCAGGGCGTTTTCGTACGAAATGCCCCTGCAGCCGGGCTTCGACAGGCTGCTCAAGGGGTCTTCAGCGGAGCCTGCTGCAGTCGAAGGTTCTCTGAACGTGGTTATGATCAGAGTCGCTTTCGAAAACAACAGCATGAGCAGTCTTTCGAGTATCTATACAGACGGCGATTTCGACCTTTCACCCTACGATTCATCCATTGTGGATCCTCTTCCCCATAACAGGACTTATTTTAATGCCCATATGCAGGGGCTTGCCAATTTCCTGCATTTTCAATCATGCGGCAGGCTTGAACTGACGTGGGAGATACTCCCCCTTGAAGAGGACGGAAGCTATAAACTTTCAGATATCGCCGAATACGGCCCCGGCTCTTATACGACCGGATGGACGACACCGCGTCTGACACGGTTTCTCAACGATGCAGTAGTAAAGGCTGACGAGGAACTTTCTCTGGCGGGGTATCCGCGCAGGCTCTCTGACTATGACGCGATAATCCTCGTACACGCGGGAGCGGATATACAGAGTGATTACGATGGTGATTCCCCGAACGATATTCCCTCTTTCTTCGCCATCCTCGGCGACGGAGATGAGATAACGATCGAGGGAGGCTCGACTATCATCAGGGAGATATCAGTCGTCCCGGAGACGGCGACTCAGGATGGAGGTTATGGGAGCATGGCGTCGGTCCTCGCCCATGAGTTCGGCCATGTAATGGGACTGCCAGATCTCTACGATGTTTATTATGGTTTTCCGATCGTAGGGGTATGGGATCAGATGGATTCCGGCCCTCTGCTGGGAGCGTATATCCCGGACCTCAGAGGCGAAATTATATATGTGACAGGTATGCTGCCTTCCGGGTTCGGCGCTTGGAGCAGATATATGCTCGGCTGGGCGGAGACAGATACTGTCAAGGTATTCGAGAATAATATATCTCTTCCAGCGGTGGAAGAATGTCCTTCAAGACTGGTCCGGCTCGATGTCTCGAGCGAAGAGTACTTTCTGATAGAGAACCGTGCAGTCGAACTCGATGATATACGGACGATTTATGCCTCCGATCCCGTTACAGGTGTCGTGATAGGGACGGGCAACTGTCCGAACTGCGGAGATGGGAACCCTGACGATGATGACTGGGAGCTGGTCAATGGATACGATATCCTGCTTCCGACCGAGTCCGACATGATCGAGACCGATGCGGGCCCCGGTATTCTCGTCTGGCATATAGATGAATCTTTTATCGAGGACAGGTGGTATATCAACGAAGTGAATTCCCGCTGGCCTTTCGGCGTCTCGCTTGTCGAAGGATCGGGAGTGAGGGATCTGGGAAATCCATACTCGAGTTTCAGGATGGGATGGTATGACGACGCATTTTATGAAGGGAACAGATCGGAGTTTTCCGATTCTACGATCCCGTCGTCATGGAGCAGCTGGCAGGTGCCGACAGGCGCGCGCATAGAGGGGATCTCGGCCCGTGATACGATGATGACGTTCGGTGCAGGGATAAGAGACCTGAGAAATGTCGAAAGTATTCTTGCTCCATCCGATCTTGCCGAGGGAGGAATCCTGCAGATCCCGGGCGGAACAAGCTCGCTGATGATCGATATACACGGTAACGGTATCGTTGCCGGAGATGACGGACAGGCTTTTTCACTCGGCTGCCCCGCTCTGACACCGGCAGCGTTTTCAGAGGAATTCGATCCGGATTCGGGGGATGATGCTGTGCTTGTGGGAGATTCAGACGGATCTGTCCACGCATTCAGGGTATCGAGCGGAAGCTGGGACGAATATGGCGGCTGGCCTTTCGATACGGGAGCTCTGCTTGTTTCCCACCCCGTACCGGTCAAACGGCTGAATGAGAGTTTTGTCTCGGTGACTGATAATGAGGGGAGGCTGTGGCTGCTTGATTTTGAAGGATCCGCAGTCACTTCGACGGCTTTGCCTGCCGGTTCATCTTTTACGGGCAATATCTCCGTAGAGATCGATCAGCAGGGATATTCAACGGGGATATATACCCTTGCTTCTATCGACGGAGAAGATCGGATCAGTATAATCCACTGGGTCTTCGGCGCAGGCAGTCAGCTTGTCCCGGATGATCAGTGGCAGTATCATATACCTTTTTCACCAGATGAGATCGCCGGGGGAATCGCTCTTCTCGGAGGAGATATCGATCCGGAAAGAAACGGCAGCGAGGTCTACCTTTCGTCGCTGGAGACGGGCAGGATCCTTTTCTGCGATCGAAACGGCGTGATATCGGAAAGAGAGACCGGTGCCGCCCTGACCGGCGTACCTGCACTCCAGGATATTAACGGGGATGGATATATAGATATATGCTGCTCTGACGGTTCGAGGATATACGTGATAAGTTCCTCAGGTTCGAATGTCTCCGGTTGGCCTCGCAGTGTCAATGGCGTTTTCGATCTGCCGGCCGAGGTGAAGGTCTCGTCGCCGCTGACGACGATGGGAAACAGTTCAGGATCGTGGATCGCCGCAGGAACAGATGAAGGAATATTCTTTGTATTCGACTACAGGGGAGAACTTGTCCCCGGTTATCCCAAAAAGATGGCGTCTTCTTTCGACGGACCGGTCGACATAGTCGTCTCGGGAGAGGAAGCTCTTTTCTCATATTCAGACCTGGTTTTAAATATCGGTTATAACTCCTATTTCGAATTCCGCCCGGAAGGAGGAAAGATGAGATGGCGTCTAGCGCCGTTTGACGGCAGCGGGATCGATCATTCATGGACTGGACTCTGGGGCGGTCCCGAAAGGATATCTTTTGCTCTCAGCTCGGAGGGATTCTCCCAGACGATCGCAGACTGGTCCGAGATCGAGGATAACCTGATCGTCTATCCGAATCCCTCGACCGGCGAAAGAGTGGGATTCCATTTTACAGCTCCGGTGAGCGGTG
Source organism: Candidatus Krumholzibacteriota bacterium (assembly GCA_016933255.1). Taxonomy (GTDB): domain Bacteria; phylum Krumholzibacteriota; class Krumholzibacteriia; order Krumholzibacteriales; family Krumholzibacteriaceae; genus Krumholzibacterium; species Krumholzibacterium zodletonense. The sequence goes on from JAFGBF010000026.1 coordinate 16,583, forward strand.
AGGCCCATATTCAGATCTTGACGTTATCTGGTGAGATGGTGATGGAAGAGAGAAAGAGCCTTCTCGGGGGAGAGGATGAGTTTGCGCTTTCATTATCAGGCAAGGCTTCCGGAATATATATCTGCAGGCTTGTCATTGTTTCAGAGGGCAGGAAATATCAGGCTCAAAGAAAATTTGCGATAGTAAACTGACAGTGGAGGAGAAGTATGCGCCGGATCGAACATAGCTATACAGCAATAATACTACTGACTATTTTCATCTTGTCTCCTTACAGGATATTGATGGCGGCGGGCCTTCCGGATGGAGAGACTGATCAGTCGCGCGTTCTATCCAATAGTGGTCATCCTGTTACGGAAGATGTCGAAATGGAGGCCGATCGGCCGAACTCGGTCTTTGACAAAAAAAATGACGGGGATTTCAACCTTAAATCTTACCGGATGAATGAGACGCTGAGGCTGTCAGGCGAGAAGCTGGATTCTCCCTCGGTGTCGATAAGCGATATGAGTAAGCTGAGAAAAGGATCCGCTCCGTCCTCGAACAGGTACCGCGGAAAAAAGAAGATAGCATTGTCAGTCCTGGCTTCCGCCCTGCTCCCTGGGCTTGGAGAACTTTATCTTTACGCGGACCAGGGAGACAGGTCCGACTGGTCGACACTTGCCAGGGTCCCCTCTTTTATGGGAATGGACGCCTTTCTGTGGTACAAATACAAGATCAATCATGACGAAGGTATAGACACAAAAAAAGAATACGAGGCTTTCTGCGACGAACACTGGAGCGAGGAGAGGTTTCTTCTGCAGCACCCGTATTGCGAGAATGTCGGAGGCTGCGACGACTGGCAGGAATATAATGAAAATGCCGGTGACGACTGGCCGCAATACTATTTTCTGTATATTCCGAAGTCTCTCGACAGGGAAGAGTATTACGAGAATTGCGGAAAATATGACGCTTTTGTCTTCGGGTGGGACGACTGGGATCCCGAAGGATGGGACTATTCGTATGAGACCTTCGAGCCGTGGACGCCGAACAGGACGATATACTGGGACCTGCGCGAGGAGAGCGACAAATTTGTTGTAAGAGCGGACCAGTATCTTATGATGCTTATGTTAAACAGGGTCGTATCGATGATAGACGTGCTTTGGCTGGCGCACCAGATGAATAATGATACCGTCGATGACGGTGGATGGTCTTTGGATATCATGCCGGACGCGGTGAACCCCGCAGTAGGTATAAGCTATCGTTTCTAGGGGGTAACAGGTTGAGAATTCTTGTTTTTTCGTTCGTTCTCCTGTTCATGGCCGATCTGCCGATTCCGGCTGAATGCGGGGCTGCCGAAATCGGCGATGCCGGGGTCTTTTCAGGACGGGAAAAAGATCTCTTTGACGGAAAGTCCGTTCCGCAGTTCACGCTGGCTGAAGGCCGCAGTCTTCGGGATTCCGGAGAAGAGGCGGGTGTCCTGAAGATGGGATTCTCAGGGATGGAATATACGGGGTCTGATATGGGAGAGAGGTCAGCGGCGAAAGAAGCTCTGCTGAGTTTCGTTCTTCCCGGCCTCGGGCAGCAGAGGATGGGCCACACACTTCGTTCAAAGATATATTTCAGCCTGGAGGGGATCGCCTGGATAAGTGCGGGGGCTTTCTACTGGCAGTCTGTCGCCCGAAAGGATGCTTTCGAGGATTATGCCGTTGCATACGCAGGCGTCTCGGGTACGGGACTTTCAGAGAGCTACTACCAGATAATAAGTGAATATATGAGCAATGACGGCCCTGGAGGGTATAACGAATATCTTCTGATAGAGGCAAGAGACCTGTATTACCCAGATATGGAAGCGATCGATGCGTATTACGAGGCGAATATGATTACCGGGGACGATAGCTGGCGATGGGAGTCAGATGGCGCGTTCCTCAGATACAACTCCCTATTATCAGGTTACGATCTATCGAAAAAAAGAGTCGTATACACTCTTTTCTTTGCTCTGGGCGTGAGAATCGTCAGTATGGTCGATGCTTTCAGGCTTGCCGGCGGCGGAGGCGAAGTGGGGCGTAACGACCGGGATTTGTCGATTGAGGTCGGCCCCGGGCCGGATGGATTCAGATTAACGATGTGCCGGTCCTTTTAGCAGGGGAGCGGAATGTCACGATGTAAAGGTTCCGCGATCAAGATACCAGTCTTCTTTATCCTTATGACAGCAGCCTTTCTGTCCGGGGCATCCGGCGCTCTCCAGCCGGTTCACGCGGACTCCGATCCAGTATCGACAATAACCCTGACCCCTCTTAAATCGCGTCTCGGAGAGGAGCAGCTTCGGGAACCTCTCGGTCTGGCAGTCGATATTGACGGGTTTGTATATACCGCCGATGCGATGACCGGAAAAGTATTCAGGTTCGCGCAGGACGGCAGCTACATTGAATTTGAGAATCCCGCCCGCGATGCGGCTTTCTATCCGATCGATCTTTCTCTGAACGGTCCTTTTGTATATATCCTCGATTATTCAGGAAACAGGATTCTGAGATATGACCGCCAGGGGGCGTATATGGATATTCTCATCTCTTTCGGTAATATCGAAGGGATGAGGCCCGTATCTCTTACAGGAGGAAACGGGGGGAGGTTTCTCACTACCGATTTCGAGAACCATGGAATGGCTGTCTGGAATCCTTTTCTGGATCCTGAGCTGGAATGGAACGATTTCGGATCCGATGAAGGCAGTCTTGACAGGCCCGCAAAAGCCGCGATGCTTTCGGATGAACGGATCGTTGTAAGCGAACTTGGTAACAGGAGGGTCCAGCTGTTTTCTCCTTCCGGTGCGTATGAGACTCTGCTTCAGGTGCCGGAAGGTTCAGGCTACAGATCTCCAAGATCGGTATCTACCGATCAGGAAGGGTATATCTTTATCGCCGATACAGGAGGAGAGACAGTATATATATTCGATTCGAATGCCAGGTATGTTCAAAAGATCGATTCGTACCTGGGCACCACGATAGCCCCTTCCGCCGCGGCTGTGGGGTGGAACGACCATCTGTATATCGCTGATATCCGTTCTCACTCTATCCTTGTCTTCAAAATGGTATATCCTGGTAAATGATCATGAGGCAAATCAGATTTTTTCTCCTGTCTCTGTTTTCCATTTCTCTGCTGGTCAGGGCTTCAGCAGCTGAGTGCGCTATTTCGGAAAAAACCCCGGTCAGAAAAAAATACAGGGATTTTATTGAACTGCATCTGACTCCGGGACAGACCAGGATCGATCTCGCGAAGACATTTTTAATCCCTGAAAGCGATTCTGTCTTTGTAGACGGGAAACTTCTGACGAGAGAGGTCGACTACAGGATCAATACTCTTAAAGGTTTTATCATTCTTGTGGCAGATGCATCGGGGGGAGAGATCTTCAGGGCCTCATGGTCGAGATATCCATTCTCATTTCCGCCTGTCTTTGCGATAAGATACCCTGGAGAAAAGCCGCTGGATCACGCGGGGACCGTGAGGCGCCGCGGTGAAGACGATCTTGTAAAGAAAGAAATGTCTCCCTATCGGCTGAGGTTATCGGGAAGCAAGACGATAGGGTTTACGATCGGTTCGTACAAAGGTCTGGGAATCGATCAGTCGCTCAAGGTGACAATGGCGGGGAAGCTTGCCAAAGATCTCGAAGTAAAGGCATTTCTGACAGACGACAATCTTCCAGTTCAGCCCGAGGGAAACACCGAAGAACTTAAATCTCTCGACAAGGTCTATGTTGAAGTCAAGAGCAGGAATATCGAAGCCAGGCTCGGCGATTTCGGCACAGGTATGGACTGGTCTGAATTTTCTTCGTTCAAAAGAGAGCTTCGCGGAGCTACGGTCGCGACGGAGATAGGAAACCAGCGGTTTTTTGCCGGCGGAGGAATAGCCAAGGGAAGGTTTAAGACAGCATCATTCAGGGGCAGAGAAGGGGTGCAGGGGCCTTATGAACTGCTGGATGCGAGACGTTTTAACGGAATCGTCGTCCTTTCCGGCACTGAAACTGTCTATCTCGACGGGAGCAGACTGAGCAGGGGAAGCGAGAAGGACTATACGATCGATTATAACAGGGGCACAGTGACCTTTACGGAAAAGACCGTTATTACTGCCGATTCGGAGATCGTAATAGATTATCAGACAGGTGAAGACGATTATGCCAGATCGACGGTCACCGGAGGATGGTCGGCGCTTTCCGCCGGAGGCGCGGTGACCTTACGGACCTTTTTGTTCCAGGAGAGCGATGATCCCAACGACCCGTTAAGGCAGACGGTGTCCGATGAGGAAAAGGAGATCATCAAGTCGGCTGGTGATGATCCCGAAGAGGCCCTGGCGCCCGGTATCGAAGAGGTGGAAGATGGCACGGACTGTTATATTCTCATACCGGCAGACTCTTTGCCGATGCATTATCTTTTCGTAGAGAGCGGAGGGGAGTACAGGCTCACTTTTTACAGGACGGGGACCGGAGAAGGTGATTATGAGTCTGACGGTTTCACAAGGCGCGGAGAGATCAAATACAGATACGCCGGTGAGGGGCGGGGAAGCTACAGGATAGGCCGAAAGCTCCCCCTTCCTGAGAGAAAAAGATTGTTTGCCATGGGGGTCTCCGCAAAAAAGGGAGTCCTCTTTTTAGATGCAGAAGGAGATATAAGCGAGAAAGATAATAATATCCTTTCTTCAGAGGATGACGATGATAACAGGGGAGGCGCTTTCAAGGCAGAAGGGGGGATCAGGGGCCTCAAGGTAGGTTCAAGCCGGCTGTCTTTATCAGGTGATTACTCTGCCCTGGAGTCAAGATTTGAATCTACTGACACTCCCAGAGCGCCGTATTTTTACAGAAACTGGAATCTCGAGGAGGAGGTCCTGTCCGGACGCGAAGATATAGCTGGGGCAAAGATAGAGTGGAAAGGGGATTCTCTCTGGGCTGTATCGGGAAGCAGCAAACGTCTTGTGCGAAAGGGCGGCATCTCGGCGAAAAGAAACGACATCTCCGCGAGGATCGGGGATACCGGATTCAGGGGACTGGAGTTTAGAGGGTTTGATACGAAAACCGGAAATCAGAAGGATCGAAGATACGGCAATCTTTCGGGCGCGTTCGGTTTCTGGAGGATCGTGCCCAGGTTTGATTTCGACACTGAGAAATACCGCTCCTTTGTACCGGCCGGAATAGACACAGGCAGATATTATTTTCAGAATACCTTTTCGATCGCCGGGCGTAAACTGGGAGGTTTCAGGACGGAGATTTCTTTCAGGCAGAGGAGGACTGAGAAGATGTCGCCTTCAGGCGGGGTGTGGTCGGAGGAACGGGAGAATGACGAGATAAGATTGGATGGAGGATACAGGAACAATTCTCGAATAATCGATCTGTATTTAACGCATAGGGTTACTAGAACTATTTCGAGTGGTTTAGAGGACAGTCACGACCTTGCAAAGGTAAGATTCAGGGATTCCTGGGAGTCGATGGGGATCACAACGGATGCCGGTTACAAGATAAGTTCCGGCGAGAACAGAAGGCTTGAAAAAGCTGTCATCTACGTCGGGGAGAACGAAGGCGACTATGATGAGGAGGGAAGGGAGGTAGGCCAGAAGAGGGGAGATTACATGGTGCTCTACCTTCCCGGCGGCGATCTGGAAGTAGTCAGGAGCGTGGAGTTGACCTGGAGAACAAGCGTGGGAAGCGGATTCCGCGGCATAGGGACCGGGGAGGGGAGCGGGTCTTTTGCCGGACTGATCCGAAAAAACCTCTCTGTCGACCATTTCTTTTCCGTAATAGAGCAGTCTTCCACCGATGATATGCTAAGGCTCTATCTTCTTGATCCCGGTCTTCTGCAGAGGGACGGTCTGACTCTGTACGGGAAGAACAGCCTTCGGCAGGAATGGAGTTTTCTCAACGATGTAAAACGGCTGGATATCAAGTTTGTTTTTTTAAGGGAGGATGAGGAGGATAACCGCTCGGGGGACTTCTCGACATCAAGATATTTAAGGGAGACTCAGGCGAGGATCGAATCTCTGCATGGAAAGGCGTTCACGATTTCGCTGGAAGGCGGAACGAAGTTGAGATCCACCGATTCGGACGGCCCAGGCGAGCAGAGGTACAGGGTTGAGACTTTCAATGCCGCAAATGTCCTGGGGTACAAATACAGGGCCTCGACAAAGTTATCGTTCAAGCTTGGATTTGAAAAGAGGAGCGACGCTGTCTCAGGAGCGAAACAGAGGTCATATACAGCCACTCCCTCGGTAAATTCCTCGGTAGGGAAAAAAGTCCACTTGTCAGCTTTTCTCAAATTGACCTATACGGACACGCAGTCTGATGAGGGTAAACCGTTGTTTTTTCTTGAAGAGGGAATGCGTGAGGACTGGATGCTGGTCGGCCAGTACAGGTTGACGAGAAATCTAAGTGTCGGGCTGAACTATACGGGAAGAAGGGAGAAGGATTATCTGGGGGAGGTGAAAACGGTTCATGCGCTTAAAATGGAGTGCCGTGCTTTTTTCTAGCATACTGGCTATAGCACTGGCAGCTTTTTCATCTCAGGCTCAGGTGATAAGCAAGGTCGAATGGATCGGCGCAGACCTGATCGATCGGGAAGAGTTGTCTTCGGCCAGCTTGTTGAGCCGAGGGGCGATACTTACGCAAAACCTGATGAGGCTCGAACTCGCGCGAATCGATTCGATCTACTTTTCTCACGGATTTCTGGCTGTCGAAATGGAGGTCGACATAGTACCGTCGAACGATGCCGTTGCGGTGCGGTTGATTCTTTTTGAGGGAAAGAAAGCTTCAATAGGGGAAGTCACGATAACAGGCGGATCGGTCTCCGAAAAAGAAGAGATGATCAAAAGACTCGGCATAGAGGAGGAAACGGAATTCGATCCCCGGAAACTCGGCCTGTCGATGAAGGAGTTTCTTGATCGGCAGGTCGATTCCGGATATCCATTTGCTCAGGTATGGCTGACCGGGTTTTCATTCGATGATTCCACAAACAGTGTGGATCTCGTTATTTCACAGTACAGAGGTGATCGGTCGACCATATCGAATATCATATTTGAAGGGATCGCCAGGACAGATTCCTCTTTTGCGCTGAGGATTTCACGCCTTGAAAGGGGAGACCGGTTCAGAGAAAAAGATCTTGAAATGTGTTCGGATTATCTCGCGAGATCAGGAATATTCAGATCGATCGGACAGGTAAGGGTCATAATGAGAGACGCTGGAAAGGTCGACCTCGTCGTTCCCGTGGTTGAAAAAAAGAACAACAATTCATTTCTGGGAGCCTTTGGTTTTTATCAGGAAGATACGGGAGATTACAGGCTGAACGGATCTCTTAATCTCGATCTGCGCAACATCGCCGGAAAGGGCAGAGATATAAATCTGGACTGGTTGAATGACGGACAGAAGTATTCCAATACCAGACTGGTCTTCAGGGAACCGTTCTTTCTTTCGATGCCTTTTCATCTCGATGGCGAGTTGAGGCAGACGGTAAAGGATACGCTGTATGATATGGCTTCAGGGGGGGCTTCTTTCCGGATACCTGTCGGACCGGTCTATTCGATTACGACAGGTATCGCGGCCGAAAGGACCCTTTTCGGGACCCAGAGCAGAGTCGAAAGAAATTCAAAACAAAGATACAGGCTTGGATTGATCAGGGACCGGGGCGCCGGTCTGCGTTTTGACGTCTATCTGGAGGGAGCAAGAAGGAGCAGCCGATACACAGATGGGAGAAGGGAGATAGAGAAGCAGCTCCTTTACCGGTTTGAAGGATCGATCGAGTTTGACGTCCGAAGGGGACAGTCTTTCTATTCCAGGTTGACCACGGAAGGGATATTTTTCACTGGTGATATTTCAATATCCGAGATGTTTCTTCTCGGCGGGGCGAGGTCTCTGCGGGGATACCGGGAAAATCAGTTCAGGGGCGAGAAGACAGGCTGCCTGAATCTGGAATACCGATTCGGAGAAGAAAGCAGATTATTCTTTTTTAATGATACAGGGGCTTACTACAGGGCCGGCCAGGGTTGGGAGGTCAAGAACGGAAGCGGGTTCGGAGTCGTTTCCGCTTCACAGTTCGGGATCGTCGAGTTGAGTTTCGGTGTCGGGGATGAATTATCCCTCAGCAGTACCAGGATACATATCTCTCTTACAGAAAAATTCTAGCTGTATGCCGATATATCCGCCTCCTGTAGGAACCGGACTAGCGGTATTTCATCCTGGGGGAATTCTTGTCTGTACAGGGGGGCCGGGTTCGGCTATAATCTGGGACGCCTGAATGTGAGAGGAGGCCTGGAATTTGACTGAATATGAGAAGGCAAAAGCTGGCGAGATAACGAAAACTCTTGAGAAGGCAGCTGGAGAAGAAGGCATCGATCCTTCAAGGTTACGCGATCTGGTCGCTCAGGGAAGAGTCATTCTTACAGGAATGGCGAGAAGTCACTGCAGGGTGATAGGGATAGGGGAAGAGCTCAGGACCAAAGTCAACGCCAATATCGGAACAAGTCCCGATCACGAAGATCCGGGTATCGAGCTTGAAAAACTTAAGGTATCCATAGAAGCGGGCGCAGACGCCGTAATGGATCTTTCAACCGGCGGCGATATAAATGCGATACGGAGGACGATCCTTGAAAGATCGACCGTGCCCGTCGGAACAGTACCGATCTATCAGGCGATCGTCGAAGTGACAAGACAGGGAAGAGCTTTGACGGATACGAGTGTAGATGAGTTCTTTGATGTAATTGAGGATCAGGCGAGGGATGGGGTCGATTTCATGACGATCCATTGCGGGCTGGTGAAGCGTATCGCCGACCAGCTGGCCGGATCGAGGACCGCAGGGGTCGTGAGCCGGGGAGGTTCTTTTCTTCTTCAGTGGATCGTTAAAAACAATCGCGAGAACCCGTATTATGAATATTATGACAGGCTGCTCGACATTGCTCATCAGTATGATATCGCCCTGAGCCTGGGTGACGGGCTGAGGCCCGGCGCGATAGCTGATTCGACCGACAGATCCCAGATAGGCGAGCTTCTCGTAATCGGCGAGCTGGTCGAGAGGGCGAGAGAGCGCGGCGTAAGCGTTTTTGTCGAGGGGCCGGGTCATGTTCCGATCCACGAGATCGCGACAAATATGCTGATACAGAAAAAGATCTGCAAGGGAGCCCCATTCTATGTTCTCGGACCGCTCGTTACAGATGTCGCACCGGGTTATGATCATATAACCTCCGCGATCGGCGGAGCGATAGCCGCCTGGAAAGGCGCGGATTTTCTCTGCTATGTGACTCCGGCAGAGCATCTGAGGCTTCCGTCGATCGCCGACGTGCGCGATGGAGTCATCGCGGCGAGGATCGCGGCCCATGCCGGGGATATTGGAAAAGGGGTCGCGGGCGCTGCAGATTGGGACAGGAAGGTATCTAGGGCGAGGGCGAAGCTGGACTGGGAGACAGCTCTCGATGCTTCGATCGATCCCTTGAGGGCCAGGGAGATGTACGATTCGAGCTCGGAAGGATCTGACGAGCTTTGTACTATGTGCGGTGAGTTCTGTGCCATCCGCGGAAGCAGAAAAAGCAGTGAGAATTGAAAGGATCGTGAGGGGGTGGATCTGCCCGCTATGAGAATTAACGGGCATGACGCTCTCTATGACAGGCGGTTCGCCGAAGATATCGTCGATACCTTCGGTCCTTTTATCCCTGCCGAAGAAATAACCGGGCTTGAGCAGGATGAAGTAGCTCAGGCTGTCATCGACGGGCTTGCCGCTTCTCCGGTACCTGCCCCTGTTTTGCTCGACCTTTCATCCAGATCGGGGTTTTCCGGCCGCCATATACTGGAAAAGATCATAAGATCCGTTCTCTCGGGGGAGTTTCCCGATCTGGAAGCTCCGGTATCTCATGAAAGCTTATCAGCGGTAAAGAATGATCCAGCGCCGGGAGATAGGGATGGAATCGATCCGGAACCTGGCGGGGAAGGGAACTCCTCTTCGGCTGAAGCTGCCCTATGCGGGAAGATCACGGTTGAAAAATCATTCGATCTTCTATTCGATCTTCTGGGCGAGAGGAGAAGCGGCCAGGTCGAAATGGCTCATATGGTATTGGACTCATTTCGTTCGGGCAAGATAGCATTTATCGAAGCGGGGACAGGGACGGGGAAATCACTTGCCTATCTCGTACCTTCGATCCTGCATGCGTCCGAGACGGGTGAGAAGATAATTATCTCGACTCATACGAGAAACCTTCAGAACCAGCTGATGACGAAAGAGATTCCCTTACTTGGGAGCGTACTGGGCATAGATGTGGATGTTGTAAGGCTTATGGGAAGGGAAAATTATATCTGTTCGAGGAAACTTGTCTCAGCTGTTTCACGCATCTCCGAGGATGATCCATCTGCCGCTCTGTCCCTGGCTCTTTCGGGGGCTCTCACGATTACAGGCAGAATAGAATCCCTTTCGCAGTCTGATGCAGCTGTCGATCCGGGAAAGCTCAGGGCTCCGGCGCGGTGTATGATGAACGGCTGCAGCCATTCCGATACCTGTCCGCTGCTTATAGCAAGAAAAAAGGCAAGGGCAGCATCGATAGTATTTGTCAACCACGCTCTTATATTGACAGATTACCGGCAGGGGGGATCCGTACTCGGCCCGTATGATTGCGTTGTTTTCGATGAGGCCCACCATATCGAACATTGTGTAATGGAGAATCTGTCCGTCCGCGTTTTTAACCGCGATCTCGGCAGGATCCTTGAGGCGGTCTCGCCTGTTTCGGCCTCCGCACCCGAATGGAAGTTATTCCTTTCAATGTGCGGCGATCCCGGGGGCTCTTCAGGGGTCGATGCAGGAATAAGCGGCCTTGCCGCACAGATCGAGCGGCTTCAGGTGTCATTCTCTTCTGTCTTCAGCGCGATATCGAACCTGCTTGACCCGGGAAAAAAATTGCGCAGCAGAAAGACGAGGTACCAGGACGGAAAAGCGGTATTTGCAGAGATCGAGGATGAACTGAATAATTATCGTAATGTTTATAACGAGTTCAGAGAAACACTTAAACCATTACTGGAGGTAACCGCGTCCTCCGCGGGACTTGTTTTTCAACAGAAATTAAAATATATGGAAGAGGAATTGATTGAGCTGTCCGCTGCCCTGGAATACCTGGTTGCCGCATCGGATGATGAAAGTGTCTTCTGGGTCGAGTGGTCCAAAGCGGGGACAGCTTCAGGGCTCTGCGGATCTCCGCTTGCGATCGACCGCCGTTTTGCCGATTTTATAGAGGAAAACTGCAGCAGCGCGATATTCACTTCAGCGACTCTCGCTTCGGAAGGAAGGTTCTCGTCAGTCAAAAAGAGGCTCGGAACTTCCTTGTCGGGATTGGATTGTTCGGAGCTTATAGTACCGTCGCCATTTGATTACAAAAATAATTTCCTGATCATTATTCAGCGCGGCCTTGGAGATCCGAATCAACAGAATCATGCTTTAGACGCAGCGGAGATCATCGCCGAACTTGCAATCCGGGTAAAGCGCAGGATCCTCGTTCTGTTCACCTCGCACAGCATGTGCAGGATGGTCGCAGGTCATCTTGAGAGAGCCGATCTTCCAGGCCCTGTTTTTGTGCAGGGAATCTCAGGAAGCAGAGAAGAGGTTGCAGGAAATTTCAAAGCAGCTGAGGGGGCGATATTGCTTGGCGTGGCCAGCTTCTGGGAGGGGGTAGATTTTCCCGGCGAACAGCTGGAGGTGATCGTAATACCTAAACTTCCTTTTCCGGTGCCTAATGAACCTATAGTTGAAGCCATGTCCGACAGATTGAGGAGAGAGGGCGAGGATCCGTTCGATTCTCTCTTTCTTCCCGAAGCGGTCATGAGGCTGAGACAGGGGATAGGGAGAGTGATCAGAAGGACGACAGACAGGGGAGTAGCGGTCATTCTTGATCCGAGGATGGAATCGCGTCCGTACTCGAAGAAGGTCGTCTCTTCGCTTCCCTCGGAGCCGACCTCGACAGAGGGGATCGATGATACGGTGAATGCGGCGGCAGCATGGTTTGCCGACCTTCCCTAAGCGGAACAGCCTCAAAAAGTATAGTGGCAAAACAGTTGCGGCGGGGTATGTAAATAATGTATCATTTCATTGTCTATTTTGTTTTGTGAAGTTGTAACTGGTTGTAGACAAAGGGTATTATAACACGATTAAAAATCAGTTCCGGAGGTAAAGGATATGAAACAGGGGATTATAAGGGCTCCAAGGGGAAGCGAAATCAGCTGCAGGGGATGGTTTCAGGAGGCGGCGATGCGTATGCTGATGAACAATCTGGACCCGGAAAACGCTGAAAAACCTGAGGAACTTGTCGTCTATGGCGGAACAGGTAAAGCTGCGAGAAACTGGGACTGTTATCACGCGATCATAGATTCACTGAAGAAACTCGGAAATGACGAGACGCTTCTTGTGCAGTCCGGAAAACCTGTCGCTGTCTTCAAGACTCATGAGGGGGCTCCGAGGGTCCTGATAGCGAATTCTCTCCTTGTTCCCAAATGGGCTACCTGGGAGCATTTTTGGGAACTCGAATCGAAAGACCTGATGATGTACGGACAGATGACCGCGGGTTCCTGGATGTATATCGGTACTCAGGGGATTCTTCAGGGGACTTACGAGACATTCTCCGAATGCGCGAACAAACATTTTGGGGGAAGCCTGGAGGGAAGGTTCATCCTTTCCGGCGGCCTTGGCGGGATGAGCGGAGCCCAGCCTCTTGCAGTTACGATGAACGGCGGTGTCTGTCTGATAGTAGAGGTCGATGCCGGCAGGATCAAAAGGCGTCTCGAAACTGACTATTGCGATCTTATGGAGACCGATCTCGATGCCGCCCTGAAAAAGGTGGAAGAAGCGGTAAAAGCTAAAAAGCCCCTGTCGATAGGCCTGGTGGGCAACTGCGCAGAAGTTTTTCCCGAGCTTGTCAGAAGGGGAGTGGTTCCTGACATAGTCACCGATCAGACATCGGCTCATGATCCGCTCAACGGATATATTCCAAAAGGCCATACCCTTGAAGAGGCAGCCGCTCTGCGCGCGGATCATCCAGACCGCTATATCAAGGAAGCTATAGGTTCGATGGTAGATCATGTCCAGGCAATGATCGACCTTCAGGAAAAGGGATCTGTAGTCTTCGATTACGGCAACAATATCAGGGGAATGGCTGAGCAGGGAGGCTTGAAAAACGCCTTCTCCTTTCCCGGCTTCGTACCGGCATTCATCCGGCCGATGTTCTGTATAGGAAAAGGCCCTTTTCGCTGGATAGCGCTTTCGGGGAAAAAAGAAGATATCTACAGGACCGATGAACTTGTCCTTGAGCTGTTTCCTGAAAACGAATCTTTATGCCGATGGATCAGGCTTGCGGGAGAAAAGGTCGCATTTCAGGGCCTTCCATCGAGAATATGCTGGCTCGCACACGGCGAAAGGAAGAAATTCGGTCTGGCGATGCATGATCTTGTCGCCAAAGGGGAGATAAGTGCCCCTATAGTAATAGGCCGCGATCACCTCGACAGCGGTTCTGTAGCATCTCCCTACCGCGAAACGGAAGGAATGATAGATGGAAGCGACGCCGTCGCCGACTGGCCGATACTGAATGCCATGCTGAATGTATCGAGCGGCGCGGCATGGGTCTCGGTGCATCATGGAGGCGGAGTGGGGATGGGACTTTCGATACACGCCGGGCTTGCCGTTGTAGCCGACGGAACGCCGGAAGGCCGTGAAAAACTAGCACGTTGTCTCGATAATGACCCTGGCACGGGAGTTGCAAGACACGCCGACGCGGGGTATGAATCAGCTATTAAAAAGGCCCGTGAAGCAGGGCTTGATATCCCGATGATGGGGAAATAGAATATTTTCCATCTTCTCATGTCGGGAGATGGATCTTGTGGGGAATCGGGTATATACCCGCAACTGTGTGCATTATGCCTGGATTGACCAGGTAGGATATATCATTCTGCGAGGAGAGGCGCTTGCCTGAGTTCATTGATCTGCTGCTTGTCGGCGCCGGACAGATCGTAACCTGCTCGGGGTTCGGTGACGGGCCCTGGCGGGGCGGCGGTCTGTCTGAGCCCGGAGTGATCCGGGGTGGTTCTATTGCTGTCACCGAAGGAAGAATATTTGCCATAGGTACGGATGCGGATGTGAAAAAGAAGATCGGTGGAGCCAGGGTCCTGAAGACAATCGAAGTAGACGGGCGCGTAATGATGCCGGGATGGGTCGATCCTCATACTCACGCGGTATTTGCAGGCTACAGAGCCGATGAATATGAGGCGAGGATCAGGGGAGACAGCTATCTTGATATTGAAAAAATGGGCGGCGGGATAAAGAGGTCTGTAAAGGGCGTCAGGGAAATGGATGAGGAGCGCCTTTTTGAGCTGGCCAGGCGAAGGCTGGGGCGGATGCTGGATCAGGGTGTAACGACTCTCGAGATAAAAAGCGGCTATGGACTTGATATAGAAAATGAGATCAAGCAGCTTCGCGTGATCGAACGTCTTGGAAAAGAAACGGATCTCGATGTCGTTGCGACTTTTATGGGAGCGCATCAGGTTCCTCCCGAATACAGCGATCCGGACTGCTATGTCGATTTTATTATAAAAGAGATGATACCCGCAGTGGCCGAGACAGGTCTTGCGAAGTACATCGACGTTTTCTGTGAAAAAGGCGTATTTGACGTAGGGCAGACGCGAAGGGTCCTTGAAGCCGGCAAAGAATACGGATTTGGTCTTAAAGTCCATTCCGATGAGATATATGCTCTGGGTGGAACAGAGCTTGCTGTCGAGATGGGTGCAGTGTCGGTAGAACATCTTACAAGGATCACTCCTTCAGGAATTAAAAGCCTTGCAGGAAGTGATACGATAGGAGTCCTGTTGCCGGGAACATCTTTTGGGCTGGCTTCAAATGATTTTGCCCCCGCTCGCGACCTTATTGAGGCCGGCGCGGCTATCGCGCTTTCGACAGATTTCAATCCCGGCAGTGCGCCATCGAGTTCGATGCCGCTTTCGGTCTCTATCGCCTGTTCACAGATGGGGCTTGTTCCGGGTGAAGCGATCGTAGCGGCGACACGCAATGCCGCTTTTGCTATTGGAATGGGTTCTGAAGTCGGCTCTCTGGAAGTAGGGAAGAAAGCCGATATAGTGATATATGATATTGAGGATTATCGGGAAATACCGAGCAGAGCAGGCCTGAATCACGCGGTAGTCGTAGTCAAGGAAGGGAATGTGGCAAGTGAGGTCCATGATTTCAGGGCCAGGAGCGAGGTCGGGTTGTGAGTAAAGCGACTCAGTTGAGACAAAGAGCGCAGATTTTTCTCAAAAAGGGAAAAATCGAAAATGCGATAGAGCAATATCAGAAGCTCCTCACTGTCGAGGCACGGAACCCGAACCTGTATAATGAACTCGGCGATATCTACCTGAGAGCCGGAGAGAAGATGCTTGCGGTATCTTCGTTTGAAAAAGCTTCCGCGAATTATGAAAAAGTCGCCCTGTATAATAATGCCGTAGCTGTGTGCAAAAAGATTCTCAGAACCGTTCCCAACAGGGTCGAGACGATCTACAAGCTTGGAGAGATCAAGACAAAACAGAAATTTATGGGTGAGGCGGAAACTTACTTTCTCCAGTATTTTGATTTGATCCAGGCCGATCAGGATTGTTCAGACGGAAATATGGCGAAAAGGATAGAGAATATTCTGGAACTGGCTCCTGATAGTGAACGCATCTGGGAACGGGCTGCCGAAGCTTATTCGGATCTGGGAATAAAATCCAAAGCTGCCGAGACATTCGCTCAACTTCTTTCGAAAACCTCGAAGGGTGGAGATTCCGAGAAGACAAGTTCTTATAGAAGCAGGCTGGATCTGCTCAAGAAGTCGTTAAAACCCGATGAAATCAGTGAGATAGATAAGATCTGTTCCGTGCCTGAACCGGAAGCTGTTGAATCTGAAGGTGTAGATTCTTCAGGAATCGACATTGTCGGAAACAGTGCAGGGATGGCTCCAGAGACAGAAAGTAATAACGATACGGGAGAGGCGGTTGCCGAGAGCGTCGAATCGGTAACGGATTCTGAAGAAGAGTCTCCCGGAATAGAAGATCCGGATATCGAACAGGAATTCCAGGCCGACTCCGAGAAAATCGAAGCTGAGATCGATTCAGGAGAAGAACCTGTTCCCGGCGGTTCAGAGACTGGAGATTCTGTTGAAGAGGACGCAACAGGAGAAAGAAATTCCGGTCTGCAGGAAATGGATGTTTCCGTTTCGGGTTCCAGCGGCGAAGAACCTGTCAGCAAAGAAGAAATATCGGCGACTCCGTCCGAAGACCTTTCCGATATAATCGAGCAGGAAGACAAGGAGATCGAGAAAGAGACTTCCGAGGTCAATCTTGCTGAGGATATCAGCAGTGACGTAGAAGAGGATGATTTCAGGAGCCACTACGACCTGGGGATGGCCTATATTGAAATGAGACTTTTCGACGATGCTCTTAAAGAATTGCAGATATCATCAAGGTCGGAACAGCTCCAGCTGCAAAGCCTCGAGATGATAGGGCAGTGTTTCATAGAGATCAATAATCCGCATCTCGCAGTAAAACAACTCAAGCGGGGTCTGGAATTGACCGGAAACGCCAATGGTGACAATCTCGGTATTCATTATAATCTCGGGCTGGCTTATGAAGCTCTGGGAGAGAGCGAGAAGGCAAGAGAACACTTTGAGGAAGTCTACATAGTAGATGTCACCTTTAGGGATATCTCCGTAAAAATGAAAAAATTCAGTTCTATCTCCTGAAACGGTCAAGATGCAAAATCCTCAATCCCTCTGTGATCTTCATATTCATTCATACTATTCCGACGGGGCGTTATCCCCCGGGGAGCTTGTCAGAAAATCTGAAGAGGCCGGACTTTCAGCAATCTCGATCACTGACCACGATACTGTCGATGGGTTATCAGACGCTCTTGAATCGGCGGAATCCAGCTGTATAGAGATGATCACCGGTGTCGAGTTCAATATAAGAGAGGCAGGCAAAGATGTTCATCTGCTTGGATATCTTTTTGATCATCGGGACAAAAAGCTTGTCGATCTTCTAAACAGTCTCAAGGAAGCGAGAAAAGCCAGAGCGGAATCGATAGTAAGCAAGCTTGCCTGTGCGGGGATCAGTATTGATATGGAAGAAGTAAGGAGCTTATCTGGCCGAGGGACTGTTGGAAGACTTCATATAGCCAGAGTACTTCTGGAAAAGGGATATGTGGATGATATCCAGGAGGGGTTCTCGAAGTATATCGGAGAGGGAAGGCCTGCTTTTGTCCCCAGGATCATCCTTAAAGCCGCCGACACCGTATCCCTGATCAGAAGCGCGGGCGGAGTCGCGGTATGGGCCCATCCAGGAGCTTTGATCAGAAACCGCGGCCTTGTGAAAACCATGGTCGATTCAGGCATCTCCGGGATTGAAACCGTTCATCCGAACCACAATTCCGAGATTGTGGAAAAGATCCGTTCTGTCGCGCAGGAGAAGGGGCTGGTGACTACGGGAGGTTCGGACTATCATTTTGATGAGGCTATGAAGGCTGCGATAGGAGAGATGGGAACAACATATCAGGCTGTCATCGACCTCAGGAAAATGATTTGACTTGACCGGCTGCCGTCTCTGAATTAAAGTTCCCCCTGAATGTGCTTATTGGTTTTTGAACGACTTACTCTGGCAGACCGAATGAAGCTCTCCATTTGTCATACTACACTGATGACAGCTGCTATCGTCTCCTTTTTCCTTAAGGTCGATTCAGCAGAGGCCAGGACTTTTCCCGATGGATCGGTTCTATCCGATTCTCTCGCCTTTTCCGGAGAAGTCTTTGTGGTGACCTCCGAAGAACTTGTCGATTATAATATCAATACAGTTGAAGATATCCTGGAGATGCTTCCCGGAGTCACTTTCTGGAGAAAAGGACCGGAAGGTTCTTCTGTTTCTTTTTCTATCGATGGAGAGATATCCAGGGGGATGACCCTGCTGGTCAATGGCCTGCCGTTCTCCGATCCGTACAACGATGATCCTCTTTTACGATTCATTCCTCTTTCAAGGCTGCTGAGAGTAGAGGTCATCTATAACGGATTTGTCCCGCGTTCCGGCCTGTCGGTCCCGGGAGGCGTGATCAACATCGTTCTGGAGGAAGGCGGGAGGGAAGGCCCGCTGGCTACTCTCGATTTCACTAATGGCCGGCACTCGAGAAGATCAAGAAGAGTCTGGTTCGCGACTCCTGAGTCAGCTGTAAATCTGACTTTCTCCTATGACCAGTATCTTCAGGATCCCTCGAAATCACTTGCTGAATACGAAAACAGCTTTATAGGGTCATACAATTCGAGAGCGATACTTACTGAACTCAGCGTGAAAAGTGAGGACGACAAACGTCTCTTTTTTCATTTTCACAGGTTTGACGACTCCTACAGGGGAACGCTTCTGAGACCGATCGACCCCGGTACGTTGGATTCCGGTGAAAATATCAGTTATAGCGGCGCAGATTATCGTCTAAGATTCTCTGTCGATGATCTTTCTGTCATGCTGAGACAGAGAGTAGTCGAGATGAAACGCGACTGCGGGTGGACTTCAGGAGAGGAACTGGGAGCCTCGGCCGCGTGGAATTCGAATATCCGCGGTGTAGAGCTCAAAACATTCCTCGACGCGAGAAAAGTAACTTTTGAAAACAGGCTGTGGGATGAATACTTTAATCCTGAATGCAGTGTTCTCTCCTGTGCAGCAGCGGGTTCGGGCAAGGTTTTATCGCTGAAGGTGAGAGGAAGCCTGACTGCTCTGTACCATGATAGAACCGGAAGTTGGATAGGTGGGGGAGCCGGAATCTGTCGAGAGGGTAAAAACGGGATTTATCAGAGTATAAATATTTCGAGAAGTTTAAGGATGCCCGCAGCCGATGAACTTTTTCAGCCAGAGCTTGAAAATAGTATCGAAGGCTTTTCAGTCAGCAGTGAAGGAAACACAGAGCTTGATCCAGAGCAGGTAGATGAACTTTCAGCGGGGCTTGGATTTTTTAACAGCTTGTCGATAGATCTTTTTGCCAAAAGGGAAACGAGAAGGATCATACTCGATGATGGTCCCCTGCCGGTTTATAGATCTACGGGCCGGTCTGATGTCACAGGCGCAAGAAGCCGGTTTAACAGAAGAGAAAGACTTTTTGGAATAGACTTTATGATTTCTGCCGGAGCAGAATATTTTGGAGAGAGAAGCGATTTTACTTTCGGCATTCCCGAGTATCGTTTTACAGGTAACCTGACAATGAAAAGACGCTTCTTTAAAAGGACAGAGACGCTCACCCTGACACTCGGGGGATCCGTCGTAGGCCCCAGGAACTGGGACGGTAGAGAACTGGAAAGGTACAATCTTATGAATGCTTCCTTCTCTATGACTGTGATGTCGGCGGCGGTGAGGTTCGAGATGAGAAATCTGTTTGATACGAAATATGAGACAGTTCCCGGATACCTGATGCCGGAACGCCATATCCGTTTCGGTTTGACCTGGGACATTTTTGACTGATCGTTAACCCCGTGTTATGGCTAATATTGTTCCATCGACTGATCAGATTATGAGTCGGGTCGATAGGAGGCCGTGGATGCTTTTCTGGAATGCAAAGTGCGAAATAACTTGCAGGTTGCACAGGAATTTTTCTGCGCAGATAATGGAATTAAAAGTATAAAAACATCAGAATTATAAAAACTACAGGCTGTTAGAGTTACATTTGAACCGCTTTTGATTTTCTCCAAAATTCATTTTCAGGAGAGTTATCCCGTTTAGAATCGATTCCACTTCAATCTGTTATCCTGAGGCCGATATCGTGGCATATTTATTGCGATTGGCCATTTCCTGTCAAGTGCAGTCAAAAAATACTGAAGTATTGAGATACAGGCCCCGGCAAATGGTCAGGAAATTGCATCTACCTGCCCCGGATCAGTAGATGGTCGGAGGATTTTATTGAAAGACAATATAGCTAATCAACTTGTTGAATCAAGTTTAATCAGCCAGGATCAGCTTGAGCTTGCCCTCATCGAACAGGGTAATTCGGGTGGGAGCCTTGGATATAACCTTGTAAAAACAGGGGCTATCTCTGAAAGTGCTTTCTCGGAATTCCTGTCGCAGGAGTACCAGGTTCCAGCTGTCGAACTTGATGAACTTGAGGCGGATGAACACTCTATCGAGCTTATTCCTGCGGAAGTAGCCGCAAAATTCCAGGTAGTCCCCGTTACCCGCGAGGGCAGGGTGCTTACTGTCGCGATGGCCAATCCCGACAATATCTTTGCAATCGACGATATTAAATTCATAACGGGACTTGAGGTCTGTCCTGTCGTCGCAACAGAGACGTCGATAAAAAGAGCTATCGACCGATTCTATGATTCCGCCGACTCACTTGCTGAAGTGATGCGGGATATGGAAGAAGATTTTGAGATCGTTGAAGAGATCGATGACGAGATGGGGCTTGCAGAGGCTCAGAGCGAAGCAGCTCCTGTAGTCAAACTGGTCAATTCTCTGATAGCCGATGCCGTAAATAAGGGCGCCAGCGATATACATGTCGAACCGTTCGAGACCAAACTCCGCGTCCGGTTCAGGATTGACGGCCAGTTGCATGAGATGATGACGCCTCCGGTCAAGATGAAAGGCGCAATCACTTCCAGGCTGAAGATCATGGCGGAACTCGATATTGCCGAAAAGCGTGTACCCCAGGACGGCCATATCAAGATCAGGATAGGGAGCAAGAAGATCGATCTCAGGGTCAGCACACTTCCCACGATCTACGGAGAAAAAGTCGTAATGCGTATTCTTGACAAGAGCAATCTTGAGGTGGACCTGACCAAGCTGGGCTTTCAGCCGGAAGCTCTGGCAGAATTCAATGAAGCGATCGATTCCCCCTACGGTATGGTGCTGGTTACAGGTCCTACAGGTAGCGGAAAAACAACTACTCTCTATTCAGCGTTAAGCAAGATCAACCTTCCTCATCATAATATTATGACTGCCGAAGACCCTGTCGAGTACAACCTCGAAGGCATCAACCAGGTAAATGTCCACGAAGAGATAGGATTGACTTTCGCTTCGGCGCTGAAGGCATTTCTCAGACAGGACCCGAATATCGTCATGGTCGGTGAGATCCGTGACCTGGAGACCGGTTCTATCGCTGTCAAGGCC
This sequence comes from Candidatus Krumholzibacteriota bacterium, assembly GCA_016933255.1. Classification (GTDB taxonomy): domain Bacteria; phylum Krumholzibacteriota; class Krumholzibacteriia; order Krumholzibacteriales; family Krumholzibacteriaceae; genus Krumholzibacterium; species Krumholzibacterium zodletonense. The sequence continues at coordinate 37,698 of JAFGBF010000026.1, forward strand.
GCCCTGACGGGACACCTTGTACTGAGCACATTGCATACTAATGATGCTCCCAGCACGATCAACAGGATGGTCGATATGGGAATAGAACCTTTCCTTGTGGCGAGCTCGACAAACCTGATACAGGCCCAGAGGCTTATTCGGCGGCTCTGTGAAAACTGTAAGAAAGCTGTAGAGATCCACCCCGAAGGTCTTCGTGAACTGGGGATCGCAGATGAGGAGCCTTTCGAAATATACACCCCCGAAGGTTGTCCGAAGTGCAGTAATACAGGTTACAAAGGGCGTCTGGGACTTTATGAAGTAATGCCGATCTCGAGCGATATAAGGGAGATGATACTTAACCGGTGTTCTTCGACTGAGATCAAGGAGCAGGCGGTAAAAGAAGGGATGCTCACCCTAAGGGCGGACGGAATCTTGAAATTGAAAAAGGGAATCACTTCGCTTGAGGAAGTGCTCAGGGAGACGACCAACAAGTAGCGGTCCCACGGACCCGGATGAAAGGGATGTTGCGTTTATGTTGAACCTCAGAGAATTGTTAGAAGAAATGATCGAGAAAAAAGCGAGTGATCTTCATATTACGGCTGGTGTTCCTCCGATGTTAAGAGTCGACGGACTGATCCATAAAACGAATCGAGCCGTCACTACTCCTGAATCAAGCAAGCAGGTGGCATATAGTGTTCTTACGGAGGATCAGCAGAAGCGGTTTGAGAACGAGAAGGAACTCGATTTTTCATTCGGTGTCCAGGGTCTGTCCAGATTCAGGGCGAATGTGTTTCAGCAGCGCGGAGTAACGAGTGTCGCCATAAGACAGATCCCGTTCGAAATAATCGATTTCAACAAACTTGGGCTGCCCAAGGAAGTAAAGAAATTTTCTGACAAGCAGAAAGGATTGATCCTGGTCACCGGTCCTACAGGAAGCGGAAAATCTACAACTCTGGCAAGCCTTATCGACAGGATCAATACTACTCGAGAGGGTCATATAGTAACGATAGAGGATCCGATCGAATATATTCACCAGCACAAGAAATGTATCGTAAACCAGAGAGAAGTAAAAGCTGACACGGACACTTTCGCTTCGGCGCTGAAACATGTTCTCAGGCAGGACCCGGATGTTATCCTGATCGGTGAGATGCGCGACCTGGAAACGATGCAGGCGGCTCTGACGATCGCGGAGACCGGGCATCTGGCCCTTGCGACCCTTCACACAAACTCGACTTTTGAATCTATCAACAGAATAGTGGATAACTTTCCCGCTTCTCAGCAGCCGCAGATAAGGGCTCAACTGGCTTTTGTCCTTGAGGGAGTCCTGACGCAGCAGCTTATACCGCACATTTCGGGAAGGGGACGAGTACTCGTTTCTGAACTTATGATCTGTACGCCCGCGATCAGGGCAGTTATCCGTGACGATAAAATACATCAGATATACGGCCTGATGCAGGCCGGGTTCAAACATGGGATGCAGACGATGAATCAGGCGCTCTTCCAGGCATACTGTGATCGAAATATCTCAAGGGAAGAAGCGATGAGAAGGAGTTCCGACCCTATCGAACTGGAGAAAATGATGGGAGAGCGGGCTGGAGCAGGAAGTATGCAGTACTAAATCAACTGTAACCAGAGAGTATATGGATTAGGGGGAATGATATGGCAACGACTTATTTATGGAAGGGAAGGACTCCTACGGGTGAGATCCTCTCAGGCGAGTATCAGGCTGAAAATAAAAATGAATTGATCAGCCATCTTCGCAAGAGGAAGATCATCATCACTCATATCAGGAAGAATCCCAAGGATATTCAGCTAAATTTCGGTAAGGGTAACAAGATCACTGTAAAGGATCTGGGTATTTTCACGCGTCAGTTCGCGACTATGATCAATGCCGGTCTTCCGATGGTACAGTGTCTTGATATTCTTTCAGCCCAGCTCGAGAAACCGAAATTCAAGCGTATCGTCACCGAGGTGATGAGTGATGTCGAGTCTGGATCGACCCTCGCAGAAGGCCTTAAGAAACACGATTGTTTCAGCGACCTGTTCGTCAACATGATCGATGCGGGTGAAGCCGGCGGTATTCTGGACATCATCCTTAACAGGCTGGCGCAGTATCTCGAGAAGGCTGATGCTCTCAGGCGCAAAGTAAAGGGCGCGTTGACGTATCCTACGATCGTTCTCTGTGTAGCTCTCGGTGCGACGATATTCATGCTGATGGTCATTATACCTACCTTCGCGAAGATGTTCACAGATTTCGGAGGGGAACTTCCTTTGCCTACGCAGATCGTTATGTTCCTGAGTGATTTTCTAAGGGCGAACTGGTATCTGCTCCTCGGAGGAGCGGCAGGACTCCTGTTCTTTCTGAAAAGATATTACAAGACTGAAAACGGCCACTACAAGATCGACAAATTACTTTTGAGACTCCCGATCCTCGGTAATGTGATCCGTAAAGGCGCGGTAGCCAGGTTTACCAGGACCCTCGGTACTCTGATCGCCAGTGGTGTGCCTATCCTGAACGGCCTTGAGATAACTGCCAGGACTTCGGGAAACAAAGTGATCGAAGTGGCTGTCATGGATGTGAAGCAGAGCATCAGTGAAGGAAATACGATAGCCGAACCGCTGAAGAAATGCGGTGTTTTCCCTCCGATGGTAGTACAGATGATCGGAGTCGGCGAACAGACAGGCGCGTTGGATGAGATGCTTGATAAAGTGGCCGATTTCTATGATGACGAAGTTGATTCAGCCGTAGAAGCGATGACAGCGGCGATTGAACCTATAATGATCGTTGTTATGGGAGCAATTGTGGGCGGTATGCTGATAGCTATGTACCTGCCCATGTTTAAACTCGTCACAGTCGTAGCGGGATAAAAGAAATAGAGGATTTAAAAGATGGAACTTGCTCCGCGTGCATTTCCTTCTGAAGAGGAACGGAAACTCAAGAGGCTGGTATTCCTGAGGTTCATCTTGTCCACTCTGGTGATAGGAGCGGCAATATGCATTCTTCATGCGAACAGCAGGCTTCTTTCGGTAGCCGGACTCTACAGCCTTCTCGGTACGGTATATTTGTGCACGGGTTCTGCATATCTTGCCTACAGAAAAGGTATTCCCCTGGACCTGGTGATACGCGTCATGATCGGAATAGATATGGGCGTATTGGCCATGCTGACCTATTACAGCGGCGGAGCTTCCTCATATTTTACGGTACTTTATATTCTTCCTATTCTTATTGGCGGTGAATTTTTTCAGGTATCCGGAGGTATGATCACAGCCATTCTCGCGTCTTCCGTGTATTTTGCATTCAGTATGCTCGAGACAAACGGCTGGATCGTACTTCCCGCAGGCAGCTGGATACAGCCTCATTCCAAATCGATATTTTCAAGCCTGATCATTCAAGGGTATCTCTTTTCGGTCATATTTTTTCTTACGGGGCTGGTCAGCGGATATGCATCGAGATACCTTCAAAACAAGGCGATGGAGCTTGAAGCGAAGGAGAACGAGATCCGTCAGATCAAGCTGGATACTGAAAGCATCCTGATGAATATGAGCAGCGGTCTCGTAGTCACCGATCTTTCCGGAGAAATACTGTCGATCAACAGTGCTGCCGTAAAGATACTTGGAATGGACGAAGGGGTCGAATACAAGGCAAAAACCGTGACAGAGGTCTTTTCTCAGATGCCCGATCTTGTAAATGAGTTCTTCTTTACCCTTGATAGCGGCGAGCATCGTAAACGTTATGAAATAGAGGTTCCAAGAGATGACGGAAGGGTCGTCCCTCTGGGTATCAGCACATCCATACTGAAAGATGAAGAAGGGGAAATAAAGGGAGTTATCGCTATATTCCAGGATCTTACCGAAGTAGGCCAGATGCGTGAAAAGATACGCCAATCAGACAAATTGGCCGCAATCGGTGAACTTTCTGCCGCTATCGCGCATGAAGTCCGGGCTCCACTGGCTTCTATATGCGGATCTATCGAGATGCTGAAGGGCGAATTTGAATTGAGTGGAGACAATGAGAAACTAATGGATCTGATTATCTGCGAGTCTGAGAGGCTCGACAGAATAATATCTGATTTTCTCGAATACGCGAGAATGAGGGGGCCTGTATTGTCGAAGACCGACATCGTCAGGCTGGTCCAGGATATTGTCCTTTTGCTGAAGCATTCGCCAAACCTTGATCACAGGGTATCTATCGTTGTGGAAGATGATATTGCTGATGCGAGGATATTGATCGACGATGAACAGATAAGACAGGTATTTTTGAATATTGGGCTTAACGCCTGTGAGATGCTTGATTCAAAAGGGACTCTGAAGATCAATATCTCCAGAATATATAAACAACTTAAAGAAAACCAGGGTCCGGAAGAGTGTGTAAGGGTCGATTTCCACAATGACGGGCCTGTCATACCGGAAGATGTCCTTCCAAATATATTTGTACCTTTTTATACAACGAAGACGGACGGAACAGGGCTGGGACTTGCTACCGCAGCAAGGATAGTTGAGAGCCATAACGGTCTGATAGATGTAGTAAGTAAAGAAAAGACCGGAACGGTATTCTCAGTCGTCCTTCCCGTATCGGTTTCCGAAGCAGATCAAAATGTGAATTCTTATGAAATAAAAGAGTATTGCAGTGTCGAGGTAGTTTAATCCGGGGAGCACTATTAATGGCGGATGAAAAAATTCTGATCGTAGACGATGAAAAAAGTATGTGCCAGTACCTTGCCATCATGTTGAAAAAGGAAGGATATTCGATAAAGACTGTCAACAATGGTAAAAAGGCCATCAAAGAGATTTCAAGCTCGAATTACGACGTTCTGCTGACTGATATCAGAATGGAAGGAATCGACGGAATCGAAGTGCTGAAACAGGTAAAAGAGATAGATCCCAATCTGCCTGTAATTATCATGACTGCCTACGCGTCGCAGAAGACCGCGATCGAAGCTCTGAATATGGGGGCGTTTTATTACCTGATAAAAAGAGCTGCGAAAAACGAAGAGATCAAGATGGTAGTACGAAATGCTCTTGATATGCACAAAGTCAGGAATGAGAACGTCTTTCTCAAAAAGCAGCTGAAAAAGAAGGATGGTACGCGCAAAATCATTGGAAAAAGTGAAGAGATACAGAAGGTGTTCCATCTTATCGACAAGGTAGCAGATACCGAAAGCACTATTCTTGTGACCGGAGAAAGCGGAACAGGGAAGGAACTGGTTGCGAGGGCGATCCATTATCAAAGCAGCAGGGCAAATACACCTTTTGTTTCGATCAACTGCGGAGCACTCCCTGAAAACCTTCTGGAAAGCGAACTTTTCGGACACGTGAAAGGGAGTTTTACCGGAGCGATCAAGGATAAGGAAGGTCTGTTCAAAGTGGCAAGCGGTGGAACATTCTTTCTCGATGAAGTTGGAGAGACATCACCTGCGATCCAGGTCAAGCTCCTGCGAGTCCTTCAGGAAAGGGAGATCATTCCTGTCGGTGGAACCTCGCCGATAAAGGTCAATGTCAGGCTGGTAGCCGCGACAAATGCAGATCTCGAAGAAGCTGTGCATTCCGGATCGTTCAGGGCCGATCTATACTATCGCCTCAACGTAATACCGATCAATATTCCTCCGCTAAGAGAACGCAGTGACGATATCCCTCTTCTGGTAGATCATTTTTTGAGGATCGCGTCCGAGAACGTCGGAAGGGAAAAATCGATTTCCAAGGAGGCGATGGATCTGCTTATCAACTTCGACTGGCAGGGCAATGTGCGGGAACTCGAGAACGTCATAGAGCGTTCCGTGATCCTTCAGGATGGGGATCTTGTAGATGTCTGCGATCTGCCCGACAGGGTGAGGCTGTTTTCGAAAGACAGAAGGAAACTGGTTATGGACAAGACCCAGATAACTCTGGAAGAACTGGAGAAGGAATATCTTCTTTCTGTCCTTGAGGAAACAAACTGGCAGAAGAAAAAAGCCAGCTCTATCCTCGGTATTAACGCATCGACCCTTTACAGAAAGATCCAGCGGTATGGACTTGAGAGAGAGCAGGAGACTGTTGCTCTATGAGATTGACCGATACTTCAGTTGCAAATTGGAGTAAGTATCACGCATTTCACAACATAGGACTCAGGAATATGAAAGGAGGAGGTATTCTAATAATTGTATTGGCAACAAGTTACTGTTGTACAGAGGTAATATGATGTTGGCACAATACTTGCGGATGTTCGAGTAAAGCCGGTTGCTACAGAAACCGGCGTCAGTTAGCGATTCACGGTTCCTCAGGAACCAATAATTTCGGATTCAAGGCTTGGAGCCTTGAAAAATTGTACCAGGAGGTGCAAGATGAATAACAAGGGTTTCACTCTTATCGAGCTTATGATCGTCGTGGTCATTATCGGTATTCTCGCTGCTATAGCGATCCCTAACTTTATTAATATGCAGGCAAGAGCCAAAGAAGCCTCTGTAAAATCGAACTGTCACACTGTTCAGCTTGCTGCTGAAGATTTTGCCGTGCAGAACGACGGTGTTTATGCCGGTACAGCTGCTGATGCTACGCCGAGCGGTGATGTTTTGCAGGATCTGCTTCCTGGCGGCGCCCTGATGGAGAATCCTTTCACGAAGGTCGCCACTGAGCCCGTGTTTGTAGCTGCTGCTACCGCCGGACAGACAGGTTATGTTGTTGTAACCGTCAGCGGCGTAAACATTGGTTATACGATTACCGGTTGCGGTAAGACTGATGGTACTGACATTATTACGCTTACAAGCGGTCAGTAGGATCGAGATATAAGCTTACTCAAGGGGCGGCCTTTCGCGGGCCGCCCTTTTTTTTATACAATCAAACCCTCGGATCAATGCCTCCAGGCGGTAAATCGGGTAAAATATTCAGGCACAATTTCTGCATATTAGGGATCTGGGATGCGGAATATGCCTGTTATCAGTGGAAATCTGCCGGTAACCGGAGGAAAAACATCCAGCGCAGGTATCCTGCATCGGTAAAATGAGGAAGGTCAATTGAACGGGGAATAAAGATGGAAGCACTGAACGTTGAACGGGTAAAGAAATCTTTCAGGTCCGATATGATGTTTTCCTCAAAGGAGATCTTGCACGGCGTATCGTTTTCCGCACGTGAGGGCGAGATCCTTGGTTTTCTCGGACCCAACGGAGCGGGGAAGACGACAACGATAAAGATAATACTGGGGCTTCTGAGGCAGGATCATGGATCTGTGACTATTTTTGACAGGCCTGCAGGAGAAAAGAGATCGATGTCCAGGATAGGGTATCTTCCGGAGAATCCATTTTATTATCCTCATCTGTCCCTGAAAGAATTCCTGGAATTCTGCGGGAGATTAAGCGGGATATCAAACAAGAAGCTCGACGCAAGGTGTGAAGAAATAATTTCTCTTGTCGGTCTGGATCGGAACAAAAAACAGAAAATCAAATCCTTTTCCAAGGGAATGCTTCAGAGGACAGGACTTGCCCAGGCGATTCTGCATGACCCCGACCTTCTGATTCTTGACGAACCGTTCTCAGGACTGGATCCTGGAGGGAGAAAAACAGTAAGAGATATTATCCTTGAACTTAGAAATAACGGTAAGACGATCTTTTTCTCATCTCATATCCTTCCTGATATGGAGGCGCTTTGTGACCGTACCGTTATCATAAACAACGGGGCCATTACAAAAAGTATCGGGCTTGATGAAATATTCAGGATCGGTGAAAACAGGATCGAGATCACAGCCAGAGGATGCAGTAGTAAAACACTCGATGACCTGAGGGATTATTTGGAGAGGGTCGATAACAAAGATGAGGAAACGTTTCTTTTTGTCAAGAAACAGGAATATATAAGAACAGTAATCCAGCACATCTATAACTCAGGAGGGGAGATCCTGAAAGTAGCGAATGAACATCCATCTCTTGAGGAGACGTTCATGAATCTTGTCAATGGCGAAAAGGCCTCGGCCGAAAAAGCATCGGAAAAGAGTAATTCCGAGAATGAAATGAAAAAGGAGGAGGTGTCATGAGAAGGATCTCAAGTATCGCTCTGAATACGTTCAGAGAGACGATCCGCCAGAAATTGATGTATTTGGTCCTGATATATATCGGTATTCTTCTCTTTAGCGTATTTGTGCTTTCTCCTCTTTCCGTTGGCGCGGCGAAGGGTAAAATAATCATTGATGTCGGGCTCGCCGGGATCTCGCTATTCGGAGTACTTACGGTAATCGTTGCCGGAAGTTCTCTTGTGCACAAAGAGATTGAAAAGAAAGCGATCTATTCAATAGTGACAAGGCCGGTATCGCGCGCTGAGTTTATTCTGGGGAAATTTTCAGGAATCGTTTTTGCGATGGCTCCGCTGATGTTGTCCATGGTCGTGGTGATGGCGGTAATGGTTCTGATAGGAAGGGGAGAGGTTACAGTTACAGTCCTGCTGGCAGCATATCTCTCCATGCTGGAAATGGTAGTAATGAGCGCTGTAGTGATCTTCTTCAGCACTTTTACTTCTCCTATCCTGACCTCTTTCTTTTCTCTCTGCTTTTTCGTGGCTGGTTCTCTCAGCGGAGATCTGACGGTTTTTGCAAACAGGTTTGGAGGGAACTCCATGAAATATTTTACGAAGGGGTTCTACTATATGCTTCCAAATCTGAAGATCTTCAATCTCAGACATGAAGCCGTGCACGATCTCAGATTTAATTCTTCCGACATCGGGATGACGACGCTTTATGCGCTGATTTACTGCGCGGTGATACTCTATTTTGCCAACCTGCTGTTTTCGAGAAAAGAATTCTCCTGACAGTGATTAATAAGTCATGTCAGAGTCAGGCCCCATATGAAGGACAGAAGATGAATAGAATGAGAAGCCGCATCATCAAAGTATCTATAGCAGTCCTTGCGTTAGCAATCCTGGCCAAAGCTGCCGACAGTGTCGAATATCTGGCACAGGAAAAGGTCGCGATGGATGTATTGTATCTTCCTTCTGTAGAGTGTATGAAGATGATGTCCCTGGGATACAAAAACCTGACATCCGACCTGCTATGGTTCAAGGCTGTTCAGTATTATGGAGGATATGTTCTTGCCCAGAACGGAATCAGGCTTTTTTCCCATCTGGTAGAATTGATCACCGAGCTTGATCCGAATTTTATAGGAGCCTATAAACTGAGTGCCCTCGTGATTACCGAGGATCTCGATCAATACCATGAAGGAATCAGGCTTCTCGAGAAGGGCGTAGATAACAACCCAAACGATTTCTGGCTTACATATGAACTTGGGTTTATCCATTATCTTGGTGGAAGAAATTATGAAGAAGCTCAGAGGTGGTTTGAAGTTGCGGCGTCACTTCCTGAGGCAGATGAAAGAGCTGCCAGATTTGCTGCGGCTGCCGCTGCAAAAGGTGGAAATTTCGAAGACGGGATCGCGTTATGGAAAGATCTTGCGGACAACTCCGAAAACCAATACATAAGGGATCTGGCGCAGCGGTATATAGACAGACTCAAGATGAATGTCGAAAATGGGGAAGGTGCCGGTAAGAGTACGAACGGGAGCTGAGATTCCGATCCTTGCAGCAGACTGCAGAAAGAGATAATAGATATGGATATTCTCGTCTTGATCCCCGCCGTGCTGGCAGGGTCTGTTTTTGGATCCTTCCTTAATGTCGTAATATACAGGCTTCCCCTTGGAATATCGATAGTCAGGCCAAGGTCGTCCTGCACTCGCTGCTCCCGACAGATCCGATGGTACGAGAATATACCTGTGATAAGCTACATTCTTATAAGGGGGAGATGCAGAGGATGCGGAGAAAAGATTTCTCCAAGATATCCCGCTGTCGAACTGCTCGGTGCTCTTATCGCGGTCGTTGCCGTATACAGGTCGGGATATTCTGTCGAGTCTCTTATATCCTTCTCTTTTCTAATGGCGCTTCTGGCAGTAACCTTTATCGACTGGGAGCACAGGATCATTCCTGACGAGATCAGTCTTACTTTCATCGCCATAGGAATAGCCTGGAGTCTGTTTGATCCCCATCTGTCATTTCCTGATTCTCTTTTCGGAGCGCTGGCGGGAGGCGGATCGCTGTGGCTTGTCGGAACCTTATACAAGCTGGCGAGACATAAAGAGGGGATGGGTGGAGGAGATGTAAAACTGATGGGGATGATAGGGGCATTTTTAGGCATCAAATTGATTCTTCCGGTTATTGTCACTGCATCCTTTCTCGGTTCGGTCTACGGAATTTATCTGTTGAGATCGAAAAAAGGGGAAGCTCAGACATCTGTAGCTTTTGGTTCCTTCCTGGCTCCTGCAGCAGCAGTCTGCATGATCTTTGGCAGCCGTCTCCTTTCATGGTATTTTACAAAGTTCTGAAAAACCAGGCCATATTTCGAGAGATGATCTTCCTCATAATTTATCAGATCCGAACTTTGGAGCAGAACCCGGCATGAGGCAAAATGCCCAGTCTGTTCTTTTTGGCACTTTGCACAAGAATCTTGCAAAAGATGACTGAAAAATCACAGCTCACAGCGACTGCCATCTATAAGAACAAGTAAATAAATCAGATACAACTGCGGGCCAGGAGTTCTCTTTGGCACATTTGTTGCGTGTTCTGCCTTTCGAGGAAATAAACAGTACGTTTTATCATTGATTGGACTTTAATTGAGCGATTTTTGAGCGAAGGACTCAAGAACGGATATTTTATTTTCAGTTAATCGAAAAGGCTGGTGCGGGAATGATCTCTCTACCATTCAAAAAAAAGGCTTCTACCGTTGGTCTTGACATCGGTTCGAGTCTTATCAAGGCGATCGAGATCGATCACTCCGGGGATGTTCCACGGATAGTGCATTTCGGTATGAACAGGTTGTTGCCCGAGGCAATTGTCGAGGGTGAGATCATGGATCGCAGCCTGGTGATCGACGGTATCAAGGAATGCATGGCTCAGGCAGGAATAACTTCGACAGAGGTAGTCACTGCAGTTTCGGGCCGAGCTGTCATAGTAAAAAAAGTTGTCATGGACAAAATGGCTCCCGAGGACGCACAGGAAGCTATCTACTGGGAAGCAGAGCAGCATATTCCTTTCGATATCGATGATGTCTGCCTTGACTTTCAGATACTTCGCGAGGATATAGGCGCAAACCAGATGGAGGTCCTTCTGGTGGCGGCGAAGAAAGACATGGTCAATAATCATTCAACGATAATCACCGATGCTGATCTGACAGCAAGAATCGTGGATGTCGATTCATTCGCCGTACAGAATTGTTTTGAGACAAACCATGGCATCTCGGATGAGAATAGCTCGTCGGAAGATGAAAAAGTAATTGGTCTCATCAATATCGGAAGTGATGTAACCAACATAAATATAATACAGGGAAACAGTCCTCATTTTACAAGGGACATAAGTACCGGTTCAAGTAACTTCATCGAACTTCTCCAGAAAGAACTGAGCATAGATTATGAAGCTGCTCAGAATGTGATTTCAGGAAATCTTGGAGAGTTGGATAGTGACAAAACGAAAGCAGTAATAAAAGAGGCTTCCGAAGATTTGATACTCGGAATAGAACGCAGCATCTCTTTTATGAAAGCTGCAGGCGATGCTGAGAAGATCGACGAGGTCGTTCTGAGTGGAGGCGGCGCACGGATACCTTTCCTTAAAGAGATTCTTACAGAGAGGCACGGAATAGAGTTCACAGTCCACAATCCTCTGGAAGGCATCGATTACGATGAAGAGATCTTTGAAGGGTACGAAGAGGATATTGAAAATATTGCTCCGCTACTTACCGTCGGAATAGGGCTCGCTTTGAGAAAGGCGGGAAAATAATGATTAGGATCAATCTTCTTCCACCGGAAGACAGGGTAAAAAAACGGGAATTTAATCTGCCCGAGATGTCGACGATATACCTTGTGGCGGCGGTCGTCGTATTCTTTGTGTCAGTCACTCTTGTAGGAATGATCCAGTCTCATAAGGTAAGAGACCTGGAAAATAAAATGAAAATCGCAACTGAAGAATCAAAAAAACTTGCTCCTCAGCTTGCGAAGATAAAGCAGATCACCAGAGAGCGTGAAGAAGTCGACCGCAGACTCAGTCTGATCACTTCTCTCGACAGGAACCGTTATTTCAGGGTGAAACTTCTTAACGATATCGGCTTAAAGATTCCGGCCAACTGCTGGCTTACCGAAATCAACGAGGGTTCTCCCAACAATTTTGTGATTGACGGTGTCGCGTTCTCAAATTACACGATCGCGGATATGATATCTAATCTTGAGGCTTCTCCGGTTTTTACCCATGTAGGACTGAATGTCGCTGAGAAGGGTGAGATCAATAAACGAGAAGTCATGAAATTCAGTTTAAGCGCTAGCGCAATGCCTCAGTAGGGAAGAGAGGTTTCAAAAATGGATTTTAAAGATCCGCAAGTACAGAAGTCGCTTATCGTTGGAATACTACTTCTGATATTCGGCTACGTCTATTTCTTCACGGCTTTCCTGCCATTCTTCTATTCACCTCAGAAGGCGAAAATAAACACGCTTACCGGTGAATACGAGAAGATGAGCGCAGAGCTCGAAAAAGCAAGACAGACCGTGGGGAATCTGGCGAAACTGGAAAACGAGTATGACAGGCTGCATGAAAAATGGGTAGCAGCTCAGGATCTTCTCCCTCAGGAGGAAGAAGTGGCCAGGCTGCTGAGGAAGATCACTAAGGCTGGAAATCAGGCCGGTGTGGAATTTTCGCTTTTTGAGCCTCAGGCTCAGGTAAGGCGCGAGTTTATAATCGAGCATCCAGTGAAGGTCGTGGTACAGGGACAGTATCATGATGTTGGAATCTTTCTTTCCAAGGTAGCGAACCTCGACAGAATCATAAATGTGAATGGCATTCATATTAAGTCTGTAAAAGAAAAATCTTCGAATAAGAGCAAAGTGGGAAGAGATCATACGATCGAGATCGATATGACTATGGTTGCCTACACGCTTCAGAAAGGTGGTGTGGAAGCTGATGCAAACGCGAAGGAAAAGTCTTAAGTCAATATGGAAGGTCCTGCTTGGTTCGGCAGCGCCTGTCCTTCTTCTCGTTCTTGTTGCTCTGCCGCTGCGTGTACTGGCTGAAGGAACAGCAAAGAAGGAAAATGATTTTAGAGAGAAACATTATTTTTACAAAGCTTTTAACACGAGAGACCCGTTCCAGAGTCTTGTAGAAGGTGAATTCGAGGAAAACGAATACGAACTCGTAGATATCTACAGTGTCAAACTTGTCGGGATCCTTACCGGCGGCATGGAGAAATTCGCAATGCTCGAAGACAAGAACGGGTATGGGTATATCATCAAGACTGGTGATCCGATCAGACACGGAAGCATCGTATCTATCGGGGAACAGACCCTTGTCGCGAGATTAACTATGTTTGGACAGACTAACAGTGTAACCCTCCGGCTGGAGGGCAGAGAGGGAAAAGGAGAATAAGATGATGAGTGTACGTAAAGTGACTCTGATAGTTCTCGCTGGCCTGTTGTTGCCGTGCCTGAGCCTTTCCGCCGGTGATAATGATTCTGAGATCAACGCTCTTAAAGTCGTTTCTGTCGACGGCAAGGCGAGGATCGAAATCAGCAAGACCGGTGACGTGGAGTTCAAAGTCTTCAGGATGGCTGAACCTGACAGGTTGGTCGTTGATTGTATCGGAGCAAGATATGATATTCGGAACGTTGATAACGACCGGCAGAATGATATAGTATCAAAGGTCCGTACAAGTCAGTTCCAGACTGATCCGGTTCTTATCAGCAGGATAGTCGTCGATCTCAATAAAAAGGTCGATTTTCAGTTGTTCGAAGATGGAGAGGTCCAGGTAGTCGAACTAACAGGAAAAACGGATGCCAAGTTGGCCTCTTCCGCTGACGAATCCGAAAAGACAGCTCCTGTTCTTCCCGTAGTTATCGAAAAAGCTCCGGTTGAAGCACCAGTAGTGTTGTCTGCTGCTTCAGTCGGCACCGCTCTTCCGGTGATCAAACCGGAAGCGGCAGAGGATGTCAATGGCTGGGAACAGGCTCCTGTCAAGGTCGCCGCAAAGACAGCAGTGGAAACGCCCAAGGCAGATTCTCCTTGGATAAGCAACGACAATGAAGTCAAAAAACACGATGTCGCAGTGCAGGATGTCTATGTGCCTGTCACTGGAACACCGGTCAATAATGAAATGGTTCCGTGGTCTGAATCGTATGTGCGCGGAGCTGCCGCAGACGGCGGCGGTCTCGGAATGGGTTCGAAAAAGATCACCATAGATGCCCAGGCTGCCGATATCAAGACGGTGCTGAGAACGATCTCAGAGTTTGCGGGCGTTAACATAGTTGCCGGAAAAGGCGTCGAAGGAGAGGTTTATGTTCATCTCAAGGACTGTCCATGGCAGGAAGCCCTTGACGTTGTTCTGAAAGCTAATGGTTATGGGTATCGGGAGGAATTCGGAATGATCCGCGTCGCGGAACTGTCGACTCTTCTCAGAGAGGAACTCGAGATCCAGACCGCGGCGAAGAAAAAGGATGATCTCCTTCCGCTGGTCACCAGGATTATCTATATAAATGACGCAGATGCCAAGGAACTCGGCAGAGCTCTTTCCGAGATGGTATCCAATCGCGGAAGTATAAGTGTCGATGAAGGGAGTAATTCCCTCATTGTTGTCGATATTGATAGAAATGTTGAAATGGTCTCAGAGATGGTCAAGAAACTCGATATGAAGACATTTCAGGTGGATATAAATGCCAAGCTGGTCGAGATCGACGTTGAGACCTCTCGCGAACTCGGGATCGATTGGGGTGTCTTGAATCTGAACTCCTCTGATTTCCCCGATGCGACAGGAAGCGTTGAAGTCACAGCCGGGATATCGAAGTCAGCCGGAACTGTAAGGTTCGGTCTGGCGAAATCCTGGGGAGAAATCAATGCGATACTCCAGATGCTTGAAAAGACTAACAAGGCCAATATCATCTCGAATCCGAGGATTACGACGATGGATAACAGAGAGGCCAGCATCCTTGTAGGTAAGGAGATTCCGTTGATCGTAGCCGATGAAGCGGGAAATCCTGTTACCGAGCTTACCAAGATCGGTATTATCCTGAAAGTAATACCTCACGTAAATACTGACAGGACCATCACGCTGGATCTCCATCCTGAAGTCAGTGAACTTCAGTCTGAGGCCACTGCTCAGGGCGGCGTGATAATCACCATGGCGGAAGCTGATACCAGGGTAGTGGTCAATGATGGTGAGACAGCCGTTATAGGTGGTTTGATAAAGAATGTAGAGACTGAACTTGTAACTGGAGTTCCGTACCTGAAGAATATTCCTTTCCTTGGAAGGTTATTCTCTTCGCAGTCGAAGATCAATAAGAATACGGAACTTGTGATATTTGTGACTCCGACGATAGTGGAATAACCTTGCCCCCTCCACTGACCGTCGTGCCCTCGGGAGTTTTCCCTGACTTCCGGGGGCTTTTTTTATCTGTTTCCGAAGATTGAAAAAACAGGTTCAAAGCCCTGGAATCCTGTATTTCTCTGGAGACTTAAAAACAGGTTCAAAGCCTCTGACTATCCGTTTTCCCTTGCTCCCGGCTATTATCTTCTATATCCTGATATGTCGTTATTTTTAGGCAGAGGGCTTGTTTCGGGGAGCTTCGATTGAGAGTTATAGCCGGGAAATACAGGGGGGTTGCGTTAAGAGGGGGAAAGGGCCCTCAGTTCAGACCTACCGCCCAGGTAGTCAAGGGATCGATATTTGATTCCCTCTATGCGGAGATCCAGTCAGCGGTGATACTGGATCTCTTTGCCGGTTCAGGGTCTCTGGGAATCGAGGCTCTGAGCAGGGGCGCGTCAAAGGCAAGATTCATAGAACAGGATAAGTCCGCGTTGAAAGCGCTGAGGACCAATCTTGAAAGATGCAATATAACGAAGGAACGGTCTGATGTGAGAAGTACCGATGCCGTCAGGTTCCTCGAAAAAGCTGTAAAATCGGGAGAAGAATACGATATTATTTTTGCAGACCCTCCCTATGCCTCCGAACTTGGTAAAAAACTGGCAGATATGATCAACGATCCCGGAAGATCGATCTGCAGATATTTTATTGTCGAAAGCGGCAAAGAGTTCGATCTTCAAGAAGAGGGCTGTCTGGAGAAGATAAGGACAAGGAAATTCGGTCAGACGATCATTACATATTTCAGGGCTAAAGATAGCACGGGTTGATACTTATAAGGGAGGTGTCCTCTTTTGAAAGGAAAGACAGCACTTTATCCGGGAACATTCGATCCGATAACAAATGGTCATGTCGATCTGGTTAAGCGCGTTTCAAAGATTTTTGATAAAGTAATAGTTGCGGTTGCCGCTGGTGTCCACAAGTCTCCTTTGCTCGATCTTGATCAGAGGCATCAGCTTGTGAAGGAAGCTCTTGGCGGGATGAAAAGCGTCGAAGTCGTGACATTCGACGGATTGCTCGTCGAGGAGTTCAAGCAGAGGCGTGTAAGTGTAGTGATCAGAGGATTAAGGGCCGTTTCCGATTTTGAATATGAATTGATGATCGCCCTCATGAATCGAAAACTTGATCCTGATTTCGAAACGGTATTCCTGATGCCTGATGAAAAGTATATTTATCTTCACAGTTCACTTGTGAAGGAGATATACAGGCTTGGCGGAAACATTGAATGTCTTGTTCCAAAGGTGGTCTTTGAAAGACTCAGTCAATGGAACCCGAGTTGAGCAAGTACGAGTTTTATTTATTCAAAGATTAGTATTATTGATACAGGAGGAAACCAAGTGACAGGAATCGTCAGCAACAGAGCAAGTACGATCATACCGTCGATCACACTCAGCCTCAACACAAAGGCCAATGCTCTAAAGGAAGCTGGAGAAGATGTAGTAGGACTCGCGGCCGGTGAGCCTGATTTCGAGACTCCAGACATTATCAAAGCAGCAGGGATCAGGGCTATTGAAGAAGGAAAAACAAGATATACTCCGGCTGCCGGTATCGCGCAGCTAAGAAAAGCTGTTTCCAAAGAATATTCGAAGTTGCTCGGGGTCGAGTACGGATGGAAAGAAGTAGTGATATCGCATGGGGCAAAACATTCGATCTTCAATGCCTTGTATGTTTTTACGGACCTCGATGATGAGGTCATGATAACGACTCCATACTGGGTCAGTTATCCTGAGATGATAAAGCTCGTAGGGGCAAGGCCAAGAATAACAGAACTCTCAGAGAAGACCGGTTACAAGTTGACCGTGGATCATTTGAAGGCTCAGGTCGAAAAAGGGAAACCGAAAGTTTTACTTCTCAATTCCCCGAATAATCCTGCTGGTATAGTCTATACGCCGAAAGAGATGGAAGGTATTGGAAGGTTCCTGCTGGACGAGGGGATTGCTCTCATAAGCGATGAGATCTATGAGTTTCTTGTCTATGGCGATACCGAGCATATATCACCGGTCAAACTGATTCCTGAGCTGAAGGATCAGACGGCAGTAGTCACCGGCGTCTCCAAGAGTTACGCGATGACAGGCTGGCGTATAGGATTTGCGCTTGCCGAGGAAAATGCCGCGTTCAGAATGGGAGCCTACCAGGCCCATGCAACCGGGTGTCCCAATGCCATTTCTCAGTGGGCCGCACTCGAAGCGATCGAAAAAGGTCAAGATGACCGGGAAAGAATGAGAGCCGAATTTGAAAAAAGAAAAGAGATGTTCGGACAGCGCCTTTCAAAAATTCCAGGAATCAAGTTTCCAGACCCAGGGGGAGCGTTCTATTTTCTGACAGATGTTTCAGGTTATTTCAATGCCTGCGGCGTGAAAGGCAGCAGTGAATTCTGTGAGAAGCTGTTGAGCGAAAAAGGCCTGTTGCTGATCCCTGGAGGCCCTTTCGGGTGCGATAACATGATCAGATTCTCATTCGCCGCGAGTGTCGATCAGCTTAATATGGCGCTTGACAGATTTGAGAGTTTTATATCCGACTATAGTTAAGTCTCTGGATATTGACTCTACTTCTTTCTCTGGGCTGTGGGATCTCATGACTGAGCGGTCGACCTCTCAAGTGGAAAGTTGTTTTCAGGATGAGAAATGATATAGAAGCGTTAGCCCGCAGGGTCGGCGATATCGAGATAAAAACTGAAGCGTATTACAGATATGCCTATAGCTACGATGCTACAGGCAGACGCGGAACATGTCTGGGAGTCGTTTTTCCCCTCGGCCTGAAAGATATGGCCTCGATAATACGTGAATCTTCTCGAATGGAAATCCCTTTCTTCATAAGAGGCGCTGGCACCGGGTTTTCCGGCGGGGCAGTCCCTGGGGGCGGGGGGATAGTGATTTCCACGGAAAAGATGAGGAGAATCATCGATCTTGATATGGAAGCGGGCACCGTTGAAGTAGAGACAGGCCTTGTAAACAGAAAGCTGCAGGATTTTCTTGAGCCTGAAGGATGGTTCTATCCTCCCGATCCGGCAAGCATGAACGTGTCGACGATCGGTGGAAACATTGCGGAGAACGCCGGGGGACCCCGCGCCTACAAATATGGAGTAACTCGTGTGTACCTGCGCTCATTGACATGGATCACTGCAGATGGTGATGTGATCGAATCTCCCGTTGAGGGGCCTGCAGCGCTATTGCCCGGGTCGGAAGGCACTCTTGGAGCGGTATATTCCGCTGTTCTTTCCATCCTTCCGCTGCCGGCGGCGTATATGACCACTGTCGTGACGACGAAAACGGATGAAGATGCGATGAAGATAGCTTCAGATCTTCTTTCGATAGGATTTTGTCCCAGTGTCATGGAATTTATAGATTCAAAGACTATGAAGTGCGTTTCCAAATATAGCAGAACAGAAGTGTTTGATAACGGCGGAAGCTATCTTTTCTTTGAGATCGATGGTTCCGAAGATCTCGTGAAAGCACAGCAGAAGATACTCGAATCTTTCTGCAGGGATAGAAAACTTGAAAGTGTGACTGCGGCTGACGATCGTGAACGCGACCTTCTCTGGGAATTGAGAAGGTCGATAAGCCCCAGTCTTGCAAGAAAAGGCATAACAAAGGTCAACGAAGATATCGCACTCCCGCTGGGAAGGCTGGCGGATGCCGTGACATTTATTCATAGGACCGCATCGGAACTGGGGCTCGACTGCTATCTTTTCGGACATTGCGGCGATGGAAATCTGCATGTAAATATCATGACTGACAGAAGACGGAAAGAAGAGATGAAGCGCACAGACATCTTCGTCGAACAATTGTTTTCAGAGGTAGCCCGGATGCAGGGGACTTTGAGCGGAGAGCATGGAATAGGCATTACGAAGATACGTTACCTCGACAAGATTTTTTCACACGCAGAGCTTGATTTGCAGAAAAAGATCAAATCTGTTTTTGATACTCAAGGATTACTTAACCCGGGAAAATATTTTTCATCATGAACTTTATTGACAGAGTCGAGATACATGTAAAAGCGGGGGACGGCGGCGACGGCTGCGTAAGTTTCCGCAGGGAGAAGTATGTCCCCAGAGGAGGCCCGGACGGGGGAAACGGGGGCCGGGGCGGAGATGTAGTCATCGCCGTGGAACCTCAGATGAGGACTCTTCTCGACCTTCGTTACAGAAGGGAATACAAGGGGAAAAAAGGAGGCCAGGGGGAAGGCGCGAGAAAAACAGGAAAGAGTGCCGACCAGGTTGTGATCAAAGTTCCTCCCGGTACCATTATTGAGGATCTCGATAGCGGTCAGGCCGTAGCCGATCTGACTTCAGAGTCTGATAGTATTCTCGTTGCTACAGGAGGTCAGGGGGGAAAAGGGAATTTCATATTCAGGTCAGCAAGGAATCAGGCTCCTCAAAAAGCTACTCCAGGCAAGCAGGGAGAAGAAAGGAATCTCTCCCTGACACTTAAGCTGATAGCGGACGTCGGGCTTGTGGGGCTCCCGAACGCGGGAAAATCTACCCTGTTAAGCTCTGTTACGGATGCCCGCCCTCTTGTAGCCGATTATCCGTTTTCGACCCTGACCCCGAACCTGGGTATAGTCAAGGTCGACAGGTCCGCGTCTTTCTGTATGATCGATATCCCCGGCCTTATCGAAGGAGCCCATACGGGAAAGGGTCTCGGGCTGCAGTTTCTTCAACATGTCGAAAGGTGCCGGGTGCTGTTGTTCGTGATCGATATTTCCGGAGATTCTCCTCCGGAGGATATCTATGGACAATTGATCGCAGAGCTGGGGGCGTACAGTAAAAAGCTGCTTGAACTCCCGAGATATATAGCCCTGAACAAGATCGACATTCTTCCGGAGGCGGACAGGAGTATATCGTTCAGGACGGATGGGGGGGAGACAGTTTTTGAGATATCAGCTGTCTCCGGAGAAGGACTCCCTGATCTTGTCCAGGAATTGTATAGAAAGCTTATCGAGGAACTGTCCGGGGACAAGAAGGAAGATGACGAGACATTCGATCCGGCTTCCGATCTTTAAAGAAATGTATTGATTCCTTACCCCTTCCAAAGTAGGATGCTTCTTTCCGTCAGGCAGCTCTTTTAGCAAGAGTATCCCGATACAGGTAATTATCTCGGAGGAAGATATGAGTGGATTGTTTGGTGTGGTCTCGGAAAAAAGCTGTAACGAACTTCTGTTGTACGGAACGGATTATCATTCCCATCTCGGCACGCAATTCGGCGGAGTGGCGATGCATGGGGACAAATTCAGCAGGCAGATCCATAATATCAGCCAGAGCCAGTTCAAATCCAAGTTCTACGAAGAAATCTTCAATATGAAGGGAGACAAGGGGATAGGAGTCATAAGCGCGTTCGATGAACAGCCTGTATATCTTCATTCAAAATTCGGTCCTTTCTGCCTGGTCTCCGACGGATTCATCGACAATGCTGACGAGCTTGCCGAAGAACTTATGTCAGAGGGGGTTACCTTCAGCGAAGTCGGAAACGGTACTGTGAACTTCACCGAACTGGCAGCCAAACTGATAATGCGGGGAGAGGACCTGATAGATGGAATAGAAAAGATGTTCGAGGTCATTGACGGTTCAAGCACTCTTCTGCTTCTTAACAGGGACGGGATCTATGCCGCGAGAGACAGGCTGGGATATTCATCTCTTACCGTCGGAAGACGCGGCGACGCCTGGGCAGTCGCATCGGAGACGACGGCTTTTCCAAACAACGACCTCGAGATCGTCAAATCACTCGATCCAGGAGAGATAGTACTTTTAACAAAAGACGGAATGGTCCAGAAAAAAAATGGAGGATGCAGGAACCAGATCTGCTCGTTTCTGTGGATCTATACCGGGTTCCCAGCTTCGGATTATGAGGGGATAAACACGGAAGCTGTCAGGGAGAGATGCGGAAGGTGTCTCGCAAGAAGGGATAAAGATATCGAAGTCGATCTGGTAGCCGGCATTCCCGATTCTGGAACAGCGCATGCGATAGGGTATGCTATTGAATCAGGAAAACCCTACAGAAGGCCTCTGGTGAAATATACTCCCGGATACGGAAGGAGCTATACTCCTCCTTCCCAGGAGACTCGCGACCATATTGCAAAAATGAAGCTGGTTCCGATAAAAGAGATCATTGAAGGGAACAGGGTCGTGATATGTGAAGATTCTATTGTAAGAGGAACACAGCTTAAAAACTTTACGACAAAAAAACTCTGGGAAGGTGGAGCAAAAGCGATCCATGCCCGTCCGGCTTGTCCGCCTCTTATGTTCCCCTGCAGATACAACCTTTCGACGCGGAACATCGATGAACTTGCCGCGAGAAGGGCGATACGGGATCTGGAAGGCGAAGATATCACGGATATTACCGAGTATATAGATCATACTACAGAAAAATATAAAAAGATGGTCGACTGGATCGCCAGGGACCTGGAAGTTACAACTCTCCGCTATCAAACGATCGATGATATGGTCGAGGCGATAGGATTGCCTAAGAAGGATCTTTGCCTTTATTGCTGGACAGGCGAATACGTGAAACCCGGTGAAGATTCCGGATAGAGAATCGGCCGGTCCAGCGCCGGACCGTTCCGTCAGATCAGCATACCTTGCCTTTCCGCGCTGGACGGACTGCTTTATCAGCGCTATTGAGTGTGTTTCGGAGGACCGGCCGCCCGGAGGTCGGTATTAAGGGCCGGATTCTATTTACATTCAATTGACACGATAGGAAGGATAATTTAGATTCTGATAGTGTCATAATCAGATCCAGGGAGGGATATTATGAAAATCGTGAAAATGATCCTGCCTGTTCTTTTTTTCCTGATTGCGATATCAGCGATAGCCGAAGAAGCCAAGCCGGTCATTACCGCAGCAGAGGTCGTGTTTTGTACCGGAATAGAAGAAAGACAACCTGTAGGTGCCAACAGTCAATTCTTCAGCAGCCTGGAACGTGTCTTCTGTTTTACGAGGATCACAGGCGCGGCAGGGGAGACAAAGATATACCATGTCTGGTATTTCGGAGAGGATAAGAAGGCGAAAGTCGAATTGAATGTCGGGTCGTCCAACTGGAGGACATGGAGTTCAAAGAGGATCGCCGATAAGTGTTCCGGTGCATGGAGAGTCGATATTGTTCTTGAGGACGGTCAAGTCATCGGGAGCAGGGAATTTATTTATAAACCCTCTATCGAAGATTGATAAAGTCGTCTAACCGCGGTCTCGTACGGCAGGTGAGATATAATCTTCAGCGCAAAGCGATAGACGATCACCCGCAGGTAGTTCGTTTTTCGCTGGCCTATTTCATTCAGTTCAGGTGTCATTTAAAAAGGTGAGAAAATATGGAAGAAGCTTTGACAGAGAAAGTAAGCCTTGTAGTACTTAGTGGGGACATGGATAAGGTTATGGGCGCATTCATCATAGCGAACGGGGCCGCCGCGTTCGATATGGAAGTCACGATGTTTTTTACCTTCTGGGGGTTGAAAGCACTGCAAAAGGGGAACAGGACCGGGAAAAGCGTGTTTGGAAAGATGCTCGGCGTAATGAACAGGGGAGGCGCAGACAGGCTGGGACCCTCCAGATTCAATTTTGGCGGGATGGGAAGATGGATGTTCAAGAAAATGATGAAAAAAGCGAATGTGATTCCATTGCCTGATCTGATAAGGCAGGCACAGGAGCAGGGTGTAGAACTGGTCGCCTGTGAAATGAGTATGCAGGTTATGGAAATCGAGAAGGAAGACCTGATCGATGGTGTAAAACTTGGAGGGGTCGGAACTTTTATAAGTGACGCGTCGGAGTCAAAATTTTCACTTTTTATCTAAATGCGGCGGCAGGCGAAGATCGTTTCCAGGCCGCGCTGTCAAAGATCGGAATATGAGAAGATCGATGTGGGAAAAGCCTGACACAGGTGATAGTGAAGTCGCTGACGCCTTTGATGACTTTCTTGAGGATTATCCTGAATATCATAAGACTGCCATTCTTGACGAGTTGCGCGAGAAGGAATATTCCAGGCTCGACAAGGGCCGGCACATTTACCTTGATTATACGGGAGGCGGGATCTACAGCGATTCTCAGATCAGAGACCATATGAGTTTTCTGCTTGAGAATGTTCTCGGAAATCCTCATTCTTCGAATCCGACTTCGGCTTATTCAACGAAGAAAATAGACAAATGCAGGGCAAGGGTGCTTGATTATTTTAACGCGCCAAAAGATGAGTATGTCCTGATTTTCACATCTAACGCCAGCCAGGCGCTGAAACTTGTCGGAGAGGCATACCCTTTTGAAGAGGGAGATCAGCTTCTGCTGAGTTTTGACAATCACAACTCTGTCCTCGGTATACGGGAATTCGACCGTGTCCGCGGGGCATCGACAAGGTATGTTCCTGTAATGCCGCCGGATCTGAGGATATCCAGGGGAATCCTCGAGAAATATCTTGATGAGGGAGCTTCGTCGAAAAACAGACTGTTTGCTTATCCGGCGCAGTCGAATTTTTCAGGAACACAGCATCCGCTCGAGTGGATCGGACTTGCCCAGTCAAAAGGATGGGATGTGCTTCTCGACGCGGCGGCATTCGTCCCGACAAACCGGCTCGATCTGGGCAGATTCAAGCCTGATTACGTTGCTATCTCTTTTTACAAGATATTCGGATTTCCAACAGGTGTGGGGTGTCTCATCGCAAGAAGGGAAGCGCTTGAGAAACTTCATCGTCCCTGGTTCGCAGGTGGAACGATAACTGTCGCTTCGGTGCAGGCTGATCTATATTATCTCGCTCCAGGGGCTGAAGGGTTCGAAGACGGGACTCTCGACTACGCGAACCTTCCGGCAGTCGGGCGGGGCCTTGATTATATAGAGAGCATAGGTCTGGAGACGATACACCTGAGGGTGGAGTGTCTTTCTGACTGGCTGATAAAGAGATTGCTGGAACTGAGGCACGGAAATGGCAAACCTTTGATCCGCCTCTATGGCCCTGTCGAAAGGGGTGCCCGAGGCGGGACGGTAACAATCAACTTCTACGATAAAGAGGGGGCTGTATTCAGTCACGATCTGGTGGAGAAAAGAGCGAATCTCTGGAAGATCTCTTTAAGGACGGGGTGTTTCTGCAATCCTGGAGCGGGGGAACTTGCTCTGGGACTTTCAAAGGATGAGATGATAACCTGTATGGCTACCTCTGAAAACAGGATGACGATAGAAGAGTTCAGGCAGTGCATAGACGGAAAAAGTACTGGCGCAGTAAGAGTATCGGTAGGCATAGCCTCGAATTTCAGGGATGTCTTCGTATTTTTGAAATTCGCATCCCTCTTCAGGGAAGATTGACCGCTAATGCGGTATTAAGGATACTATATCATCTTTAAGAATCTATGACCTGAAGCTCAAGAGGCCGTTCTATCGAGTTAACGGCCAGTCCTCCGACCCGTACATTCCTTACTGCTCCTCCATCCATTGTGAATTCGACCTGCATTCTGGCGAGGCTGTCGATTTCATTACCCTGCTCCATAACAATCGAATCCGAGGCGGTTATCCCGAAATGCTTCAGGTAGGCTCCGAGCCCGGCTGATCCGTTTGCTGACGCCGGATCCTCCCACAGCCCCATACATGGGCTGAAATTACGGGAATACGTTATACATCCCGGATCATAAGTGTCCAGAGTGAATATATGGTTGCTCCAGACGTCATGTTTTTTATTTAGGATACCGAGTTTAATAAGGTCCGGATGCATACCGTAAACTGTTTCTTTTGATTTGACCGGTATTATAAGCCAGTCGATCTCATTGGAAGCGGTCACCAGCGGAAGGCCGGTAGAGGTGATGTCCAGCGGGTCGATACCAAGTACCGCTGCAATCTCTTTTGCTTGAACAGATGAGTCCCTGAAGGTGTACAAAGGCTGCTGCATCATTATCTTCTTGAGTGTACCGTTAGCGTTGCTGCCCTTATCGATAAATATTCCTTCTGATCCGTCTTCTGCTTCACGGGAGTCCCTGCTGAAAAAGATATCCAGCGGGACAATACCGATCTTCGACTCGAAGACGGCTGTCGTCAACCCTTCGTTAAGAAGTATCATCCCTTCTTCTATCAGCGCGTAGCATGCAGCAAGAGCTACATGTCCGCTGAACTCAAGTTCCTTGTCTGGCGTATAAAACCTTATCTGAAAATCAGCCTCTATGGAATCTGCCCGGGTAATATAGGCCAGTTCGATAAGATTCATCCTCATTTCGGCGGCTATCGCCTGGATCTGGCCGATCCGGCTTCTTTCCATATCGATTATCACTCCGGCAGGATTTCCTCCAAAAGGATTCGTCGTAAATACGTCGATTCGTTTTATCGTGATATCTTTCATGCGGAATCTCCATTTCGAAAAATTGAGCAGATTGCATAATCCATAGTGCAAAAATCCTTTTCCGTGAGGCGATTATATTTAAACTAAAATATTATATAAGTACCGTAACACTCTGATATAAAACCAAATAACTTAAGATACGATCCTGCCTGCTGCCTTCATGCCTCTTGGTATAGACAGTCTGCAATTTTGATTCCTTCTGTCGTCCCCTCGAGGGAATCTGTTTTTCAGCATCTTTTCTGTTTCATTGAATCAGACAGCTGGAAACGATAGGCGGTTGAAGTCGTATGAACTATGGTTTAGAGTGAAGGGCATGATGGGCGATAACAAAAGAGCAATCGTCTCCTGGGCCTTATATGACTGGGCGAATTCCGCGTTTGCCACGACCGTTATGGCAGGGTTTTTTCCTCTGTTTTTTAACCGCTACTGGAGTGCCGGGGCGGACACGACCGTGACTACCGCAAGGCTCGGACTGGGAAATTCCGCCGCAGGCCTTTTAGTCGCCCTTTTGGCTCCAGTCCTTGGGGCTATCGCGGACAGGGCCTGCATAAAGAAACGGTTCTTGATTTTTTTCGCTTATTTTGGAGCCGTGATGACATCCGCTCTTTATCTTGTGTCCAGAGGGGAATGGGCAGCCGCCGTAATAATATATATTCTTGCTTCGATCGGATTCTCCGGAAGCCTTGTATTTTACGATGCGCTTTTGAAATCCGTGGCGGAAGAGAAAGAGACTGATATGGTCTCTTCCCTTGGGTATTCACTTGGATACCTTGGAGGGGGGGTCCTTTTTGCAGCTAATGTCTGGATGACCCTCGATCCTGAAAGATTCGGAATAGTCGATCCGCAGGAAGCGGTAAAATTGTCTTTCCTTTCAGCCGGCCTGTGGTGGGCGTTGTTTTCGATACCTCTCCTCATAAATGTCAGAGAAAAGATTCCTCGAATGAAGAAAAGTGCCGGCGGAGTGATATCAGGCGCTTTCAGGGAACTTGCAGATACTTTCCGCAGGATCAGAAAACTTAAGTTCCTGTGTCTTTTCCTTGTCGCCTACTGGCTTTATATCGATGGAGTAGATACTGTCGTTCGAATGGCAGTCGATTACGGCCTCTCGATAGGTCTAAACTACAAAGATCTTATAATCGCGCTGCTGATCACCCAGTTTGTAGGTTTTCCTTCAGCGTTAATATTTGGAACGGTTGGAAAAAGGGTCGGAGCTATACGCTGTATCTTTTTTTCTATCGGTGTCTATCTGCTTGTATCGGTATTTGCGGCATTCATCCGGGATAAATCCGGTTTCTACGCACTCGCGATAATCATCGGTCTCGTACAGGGCGGAATACAGGCTCTGAGCCGTGCCCATTATTCAAGGATGATCCCATCCGGAAAGGCGGCTGAATATTTCGGTTTTTACAACATGGTGGGAAAGTTTGCGGTAGTGATGGGGCCTTTTTTTGTCGGAATCGTGGGCCTGCTGGCAAGATCAGCAGGATTCAGCGAGGATATCTCAAGCCGTATCAGTATTTCCTCCATCTCGATCCTCTTTATTGCCGGTGCCGTCATCCTCCGCTATTCGGTAAAGAGCCTTCCCTGCTCTTCGGCCGCCGAAATAGAAGAGGATGAATGATCCGGTTGACCGGTGTTCCGGCTATCCCGATCCAAATAATGCTGGAATTATTCATTCGAGGGAGATAAGATCCTCGAAAGCGATCCATAGAAAGGAGGGAATGATGCCGGAAAGCGTATACAAGATCATCGAACTCGTCGGAACAAGCAAGGAGTCGTGGGAGAAAGCGGCTGCAGCGGCAGTGGCAAAGGCCGCGGGGACCCTGAGGGATCTGAGGATAGCGGAAGTCTCCCAGCTCGATATGCAGATCACGGATGGAAAAGTCGAAGCATACAGGGCGAAGGTAAAGGTCTCCTTTAAATTCGAGGATAACTGACCCGGAACCGGATAGCGGTGACATATCCAGTACCAGTCATTGAAATCAACACGGGGCTTTTTGCCGTGCTGTCCAATGGCTTTTTTTGCGTAAGGGCTTTTCAATCGGAAAAAATGAATAAAGTCAGGATAGCGGATGTATCTTCAGTAAGAAAGAGGAGGAAAGATCATGTCTTTATGGGTAATCTGGATCGTTGTGGGGATACTTCTTCTGATTGGAGAAATCTTCACTCCTGGATTTGTTCTTGCCTGTTTCGGGATCGCCTGTTTTGTTTCGGGCCTGTTTGCTGCGCTTTCATTCGGGATAAGGGTGCAGTTCATAGTTTTCTCACTTGTCACGCTTCTGGTCTTTTTCCGTATACGGCCGATGATGCTGAAATATCTTCATAAGTCGGGAAGCAAACTTAAAACAAATGTCGATGCGCTTGTCGGTAAAAAAGGAATGGTTGTGGAAAAGATCGATCCGAACGCAGAGACCGGCAGGATAGTAGTCGGCGGTGAGAACTGGCGGGGCGTCTCTGAAGACAATATTGTCGTCGAAAAGGGTACGAAAATTATCGTAAAGAGGGTAGAAGGGACCAAGTTGTTCGTGACTGTCGACGAACCCGTCGAGACAGCCTGATACTAGAGAAGGAGGAGATACCATGGGGTTCTTCGTTATCGTTATATTGATCGCGTTTTTTGTGATCGTCTTTTCATCCAGGGGGCTTCAGATAGTCAAACAGGCCGAGACGATGGTAATTGAAAGGCTTGGTAAATATCACAGGACGCTCGGTTCAGGGATAAACATCATCTGGCCTATAGTTGAAAGAGCGCGAGAAATGGATTGGGCCTATCGAACAGAAGGCCACGACGGAGTGATGTTTATCAAGAGAAAGAAGTTAAAACGGATCGATCTCAGGGAAGCTGTATATGATTTTCCACGCCAGAACGTCATTACTAAGGATAACGTCGTAATCGAGATCAACGCGCTTCTCTACTTCCAGATAACAGATCCGGTCAAGGCAGTCTATGAAATAGCCAACCTTCCCAACGCGATCGAGAAACTGACTCAGACGACTCTAAGAAATGTGATCGGCGAACTGGATCTCGACGAGACTCTTTCGTCAAGAGACACGATAAACGGAAAGCTGCAGGATATACTGGATGAAGCTACCGACAAGTGGGGCGTGAAGGTAAACCGCGTAGAACTTCAGGATATCAATCCGCCGAAAGATATCAAGGAAGCGATGGAAAAGCAGATGCGGGCAGAGAGGGACAGGCGTGCAGCAATCCTTGAAGCGGAAGGGATGAAACGTGCGAGGATCCTCGACGCCGAGGGAGTGAAAGAATCTGATATCAACAAGGCTGAGGGATCGAAAAGAGCAAAGGTCCTTATCGCCGAGGGTGAAGCCGAAGCGAGGATGAAGATAGCCGAAGCCGAAGCGGAAGCTATAAGGAGGATCACCGAGACTATAGCGCAGACCGGAGGGGACCCTTCGACATACCTCATAGCGATAAAATATATCGAGACACTGAAGGAGATGGTATCGGGTAAGGATAATAAGGTCGTATATCTGCCTTACGAGGCAACTGGCGTTCTGAGTTCAATAGGAGGGATCAAGGAAATGCTGCAGGGTGCGGTAAAATCCTGATCGATCCCACTCGGT
The DNA here is from genome assembly GCA_016933255.1 of Candidatus Krumholzibacteriota bacterium. GTDB lineage: Bacteria > Krumholzibacteriota > Krumholzibacteriia > Krumholzibacteriales > Krumholzibacteriaceae > Krumholzibacterium > Krumholzibacterium zodletonense. The sequence goes on from JAFGBF010000026.1 coordinate 66,942, forward strand.
CTTCCGAAGATCAGATCCTCTGCAGCATGATTGATTCATGGCGGAGGATCTTTTCTGTTTGATCTGTGACGATACCCTGGAAGCGCATATCAAAAGATGATATATTGAGCGGAGATCCTGATTTATCGAACCTTATGAAAGAAGAGAGAATGCTCATACTTGAAAAACCTTACGTATCAGACCTTCTTGCGGAGACCGCGCAGCGGCTTCAGCTGCCTGTTCTCTCAAACGAGGTCTCCAGGGCTCTATCGGAGAAATATGATCTCAAGATCGTCGAAGCTGATCGGCTTATAGACAGTTTGAAGAATGAAAAAAACCCTCTTTTATATTCCAACTCTGAAGATTCGATCAAATGGATCGAAGACAACCTTGCGTTTACAGGTTATCCCGAAAGGATCGATATATGTAAGGACAAGGGCAGGTTCAGGAGACTTCTTAAAGATGAATACCGGGATTTCTTTTTCAGGGAATTGACCATAGATCAACTTGGTTCTCTCGATACGACCGGATTGAAGAAACCGTTTATCATTAAACCGGTCGTGGGGTTTTTCAGCATCGGAGTCCATAAAGTAGCTTCCGACAGAGAGTGGCCCCGTGTCCTGTCACTGATCGCAAGAGATATTGAAAAGGTCAAAGGCCAATATCCTGAAGAAGTCCTCGATACGGGAAGATTCATCATAGAGGAGCATATAGACGGAGACGAGTTTGCTGTCGACCTTTACTATGACGATATGGGGAACCCTGTCATACTTAACATCCTTCATCACCTCTTCATCAGCGAGACTGATGTCAGTGACAGAACGTACCTGACATCGAAGGCTATTATCGAAAAATATTCGGATCTCTTCAGCAGTCATCTGGAGAGACTCGGAAGACTCGGAGATTTCAAGAATATGCCTATGCATATCGAATTCAGGGTCGAGGGAGATTCGGTAATGCCTATAGAGGCAAACCCAATGAGGTTTGCAGGATGGTGTGCTACCGATATAGCCTGGTTCGCGTGGGGGATCAATACAATAGAATATTATTTCAGGCAGCTCAAGCCGGACTGGCCGTCTATTTTCGAGGGAAAAGAGGATAAGGTCTTTCCTCTTGTAGTAGGGCTGATCCCGGATGATATCGATCCGAAATCCGTTTCTGGCATCAAATACGATGAGTATTCATCGAATTTCAAAAAGTTGCTTGAGATAAGAAAAACTGATTTCAGGGAATTCATGGTGTTTGCTTTCTCTTTTTCAGAGACCGATGGAAGCAACAGAGATGAGATTGAAAAGATGCTGAAGGCTGATATGCGCGATTATCTTATCCTGTAGGTATGCCTGTCGATTGAATCCCTGTATATCATTTGAAGGCAAGTCTGATCTTTTCCGATAATATATGAATATCTTCGAGGATCAGATAAAGACAGGGGATAAGGATCAGGGTTATGCCGGTGGCAAAGAGGACTCCGTACCCTAGGCCGGCAGCCATGGGTATAAGAAACTTTGCCTGAAGGCTGCGTTCCATGAGCATCGGAGTAAGGCCGCCGAATGTTGTGATCGAGGTCAGAATAATAGCCCTGAATCTGAGAGCGCCTGCTCCCGTGATCGCTTCAAAATGAGTTTTGCCGCTTTCCTTTATGCGGTTCGTAGCTTCGATCAGCACCAGCGAGTCATTGACCACGACTCCTGATAACCCGACTATTCCGAACATGCTCATCATGCTTATATCAAACCCCATGAGAATGTGGCCAATCACTGCGCCGACGATTCCGAAGGGAATAGCCGTCATAACTATCACCGGCTGGGAAAAAGACCTGAAAGGTATCGCAAGCAGGGCATAGATCATGAAGAGCGCGAAAATGAAAGACCTGCCTATTGAACTCATAAATTCTTTGTCTTCTTTTCCGGCACCCTCGATTATAAATCCGACTTCAGGAAAGCGTTTGCGAAGCTGAATAAGTGTTTCTTCCTCGATCAGGGCATTTATCTCTGCCGCGTTGGCGACACCTTCTTCTACATCGGCGGTGACAGCGATAACACGTTTTCTCTGTGAACGCTGAATGACAGCGTATCCCTGTTTTCTGCTTACATCAGCTACCTGGCCGAATGGTATTTCGCTGCCGTCAGCCATCCTTATTCTCATATTTTCAATATTATCAAGAGACTTTCTTTCCGAATCGGGATAGCGTACGAGGATCTTGACCTCATCCTTGTCTCTCTGGATGCGCAATGCTTCCGAACCATAGAAAGCTGCTCTCACCTGCCGGGCCAGGTCGTTGAGGGTCAGACCGAAACTGCGTGCTGAGGGCCTGAGTTTTAGTTGCAGTTCATCTTTTCCGGGAAGAAAATCGTCGTTGATGTCGATCAGTCCGGGGAATTGTCCCAATTCATCTTTCATCGCTTCGACAGCTTCCAGCAGGCGCTCATTATTGTTTGAGGAAAGGTGTACTTCGACCGGTGAATCCATTGTCCTGAGCTGCCCGACGAAAGTTACAGATTCGGCATCCGGGATCGGCCCTGTCTTTTCTCTCCACGCGTTTGCAAGCACGGAGGCCTTGATGTCCCGTTTCTCTCCTTCAAGAAGCTGTATCTGCACTTCGGCGAGGTATCCTCCAGTGGAACTTGATCCCATAGGGCCGCCTCTATCCATATGGACTCCGACCAGGGAGAAATACTCTTCCATTATCGATGGAGCCCCTGGAGCCCGTTTTGAATCGACTTCCTCGATCATTTCGAGAGCTGATCTTTCGATATGCGCCAGGATCTCTTCAGTCCTCTCAACGGGGGTGCTGGGGGGCATCACTATCGAACAGACCAGATTGTCGGCATCAATTTTGGGGAAGAGGCTGAACTTGATCCGGCCGCTTTGAAATATGCCGGCCGTGATAAGAAGCAGGGCTATTCCGGCAGCTACCACCGCATATCTCCATTTGAGACAGAATTCGAGCGACCTTTTGTATGGCCCTTTTATAAACTCTTTCAGTTTTCGATCGGCCCACCTTGATTTATCATCACCGGCAGAGTGGTTTACACCCTTGAAACGGCTTCTTGCCAGATGGCCGGGAAGAATAAACAAAGATTCGAGCAGTGAACCGAGCAGAACGAGGATGACGACCATCGGGATATTACGCATAAAATTGCCTCTCACTCCGGGAATCATGAGCAGAGGATAAAATGCTGCTACAGTCGTGAGAACTGCGAATATGACCGGACGCGATACCTGGTTCGCTCCGCTTACCGCCCCTTCGATGCCGCCGATCCCGTTCTCACGTTTTCGGTATATATTTTCGCCTATCACTATCGCGTCATCTACGACTATCCCAAGAATAAGAATAAACGCGAAAAGAGATATAAGATTGATTGAAATATTGAAAACGGGCAGAAGCCACAACGCTGTTGCGAATGATATCGGGATTCCGAGAGTGACCCAGAAGGCAAGCTTTGGGTTAAGAAAAAGACTGAGAAGGATTATTACGAGGACAAGCCCCAGAGCCATATTTCTGATCAGCAGATTCAACCTGCTTTTAAGTATTTCTGACATATCCCTGAAGAATACTATCTCTATTCCCTCTGGAAGATCTTCCCTGATCCCGCTGACATAATCTTTTACAGATTTTGCCACTTTCAGGGCGCTCTGGTCGGCGACCCGGTAGACCTCTATGAAAGCGGCCCGTTTCCCTTTCGTTTTCAGATTGAGATCAATATCCTCGAACCCGTCAGTAAGCGTGGCTATCTGACCCAGTGTCACTTTGCCGCCTTCGGGGTCAGTGATCACGGCAATATCGCTGTAGTCCGCAGCGTGGTAACGTCTTCCCTTGGTCCTGATCATTATCGTTCCGTCTGACGATTTGATCGATCCGGCGGGCAGGTCAAGGCTGGTGTTTCGGATTATTCCTGCGACCCGGTCAAGGGTCAGGCCGTAGCGGCGAAGGTTCTTTTCAGAAATATCAATATGGATCTCGCCTTTTTTTACACCGAAAAGATCTACAAGAGTTATTCCGGGAAGTTCTGTAAGATCATCCTTGATCTTCTCCGCCATATATTTGATCGTCGCCTCGTCGGCGTCTCCGAAGACTGCGAGGTTGATCACCTGGTTTGTCCGTACTATCTGCCTTACAACAGGTCTCTCGGCTTCAGCAGGGAATGTCCTGATCCTGTCTACTTCGGATTTTACGTCATTGACGAGATTTTCAATATCCCAGCCGTTGACGACTTCGATGTTTACTGATCCGAAGCCTTCGCTGGCAGTCGAATTTATCTCCTGGATCCCCGCAAGGCCAGCTATCCTTTCTTCTATCCTCTTGACAATAGCTTCTTCGATCTCTTCCGGAGAGGCTCCGGGGTATTCGACCGAAACGCTGACTATGTCCAGCGAAAAATCGGGAAAGGTCTCGACCTTCACCGTCTGGGCAGTTATAAATCCCGCGACAAGTAAAAAGACCATCAGCAGATTGGATGCTACATGATTTTCAGTGAACCATCTTACTATACCGTTCATTACTCTGTAATTCCTTTCGCAGAACGGAAGTTCACTTTCATACTGTCCGTGACAGCTTTGATCTCTGAAGTAACGACTATGTTGCTTTTGTCCAAACCGGAGGTTATCCAGACGCTGTTTCCCTCGAATCTGGCTATTTTTACTTTGCGGAACCTTAGCCTGCCGTTTTCATCAACGATCCAGACGGTATCATCGTTATGTATGCTCGAGCGCGGAAGGACTATTACCCCGTCGAGCGCTTTTCCTTCGAACCTGACTGATGTAAAAAGTCCCATAGCAAGGGGAGGGGTCGATTCATATGGGTCGTCCACTCTTACTACAAGATTGACCATTCTAGTTTTCGAATCGATAATCCCTTCGGCACGGACGATTTTTGCAGGCCATGACATCTTTTGTCCCGCTATTTCGGCGTTGACCGTCGCCGGGCTCCCCGGCTCGTTTTCTGTCGTGAATCCCGGGACAGAGAGCCAGAACAGGTCTTCATCGCGCATCGGTACAGTTATCTCTGCCTCATCGATAGAGTACATAGCCGCGATTGCCTGCCCGGGAGAGACAAATTGTCCGATATCGACGTTCTTGCTGCTTATCCTTCCTTTAAAAGGGGCCTTGAGCCGGGTCCTTTCAAGATTCAGTAAAGCCTTTTCAAGATTAGCTTTTCCCGCGGTCAGTGCGGACCTGGCAGCTGCAAGCTGGGGTTCTTTTGCTACCAGCGGTGGGGGATCGCCGCCGCCCTTTCTGCCCAGCGACCATTCTTCTTTCGCGGCCTCTGCCTCTTCAAATGCCATCTGGAGTCTGCTTTCAAGATCCATGATATTTGCTTCAGCAGATTTTACAACGATCCTGTAATCAGAATCTTCGATCTTGAGAAGAATCTCATCCTTTTCGACTTCACCTCCGTCGGCAAAGGCATCCGAGATCGATACTACTTTTCCGCTGACCTGCGGGACAAGATTGATCATTCTCAGAGGTTTGACGGTTCCCTCGCCTGAAAGGATTATTCTGCGGTTTTCAGCGTCAGCCCTGACAGTGCTTACGGCAGGCACGGGAAGAGTCGATCTTCGTTTTTTTACGTCTTTTTTTGTCGCCATCATCAATAGAAAGATCAGGACTGCCGCCAGAATGATCGCAAAAAATATGATAATGTGAAATGTCCCTGGTCTTGTCCTTTTCAATTCTTTGAGATTTTTGATCATGTTTTTTATTCCTTTGCTGCTGACCTGTTACCGCCCAGCGCCCGGTGAATTGTGACCCTGTTGCTCAAAATGGCAAGGTCTGTGAGTACAAGCTTCTCTTCCGCCATAAACCTTGCCTGTATCGCATCAAGGACAGTGATATAATCTATCAGCCCTCTCTGATATCTTTTTTCCGCTATTTCCTGCGTATTTCTTGCCCGCTGAAGAAAGACAACGACCTTTTCGCGCCTCACGATCTGCTGCTCGTTCGTTAGAAGAGCGGCTTCTACTTCAGAAAATGCGTTGAGCACTACTTTTGCGTAATCTGCGTACTCCTGACGATATCTCGCCCAGGCCGCATTTTTCTCGGCAGTCAATCTGCCGGAACTGAATATCGGCTGGGTGATCCCCGCTACGATATTCCAAAGCAGATTCCCAGGCTGTGTCAATCCCTTCAGCTCGTCACTTGAATACCCATAATTTCCCGTGAGACTGATCCTTGGGAAAAGGTTGCTTCTTGCTACCCCGACCCGGGCAGCCGCCGCGCTGAGTCTTGCCCCCGAACTTCTGATGTCGGGCCTCTTCTCGAGGAGTTCCGAAGGAAGGCCGGGAGGTATGGGCGAGAGCGACGTATAATAATCCTCAGGGTGTTTTTTTGGAGGCCGGGTCTTAGGATAATGGCTTGTCAGCACGGAGAGACGCTGCTGGTATATTCCCAGCTCCTGTCTTAATAGAGGCAGCTGGGATTCGGCGTTGGCAAGATTCCGTTTTGACTGCTCGAGATCGAGTATCGATGTCAATCCCTTTCTGTAGCGATTATTTATGATTTCTACGTTATCCCTGTAATGCGAGATAGCCTTTTCCGATATTGCGATCCGTCTCTCCAGGGCTTCGATCTGAAGATAAAGGGATACCGCCTCCGATATGATGCTTTGTGTCAGAGTGTTCTGATTTTCGATAGATGATAGAAGATCCAGGCGGGCGGCTTCATCCGCCATCGACAGTTTTCCCCACAGATCGAGCTCAAAAGATGCTGCGGCTGACAGGTTGTAGCTATCCGTTGCTTCCCCCCCGGAGACCCCCAGCGGAGTGGAGACTTCCGGCGTCAGCTGGCGCTGGTAGCTTCCGTTCAGGGAAATAGAAGGCAATCTTCCTGCACGGGCCTGTCCTGCTCTGGCGCGAAATTCCATTACTACGGCCGAGGCTTTTCGAATATCAAGATTTCTTTCTATTATCTGTTCTACGAGAAGGTCGATCCCGGGATCACCGAATTCTTTCCACCACATATGGCCATTAGCGCCGGATGCAGAGTCCGGGGCAGTCAGTTCATATGAGGGGGGTATTTCGATCTGGCCGAGCGGACCCTCATCCATAGACGGTTTAAGAAAGCCTGTTCCGCATGACGAAACGGCCACAAGGAGCGCGGCGAGAAAGAATGTGTATTTTACAGCCAATGATATATCCTCTTCAGATGCTGTCCCCGAATTGAGGAGGCGGAGCGTTCCTGCGCCGATCATTCCGTCCCGGCCTGCCGCCTGGTCGGTGATGATGGATCCGTTTTTCAATGGATTTTTTGATCTCCGAATATCTTTCCTCAAATTCCTTTTGCTGCTGTTTCGTCAGTACCTGTTTTATCTGTGAACTCTGCTGCTCAAAAAATGTCTCCATCGTATCGCGGAACTCTCCTGAGATCTTCTCGATATTCGAATGGTTCTCATTGAGAATAGAATCGATCTTCGCCATCTGCAGAGCAGAAAGGTCAAGGCCTTTGGTTACTTCCATTATGACTCTTCTGTTTGCTCTAGGAGGTCCGCCTTCCATGAATCCGATGACATGTTTCCGGATCATGATTGTGGAACCGAGGACTCCTATGACCGTTCCCGAAAGGAAGATGAGTGCAATTCCGAGCCATATCTTGAATTTATTCATTTTTCTCATCTTTCCTTTCCTGCCTATACAAAAGGAGGCGAAAGTATAAATCCGGCGGGATCATCAAGAAACAAAAGAGCAAGATCCCTGTACGGCATTATGTCATTTGTCAGGGCATAAAGCAAAAAGAAGAGTGTAAATCCGGCTGCAACCATTGAAAACCGCCAGATGAGTCTTCCCTGGTCTTCGAAGATATCCATCTTCCCGCCGGGAATTCCACTGAGTCGGATCTCCCTCATAATATCCGCCTGCCACCCGGATCCTACAGAGACCGCTTCGCCTGTTTTCCATGAAGAGACAAGTCTCTTTTCAAGTATGTCGAGTTTTTCTTTTCGGGATCTCATATAACCCTCTTCGTCAGTCGATGATCTTTTCCAACATCTTTCTCAATTTATTCCTTGAACGAAACGCGCGTATCTTGACTTTCCCGCTGCTCCATCCCAGGATCCCTGCGGCCTCTTTGACAGAGTACCCTTCAAGATGGACAAGTTCAAGTACTGCTCTGTCGCCAGGATCGAGCTTTTCCAGTGCCCAGAGAATTATTTCCCTCGCTGTTTTTTTCGATTCGGCTCGATCAAATGAATTCCTTGCGCTTTCTGCCATAAATCCGTCCAGCCATTCTCTATGTTCGGGATCAAGAGAGTTGACAGGTTCTTCTTTTGATCTGTATCTCTTTCGCCAGTAGTCATGGCATGTCCTGACCGCGATCTTCGACAGCCAGTTTCCAAATGGGCTGCTCGCATTGAATCCCTGCAGTGATCTGTAAGCTCTGACAAAGACTTCATGCGCCATTTCCTCCGCTTGATCCAGCGGGATCCTTTTCGATACGATACCGAGTACTATTTCCGAATACCTGTCGATCAATTCCTCATAAAGATCCACGTTCCCATTCAGCACCTGGCTGATGATCTCCTCGTCACTTTCCTTTGACCGGTCTTCTATCATCAAAAACACCAGGGGCTGAACGGGACCCGAATTATTCTGAACTATCTTTCGTCGGATGCCTCTTCGTCAAGCATCTCTTTTCTCAGTTCCATATGGATATCGTGCATCTTTTCGATCTGTTCCTTCGTGAGTATCTCTTCGATCGCTTTTCTGTGTTCGTGCCGATGATCCCTCAGCCGATCATTTTTATGAAAAGACCTTCCATGGAAGGATCTTCCATGGGAACCTCTCCCTGGAGAGAGATCGAAGCGGCAGTCAGAGCCGGATCGTTTTTCAGACCTGTTGACCCTGCCGTTGTGGTATGAGTCGTCCGGTCTTCTCGCGTACCGGTGATCTCTGCAACACCTGGCTTTGCCATCGTTCGGTCTCATCGTCCGGCCAGGCATTCCGTTTCTTTTTTCGCTCATTCTGTCCCGTGCAAAACGATCCATCCGGTGGAGACCGATGCCTTCCTCAAGAAGGGGGCGGAGTCTCTCTTCCTGTTCCCTGGTCAACCCCAGTTTTTCGATTATGAGGGCAATATGCTCTTCATGTACGGCTTTTCTTTCCTCTTCAGTATATCGAGGCCGGTTTGGCTGTTGAGCCGAGACCTCTCCGGCAAGAGCCGCGAGCATCCAAGATATCATAATAGTCACAGCGATCATCCGAGCGGGAAGTTTGACTCTCACTGCTTTCTCTTTGACAGTGCTTTTCTTTCTCATCTTTCTTTATCTCCTTCTTGTTCCTGATGATGTGATAAACCAGTTAATTATTCAAGCCCTATAAGATTCAGGGTTTGGCGTATTTAAAATCGTCTTTCGCTTCCGTCAGGTCTTCCTCCTTCGGGCCTATCTCCTTTCCTGCCCGGCGGCCGGCGGTGTGCCTTCATTTTTTCGCGTTCTTCATCCCGGATCTTCCCGTATTCTTTCATCTGGGCATCAGTGAGGATAACGCTCAGCTTTTTTTCGGTATCATCGTCGATCTTTTCAATCGATTCCCTCACGGCTTCCAGACGCCCGCGCTCCCCTTTTCTTTCTCCCATAAGCAACCTGATCTTCTCGGAACGGCTGCTGAGAATGGCGCCGACTTTTTCTTCCTGCCCGGCGCTTAGTCCAAGGCGTTTGTTCATCATCACCATTTCCTCAGAATCCCGGTTTTCGCGCTGTTTATCCTGCGTCGCTCGCCGGTGTTTTTCCATGATCAGGTTAAATGACTCGATCTGGTCGGAGGAGAGGATATCGATTATCTTTGCTTCTGTCGCCCTGTTCAACCTGCGGATCTCGATCTGTCTTGACAGCCTGTCGTTTTCGTTATCCTCGGGGAATTCTTCCAGGATCGATTTCCTTGAGCTTTTGTATTCCCTGTAGAGTCCGCTGATGACAGTTTCCTGTTCATTAGAAAGTTCCAGTGAATTCTTCAGATCGGCCAGTGCGAGGGAGATGTCGCAATCTGCCGGGGAGCGCTCTTTGGCGTTGTCCTGCGCCGCGGAATCAGCAGGAAGCAGGAGCAAAAACGCGAGCGATAACAGGATCGAAGTTCTCATACCGGTTTCTCCTTTAGCCAAAGTGTGAGGCAGATACCGGTTTGTGCCAGTTTCTGCAAATCCGCTGAATACTCATCAAGTCGAGATGATAAAAGTATCAGTCTCACTTTTTGAGTCGTTCTGCTAAGGAAAGAAGTTACAAAAAAAATAATTATCAGTTGACAAATAAAACCAAGATGTTAAATTATACACATGTTAGCGATATAACAAAAGGAGGATCCGGTGGCGAAGAAACCGAAGATAAGCGAGCTGACCAAGAGGGAACGTCAGATAATGGAGGTCATCTACGAAATGGGAAGCGCCAGCGCCGCTGACGTCGTCTCCAGATTATCAGGCAGCCCGGTAAATGCTACAGTCAGAACAATGCTTGGTGTCCTCGAAGAAAAAGGATATCTTAAGCACGAGACCGAAAAGGGAAAGTTCATCTATATTCCTACTATCCCGCTGAAACTGGCGCGCAAAAGTGCTCTGGATAATGTGATGGACTCATTTTATAAAGGTTCAGAGGTAAGTGCCGTTATCTCTATTTTAAAAAGATCAGACGCAAAACTGACTGAAAGAGATGAACAGATGATCCTTGAATTGATAAAGAGGACGAGAGAGGAAGGACGATAGTAATGATCGATATCTTTTTCAGTAAGCTGCTTGGGGTCCAGTGGCTCGAGGTCCTCAGGCTGTTTATAGATGTAACGCTCAAGGGGACGATCATCTGTGCCGGTGCCTGGGCGGCAACGCTGCTGCTGCGCCGTTCATCGGCGTTTGTCAAAAATATGGTCTGGGTCTCGGTTCTGTTTGGACTGGTGATCCTCCCGGTACTTTCGGTGATGACACCGGTATGGAGATTGCCGCTCTTGCCGGAGCCGGGAAATTGGAGTTTGAGACATGCGACAGGGGAATATGGTTACAAGGAAATCGATTCCGCAAAAGGTTCTCCGGTGAATCTGGTTGTCGGTTCAAAGGAAGGAGGAACTACCGGTTCTGAAAATCCAGTGACGAACTTCCCCTGGTACGTTTGGGCCTTTGCAATCTGGGTGGCAGGTGTTCTGTTGTATCTTTGCTGGTTCATCGTATCAAGGGTGGGATTGAGATACCTGGTGCTGAATTCTCAAAGCGCGCCGGAAGATTGGAAAAATGTCCTGGAAGATGTAGCTGGGGATCTGGATCTGAAAAGAAAGGTGCGTCTGCTCGAATCAGGAAAGATAAAGGCGGCTATCACTACCGGTGTATTCAAGCCGGTGGTAATAGTACCTGCAGAATCGGAAAACTGGTCCGAGACGCGCCGCAGGCTTGTTCTTTCGCATGAACTTGCTCACGTTAAGAGATGGGATGCGTTGATAGAGGTCTTTTCTCTCATAGCGACTGTGCTGTACTGGTTTAATCCGGTTGTACTGTTTTCAGTCAGGCAGCTCAGGATAGAACGGGAGAGGGATTGTGATGACGCGGTCCTGTGCGCGGGAGCAAAGCCATCCGATTACGCGCAGCTTTTAATGGATATTGCAGCAGATCTAAGCTGTTCGGTCGGTCCAGTATGGCAGTTGTCCACGATATCACAGGGCTCAAACCTGAAGGAGAGGATAATGAATATTCTAAATTCAAAGATCGACAGGAAAAGGGGAAGCCGAAGGATCGCAATAATCACTTCGCTTCTCGTGTTGATGATAGTACTTCCCCTGGCGACTTCGGGGCTTTGGAACTCTCAGGCTGTCGCACAGTCTGAAAAGGATAAAAAGGCCAAGACAGAGAAGCTCACAAAAGAAGAGCAGCTTAAGATGAAGCAGCAGCAGCTCGAAGCAGAGAAGAATATGACAGATGCCGAGAAGCAGCAATTAAAGCTGGAGAAAAAGAAGCAGGTCCAGGAAAAACTTATGATGAAGTGGACAGAGATATCCGAGAATGAGAACTCTGCCGCCGGGATCGTCGGAAAAGCGATAAAGAAAGATGGTATCGATCAGGGGACGAAGGTCTTCTATAAATTGAAGAAGAATCAGGCGGAAGGGACATATTTCAAAGAAGAAGAATTCAACACGCTCGGTTATGTCTTCCTCAGCCACGGCAAGACCGAAGAGGCGATTCGCGTCTTTGAGCTCAACGCCAAAGAGTATCCGGATTCATGGAATGCCTACGACAGCCTCGGAGAGGGATATCTTACGGCAGGCAAGACCGATGAGGCACAGAAATGTTATGAAAAATCGTTAAAGCTCAATCCCGAGAACAAGAATGGACAGATGATCCTTCAAAAGATAAAGATGAAGAAGGAAGGCAAAGAGGAAGAAAAGAAGGAAGAGAAGAAAGTAGAGAAGAAGAAACAGCAGAGTTGATGAAAGATAGTTATTTTTAAGGGCCGCAATCGGCAGGGTGTTTTTTCCGGACGGGGTTTGTGAACACGGATGGAGGACTGCTGATACGGCCCTTTTCTTTTGTGCCGAGAGCGAAAATGATTGTTATTGACAGTCAAGTAATGGTATAAATCTCAAAGAGTCCCGAAGGTGCGGAGGGATATCATCCCTCCTTTTCAGGTTTCTGCCCTGTGCCGGTGTGGTGATGTGGAGGTGTGGATGATGGCGGCTACCGATGACCTGGATTTCTGGGTCGAGTTACTTTCCGTAAAAGGTATCAGCAGTTCGAAATGGTTAAGGCTCAGCAGGACTATACCGGTCAGGCGGATGGTCTCTATGGTGAGAAGTTCTCCAGGGAGGGAGGAACTCGGCAGGCTTCTCGGGAAAAAGATCCCCCCTCCCGATCATGATCTGATCGAGAGGCAGCTGCAGTTTGCCGAAAGAGAGAACTGCGGAGTGATCACTATCTCCGATAAAGGGTATCCTTATCTTCTCAGAGAGATAGGGCAGCCGCCGCCGGTCATCTTTTATTCAGGAGATGCAAAGAGGCTTCAGCTTCCCTCGTTCTGCGTCGTGGGTTCAAGAAGTGCAAGCAGAAGAGGTATGGCATTCGCAAGAAAGATAGCATTCGAACTTGGTTTGCGGGGCTTTATCGTGATATCCGGGATGGCCAGAGGGATTGACAGTATGGTTCACGAGGGCGCTCTGGAAAGCGGAGGCAGCACTTGCGGAGTGATCGGCTGCGGGATCGATATCGCATACCCGCCGGAAAATCTGTCTCTCTCGATGGATATAATCTCAAACGGCCTTCTTCTATCAGAATTCCTTCCCGGCACTCCGCCTCTAAGGCACAATTTTCCCCAGAGGAATAGAATAATGAGCGGGTTGTCTATTGGAGTGCTCGTCGTCGAAGCAGGAGTGAAAAGCGGCGCTATGAATACTGCCCGCTGGGCTGCCGACCAGGGAAGAGAAGTCTTTGCCGTTCCCGGGCCGGTCGATGAAGAGTGGAGCAGGGGGCCTCATATGCTGATAAGAGAGGGGGCCTGTCTGGTAGAGTCGGTCGATGATATTCTTTTCTCACTGCCGCCGTGCGGAAGGTTAAGGCCGCATGAGAAGATCATCGGTGGCGCGGCCACAGATGCCGGCAAAAAGGACAGGATGCATTTGATGACCGAAGATGAGAAGACGGTCTATTCATGCCTCGAACTGAACCCGAAACATGTTGATGAACTAATACGAATCTGTCATATTTCAGCAACTTCGATATTGCCGGTTCTCCTCGATCTGGAGATGAAAGGGCTGGTGGAAAACTGCGGCGGCAGATACGCCCTTCCGATAAAAAGAGAGATATGAACAGTAAGACCAAAGACAGTACGGTTTCTTTGACAAAATGCAATTCTTATGAATTGAAGGATTTAAGGCTTGCGCTTGATAAACTGCTTGAACCATTTGGCGGGATAGGTTCTTTTGTCCGGCCGGGGCAGAGGGTGTTGCTGAAGCCTAACCTTCTTTCTGCAAAATCTCCCGAAAGAGCGATCACCACGCATCCCGGTCTTGTCCGGGTAGTCGCTGAAAAAGTCATTGAAGCGGGAGGAAAACCTGTAATCGGCGACAGCCCTGGGGGCGCGATAAGGGGTGTCAAAAGGGTATGGGAAGAGACTGGTATCATGGAGATGGCTTCAGATGCCCGGCTCGAACTTGTTAATTTTGAGACTTCGGGGATCGAGGTAGTCAGAAGGGGCGGGTATGATTTTTATCTCTCAAAAGCTGTTCTCGATGCCGATCTGATAATAAATTTGGCTAAACTGAAGACTCATACTCTCACGCTATTTACAGGCGGTGTTAAGAATATTTTCGGAGTGATACCAGGTTTCAGAAAATCCGAACTGCACAAGATGTTTCCCAAACCTAGAGAATTTGCCCGGATGCTTGTCGAACTGTACAGATTAATATCGCCTTCCCTGACGATAGTCGACGGGGTAATTGCGATGGAGGGTAACGGACCGAGTTCCGGAAAAGCGCGAAAGCTCGGACTGCTCGCTGCCGGCGCCGATGCGGTGGCTGTCGACGCTGTGCTCGCAGGTATAATAGGTTTTAGAGAGGGACAGATAGATACGACACAGATAGCGGATGAGACAGGAGCAGGCGTTGGGTCTCTGTCAAAGATAAATGTAGTAGGGGACGGGACGGATCTGAGGCCGGTGGATTTTATTCTTCCTTCTAACAGGAAACTGAGATTGATTCCGCGCCCTCTTGCAAAAATGATCACTCCGCTCGTCTGGCTGAAGCTCGAGATCGCGAGGGACAGGTGCACACGATGTGAGCAGTGTCTCAAAAGCTGTCCGGTTCAGACGATCATCAGGGAAGAGGATGGCCTTTTCATCGACCAGTCGGGGTGTATTCAATGTATGTGCTGTCATGAGCTGTGCCCAGAGGACGCCCTGGATATAAAATTCTCGCTTCTCGCAAGACTTTTCCTGTAGGCTTGCTGCCTCCGGGCAGGTTCCCGGGCGGGTATCTAAATCTTTATTGATGGAGGATATAAAATCAGCAGGTTCAAAAGATTCAGGCACTATCTGGAACTCCTTGGAGTGCGGGTCCTCGTATGGTTACCGTCGCTCCTTCCGCTCAAGATTTCGGTCAAGCTTGCTTCGGTCCTCGGGATCATAGCTTTTGACCTGGTAAGGATAAGGAGAAAAGTAAGCCTGGAAAACCTTCAGAAAGCTTTTGGCGGCCTTTATTCACCGAAGCAGCGAAGACAGATCGCACGCCGTTCATATATGAACTTCGCGAAATCGATGGTAGAGTTCGCTTCACTGAAGAAACCGGAAAAGAAAAGGCTTGTCAAACTTGTCAGGCTGACAGGCCGGAGTAATGTCGATGAAGTGATAGAGCGGGGCCAGGGCGTTGTAATCGTCACAGGCCATTTTGGATCCTGGGAATTTCTCGGGGCGGCAGCAGTCGCCTATGGATTCGATGTGGATTTTCTCGTCGGAGAGCAGGCTAACAGAAGCGTCGATGATCTTATGAACGATCTTCGCAGGCGGGCAGGGATCGGGATCATCCCGAGGGGAGTAGCGGCGCGGGGGATATTCAAATCGCTCAAAAAAAAGAGGCTGGTCGCTCTTCTTTCGGACCAGGATGCCCGCAGGCACGGCATATTCGTAGATTTTTTCGGGATACCAGCATCGACATATCCCGGGGCGGCGCAGTTTGCCTACAGGTCAGGATGTCCGATAATCTTCTGCTATATAGTGCGCCAGGATGATGAATCGCACGAGACAGTCTTCCTGCCTCCGATCGAAGTGAACCAGAAGGCCGATGTGGATGAAGAGGTCATGCGGCTGACCGAAGCGCATGTCAGGGCGCTCGAAGAATGCGTAAGGAAACATCCGGAACAATACTTCTGGGCCCATAAAAGATGGAAGACAAAACCCCCCTCATGATGTGGGCTTTGCATCTGAAGCTCACCTTAACCCGGATTGTTCGAGCGGTCAGAGCTCAGTTCTTTTTATCCGTCTCATCGATCACCGCAGATTGAAACCCTATCGGAGGATTTCCCTTTGGTCCCTTGATCGTTATTTCCCCGAAATTCTGTTCAAACTGGGCCACTGTCCTGCTCAGGACCGTAAGAAGTGATTTTGCGGATTGAGGGGTCATGATGATCCTTGAGAGGACCTTTGCTTTTTTAAATCCCGGGAGCATCCTCGCAAAATCAAGTATGAATTCCGAGGGGGTATTTCCGGTCAGCACAAAATTCGAGTAGATGCCTTCCGCGACTTTGGGATCGAGTTCGATCTGGATCTGTTTCTGCTGTGGTTTTTTCTCCATCGTTATTCCTTTCCTCGTGTCATTGATGATTACTTTAGGAATGTTTAACAGAAAATCGTCCCGCAGTCAACTGTGGGGAAGGTGTGTATGCGCATCAGCAGTGCCCTGAAAGGTGATCGATTCAGATAACGGATCCCTCTTTCGGGTCGTATGGGTCAGTGAGAGACAAAATTCCCGATTGACGGAAAAAAAATGACAGGTGTAGTGGATGTAATGTTATAGTATTCCCTGATGAAAGAAGAGACTGATATGCGTCAGCGAAGCCCAGCCAGGCGATACGTTTGCTGTTGCTGGAACGCCTTACAACTCGAAAGGTCCAGATCGTCATGGATTTAATAAGATACAGGAGCCGGCCTTTTTCTTCTCATTTATTAAGCAGGTTCAATGATTTTCAACTTATGATGTTTATTGCCGCAATTGCCCTGGTTATTAGGGTGATATTCTTTTCAGGCGTTTTTGCGGTGGACGATTTCAATTATCTCAGGTATGCCGCGCAGTTTCTGAAGGGTTCCTATGATCTGGACCAGGTATCATACTGGCATGGGACCAGGTTCTTAGTCTTTGTGCCGGTCTCTCTTTTTTTCTCTTTATTCGGAGTTTCAGAAATTACCGCTGTAGCATGGTCACTGGTAACATCGCTTTCTGCACTGGTGTTGATCTTTAGAATAGGCAGGCTTATGCACAGCCGGGAGGCCGGTTTTTATGCCGCTCTACTGGCCTCGTTTCTGCCGGTGATGGTGAATGAATCAACATGGGTCACGCCAGGTCCGGTATTGGAACTTGTCATAGCCGTCTCTGTATTGCTTTTCCTTCAAGCGGAACATTCCAGCTCAAGAAGAAGATCACTGTTTTTTTTCTCGGGGGCCGTATTTTCCCTGATGCCGTTCGCTGGTAATATCGGACTTGTGTCGTCGATCTTTTTTATTCTTTCATTTCTCTTTTATAAGCGGGGAGAGCTCAAAGGTTACGGAATTTTTTTTATAGGGTTGGCCGTTGTGGCCGCCGCGGGAGCTATTTTATATTGGGTCGAAACCGGGAACCCTTTTAGACTGGCAGAAATCAGCGGCAAGATATTTTCGACGGAGACGCAGGGGTTTCGTCCCTTCTTCTATTTGAAGAGTCTGACCAGGCCGGTATACAGCCAGGGGGGGATAATCTATCTCGTCTGCCTTGCTCTCGCCACGCTGGTCATTTCCAGGAGGAGAGGGGTACTTCTCGCCTTTTTATGGTTTTTTGTCACATGGCTGCTGATCGAATTCGGTTCTTCCAGTCTGACGGAGTACAGGCCTTTGTTCAAACAGGTCCGATATATGTCGGTCCTGACTTTACCTGCTGTGTTGTGCGGAGGTATGGGGATCGCAGAGATGCGCTCCATTGTGTCGAATGTCAGGAACTCTTTAGTAAAAAGATATTTCGGCGGGAGTGCCGTCGTCACAATTTTTTCTCTCTTCATCGCCTCCTCTTTACTTTATCTGTATCAGGGCAGTGGCTACATCAGAGAGCAGAGGAAGTTCATCAAGGCCGCCGGCAGTGTCGTACGCCAGCATGAAGGCGATGTGATCTACGTGACGCACTGGCTGTGGAACTCGAGAGTCTCTTTTTTTATGGGCTACAAGGATGATTACTTTCCGTCGGGATACCATCCGGACCACGCCCTGGCGATGGAGACAGCGGATCCTGATTCAAAGAATCTTTATGTACAGCTGCTGAAAGACGGGGACAGAATGAGACCCGGGATCCTGCTGTTTGATAAAAGTCTTTTTGAATACAGCTGCAGGGAGGAAAGAGTCTCCGGCATGATCGGGCCGGGTGAGATCCCTTATTACCTGCAGGAGTCTGTTTCATCGATGGATACAATCACCGATATTGATATGGGAGGGGACAGGAGGCTTAAAATAGTTGAAGTCCCGGAAATGAAATGGTCGATTCCCGACAGGGGACATTAAGGGTATATATAGTTTGTTTGTAGTTTCCATTCTCCCCTGTAGAGAATACGAATGCAAATAATAGATATATTGAAATAATTTCTAATTTGTTGTAATATGCATCCCCCAAGGGCGATTTAAATAGGGAATGGATATGTTAAATAGGGAATGAATATGCACCCGCGTATGATCGTTTAGCGCTAACAGCAGCTGTTTCTCTTATCACTGCTCTATTCCCAATGAGAATTGAGTGTTATGGATTTGAAAGCAGGCGGTTTTTTGTCGCCCGCGGAGATTGAATTTATCAAAGTATAAGGAAAGGAGGTCGTCTTCGAGTTGGCCGAGTCAGTGGAATTGTATCTGGTTGTCTTATTATTGTTACGTATGGGGGGGTAACGATGTTATCAACAAAGATGTACAGCAAACTGCTTGTCTATTGCATCCTGGGATTTATTTTAGTCGGAGCAGCAGCTCCTGCGTTCGCGGAAAAGGAAGGGTACGTTCCCGGTGAGGTCCTGATCAAGTTCAAAGATTCAGCCACTACTGCTCAGCGCAACGGAGTGCTCAGAGAGATGGGCGCAACACTGATCAAGGAGTTCAACTATATCAAAGTCTCGCATTACCGCCTGAACGGCATGACGGTCGAGGAGGCTCTTTCGCGTTTCAAAGGGAATCCGCATATCGATATTATCGAACCGAATGTAAATTTCGAATTGGCAGAGGTCCCGACTGATCCGCTGTTTTCAGAGCAGTGGCAGCTCCATAATACATTAGGTCCGCCTTTCGCTCCCAATGAGGATATACGCGCAGTTCACGCGTGGGATGTATATAGAGGTTCGAATGAAATAATTGTCGGCGTGATAGATACTTACATAGATGTCATGAATCCAGAGCTTAATGCAAGAATGTACCGAAATTATGGGGAAATCCCGTGTAACGGCATCGATGATGACGGAAATGGATTCAAAGACGACTATTATGGCCTCGGTAATCAGGGGTGCAATTTGGAGAGTCCTGGTTGGCATGGTACAGGAGTAGCCAGTGTAATAGGAGCCATCGCAAACGATGGGATCGGTGTCGCCGGTGTGTGTCAGGATGTCAGTATCATGCAGCTCTGCGGAACCCTTACTACATCCAGCATTGTCACTTTTATAAATTATGCGAGAACCTATGGAGCTCATATCCTTAATATGAGTTTTTATAGGGTTACTCCAGAATGGAAGGATGTGCTCGAGTTGGCATGCCAGGCGGCTGCTGACGATGGGATATACATGACTTGCTCTGCGGGCAATGCGACTGCCGATATCGACACTGCTCTCATGTATCCTGTATGTCTTGATATAGACAATATAATAGGAGTTACCGGCACAAATGAGTTTGCGGAGCTTCAATACAATTATGGTGCAACATCTGTCGATCTAGCTGCGCCCTATAATGCATTGTGTATTGATCCGGATGGGGGGTATACTCTTCAATCTGGGACATCATTTTCCGCTCCTACCGTGGCTGGTGTCCTCGCCCTTATGATGGGCAAGTACGGGCCTGACAGCGGCATGGATTTTAAGGCCAAGTTGCTCGATACGGTCGATCACCTCGAATCTCTGGAAGGCAAATGTGTTTCCGAGGGAAGGGTCAACGCCTTTTTGGCTCTGGCCGACCCCGATTTCGTAGCTCCCGCCACGATCCGCAAGGTGACGATAAAGGATGTGGCAAGCAACTGGGTCGAACTCGAATGGACCGCGACGGGTGACGATGGTGGAGCGGGAACAGCCAGCGCCTATGAGTTCCGGTATTCGACCAGCCCGATCCGCAACATCAGTCAGTTCGAGAAGGCCTCACCGGTCGAATCTGTCCCCGATCCGCAGCCCGCAGGGAGTAAGGAGAGATTTATAATAGACGGCCTCGAGCAGGGAACTACATACTATATTGCTTTCCGGGTCTTCGATGAGTGGGGATCATACTATCACCGCCTGGGCGGCGATTACAGCGATAATGTGTCGGGCATCACTAAGGTAAAGGGGTTTACGACTCTCGGTCCTCCGGCGATAGCGTTGGAGCCGTCCAGTATTGTAGCTGCGACTGAGAAGTGGACCCTGAACATTCTCCCCTTCGTTATCAAGAATAACGGAATCGGCACACTGGATTATGAGATAGTGATTCCCGAGGAGTACTCCTGGATAACCTGCTATCCGGTCACGGGATCGGTTCAGTCCGGGAATAGTCAGTCGATCGCGTTATATGTCAATGTCGATGATCTTACATGTGGAGATAACTCGGCATATGTCGAGATCACAAGCAACGACTTGAACAACCCGCTTATCTCTCTTCCGCTGGAGTTGACGGTATCGGGAGAGGCCAGGATAGCTGTTGAGCCGGAAAGCATCGATTTCGGCCCCTGTATCGTGGGTTCATCGACCTATACGCTGTTAAACATCACAAACCGGGGCTGCGAGATCCTTGCTATTATGGAGATGAAGACTGATCATCCTGACTATGCAGTGGAACAGATAACTGTAGTCCCTCCGGATACGACCTTGGAGTTGATCGTCAGTTTCGAACCTTCGAGTTATGGGGAGAGCTATTCGACTCTTACGATCAGTACATTAGGTAACGAAGGAGTGGAGACGACGGAGATCTTCCTCTCCGGCGAGGGTGTCACACCTCCTGAGGTTGCCATTTTCCCGAATGAGCTCGACTCACCGGCGTTGTATACCGGAGGCACATGTCAGAAGACCTTGACGATATACAACAACGGCGGTTATCAGCTCGATTTCATACTGGATTGGGGTGGGACCCCCGAATGGATTGAGCTTTCACCCTCACATGGATCTATCGCGCCTGCTGATTCGCAGGTCGTCGATGTCACTTTTAACGCTCTCGGTTATTGTGAGGACCAGAGTGACACTTTGACTCTGAGGTCGACCGATCCCGAGAGTCTTTCGATCGACGTCCCGACAAATATGCCCGTGATTCCGGCATGTCACATTGTGACATCGACGAATACTCTTGACTGGGGCAGCCTGCTTTTCCATGGTTTTACAAAGCCGTTAAAAATCTTTGAGGTTCAAAACCTTGGCTGCGAGGGGCATCAGCTGACAGTGACGAGTATCGAATCGAGCAATCCAGATGTATTTTTAATGTTGACGGATACTCCGTTTACTGTCGATCAGGGTGAGAGTTACGAAGTGAGTGTTACACTTCCGCTTGATTTGCCGATTGGTACTTACGAGGGTTCGCTGACGATATACTCTGATGATCCCGATAATCCGGAAGTTGGAATAGATTTATTGGTTACCGTTAACGCTGCAGCGCTCCTGGCGAGCTCGGCGGAGCGGGAAGTGGTGGGTGAGTCTGACGAGCCTCTGCCTCTCAATTTGAGGGCCTGCCCGAATCCGTTCAACCCGAACACTGAGATCCGCTTCAACCTCGATCAGCCTGGCCGGGTAGAGATCCGGATTTACGACATTCGCGGTGCGCTTGTCAACGCGATCGACAACGGCCATTCTGCAAGAGGTCCTGTATCCGTTCCCTGGAACGGCAGCAACAGGCGGGATGGCAAGGTCGCGAGCGGAATTTACTTCTACAAGCTGATGCTTGACGGGCGCCAGCTGGGAGATACCAAGAAGATGATTCTGCTGAGGTAGGATCGAGACAAGGTAGTCTTTAGTTGTTTTGAGCTTGGGAAGAAGATGGGCCGCGTTCGACTGCGGCCCATCTTTTGAGATTGGTTGCCACACTGTTTAATAAACCTGTTGATCGTGCGGGGTTTTATCCGGCCGGGAAGGTAAAATCAGATGGCCAGAGCGCCTGTTTTCACGCAGGAGCCCGCAGTTTCAAGTCCTTAATCCCCACCGTTTGTTTCTTTATCTCGTTGTTAATCTTACCTTTACCCATGGGAGATTTGTGGTAGACCGTTTTTAACCATCAATTACAGGAAAATGATTTTGTGCCGCGAGCGGTGTCTGCCTCTACCGCCTCCAGGCGGGAGAGGTAGACGAGACCAGGAAAACGGTTCTGCCCTGATGGTATTAAGATGTTGCATTGCCCGTCAGCAAAGGTTCGAATACCTTCCTGAAGTGCAGCCCGTAGACAGCCATCGTGATGGCGGAGGGAAAGAGCCTCGGTCTCTTGAGCAGAGTCCATGTGAACAGTTTCCAGTACTCTCTCCTGCCCCTGTGCACGAGTCCAAGACCGAACATCGACCTGAGCAGGGCGACAAAGTCCTTGTATCTGAAGCGTGAAGCCTGACCTTTCGGAGGATCGAAA
The DNA here is from genome assembly GCA_016933255.1 of Candidatus Krumholzibacteriota bacterium. Classification (GTDB taxonomy): domain Bacteria; phylum Krumholzibacteriota; class Krumholzibacteriia; order Krumholzibacteriales; family Krumholzibacteriaceae; genus Krumholzibacterium; species Krumholzibacterium zodletonense. The sequence goes on from JAFGBF010000026.1 coordinate 89,347, forward strand.
TCTCTGAGGAACCGTCTGACCCGGCGGTAGTACGGTTTTATCGAGTAGATGTCCCTGATTATCATCCGATATCCCTCGATCAGTGTCTGTCTGTTCATCCTGGGAACGAAGTTCATAGTAAGATCGGTGTTGTCTCCCGAGATCTCGTCAAGGAGTCTGCCCTCGCGTTTCAGGCGGAGGTAGAGATCGGTCCCGTACGGGGCGTTAAGCAGACCGACCATAGCCGTGACGATCCCGCTTTCCTGAATGAACCGGCTCAGCCTTTCGAAGATCGAGGGGGGATCGCTGTCGAACCCGATTATGAAGCCTGCATGGACCTCGAACCCCGCCTTCTGGATCCGGCGGACACTAACGAGCAGGTCGCGTCCCCTGTTTTGAACCTTGTTGCATTCCCTGAGACTTTCGTCGTTCGGGCTTTCCACTCCGACAAAGACCGTCTGGAATCCTGCCTCGGACATCATATCCATCAAAATATCATCGTCGGCAAGGTCGATCGACGTCTCCGTCGTCAGTAAAAAGGGGTATCTGTGCTTCTTCTGCCACTCGATCATCGCGGGCAGGATGTCCCGCTTGAGTTTCGACCTGTTACCGATGAAGTTGTCGTCCACGAAGAAGACTCCACCGCGCCACCCTCGCAGGTAAAGCTCATCCATTTCAGCGATGATCGCGCCCGCGTCCTTGGTTCTCACCTTCCTGCCGAAGAGGACCGAGATATCGCAGAACTCGCAGGCGAAAGGACATCCTCGCGAGTACTGGATATTCATATCCCTATAGTCCTTCATCCTTATAAGGTCCCAGTCGGGCAGCGGAGTCAAGTCCAGTTGCGGTCTTTCGTCAGAAATATACAGGGGTTCCGGCACTCCGCGTTCGAGGTCATCCAGGAACCGCGGCAGTGTGATCTCGGCCTCCCCGAGCACGAAGTGGTCGACTCCCTCGAATTCACCGTAAGATGCGGTGAACAAGGGACCTCCCGCCACGATCTTTTTTTCCTGTTTCCGGCACGTTTCTATCACGTCAAGGACAGAGTCCTTCTGTATTGACATCGCGCCTATGAAGACTATATCGGCCCAGGCAATGTCACTGTCGGAGAGCTTACGAACGGAAAGGTCCACGAGCCGCCTTTCCCAGTCCGGCGGGAGGAGGGAGGATACAGTAAGAAGTCCGAGAGGCGGCTGAAGGGATTTTTTATTAGCGAATTTAAGGGCGTGGATAAAACTCCAGAAAGTGTTCGGAAATGCAGGAGCAATCAGTAAGGCGTTCATCGGAATCTCTCCCTTGCGAAAAATCTTTCACGGAAGCCAAGGACCAGATTCCGATACCGGTAAACGTACCCGGACTCGCAGGCAGCAAGGGAATTAGGAGAAAGGCTCTATATTATAAATATACTCTACTATAAATATACTCTGATTTCAGGTTTTGTCCAATGGCATAAGTCGAAAATTATAAAAAGAATAGGGAAATCGATAGCGTAATCTATTGCATACTTCTCATGACAGGTTCTGTTATCCCTTGCCTGGCACGGGCTGTCTGGATTAGAATCGTTCCTTCAGAGCTGTCACCCGGTCCGGATTCCGCGGGGGCCGTTCAATATAAACGCGCAGGATGCTTTCTGCTTAAGATACGGCACAAGGAGAAAACGATGGGGAACAAGTCGCAGATACTTGCAGTAATGATCGGATATCTTTCCCTGCTGATCTTATGGGGGGTCTATCAGGGCCGGAAGGTAAAGTCGGATTCCGATTACAAGATCGCCGGGCGTGATCTTCCGGGGTGGATAGCTGCACTTTCAGAACGTGCTACAGGCGAATCATCATGGGCGCTGCTGGGGCTTCCCGGCGCGGCCTACGCGACCGGTCTTCTGGAAGTATGGACGGCGATCGGGTGTGTCGCCGGAATAGTCACAGCGTGGGCTGCGATAGCGTGGAGGCTCAGGGACGAAGCAGAAAAATACAGGGTGAATTCTTTCATCGAGTATCTTTCATTCAAACACAGCGATCTCGGAAGATCTATCAGAACGGTCGGCAGCCTGACGATCGTATTCTTCTTTTTCTTCTATGTCGGCGCCCAGTTTCTTGGCGGAGGAAAGACTCTCCACACTATCTTCGGGATCGACCCCCGGCTGGGAATGCTTCTGACAGCTCTTATAATAATTCCCTACACAGTCTACGGCGGATTTAGAAGCGTCGTCTATACAGACGCTGTCCAGGCGATCGTGATGATAACAGCACTTGTCGTTGGTCCTATCGTAGGCATGATAGTGATCGCAAACGCTCCTGACATCTTTGCGGGATCGATATCTGGAGCGCTTGCAAAAGCGGGAGGTTCATACAACTCGTTTACCGGGGCGACCGGGGGGTTTGCCGCAGGTGTCGTGATAAGTGGAGGGTTTTCATGGTTCTTCGGGTATCTCGGGGGCCAGCCGCAGCTCAGTATGCGGTTCATGGCGATTAGAGACCCCCGCCAGGCGAGGCTTGGAAGGAACGTAGGCATAACCTGGACAGTGATCGCCTATATCGGAGCTTTGATGATAGGCTGGATCGGGCTTGCCCTATTCGGCCCGAAAGGTCTGGAAGACCCCGAATATGTCATGCCTGCCGTGATGCTCAGGATCTTTCATCCTGCAATAGCTGCAGTCCTTATAACCGGGGCGATAGCGGCGATGATATCGACGGCAGACTCGCTTCTCATACTTTCCGCTACCGAACTTCATGAAAATATCATCAAACCTTTGACAGGAGGGAGCGAGGGCAAGGCGGGAAGAAACGATCTTGCCGTCTCAAGGTTTGTCACAGCCCTGCTTGCTGTAGTAGCGCTGGGGATCGCCTATACCCTTCCCAATACGCTGATATACAGGCTGGTCGGATATGTATGGGCAGGCATAGGAAGCAATTTTTCGGTAGTGATCCTCCTTTCGCTATTCTGGAAGAGATTCCACGGCCGGGCGGCGCTCCTGACGATAATAGTCGGAATGGTCTTTACGATCATCTGGATCGCGACCGGTATGGATAAGGTCATAACCGCAAGGGTGATGACTTTCGCGGCGGCCGGGCTGACTGCGGTTGCTGGAACATACCTGCTGCCCCGAAAGAGCTCAGAGCGGACCTGAATCGATCCGGTTCCGGATGCTCTCGAAAGAATAGCCAGGTGTTCAGTGGCAGAAGATGATATGAAGAAAGTCTGGCCTTTTCGGGGAACCGCAGGGATCATCCTGATAGCGGTATTCTGGCCCCTGAACTGGCTTCTTCCAGGCTCGCGCACAGCGTGGGGGTTCTTTCCTCTCTGGTTTGGATACTGTCTTTTTGTCGATTCCCTGGTATTCTACCGCAAGGGAAGCTCGATGGTATCGCGGAGCTTAAGGGGCTATATATTACTATTCGTTATTTCAGCCCCGTCGTGGTGGCTCTTTGAGCTTCTCAATCTCAGGTCGGGAAACTGGTCGTATCAGGGAAGGGAACTTTTTTCAAATATTCAATATGCCCTCTTTGCCTCGATGAGCTTTTCTACTGTCATGCCGGCTGTCTTCGGAACGGCGGAACTGGCGGGAACCTTCAAATGGATCTGCCGCATGTCAGGAGAGAAAGGGCAGCAAAAGGGAATGGATCTCCTTCTCCCGGCATTTATCACCGGGTGTATCTCTCTTTTCTGCTTTCTTGCATGGCCCCGGTATTTTTTCCCTCTGCTCTGGGTATCGCTCTTTCTTATAATCGACCCGGTCAACGGATGGAGAGGCAGAAGGTCTTTGATCGATGATATCGGAAAAGGAAAGTGGAGAGTCGTAGTCTCACTGGGCCTCGGCTCTTTGATATGCGGTTTCTTCTGGGAGATGTGGAATTTTTATTCATATCCCAAATGGGTATACCATGTCCCGCTGGTCGATCTGCTCAGGGTATTCGAGATGCCTCTCCCTGGATATGGAGGTTATCTGCCATTTGCCCTCGAGCTGATGGCGATATACTTTTTTCTTACGGGAATATTTAGAGCAGGGAAAGATGAGCGATTCATTCAGATATAGGAATCTGGTCTATCCCGCAGTGAAAGGAACTGATGTGAAAAAAATACTATCTGTGAACGCACGGGATATCCTGAGCGTTTTGACTCTGGCATCTATCCTCTATTTTGCGGGCTGCGGAAAGGATGTCGAATCTGAAAACCGGAAAGACCTCGAGAGCGGCCGGATAGACTCGGTGACCCTGAAGCTTCTTCCGGAAAAGATCAGGGTCGACGATTTTTCGATAAGAGTCCCCGCTGGATTCAGAGTGACCGGGAGAGGAAAGGAATACGCTGAAAAGAGGGGGGATATCTCGATCGAGCTGAAGGGTGATAATTCCAGTTCGGTCCTGATATACGGGAAATCTTCCGTTACCGGTCTCGAAATAAGAGAGTTTATAGCGCTTATCGATGAAATCGACCGCGGCGCGTACAATATGGCAATCAGTGTGCGAAGCTACAAAAAGATCAGGTTCAGCGACATTCCGGCTCTGCTGGTCGAAGGATCCTGGTCGAATGAAGGTGACGAAAGCTCCCCGCTGCGAGTGGTCGGGTTCGAGTGTGGGAGGTATTTCTATATTATCCAGTCAGTTATCCGCAGTGAATCAGGTGAGTGGGATCCTCTGCCGTGGAGTATAACGAATACATTTCAATGCGGTGCCGATTAGTATTTCAGGCAGAATTCAGATATATCTTCTTGAATAATGCCCCCCTTCGGGCTATATTCTCGGACGTGTGTTGTATGGTCCCCGGCAGGCTGTAATTTATTCACACCGGCTAAATATACGGGGGGAGACCCCCGAGGCAGAAAAAGCGGACTGAACCCGGCTCTTTCAGAATGAATATCCGGCGGTAATACAGTGAAACGGCAAAAAGCCAAACGTATCTGCGCATCAATAAAAAAATCGTCTGTAGCTGTCATCGGCGATCTTATGCTCGACAAGTACTTCTGGGGCCAGGTGGAGCGGATAAGCCCTGAAGCTCCGGTTCCGGTGGTCAATGTCGAAAGGACAGATGTGCGTCCCGGCGGAGCTGCAAATGTGGCCTGGAACCTCGTATCCCTGGGCTGTACTCCGAGGCTCGTGTCTATTCTCGGGAGCGACCCCCAGGCGAAAGAGATACGAAGGCTTCTATCCGAACAGGATATTTCGACCGAATATATCGTCTCCGACCAGAAGCGTGTAACGACCGTAAAGATCAGGATAGTAGCGCACCATCAGCAGGTCGTCAGGGCAGATTTTGAGTCGGGAGAGGAGCTTTCTAGCAAGGTAACCGGAAAGCTCTGCTCAATCGTAAAGAAGGCGGTCAGGGGGACGGGAGCTGTTGTCATTTCGGATTACGGCAAAGGTGTAGTCTCGATGGAAGTGATGGATGCTGTCAGAGATCTCTGCCGGGAAGAGGATATACCTCTTCTGATAGACCCGAAAGAGGGACATTTCGATCTTTACAGGAACGCCTGGGGCCTTACTCCGAATCTCGTGGAAGCCGGCGATTTCTACAATACAAAGATCAAGACGATCGAAGAACTCGATCTCGTCGGGAGTTCGCTGCTCCGGGATCTTGATGCCAAGGCGATACTGATCACAAGGGGAGAGCAGGGGATGACCCTTTACGAGCGGGGGAAAAAGCCGAAGCATTTCCCGACGATGGCGAGCGAAGTCTATGATGTCACAGGAGCCGGTGACACAGTGATCAGCGTGCTTGCAGCCGGCCTGGCGGCGAAAGCTCCGGTCTATGACGCGATAGAACTCGCAAATGCCGCAGCAGGGATCGTGGTAAGGGAACTCGGTACGGCTACTGTCAGCAGAGAGGAACTTACAGGGTCTTTCCCTGTTTGAGAATAATATGGAAGCAAAGGAGAGGATAATCGGGCGGGACCGCCTTGCCGCCTTCAGGGAAGAGAACTCGGATAAGCGGATCGTTTTTACGAACGGTTGTTTTGATATCCTGCACAGAGGTCATGTGACACTGCTCGAGCAGGCAAAAAGATACGGAGACTTGCTGGTAGTCGGAGTAAACAGCGACCGGTCAGTGAAAAGCCTTGGAAAAGGCGATCTGAGGCCGCTCGTATCGGAGGGCGACAGGATCTATATCCTGCTCAGCCTGAGGAACGTGGATTTCGTGACCGTGTTCGACGAAGAGACGCCCCTTGAGACGATCGAGGCTTTAAAGCCGGATGTTCTTGTCAAGGGCGGAGAATATACCAGAGAGAATATCGTCGGTGCCGATTTTGTCGAGAAGACCGGCGGCAGGGTGGAAAGAATCAAAATGGTCGAAGGATTTTCGACGAGCAATATTATTGATAAAATGAGGGAGGATTCTTAGACGACACTGGACAGGTTATCATAGAAAAGTCGAAAACGCGATTTTTAATATTAAGGTTTTTGAAGGAGGCAGAGTTATGAAAAAAAGAAGACTACTTATTATGGGCGCGGCCGGAAGGGATTTTCACAACTTCAATACCCTGTACAGGGATAATGATTCGGTGGAAGTCGTGGCATTCACAGCGACTCAGATTCCCGATATAGATGATCGAAAATATCCCGCCGAACTGGCCGGGAAGCTCTATCCGGATGGAATAAAGATATACCCTGAGGAAAAACTTGAAGAACTCATCGTAAAGGAAAAGGTCGAAGAGGTGATCTTCTCATACAGCGATGTAACAAGCCAGTACGTCATGCAGAAGGGGCAGCTTGTCAATACTCTCGGAGCTCATTTTACGATCGTCGGAGCCGGTCCGACCATGATCAAGAGCACCAAGCCTCTGATTTCTGTCTGTGCGACCCGTACCGGATGCGGAAAGAGCCAGACGACAAGAGCCGTCGCCAAGCTTCTTATCGAAGCTGGGAAGAAGGTCGCTGCGATAAGACATCCGATGCCGTACGGTGATCTTGCCAAGCAGAAGGTCCAGCGTTTCGCCAGCATCGAGGATCTTAAGAAACACAAGTGCACCATTGAAGAGATGGAAGAATACGAACCTCATATCGTCAACGGGATCATCATATATGCCGGCGTCGATTATGAAGCTATTCTCAGAGAGGCTGAAAAAGAAGCGGATGTTATCCTTTGGGACGGCGGAAACAACGATATGTCTTTCTACAAGCCGGATCTCAGCATCGTGGTCGTAGATCCCCACAGGCCTTCGCATGAACTCGACTACTATCCCGGATTCGCCAATTTTCTTATGGCTGACGTCATCGTCATCAACAAGATCGATACTGCCGACCTGGAGGGGATAGAGGAAGTCAGGGAGAATATCGATTTCTATAATCCTGAAGCGATCGTTGTCGATGCCGCGTCTCCCCTTTCAGTGGACAAGCCTGAACTGATAAGAGGCAAGAAGGTCCTCTGCGTCGAAGATGGTCCGACTCTTACGCATGGCGGGATGAAATACGGAGCAGCTATCATGGCAGCCCTGAAATTCGGAGCGGCCGAGCTGGTCGACCCGAGGCCATGGGCGACAGGCAAGCTTGCCAGGACTTTCTCCAGGTACCCCGAAGTCGGGACGCTTCTCCCGGCCATGGGTTACGGAGATGAACAGATCAAGGACCTTGAAGCGACTATTGCCAAGGTCGAGTGCGATACAGTTATTATAGGTACTCCGATAGATCTCAGAAGAGTGGTCAAGATCTCTCAGCCGTCAGCAAGGGTGAGTTATGACCTTTCCGAGATCGGTCATCCCGACCTCAGAGATGTCCTTAAGGATTACCTGAAATAGGAAGTTCAGTTATCAAGTATGAGAGTGGAGGTCGGAATTGAAGATCCATGAAGGCGACGCGAGAGGGATATTTGCTGCGTTCGGTCTCCCTGTTCCGCCGAGCCGATTCATAACGAAGGCTGAGGAAGCAGGACCTGTGGCGGAGGAACTTGGATGCCCTGTAGTCGTCAAGGCCCAGGTACTGGTCGGCGGAAGGGGAAAAGCAGGAGGCGTAAAACTCGCCTCTGATCCGATTGAAGCAGTCGAGAAGGCAAAAGCGATCCTCGGGATGGATATTAAGGGGCTGACGGTAGAAAAGGTCCTGATAGCAAAGGCTGTGGATATTTCGAAGGAATTCTATGTCGGGATGGTCGTCGACCGGATCACGCGCAAACCGCTGATGATGATCTCCGCCGAGGGGGGGATCGATATCGAAGAGGTCGCCAAATCGGCTCCCGAGAAGATCCTTAAAGTCGTAATAGACCCTATTACCGGGCTCCTCCCTTTTCAGACGAGGAAGATGGCTTCTTTTCTGACTTCTGATAAAGACGTAGCCAGACAACTGGGACCTGTATTCAGATCCCTTTATCAGGCTTTCATGGAAATCGACTCCTCTCTCGCCGAGATAAATCCGCTTGTCGTCAGTCCGGACGGTAAGGTATGGGCGATCGACGCGAAGATCAATATTGACGATAACAGCCTCTACAGGCACGAGGATATCAGAGCGCTCAGAGATGATTCGATGGAGGACGCAGGAGAGGTCGAAGCGAGAGAAGCTGATCTTTCATTCGTGAAGCTCGACGGAAGTATAGGCTGCATAGTCAATGGAGCCGGACTTGCGATGGCGACGATGGATATGATCAAGTATTACGGCGCCGAACCGGCAAACTTTCTCGATATCGGCGGAAGTTCCAGTCCCGAGAAGGTCCTTTCGGCGATGAAGATCATCCTTAGAGACAAAAATGTGAAAGCTATCCTGGTAAATATCTTCGGGGGCATTACAAGATGCGACGATGTCGCGAAGGGTCTGCTTGAGGCGAAGAAAAGACTGGGGATAGATATCCCGCTTGTAGTCCGGCTTACCGGGACGAATGAGGAGGAAGCAAGGGAGCTTCTCAGGGGAACCGAACTTGTAAGCGCCGATACGATGGATGAGGGTGTCAAGAAAGCTATCGAGATCGCAAACGCTTGATCATCGGAAAGGGAGCTGGTTTTGAGTATTCTTATTGATAAAAATACCAGATTGATAGTCCAGGGGATCACTGGTCGCGACGGCGGGTTTCATGCCAGCCAGATGGTCGCATACGGCACGAATGTCGTCGGCGGCGTGACTCCCGGCAAGGGCGGAATGAAGACGGAAGACGGCGTGCCGGTCTTTGACAATATGGAAGAAGCTGTCAATGAGACAGGCGCCAACACGAGTGTGATATATGTTCCTGCCCGTTTTGCCGCGGACGCTATCTTCGAGGCTTCGGATGCCGGAATAGAGCTTGTAGTCTGTATAGCGGAAGGGCTTCCTGTCAGGGATATGCTCAGCGTTCTTCCTTATGTCCGTGAAAGAGGTACCAGAGTGATCGGCCCCAACAGCCCGGGAGTCATATCTCCCGGCCGGTCAAAGGTGGGAATCATGCCGGGGGATATTCACAAAGAGGGTAATGTAGGTGTTGTATCACGAAGTGGGACATTGACTTATGAGATCGTGTATCACCTTACTGTTAACGGCATCGGACAGTCGACGTGCCTGGGTATCGGAGGCGATCCGGTAATAGGCACGAACCTTCTCGACGCGATGGATCTCTTTGCGAATGATCCCGAGACAGATGCGGTCGTACTTATCGGAGAGATCGGCGGGAATGACGAGGAGAAGGCTGCCCGGATAATAAAAGATGGATACCCAAAAAAGGTAGCCGCTTTCATAGCCGGCAGGACGGCTCCTCCAGGAAAACGGATGGGGCATGCCGGAGCTATAGTCACCGGCGGAACAGGTACCGCTGAAGAAAAGATCAAAGCGTTTGCCGACGCAGGGGTAGAGGTGGCAGAGACTCCTGCCCAGATAGCAGGGATCATCTCCGGGCTGCTTTGATATCCAGGAGAGCGGGATAGCCTGCGTATCATGGATCGATTTCCTGCCGGGACTCATGCCGGTCTCGCGGCTGATCGAATATTGTAGTGATTTTCTTATATGGAGGCGATTGTGGAAAAAACATTTCTGATGATCAAACCGGAAATGGTAAAGGCGAAAAGACAGGGAGAAATCATAGATTTCATCCTGCGGAACCGATTCAATATCCTTCGGATGAAACAGTTCAGTTTCGATCTTGAAAGGGCCAGGGACTTTTACGGGATCCACGCTGAAAAACCTTTCTTTGGCGATCTTATCGAATATATTACTTCTGGCGAAGTGATAGGGTTGGAATTGGAGAAGGATGGAGCTGTGGGGGCCGTGCGCGAGCTGGTAGGAGCGACCGACCCCGCGGAGGCAAGGCCTGGGACGATACGCTATATGTATGGGGCCAGTCTTCAGACAAACGCTGTGCATGCTTCAGATTCACCGGAATCGGCAGAAAAAGAGCTTGCTATAGTGTTTTTCGAAGATTAATATAAACGCTTTATGGAGAAGGATTTTCATAGAATGGAATTGGACCTTGGTCACGTTGAGGATCGTGAGTCTTTTTCCTTCAAGGAAGGGTTCACTCTGCCGTCGCACGATGGAGGAGAGAATGAGTGCAGGGCGACTGTTGTTGCCGATGTGACCAGGGCCGGCAGCCGTTACCTTTTAGAGGCAAAGATCGGGTGCGATTTAAGGACCGAATGCAGCCGCTGTATGAATCTCTTCGACTATAAGGTGAATACTGATCTCAAGATCGTATTTCAGCGCGGTGAGAAGGTAGATCTGCCGGACGAAGAGGATGAAAATGATTTTGTTTTTTTTCCTCAGGCAGACACATTTTTATATGATATCTTTCCCCGCGTAAGGGAAGCTATTCTGCTCGAGCTTCCTATTAAATATTTGTGCAGGGAAGATTGTGCCGGCTTATGCGCAGCATGTGGAGCTGATCTTAATTCCGGCGAATGCGGTTGCGGGAAAAATGAAGGCGACCCGCGATGGGCGGTTCTCAACAGCCTCAGGGAAGAAACAGAAAATAGAAAAGATCCCCAAAAGCGGGAGGAGTGATTATGGCAGTACCGAAAAGAAGAACTTCAAAAGCAAAGAAAAACAAGCGCAGGACCCATTGGAAAGCTTCATCTCCTGCTCTGACAAAATGCTCGCATTGTCATCAACCGAAGCAGCCTCATGTTGTATGTCCTAACTGCGGTTATTATGCCGGACGCGAAGTCATAAAACCTGTTGAAAAAGAAGATTAGAGGTTTTTTTCAACATCAGACATGATTCCCGGTTGATGGCAGGACGCTTTGTCCTGTTATCGTCACTTTTCCGGAGTGATAATGAAGATAGCTTTGGATGCCATGGGCGGCGACAGGGCGCCACAGGAAATCATCAATGGAGCGATTCAAGCTGTCAAGGAGGCCGCGGGCCGCTTTGACGTGATACTTGTCGGCGATCGGGTCCTGATTGAAAAACACCTGTCATCTGCCGGCGGGTCGTTTGAGCATATCGAGATCGTTCATGCCCCCGAAGTAATAGGGATGTCTGAATCTCCGGCCACGGCGCTCAGGCGGAAAAAAAATTCTTCTATCTCAGTCGCTACTGGCCTGGTAAAGGAAGGTCTCGCGCAGGGTTTCCTCAGCGCTGGGAATACCGGGGCGGCAGTAGCATCATCTCTTTTCTCCTATGGAAGGATTCCCGGCTTCTCAAGGCCGGCGATAGCTATCCATTTTCCGACAAGGAACGGCGGCACGATATTTCTCGATGGCGGGGCAAATTCTGATTGTACTCCAAAACATCTCTATCAGTTTGCCCTGATGGGTTCGATCTACGCTGAAAACATATTGAAGAGAAATAATCCCAAAGTGGGGCTTCTCAGTATCGGTGAAGAATCGTCAAAAGGCAATGAACTGGCGCGAGAGGCACACAAACTTCTTGAAAAAAGCAGTGTGAATTTCATAGGAAATGTCGAGGGGCATGACATTTTCCGGGATTCTGTCGATGTCGTAGTGACCGACGGATTTACCGGGAATGTCGTTTTGAAGTTTACAGAATCAATAATCGACTATATGAATGGCCTGATCAAAGAAAGCGTTTCCGAGAACCTGCTGGCAAAATTAGGCGCTTTACTTATGAGACCTGCTTTTCTGAGGATAAAAAGGAGACTGGATTATTCCGAATATGGCGGTATGCCCCTTCTGGGTGTTGATGGGGTCACCATTATCGGGCACGGCGGTTCTAACGCCAAGGCTATCAAGAACGCTCTTTTTGCAGTAGAGGATTTCTATAGGATCGGAATGAACTTGAAGATGAAGAACAGTATGGAGGCAGATCGCCAGTGAGTGGAAAAAACGAAAAAATGAGTGCGAAGATCACAGGGATCGGATATTACATACCCGAGCGCATAATGACGAATTCCGAGCTTGAGACGATGGTGGATACTACCGATGAGTGGATCGTCACGCGAACAGGTATAAGGGAACGAAGGATCGCTGCTCCCGATCAGGCAGCAAGCGACCTTGGTTTTGAGGCGGCGAAAGCTGCTCTAAAGAATGCTGACCTCGATCCGAAAGAACTGGATCTGATCGTCGTGGCAACGGTTACTCCAGATATGGCACTGCCTGCTACCGGATGTATTCTTCAGGATAAGCTTGGAGCGACAAAGGCAGCGGCGTTCGACGTCAGCGCCGCCTGTTCCGGATTTATCTATGCCCTTACGATGGTTCAGTCGATGGTCGGGATCGGACACGTAAAAAAGGCTCTCGTCGTCGGAGTCGAAGTCCTCTCGAAGATCACCGATTGGGAGGATAGAAAGACATGTATTCTTTTCGGTGACGGAGCGGGGGCCGTGGTAGTAGAAAGATGTCCTCAAGGAGAAGGAATCCTCGGTACATTCATGCAGAGCGATGGTTCGCTGGGGGAACTCCTTTATCTTCCAGGGGGTGGATCGAGGAATCCCATCACCAAAGAAAATCTTGAGCAAAGGCTTCAGTATGTAAAAATGAAAGGCGACGGGCTCTTTAAATATGCTGTCAGAAGTATGGTCGATGCGGCGAAAAGTACTCTTGTAGAAGCCGGACTGACGACCAAAGATGTCGATTTCCTGATCCCTCACCAGGCGAATATCAGGATCATAGAGGGTGTAAGAAAAAGGCTCAAGCTTGATATGGATCAGGTCGTCGTGAATATAGACAGGATCGGCAATACGTCTACGGCAAGTATACCTATCGCCCTCGGTGAATTGAATGAAAGTGGAAATCTGAAAAAAGGCGATCTTGTGATCATGGTCGCTTTTGGCGGCGGGCTCACATGGGGTTCGGTCTTATTCAGAAGGTAAGAAAAGTTTCTGGTTTCTGCCCCTCGTGGGCGGTCTTCCGGTACATGATAAGGAGATGGAAGTATGAAAGCAGCGATGCTTTTTCCTGGTCAGGGATCGCAGTTTGTCGGGATGGGGAAGGATCTTGCGGAGAATTTTTCCATCGCGGCAGAACTATATGAGGAAGCAGACGAGGCTCTTGGATTTTCGATCTCAAGGCTTTGTTTTGAAGGAGATGCGGCCGAGCTGACTGAGACCAGGAATGCACAGCCTGCCATACTGCTTCACAGCATCATAGCGGCAAGGATCCTGCTCGAAGAAGCAGGGATCGAACCTGCTATAGCTGCCGGACACAGCCTTGGGGAGTATTCGGCCCTTGTCGCTTCAAATGTGCTTGATGGCATCGACGCATTGAAGATAGTGCGCAGGAGAGGCGAACTTATGTTCGATGCCGGACTCAGCCAGCCTGGAACGATGGCGGCGATCATCGGAATGGCAGATGAAGATGTAGCCCGTGCCTGCGAAGAAGCTTCTTCAGGTGACCAGATCGTGGTCGTAGCGAATATCAACTCACCTGGACAGATCGTCATTTCGGGGAATATTGGGGCTGTAGAGAAAGCTATGGAGATCGCTGATTCCAATGGAGCGAAAAAAGTGGTAAAACTCAATGTAAGCGGAGCTTTTCATTCACCGCTGGTCGCTTCAGCCGAGAAGGAACTTGTTTCATATATCGGGAGTTTCAGCCTCAGCGATGCTTCAACCGGAGTAATATGCAACGCCGACGCGAAAATGATAACTTCAAGAAGTGATATCATCGACGCTCTGTCGCGCCAGCTGACAAACCCTGTTCTCTGGTCGGATTCGATGAGGCTGCTGGCTGCCCGGTGGGATGGTCCGATCATTGAAGCAGGTCCGGGAAGGGTGCTTGCTGGACTGATGAAAAGGATCGATCGCAGCAGGACGGTGGAGAGTGCCGGAACGGTAGAAGATATCCAGAAGTTACTTGAAAGAAAGATTTGATTTAGATAAAGTTATCCTTTACGTAAGGATCGGGTTTTGATATACAGGACTGCGTTATGATTGATTTGAAAGAAAAGACTGCGGTAGTTACGGGAGCCGGACAGGGAATAGGCCGCGATATTGTTCTTGCTCTCGGCAGAAGAGGTGCGGATGTCGCCGTCATCGATGTCAATCTCGAAACTGCTGAAGAGACTGTGAGCCTGCTTGAAAAATCTGGAAGCAAAGGGCTGGCTCTCAGGTGTGATATCGCCGACTATTCAAAGGTTCAGGATTGTGTCAAAGAGATCCTCGGCTGGAGGGAACAGATACATTTCCTGATAAACAATGCCGGCATAACCAGAGACAACCTGCTTCTCAGGATGGGTGAGGATGAATGGAAAAAAGTAATAGACATCAATCTCACCGGAACATTCAACATGACGAAAGTCGTATCGAAACACATGTTCAAGAAACGTTTCGGACGTATCGTCAGTATCGCATCAGTTATCGGGCAGATGGGAAATGCCGGTCAGAGTAATTACGCGGCGAGCAAAGCGGGTATTATAGGATTCTCTAAATCGGTAGCAAAGGAGTTTGCCCCCAGAAACGTGACGGTAAACGCGATTGCTCCCGGATTTATTGAGACGGCGATGACTTCTGTCCTTCCGGAGGAAGTGCAGGAAGGTATGCGCCGAATGATCCCGCTCGGGAAATTCGGGACTGGGGAAGATGTAGCCAACATCGTTCTCTTTCTTGTTTCCGAGCTGGGAAGTTACGTAACAGGACAGGTCATAAACTGTGATGGTGGAATGGTAATGTCTTAAGTTGAAAGACAGGACAAACAGGAGGTCAGGAGTACAATGACGATCGAAGAAAGAGTAAAAAAAGTAGTGGAAGATCAGCTTTCAGTAAACCAGGACCAGATCATCCCCGAGGCTTCTTTCATTGATGATCTCGGAGCCGATTCGCTCGATACGGTCGAGCTCGTAATGGCTCTCGAAGAGGAATTCGGTGTGGAGATCCCTGACGATGAAGCAGAGAAGATCACCAAGGTAGGAGCGGCGATAGAGTATATCAAGGCGCATGTAACTGAATAGTTCCCTTATACGGGTCGCGCGATAGATGCAGAACTGGGTCTGCGAGGGGGAGAACGTGTTCGATAATGGAAGAAGAGTGGTTGTCACCGGATTGGGAGCTATAACTCCCTGCGGAAATACTGTTCAGGAAAACTGGGATAACATAAAATCTGGAAATTCCGGTATCGACCTGATCAAGGCTTTTGATACCAGTGAATTTTCCAGCCGTATCGGCGGAGAGGTCAAGAATTTCGATCCCCTCGATTATATCGACAGGAAAGAAGCAAAGAGGATGGATCGTTTCGTCCATTTTGCCCTGGCCGCTTCCCAGGAAGCCATGATCAGTTTCGAGGGTAAGGATATCGATGGCGAGAATATCGCGACGATCATCGGTTCCGGTATCGGCGGGATAATTACATTTGAAAAGCAGCACGAGAACCTGCTCAGTAAAGGTCCGGGAAAGATCAGTCCATTCTATATTCCGATGATGATCTCCGATATGGCTTCCGGCCTGGTATCGATAAGATATGGGCTGAAGGGCCCGAATTTCTGCACCGTGTCGGCTTGTGCGTCAGGCGGTAATGCTATAGCGACGTCTTTCATGCTTATAAAAAACGGTTATTCCGATGCTGCTCTCACAGGCGGCACAGAAGGGACGATATCGCCGATGGCCCTCGGCGGATTCTGTTCGATGAAGGCGCTTTCCACGCGGAATGACGACCCGAAGACGGCGAGCAGGCCTTTTGATGTCGGCAGGGACGGCTTCGTCATGTCGGAAGGAGCAGGTGTAGTCCTGCTTGAGGAACTCGAACACGCAAAAGCAAGAGGGGCAGAGATTTTTGCTGAATTGTCAGGAGTAGGGATGTCGGGTGACGCGTATCACATGACATCTCCGGTTCCCGGAGGTGCGGGAGCGGTTCATGCCATGGAGATGGCTCTCCGCGACGCGGGGCTCGAGCCTGAAGAGATCGATTATATCAATGCTCACGGGACTTCGACGCTTTACAATGACAGAGCAGAATCAGAGGCTATCCGAAGTGTGTTCGGCGAACGGGATTCGCTTCATGTGAGCTCTACGAAATCATCGACAGGCCACCTTCTCGGCGCGGCCGCCGGGATTGAGTTTGTCGTATGCGTCAAGGCTCTACTTGAGCAGACGATTCCGCCGACCGCGAATTTGAAGGATGTCGATCCCGAATGCCAGGTCAACCATGTCACAGGCAGGGCCGCCGAAAAGGAAATGAATCATATCTTGAGCAACTCGTTCGGATTTGGAGGACATAACGTTAGTCTTCTCCTGTCAAAGTTCTAGGCCAGAGGGAGATATGCATTTCATGCGAAGGTTGTACGATGGGGTCCTGAAACTTTTCAGGCATGATCCTGTGGAAAGTCCCGGGAATCTTCATCTGCTTGAAAAAAAGATCGGATACAGATTCAGGAACAGGCGGTTTCTTGTTGAAGCTCTTACCCATCGTTCGACACTCGGCGAACTAAAGCCCGGCGAAGAAGGAACAACCTATGAAAGGCTTGAATTCCTGGGTGATTCTGTTCTGGCTCTGGTAACCACAGAATTTCTTATGCGGAATTTCCCCGACGAGAACGAGGGGCAGCTGACCCAGAAGAAATCCCTGCTTGTCAGTAAGAATGTCCTTACGAAAAAGGCTGCTTCCATCCGCCTGAAAGATCACGTCATACTCAGCGATAATGCTTTCAAGGGAGGAGTCCACGGACAGGATTCCATACAGACAGCCGTTTTTGAGGCGGTTATCGGCGCCGTATATCTGGACGGAGGACTTGCGCCTTCGCAAAACCTGATCGAGAACCTTATCCTTGACGATATTGACGAGATAATCGATCACACGGATCACATCAACTACAAGAGCTATCTACAGGAATGGACCCAGAAAAAATTCAAGGGATATCCCAAGTACAGGGTAAAATCGACAACAGGTCCCGAGCATGACAAACTGTTCCTGATCGAAGTCAGGGTCGGTGAAGATGTGACCGGCAGGGGCCGGGGTAAAAGCAAAAAAGATGCTGAACAGATGGCAGCGAAGGAAGCACTTAATAAATTGAGGAAGACTCATTAAGGAGAAATATGGGCGACCCCGGCAAGGCGAAAAAACTGGCGTTTACATTTGGATGCGATCCCAAAGTGATCTGTGAGGAGTGCCAGCTTCCATGCAAGCTCGACGAGATGCTGGTGGACTGCCACAGGAGGCAATTCCTTCAGGGGATGATTAACTGCAGCTATTTTGTCTATGGATACTGTTTTCTTGTCGATGTGCCTGGATGCGTTTTCGATAACGGCGGGAAACACGATAAGTACTGGCTGAATCTCCTGAACGATTTTTTTCATAATTGCGACGGGAAGGATGAGGACGAGGCGTTTCTGAAGAACAGGGAAGAAGTCCTGAAGCTTATCCAGAACGAGAGGGAGAGAGAAGGAGTCTTTCTCTGCCGCTATATAGAACAGTACTACACCCAGATCCTTGAATCGGGAGGCGGACTCAATGAAGAGACTTTTTCAAAGCTCGATGACGCCTATCTTTCACTCCTGAGAGGCATAAGCCGCAAAATCGACTGATCAGAACCTGTAACCCGCAGTGATTGCGATCTCCATGATATCTCGTTTTTCCCTGAGATATCTCGTTTCTCTCTCGTAACTTCCAAAAGCAAGGCCAAGGTCAAGGATCAGGACTTCATCTACGATCCCTCCGATTCCGAAAGTGAAGAACTGCCTTTCATCATTCACATCGAAGTAGTCGTATTCAGTGACGAGGCCCCATTCATCTACAGTGTCTATTACATATGTCAGCTCATCCATCGCCTGCAGTTTAAGAGGCATGTATGAATATCCCGCTCTGAGCTTCAGGGGAGCTGATGGAAAAGTGAATTCGGCTCCAATATTGTAATTGACGACCTCTCTGAGGATCGAATTTCCGGGATAATCCATATCGATGAGTTTGAGGTCATTGAATTTTGTCTGTGAATAATCACAGTATGATATATCTGCGGCGGCAAGAAAATATCCCGACTGAAAGGAGAGGCCTCCCCTGAACTGCATCGGAAGAGTCAGGTCGTCTTCAGTGAGAAAAGCTTCAGAAGCTGTATTCCATCCTGTCCCATCCTGGAAAGTGCCCTCGTAGTGGTCGTTTCCGCTCCCCGAGTAACTTAACGCTGCCGGAGTCGAAAAGGTAAGCCCCGCGCGCACATAACGGTTCAACCACATCATGATGCCGAACTCCATGCTAATGCCGTCGAGTTCCGCCGACGAATCGTCGATATAGAGATAGCTCGAATCTGTCCCGGTCTCGTTGAACCTGAGGGTCTCGGTAAATTTCACCGATTCATCCCAAAGGACGATGGTAGCGCCAACGGAGATGTTATCGACCAATTCCGCGCCGATTCCGAATCTATACTGATAGATGGAACCTGACTGGAGGAAAATATTTTCGATCATCCCGTCAAGATCGGGTCTTAATCCTTTTCTAATATACTCGATATCTGAACTGCCGACCCTGAAGACACCGAATCCAATCACGATATTACGTCCATAGGACCCGGCAGGGGTCGTCATTGCGAGATGACCGAAAGATGTGTATGAGTTGGAGCTCCCCGAGTTCCAGGTCTCGTATTCATTATCAATGTCGAGTTTGAGATGCTGGATGCCGAAGGTGATCTCGCTTTTTTCGACCTGGGTCAGCCCGGCAGGGTTAAAGAGAAGAGCGAACGCGTCGTCACTGACAGCAGTGTAGGCTCCGCCCATCGCGAACGGCCTTGCCCCGGTACGATAAGTATCCAGCAAAGAAAGCCTTTCTATCGTGAGCATTCCGATCACCTGCGAACCAGCTTCAACCGGTATTATGACAGCCAACAAAAGACTTACTGAAATCACTACATTGCGTGCTTTTCTATTCATTATCCGCCCCTTTCCAGACGTGTCGTCACACCTGGATTATATGGCACGTTCGATGCAAAGTCAACGCAACTGTCTACTCCCGAGCCGGCCTTCGTTTACGAGAAAAGATGAGAGATCTGAATACGAGTATTTGCCTGGCGGCTCCCGGTGGCTTATAATAAAGAGCGGATTGAAAGGCGCTGTATTATGAAAAGAATGTTTTATGCAATTATTCTCGCCCTGCTTGTCTCTTCTCCGTCTTTGTCTGGTGAAAAGATCGACGGCAACGGCATGCTTTTCTATATGAAAGGTTCGTTCTTCGAGGCGAGAAACGATCTCATGCACGCGTATACCTATTATCTTCAGGCAGACAGGTACCAGCCGGATAACGCTGTGGTCATCCTTGCTCTCGCCAGAGTCACCTTCGAAATTGAAAAGTATGATGAGACGCTTCACTACGCAGAAAAGCTTCTTGATCTGGGACTGAGCAACGGAGAAGCGAAGCTGATAATCGCGGAAGTCGAATTGAGAAAAGGGAACCATGACAAGGCGCTTGAGCTTTTTGAGAAGATCAAGGATGAGACAGGGGTGCCGAGGCTGGAAGTGCGAAAGTTGATGGCCAGGATATATCTTGAGAAGCTGAATACCGGCAAAGCGCTCCAGATCCTTGAAGAGGCGCAGGCAATTGATTCTCAGGATTTCTATATTAATTACAGGCTGGGGTTTCTGTATGCGGATGAGAACAGGATCGATAAAGCGATAGGATCTTTCAGGAAAGCGATCGATCTGAATCCTGATTTTCCGAATACACACCTTGCTCTCTCCGCCATGCTCCTTCAAAAGGGGGAGAATGAAGAAGCAAAATTATCGCTGAGGAATGCGATCGAGCTTGAACCCGGAAACAGGACCGCGATCAGGGATCTGGCGGAACTGTACTATGAGGATGGCGAACTGGCCGAAGGGATAGCCCTTCTTGAACCCCTGCTGATCGAGAAGGATCTCGACCGGGAGGGTAAGGCGACACTTGGAAAATTCTATTATAAATATGAGGAATACGATAAAGCTCTGGCTGTTTTCAAGGGTCTGCTCGAATCGGAAGGCATAAATCCTTCGATACTGAGAGTGATAGCGGAGATAGAGATAGGAAAAGGGAATTTCCGGTCCGGCGTTGAATATCTGAAAAAGCTTCTCGAACTTGAACCGGCCGATTTCGATAACTATATCGGGCTCCTTCTTATAGCTTTTGACTTTGCAGGCGATCCGTCGTGTGCGGAAGAATCGTCGGATCTTTCAGAACAGGAAGGAAGGATGTATCTCAATAAGGCGGTCAGTCTGCTTGACAGAGATTCGGCTGATGAAAACTATTTTATCGGGATGATATACAGGAGGCTGGAAGAATACGATAAGGCGAGTGAATATCTCTTGAGAGCAAAGGAACTCGGGCCTGAAGACGATACTATACTTCTTGAACTTGCCCAGTTGTTTCTGCATTACGAGAGGTATGACGAAGCCATAGAGATAGCCAGTCTTCTTTATGAGAAAAGCCCGGGTGAAGCCTCTCTTTTGAATTTTTACGGGTACCTCCTTGCTGAAGCGGGGGAGAGGCTCGAGTTTGCCGAACAGCTTTTAACCGATGCCTTGAAAATAGAGCCTGACAACGGGTATTTTCTAGACAGCATGGGATGGATAAAGTACCGGCAGGAGCAGTATCATAAGGCTCTGGAAGTCATGCTCGAAGCTGTAGCCAGGGTAGATGATGATCCGATCATATGGGAACATATCGGTGATATCTATGTAAAGCTCGGGATGTATTCAAGCGCGAAAGAAGCCTATTCGAAGTCGATCGATATCGATTCTGGAAACAGCGATGTCCGGCAGAAGCTTTCCGAGGTAAATGAAGCGTTACCCGGTGCGGAGAAATAATTGTCCAGGCAGATCTTATACTGTATGCTCCTTACATTCCTCCTTCAATCCTGTGGATCAGCGCCTCCGGCGATGCGATCAGGATCTGACCCGATCGACACGGGCGGTATTCTTCTTCGGGCCGGAGACGGAAAAGAGATCGTCATAACCGGAAAGGTCCGGCTGGACCTTCCCGAATACAGGGTCAGGGGGAGCTGCCGGATCTTTTTCGACGGGGAAGCGGATATGCAGGTCGATTTCCTTCATTCGAGCCTTTTTGGTTCGTACAGGGAGGATGCGACTCTGTATATCGATAAAGAAAAGATCATTATAGACGATCATGAGAGGGATCTGGTCTGGGGGAGCGACCGTTTGACCGATGCGCTTGAAAGACACTTCGGGTTTCCGATATACCCCGGCGATATAATAGTGCTGCTGCTTTTAACAGAACCGGAGCTTGACGGTAGAAGTATTGCCGTAGATGGGGACGAATGGAAAGCTGAGGGAAAGTGGATAGGCAGAGAGGCAGTTATCAAGGGAAAGAAAGGGAGGGGACCTGTCGAGATATCTCTGTGTGGAAGCGATGGAACGCCTTGTTATATCGCCAGATACAAGTACAAAGAATGGAGCGCAACGGGGTGGTATCCGGAAAAGATCGTCCTTGAACAGAAATACGGGTCTGCGAGATTTTCATTTGATATAAACACGGTTGCTCCGGGTATGGCCGGAGAAGCAGGGGAAAATTGATAAATATCGTTTTTAAGCTGAAATATTCTGGAACGATTCGAGGGGGGAGGTGTATCAATCGATGAAGGACGACGAGACTGGAGATGAAGGATTGAACCTGCAGGAACAGCATTATATCGGACGCGCGAGCAGAAATGCCCTGACTGACGAGGAGCTTATTCTAAGAGTCCAGCAGGGAGACAACCAGTCTTTCGATATCCTGGTCGGAAGATACAAGAACCGGCTCTATGCATACCTGTTTCGCCTTCTCGGTAACGAGAGCGAGGCTGAGGAGTATGCCCAGGAGGCTTTTGTCAGGGCTTATATGCATGCAGATAAATATAAGACGATTGCCAGGTTTTCCACGTGGCTCTATACGATAGCCACGAACCTGGTGAGAAACAAGATACGAAATGTGAAAAGACGGCCCAGGACAATAAGCATGTGGACGGACGAAAGAAACAGCGATGATGGAAGATGGATCGATATAAAGGATGTAGGTCCCAGTCCTGAAGACGCGATGGATAAAAAGAGGCTGAATGAGATGATACAATCAGCGATAGACAGAATACCGGCAAAGTACAGGCCCTCATTTGTACTGAGAGAGATAAACGGCCTGAGTTATGAAGAGATTGCAGCTTCCACAGGACTGAAGCTCGGTACGGTCCGTTCGCGGATCAACCGCGGAAGGATGCATTTTAAGAAAGCTGTCACACCTTTGCTCGGCAGTGACAGCAGGTTTAAGGAGAAGAACTGATGAGATGCAGGACAGCGAGGGAGCTTTACCTCGGGAGCCGCGACAACACGCTTGATGAACTCGAAAGGATCAAGCTGCAGCAGCACATGGAAGTATGTCCTGAATGCGCGGACTACTTCCGTGAAATGGATGATTGCCTGTCGCTGCTCGACACTTTGCCTGAGGTGGAACTTCCCGAGAGTTTCGACTGGAACGTAAAACGGATGATAGCTCTTGAAAAATCAAGGGTGATGAGGGAAAAGGCCGGTTCTATCCTGGAAAACCCGGTATGGGGGATGAAGTTTGTTACCAGTGCCGCTGCTGTAATGGTCATCGTGCTGGCTGGTGCCTGGTTTTTCACGGGGGGCGGGTTCAAATCGTCCTCGACAACGGAGCAGCTCGCACAGGTTGGTGATAAGGCGGTGACAGCAGCTCGGAGCGGAAGGAATATTAATTATACTTCGACAGGCTACCCGGCTGGAATCAGAATGGTATCGGACGATTTCTACGGAAATTCCGGCGGTGACTCGTACCGCAGGGTCCAGCCGTTCAGTATGGAATCTGAGAGGCGGATCGAATATCTCGTAAGAGAGAATAAAGTGCTCCGTGAATATATCGATTATTACAAGAGCGAGAATGTGAAACTCAAAAGGATGATCATGCTGCAGAATAAGAAACGTTGAACCCCGGGAAAATCCCGGCCCTGAAAAGACCGTACAGACGAAAAGGACGGCTGCCCCAGGCAGCTGTCCTTTTTTCTTGAAAGGCTGAGGTCTAACCCCTATCCTTTATCAAGGAGGTTATTATGAAACGGCAGTTAGTATCCTTGGCCATTGTCGCATCGTTATTTCTTTCCTGCGGAAGAAAAACGAATTTTCCGCCCGCTGGTTCGTACAGCGATGTAGTGCTTGTAACTGAGACGGGAGAACCTGGCGGGATCAACGACTATATCATCAGAGAACTTCAGCATCCCATCGATTATTATACGAAGATGGAAATTCAGTTTAAACTGAGGATGATCTCTGCCGAGGAAGTGACCCGGGAACCTCCTACAAAGAATATGGTAATATTCGGTGTCGTCAGACAGGGAGCAATAGGTTCCGTAATAGAGAGTTTCATCGGTACGAACGCGGTCAGAAAGGTGCTGGAGGGGAAGAATCATATCTTCAAGAAACTCGATTATCCGACGATCGGCCAGCTTACAGTGATAGTGACAGCTTCTTCACCTGATGGGCTGAAGAAGGTGGTGACCAATAACGGTGCTGTAATACGAGATATTATTGAGGAGGCCAATAGAGACAGACTCAGGGAATATCTGCTTCGCAGAGAGGATATTGAAGGGTCTGAGGAACTCAGGGCGAAATACGGATTTCATATTAATATACCGTATATTTATGAGATCAACCAGGACAGGGGCGATGTTCCGGGCATAGAGATAATCAGGACGCAGCCGCATCGGGGTATTACCATATCATGGCGGTCATGGAACAAGACCTCGGTCTCTCTCGCAGATTCGACAGAATTATACGATTTTCGTTCGAAGATCGCATGGAAGATGTATGACAAGGATGTCATGAGAAAAGACCTTGTATTTTACAGTGAGGACAAGCTTGGACAGTATAACACCATCAGGCTGGACGGATACTGGGAAAACAGCGAGGATCTTTTCGGAGGGCCGTTCACATGTTATTTCATACTTGACAGGGGCAGGTCCAAACTATGGATGATCGATTGCCTTGTGTACGCTCCGGGGTTCAGCAAACATATAATGCTGCGCGAACTAAGAGCGGTCGCAGAGACTTTCAGAATAAACTGAGCTCGTAAAGGCAGGTCGACCAAACAACTTGACATATCGTATGGGGCTTTGATAGCCTGAAATCCGGCTTAAAATATTTTAAAGGGAAGGTCTGTATGTCCGGCGATCTGAGTGAAGAAATCAAACAACTTGCCGAGAAATATAAAAATTCTCCTGAATCGAGGGTTTTTGCTCCTCTTGCGGATGCCTACCGCAAGAGCGGGCTTGTGGATAAATCCATCGAGATCTGCGAGGACGGGTTAAACAGGTATCCAGAGTATGCTAGCGCCCACGTTATTCTTGGGAAGTGTTTCTATGACAAGGGGGCGACCGAACGTTCAAAAGGCGAGTTTGAGAGGGTCCTTGAGATCGATTCTGAGAATATGGTCGCTTTGAAGTTTCTTGGTGATATCCTTCTCGGGGAAGACAAAAAAGACGAGGCAGCTGAATTTTACAGGAGACTTCTCGCCATAGATCCTACCAATGAAGGGGTCAGCAAGAGCCTTGAAGAAATGAATAAAGATTTTAAATCCAAGGAGATCGATCTCGGTGATAAGAAGAGGATCAAAAAAAACAAACAACCCCGGGAACTAGCCACGATGACTCTTGCGGGGATCTATGCGTCGCAGGGGTATTACGCGAAAGCGCTGAGCATGTACGAGGATATATGCGAAAACGGGGAATGCAGTGAAGAAGCAGCCGCAATGGTGAAGAAGTTGAGGACGATGATCGATCAGACGGAAGGTGAGCGGAATGAGGCGTTTGGAGAAGAGGTACTGACGATCTCGATCGATGATGTGAGCAGCGAACTGGCCCGGAATACTTCCGGACATGGTGGAGACACTGAAGATGATATTGAGGATGATCCTTCCATCGAGACAAAGTCGAAGGCAGAAAAACTGGATGAGGAGTACGCGGAAGATTCCGAAATGGAAGAGATCGCGGCTCAGCTCGAAAAATCAGATGAGGATCGATCCGACGATGAGGAGGGAGTGACGGAAGACGAGGGTGCTGAGCCTGAATCTGAGACGGAAGAAGATATCGCTCCTGAAAAGGGAAAGGAAAACAAGAACCATTTTCAGGACTGGTTAAAAAAGATGAATGATAAACGCGATAAGAATTAGTGAATCAATGATCTGAAAGGATATGATTTTGGCGGACACCAGCAACTTTAGAAACGGCCTGATAATGAGGATCGACAACCAGCTGTACGCAATAGTCGAATTCCAGCATGTAAAACCGGGTAAGGGCGGCGCCTTTGTCAGGACGAAGCTGAAAAAGATACCTGAAGGCGCGGTGATCGAGAAGACGTTCCGGGCCGGGGAGAAGATAGAAGAAGTAAGGGTCGACAGAAATACATATCAGTACCTTTACAGTTCGAACGGCCTTTATTATATGATGGATACTGAAACGTACGAACAGATACCCCTTTCAGCAGAACTCGTCAAGGAGATCATTCCGTATCTCAAAGAGAATACTGAAGTCTCGGTGCTGATGGACGGTTCGACTCCTCTTTCTGTGGAGCTTCCCACATTCGTCGAGCTCGCGGTCAAGGAGACTGATCCCGGCCTGCGGGGCGACACAGCTCAGGGAGGTTCCAAACCTGCTACTCTTGAGACTGGCGCCGTGGTAAGTGTCCCGCTGTTTATCGAGGTCGGCGATATACTGAAAGTAGATACAAGAACGGGCCGTTATATCGAGCGGGCATAATATGAATATGAAGATGATCTCCGAACTGTTGGAAATAATGAAGGCCGAAAGCCTCGATGAGATAGAGGTGAGGAATTTATTCAGTTCGATCAGGCTGGTCAGGCGGCAGTCCCCGGTGGTGGACGGCCGGATCGAAAGCAGCGGCGGACCGGAGATGGTCGAATCCACTTCCGGAACGCCGGTCGTCGAAGATGAGAAAACTGCCGCAGCCGAGATCTCTGATATTGAGGCGGAAGAGAGCGGCAAGCCTGATGATCTCACCCCTTCAGATATCAGCGAAGATCAAAACTTCGAGCAGATCGTATCACCTATGGTAGGCACCTTCTATCTGGCTCCCGGACCGGGAGCGGAGCCGTTCGTCAAGGTGGGGCAGTATGTGGAGATAGGGCAGACCGTCTGCGTAATAGAGGCGATGAAACTGATGAACGAGATCGAATCTGATAAAAAGGGTAAGATCTGTAAAGTACTTGTGAAAGATTCCCGGCCCGTCGAATTCGGACAGCCGCTTTTTCTTGTGGAACCGGCTTGATCCTTGCAATTGACCCCCATCGCAGTGTATGACCCTGTTAATACGTCGACAGTCGCTGATGTCTGTTGCATTTTGCTGTGTTTTGAGTGCTTGGTGTTGCTTATTTGCATTAAAACAACGAGTTACAGAAGGGCTTAGTAAGATGAATATCAAGAATATTCTGGAAGCGATGATTGCTCAAGATGGTTCGGACCTTCACCTCAAGGCCGGATTGCCTCCGGTCGTGAGGATAAACGGCAAACTTACACATCTTGATTTCGATAAACCCAGTCCGAAAGAGATGGAAGAGATCGCTGAACAGATCCTTACACCTTCCCAGAGAGAAAAGTTCAAAGAAACAAGAGAGGTCGATTTCGCCTTCGGCGTAGCCGGTATGGCAAGATTCAGAGCGAATTTTTATGTGCAGAGAGGCTCTATCGCCATGGCATTCAGACATGTCCCCGTGGAGATCAAGAGCCTTGATGAACTTCAGCTTCCTCCGATCATAAGAGATCTTTCCCTCAAGCAGAGGGGGTTGATATTCGTCACAGGTACGGTAGGGAGCGGAAAATCGACGACGCTTGCAGCAATGATCAGGGAGATCAATGAAAAAACGAATAAGAATATTATAACTATCGAGGATCCGATCGAGTTTCTTCATCACGACAATAAAAGCATCATCAATCAGCGGGAGATCGGCACCGACACCTCATCGTTCCATGAAGCCCTGCGGCATATCCTCAGGCAGGATCCCGATGTGATCCTGATCGGCGAGATACGCGATGCGCTGACGATGGAGATCGCGCTGATGGCTGCTGATACGGGCCATCTGGTATTTTCTACCCTTCACACGGTCGATGCTACTCAGACGATCAACAGAGTGATCTCATTCTTCCCTCCTCACCAGCACCAGGAGATCAGATATATGCTTGCTTCAACCCTTCAGGCCGTAATAGCCCAGCGCCTGATTCCGCTGAAGGCAGGTGAGGGACGAGTTCCTGCTGTGGAAGTAATGGTTGTAACTTCTGCGATCAGGGAGTATATTATTGACCCTGATAAGGCGTCTCTGATGCAGCAGGCTATTAGGGAAGGAGTCTCCTCCCACGGGATGCAGAGTTTCGATCAGTCTCTCATGAAGTTCATCTCTGATGACCTCATAACTCTTGAAGAGGCTATGAAGAACAGCTCCAATCCGCATGAGTTCAGCCTGCGCTTGAAGGGCATACAGGCCGCCAGCGATACCTCCTGGGACAGTTTTGAGGTCTCGAAGACCGGGGGGAAAGACTCTGGCGGTGACTTCTAAGAGTCTATGTATAAAAAAATACTGGTCGCCGCCCGCGGCGAGATAGCTTTGCGCGTTATTCGTGCCTGCAGAGAACTGGGTGTTAAGGCTGTAGCTGTCCATTCAGAGGCTGATGTCGAGGCCCTCCATGTCAAGCTCGCCGACGAGAATGTCTGTATCGGAGGGTCCAGTCCCCAGGAAAGCTATCTTAATATCCCGAGGATGATCTCCGCCGCCGAGATAACCCATGCCGACGCGATCCATCCAGGTTATGGCTTCCTTTCTGAAAACCCCCACTTTGCAGAAGTATGCAATTCGTGCCATATCGACTGGATAGGGCCCTCACCCGAGATCATGCAGGAGATGGGGAACAAGTCGATGGCGAGAAAGCTGATGGAGGCTGCGGGACTTCCCGTGATTCCGGGAAGCGATGGTGTGGTGGCGGGTGAGGAGGATGCATTTTCAAGCGCGGAAAAGATCGGATATCCGGTTATGATAAAGGCCGTTGCAGGCGGAGGGGGCAGAGGAATCAGGATAGTGAAAGACAAAAGCGAGCTGGCTGGCCTTCTGCATTCGGCCGGGAAGGAAGCTGAGGCGGCTTTCGGCGATGGGGGGTTGTATATTGAGAAATATCTTGAAAAACCAAGACATATAGAAGTCCAGGTATTTGGTGATGGTAAAGGAAAAGTAATCGATCTTGGAGAACGCGAATGCAGCATCCAGCGTCGTCACCAGAAACTTATCGAGGAATCTCCCTCTCCGGGAATCGATGACGCAGTTAGAAAACTAGTAAGAGAATATGCGGTAAAGGGATCAGAATATATCAAGTACGGTTCGCTCGGTACGGTAGAGTTCCTTATCACAGATTCCAAGGAGATCTATTTCCTGGAGATGAATACAAGGGTGCAGGTCGAACATCCTGTGACCGAGATGGTCTGCAGTTACGATCTGATCAAGGAACAGATTATTCTTTCTGCCACCGGATCAAGCAAGATCCTCAATCAGCCGGTTCCTCTCCGGGGGTATGCGATGGAATGCAGAATAAACGCAGAGGACCCGGATAACGATTTCAAACCGGCTCCCGGGAAAATCACCTTTTACCACCCTCCCGGAGGTCCCGGTGTAAGAGTCGATACTCATCTTTATGACGGGTATGTCGTCCCGCCGTATTATGACTCGTTGCTGGCCAAGGTGATCACCTGGGGGGAAACGAGGAAAGAGGCCAGATACAGGATGATCCGTTCTCTCGAAGAATTTGTAATAGAAGGAGTTCCGACAACGATCCAGTTTCATCTCTGGATATTGAGGAACCGTGATTTTATCAACGGGAAATTTGACACATCGTTCATAGACCGGATCAGCAAATAGATCCGTATGCGGGAGTTGTGCGGCAATGAAGATTAATCTGTTTCCGACCTGGATGCTGGTCGATAATGATGCTGTTCACGGTTCGACTGTTGTTGTCATAGATGTCCTGAGGGCAACCTCTACGATAATCGCAGGCATGGAGAACGGTGCGAGCAGCATAATACCTGTTGAAGATATCGAAACAGCCTCAAGGCTGGTAGGTCCTGGCGACAGGGGAGGAAAACTTCTTGCCGGTGAATGGAAGGGTATGCCGATCGACGGGTTTGATATCTTTAACTCTCCGAATGATTTTACACGTGAGAAGATAGACGGTAAGACCGTTATTTTCACGACAACGAACGGAACTCGGGCGATAGTCTCCGCGGCTAAGGCGGAACAGGTCATCATCTGCTCTCTGAACAATCTTTCCGCTGTCAGCAAGGCTGTTTCTGAAAACGAGAAACTCAATATTATCTGTGCCGGAAATGCGGGACGGCTTTCCTCGGAGGATCTTCTATGCGCCGGCCTGCTCATTGAAAGCCTCGAGGGTAAGGGTAAAAGAGACTTTCCGTCTGATGCCGGCGGGATCGCTCTGCTGCTCGCGAAAGAGCATTCAGGAAATATCGAAGAATTCATCCGCGGGACAGACAGGGGAAGACAGCTTTTAGATCTCGGATATGAATCTGACATAGTCTATTGTTCTGATCTCGACAGCAGCAGTATTGTTCCGGAGGTCAAACAGGGCAAGGTCGTAGTCTGACTTAGATGATAAACGAAAAAGAAATAATATTCAGAATACTTGACGCAAACGTAAACAGATGCTGTGAGGGGTTAAGGGTAATCGAAGAGGTCGCCAGGTTCGGCCATGACGACAGCTCCATGATGCTGGAGATCAAAGAGATCCGCCATTCAATAAGGAGGATCGTGGAGTCGATGTCATCGGACGCTCCACGATTCAGGCGCAGCGATGAAGATGTCGGGGGACTTTTTTCTACAGAGTCCGAGAAGTACAGGAGTTCTTTCCAGTCTGTCACCAGGGCGAACTTTCTGAGAGTGGAAGAGTCACTAAGAGTCATAGAAGAGTTTGGAAAGCTGATCGATCCCGAGGCCTCGGGACCGGTCAAGAATCTCAGGTTCAGGATCTACACTATCGAAAAGATATTTCTCCATGATAAAAGAGCAGAATTGCAGATGCCGGATCGTAGATTCCTCTACGCCTTTGTCGACAGATCGCTTGTCTCGGCGGAGGATGTAGAAGCTGTTACAGAGGATCTGGCCGCGGGCGGGGCGAAAATGATCCAGTACAGGGCTAAATCTCTGGGAAGAAGCGAGATGAGAAAGGATCTTATGACAGTTCTGGCCGTCGCTGGCAAGAACCGGATCCCCGTAATAGTAAATGATGACGTATATCTTGCCGCGGAAACCGGCGCTGACGGGGTACATGTAGGAAAATGCGATATGGCTCCGGCTGAGATAAGGGAGATACTCGGCCCCGGGAGTATAGTAGGCCTCAGCATCAATAGCGCTGAAGAACTCGAATGCGCTCCTGTGAGGCTTCTTGATTATCTGGCTGTAAGCGGCGTATTCCCTACAGAGACAAAGGAAGGCGTGGAGGTCCTTGGCCTTGAGTTCCTGAAAGAGGTCTGCGGTTCAAGCAGCCTTCCGGTCGTTGCCATCGGAGGTATAAATCTTTCCAATGTGTCTGAAGTGATCGGCGCGGGAGCCGCGGGAATTGCCGTAATATCGGCGGTCTTAAAGGGCGATGTGCGGAAAAACTCCTTTACCTTCTCCGGAATCATTGATAAAAAAGAGTAGTAACAGCTTTTTCGAACAGGGTTTGTATGGCAGTAAAACGAAAGATCACCACAGGATTATTGCTGGTGACAGCTGCTGTTTTCACGGGTGTCGCCCTCTATTCATATGATTTTCGGGACTGGGGTGCCTTTCTGGGCGCGCAGAATCTCTGCGGTCCTCTCGGCGCGGTCCTGGCAGGAGTATTACGCTGGGCAGCTGGCGGTATAGTCTCTTGGGCGGTACCTTTGTTCCTTCTCTATTGGGGCTGGGTGCAGATTTCGGGGAGGGATCTAAAGGATAGCGCCAGGCCGCTAATCTGCGCGGGCATCCTGGCTGTTCTTTTCCCCGCACTTCTTTCTTCCCTCAGCGGGGCTGAAACGGGAGGTTTCATAGGGGAAAAGGTATATGGTTTCTTTGAACTCATCTCGGGGAGGATCGGTTCCCTGATCATTCTTTTCGCGGCCAATATTATGACTTTTCTGATCCTAATCTTCGGTTCGGTAAAGACGCTGATCGAGAGGATAAGCGGACTCGGTCTTTTCCACTTCTGGTCTCGTTCAGGGGTGAAAAACAAGAAGGAGAAAGTGCGGAAAGCCGCCAGGAAGAAAAAAGGGATCATTCCTTCAAAAGCCGGACGCGGTAAAAAAGACGAAGAATATCAGGAGGAGATGGAGCCTGAATTTGTGGAAATCGATATTCCCACGCCGAAAAAAAGAAAACCTGTCCCGAGACCGAAACCTGCCGCGGGGGTTCCCGAGGATGCGGCCGCCGGCAGCACGCCAGCGGATAACGCTCCGCTGCCCGACCTTTCTCTGCTCGACGATTACGACGATTCGTCTATCTCGTACAGTAAAGAGGACCTTATAGCAAGGTCGGAGGTAATCGAGGCCAAACTAGAGGATTTCGGGTTGAAAGGAAAGATACAGAAGGTCCTTCCAGGCCCGGTGGTCACGACTTTTGAATTCGTTCCGGCTCCTGGGGTCAAGGTGAGTCAGATAGCCAACCGGGCGGATGATATCTCTCTCGCACTTGCCGCGAGGGCGCTGAGGATCCAGGCACCGATCCCCGGGAAAGGTGCTGTCGGCATAGAGGTGCCGAATCCCGAACCGAAGCTGGTGCTTCTGAAGGAACTGATGGAGCATTTCCCTCCAGCGGAGGAAGGACTGATGGTCTGTGTAGGCAAAAGCGTCACTGGCGAACCCGTATTCGTCGATATAGCGGAGATGCCGCATCTTCTGATCGCCGGTGCTACGGGAAGCGGAAAAAGTGTCTGCATAAATACGCTGATCTGTTCCCTGCTTTTCAATCATACTCCGGCTACCTGCAGATTCGTTCTGATCGATCCGAAGAGGCTTGAGCTTATAACTTACGATAATATCCCGCACCTTCTTCATCCGGTGATAACAGAGGCGAAGCAGTCGCTCAAGGTCCTCAACTTCCTTACCATCGAAATGGACAGGCGTTACAAGCTTCTCGCGCAGTTCGGAGTGAAGAATATCAAGGGGTTCAATAAAAAGGTCATATCAGAAAAGCTATGCGACAGGACAAACGGCGAACCGCTGACAGTCCTCCCGTATTACGTGTGTATAATAGATGAACTTGCCGATATCATGGTCACACTCGGAAACGAGATATATCCCCCGATAACCAGGCTTGCACAGATGGCAAGAGCCGTTGGTATTCATCTCGTCTTCGCGACTCAGAGACCTTCAGTCGATGTCATAACAGGACTTATCAAGGCAAACTTCCCCTCGAGAATGGCTTTTCAGGTCACGTCGAAGACAGATTCAAGGACGATACTCGATGTGAACGGAGCCGAGACTCTCCTTGGAAACGGAGATATGCTTTATCTGCCTAAAAACCTTCCAGCCCCCGTAAGGATCCAGGGAGCGTATATCTCCGAGAGGGAGACAGAAAATGTAGCAGAATATTGGCGTTCTTTCCAGGGAGGCGGGGCGATAGACCTCACTCCTGATACAGGTCCGGAGCTGGATGGCTCGGCTGATATCGACGATGATCTTTACGAAAAAGCAAAAGAGCTTGTCATCATGCACCAGCAAGGGTCGATTTCTCTCGTCCAGAGGCGCTTGAGAGTCGGCTACGCCAGGGCGGCGAGGCTGATCGATATGCTCGAACAGTCAGGTGTCGTCGGCCCATTCGAGGGAAGCAAAGCCAGGGAAGTGTTGATCAGCCGTGAAGAATACGAAGGAATCTGAGATAACGTCCCACCCGAAATCCTATTATTTTTTCAATCTGGGATGTCCGAAAAATCTTGTCGACGCGGAAGTGACCGCCGCAGGGCTGGAGGCTCATGGATGGATCGAGGCTTCAGACCCGGGCGAGGCCGGCCTGCTGGTAATAACGACATGCGCGTTCATATCCATAGCAGAAGAAGAATCCGTTAACGAGATCCTGAGAGTGGCAGCTCTCAAGAAGGATGAACAGATCCTCGCGGTCCTGGGTTGCCTGGTCAGCCGGGAGGCCGGAAAACTCGAGAAACTGATCCCCGAGGTCGATATTTTTCTGCCGGTAAATAAAATGGAGTCGCTCCATGAGGCCGCCGGACGATATTCTGGGGAAGGCTCTTCCTCCGGGTACGGGGCCGGTTCAAAAGTAATCACCTCTGCGGGCAGGAGGCTTTTTACTCCTTCTCATCTTGCATATCTGAAGATAGCAGAAGGATGTTCGAACCATTGCTCCTACTGCATGATACCCTCTATAAGGGGAGAACTGGAGAGCAGGGATCCTGTCCCGGTGATCAGTGAAGCCAGGGCGCTGGCAACGGCAGGAGTCAAGGAACTTGTTGTAATAGCGCAGGATACAACTGCCTATGGAATGGATTTCGGGAAAAAAGGGGGGCTGTACAAGCTTCTCGAAGAGATATCAGGCTCACAAGGCCCCGAGTGGATAAGGCTTATGTATATGCATCCTGCCCATATCGATGCAGTGAAGATCTCAAGGCTCGCTGCCGAGGGTGTTATAATCCCGTATCTTGACCTGCCGATCCAGCACGCATCAGACAAGGTGCTTGCTCGGATGAAACGAGGGTACGACAAGAAACATCTTGAAAAGGTAATCGGGATACTCAGATCAAACGACCCGGGGATGGTCCTCAGGACCACAGTCATGACGGGATTTCCAGGAGAGACAGAGGAAGATTTTCAGGAGCTTATCGATTTCCTTGAAAGGTACCGGTTCGATCATGTCGGCGTCTTCACGTATTCTCCCGAGACCGGGACCAAAGCTTCCTCGCTCGCGCCGGCTCTGCCTGAAAAAACGGCGAGGGCCAGGGCGGACGAAGTCTCTGCTCTCCAGATGGACATATCGTATGAAAGATTATCTCTCAGAGAGGGCAGGAAGCTAAAGATACTTGTGGATGAGATCTTACAGGAAGAACAGGTCCCGCTGCCCGGCGTCTGGGGAACAGGAAGGTTCTACGGCCAGGCCCACGAGATAGACGGAGTTACATATCTGTCGGGCAGAAGGGTCGAACCGGGAAGTTTCGCGGAAGCGATTGTGACCGAGGCAGAGGCGTATGACCTTTTCGCTTCCATAAAGTAAGATTTAGATTGACATTTGTGCGCAAATGCTGAATATAATTCACGTTAAGGTAGGAGTTGGTATACGGGGGTCGTTTACGGAAACGGCGTAGCGATTCTATCCTGATGGAGGTCTTTGCTTGAGTTTTTTCAGACGTGATAATATTGTGTCCCGAATAGCGGCTTTTGTGTGTCTTGCCTTTGCTTTTACTGCATTTCCGGTATTGGGGTCTCCGAGCGGTACCGGGGAAAAGATCCCGACAAATTATGAGATCATCGAGAAGATCGCCCTTGAAGCTATAAAAGAACTCAGGGCGAATATGCCGGGGCTTGCCAGCGAAAAACTTGTCTTTCTCTCAAAGGAAAAAGGCGCTGGCAATATCGATCTTATTTTCAAAAACGCGATGATAAAGACTATGACAAACGAGGGACTGAGGGTCGCCGAAGATCTTGTCGTCACGAAAGAAGGAGAGACAGCGGCCGACTATGAGCTCAGTTACCAATTGATAAGGTTTAATCTCAATTATCCTGATATTCACCGCAGTTACTGGGTCGGGTCGAAATGCGTCGACAGACATGCCGAGATAGGCGTTTTTTCGCAGTTGATCGATCTCTCCACTGGAGACATAGTCTGGGTTGGAGAGACCGAGAAGAAATACGAAGATGTCATATCGTATTCTCTCCTGGAGAGGGTTGAAGATCCGCAGTATGATTTTACCAGGCCGCCCAGAAAAGAACTTCGCTGGAACAAGCTCGTTGAACCAGTCATCGTGACCGGCATCGTGACCGGTCTTGTATATCTGTTCTTTTCCAATCAGACCAGTAATGACTGATTGCCGGTGTGATGAGGGGGCGTTGTCTTATTTCCTTTCTCAAGAATAAATATCTTATATTGGTGCCTGCTTTTGTATTGATCATGTCTGCGCTGGCATGTGAGAAAAAAGGACTGCTGCAGGAGGTAGAGGAAGAGTATGCAAAAGGGAATTACCACGAAGCGCTCTTTCTGGTAAAACATAACTTCCGGCGCGGCGGCGAGAGGACGCCCGATCTGCTTTTTATATCCGGCAAGGCCTTTCTGAAACTTGGAAGGGAATCCGAGGCGGACGATTCGTTCAGGGAGGTATACGGCATAGACAGCCTCTGGGCTCCAAGGCTCGCCGAAGTCCTGCAGAATGAGGCTATCGAAAACCTTGAAAAGGGTCATGACGCAAAAGGCAGGCGCTTTATCCTGAGAGCGGTGGATTACAGGAACGACATTGATTTTGGGGAGTATAATGCTGAGGTAGGCGAGCTTCTCCTCGATCGAAAGGATTATGACGGAGCGGTATTGTATTTCACAAGATATCTGGAGGACCGTTCTGATACGATCGGCGCCGCGCAGGTGATGATCGATCTCGGAGCAGCATATGAGGCGCGCGGAGAAATGCTCAGAGCTATAGATCTCTACAGGCTGTTTCAGGAGAGGTATCCGAAGAGCCGGCTCGTCTCGACTGTGAACTGGAGGCTTGAGAATCTACTTTTAAACGCGGGCGAGGAGCTTTTCAGCGGCGGTGAAACGGAAGAATCCGAGAACCTTTTGCTGGAACTTGCAGAATCAGCTGACAATCCCCTTGTCAGGGAGAAAGTCAATTTTATGCTGGCCCGGATCTTTGAATCGAAACTTGAGTTCGCAAAGGCAATAGAATATTACAAGAAAGTCGTTTACATGAATCTTGGTTCAAGCGGCAGACTGGTTGAAAATGCGAAGGAAAGGATTGTGGAGCTTGAAAAAGAAAGGTAGATATATATCGGGGGCAGGGGTTGCTGTTCTCCTGATCTCAGTGATTTTGACCAGTTCGTGCGGGGGCCCCTATACGGCAAAAAAGGTCAATCAGCCGGATTCAAAACTTCTTCTCGCAGATGAACTCCTCAAAAAAGAGAGATATGCCGAGGCTGCGGCCGAGTATAAAGACTTCCTTGCTGTCTTTGCGGGGGATGAGAGGTCGGATTTTGCCCAATTCATGCTCGCTGAATGCCTCAGACTCGAGGAAGATTATACTATGGCGGCGATCGAGTACAGGATCCTTATCAATGATTACGGGTACAGCGAATATATCGACGATGCATTTTACCTTGAGGGATTATGTTCTTTCATGCAGAGCCAGAGACCGGAGAGGGACCAGACAAAAACATACGAAGCTCTCAGCAGGATCAACCGTTTCCTGAGGCTATTTCCCAACAGCCCGAGAAAAGCCGAAGCGGAAAAGACGCGGGGAGAGATCCATGACCTTCTTGGCGAGAAAGAGTTTATGAACGCGAAAGTATACTTTTCGCGCAAACATTACAAAGCTGCAAATATCTATTTTGAAAAGGTTGTCGAGCAGTATCCGGAGACAGTATGGGCGGCAGCCTCCCATTATTACAAAGGGAGGATAGCTGAAAATACAGGTGATACAGGTTCCGCTGTCCTCGAGTATGGTAAGAGCTTCTCTTCAAAGTTCAAATTCGACGAGAAATCTGATGCCGGGAAAAGGATGCGTTCATTAGCGGGAGATAAGGAAAGTGGAGAGTAGGGAGAGGATAGGGCTTTTTGGAGGGTCCTTCGATCCGATCCATACAGGACATCTGATCTTGGCAGAGGCGGCGGCGGATCTGGCGCGTCTGGACACGGTATTTTTCATGCCGACTTCTAATCCGCCCCACAAGCCCCGGAATAATATGAGCCTCTTCGATGACAGAAAGAAGATGGTAGAGCTTGCGATAAAGGGAAACGGCAGGTTCTGCATCTCCGGGATCGAGGAGAAGATGAATGTTTCCTATACATTCGATTCTGTCCTGCATTTCAGGGATAAAGGATACGGGAGGGAGCAGCTTCATCTGCTTATAGGCGCAGATTCTCTCAACGAGATCGTCCGGTGGAAGAATCCCGGGGAAATATTTGCAAATGCCACTATCATCGCCATGCAGAGACCCGGGCACGAGATCACTTCTCCTCTGCCGCCCGGCGCGGCGGTCATTTGGATGACCGGCGGTTCGAATACGATATCCTCAAGCAATATCAGAAAGCTCGCCGCGGAGAAGAGATCGATACGGTATCTTGTCCCTGGCGATGTCGAACGATACATACAGGAAAGATCGTTGTACAAAAAATAGAAAGAACCTGGTGTCGAAATGGCCCTATTCCTGATAGACGGACACGCGATAGCCTACCGTGCGTATTATGCCTTTATAAGAAACCCCCTTACAAATTCAAAAGGTCAGAACACAAGCGCTGTTTTCGGATTCACGCGGCTTGTGCTGAGGATTCTCGAAAAATACTCCCCGG
Source organism: Candidatus Krumholzibacteriota bacterium (assembly GCA_016933255.1). Taxonomy (GTDB): domain Bacteria; phylum Krumholzibacteriota; class Krumholzibacteriia; order Krumholzibacteriales; family Krumholzibacteriaceae; genus Krumholzibacterium; species Krumholzibacterium zodletonense. The sequence goes on from JAFGBF010000026.1 coordinate 127,073, forward strand.
ATTATTTCGCCGTTGTATTCGACTCTGAAGAAGCTACTGAGAGGCACGAGAAATACTCGGAGTACAAGGCGCACCGCGATCCCATGCCTGACGATATGGAATCTCAGTTCCCGGTCATAATCGAAGTCCTCGAGTCGCTGGGAATTCCCGTCGTATCAAAACCGGGGTATGAGGCTGATGATATTATCGCCACTTTGGCGCAGGAGGCAGCCAAAAAGGGGAATGATGTCAGGATCATTTCAAGCGATAAGGACCTTTTTCAGATCCTGAGCGACAGAATAAAAATGATCAGGCCGGAAAAGGGAACCGATCTGTCAGCCGAGATAGGTCCTGAATGGATCATGGAAGAGTATGGGCTCACGCCAGGGCAGGTTGTCGATTTTCTCGCGATGATGGGCGACAGCGCGGACAATATTCCTGGGATCCGCGGAATAGGAAAGAAGACTGCGCTGAAACTCCTTCATGAATACGGTGATATGGACAGCATATTCGATAATGTCGAGACGATCCCTTCTGCGCGCGTAAAAAAAATGATCCAGGAGGGAAAGAGTGAAGGGGTTTTTTCGAGAGACCTTGTGAAACTTACTGAGGTTCCCGTCGGACTCGGGCTCGATGATCTCAAGCCTTTCGAGCGCGATAATAAAAGGCTTGCAGACCTGTTTCTCGAACTTGAGTTCCATCAGATGGCAGAGGAACTTTCCCTGGCCCCCGAACCCGGTGGACCGAAGGTCGAATACAACATAGTCGGAGAGGAGAGCCTCGGGAAACTGGCCGGTCTGCTGGAGGATTCAGGAGGATTCGTTCTTGACGTGGAGACTACGTCGCTTGATCCGTACAAGGCTGAGCTGGTCGGGATCTCCTTCAGTATTTCCGAGGGAAAGGCATGGTATGTCCCGGTCTCCGGGGGTTCTGACGGCGGGGACGATCTTTTCAGCGATCAGAGAAGGACTCAAAATACAGGGATTCGGCTTGAGAGGGTCAGGGAGATCCTCGGTCCGGTCCTTGGAAGCGGCGGTACCGAAAAAGCGGGGCATAATATCAAGTATGACCTTAAAGTGCTCGAGGCCCACGGGTTTGAAGTCGCCAATGTGACGTGGGATACGATGATAGCATCGTACTGCATCGATCCATCGAGAAGATCACATTCTCTGGACAATCTTGCCCTTGATATCTTTCGCCACAGGATGATCCCGTATGGTGATCTTTTCGAAAAAGGCGACAGGAAAAAGGATATCAGGTGCGTCCCTCTTGAAAAACTTGCTGAATACGCTTGTGAGGATTCAGATTATACATTCAGGCTGAAGGAATATTTCGAAGACGCCCTGAAAGAAGAGGGCCTTGACGAGTTGTTTACAAAGATCGAGATGCCTCTCAGCTTCGTTCTGAAAAAGATGGAAGATCAAGGTATGGCGCTCGATTCAGCGAGGCTGGAAGATCTTTCGAAGGAGATATCGAAGGAGATCGAAAGACTTACAGCGGGGATCCATGAGATGGCGGGAGAGGTTTTCAATATAAATTCGAATAAACAGCTTCAGAAGATTCTTTTCGAGAAGATGAACCTGAAGACGTCAAGGAAGACCAAAACCGGGTACTCGACGGATGTCAGGGTCCTTACGGACCTTGCGACAGATCATCCTTTCGCGGGGCTGATCCTTGAGTACAGGCAGCTTTCCAAACTACTGAGCACATATGTCGACACGCTCCCGGGACTTGTCAATAAGAAGACGGGAATGATCCATACTTCTTTTAACCAGACGGTCGCGGCAACGGGACGCCTTTCTTCAAGCGACCCGAACCTTCAGAATATACCGATCAGAACCGAACTCGGCAGAAAGATTAGAAGCGCTTTTATCCCGAGCAGCGGAAATATACTTCTCGATGCTGATTATTCACAGATAGAACTAAGGGTGATGGCCCATCTTTCAGGGGATCCGGAGCTTGTTTCGGCATTTATCGACGGGAGTGATATCCATACGAGGACAGCGTCAAGGATCTACGGCGTTTCCGAGGAGGAAGTCACCAAAGAGATGCGGTCATCGGCAAAGACGATCAATTTTGGAGTGATGTACGGCCAGGGTGCGATGGCGCTGTCAAAACAGCTGAGGATACAGGTGGAAGAGGCTAAAAGGTTTATAGACGAATACTTCGAAAAGTATCCGGGGATAAAGGATTTCATCGATTCTTCAGTAGAATCGGCCAGACAGAAAGGGTATGCGGAGACGCTTCTCGGCAGGCGCCGCCCGCTTCCTGACATCAACAGCAGCAACGGAAGGTTCCGGTCGTTTTCGGAACGTATCGCGGTGAACATGCCGATCCAGGGAACATCTGCAGACCTTATCAAGATCGCCATGATCAGGATATCCGGCGAGATCGAAGAAAAGGGGCTTGAGAGCAGGATGATACTGCAAGTCCACGACGAACTTGTCTTTGACGTCGTGCGCGGCGAACTCGGCGAGATGGAAGAGATCGTAAGGCGGTTGATGGAATCGGCGATCGAGCTGAAAGTACCGCTGAAGGTCGATATGGGAAGCGGAAGCAGCTGGCTGGAGGCTCACTAATGAGCGCTAAAATAATCGTGGTCACCGGGGGGATAGGTTCCGGCAAGTCGACTGTCGCCTCCAAACTGGCGGAAAAGGGCGGATATATAATTGATGCCGACCGTGAGGCGCACGGGATCTTCAAGGACCCGCTGCTGAAAGAACGGCTCAGGAAAGAGTTCGGCGATCGGATATTTACCCGGGCCGGTGCGGTCTCCCGGGGGAAACTCGGCGCGGTCGTATTTGATAATGGAAAGATGCTGGATAGCCTTAACAGGTTGGTCCGGCCGTTTGTCAAGGAGAGGATCTCCGAGATAGTAAAGCTGCACAGGAAGAAAGATAGATACATTGTCCTTGATGCCGTACTCTTTTTCCAGTATAAGTTCAGGTTCAAAGCTGATCTTGTCATCCTGACTGAAGCGGCGGAAAAGAGATGTATGCGCCGAATCATGAAACGCGATTCTCTATCGCTGGAAGAGGCTGAAAAAAGGATTGAGATCCAGCGCGGACTCAAAAAAGAGTGGGAACTGGCGGATATAAAGGTCAATACCGACAGGAGTATCCGCAGGGTGATGAAAGAAGTTGCCGGTATCCGTGATGATTTTCTAAGAAAAAACGGCATTTAGCGGCAAATAACGATATTTTGAAGTGAAACAGGATCGACAGGAATATTTGAGGATGGAAGACAGAGAACAGGAGACGGGAGAGAAGATATGGCCGAGAATATGCCGGTAAAAGAGATAGAAGAGTCCGTAAAGAATATGGAAGAAAGACTCGCCAGTCTCAAGGAGTATCTTTGACTTTGAAAAGATGTCGGCTGAGACAGGCGAAATCGAGGACAGGATGTCAAGCCCCGGGTTCTGGGATGACCGTGAACGCGCGGAAGAACTTGTATCCAGGCTGAAATCACTTAAAAACAAAACAGAACCGTTCACGGCGCTGAAGGGTGATATCCTTTCGCTCAGGGAGTTGATACTTCTCAGTGAGGATGGGGACGAGGCGATACTCAGCGGGATCATCTCCGAGCTAAGAGCTATTGATAAGAGGATGAACCATTTCGAACTGGAGATCCTTCTTTCCGGCGAGCATGACAACAGTAATGCCCTGATGAATATTCATCCCGGGGCGGGAGGGACTGAATCTCAGGATTGGGCCGAGATGCTTCTCAGGCTTTACACGAGATATCTTGAAAAAAAGGGGTACAAGCACAAGCTTCTCGATCTTCAGCCAGGTGACGAGGCGGGTATAAAAAACGCGACCATAGAGGTAAAAGGTGATCTTGCATATGGAAGGCTCAAGGCTGAAGGGGGGATCCACAGGCTTGTCAGATTGTCTCCTTTTGACGCGAACCATAGAAGGCACACCTCTTTTGCCTCGGTCTTCGTGTACCCGGAGATCGGAGATAATATCGAAGTGGAGATCAACCCTGAGGATATCAGGATCGATACCTACCGTGCCAGCGGGGCAGGTGGACAGCATGTGAACAAGACAGATTCGGCGATCAGGATAACCCATTTTCCGACTGGCCTGGTAGTACAATGTCAGAACGAACGGTCCCAGCACCGGAACAGGGAGATGGCAATGAAGGTCCTTCGATCGAGGATATATATCAAACTTGAGGAGGAAGAAGAAAAGAAGAGATCGGAGATCACCGGGAAAAAGAAGGCTATTTCCTGGGGTAACCAGATAAGAAGCTATGTGTTTCATCCGTATACCATGGTCAAGGATCACAGGACCAATATCCAGACGGGGAATATTTCGGCAGTGATGGATGGTGATATAGACGAGTTTATCGAGGCATATCTGAGATGGAAAGAAAGGAATGACTGAAGGTGAAAGAAAATGAACCGGTCCACGAAGGTGGACGTGAAAGAGAGAACAGGATAGAGAAACTCTCCACTCTGCGCGAAGCCGGGGTCAACCCTTATCCGTACAGGTTCCAGAGAACTCACGGTGTAGCGGAACTTCTCTCGGGAGAGGACACATTTTTAGAAAGCGGTGCGGAGACGGCGATAGCCGGTAGGATCATGTCGATCAGGGGGCATGGGCACACTTCATTCGGAAATATCAAGGATGATACGGGGGCGATACAGTTTTACATCAAGGACGCCGAGGTAAGCGAAGAGGACTGGAAGGTCTTCAGACTCCTCGATGTGGGCGATATTGCAGGGCTCTGGGGTGTCCTTTTCAAAACGAGGACGGGAGAACTTACAGTCAAGGTAAGCCGTCTCGAACTGCTCAGTAAATCGCTTCTTCCCCTCCCTGAAAAATACCATGGTCTTCAGGACAAGGAGCTAAGGTACAGGAGGCGTTACGTCGATCTGATAGTAAACGACGAAGTGATGGCGGTCTTCCGAAAGAGAAGCATGATAATCGATTCGATCAGGAACTATCTCAGAGAACACAATTTTCTGGAGGTGGAGACTCCGATCCTTCAGCCCCTTTACGGCGGAGCGTCCGCGAGGCCGTTTGTGACTCATCATAATACTCTGGACATGAAACTGTATCTGAGGATCGCTGACGAACTTTATTTAAAAAGACTTATCGTAGGGGGGATGGAAAGGGTTTTCGAATTTTCAAAAGATTTTAGAAACGAGGGGATGGACAGATCCCATAATCCTGAATTCACCATGCTTGAATGTTATGCCGCTTACTGGGATTACAACGATATGATGGGATTTGTCGAAGAGATGTACCAGCGGCTCTGCGAGGAGGTCGTCGGTTCGACGGAGATACTGTACGGAGAATACGAGATCGATCTTACACCTCCATGGCGGCGGCTTACCTTCTATGGGGCGCTTGAAGAGAAGACTGGTGTCGATCTGAGAGGCGCTACGGAGAAAGAACTTGAAAAGCTGGCGAAAGACAACGATATCGATCTTGAAGGGGTAGCTGGAAAGGCTGCTCTCCTTGATGAACTATTTTCCAGGCTGGTCGAACCCGGGTTGATACAGCCGACATTTATCATAGACTATCCGGTCGAACTCTCTCCGCTTGCGAAGGTGCACAGGAGCGAAGAAGGACTCGTCGAAAGATTTGAACCGTATATCGCCGGATTCGAGGTGGCAAATGCATTCAGCGAACTGAACGACCCGGTAGACCAGCGCGCCAGATTCGAAGAACAGGTCAGGATGCGGACGGAGGGAGCCGATGATATGCACCCTGTCGACGAAGACTATATCCGGGCCCTTGAATACGGAATGCCTCCGACAGGAGGACTCGGAGTCGGGATAGACAGGCTTGTGATGCTTCTTACGAATTCCTCATCGATAAGAGACGTGATACTTTTTCCGCAGATGAGGCCCGAGGCAGGAAGAGGGGAGAAGTAGCAAAGATGCACTATGCCCTGTCAATCGCTGTAAGATATCTCAATTCCCGCCACAGGAGCGGGTTTGTCTCAAGGGTGACTTTGATCGCCATTGGCGGGACGCTTGTCGGCGTATCGACGTTGATCATAGTCCTCTCCCTTATGAACGGGTTCGAGAGTGAACTCAGGAGCAGGATAATCGAGTTTAATACTCATGTACTTCTTTTCGCGAGATCTCCCGAATCCTGGGCGAATATAGATTCTGTCTCGGTCGAGATCGAAAATGTGCCGGGTGTGGTCTCTTCATCTCCTTTTGTAAGGGGTGAATCGATCCTTAACTACGAACTTATTCCGGGTATCCGCGTAAAGACGAAGGGTGTGATCGTAAAGGGGATCGGGATCGACAGCGAGAGAAGCGTCTCGACAGTCATCGATTCATTCTATCCAGAAGTCACTACATTCGAGACCGGAGGGTTTTATGAGGGAGAGGAGCTGCCCGGGATCGTTCTCGGCCAGGAGCTTGCCGATGATCTGAGAATATCGCTTGCGGAGGTCCTGACGCTTATAAGCGCTCCAGCCGATCTCAGGGCTGGAAAGATCGTTCCCAGGACGAGGGATTTCAGGGTGATCGGCTTCTTCAAGACAGGGGTATTCGAATTCGATTCAAGGTTCTGCTACATCGATATCAGAGAGGCTGAGAGACTTTATGATTTCGAGGCATCGATCCGCGGGCTTGGTATCAAGGTGGATGACATATACAAGGCCGGAGAGATCGATGATGCTATTCAGGAAAGGCTCCAGAGCACCGCGTACGGCACTAACAACTGGATAAGGATGAACAGCAGCCTCTTCAGCTATATAAAGGTGGAGAAAATACTTATGTTTCTCCTGCTTGCGCTGATAATACTGATAGCTGCTTTTAACCTGGTCGGTATGCTGACGATGGTGATCATGGAAAAAAGAAGCGAAATAGGGATCCTGCGTTCTATGGGGGCATCATCAAGAGGGATAATGTCGATATTCATGGTCGAAGGAAGTATAATTGGTTTTATGGGGACAGTCCTGGGTGTGGTACTCGGCCTGGGCGTCTGCATGATACTTTCGGCGATCCATCTCGATCTTCCCGCCGACATATATTTTATCAACAAGCTTCCCGTTCTGGTAAGGTGGACTGATATCGTAATGGTCGGACTGGCTTCGATCATAATCTGTTTTACCGCGACGCTGTATCCCAGCTGGGAAGCCTGCAGGATGCCGCCGCTGGACGCGATCAAGTATGATTAAATTATCAGGACGGATAATGAGTTTTGGATGCGGGATCGCTTGCCTGACCGCAGGAGAGCAGGTATATTTTACCAGAGGTTGCAAATGAGCGTTCTGAAAGCTGAAGGGCTGTGGAAAGTCTTCAGAGGAGAGAAAGACAGGATAGAGGTTCTGAAAGGCCTCGATTTCGAGGCTGACGGGGGCGAGGTCGTTGCCGTCCTCGGGGAATCGGGAGCCGGAAAGTCCACGCTGCTGCATCTTCTCGGCACACTCGACAGGCCTGACAGCGGCAGGATACTGATAAAAGGGAAAGATCCCCTGAAATGTTCCGCGAAGGAGCTGAACATGATCAGGAATCGGGATATCGGTTTTATATTTCAATTTCATTATCTGCTCCCCGAATTCGACGCCCTCGAAAACGTTATGATGCCGGCCATACTCAACGGTACGGATAGAGCGGGAGCGCGGCCCAAGGCGGAAGGGCTGCTTGAAGAAGTAGGGCTCAAAAACCGGCTCACGCACAAGCCGATGGAACTTTCCGGCGGAGAACAGCAGAGGGTCGCTGTTGCGAGGGCGTTGATGAATGAACCGGCAATAGTCCTCGCCGATGAGCCGTCAGGAAATCTCGATGATAAAAACAGCATGATCCTGCACCGGCTGCTCACAGAGCTTAGCAGATCCAAGAATCAGACATTCATAGTCGTGACTCACAAGAAAGAAATTTTAAAAGGGGCCGACAGGGGGTTTATTCTAACAGATGGAAGACTCTTTCAGGAGGAAACAGGATAATATGCTTTGTCAGTTCTGCAATAAAAGAGATGCTACGATACATTTTACCAATGTGATCGGTAAAAATGTCGAAAAGATCCATATCTGTACGATATGTGCAGAAGAAAAAGGATTCGATCACCTCAAAAAGAGCAATATTGAAAAAGGAGACCTGCTTGCCGGTCTGATGAATCTTGCCGCCGAGACGAGCAAGGGAACCTCGGTCAGTAAGCGCTGTCCCGGGTGCGGCAGGACGTATGCCGCGTTCAGAAAATCGGGAAAGCTCGGGTGCTCCCAGTGTTACGATGTTTTCAGGGTGAGACTTGACCAGGTGCTGAGCAGTATCCACGGCGATACTAAACACAAGGGAAAGATCCCGGCAAGACAGGGTGCGATAGTAGACCTTTCGAGAAGGATAACCGAGCTTCAGGAAGAACTGAAAAAAGTGATAGAACTGGAAGAATATGAACAGGCTGCTGTCATAAGAGATGAGATAAAGATGCTTAGAGATAAGAACGAATCGGAGGGACGGCCTGATGTCTGATCTGTCAGTCCTTCTGAAGAGTCCCGCCGAATGGCTGTCGAGCGAGGGTGAGGAAAGCGAGATCGTCCTGTCTTTCAGGGTGAGGCTGGCGAGAAATCTCGATAACAGGCCTTTTTCGCATATTGCTGAACCGGAAGTCCTCGCCTCGATCTCGAGTGAAATAAAAGAAGCAGTCCTCGATACGAAAAAGATGGGCGAGGCCCTGATATTCGATATGGACAAGATATCCGAATCGGACAGGATCCTCCTTTCGGAAAGATGTCTGATATCAGATGAGATGGTGAGAAATTATTCCAACAGAAGCCTGGCTGTGATGAAGGGGGAAAAACTCAGCGTCATGATCAACGAGGAGGATCATCTGAGGATCCAGTCGTTCGAGTCCGGCCTTTCTGTTGGAAAGACGTTTGAACGGATCTGTGAACTCGACGATGAACTGGATGAACACCTGGCTTTCGCTTTTTCGAACCGGCTCGGATATCTCACAGCCTGCACGACTAATGTCGGAACGGGGCTCAGGGTCTCTGCGATGGTCCACCTTCCCGGCCTGGTGCATAACAATGATATAAGACGCGTAATAGACGGTCTGAGACATGTCAGACTCACCGTACGCGGGAGTTACGGCGAAGGCAGCGAGGTCCTGGGAAACTTTTTCCAGATATCGAACAGCATTACTCTCGGGCTTTCCGAAGCGGATACTGTAGCGAATATAGAGTCCCATATCCGCAAGGTCATAGAATTCGAGAAAAAAGCCCGAGACAGTCTCCTCAGGGAGGCACGGACTTTGCTGGAAGATAAGATCTGGAGATCTTATGGTATCCTGAAAAGTGCCAGACTTGTAACTTCAAAAGAGGCAATGAGTTTGATTTCTGCTATAAGGCTTGGCATAGGACTTGGGATAATCAATGATATAAGGCTGTCAGATCTGAACGAAATATTGATAATGATCCAGCCGATGCACCTCCAGAGGCTTTACGATAAGTCTATGAACCCGGAGGAAAGGGACAGTATCAGGGCGGATCATTTCAGGGCGCTGTTAAACAGGAATTGAAAAGAGACCGGAACGTGGGTTTGAAAGGATATTATGAACGACAAGTTCACAGAACGAGTAAGAAAGGTAATATATCTCGCCCGTGACGAAGCAAACAGACTGCAGCACGATTATATCGGAACAGAACATCTTCTGCTTGGAATAGTCCGTGAGGGAGAAGGGATAGCGGCAAAGGTCCTTCAGAAGCTCGATCTTGATCTTGAGCAGATTCAGCAGGCTATAGAGAATCTGGTAAAACCTACCGGAGGAACACTTACCCTAGGAGAGATCCCTTTGACCCCCAGAGCCAAGCGGGTCCTTGAACTTTCAGTCGAGGAAGCGAGATTGCTCGGTCACAATTATGTCGGGACAGAACATCTCCTTCTCGGGCTGATCCGCGAAGGGGAAGGTGTGGCTGCCAGGGTCCTTCTTGAACTCGGGATCGACCGCAAAAGGGTGCGCGAAGTGGTCATGAAGATACTCCACCAGGGAGGCGGAGGTCCGGGCGGGCACAAGACGGCCAAGTCGAAAAGCGAATCTCCCACACTCGACCAGTTCGGCAGAGACCTTACGCAGCTGGCGAGAGAGAACAAACTCGACCCGATCATCGGCAGAGAACAGGAAATGAGCAGGATCATACAGATACTCTGCCGGCGTAAGAAGAATAATCCGGTTCTGATCGGAGAACCGGGGGTGGGGAAATCGGCGATCATCGAGGGCCTCGCTCAGGCTATAGTCAACAACAAGATACCGGAGCTTCTCAAAGACAAAAGAATAACGACGCTTGATCTTGCATCTGTAGTTGCTGGAACAAAATACAGAGGACAGTTCGAGGAGCGTCTTAAGAATATCATAGCGGAGATCAAGGACAACGACCAGGTAATAATCTTCATAGACGAGATCCATACGATAGTCGGTGCCGGAGGGGCCGAAGGCGCGATCGATGCCTCAAATATGCTCAAACCTGCCCTCGCAAGGGGAGAGATCCAGTGTATCGGAGCTACTACCCTCGATGAATACAGAAAGCATATAGAAAAAGACGGAGCACTCGAGAGGCGTTTCCAGTCGATCATCATCAATCCTCCGACCGAAGAGGAGTCTGTAAGGATCCTCGAGGGGCTTCGCGACAAATACGAGGCGCACCACAGGACGAAGTTCGAACAGGATTCTCTGGAGCAGGCGGTCTATCTTTCGCAGAGATATATCCAGGGAAGGTTCCTGCCTGACAAGGCTATCGATGTGATAGATGAAGCAGGCTCGAGAGCCAGGCTTTCCGTGACGACTACTCCAGACGAACTCCGCAAGATGGAGAAGCACATAGAAGAAGTATCGAAAGAGAAGGAGTCGGCGATCCAGTCGCAGGAGTTCGAAAAAGCCGCCTCTTTCCGCGATCAGGAGAAAGAGCTGAGGGAAGAGCTGAAGGAGAAACACAAGGAGTGGACTGAGCGCAGGCAGGAGACCGAATCGATAGTCACGGGGAAGGATATCGCCAATATAATCTCGAGTATGACCGGTATCCCTGTATCTGATGTCGAAGAGGAAGAGACGGTCAAGCTCCTCAACCTCGAGGAAGAACTCAGAAAACGGGTGGTAGGCCAGGAACCGGCGCTCCTTGCGATAGCAAAGGCTGTCAGAAGAAACAGAGCAGGGCTGAGGGATCCAAAGCGCCCGATAGGGTCGTTCGTCTTTCTCGGGCCGACAGGTGTCGGAAAGACAGAACTGGCCAGGACCCTTTCGGCGACACTCTTCGAGAGCGAGGACGCCCTTATACAGATAGATATGTCGGAGTATATGGAAAAATTCGCTATCTCGAGGCTTATCGGTGCTCCTCCAGGTTATGTTGGATATGAGGAGGGCGGCCAGCTGACCGAAAAGGTCAGACGAAAACCTTATTCTGTCGTACTCCTCGACGAGATCGAGAAGGCGCATCCCGATGTATTCAACCTGCTTCTGCAGATCCTCGAGGAAGGCAACATCACCGATTCATTCGGCCGCAAGATCGATTTCAAGAATACGGTACTGATAATGACTTCAAACGCCGGGGCGAAGGATGTAAAGAGCAAGAAAGCTTTCGGGTTTGTATCAGACGACAAAGAATCGGATTCAGGGTACGAGCATATGAGGAACAAGATCATGGAAGCTGCAAAGCAGATCTTTAACCCTGAATTTATAAACAGGATCGATGAACTGATCGTTTTCAGGCAGCTTGACAAGGAAGACCTGATGAATATCGTCGATATTCTCCTTAAGGATCTCTACAAGAGGCTCGATTCGATGAGGCTTGAATTCGAGATCACTGTCGAAGCGAAGGAACTGATAATAGAAAAAGGTTATGATCCCACTCTTGGAGCAAGGCCCCTGAAAAGAGCGATCCAGAAACTTCTCGAAGATCCGTTAAGCGAAAAACTGCTTTCCGGAGAGATCAACAAGAATGACAAGTTGAGCATCACTGCTAATCCCGGAGAGGAAAAGCTCTCCTTCAAGACAGGGAAGAAGGTCAAGGCCGGCAATCCGGAATAGACTGGAACCTTTGCTCTTGCCAACCGTACAATAAATCGGCCCCGGAATGCGTCCGGGGCGAAGATCAGCCGGGAAAAAGGGTGTAACCCCTGTACCGCAAAGAATAATCAGATTTGAGCAGCATCTTTTCATCTCGGATCGGCGGTATATTATTAATTTCCGGCTCTCCTTTTATCTTGGCAAAGGTTCAGCGGCTATGCTAGCATTCTCCGGATTTTGAGGGTGG
>JAFGBF010000027.1 GCA_016933255.1 Candidatus Krumholzibacteriota bacterium
CCCCCCCCCCCCCCCCCTCGCCTGCAGATATAAACGACGATTTAGCGGCTCTTTCCGGTTTTTTTCTTGAAGAGGTCATCTATATGATGTAGTCTGGTCATCGATGTGAGGTGGATGATGAAGATGATGAGGATGATTCAGATACTGCTGCTTGCCGCGATGCAGTTTTCTTCCCGGGCCTTATCCTGCGACATTTCTTCCGGAGTCGTAATAAATGAAGTCTATTACGACCATCCAGGCGTAGATTCCGGATGGGAATTCATCGAACTTCTCAACATGAGTGACTCAGCAATAGACCTCTCCGGCCATACTCTTGAGGCAGTCGACGGCAGGACAGGTATTCCAAGGTTTCTGTGGGCATCTCCTGCAGGGTTGATTCTCGATAAAGCAGAAATACTTCTTATAGCGGGCGAATGCAGAGTCGTACCGGACTATCTGATTCTCCAGGGTGATATTGAAAACGGGCCTGACGGAATAAGGCTTTGCAGGTCCGATAGTGTAATCGACAGGGTGGGATATGGCGAACTGGAAGTGGAAGATCTTTACGAATCGATTCCGGCTGTCGACGCAGAGGACGGATTTTCACTTGCCAGAAAACCGGATGGTCATGATTCGAATATCAACTGCAACGATTTCGTAGAGGCGCATCCCACGCCGGGGAGGAGAAACTGGTACAGCCAGGATATAGAAATAAGATTGGATAAAAATTTTATTATATTATGCAACAATAAGTTAGAGAGTATTTTAGTTTCGATTGAAAATGCCGGACTCGAAAGGTTCAAAGGGGAAATATACCTCCAGATCGTATCCGGTCTTTCCCCCGTCACCCAAAGATTCCCGGTGGAAGTCGATTTGCCTCCCGGTGCATATGATTTTGTGGAGATGAGTATGTTTTTTTCATCTTTGCAATATGGCGCAGCGGATCTTGTAGCTTCTGGTAATATAGATGAGAACCCCTGCAATGACAGCTGCCGCGTGGTTCTGGTCGAATCTCCTTCCGATCTCGTGATAAATGAGATCATGTACCGGCCTCTTTCCGGAAGATCTGAATGGATCGAACTTTATAACAGGACAGTGCGGGAAGTCGATATCTCCGGATGGAAGGTCATTGACGCGGCGGGGAATGAAGGAGATCTCGAGGCAGGTCGTATAGAGGGTAATGGATTTTTGATAATTGCTGATGACGGGGGATCGTTTATGGATGAATACCCTGAATTCCAGGCCGGTCTGATCGGAATGGAGGGAGATCTTCCTGCTCTCAATGACCAAAACAGCGGAGAGATCGCCGAAAGCGTAGAACTTCGGGATGCCGGCGGCGGATTGGTCGACAGAGTCTCGTATCGCGATCTTTCAGGAGGTGAACGCGGACGATCGATCGAAAGGCTCTCGCCGGAAGTCTGCAGCAGTTCGGCAGACGGTATCTGGCACAGATGTTCCTTTATTTCAGGGGCATCTCCCGGGGAGCAGAATTCCGTATACATCTCCGATGATATCTCCTCATTTCATATCAGTATCTCTCCCAATCCGTTCAACCCGTCTGAGACTAGATATACGGAGATAACCGGCAAATGCAGAAGATGGGAGAGCGGATTCTCGGTGTCTATCTTCGACTTAAGGGGGATACGGATAAGGCGGGTCTTTTCGGAACGAAACGGGGCAAAGAGCTTTACGTGCAGGTGGGATGGAAAATCTGAAGACAAACGATGTCTGAGGGCGGGGTTGTATCTGTGTGTAGTGGAGTTCACAGGGTCGGGAGGTAGTGTGTGCAGAAGGGAAAAGGCCTGTGTAGTATTATCGGAACCTGGAAGATGACAGTTGCTGTCTTTTTAGCAATAGCCGCATTATCCCCGGATCTTTCTGCTTTTGACCACCTTCATTCATGGAATTCCGGTATGGGTGGTGTCGAAAGGCTGGGTCCGGATCGAGACTATCTGTTCAGTGACAGTTCATCCGTGTCAAAAGGGATCTTCGTATCAAGTTCGAAACCCTACTCTCTCGAGGATCTCACCGCAGTTAAACTCGAATCCTATTTCTCAACGGAGCGGACACTATTCATCGCGGGACTCGGAAGCCTGAAACACGATCTTTATCATGAGGAGCTTTTTCAGGCCAGGGTGTTCATAGCTTTCTTTCGAGAGAGTGTGATACTCGGGGCTGCGGCCAGTATGCTGAGGAAGAATATTTCAGGGTCCGATCCGCTCGTCACATGGAAATTTAATGGTTCGGTCTCAATCGGGAAAAAGAATATTGGAAGACTCGTTCTGAGAACAGGTCTTTGCCGGGATGACGCGGGAGAATTTTATTCGCCTTTCTTCAGCCTGTCGATGGTGATCTCCCCGGTAGAGCTCATTCTTGATTTTGACTCTTTGGATTGGATGGAAGGAGACAACAGGGTCGGGGTCATTATTCCGGCCGACAGCAATTTTTATCTTTTATCAGGGTACAGGGCAGCGACAGGAGAAGTGTCGGGTGGAGTGCTATGCCGCAGCGGAAAGTTGATCCTGTCTGTTTCGTGCAGCAGCCACCCCGTTCTTGGCGAGACTTTCTGTTTCGGTGCGGCGAGGATGTGGAGATGATGAAATGGATGCTGGCGGCTGTAATTGTATTTTCAGGCTGTTCATCCCCTTTTTTCGGCAGTGATCCCTCCAGCGGAACTATTCAGGATCGGAATCAATACGAGATCGTACAGGAAGAGTATGAAATGAGAGATGTATTGAGCAGGTTCAAACCAGGAGTGATTCTGACCGGGAAAAATGGAATCGATGATACTGTTGAAAAAAGTGATCTGAGGTTCTTCCTTTCAGGGTTGCGGTCCAGATTTACGGGAAGAATAGAAAAGAAAGAAAATATTACCCGGTCGGTGATCTTTATCGAGAATCAGGGGTTCTCGGGCAGGGTGCGCCTCTATGCCGGTGATTTCATGCCTGATCTTGCCCTCGGAGCGATCTTTGCCGGCTACAGGTTTTCCTATCCGTTTTCGAGCGGGTATCCGCTAAGAAGAGAGAGATCGATTACAAGACACACATCTTTTTATGGAACGAGTATCAGAGGAGCCGCTCTGAGGGCGGGTACTTCCGGATCCTCCCTGCTTCTCTTTGCAGGAAGAGCAGGGAAATGGAATGACAAGGAGTTCAAGTCAGAAAGCCGTAACATATCGGGGGCGCGTATAGAGGCAGATTCGGGAAGGTACCGTGCAGGAATGACATTATGCTCCGATAACAGGCATCTTCTGGCGGGGTTTGATCATACTGTCGAAGATAGAAATTGCCTGATATCAGGTGAATTATTACGGTCCGGTGAAGGAAAGACCGGGTTATTATGGGGAATGCGTAAAAAAACAGGGGCCTGCAGGGTCGGGTTCCTTTTTTTCAGGCTTCCTTCAGGAATGAGAAACAGATTTGGAGACATACCCGGTGGAATAGGAGACCAGGATTCCGACAAAAGGGGGATCTCTGTCGTCGGGTCCTTTTCTCGCCCGCGTTTTGGAAGATTCCGGGCTTCGTTCGAAAAACGCAGAGACGACAATGGAAAAGAAACGGTAATCACCTGCAGTTCCAGATTCGAGTATTCAGCCAGGCTCCATTCCGGCCGCTGGAGATTATCTTATTCGAGAAGAGACGGCACTGAAACGGGTTACACTCTGTTCCCGCCGGGAAAAGCTGACTCTCGACTTGAGAAGGAAAAACTTGATCTTCTTATATCAGCCCGGCCGTACAAGATATTCACCTTAAGGATCCAGGCCGGATGTATCTGGTCGGAAGAATATCACGGATATATATTATTGAACTCTTTGAGCTTCGGCGGCAGCAGGTCTCTTTTCCGGACGACGATATTCTCCGGGATATACAGGTCTGTCAGGGGCCGGCCAGCATTCTACAGTTATGAACCTGCCTTAATAGGAGGTTATCCATGGAAATATCTCTCAGACAATGGGATCAGGGCCGGCATTAAGTGTCGATTGAAAATAGGCAGATCCAGTGTAAATTTAAAATTCGCAGACGGGACTCAGGACAGCTGGGAGATCGATTTTCAGCTGCTGTTCGATTTATAGGGATTATTTAGATAATTGGAACCAATCCTGCATATTCATCGATTTATGAACGCCCAACGCACACTCACATACGATGACAAAAGTACAGGAAGAAAGGTAATCGCATTTCCTCCTGAACTCCTGTTTCGTCCACATCTTGACGAATTCAAGCAATTCTCAAATGCGGCGACAAAAAAGGACCCTTTGAAAATAATCGGAGAAATCGAGGGAATCTATGACCGGCAGAAGAGCCTTGTAAATTATATAGCTCTCTCTGAAAGACCCTCTCAGGAGATCCTTAGGGTCGCGGAGATGGCTTTGGCCGGTGATGAGGGAGGAGTGAGGCTTCTTTATACCCTATTTCTTGCGATCCCGGCTAAAGAGAGGTTTATCGAGAAGTTGATAGACTTTCGGAGTACAGTCCGGGTAATGATGAGGATCAAAAAGAAAGAGGAAGCCGGTCAGGAACTGCTTGAAAATGAAAAGTGGTTCAAGCAGAAGATATCAATGCTGTCGATTGCTCATCCCCTCCCGGAAGTGAGTACTGCTTCTGCGGAAAGTCCATGGCTCTCCTGGAGCGAAGGAGTGCGGAAGGCAATATCGAATCGTGACGATAAGTGGGATGAAGCAATACTTAAACGTGCGATAAATGAACTTGAAGCTGATGATTTTAGAATCAGGTCGATGATTACTTCGATAGATCCCGAGATTCGAAAAAAGCTGTATGTTTCGATAGGGGCACGGATCGAAGAGATCAAATGGAAAAAGCAGATGCTGATGGAGACGGCTGGTCAGACAGGTTCTACGACACTTTTCCTTCAACGCAAACTTGGCGAAAGATGGGATGGTGTGGTCGAGGAGCTGAGGAAAAGTACTACTGGGTCCATTCTCTATGATATGTTCGAGATCCAGAAAGGCAAGACCCACACATATCCGCAGATCAGGAACGGAACGGCCGTGATCAAAGGGCTGCTGATGCATCCAGCCCTTCAGAGAACCTCAAAATCACCGGACATACTGAGTTGTTTTCAGGTATTTGTCTCCTCAGCATCGAACGGCAAGCTTGATCTTATGCTTCCGCCTGGTAAAAAGATCATAGGTATTGCTGATTTTATGGGGTTCACTATTGATGACAGGATACTATCAATAGATCTGTCCCGTATTAATTCCAGCCTGTTTACCGGTGAGGACGATCTTCCTCTCGATATAGACTGGGCAGACGTCAATCGAGGGAAGGAACTCAGCTATAAATCCCTTGTGATGTCCTACATGGATAATGACAGTTTTATCGCACAGCTTCTGAATAACAAGAAAGCTACATCCAAAACAGGAGTCGTAGCTCTTATAGCACAGAGAAGCCGGTCACAAAGGATTCTCGAGATGATCGCGAACAGGCGTGACTTGTACACGGGATATACGAATAAGTCGATCCCTCTGCATCTTATCATGAATCCGGCAAAGATCCCTCTGACTACACTGAGGAAATTCATCCATATCCGTTATGTGGACAAGATGACTCTCGTCAAGCTCAGCCAGCGCGGGAATGGAAGAGTAAGAGAAGAAGTCCGGCGTGAGATCGAGCGATATCTCCGAAGTTCCTCGTAATACGGGACCGGTTACGGATAATGACGGCCTGATTTCCACATTGAGAAATTCAACCGCGAAATCCCCCAAAAATCCTGATATTTTAGACTGGAGCTCCTTGTTTTTGCCGCTCCGGCCTCTAAGTATTAGAGGTGTTGACAAATCCACTCTGACTACTTAATATGCCCGTATCAGGTCGTATTGAATTTTTAGTTTCCAATTTTAGGAGGCGTGATGCTGGCAGATCGGATGAAACGTCTTGGGACAGAGACCGCTTTTGAGGTCCTTGCCCGCGCGAAAAAAATGGAGGCCGAGGGGAGAGAGATCATTCATCTTGAGATAGGTGAACCCGATTTTAATACACCTCGAAATATCATTGACGCGGCTATCGGAGCTTTGAATGACGGGTTTACGCATTACGGCCCCTCTGCCGGGATGCCGAACGTCAGGAAGACCTTTGCTGAATTTTTAACAAAAGATAGAGGTATTGAAGTACTGCCGGAGAACATAGTGGTCACACCTGGAGCTAAACCTATTCTATTCTTTTCGATACTTGCCCTGGTCAACGCCGGGGAAGAGGTCGTCTATCCCAACCCTGGATTTCCAATCTATGAATCAGTTATTAATTTTGTAGGAGGAAAGCCCGTTCCTGTTCCTCTCCGGGAAGAGAAGGAATTTTCTTTCGATCTTGAAGAGATGAAGGGATTGGTCAACGATAACACAAAGCTGATAATAATCAACTCTCCCCAGAATCCTACCGGCGGGGTCTTGAAACCGGAGGATATGAAGGGAATAGCCGAGCTTGCTGAAAAACACGATGCATGGATATTGAGCGATGAGGTCTACAGCAAGATGGTATATGACGGAGAACATGTCAGTATTTATGATTTTCCGGAAGTAAGGGAAAGAACCATCCTTCTCGAGGGCCATTCAAAGTCTTACGCGATGACAGGCTGGAGGCTCGGTTATGCTGCAATGCCTGTTGCTCTGGCTGAACAGATCTCAAAACTTCAGACAAACAGTAATTCCTGCACGTCGAGTTTTACTCAGGTGGCAGGAATCGAGGCGCTGACCGGTCCGCAGGATGAATCACTGAAAATGATGGCTGAGTTTAAGGCGAGAAGAGATATGTTTGTTGAGGGCCTTAATCAGCTTCCGGGATTCAAATGTCTGAAACCAAAAGGCGCTTTTTATGTCTTCCCCAATATTACCGGTACAGGCAAAAAATCCAAGGAACTCGAGGAGTTCCTTCTTGAAAAAGCGGGTGTAGCCGGCCTGAGCGGTACGAGTTTCGGTAA
Organism: Candidatus Krumholzibacteriota bacterium; assembly: GCA_016933255.1. Lineage (GTDB taxonomy): Bacteria > Krumholzibacteriota > Krumholzibacteriia > Krumholzibacteriales > Krumholzibacteriaceae > Krumholzibacterium > Krumholzibacterium zodletonense. The sequence continues at coordinate 6,913 of JAFGBF010000027.1, forward strand.
ATATGGAGAAGGGTATTTGAGATTCTCTTACGCGAACTCGCAGAAAAATCTTAAAAGGGCTCTTGAAATGATCAGGGCAGTCCTCTAAACATCTTATTCATGACAGCAATAACCCCTGGTGGAACGTTGTTTCCATCGGGGGATGCTGTTTTTCCGGAGGTTATGTTGAGCACGGGGATCGATGTTATAGCTTTGGGTGGGAACGCAATAGTGCCTGCCGGTGGAAAGGGAACGATTGAGGAACAAAAAGAAGTGACCAGGAGATCAATGGGGCAGGTTGCTGATCTCGTGGCTTCGGGGAGAAAGGTCATAGTAACTCACGGAAACGGTCCTATTGTCGGAAATATCCTGGAAAGAAACGAAGCCACAAAGGATCGGATCCCTCCTATGCCTCTTGATATCTGTGGCGCGGATTCTCAGGGGGGGATCGGTTATATGATCCAGCAGATACTCAGGAACCAACTGAGAGCGAGAGGTGTTGAGAAACAGGTTGTCTCCCTTATTTCGCAAGTGATCGTTTCTGCCGATGATGACGCGTTCAGGCTCCCTACAAAACCGATAGGTCCATATTACACCAGGGAAGAGTCCGAAATCGTGATATCCGAAAAAGGCTGGCAGATGAAAGAGGATGAAGGGGGGCGGGGATTCAGGAGAGTCGTGGCAAGTCCCACACCTCTGGAAATAGTAGAAGCTGAGGTCATATTCAAACTTCTCGAACTTGACGTGATCGTTATTGCCGTCGGGGGAGGCGGAATCCCGGTTATAGTCAATAACGGAAGTCTTGAAGGGATGGAGGCTGTGATCGATAAGGATCGAGCGGCCTCTGTACTGGCGATGGAGATAGGAGCGGAACGGCTGGTGCTTTTAACCGATGTGGAAGAAGTATATGTCAAGTGGGGAACGCCGGAACAGACTCCTCTTGGAAAGATCGATCTTTCAGAGATAAAGAGACTTTATGAAGCTTATGAATTTCCCGCTGGAAGTATGGGCCCGAAAATAAGATCTGCAATAGATTTTGTCAGTTCCGGCGGAAAAGAAGCGATTATATCACACGCGGGAAAGCTGCTCGACGCCTGTAAGGGAAAAGCCGGAACCCACATTGTTCCGGATTGAGACAGGGACCGCCTTCTGGGATCTTCCGGTCAGGTTTCTCCTGGAGTAGAATTTGAATTATCCCCTTTTATACGACTCTGCGACTTTTGACCTGACCGCTGCCGATGGCATCGATGTGGCCGGGTCAGACTATCCGGATGCGCTGAGTGATCCTGAAAGCGAGTTTATAAAAGCCCTGGAGAATCCGTCAGGTTCCAGTCCTCTCTTCGAGATTCTTCCCGCAAAAGGAAGGGTCAGTATCCTGATTTCTGATATGACAAGAGGAGCATCCTCTAACAGGATACTGAGTTATCTTTTAAGATATCTCGATGAAAAAGGCGCTGGTCCGGACAGAGTCGAGATATTCTTAGCCATGGGAATGCACAGGGTGCACAGCAGGGAAGAAATCGAGGATCTATTCGGCAGGGAGACTCTGAATCGTTACAAGATCCATGAGCATGATGCCCGCGATAGAGATTCACTTGTCGATGTCGGTACTACTCCTGCTGGTACAAGATGTTTTTTTAACGCTGCCGTAGTAGATTCCTCTCTGATCATAGGGATCGGGAATGTATCATTTCACTATTTTGCGGGATTCGGAGGTTCAAGAAAACTGATATTGCCGGGGATCGCAGGCGAGGAGACAATAATCTCCAACCACCGTTTATCATTGATGGAGGATCCGGGCGAAGGACTTGTTACAGATTGCAGGCCTGGCGAGATCGAAAAGAATCCCGTGCACAGGGACATGGTCGCAGGGGCGAGACTTCTTCGATCCCCGGTATTTATCCTGAATACAATATTCGATCACAAGGGAGGTCTGGTCTTCATAAACGGAGGAGATATGGTCGAATCTCACAGATACGCCGCGTCGTGGTATATGGACAGGTTTTCAATCAGGATCGAAAGGCCCTACCGGGCGGTAATCGCGTCAGCAGGCGGGAGACCTTATGATATAAATCTGCTGCAGAGCCATAAAGCGATCAGATACGCTTCCCTGGCAGTCGATGACGGGGGCCTGCTGCTTATGGCGGCCGCGTGTCCCGATGGGATTGGATCAGATTCATACAGCGGCGCTTTTTCGATGGGCAGGGAGAGGGTCCCGGAATTAGTAAGCGGAGAATATACCCTGAATTCCCAGACAGCGATGTCTACTCACGATCTTACTGGAAGGATCTCTGTCTATCTCAGATCGATGATCGATGATAAAGAGATATCCAGATTCGGTTTTTGTCCATGGAAAACAGATTATGACAGGTATCTTCTTGAAGGAATAGACCCTTCAGATATTCTTCTGATAAAAAACGCAGCGTCTTTTCTTCCTGTAATATCTTACCAACAGTAGTAGAATCAAGTCTCTTTTGACTCTTTAAGGATTCTTCTGCTCCAGTCACGCATATCATCTAGAAGAATATATATTGTCGGCAATACTATCAGAGTGATCACTGTCGAAAATGTAAGGCCTCCGACGATCGCTCTTGCCATTGGGAAATACGGCGGGCCGTTTCCACCGACCTGGGTCGATACTACGCATAGCGGGACAAGACTGAGTACTGTCGTTCCTGCGGTCATCAGGATCGGACGAAGACGGTCTCGTCCTGCCTGCAGGATTGCTTCGTTTCTCGCCAGGCCAGTTTCTCTGAGGTGGTTGACATGATCTATAAGCACTATTCCGTTATTTACGACGACACCGATAAGAATAAGGATCCCTATCATCCCCATTAGCGACATCTGTGTTCCGGTCATGAGGTAGAACCAGTATACGCCCACAATAGAGAAGATGATCTGTGTCCAGATCGCGGCGGGAAATATCAGAGATTCAAAAAGAGCAGCCATCAGAAAATAGATCAGAGCGAGTGCCAGCAGCAGATTTACAAGCATTGTACGCATGGCTTCAGCTTCATAGTCAAAATCCTGACCGTAATTCCACTTATATCCGGAAGGAAAATCGAAGTTGGCAAGAACCTCTCCGATCTTTTTCCTTGCCTCATTGACCGTGATACCATTCAGGTTTGCACTGACACCGATGGAAGTCGTTCTGTTTTCTCTGCGAATGTTTCTGGGGCCGTTTCTCACCACAAAGTCGGCCAGCGACGCAAGAGAGACGGAATTTCCGTTCTTGTTGATCAACGGCACATTCTTAAGGTGTTCCAGTGTCTGCCTGTCAGTATCCTGTAATTCGAGGAGCATCTGTACTTCTCCGTAATCGTCTCTGAAATGCCTGAGGTTTATGCCGCGCATGGCAATGGAGACAAGGCTTGCTATTTCGTTTGTGGAGAATCCGTACTGCCTCGCCCGGTCCCGGTTGATCGTGACATGTACCTCTTTATCGCCGATCTCGGCTTCCGAACGGGCATCGGTAAACCCGTCGATCCTGGAAAGAGTCCATGCTACATCCCGGGAAAGCTTGACAAGGTATTCGCTCGATTTTCCAACAAGCTGTATTCTGATCGATTCAGTTTTTCCTTCAGCGCTCTGCCATTCGAATGAAGGGTTTGCTATTGCCAGCTTGGGAAGTCCATCCCGGATCTCCTTCTGAATCTCTTTTATCGATTTCTTCGCTTCCTTGCCTTTTTTGAGAATTATCGTCGATGAAGCGTAATTACCCTGATAATAAGAATATACAGATTCTATCTCGAACTTGTCCTGGTTGGAAAAAAGAAAATCCTCATAAATGTCGACAGTAGACTCGATCTTTTTCAGCGTATAGTTGCCGTTGATATGGTAATGGAGTCGAAAACGGCGGTCTTCGGGTTCATCGAACATATCTGTCTTAACGAATTTCATTGGAACCGCAATGCTGATCAGCGTCAACAGGATGAAACCGACCGTAGCCCTTTTATGATCGATCGTCCAATTCAGTACTATTAGATATCTTTCGATAAGTCTGTCAACAATCGTTTTCCCGGGAAGCTTTTTCGGGGGCTTGATCTTTGAAGCGAGCAGCGGGACTATTGTCTGGGCCAGGATCAAAGAAACAAGGAGAGCGATACATATCGTGAGACCCACATGTTTCAGATATATAGACACATCGTTATTAGGATTTACGATGTTCGGCAAAAAGACGATCCCTGTCGTCAACGTTCCGGCTGTTATCGCCATTGATACTTCATTAACGCCGGAAAGGATCGAAGCTTTGCCGGGAGGTGAGATCATCTGGTGCCTGTGTATGCTTTCCGTTACCACGACGGCGTTGTCGACCAGCATCCCGACTGCGAGCATCAGGCCCATCATTGTCAGAATATTAAGTGTGATTCCGCTGAAAAACATAAAAGCCAGAGTGATCAGCAGAGAAAGTGGTACAGCAAGAGCGACGATCAGGGTCGTCACAAAACGGCGCAGAAAGAAGAAAAGAACAGCGATCGCGAGAAGACCCCCGATCAGGCCGGATTTAAGCACCTCATTGAGTGAACTGACAACTCCTTCGGCGGCGTTATCCATATAGAATATCGAGATCCCTTCCATTTCGGGGAGCTCGCTGATCTCATCTATCTCATCGATTACCAATTCAGAGACATCAACCAGGTTTGCACCGGATTCCTTGAAAACATCCAGACCGATCGCGTATTTACGGTTAAGGTGGCGTCCATAAGTCAAAACGGGGTTGTCATACTTTATCTCCGCTATATCGCTCAGGCGGATGTTGTTAGCTCCGACTATTATATCTCCGATCTCTTCGATGCTCTGAAATTCACCTATCGGCCTGACGACGAAGCGCTGATTATTATCCCTGATTTTGCCGGCGGTAGTAAGGAAATTGCTTCTTCTCAATGTTGTAGTGAGTTGATTTATATCGATATGATGTTCGATAAGACGGTCTGCGATTAGTTGTATCCTGATCTCTTTTTTCTCTACTCCGTACAAGTCGACTTTTGATACTCCCTCGATCCTTTCGATCCTTCGTTTGATGTTTCTGTCCAGCATATCGTACGCGTCAGATAGATCACGGTCGCTGGAAAGCCTTATCGTCAGGATCTCCATATCAGAGGTCGAGAATTTGCGGATATGAAAACGTTCAAGGTCTGCAGGGAAAAGATGTCTGATTCCATCCAGCTTCTCTTTCGCTTCCAGAGCTTTGACATTTGTGTCGACTCCCCATTCGAAATTCAATCTCACCCATGAACCGTTTTCCCAGGAGTTGGATTCCATTCTTTTTATTCCCCCTATTGTAGCGAGGACTTCTTCAGCGGGCCTGGTAATCTGTCTCTCGGTCTCTTCGGGGGTCGATCCGGGGTAGGGGATGTCGACAAAAATAAAAGGGGCGTCGACATCAGGGAAATATTCTTTGGGGAGTAGCTGTGAAGAAATAATTCCGACGACGATAAAACATACAAAGATCATCAGTATCGTGACGGGTCTCTTAATTGATATCTCTGCCATGTTCATAGAAATAAACCGCCGGAATCAAGCTGCTGCTATAATTATCAAGGACTATCGGACTCTTTCCTCTAGTCCTTCCTGTCAACGATCGAATAGACGACAGGTATTACCACCAGTGTCAGTAATGTCGAGACAGTCAAACCTCCTATGACGGTTATCGCCATTGGAGCCCTGATTTCAGCCCCTTTGCCGAATCCGATCGCGAGGGGCAAAAGGCCAAGCGTGGTCGTAAGCATCGTCATAAGGATCGGCCTAAGCCGGGTCTTGCCTCCTTCAACGATCGCTTCCATTTTCTTCATTCCATTTGCCCGAAGCTTGTTGATCAGATCTATCAGAACGATTGCGTTGTTTACTACTATGCCGGCAAGAAGGATAAGTCCAATAAGAACGACGACACTTATCGTCGAGTTTGTTATCCATAACCCGAATATTGCTCCGATCAGCGCAAGGGGCATCGTAAAAAGGATGATGAATGGATGCAGAAAAGATTCGAACTGGGATGCCATGACCAGATAAACCAGGAATATTGCCAGAATCAGCGCAAATTGAAGGGAACGGAACGAAGTATTCATCTCCTCATTCTGTCCTGACAGTCTGGCGCTGAATTTTGCCGGCATAGGTATCTTTTCCAGGATGGAATTTATCTCAAGCGCTGCGCCGCCGAGGTCGCCGTAGTTGAGGTTGGCTGTTATCAGTGCGACGCGTTCCTGGTCGATTCTTCTGATTTCGCTTGCCCCGGTGTCGATAATAATATCCGCGACTGCTTCCAGGGTCACCGGCTTGTCGCTTTCCGGATTTATAATAAGCTGCCTTATTTTATCAATAGAGTTTCTGTCGTACTCCTTAGATCGGACGAGTACATCTATTTTTCTGTCATGCCATGAATATTTTGTCGCTACATCACCGCGGATCTTGCTTACAACCCTGTCTGCCAGCTGGTAGACAGGAAATCCGAGAGAAGCTGCGCGATCACGGTTGAATATTATCTGGATCTCGGGGTGGCCGGCCCTCATCGTTGACTTTACATCGGCAAAACGATCCGACGCGTCGAGTCTTGCACTGATCTCATCACTTATTTTTTTCAGGTGTCTCAGTTCGAACCCTGTTACTTCTATCTCCACCGGCGTCTTAAACGTGAAGAGAGTCGGTCTGAAGAACTTGTACTGCAGGTCCGGGATCTTTTCCATATCTTTCCGGATCTTTTCCATCATTATTTCTTCGTCGATTCTTTTTGAACCCGGATCAAGGACTACAGTCAATTCACCCCAGTTCTCACCCCCCTGTTCCGGGTCGGCATCCATCCTGTTACCCGACCCCGCAACCGAGAAAGTGGAATTTACACTCTTCATAGCAGTCACTGATTTCTGCACGCGATTTATGGATTCCGCTGTCACTTCGAGAGGCGTTCCTGGAGGCAGTCTGAACTCTACACCAAATTCTCCCTGTGAAAGTTGTGGAATAAGTTCTATTCCAAGCTGTGGGATAAGCATGAGCGATAGGGCGAAAAGAAGGACAGATATCAATATTACCCTTCCTTTATGGCCCAGAGACCATTCGAGGATATTGTTATACGACTTTTCGACCATGCCATAGAACTTCAGAAATAATCTGACAAAAGGATGAATTAAAAAATAAACGCCGCTGGAAATCCTGGAGAGTGTCCATCTCACTATTTTCACAAAAAATACAGGTATGGAAGTAAAGGAGATAATCCTGGTCTTGCGGAAAAATCTTCCGATTCTGGTACGCGGCTCTTTCAGGGCTGCGGGCTTCTGTATCTCTGTTTTACGGTTCTCGGTCGAAGCCAGCATCGGAATAAGTGTAAGTGCTACAACAAGAGATGCGAGAAGGGCAAAAGTCACAGTCAATGCCTGGTCTCTGAATAGTTGTCCCGCAATTCCTTTTACGAATACAAGAGGCAAAAATACAGCCACTGTTGTCAGCGTGGAAGCAATGACCGCCGTTCCGACTTCTCCGGCTCCGTCACGGGCCGCTTCGAGCACCGTCTTTCCTTTTTCCTTCTGTCTTGCAATATTCTCCAGGACAACGATCGAGTTGTCGACCAGCATTCCTATTCCCAGCGCTATCCCTCCGAGAGACATTATATTCAGCGAAAGGTCGCCGCCGTACATCATATTGAATGTCGCAATGACAGATACCGGAATTGACAGGGATATGATGACTGTCGCCCAGAAACTCTGAAGAAAGAAATAGAGGACGATCACCGCAAGAATACCACCGATGACCGCCGCTCGTATGACTTCGTTGACGGCATCGGTTATGAATGTGGACTGGTCGTAGACCCGGGTCAGTTGATATTCTTCGGGAAGGATCCGTTTTACTCTTTCCAGTTTCTTGTTGATCTCTCTTGCCACGGCTACCGTGTTTGCGTCGCCTTCCTTGTAGAGAGCGATTTCAACTGCTTCAATGCTGTTAAGCCGCGTGATCGCTTCCCTTTCCTTGTAGCCGTGTCTTACGGAAGCGACATCCCTGAGATATATCGGTTTGCCGTCTTTTGTTGAAACGATTATATCACCGATCTCCTCGATCGAAGTGAACTGGTTGACAGTCCGGACAAGAAACTGCTGAGTCCCTTCTTCAAGCCTGCCTCCGGAAAGGTTTATATTCTCCGAGCCTATCTGCCTTGCAAGAAGATCTATAGGCAGATCGAGCTGAGCGAGACGGCCTTGATCGACAAGGATCTGGATCTCGTCTTCGAGGCCTCCGCTGACCTTGACGGCAGCGACACCGAGTGTAGCTTCAAGTTCCTTCTTGAGCTCTTCTTCAGCAAAACGCCTGAGGAATTTTAGTTCTTCCTCATCAAAACCGGGGCCCGGTCCCTTTTTATCCCCTGATGTCTCCATGTTTTCCTCAGGGTTCTCTTTTCTGCAGAAACCGAACCGCATTATCGGATCAAGCGAGGGGTCGAATCTCAGAATGGAGGGACGCTGGACATCGAGAGGCAATTCCAGAGCATCAAGTTTTTCACGGACGTCAAGTCCCGCATAATCCATCCTCGTGCCCCATTCGAATTCGAGGACTACATCTGATTGTCCTGATCGGGAGATTGAGCTGACACGCGAGACATTCTTTACTACTCCGAGTGCCTCTTCGATAGGTTTTGATATCAGATTCTCGATCTCTGCGGGAGCGGCGCCTGTATAGTTCGTCCTTATCGTCAGTGTAGGGTAGGTAAGTTCGGGCAGCAGGTTGATCTTCAGCCTGAAGAATGAAACGAACCCGAACAGGATAATGGCGATCGTAAACATAGCGATCGTTACACGTCTTTTGATGGAGATGTCGATGATTTTCATTTTTATTCCGTCATTTTGTTACTATTTCCACTTTGGTACTGTCTTTTAGGCTGCTTTTACCTGTGGTGACGATCACATCATTTTCCAGTAGACCTTCGAGCACTTCCACGTGCGAGGTGTTTATATATCCTATCGATATATTCTGTTTGTATGCGACACTGTCTCTGACGACATAAACGGCCGATTCCCGGTCCTCGGAGATGATAGCGTCTTTCGGGATCTTTAAGGCATCCAGATGTATGTCATAGATGATCTTTATCCTGGCGAACATACCGGGTCTTAGTTTTTTTTCTGGATCGCTTGTCTCGACGGTAATCTTTACAGTGCCCGTAGAGGGGTCGACTATCGGGCTTATCCTCTTTATGTATCCCATGACCGGATCTTCACCGATCGCGTCCACACTAAGTCTGGTCTTAAGGCCGATGCGGAGTTTTTCAAGCTGTCTTTCAGGAACATGTAGTATTGCGATAAGCGGATTAAGGCCGGAAACCTTGAATGTCGCCTGATTCGGCAATATCATATTCCCTACCTTGACTCTGCGTTCGGATACGACTCCGCCTATTGGAGTCCTGATCGACGTATATTCAAGATTCAGCCTTGCCATCTCATAGACGGCTTTCTGCTGGTCGTATTCAAACTTTGACTGCTGAAATATCTCTGTGCTCACAAGCTTCTGTTTATGAAGGTCCATGCTACGCAGATAGTTACTTTCAGCTTTCTCAAGATTTGCTTTCGCTTCTTCCAGCTGAACCGATATTATCTCATCGTCAAGCCTTGCAAGTATATCTCCGGCTTTAACGTTCTGGCCCTCTTCCACCAGCAGCTGTTCGATCGTTCCGCCCACTTTTGCGACGACTTCTGTCTCTTCTTCCGCTTCAATTGTAGCTGTCCCGGTGAAATATGCGGCGATTTCGCCTTTGATGACTTCACCGACTTCAACAGGAACAACGATTTTCTCGTCTTTTTTTTCCGTCCTGGACTGTGAATCTTTTGAACATCCTGCAAGGCCCGATATTAGCGCCGGGAAAAGAAGCACGATTAAAATCCTCTTAACTGCGTTCATTTCAATCTCTCCCTGATATTTTCCATGATCGTTCATAGTCTATATACGGTATATTCGTAACAATGTTACATAAAATGATATTGGTGAACTCTGCTATCCGCCGGTGAGGCGGATTTGAAGAAAAATGGATGCAGAGGGTCCGTTTCTATGTTAGATATTATATGAATGGATATTGTAGAATTTACCTCCGGTCCGCATCGCCCGGCTCGGCCTATGATAAGGAGAATTAAAAAAGATGAAAGTCCTGGTCATTGGAAGTGGTGGAAGAGAGCATACGATCGCGTGGAAGATCGATCAGTCGGAAAAGGTCGATAAGATCTATGCAGCTCCTGGAAACGCCGGTATGAAAGATATCGCCGAGTGCGTGCCTGTCGATGCTGAGGATAAACACGCATTAGCCAGGTTTGCGCTGGAAAAGGAGATCGATCTTACGGTTGTAGGTCCCGAGGGGCCTCTTGTATCGGGGATAGTCGATCTGTTTAACGAAAAAGGGCTCCGGATATTCGGGTTTGGCAGCAAGGGGGCGCTGCTCGAGGGGAGCAAGGTATGGGCAAAGCAGTTCATGGGCAGGTACAGGATCCCTACTGGCGGTTTTACTGCTTTTGATGAGCACTGCTTCGCCCAGGAAGCTATCGATGACGGGTCTCCTCCTTTCGTAATAAAAGCCGACGGGCTTGCTGCGGGGAAAGGAGTTATTATCTGCAACAGTCACGCGGAAGCCCGGGATGCCGTAGATAGAATGATGAAGCGGTCGGACTTCGGGAAAGCCGGACAGCGGATAATAATAGAGGAATATCTGGAGGGCCCCGAAATATCGATTCTGGCTGTTTTTGATGGTAAGGATTATCGCCTGTTTGTGCCTTCCCAGGACCATAAACGGGCATTTGACAATGATGAAGGACCTAATACGGGGGGGATGGGTGCCTATGCTCCGGTACCTTTTCTTGATCATGAACTATCAGAAAAGATCAGGATAGAGATAATAGAGAGGACCTTCAACGGCATCCAGCAGGAGAAGATCAAGGGAGCAGGGCTTGTATATTTCGGTATCATCCTTACGGAAGCAGGACCAAAGGTCCTGGAATATAACTGCCGTTTCGGAGACCCCGAGACACAGGTCATCCTTCCGCTTTTCAACGGTGATCTTTTCGAGGTTCTCTACGAGGCTGTCATGCAGAATCTGGATACTGTCGATTTTGAGAACAGTACGGACTCCTGCGCGTGTGTGGTGATTGCATCTGGCGGGTACCCCGGGGAGTACAAAAAGGGTTATGAGATAAGCGGGTTGAAAGAGGCGGACGACAGAGGATGTATCATCTTTCATGCTGGAACAGCGATCGATAAGGGCCGCACAGTAACGGCAGGTGGACGCGTCCTTGGGGTAACGGCTGTCGCCCGAACGCTAGAAGATGCTTTAAATAAAACGTATAATGGTGTAGAAATAATAAAATTCAAAGATTGTTTCTCAAGGACCGATATAGGAAAAAAAGGGTTAATATAAGCACAGGGACCGCTCGGTACTGCTGACGCAATTGTCATGGTAGACGCTGAGCCCCCGGGGTGAGATGGATAACGTTCTGAAAGGAGTCGCAGGTTGCAAACCAAACTGGATGTAGCGGTCATAATGGGTAGTGAATCTGACAGAGGAATCATGGAAGCGACTATGGCGCAGCTTGAGGATCTGGGTATCTCGGCTGAGCTTAAAGTCTCTTCGGCTCATCGGATGCCGGAAGCTACCCGGGAATATATAGCTGATGCGCAGCGGCGGGGAGCAAAGGTCTTCATTGCGGGGGCAGGAATGTCAGCGGCCCTTCCCGGTTTTGTAGCTTCGGCCACTGTCCTGCCTGTGATAGGAGTCCCTATTCCAAGCGGGATGCCTGACGGGATCGATGCTCTTCTTTCGATAGTCCAGATGCCTCCGGGTGTACCTGTTGCAACAGTTGCAGTAGGCAGGGCAGGAGCAAAAAATGCTGCTATCCTCGCAGCAGAGATCCTCGCTCTCAGTGATGAGAAGTTTATCGGAGGATTACAGAGATTGCGTGATTCATGGAAAAAGAAGTAACAGGCAGTTTTGGTCCAGACAGAATCAGCGAAACGGTCGGGGTCCTCAGATCAGGCGGGATAGCGGTACTCCCCACAGATACAATTTACGGGATGCACTGCATTGCTTCAAATGCGGCAGCGGTAAAAAAGATCATCGGCATAAAACAGAGAAGGGACAAATCGGGCCTGATACTTCTTGCCTATGATATTTCCATGCTCGATGGGATCGTTTCCGAGTGGCCTGACGATTACAGAAAGAGGCTTCATGATATCTGGCCAGCCCCTTTGACGGCTATTCTGCCCGCGGGAAAAGGGATTCTTCCTCTGTTGTCGCCTGAAGGGAAGGTGGCGGTCCGGATCCCTGATCATAAGGAGCTGAGGCGGGTAATAGAGCTTCTTGGCGAAGCAGTAGTCTCGACAAGCGTAAACAGAAGCGGAAACAGGCCTTTGACAAAAATGAAGGATATCAGAAAGAGTTTTGGGGGGTTGGATCTCTATCTTTCGAAACGCGGAAGAGGATTTTCACTGCCCTCTACGATAGTGGATTGTTCGAGGGTCCCGCCAGTGGTAATAAGAGAAGGAAGATGCAGAGGGTGGGATTCTCCGAAGGGAAGAAAAAGCTGACCACCATACCAGTCCCCTGGCCGCCGGATTCAGGAGGAAAATAAGATGCAAGGTAAGAAGATAACAGTCCTTCTTCTTGTCGCAGCAGTCGCAATCGTCTGTTTTACCAGGCCGGATCTTGCAAAAGATACTGAAGCTTCGGAAAACAGGGATGATCTGCCGGTAAATATCATCCTTTTTATCGGTGACGGCATGGGTGTCGCGCATATTACTGCGGCCAAGACAGTGATGGGGCATATGCAGATGGAGAGGCTGGATGTATGCGGGCTTGTGACGACTCACCCTTATGGGGGATTTGTCACAGATTCGGCAGCGAGCGGAACGGCAATGGCGACCGGTCAAAAGACCCGAAACGGAATGATCTCTCAGGGACCGGATGGCAGGAAGCTGAAAACCGTATTTGAATACGCGGAAGAAATGAAAAAATCAACCGGTATCGTCGTGACCTGTTCTGTGACACATGCGACTCCGGCTGTCTTTATTGCTCATGTAGATGACAGAAATAAGAATAACGAGATTGCTCAGCAGATAGTCGTTTCAGGGATCGATCTCCTTTTTGGCGGCGGGCTGGCATATTTTATCCCATCCTCGAGAGAAGGCAGCAAGAGGAGTGATGAAAATGATCTTGTGAAGATACTCGGAGAGAGGCTCGATATCGCTCTGACTGCCGAAGAGTTCAGGAATTTGAGTGATACCGCCAATGCCGCGGCTTTTACAGCTCTCCGCCACCCGGGAAAGGTCTCTGAAAGAGAGATATCACTGGCGGAGATGACCGGGAAAGCCCTCCAGATACTCTCGAAAGACCCTGACGGGTTTCTTCTGATGGTCGAGGGATCTCAGATAGACTGGGAAGGGCACGATAATAACCTTGATGGGATAATCGCCGAGACCGTCGATTTTGACAATGCGGTCGGAGTGGGGATCGATTTTGCGGAAAGTGACGGAAGGACCCTTGTCATCGTAACCTCTGATCATGAGACAGGGGGGTTCGCCGTGCACGGCGGTTCGATCGAGGAAAAGACCCTATCAGAGGCCTCCTTTACGACAGGGGGACACACTGGTTCGATGGTCCCTCTCCTGGCGTTCGGTCCGGGGGCGAGGCTGTTCGGCGGAATCCATGATAATACTTTCATCGGAAAGAGTATGATCGAATTTTTAAGCTCCTCAAAATAAATTCAAGCAGGAAATGTATCATATTGAAAAATAAATGATTATAGTGTATAATCGAAGGCGGACCCGGTTGTATTGATCGCCATCGAAGGAGAGAAGAATGAAGAAATTGACCCTGGCCGCCGTTCTGACAGTTATGTTCGCCTCTGTTACCATGCTTTTTCCCTGCGATTCGATAGTCGCCAGAGAAGATGATCTAAAGATCAGGATGCTCCAGGATGAGCTCGATGCCGCTGGGTACAACTGGACCGCTAAAAGAACTCCATTGTCAGACCTTACCGAAGAAGAATTTCTTTCTCTCTGCGGCACGATAGTACCCCCGGAAGTCCAGAAACGGTTTGATGGAATGCCCCAGGAGGTGCCGGAGATATTGAGAGGCACTGCCGCTCCATCGACCTGGGACTGGAGGGATGCAGGAATCATCTCCTCCGTGAAGAATCAGGGGGCATGCGGAAGCTGCTGGGATTTTGCGGCTATAGGTGTTCTGGAGGCCCTTCTGCTGCAGCACCAGAGTATCGAATATGACCTTTCGGAGCAGCAGATCCTCTCTTGCGTCACGCCGGGTACGGGGTGCAGCGGAGGATGGTATTCCTGGGCCTGGGAATATATAAAGACGACAGGTGTCGCGGATGAGAGCTGTATGCCGTATGAAGCGAACGATGCTGTGCCCTGCATCGATTATCTCTGCGAAAAGTTGGCGACATGCGGTGAATGGATAGATGTGCCGAATAATGTGGATGCGATCAAGCAGGCGGTCATGATCTCTCCAGTCGCGACCACATTCACTGCCTACGGTGACTTCAGTAGTTACGGCGGAGGATGCTATGATCATGTCGATACATCTCCGATCAACCATGGAGTCGTCATCATAGGATGGGATGATGCGATGTGTGATGGAGAGGGAGCCTGGCTGATAAAGAACAGCTGGGGCCCCAGCTGGGGGCTTGACGGATTTTTCTGGATCAAATACGGGGCGTGCAAGGTAGGTTATGCGACCCAGCTTCTTTACTATAATCCGGGTGACCAGATCACCTATGAAAGATCAGTCATAGAAGACCCTACCGGTGATAACGATGGAAAGGTAGACCCCGGAGAGTCGATAAGCATGCCTGTGGATCTTTTCAACGATATAATCTCACCGGCGAGGACGGGTATTTCGGCTGTCCTGTCATCGACTGGAGACCTTGTCGATATTACGCAGGGAAGCAGCACATACCCCGACATGGATCCTGGAGATCTGTTTACCGGTGCTACGCCATTTGAATATTCCGTAAGTGAGTTTACCGCCCCGGGCAGTATCATAGAATTTGTACTTGATATTACAGCTGACGGCGGGGGGTACTCCAATTCTGATACATTCGAGATAACCATCGGAAATTGTCCGATCCTTCTCATAGACGATGATGACGGGGCGACCTTTGAGAATTATCTGAAGTCTGCTCTCGAGAATAACGGTTATCTTTTTGACCTGTGGGCTGAAGATGACGATGGGTATCCTGAATATTCTGATCTGACCGGTTATTCAGCTGTAGTATGGATGACAGGAGTCGCTGGAGATATCGAGGAGGAAAACATCGCCACGATATCGAATTATCTCGATATGGGAGGGAATCTTCTGATCACAGGCCAGGATGTCGGCTGGCAGCTGAACTACCAGAACAACTCCACTGAGATCGAATTTTATAATACCTACCTGCATGCCGATTATATACTGGACGATTCAGGATTAAGATCGCTGAGCGGGATTTTCGGTGATCCTGTGGGCGGAGGGCTGTCTTTCGATATAGGCGGGGGAGATGGAACTGGAAATCAGGATTATCCAAGCGAGATCAGCCCGAGAACTGGAGCTTCTACGGTCTTTGAATATGCACCGGGGGCCGGAGGAACAATAAGATATGAAGGGACCCACAGGCTGGTATATCACGCATTCGGGCTTGAGGCAGTAAACACCAGTGCCATGCGTGATTCAATAATGTATCGGAGTCTCGAATGGCTGGTCGATACGTGGCCCGATATGGAGCAGCCCGACGTAATACTGACTTCGCCTGCAGGACCTGTTGAATTTGAAAGTGGACAGCCGGTCGAGATCACCTGGACAGCTTCTGATAATGTCGGTGTCGTCTCGATAGATATTCTGAGATCTTACGACAGCGGATCGACATATCCAGAGATCGTAGCGTCCGGAGAGACTGACGACGGTTCGTTCATATGGACTGTGCCTGACAGCTCATCTTCTTCCTCGAGGTTGAGAATTGTGGCGAGAGATGCCGCCGGGCTTGCGGACTATGATGAATCAGATGCGGATTTTTCTACGACGGTAGTCACGGATTCACCGGAATTGCCCGTTATAAGCCGTTTCGCTCTGGCTCAAAATATTCCGAATCCGTTCAATCCCAATACGACGATAAAATTTGATATACCGCTTAAGTCCAGGGTCAGAATAGTTATCTATAACGCAAGCGGGCAGCTGGTGAGTACGCTGGCTGACAGGATCTTCGAAGAGGGCCGGCAGACGTTGACGTGGCAGGGCAAAGACAGTGCTGGACATGATGTTTCCTCTGGAGTCTATTTCTGCAGGATGGAAGCAGATCAATTCGTCCAGACAAGAAAGATGATCCTTTTAAGATAGTGATCGTTGCATCCATGCAAGGCGGGGACTTGAGATCCCCGCCTGCCTGGATCTCCGAGCTTTCCTCAGAGTCCCCCAGATTTTAATTGTGGATTAAAAGAGACGGAGCTACACTTCCGCAGTATTGCAGGAACAAATTTTTTGCTGGGGTGTATTCTTACCTGAGCTCACCGTCAGAAAGGAATAGCGGAGTTTGAAAAAGACGGGTGCCATTGTAATGATCCTCTCTTTCATCGCGGCCGTGCCGGTATCTTCGGTCACGGCTGATGTCATCTATCCTGTCATCTCTGCCTCAGAGAGCAGGCCCGATAAGCTTTCGCATGGTGAATTGACTGAAATGCTTGATTTTACTCCCAAGACTGTTTTTTACGGGGGATGTATGATCGTTGAGGGCGAAGTACTGGAAGGGCCGGTAGTCGTGATTGCCGGTTCGCTGGACATACTGGATGGGGGAGTCCTGAACGGAGACGCGTGGGTTATAAACGGCCGACTGATCCTCACCGGAAAAGCGGTGATCGAGGGTAGTGTCATTCTGGTCAACAGCAGCGAATACAGTTCCCATGAAGCCCTGATAAAGGGGGATATCGCCACCTACAGGGCCGAAGCAAAACTTGACGACAGGCTTTTTGAAGAGGAAGGTGTCGTTGAATTCATTAAATATTCAGATCCGAAAGAGGTAAGGACAAAACTGGCCTTTAGCGGCGAATCTTCCGGCAGGGTCGGGTACCTTTCCCTCGGGATGGGCATAAAAAGGGAGAATGAATATCACAAGGAGCCTTATGTTAAAGGAAGAGCCTGGATCAGCATCTATCCATTCAGAAGATCGGTGAATCTAATCGCGTTTGACAGCGAATATTCTGTTCCACTCTCGGGTGAAAAAGTGGAACTGCTTCTCCATCTGTTCAGCAGGCCATTTACAAATGATAACTGGATGATTTCCGACAGGGAGAACAGTTTCATCGGTATTATGACAGGCGATGATTTCTTTGACTACTGGCAGAGGGATGGAGGAGAAACCGGGCTGAGGTTTAATTTTTCAGATAATATGACGGCAGAAGCTCTTGTTTCGTTCCAGAAGGAGATCTCACTTGCAGCTCATCCCGAGATGTCGATCCTCTATCCGACTGACAAATACAGGATAAATCCCGAAATAGACGAAGGGGAAAGGCTCGCCGTTTCTGCAGTGGTCCAGCTTGACACGAGAGCCGATGATATCTGGAGAGAGAATGCCTGGTTTGCCAGGATCCGGGCAGAGAAAGGGATCGCTGACGGGCCCGGTGATTTTTCATACGCTGCTTTTGAGATCGATCTGAGGAGATATAATTTTCTTCCCTGGAATATGAGGTTTGATCTCAGAGGCAGGCTTTTTTCATCCTTTACCGAGGTGCCCCGCCAGATAAGCCGATCGTTGAACGGATACGGCGGCATACGCGGGTTGTCCGATCTTCCTTTTTCGACAGGCAGGGGAGACAGGATGTCCCTCTTCTCGATCGAACTTAGAAGGTGCCTTCCCGAGATACCTTTGTTCAAGACGGTCTTTTCCCGCTGGGATCTGCTTCTCTTTTCAGATATCGGACTGCTTGCCTCCGCAGAAAATAAAGAGGCTCCCTTTAGTTTCCTGACAAAGTCGTCTGATGCGTGGAAAAAAACAGCGGGAGTAGGTATTTCAGGAGAATCCCTGCTTCCGTACGTCGGGTTTTATATTGCCCAGGATCTCGATGCCGAACGTTTTGAGCCCCGGTATATCCTCAGATTCAACAGGTCGTTTTGAGTATGATGAATACAGGACAACCTATTCTCTCGATTGAGAAGCTGCATAAGGATTTCAGGGATACAAAAGCGCTGAAGGGGATAGATGTAAGCCTTGATAAAGCGGGAGTCTACGGATTTCTTGGCCCCAACGGCGCCGGCAAGACAACGACATTTAAAATAGTCAGCGGACTTCTTGCTCCGACTTCAGGGTCAGTAAGGATCTGCGGCGTCGATGTCGTTCATGATACGAGAGATGCCATGAGGCATCTGGGTGTCCTCTTTGATTCTCCCGCGTATTATCCCTACCTGAGCGGTGAGGAAAATCTTGAAGTATTCGCGAGATGGTCTGGCAGGAAAGGGAAAAGAAAGATCAGTGACCTGCTGTCTATGGTCGGCCTTGGAAAGTCGATGAAAAGAAAGGTCGAAGGTTATTCGTGGGGGATGAAAAGAAGACTCGGGATCGCAGCAGCCCTTCTCGATGATCCGGATCTGCTCCTTCTCGATGAACCTACCAACGGGCTTGATCCTTCCGGAATTGCCGAAGTCAGGGAGCTTATTCCAGGACTTGCGTATGAGAACGGATGCACCGTGATGCTATCCTCTCACAGGATGGAAGAGGTGGATCAGATATGCGAGAGTATTACTATCATCCATGATGGGAAGATCGTCGCATCAGGGTCTGTGGAAGGCCTTTCCCGGGCCGAGCCATTCGTTGAGATAATGTGCGATGACACCGATGCTGCAAAAGAACTGCTTCGCCGGTCAAGTGATGTGGATGTAGTAGAGGATGCAGGGCCTGGCAGAATAAGGATCTATTCCGCGCGCATCGGGGCTTCAGCGATCAACAGGATCCTCTTAGGCAACGGAATCGAGGTTCGGCAGTTCGCCGAGAAGAGAGAATCGCTGGAAGAGATATTTTTTCGTCTTACGGGAGAAAGTGACAATGACTGACGATATAGTAAATATCATTTCAGCAGAAAAATATAAATTGCTCAGGCGCAGATCAAGTGCGGCGATGCTGTTCGGCGTTGTTATTCTTTCTGTCCTGTTATTCCTTTCGGTCGATCTTGCTGCCCAGAGGGACTGGATCGGTATTCCCAGCGGTTTTTATCTTGCTTCTGTAGCTATCGGATGGATGGTGAATATCATTGCTTTGTTGACGATCATGATAGTAGCCTTCCAGATCTCCGGCGAATTTGCCCTTGGTACGGTAAAACCTGCCTGGACGAGGCCCATAAGGAGAAGCGCGTGGTTTGTCGGCAAGCTTATTTCCGTATCAGCCGTTTCATCAGTTCTATTTATGATTTCTTTTGCCACGATCACACTTCTTGCGTCGATGAAATACGGTTTTTCTGATCTCATGGAGAAGGACTATCTCGTACACGCGTTTTCAGCCCTGGCAGGACGGTATATTCTGGCTTCTTTTCTAACGCTTGTGTCTTTCTGGGCTCTCGCCGCGGTCACGGCTATGTTTGCTGCCTGCTTTGTGAGGCCGGGAAGTACTATTGCTGTTACAGTCGTTCTATCATTTTTGATGAGTGTTATTGCCATCTTCAGGCAGGCTGCTCCATTTCTTCTCAGCAGCGCCCTCAGCATGCCGTTTCAGCAGATGAAAATGATGTCAAAAGGATTACCGGTGCCTCTTGAATGGAATGATCTTACGTGGCAGACCATGGCCTGTGCATCGGCATATTTGATTCTGGCCGTTGTTTCCGGTTTAATTATTATAAATAAAAAGGAAGTTACTTTCTGATAATAGACAGACAGGAGCATAAGAAGATATGCGATTGAGATTATCACCGGTGAGAATAGGCCTGGACAGGGCCGTCAGCCTTATAGCGCTTATCAGTTTTATCGTGATCCTTTATCCGGTTCATCCGCTGGCCGGCGATCAGGATGCGTTCAGTATTTCCACACTCAGCGTGGCAGATAAAGTGCTGGATCTTGAAACTGTCGATTTTGACCAGGATGGATTGAAGGATATTCTTGTAGTCCACCGCAAGGGATTGCAGCCTGATGAAACGCGTTGGATATCGATATTCCTGCAGGGTAGAGGCGGTGATTTTTCCACTGCGGCGGACCAGTCCTGGGAAATAGATACCACCGCGGTCATTCTCGATGTGGGAGATGTGTACGGGGATCCAAAGAAAGAGATTTGTTTCCTGTCTGCTGTGGGTGTTTTCTATTATACGATGGAAGAAAGGTCTTTTAATACGATCCCCCAAAAATTGTTCGATTCACAGGGACTAGCCGTACATCCATCGAAAAGGAACATTCCCGTGATAAATTTTGTGAGAGACTGGAATGGCGATGGAATAGAGGAGATCGGTATCTATCAGTTTGAAGGTCTGTCGATATTCTCCCCCGATTCAACTCATCGGTATGACAATAATAACAAGTTGACGGTAGAACTCGATACCTATATGCACAGCAGAAAAATCGTGGAGGATCAGGATCAGACTGCCGGTTTAAGTGCGACTTTTCGCTTTCCCACTACAAGGATCATTGATTATAACGCGGATGGCCGTGAAGACCTTATTGCGACTGTAAGCGAAAGGATCTTCGTTTATATTCAGGACGAAAACGGCTCATTTTCAGGTGAACCCTATGCCGATGTGGTCTTTGATGTGAGGACGCAGAAGGAGAAGATAGAGGATATTGCATTTGCCCAGACGGTAATGCGGGACCTGAACGATGACGGATATGCGGACGCGATAGTGACCAAGCAGTCATCCCAGGGGTTGTCCAATTTCCGATGCGCCATAAACATCTTCTATGGTACGTCCGGAGGGTTTTCAGAGAAACCCGATCAGGTCATAATCTCGGAGGGGACGGCTTCTGAACGCACTATTGTCAGGGACGTCAACGGGGATGGACAACTCGATATGATACTTCCGTCGATCAAGATAAGTATAACGTCGATAATCAGGTTTCTTTTGACTAAATCAGTGCCGATAAATTTCAATATATTCCTTTTGCACGAAGACGGCAGATACTCTGACCGTCCTGATTTCTCAAAGGAAGTGAAATTCAAGATCGACTTCTCTGGTGAGACGGATGTCCAGGCTGTTAGCCTGCAAGGCGATTTTAACGGGGATGATAGGAAGGATTTTGTCTTTGGGACAGGAGAGGATGAGCTGTCGATATTCCTCGGCGTTTCAGGTGATAAAGAGAGGATATATTCCAAAAAGCCGGTGGTCAGACTCGATGTCCCTGCCTTTGGAGAACTCCTTTCCCTTGATCTAGATGACAATGGATACTCGGATATGGTGATCTATTATCCCCAGAGTAAAACAAGAAAAGGCATGATAAACGTCATGGTCAACAGGGAAAAGATCCGGTGAGATCGTCTAGATCGTCTTGTCATCCTGAGATCAGCATAAGGCAGGGTGTAACTCGGGAGGTGTCTATATTCTCCTGATCGATTCCATGATCAACATTGCGCATGCCTTCGATGCACCGGTATTATTCTTTATGAATGATTCCGCTTTCCTCCCGGCTTCCCTGATCGCATCAGGATCACCAAGAAAAAATCCGGCCCGGTCAACGAGGTCTGCCGCGTCCTTTACGGTCGATGCTGCGCCCAATTCTATCAGTCTGGCCGCTTCCCATGCGTTATTGCACCTGGGCCCGAAGAATACGGGAATCCCCCATACGGCGGGTTCCATGATGTTGTGCACGCCTGTCGTCCATCCGCCGCCGACATAGGCCAGGGTGCCGGCCCCGTAAAGCTCCGCGAGATAACCGAGCCCGTCAGCAATGATCACGTCGGCATCAGTCTCCATATCGTCGCTTATCGTTGACAGCCTCTTGTGTCTGACCGAGTATTTGTCAAGTGTATCCTCGATTTCTTTCAATCTGCGGCGATCGATCTCGTGAGGAGCGATTATCAGCCTGATGTCGCTGAAATCCGAAAGAAGTTTTTTAAATGCCGGGATAACCAGCCGTTCATCGCCTGGCCACGTACTGCCGGCGATGAGAAACCTGTTTTCCATAGAATGAAAAATTCTTCCCGGAGATATTTTCGAGTTTTCAAGCCTCGTAACCACCTGATCAAAACGGATATCGCCGGTCGCGATAATTTTCACATCATCGGAAAGCTGTCTTCTGAATGATTCAGCATCATCCTCTGAGACAGACGCGATCGCTGTCATCAACGAATAGAGCTTCTTGTAGTAGTATCTTTTGATACCGGGGAGATCTCTTCCTTCTGAACCAAGACTGGCAGAAAGGATCAGTTGCGGGATTTTCCTTCTTGCGGATCCGGCGACGAGGTTCGGCCAGAGATCATATCTGACATAGACGATGAGATCGGGGCGAAGAAGTTCCAGGCAGGATCGGACATTTCGAATCGTGTCGAATGGCAGATATTCCACGAATGTTATCAGCCGGTGTTTATCCTTCTTTTCAAAATTGCTGAAGTATTCATATCCGGAAGGAGAATAGAAAGTAAGGGCCACCTGACAAGATCTTTCAGATGTTTCCTCGAGAATATCCAGAACCGGCTTTACCTGCAGATATTCGCCGACTGATGAGACATGTATCCAGATCAATGGTATTTTTCTGTCAATTTCTGCAGCGGCAGCCCCCCATCGTTCCCTGATCCCTTTTCTCGCCTTTACAGTCCGGGAGATCTTTTTGCTGAAGAAGGCGCATATCTTCGAAACTGCCAGGACCAGCGGTAGGAAAAGGTTGTAAAAAATCAGAATCACCGCCATCGGGTTTTTCCTTTGTGATCTCAATCTGCAGTTCCCGGGTCGTCCAATATCTCCATCGCAGCCTCTAGGACTTTATCCACAGGGATGGAACTCAGGCATTCTTTAGTATCAAATCGGCAAGGTTTGGAACCGTTTCTTGAGCAGGGCCTGCATGCAAGTGGAATCTCTATTACCTTACTGTTTTTCATCTGAGGGAAAAACCCGAATTCCTTGACGGTCGGGCCGAAAAGTGCCGCTACCGGGGTCCCTGCAGCTTCAGAAATATGCAGGGGAGCGGAGTCATTTGTAACCAGCAGCCTGCATCGTCTCAGGATCGCGGCTGTTTCGAGTACTGTGAGTCTACCTGAAGCATCGATAAGATTATTCTCAGAATCCGCTATCCTGCGGCAAAGTGATGATTCGCTTTTGTCTCCGATCAGTACTATGGTATGCCCATTTTGCGCCAGTCTTGAGACAAGATCATGAAAATACTCCTCGGGCCAGCGTTTCGTATCCCACCTTGCCCCAGGGGCTATTGCGATGAGGGAGTTGTTCTTAAAACCCGCCGATTCGATCAGCTCGTCCGCTTTTTCAAATGCTTTTTCCGGGATAGTAAGATGATGATCCTTTCCCGAGAGCCTTATCCCCAGACCTTCCGCAAGTTCGAGATATCTGTCCCTGATAGGCGATATTCCCTCAAAGAAGTTCTGTTTCTTTCTGATAAGAAGTATCTTTTTCGAGTGGTATTTTTTTATCCTCAAGACCCTTCCCGAATTAAGGAAGAAGGTCAGAAGCAGGCTTCGCACTACATTATGAGCATCGATGATGATATCGTAATCATCGTTCCTTAACTTACGATATAGAGTGAACAGGCCGGTAAGGCCCCGGCCGTCAAGCGTAAAGATCGTTCTGATTTCGGGGGCCGGGGCAAATACTTCTGCGTATTCGCTTTTTGTGGCCAGGTCTATTTTGCTCTGGGGAAATCCCATTTTGATCTCTTTCAGAAGGGGGTCGAGAAGGACGAGATCACCGAGGGAACTGAACCGGATGATCAGAATATTCAGGTCTTTTTGGACTCCGTTTTTTTCGAGCATGTCCAGATTCTCCAGGAGCAGACGACTTTGGATACGGCCTTGAATATACTTCAAAAAACTATACAAGGCTAGATATTACTTTTAGTTGCGGGTAGCAATGATCATAAGATATGCAGAATTGTACTTCGTTGAAAATCTTGCTGATAAGTGATATTCTACACTTAAACAAGAAGACAATAAGAGATAAGTGCTGAAATAAGGTGATAATAGACAAAGATTTTTAATTAAAGTTTGTAATTTCAGTTTTAATTGATTATATTATTCCGTCTTTTGCAGTGATTTAGGATGTATTATCGTAACTTCTGTGTTCACAAATGGTTGATATGGAAGGGCAGGGCGAGTCTTAATGGTAAGAAAGAATGAAATAGGGTCCCGGATTAAAAGTTTTCGGTTGGCAAAAGGGCTTACTCTCAAGGATATAGAGTTGAAAGCGGAAGTTTCTGCGACTCACGTTTCAGAGATCGAACGGGGTATGACTTCTCCTACCGTTGGCGCCCTGTCGAAGATAGCAAAAGCTATGGGGACTGACGTGGCTTATTTTGTAGAGAAGAGAAACACGAAGAAGATCTCGGTCGTTAATAAAAAAAACAGAAAAAAAATGCAGTTCATCGGCTGGGGGGCTACCTACTATTCCCTGACTCAGGATATTCCCAACCCCATGATATCTTTCCTCGAAGTAGAACTCGAGCCCGGGATAGCAAGGTCGGAAGAGACAAGTACCCATGATGGAGAAGAATTTGCCCTCGTAACGAAGGGTGTAATGGAGATAATTATCGGTTCGGATAAATATATTCTGAAAGAGGGAGACAGTATCCACTATAAGGCGAATAAACCGCACGCCATGAGAAATATCGGCGATGCCAAGTGCAGAGCGATCTGGGTGACTATGCCCCCTTACAGTCTGTGAAGTGATCCGGTATTCTTTAAAGGAGATCAATATGATATCAAAAGAAGAGATAGGACGCAGGATCAAGAAGGTCAGGGAGCAGATGCATATGACCCTGAAGAATGTCGAAGCCAAGGCGAATATTTCCGCGACACATATATCGGAAATAGAGAGAGGGAAGACCTCGCCGACGATAGGGGCTCTTTTGAGGATTGCGGATGCTCTGGAAAAGGATCCGGCCTATTTTATCGAGGCCGATGAGCTTGCCGACGTGTCGTTTGTTGCCCTTGAAGACAGGCAGAAAGAAGCCCTCAATCGAGCCGAAGGGGCGGTTGAAAGGTTGACTTATTCCATCCCCAGCGGAAAGATCAATGCCCAGCTTATTACTCTTGCGCCGACAAGCAATACGGCAATAGATCTTCATGAGCACGATTGTGATGAATCAGCTCTTGTCCTGAAGGGAAATATGATTTTCAATGTTGATGACGAGAGATACGAACTGACAGAAGGGGACAGCATATATTTCCTGGCTAGTCAGCCTCACGGGTATATTAATGCTTCGGCAGAGAATGAAGCGCAAATGATCTGGTTTGCTTCTGAACGAGGTGTCGAGTAATTCAACAGGAATATTGGTGTAACAAGCCGGGCCGCATAGCGGTCCGGCTTTTTTTAGGGATGATTTTCATTGACACGATATTTTTTTAAAATCTATAGTCTATCAGGAGAAAGGGGGAATTGAATTGAATGAGATGGAAGATATCACAGACAACGATGGTAATTCGAACGAAGAGTTTTTGTTTCATCAACTTCTCGCGATGTTTCAGGCTCTGGCACTTCAACAGTTGGGCAAGTTGATGAATCCGATAACCGGAAAAGTGGAGAGAGACTTGCAACAGGCAAAAATCACGATCGACATGATCAGTATGCTACAGAAGAAAACTAAAGGTAATCTGGCCGATCGTGAAAAGATGATGATCGACAATATCCTTCTTGAGTTGAGGATGAATTACGTTGACGAAAGTAATCGTCCTGATGATGATGCCGAAATAGATTCGGAAGATGATAACTCCAAGGTGGATAAGGAAGATACAGCGTCGCAGAAGGAAGATCAGCCGGGCGGAAAAGAGCGGGTTGATAAGAAACAGGAGGAATAGGCGAAGACAGGCTGCGTCTATCAGTCAAATGGCTCAGGAGGTCCATAATGCGGACAGTTTTACGATTAGTTCTGGTTCTTGCGGTTGTAACATTTTTAGCCGGACTGGCAAATGCTCAGGCATCGTGGGATGGAACTGCCGGCCTGCTTAAAGTACAGGAAGCAGGGACAGTGGGAAAGGGCAAGCTCGTATTCAGTCTAGGTTCGTCCTATTATCGCAGATATGGAGTAGCCCTGACAGAGAGCGAAGGCAGTTATTATTACAGCGCGACCGGAACGGATCCGGAAGTGAATTATAATTTCTTCGTTTCCAGGGCTTCACTTACGCTCGGGTTGAGTGAGTATGTCGAACTCTCGGCATCTCTTGATGTAAGAAACTGGATAATGGTCGTACCGGATGAATATTCCAACTCTGATTTCGAGACGATCTATCGGGGGGGGCTTGGTGATACGAGGCTTCTGGGTAAACTTTGTATGCCTTTACCTGTAGATATGTTCAAGATGGGCGTTCTCGGTTCGGTGAGTTTTCCCACCGGCAACAAAGACCGGAAATTTACCACGGACGAGATCGACTTCGGGATAAAAGGACTTTTTACCCTGGATTTCACAGATATTCAGAGCTTTGTCCCGACCAAGCTGCATTTCAATCTGGGGTATCAGTTCAACAGGAACGAGACCGATGGCTACGGGGTACTCGACACAAATAATCCAAACCTCAGCGGTTTTTATCCTCCAGCCTACCCTGCAGTTCCAGACGGTGCTTCAAGTAATTTTAACGATCTGTTCCAGTTCAGTACAGGATTGGAATTCATTCTAAGGGATACCAGGCTCTTTTTGGAATACTCCCTGGATAATTTCCTGAATGCCGATTACGAAGAGGGCAGCGGGGCAGTTTATACGAAAAAGAGTATCCATACGATCACGCCGGGGGTATCATACGTTTCTCCAAAAGGTGCGGGGCTTCTCGCTGGAATAGACATAAATCTTAATTCGGAAGATGACTGGCCGATAACCAATCCGCCTGACTGGATGGCATATCTGGCTTTTTCAGTCGGAGGATTCGTTCTGGCGCAGGACAGCGACGGAGACGGGATCGAGGATAAAATAGACAAATGCTCCGATCAGCCTGAAGATTTCGACGGTTTCGAAGATGATGACGGCTGCCCTGATCTTGACAATGATGGTGACGGGATTCAGGACAGTGTGGATCAGTGTCCTGATCTGGCAGAGGATTTCGACGGTTTCGAGGATGAAAATGGATGTCCCGATCTCGATAATGACGGTGACGGGATTCCCGATATAGAGGACAGGTGTCCCAGTGAACCGGAAGATTTCGACGGGTTCGAAGACAGTGACGGATGCCCCGATATAATCCAGGATTCCGACAACGACGGTGTTCCTGATGACCAGGACAGATGTCCGCTCAAGTCCGAGGATCTTGATGGATTTCAGGATGATGATGGATGCCCCGACCTTGATAACGATCTCGATGGCATCCTGGATGCGAATGACCAGTGTCCAGGGGAACCTGAGACATTCAACGGATATATGGATGAAGATGGATGTCCAGACGAAAGGCCGATAGAGGCAAAATTCATCCTCAGGGGAGTGAATTTTGAAAGCGGCTCGGCTTCTCTGACACCTGATTCCTATGCGGTCCTTGATCAGGTCGTAAAATCGCTTATGGCTTATCCGGAAGTCAAGGTGGAGGCTCGCGGTTATACAGACAGTGTAGGAAGCTGGGAGCTTAACCTTAAACTCTCTGAAAAACGCGCCGACTCGGTGAAACGGTATCTTGTTAATTCGGGCATCCAGGCTGACAGGATCCTTGCCAAGGGATACGGTGAGGCTGATCCGATCTCGTCTAACAAGACAGCTGCAGGGAGAGCTGAAAACAGGCGAATCGAGTTCCATAGACTCAATTAAGCCTTGCCGGTTCATTGAAAAGTGATGTCTGTTATAAATTCGATACTGCCGCGGATGATCGCATGGTCCGCGGCAGTCTTATTTTGATTCCTGCCAGATCGCTTCAAGCTCCGTAAGATCCATCGATTGAAATGAAAGCCCCCGCTCTCTCACTTTTTTCTCCATCAGATAAAACCTCTTTACGAACTTTTCCGAAGAGGCGGAGATGGCACTTTCTGAATCGACATTGAGTTTTCTCGCCAGGTTTACAATCGTGAAAAAAAGGTCCCCGATCTCCTCTTTTATCATCTCTTTTCCACCTTCATCGATGGCTGACTTCAACTCCTCGATCTCCTCATAAAGCTTCTCAATTACGCCAGTGTGGTCCGGCCAGTCAAAGCCTGCGCCCGCTGCTTTCTTCTGTATTGAAAATGCTTTACGTAAAGGAGGCAGCGCCGCGGGAATCCCTGAAAGAGCAGGCATCTTTTCGTCCGTTTTATTTTCAGACTGTTTGATCCGTTCCCACTCGGCGATACTTTCCCTGCAGCTTGACGCTTTCGTGGATCCGAAGACATGAGGGTGTCTGGATATGATCTTCCCGTGTACCCTGGAGATCAGTTCGGCAAGTTGCGAATCTTTCCTTTCAAGCATGAGTTCGTGAATGAAAATAACAAGAAAGAAGACATCCCCGAATTCTTCTTCAAGGAGAGCCGGGTCTCCGGATTTTTCCGCGTGAAGAAGCTCATAAGCTTCATCGATCAGATATGAGATCACGTCATCAAGGGATTGTTCCATATCCCATGGGCAGCCGCCCTTACCTCTTAATTTCCTGAGAGTTGAACGAAGGGATTCTATCTCCCTGCCTGTTTCGGAGATCATATTCATGGAGCCGAGTATATCCTATGTTGAAATGATATGCAATCCATGTTACAATCCCCGTTTGTATTTATCGGGAGGTAATTTTTCCGATCATGGGCAAGCTATTCATTAACGGGGCGAGGCAGCACAACCTCAATAATATAGATCTGGAACTTCCGCACAGGAAGATCATTGCTATAACGGGAGTGTCTGGATCGGGGAAATCTTCTCTGGCTTTTGATACGATTTACGCGGAAGGGCAGCGTAGATATATCGAATCTCTTTCCAGCTACGCCCGGCAGTTTATTGAAAAACTTGGCAGGCCGGATCTTGACAGCATTTCAGGTATCAGCCCGACTATCGCGATCAGACAGAGGAATACAGTGACAAGTGCCAGATCTACGGTGGGCACGGCAACGGAGATCTACGATTATCTCAGGCTCCTTTTCGCCAGGATAGGAAAGATATATTGCCCGGAGTGCGGAATAGAGGTCAAGAGCCATTCTCCATCTGAAGCGGCGGGAGAGATCGTAAAGGATTTTAGCGGAGATAGGGTCTATATACTGGTTCCCGGTGATACGATAGATGAAGATAAGTGGGAATCAAGAAAGGCATACCTTTCTTCGAGGGGTTACTCGAGATTGAGTCTGGATGGAGAATTGATAAGGGTTGCCGAGCTTGACCCCCGTTTGTACTCCGGTAAAAGAGCTGATCTGCTTCTCGACAGGCTTATTGCTTCCGAAGAAAACAGGACAAGGATTTCGGAAGCTGTGGAAATGGCGTATCGCGAGTCAGATGGAGTCGTAGAGATCCTCGAAACTGAAAATAGCAGGATTCAAAGATACAGTTCTGGTCCTTCCTGTTCAGAATGCGGGATGGTTTTTGAAGAGGTCAGCCCCCTGATCTTTTCATTCAACAGCCCGTACGGGGCATGTCCGGAGTGCAAGGGGTTCGGCAATAAAATGGATTTTGCTGAAGAGCTGATCGTCCCTGATATGGGAAAATCGCTCCGTGACAAGGCGGTCGACCCATGGAGCCGCGAGCGATTCGAATATTTTCATAAAAAGATGATAAGCTATTGTTCTGACAAAGGGATCTCTCTGGATTCTCCATGGCGCGAGCTCCCCCGGGCGTCGAGGTCCTTGATAATAGATGGCGGTGAGGGGTTCCTGGGAGTGATCCCCTTTCTTGAGAAGATGAAAGAGAAGAATTACAAAAAAGGGCACAGATTTTTTACGAGAAGATATATGGGGTTCAGCAGATGTCGTTCATGCGAAGGCAGCAGGTTAAGGAAAGAAGCCCGCTATGTCTTTGTGAATGGAAAAAAGATCAGTGACCTGGTTGCGATGATTCCATCAGAGATCATGTCAGCACTCAAAGAAAACGACTTTTCAGAACAGGAAAAGAAGATCTCGAAAGATATAATCTTCGAACTGAATTCGAGGCTTGGGTTTATGATAGATGTGGGGCTTGACTACCTTTCACTTGACAGGTTGACCAAAACCCTTTCAGGCGGCGAGGCCCAGAGGATCAATCTGGCAAATTCACTTGGAGCGAATCTTGTCGACACTCTCTATGTGCTTGACGAGCCGTCTGTGGGACTGCATGCGGCGGACAATAAAAAATTGATCGATGTAATTACAAAACTGAGAGATCTTGGAAACACTGTGCTGGTAGTCGAACATGATCCGGAGATCATAATGGCTTCCGACCATCTCGTCGATCTGGGACCCGGACCGGGAAGGGATGGCGGAAATATCCTGTTTAATGGCACGCTTAAGGAAGCGGCCGAGACTCCGCCAGGCGCATCGAAAACGCTTGAGTTCCTGTTCAACAGACGATCCGTACGCAGGACCGAAAAAAAACCCAGAAAGAGCAGAGGCAGCGTAACCATGAAAGGGATCTCGATGCATAACATAAAAGATATCGATGTAAGTATCCCTCTAGGAAACCTTGTCACGGTGACAGGGGTCTCCGGTTCGGGGAAAAGTACGTTGATTATCGATGTGCTTTATAATCTGCTGTCCAACCATTCTGAAGGGTTCTCGCCGTCTCATCTGAGAGAGTATGATCTTTCAAAAGGGCTCGACAGGATCCTTCTTGTGGACCAGTCTCCGATAGGGTCATCCCCGCGATCCAATCCGATCACATATATAAAAGGATTTTCATATATCAGGGAACTGTTTGCCGCGCAGAGAAAATCACTTTTACGGGGCTATCTTCCAGGGCGGTTCAGTTTCAATAAAACGGGCGGCAGATGTTCGAGATGCCAGGGAATGGGATACCGGAGAGTAGAGATGCATTTTATGGCGGATGTTTTTGTTCCGTGCGAGGTGTGCGAGGGAAAGAGATACAACAGTGAAACGCTGGAAGTGGAGTTCAGGGGAAAAAACATCAGCGATGTGCTTGATCTGACTGTCGATGAGGCGATCATGTTTTTTGATGAACTCCCTCTGCTTGGAGAAAAACTCTGGGTCCTGTCCAAAACCGGACTGGGGTATCTCAAACTTGGACAACCTTCGAATACCCTTTCCGGAGGAGAAGCACAGAGGATAAAGATTGCCCGGGAACTTACAGAATCAAGGGAATTGAACAATCTGTACATAATGGATGAACCCACCACGGGGCTTCACGCAAGTGATATATCCAAATTACTTCATATACTGGATGAACTTGTAGATGCCGGGCATTCTGTTATTGTAATAGAACATAATATGGACTTGATCTCCTGGTCTGATCATATAATAGATCTGGGGCCGGGAGGAGGAGATGACGGAGGGAAGGTAGTGGTCTGCGGAAATGTCGATTCGATCATTAGATCCGCTGATTCTTTGACTGGCAGGTATCTTGCGGAATACCTGTCAAAATACAGGCAGGAGAATTAAATGAAGATTCTGGTGACCGGAGGAGCTGGATATATCGGAAGCGTTGTTTCTGAATATCTTCTTGAGGAAGGGCATGAAGTAGCCGTCGTTGATAACCTGTCGACCGGGCACGCCGAGGCTGTCGATCCGCGGATCAGATTCCACAAGATCGATCTGCTCGACAGGGCTGCCGTGGTGAAAGTATTCGATTCCGGGGTAGATGCAGTCTGCCATTTTGCTGCCTTCTCGCAGGTAGGCGAATCTGTGGCCGATCCCTTAAAGTACTGGCATAACAATGTTAGTGGGGCATTATCCCTGCTGTCCGGGATGAAGTATGCGGGGGTCAGGCATTTTCTTTTTTCGTCTACTGCCGCGGTCTATGGTGAACCCGAATCGACTCCGATAACTGAAGAATCCCGTCTGGCTCCTGTCAACGCGTATGGAAATACTAAGCTGTCGATCGAGCGGCTTCTGGCCGACTGTCGGAAAGGGTGGGGGCTGAATTCCCTTTCGTTGAGGTATTTCAACGCTGCAGGAGCTTCCGATATTCATGGTGAGGATCACAGGCCTGAAACGCACCTTATCCCCCTCGTGCTCGATGCGGCGTACGGACGGAGGGGGGAACTGGCAGTCTTCGGAAACGACTACCCTACTTCCGATGGAACATGTGTCAGGGATTACATCCATGTAAAGGATCTGGCGACAGCACACCTTCTTGGGATAGACAAGCTGGTCGAAGGATATTCAGGCGTCCTGAATCTGGGAAACGGCAGAGGTTTCTCCGTCCTGGAGGTAATAAGTGCCGCTTCCCGGGTGACCGGAAAAGAGGTGCCTTTCAGAATAGGCGCAAGGAGGGATGGTGATCCAGCCGTCCTGGTCGCATCCTCCGAAAAAGCAGAAGATATCCTTGGATGGAAGAGAGAATATCCCGGAATAGAGGAGATCATCGAGGACGCGGATAGCTGGAGAAAGAGATTTCCCGGAGGGTACAGCTCCTGATCAGTCTATCTTGATAAAACTTCTGTAATTGCCTGAAATATTCTTCTTATGGAAGGATTTCTGTCAGCCTTCCTGCCCAGGGGGCCTTCCGGCTCAGATATGTCGCTGTGCTTTTCTGATGCGACAAGCAGTAATAATCTCGTATTATATTATCATAAAACGAGATAGATAGCATTGTACCGTTCAGGTACTCCTCTCCGCTTCTAATATCGCGCTTTAATACCCGATGGCATATAAGTTGCCTTATCCGCAAGTGGTAAGCCGTGTTAAAGGAATCGAGCTGAATCCGGGAAAAAGAAATGCAGATATCGAAGATTACAGAAGTTCTGAAAAAATTGAGGACCGATACTACGGCCTCGATCGAATCTTCTATCACAGCTGTGGAAGACGCTATCAGTCAACTGGTTCGAGTGGAGGCTTCAGTACTGGAGCTTCCGATCCACCGTACGGTCTACCTTTCAAGGGCTTTACCCGGATTGTCCCATCAGGATATGGAGAGACTTTTAGAAACCGGATCGAGCGAACGGACTGAATGGATCAATCTCGACGGCGGGTTCGGGGAGGTATCGAACGGAGAAAAATACCCGCTCTATTCTGTTACCAAGGTTCCGATCCATGGCAAGGATGAGGTGTCGGGATATTTCTCAGTAGTGACTTCGGGCGATTCAGCTATCGAAAGAGATAAGAAAGAATTCCTTGAAGAACTGGTCCTGGCAGTATTCCCTTCTGCTATTGCCGAATTTGAGAAAAATCGTATCAATGATTCGAATGCTGATATTAAGGAAAAATTCCTGAAAGGCACAGGCAACAGTCTTCTTATGAAAGAGACTCTTCTCGGAATGATGGACAGGACAGGAGCTGAATTCTGTGCGTACTACAGCGAGAGCGGGGAAATCAATCTCCATATTCTTCTTGCGAGCCGTGAGTTGTCTGTAAGGATACCTGATATAAGGGAAAAACTTATAAAAACAAATATGATGTTCTCGAACTCAAAGGGGGAAGAGAGTCCATGCCGGGACAGGGTCTACTTGAAAAGCGGAGAAAGTAATATTTCTTATCTTATCGGAAATTCAGAGATCAAGAGTTATTTTCTCGTTCCCGTGATCTCAGGTCTTCGTGTAAGTGGAACACTGTTCTTCGGAAGTATCAGGAGCGATGCTTTTTTGAGGGAGGATATAGAATATATAAAAAATCTGGCCGACAGGGAAGATTCCGAAAAACCTGTTATCTACAGGATGGGCGGACAGCTTGATATCCTGGGCAGTCTGGTGGATCAGCTGACGATCCCCTGCGCCCTGATATCCCATGATGGATACATATTGAGTTCGAACCTTGAATTTTCCTCCTTGCTGAAACTCAGCGATGAACCTCATGAACGTATCTCATCGCTGGACGAGATGACTCCTTTTTATTTCAGCGGGATATGGAATGAATTTCAATTGATCGGTGCGGATATTAAAGACAGGGAGTTATACAGCGCCGAGTCAAACGACTCGTGCCTGTCTGTCGATATGATCCATCTTCATAATCTGTCAAAAGAGACGGGGTCGCTACTTCTGATCAGGGATATCTCCGAAAAGATGGTGAGAGAATCTGAAAGGGAAGAGATCCTGGCAGTAACTGCTCATGAACTCAGAACGCCTATGACCGCTCTTAAGAATTCTCTGAAGATCATCGCGGAAAGCCGTTCTGAAAGTATACAAACAGGCGGCACTGAAAAAATGGTATTGAGTGGAGAGGGCAGGTTCTTCGATATTGCTATCCGTACAATAGACAGGCTGAACCTGCTTGTAAACGGCCTTGTGGATACCTCTTCTGTAAGGAAATACGATCATTCCGTACTGACCGTCGAAACAGATACCAGACATTTTCTGGAAGATGCAAGCAGGCTTTTCACGGCTTCAATGGAAAAAAAGGATATCAGTTTCACAATAGAGGTCGAAAAAAACGCGAGCAGACTTGTGTTTGATCAGATGATGATGGAACAGGTCATACAGAACCTTCTATCCAATTCGTTGAAATATGTTCCCTCGGGCGGATCTATAGCTTTAATAGCATCGTCTTCAGAAGATCTTTTTGCCAGATATGATGACGCTTTCTACGGGTTGATCAAAGACCCTCGATTTGCCGAGATAGTGATTGCGGATTCCGGGCCTGGGA
This sequence comes from Candidatus Krumholzibacteriota bacterium, assembly GCA_016933255.1. GTDB lineage: Bacteria > Krumholzibacteriota > Krumholzibacteriia > Krumholzibacteriales > Krumholzibacteriaceae > Krumholzibacterium > Krumholzibacterium zodletonense. Next base: position 41,596 of record JAFGBF010000027.1, read on the forward strand.
TACCTGACGAGGTGTCATCGATATTCAGTGTAGCAGGTAATGATTCACTTAAGAGCAAAAACCCTGTGCGCGGCCTCGGACTGTATATCGCTAACAAGATAATAACGATGCATGGAGGAAGCCTGCATTTTGAAAATCCGGGATATAAGGGAAGTTCCATAAGCATCAGGATACCGGCTGACAGAGAGACCGGTGACGCGGCAAGATCGATAGGTTCTGTCTGTGGACAGATAGATTCAAGTATTTCAAAAGGATATCATCCTGTTGTCTATTCCATGTTCAAGGAGACTGATGGTTGCTGGTTCGATATTGCTGCTGAATGGAAAGTCCGCCCTGATATCAGTCCATTGCCGGGAAGCGTAAAAGACAGAGGGATATATCTATGGCCTGTAAACCGGGATGCAGCTCTGGCCATGACTCTTGATAAGAGATCACAGGATAATCCTCTGTTTTTCATGAATAAAAGCAGAGGCGGGCTCAGTCTTGTCGAAGATGATCCTTCCGATCATATCGTGATCGGTTGGTCTGTTTTTCCGATTGACGGAAAAATTTCAGGTGAATTGATAAGAAACGCTGCAACAGTGAAGATTCATAAGAAAGTCGAAATAACTTAGGAAGGAGAAAAGGGATGGATCAATACAGGATCCTGATCGTCGAGGATGATGAAGATATAGTCGAGACCGTCAAATACAGTCTCGAACTCAGGGGTTTTAATGTCGATGTGGCATATGACGGGTTACATGCTCTGCGTAAGGCGCACAGAAATGAATATGATCTTATGCTGCTGGACATAATGCTTCCAGGAAAGAACGGTTATGAAGTCTCGCGGATTCTCAAACAGGAAATGGACGCAGGAAAGATAAAGCCATTCAGGATCCTTGTTCTAACAGCTCGAAAAGTAGACAACCCTGAGAGAGAAGATTTTCTGGCTACCTGGTCGAATGCTGACGAGTATATGTACAAACCGTTCGAGCTTGATGATCTTATGGAGCGGATCGCGCACCACCTCGAACAAAATGATAATGAGGTCAAACTGGGTTGACAGTTGCGGGTGCCATGCTGTTCCTGCGGCAAAGGTGATAATAAGGAGAAACGGATCGATGCAGCCGAGTAAATACCTTGCCAAAATTTTTGACAGTTCCCCTGTTGCAATGGTATCTCTGGATACGCGATTGAGGATCATGCTGTTCAATCGTCTTGCCATGGCCCTCACTGGATTCACAAATATGGATCTTGCGGGTAAACGGGTCACTAAACTAATTTCTCTGGAAAAAGTCAAAGAGATAATTGACCTCTACAGAAATGAAAAAGATTTTGAATCGAACGGACACATTGCAAAACTTCGCAGGGCTGAAGGCCGGGATATTCCGGTCAGAATCAAACTTTCACTGATAAAAGACAGTGAAGACCGGCTGGTGGGAATATTGATCCTGGCTTTGGATATGCGTGAGATAAAGGAATTGCAATCGAAGTTGATAGAAGCGGAAAGACTGAAGGCTATATCAGAAACTGCTATCAGCGTCAACCACGAGATCAATAATCCGCTCTGCTCGATACTGAGTAATACTCAACTCATGCTTATGCAGAGAGAGAATCTTGATCCGAATATCGAAAAGAAACTTCGCAGCATCGAAAAACAGATATCGAGAATACAGGATATAGCAAAGCAGATCGGAAAGATCAATGATCCAGTTCTAAAAGAGTATATAGGCGGAAAAAAGATGCTGGATGTGGAACGTTCCGGAAAAAGATCTAAAAATCTCCTTAAAAAATAAGAAACTATTGACAAACCCCGAAAAATGAATGAGATTTCCCTGCGTGGGAAGGTAGCTCAGTCGGTAGAGCAACGGATTGAAAATCCGTGTGTCGGCGGTTCGATTCCGCCCCTTCCCACCACCGTGTCATACCTGACTTTTTTCAATCTCACTGACAGACTTGCCGATGCAAATGATCTCTTTTCAGAAAGCAGAGCCGGAGCTCCGGGAATTGTTGTTGACAGTGATGAAAAACCTGACTTATCTTCCACTGTAGGGAACCAGCAGGGAGGTGGATCTGATGGAACAGGATCTAATGGTTGCGATAACCGCGGCTATTCAGGCGTATATAGATAAAGAATCTGCTGAGAAAGAAAAAAGGTTCGGGCCCCAGCTCAGTCCGTGGAAAATGGGAACGCGCCGCGAGACTATGACTAAACGTTCTCTTGCCGTAAGAGGCGACCCAGGCAGAGTCAGGCTGCGGAGATTTTCACTTATATAGAATGATCTGCACAGAGACAGGGATGGAGTAAAAGATGCCTGCCAGTCAGAAAATATTGAAGAAGACAAATAAATTGAGGATCACGGATACTACATTCAGGGATGGTCATCAATCGATCCTTGCTACCCGGTTCCGGACAGAAGATATGCTCCCGATCGCTGAGCAGATGGATGAGGTAGGTTTCCATTCGATGGAAGTGTGGGGAGGGGCTACCTTCGATGTCGCGACAAGGTTTCTGAATGAGGATCCGTGGGAACGTCTTATCGAGCTGAAGAAGAGGATCAAAAAAACTCCGCTTCAAATGCTTTTAAGGGGACAGAATCTTGTAGGATACAGGAACTACGCAGATGATGTCGTGAAACTGTTTATTAATGAAGCGGCGGATGCTGGTATCGATATCTTCCGGGTGTTTGACGCGTTGAACGATGAGCGTAATTTTGAAGCATCGTTCAGGGTGATAAAGAAGACCGGAAAGCATATTCAGGGAACGATCTCATATTCATTGACAGAGAAAAGGCTCGGTGGAGATGTATTCACTCTCGACTATTACATAAATAAAGCCAAGACTTTCGAGAATATGGGTGCCGATTCTCTTTGCATCAAGGATATGGCCGGCCTTCTGAACCCCTATGATGCTTATGAGCTTGTGAAAGCTCTAAAGAAAAAGATATTCATACCTGTCCACCTGCATTGCCATTATACCAGCGGAATGGCTTCGATGACGTATATGAAGGCTGTTGAAGCCGGAGTCGATGTTCTCGATTGCGCGCTGGCCCCGTTCGGGCTCAGGACATCTGAACCGGCTGTCGAACCGATCGTGGCCGCTTTTGCCGGGACGGAGTACGATCCCGGGCTGGATCTGGAAAAACTGTTTGAAATGGGCAAGTATATTGAGAAAGTGGCTCCCAAATACAGGAAGTTCCTCAACACTACAAGGATGTCAGTGATCGACACCGGTGTTCTTGAGCATCAGATTCCTGGCGGCATGTTGACAAACCTCGTGAGTCAGCTCAGGGAAGCGGACGCCCTCGACAGGCTCCAGGAAGTATACGATGAACTTCCGGTGACGAGAAAAGAACTGGGATATCCTCCCCTCGTTACGCCTACCAGCCAGATCGTAGGTATCCAGTCGGTACAGAACGTGCTGTTTGGACGTTACAAGATGATAAGCGGACAGGTCAAAGACTATGCGTATGGCCTTTATGGAAAACCTCCTGTCGAAATGGATCGGGAAGTCCGGAAACTGGCGTTGAAAGGTTATCCGAGAGGGGAGACTCCGATAACCTGCAGGGCTGCCGATATGCTAGAGCCGGAACTTGATAAGGCACGGGAAGTGGTAAAAGGGCTTGCCAGAGATGACAGGGATCTTCTTACCTATGCGCTTTACCCGACTACGGGCCTTCGATTTCTCAGGTGGAAATACGGCCTGGAAGACCCTCCTGAGGAGGTAAGACCGGTCACCCTGGAGGATGTTGAACGGGAAAACGAGATGTTCGAAAAAGTAAAGGCTGGAAATGTCACTGTCTCCAACTCTTCATCTGCTCCCTCGAAGGGCGCAGGCCTGAGAGCGTTCAATGTTTTTGTGGGGGGCCAGCATTATAATATCGAAGTCGAGGAAGTCGGAGGAAAGACCCGTGCTCATTCAATAGTGGAAACTGCTCCGATAATCACTAAAGAGACTAGACAGGCAAAGGCCAAAAAGAAAGCTAAAAAGGCTGAGGCAAAACCTGCAGTAAAGACAGACGGTTCCGAGTTTACCTTTACTGCTCCGATGCCGGGAATGGTTGTCAGTTTCGAGGTCAAAGAAGGGGATGAGGTTGGTGAAGGGGATGTTCTGGTGATCCTCGAAGCTATGAAGATGCAGAACAGTCTAACATCAAGTGTTAATGGAACAATTCGATCTTTGAAAGTAGCACCCGGGTCGTCTGTTGAGAAAAACCAGGTACTACTTACAATTTCTCAATAGAACGAGGTGCGAACGATCGCTTCTTCGATTAAGATAGACCACAGACTTAAAATCCACCCGATTCTGCCGATCAAAGACAGAAAAGCGATTTCCTTTACGTTTAACGGCCAGATTCTTAGTGCGTTTGAAGGCGAGGTAGTCACTACTGCCCTCTACGCCAGCGGGATCAGGGTCTTCGGGCATCACACCAGGGATGGCGCCCCGCAGGGGATATTCTGCGTCAACGGCCAGTGCAGCCAATGCATGGTTCTTGTAAACGGGAGGATCGTAAAAGGATGCATGACCGCCGTTGAAGAGGGGATGAGGATCGAAAGCTGCGAAGGGTCCCCGGCGCTCCCTCCTGATGACCTTGCGGAAGAATTCTCTGACTGCGATGAGATCGAGATCGATGTTCTCGTGATAGGGGCTGGTCCGGCAGGAATAAATGCTGCCGTCGAACTGGGGAATCTTGGCATCAAGGTGCTTCTTGTCGATGACAAGGATGAACCGGGCGGTAAGCTCACTCTCCAGACTCATCCTTTTTTCGGATCGCGTGATGATTGTTATGCAGGAACGAGAGGTATAGATATCGCCGGTATAATGACCGGCCAGCTCGCTGAACTGAAAACTGTTACAGTCCTTACAGGAACCACAGCGGTCGGCGTATTCAGCGACAAAAAGATCGGTCTGTACCAGAATGACAGATATTTTCTGGCCCAGCCGAAGGTGGTGCTGGTAGCCTGCGGCGCAAGGGAAAAGGCGCTGGCTTTTCCCGGATGCGATCTTCCCGGCGTTTACGGGGCGGGAGCCTTTCAGACTCTGCTGAACAGGGATATGGTCAAGCCCGCTGAGAGGCTGTTTGTCGTTGGCGGAGGAAATGTAGGGCTGATCGCCGGTTATCACGCGATACAGGCCGGGATCAAAGTAGTAGGACTCGTTGAGGCACTCCCGAGATGCGGAGGGTACAAGGTCCATCTTGACAAGCTCAAGCGTCTTGGTGTCCCGGTATATACCTCACATTCCATATTGAGCGCCGAGGGAAAAGGGAATCTCGAGAAAATAACGATATCCGCTGTAGATGACCGTTTTCGGCCTGTCAAAGGGACCGAGAAGAGTTTTGACGTCGATACACTTCTGATTGCGGTAGGACTTTCGCCAGTCGATGAACTTTCTAAAAAATTGAAAATATTCGGTATTGAATCTTACAGCTGCGGCGATTCCGAGGAGATCGCAGAGGCCTCTGCCGCTATTTTCAGCGGGAAGATCACCGGAAGAAAGATCGCAAGATCGTTAGGTTACGATATCGAGATCCCGGCGGAATGGGAAAAGACGCAGGAGATCCTGAGATCAAGGCCGGGAGCGGTCGCTGCTTTCGAGCCTGAAGATCCGGGGAGTGATATTTTTCCCGTTCTCAGATGTATCGAAGAGATCCCATGCAACCCTTGTGTCGATTCATGCCCGCATTCTTCGATTCTGATACCTGGAGAATCGATAATGGGGCTCCCCGTTTTCAGCGGCGACTGTACAGGTTGCATGAAGTGCGTCGCTTCATGCCCGGCTCTGGCGATAACCCTAGTCAAACGGGGTTCTGATGGCGGGAAGTCACAGGTAGTGATCCCGTATGAACTGCTTGTCGATGATCTGCGCGAGGGAGATCCGGTCAGAACAGTCGATCTTGAAGGGTATCCGGTCGGGGAAGGCAGGATAGTAAAGATAAGAAGATCTCCGGGGGATAAAAAGAGATCGCTGGTTACGATAGAAGTCCCTGACGATGACGCTCTGCTTGTCGCGGGACTCGCGGCCCTGGAATCCGAGGATGGAAAAGAGGGGATTCCGCTCGAGGAATCGATCCCCGATGATACGGTAATATGCAGATGTGAAAGGATCACAGCTGGAGAGATCCGCTCCGAGATCAGGGCAGGTGTCAGGGATATGAATATTCTCAAGGCTACTATCAGGACAGGTATGGGAGCATGTGCGGGAAAGACCTGCACAGACCTGATCCTGAACCTGTACAGGAGCGAGGGCGTCGATATTTCCGATGTGACACTGCCGACTGACAGGCCTTTTGTCTCTGAAGTCCCTCTTTCGGCTTTCGCAGGTCTGAAGAGCAGGAAAAAGGATCTAGATTGAAGAAATATGACGCGATAATAATCGGGGCCGGCAGTGTCGGATCTCCGCTCTCATATTTCCTCACGCTGGAGGGATGGAAGGTCCTTGTCCTCGACAGCGGGAAATCGCCCGGCCAGGGGCAGAACAAGGCTGCGATCGGGGGAGTCAGGGCGACTCATTCAGATCCTGCAAAGATAAAGCTGTGCCTTAAAAGCCTCGAAATATTCTCTACTTGGGAAAATAAGCATGGTACTGATATCGGCTGGATAAAAGGCGGATATTGTTTTCCTGTCTACAGGGAAGAAGATGAGGCCGCTTTGAAGAATCTTCTTCCCGGTCAGAAGGATTTCGGGCTGGATATAGACTGGATCGGACCTGAAAACATATGCAGACTTATTCCCGGGATCAACATCGATGGCCTCAGGGGAGGCACTTATTCTCCCGGGGATGGCCAGGTCTCGCCGCTTAAGGCCGCTGCCGCCTTCTGGAAGGAAAGCCTCGACAGAGGCGCGGAGTTTATTTTCGGAGAGCAGGTCACATCCCTTTTGATCGAAAAAGGAAAAATCGAGGGAGTCAAAACGGCAAGGGGAAGCTACTACGCCGATGTTGTCGTAAATGCTGCCGGGGCTTATGGAAAAGAGATAGGGGCGATGGCGGGCCTCGATATCCCTGTCTTTCCGGAGAGCCATGAAGCGGGGATCTCTGCTCCGATGGAACGTTTTTTCGATCCGCTTGTTGTAGATATCCGTCCTGGAAAAGAAGGCAGGACTGCAAACTTCTATTTCGGTCAGAACGATCGGGGCCAGGTGATATTCTGCTATACACCGATCGATCCTATAGCGGGGACTGATCAATCAGTGACTTCCGAATTCATGCCTGTTATAGCCAAAAGGCTTATAGAACTGATCCCGAGACTGAAGAATATGCTCGTCCGCCGCGTCTGGAGAGGGTTATATCCGATGACTCCCGACGGGATAATCATATGCGACAGGGTAAGGGAAGTTAAGGGTATGTTTCTTTCAGTCGGAATGTGCGGTCAGGGGTTCATGCTCGGGCCGGGCGTAGGGTTGAATATGGCGAAATTGATTGCGACAGGAAGACCGCAGATCGAACAGGATATCTTCGATTCGGTCGGTTTCTACAGAGATTACCATGCCGCGCAGGGTGAAGCCCTGAAATAATAAAGAGCTGCCAGCATTCGATTATTTTCCTTAAATAAAAATAAATCTTGAAAAGGGGCGGGAACTCAATATATTGAGTATTCACAGGGGCTGGTGTAGCTCAGCTGGTAGAGCAACGCATTCGTAATGCGTAGGTCAACGGTTCGATCCCGTTCACCAGCTCCAGTAAATAAGCAACTTACAAAGGCCGGGAGTCTTTCCCGGCCTTTTTTGTGCCTGAAAAGGCGGTCTAGAGGTCAGGAAACAGAAGGAGTATCAGCGGAGAAGGCAAAAAAACGGTTCCAACTTGACATCTCCGATGCGGGCCGATATAACGCACCGCAGGGAACTTTCATAGTAAAAAACTGGCTGGAGGCGACGGGATCATAGATTGCGTGTGGTTAAGTGCGTCAATGATGGGTTTGTATAGATCGCAGTTAGATGGTTCAGTGTAAAGTTGCCCAAACCAATTTCGAAACAAGGAGATAGAATGATGAACAAACGAATATCATTATTCTCAAGGACAGAATCATGCCATCTGCGTTGTTTCCTTCTGGTATTCCTTATTTTCCTGAACGGATGCTCTGACGACACCACTTCCCCCTTGGGTGATAGCACTTCTCCAGGTTCTGTTACGGATCTGACTGTAAGCAGCACGACATCAAATTCGATCACTCTGACCTGGACGACCCCGGGGGATGATGGAATGAGTGGGAAAGCATCGCAGTTCGATCTGCGACACTCAATCCTTCCGATATATTTATGGAATTGGGATTTGGCAATGCCTTCTGACGGCGAGCCTCAACCAGGGGATGCGGGAGGCGTGGAAACGTTCACTTTATCGGACTTGACGTTTGCTCCTATCTACTATTTTGCAGTAAGAACGGGAGATGAAGTTCCAAACTGGTCAGACTTGTCAAACGTAGTTAGCGGGAGATTGGATTTAAGTACAGGAGCCATATTTGCTTGGGGATTGAATAGCTGGAGCCAGTGCGATGTCCCCGCGCCAAACGAGGATTTCGTGGCGGTTGCTGGTGGTACGGCGCACAGTCTGGGGCTTAAATCGGATGGGACGATTGTAGCTTGGGGATATAACCTCTCTGGCCAGTGCAATGTTCCGACTCCAAACGAAGACTTTGTGGCAGTATCGGTAGGCGGGTCATATAGTGCGGGGTTGAAGTCAGATGGGACGATTGCAGCTTGGGGAAGCAACCAATATAATACGTGCGACATTCCCGCATCGAACACTGACTTTGTGACTGTCGCCTGTGGAATCTTTCACTGTCTGGGTTTGAAGTCCGACGGGACGATTGTGGCATGGGGAAATGACAATTACAGCCAGTGCATTGTCCCAACGCCGAACACCGATTTTGTGGCAATCGCTGCGGGTAGATATCACAGTATAGGGCTTAAATCAGATGGGACAATCACAGCTTGGGGAGACAACGCTCATGGTCAGTGCAATTTGCCTTCACCTAATGGCGACTTTGTGGATGTGGCCGCTGGTGTGTCTCACACTCTGGGGTTGAAATAATGTGGTAAGGTTGCGCAGATCGTCAAGCCGAGATATATATCTGGTGATTTGGCCTGCGGGAATATCAAGAGTGGAGTTTGGATGTCTACCAAACAATGGGAAGTCCACTCCGACGGTTTCGCCAGAAGTCCACTGAAGATCTCCAGTGCAGGCTGACACGCGAATGAAGCTGACCGGCTCCGATACGACAACTCGATTGTGACTGAGGTGATGTCGATGAATCCGCTGTCTATTCACCGGGGGTATCGAGCAATACCGCTTCGACTTTCGAACGGATCAGGTCTGCGTGCGTGAAATCGAAGTCGACATCCTCCGCTCCGAAATTTCTTGCCAGTGCCTCGAGAGTCTTTCGAGTCGAAGTCTGAACCTCGGATCTCATCTTCCGTACGAGTTGTCCGGCCATCTGGGCCGCCTGCTGCTTGGCTTCTTCTTTCAGGCGGTTCTTGTCTTCTTCTGTGGAACCGGCCCCGAAAGCCTTGGTGAGCAGGCCGGGAAGCAGCCAGGGGAGAAGTTTCGCACTCTGTTCGTCGTAGAAGCTGATGTCTCTGATATGCACTTCATAGAGGCACTTTGGCATCTTAAGAAGATACTGCCCGGCCTTCTTTTCCTCGATGATGAAGTCAGGATCCCTGAGGTCGTATCTGAAATCGATCTCGAATTCGAAGACCATCGCCATCTTCTTGGCGGAGACGAGCCACTGGAAGTATTTCTTGCCGGTATCTCCGAACCAGTGTTCAGCCGTCGTGACGATCTCTTTTGTGATGATCTTGAAGACGACCAGCTCCCCTACGGACCGAAGATGATCGATCGATGCAAGGACCTGAACGGAAGGGCCTGAATGACTCAGCCTTTTCCTGAAGACCCGGAAAACGATCCATAGGGCGACAGCTATGAAGAAGCCGAAAATACCCGAAATCAGTACAGTTGTCATACTCGCACCCCTTTGTCATTAAGATATGTCCGAAGCCTACCATCTTTGCTTGAAAGAGACAACAGCAAGTACTACAATTGCCAGTGCTGTGCTCGGATCCCGGGAGCAGCAGGGGCATGATGAGAAAACTTACTTGAAAGGTAATATCTGATGAAGAAGACCAGAGCTGGTAGGACCACACACAGAGTTATACTGGAGGATATAGCACGCAGGGAGATGTGCGATAGAGACCTGCTTCCCGATTTTTCTCCCGAAGTTCTTGCCGAACTGGAAATGATCAAGGGTCCTGCGGCGGAAGACGATGGATCGATCAGCGACCTCACCGGCCTTCTCTGGGCATCGATAGATAACGATGATTCTCTCGACATCGACCAGCTGACCGTCGCCGGGAATATGGAAGAAGACGATATCAGGATCCGCGTTGCTATAGCAGACGTGGATTCGATCGTCAGGAAGGGTTCCGCAATAGACGGCCATGCCCGGCACAACACGACTTCGGTATATACGCCTGCTATCATATTTCCCATGCTCCCTGAAAAGCTGTCGATCGGAATCACCTCGTTGAATTTCGACTCTGACCGTCCGGCTATCGTCGTCGATATGGTGATCGGTACCGATGGGTCTCTGAAGGATTCTTCCATCTTCCAGGCCCGCGTACGCAACCGCGCAAAACTGGCCTATGACAGCGTGGCCGCGTGGCTCGAAGGTGATGGGGAACTGCCGAAAGCCGTAGCGGCCGTGGACGGGCTCGACGAGAACCTGCGAATACAGGACAAAGCTGCCAGGCGCCTTAGGGCCCTGCGACATTCCCATGGAGCACTGAGCCTTGAGACGATCAAGGGCAGGCCGACTTTCGAAGGCGATAATATCAGCGGGTTAAAACCGGAACACAAGAACAGCGCAACGAACATCATCGAGGATTTTATGATAGCTGCTAACGGTGTGACCGCCCGATTCCTCGCGTCAAAAAATTTTCCATCGATCCGCCGCGTCGTCCGTAAGCCAAAACGCTGGGACAAGATCGTGATGCTTGCGGGAGAATACAAATACCGATTGCCAGCAGATCCTGATCCGAAATCACTGAACGATTTTCTTGTCAAGCAGAAGGCTGCCGATCCGCTTAGATTCCCCGACCTCTCACTTACGGTCATCAAACTCCTGGGACCGGGAGAATACGCGGCCGAACATCCCGGCGATAAGGCTCCGGGGCACTTCGGCCTCGCGGCAAGGGATTACGCTCACTCCACCGCACCCAACCGCCGCTACCCCGATCTTATCACCCAGCGCCTCGTGAAGGCAGCTCTGGCTGGCGGGGCTTGTCCATACAGTACTGATAAACTGGATTCTCTTGCAAGACACTGCAGCGAAAAAGAGAATGATGCGAATAAGGTCGAGCGTCTTGTCGGCAAATCGGCAGCTGCGCTCCTTCTCGAATCGAAGGTAGGCGAACAATTCGACTCAATCGTCACTGGAGCCTCGGAGAAAGGTACCTGGGTAAGACTCCTTCATGTGCCGGTAGAGGGCAAGCTGGTCAGCGGAGCCGGCGGGCTGGATGTCGGCGCCCGGGTGCGCGTACAGCTCCTCTCTGTCGACGTTGAGAGGGGCTTTATCGATCTCAAGCGTGTCAGTAGATGACCGGCTGTCTCGAAATCTTTCTGCGTTGATCCATCAGGATAGACGATGAATCTCGCTTGCGTGGCCTGTTTTTCTGGAGAATGCGGCCTGAAAAAGAGATTTTGCAGGATCGACTGCTTTTGTGGTAATATCCTTCAAGGACTCCAACTTTTAGAAAATCGTTATTCGAAGCGTTTTTTGACGCCGGTTTTTTGGATGAGTCCATTCCATCACATGCAGCTGGCTGTCCTGGTTGTCACGGTGGTTGCGGGGCACCCGCCGCGGCCGTTATGGCGACTGCATCTGAAGCTGGACGTGAGGCTGCGATCACAGTAGGAGGACTCAAATGAATGAGTCTGTTCTGGGAGAGGAAGAGAAGATACACATTGTCACGCGCCGCCTGTTCGCTCAGGACGCGCGGAGGCACTTTGTGGGAGTTGTTATATCTGCGTCGGGGAAGCTAGTCGTGACAGATCAGAAGGGGTACACGTTGGAACTCACTGAGTTCGGGCCCGGCTCCTGATCGGGTTACAGGCACGCTCCTGGTTCAGCCGATTGTTCGAGCATGGAGAAAATGAGAGGGGAAAAATAATGAGAAAGAGTATTGCTCTGATTTCGATACTTTTTTTGCTATTTTTGTGTTCTTCGGCTTCATTTGCGCAAGAGCGCCTGCTTCAGGAGTCCGCCCAGGGTAATGAGATATCGGTTAAAACCCTGCTGACAGATGGGGCTGAAGTCGATATGCGCGACGAGATCGGAAACACGCCACTGATCATAGCGTCCGACAAGGGGTATTTGCCGATCGTTCAGCTGCTGATCAAAAGCGGTGCCGATGTCAACGCCCAAAACAACCTGCACTGGACCGCGCTGATGTTCGCCGCAGGATCGGGCGACTCCGCAATCGTAGCAGTGCTCCTTGAAAAGGAAGCAGATCCGAACACTGTGAGCAAATCCGAGTATACTGCTCTTATTCTGGCCAGCGCGGGCGGCTATGCCAAGATAGTCGATCTCCTGCTGGAAAAGGGGGCAGATGCGGAGGCGAAGAAAAACGGTATGACGGCGCGGCAATGGGCAGAAAAAATGAATAATATCGACGCATTGAACGTCTTCGAAAGATTTTCGAAGAAACCTTGAAAAATTGGAGATGATTATGCAGCCCGATTCGACAGAATTGATAGAGAAGATTGGCCTGAGAGTCCCTCTCATCGGCTTCTACGATGCGCCTGACACCGCTCCATTTGAGCCGTTGGTAGAACCGGGGCCTGGTAAGCATGCATGTGTTTTTGCATTTTACAGACAATGGCTTGCCGGGAAGACGCTGCACATTACAAAGGATAACTTCGGATGCCCTGGTGCAGGACACTGGCTTTTCAGTGCGGTGATAAGGTCGCGGGAGGATCTTGTAAAATTTCTTACAGATGATGAAGGGCTGAAATCATCACATGGTCTGATGAATCAGTGGCTGGATCATAATATGGGATACAAGCCGAAACATCCCCATCTTCTTGTCGGTCCACTGCGCGAAGGCCAATATGAGCATCTCAACAGCGTGACTTTTTATGTAGACCCAGATCAGTTAAGTGCGCTTATGACGGGCGCTCAATATCACAGCGCGCCTGGCGATCCCTTGCCGGTGATCGCTCCTTTCGGATCGGGATGCATGCAGCTGATATCGCCTTTTGAAGATCTAAGTGTGCCGCAGGCGGTAGTCGGCGCAACGGATATCGCAATGAGGCAGTACCTGGAACCGGAGTTAGTCGCATTCACTGTTACAAAACCGATGTTTGAGCAGCTCTGTGGTCTGGGCAGTGACAGCTTCTTGTACAAGCGGTTCTGGAAGAATCTTGTGAAAGCAAGAGGGGGGATAGAAAGGATTTGAGGGGCGCAACCTATGAGCACTGAGAAATGAAGATAGTTGTGCGTAAAGACGTTATATGAGAATATGGGATCTTAATCCAGGGTATTTGAATGGTCAAAGTTTACTTGGCGAACACCGTGAGCTGCATGCTATAGTATCAATAATCGTGAATAAAAAGAAAGGCTATGCCAAACACCCCGAAACCATCCGCTGGATCGGATATGGCTGGGCGCTCAAAATGCGCCATAGAAAGCTGGCATGTGAAATGGCACTGAGAGGTTACACCGACAGATCACCAGTAGCTACTCATTCAAATAAAGGAAAATGGCCAGAAACCCACATTGATTGCCCGGATCGGCAACTCATATTGCTCAAAGAAAAATATGTTGATAAGGAAGAGGGCCGGATACCATTGCCAAAGAACCTGCAGGAATTTTGGAGTCAGCATAAGTATTCTGTTCTCGCGCGCAATCCTGATCTATACAAAAAAATAGGGCGTGATCTCTCAAATACGGCAATGAGCTTTGGTCAGCTGTCCATACTCTTGATAAAAGTGCTTAGGGAGCAGCCTGACGCTGGTGGAATTAGAAATGCAGTTCAGCACATGTGGGGTTATGTTTCAGATAATCCAGCGAAAGGTACAATCGATATAAATGACTGGCCGCTTCGCAGACTGTTGTCAGAGACGCAGAAAAGGGCAATGGCTGGTGGTTCCTCATACATACGCGCATCAACCGCTTTAAGTGAGCTAATGGCCTGGCTGCCAGACGCATGACAATCTGCCGCTGTACAGTACGATGAAGCGCACATCCGCAAGATTGGCGAGCACTGAACGGTGGACTGCTTGGGTCCGTCATGCCTGCTGCGGGGTATGCGCCGCATCGGAATGGAGGCCGCAAATGAAACTGAACTTTACGTTTCTAAGGAGACAGATGAAAAAACTTGTTTTTTGCGCTATCCTGCCGCTGATGACCGGTTGCCTGGGATATCCTGCAGACGTCCGGCCTGTTGCCGGGTTCAAGTTGCAGAATTATCTGGGGAAGTGGTATGAAATCGCCCGGCTTGATCATTCATTCGAACGCGGATTGGATAAAGTGACCGCGGAATATTCGATGCGAGATGATGGCGGTGTCAAAGTGAAAAATCGAGGTTATTCGACTGAGAAAGGAAAGTGGAAAGAAGCGATCGGCAAGGCGTTCTTTGTTGACACGCAGGATATCGGTTATCTTAAAGTCTCTTTCTTCGGACCGTTTTACGGTTCCTATGTCGTTTTTGAGCTTGATAAAGAGAATTACAAATATGCATTTGTCACAAGTTCAAGTAAATCTTATCTGTGGTTTTTGTCCCGGACTCCCACAGTAGAAGAAAAGATGAAACAGAAGTTTGTGGAAAGAGTCGAAAGTATGGGATTTGATTCCAAGGCCTTGATCTGGGTGGACCACGAGTGAAAATCGGCCTGACAGAAGGGGACGTCTGGCGCCTTCTGCGGAGCCCGGATGCCAGGTGGCCTAAGAGGGAAGTGATCGTTAATGGCAGGAAAAGTGAAGATCATTCGAGCGCGCGATTTTTTGAATATTGATGCTGATGGAATACTCGATTTCGAAATGAGCAAAGAGATTCTGATAAAGATCGCTCTGGCCAAGAAGCCCCCCGCTGATTTCGAGGTACTAATCGATCTGCGCGATGCTGAATTAGATTTATCGACTATGGATGTCTGGTATTTGGTAGATGAATTAGGAAAACACCATGAGGCGTTCCAGAGAAAAATGGCTCTTCTGACATCTTCAGGATCGGCATTTGATAGAGTCGAATTCTTTGAGACATGTGCCGTAAACAGAGGGTTTGAGGTTGAAGCATTTACCGATTTTGAAGAGGCTATAAATTGGCTTTTCCCGGCTGAAGAGATTTAATAATCTCCAAGCTGTACCGCCGAAACCGCTGACCGATGGATAAATGAAGATGATTTCCATGAGCATTATGTACTGATAGACGAATATTCATTGTATCAAGGCCGGCTACTGCTGAGCTGATATATCCCTTTTTATCTGCGAAATTGTTAAAAACAGGAGATTCAGGCCAAAAAGGGCTTGATATTGGGATATTGTTACGATATATTGAACCCGAATTTTATACTTGGTTAGCATCGTATAACATAAGTTGTGATAACAAGTTATACGACTAAAAGAGGTGAATAATGACCGAAGAGCAGTCGGCTCGAAAAGAGCCGGCGGTCATCACAGTGAAGCCTGAGTGGTGCAAAGGCTGTGGGATCTGTGTCGCCTTCTGCCCCAAAGATGTTCTGGAGATGGAGGGTGGAACGGCAAAGGTCTTGAGACCTGATGACTGCATAAAGTGTATGCTGTGTGAGCTGCGCTGTCCTGATTTTGCGATTACAGTCGAATAGGGACCCGGAAGAGGGTCCCTGTTTTTGTTTCAGATAAAAAAATCGATATTTTAAACGGGACTGTGAAAGTCCCCAAAAAAGGAGAAGATCATTTTGGAAAATGATTCTTCAGGTCAGATTCGAATGATGCAGGGGAACCAGGCCTGCGCAGAAGGAGCTTTGGCGGCAGGTTGCCGCTTCTTTGCCGGATATCCGATCACCCCTTCTTCGGAGATAGCTGAGCATCTTTCGGTCGCTCTTCCGAAGCTCGGTGGAAAGTTTATTCAGATGGAGGATGAGATAGCAGCGATGGGGGCGATCATCGGAGCATCTCTCGCCGGTATGAAGTCCCTGACTGCGACATCGGGGCCGGGATTCAGCCTTAAACAGGAAAATATTGGATATGCCGGTATGGCGGAAGTACCGTGTGTGGTGATCAATGTGATGAGAGGCGGCCCGAGTACGGGGATGCCTACGCTTCCCGCCCAGATGGATGTCCAGCAGGCGAGATGGGGTTCTCATGGAGACAGGGGAGTGATCGTGCTGGTCGCAGATTCCGCGCAGGAGTCGTATGAGCAGACGATCAGGGCCTTCAATCTTGCAGAGAAATACATGACACCTGTCATCCTCCTTCTCGACGAGATCGTGGGCCATACTACCGAGAAGGTCATTATTCCGGAGAGGTCGGAGTATGAGATCATCGACCGCAAAAAACCGGATCTTCCGCCTGACAAATATCTTCCCTACAGGGAGACAGAGGACCTGATACCTGTTCTCGCTACTTTCGGAACGGGGTATAAATATAATGTGACCGGTTTGTGTCATAATGAGACAGGCTTCCCAACGAATGATCCGGCGATCATCGGGGCTCAGATCAAGCGCCTTACAGATAAGATCATAATCCATAAGAAGGATATCATCAGAAACAGGATGGTTATGCTCGAGGATGCGGAAATAGCGATCTTTGCTTATGGCTCCGTCGCTCGCTCCGCCCGCAGCGCTTTGGCTAAATGCCGGGAGGCCGGCATTAAAGCAGGGCTCTTTCAGCCTACAGTCCTCTGGCCTTTCCCGGAAGATGACATTCGGGAGGTTGCAGGCAGAGTAAAAGGATTCGTCGTTCCAGAGATGAATATGGGACAGATGGCGCGTGAAGTGGAACGGGCATGCCGGCGCGATACTCCAGTTCACAGATTGAACAGGGTAGATGGACAACCGATCACACCCGGAGAGATAGTCGACTTGATAAAGGGGGTGGTCTGATTGTTTAATTATCTTGAATATATCAGGGAATCGAACTTCCCCCATATCTGGTGTGCCGGATGCGGGGATGGTATCATCCTGAAGGCACTGATAAGGGCGATAGACAAACTCGGGATGTCGAGAGATGAGTCTGTGATGGTCTCAGGTATTGGATGCTCGAGCAGGACACCCGGTTATATGGACATAAATACTCTGCATACTACTCACGGCAGGGCTCTGCCTTTTGCCACAGGAGTCAAACTGGCAAATCCTGACCTGAAAGTCATAGTCATTACAGGCGACGGAGACGCTACTGCGATCGGCGGGAATCATTTCATACATGCAGCGCGGAGGAATATCGATCTTACTGTTCTGCTTTATAATAATTATATCTATGGGATGACAGGCGGGCAGTGTTCGCCGATGACTCCAGTCGGATCAAAAGCTTCGACCGCTCAGCACGGTAATCTTGAGCCGTCGTTCAATACGAGCGGGCTGGCTATTGCAGCAGGAGCCTCTTTTGTTGCGAGAACCGATGTCTATCATGTTCAGCAGTGCGAGAAATTCATATCGAAAGCTCTTCAGAAAAAAGGGTTCTCTCTTGTAGAGATCATGACTCCCTGTCCGACAGCTTACGGCAGGAGAAACAAGATGGCCAATCCGGTCACGATGATGGAATGGTTGAAAGATAACATGGTGCCGGTTGCCAAGTATGATAAGATGACAGATCAGGAGCGCGAGGGAAAAGTCTCCGCCGGTATTCTATGCGATATAGATAAAGCTGAATTCACAGCCGAATACGACAAGTTGATCAAAAAGGTCAGGACGGAATAAAATGGAAAGATACGAGATCCGCTTAAGTGGTTCAGGAGGACAGGGATTGATCCTTGCCGGAAAGATCCTTGCCGAAGCAGCTGCGATATATGAAGGGCTCAATGCTGTCCAGACGCAAAGTTACGGTCCGGAGGCAAGGGGCGGCGCGAGCAAGGCTGAAGTCGTTATCAGCGATGGTGAGATCGAATATCCGAAAGCTATTGAACTCGATCTTCTGCTGGCGCTGACACAGGAATCATGTCTGAAATATTCTTCTGATCTTAAGAAAGGCGGAATCCTTATCATAGATTCGTCTTTTGTAAAAGAATTGCCGAAAGGCGATTTCAGGATCTATTCAGCTCCGATAAACGAGATCGCGGTCGACAAAGTCGGTAAGGCCGTCGTTACCAATATTGTCGCTTTGGGGATCCTTACAAAGATATCGAAAGTCATCTCTGAGGATTCAGTCAAGAAAGCTATACTCGCCAGGGTGCCCAAAGGCACTGAAGAATTGAACATGAAAGCTTTTGACGAAGGTTTTAAGGCGGGAGAGGAACTTTTATCCTGACCCGTTCTGCCGGTGGAGTGTAAGTTAATAAGTATTAATGATCTTAAACAGTCGGGAGAGTGAGTCCGGGAAACAGTAGAAGTCTCCCGGCGAACGGAAATACAGGAGGTTGATCGATGGCTTCAAAGATGACCAAGGAAGAACTTCTTGCGAAGGCAAAGCAGCCGGCGGAAGATGCCATGAGGCTGCACCCTTTTTACAAGGGCAAACTTGGTGTGATGCCGAAGTGTTGTATACGCAGCGTCGATGATTTCGCTATCTGGTATACGCCCGGTGTCGCGAAGCCGTGCCTTGATATCCGGGATAATCCTGAAAAGGTATTCGAACATACTAACAAGGGGAATATGATAGCTGTCATCTCGGACGGGACAAGGGTCCTCGGACTTGGAGATATCGGGCCGGAAGCGGCCATACCCGTTATGGAGGGAAAAGCCATCCTGTTCAAGTATCTTGGCGGCGTCGACTGCGTTCAGATCTGCCTTGACACAAAAGATCCGGATATCTTTATAGAGACGGTGAAGCTTCTGCAGCCTTCTTTCGGAGGATTCAATCTTGAGGATATATCTCAGCCGAAATGTTTCCGCATCCTCGATACTTTGAGAAAAGAGTGCAGGATCCCAGTATGGCATGACGATCAGCAGGGTACTGCCGCGGTGACGGTCGCCGGCCTTATAAACGCCGCCAAAATAGTGGGCAAGGAACTCTCCGAGATAAGAGTAGCAATGCTTGGAGCAGGCGCTGCGAATATCTGTATCGCGAAGATGATCATACTTGCCGGTGTCACCCCTGAAAATATCACGATGATCGACAGCAAGGGGATAATCCATAAGGGGCGTGAAAAAGAACTCAGCACGAAATACAAGGAAAAATGGGAGATGGCCCAGATCACTAACGGTGACAATCTGACAGGGGATGCCCCGGATGCGATAAAGAACGCAGACGCGCTCATCGCTCTTTCGAAGATAGGCCCCGATACTGTAAAACCGGAGTGGATCAAATCGATGGCGGACGACGCGATAGTCTTCGTATGCGCCAATCCCATACCGGAGATATATCCATGGGACGCTAAAGAAGCAGGTGCGAGGATCGTAGCGACTGGAAGAAGCGATTTTCCTAACCAGGTCAACAATTCACTGGGTTTCCCCGGGATCTTCAGAGGCACCCTCGATGTGATGGCAAAGACGATCACCGACGAGATGTGTGTAGCTGCCGCCATAGAACTTGCCAGGACCGCCGAGGATATGGGAATGCATGAGGATTTCCTTCTTCCGACGATGGATAACTGGGAAGTCTATCCGCGCGAAGCTGCGGCAGTAGGCCGGAAAGCGATAGAACAGGGTATTGCCCGTCTCGATCTTACATACGAGGAGCTGAAGGCAAAAGCTGAGAAGACTATTAGACATGCACGGGAATCTTTCCAGCTTCTTCAGGATAAAGGATTTATAGAATTGCCGAAAAAGTAGGCTTCGACCGGTACACAGTGTCAGACAGGCAAGGTATGCAGGGGCTATCCGGCAGTTATTCCGGGTAGCCCTCTTTCGTTTTGATTCAATCTGTCCCCGATGGAGGATGTGTCCATGTCCAAGAGATCTTTTGCAGTTATTCTCCTGACAGTTTCTGTCCTTGCGGTATCTGATTGCAGGTCGGGAACCCGCATAGATGCTGTCAATGATCCCGCTGAGAATGGTGAATCATATATCACGCAGAAAATATCAGCTTTTATAGACCCTTACAGCAGTTTCATCAGAGTTGACGATCTTGTGACCATTCCCGCATGCCGCGTTAAGGATGGGATCGCCTTCCTGCTTCTCGGCGGTCTAGAGGTAGAATCGCTCGACCCGGGCGTAAGGATCGAGCTTGATAGATCGGATATCATAGGGGTCGACCCGGGGATCGACAGGGAGGACCTTTCAGTATCCCCATCGATCGTGAAAAAGAGATATATCGTTCAATCCGGTTCTGACCAAAGCGGGGATCTTATCTTCAATCTCAGATACCGGGGGCAGATAGATTATCCGGTTGAAGAAGCCGGAGAAGAGTATGCCAGGTCTTTCGGGCAGTCGCCGGGGATCATTTCAGCCGATGGAGTCTATCTTGGCGGATCGACGTTCTGGGTGCCCTCGTTTGATGACGGGCTGATCAGGTTCAGTCTGACTGTGGACCTTCCAGAGGGCTGGGACGCTGTCAGTCAGGGGCAAAGAACGGTTCCCGAACAGCCGGAGGGCCGAACGGTCGTTGTCTGGGATTCTCCTGAACCGATGGAAGAAGTGTTTCTTATTGCTGCCCGGTTCACCGAGTACACCGGGAACTCGGGCCATGTGGAAGTGAATGCTTTCCTGAGGAGCCCCGATGAGGCGCTCGCTTCAAAATATATTGAGACTACATCGATCTACCTTGACTTATTCAGCGGGATGTTAGGTCCATACCCCTACTCGAAATTCGCCCTTGTAGAGAATTTCTGGGAGACAGGCTACGGGATGCCGTCATTCACGCTTCTTGGTGAGAAGGTGATCAGGTTTCCCTTTATCCTGCATTCATCGTATCCGCATGAACTCCTGCATAACTGGTGGGGGAACAGTGTCTATGTCGATTTTGATTCCGGCAACTGGTGTGAAGGGATCACGACGTATATGGCAGACCATCTCATAAAGGAACAGAGAGGCCAGGGCGTAGAATACAGACGGTCGACCCTTAAGAAGTTCACAGACCATGTCACCGGGGAAAACGATTTTCCGCTGAGCAGCTTCACTTCACGTACCAGCGCCTCTTCCGAGGCTGTCGGCTACGGTAAATCTCTGATGACCTGGAATATGCTAAGGGAAAAAACGGGAGACAGACTTTTTATCGAAGCATTCAGGAAGTTCTATTCTGAGAACAGGTTCAGGAAGGCCTCTTTCGATGACATACGGAAATCGTTTGAAGAAGTCACAGGGGAGGATCTGAAAGGATTTTTCACTCAGTGGGTCGAAAGAGAAGGAGCTCCGGAGCTTGAACTGACCGGCTGCGAAGTCCGGGAGAAAAACGGCGGAAATCAGCTTCGGTTTACGATCAGCCAGGTTCAGAAAGAAGCTCCTTTCGATCTCGATATTCCGGTGGCGGTCGCTTTTTCCGATTCAGTCAGCGTTATAAAGGTCGGGATGAAAGGAAGGAGAGTGGATTCTGAGATATCTTTCGGCGACAAACCTCTTTCTGTCCAGGTCGATCCCTCTTTCGATCTGATGAGAAGGCTGCATCCGAACGAATCGCCTCCATCTCTGTCAGCGATATTCGGCGCCCGATCCGTTCTGATCCTGCTCCCCTCGGAAGAAGACGGGGAACCGAGCGGAAAATACAGGAGGCTTGCCGAGAGATGGGTGGAAGACAGTTCAAGAGAGATCAGGATATTAAATGATACCGAGATCGGGAAGATTCCAGCGGAAGGCTCGGTCTGGATCTTTGGAGAGAAAAACAGATACAGAGGGATCGTCGAAGATGGGATGAAAGCGTATAAGGGAAAGATAGAAAAGAGTTCTGTTTCATTCGGCACAAAAGAGATGGAAAAAAGTAATAACAGTTTTATCATAGCGGTAAGACATCCCGAAAATCCTGCTTCAGTAGCTGTCTGGCTGACAATAGGAGACGATGAGGCTGTAGACGGCCTGTCCAGAAAACTCCCCCATTACGGAAAATACAGCTATCTCGCTTTTGAAGGGTCTGCTCCTGATAATATCCTCAAAGGAAACTGGCAGGCCGCGGATTCGCCCCTGTTTGTCAAACTTTCCTCTGACGATGATAGTGGCCCGGCAGCGGCGAAGATCCCTGAACGAAAGCCTCTCGCCGAGATTCCCCAGTCCTTTTCAGCGGAGAGAATGCTGGGAGACGTTATTTATCTCGCCAGCGAAGAACTGAAAGGAAGAGGCCCCGGAACCGAGGGTATAGAAAGTGCCGCGCGTTTTATTGCCGATAATTTCAGGAAGGCCGGCCTTAAGCCCGGTTCTGATGACGGAACATTTTTTCAGGAGTGGGAAGGGATCACGGGCCCCGGGGAAAAGAAGGGGCACTTGAGGAATGTAATAGGGGTCGTTCCCGGAAGCGATAAGGGAAAAGAAGGGAAGTCGGTCCTTATCTGTGCTCATTATGATCATCTCGGGCTTGGATGGCCGGATCACAGGGCCGGTAATGAAGGAAAGGTACATTACGGTGCTGACGACAACGCCAGCGGAGTCGCCGTAATGCTTGAACTGGCGAGATATTTTGGCAGAGAGACCAGGCCGGAAAGAACGTTGGTCTTCGCCGCGTTTACATGTGAAGAGGATCATCTGCGCGGATCAGGGTATTACGTGAAAAATTATAAACAATTTCCCCCCGGTAAGACTATCGGTGTTATCAATCTTGATACCGTCGGAAGGTTATTCGGAAAGAAAGTCCTGGTAATCGGCAGTTCCAGCGCGGGAGAATGGAAATATATCTTTCAGGGTTCAGGATATGTCACAGGCGTGGATGTCGAAATTGTAAGCCAGGACCTTGATTCAAGCGATCAGTGTTCCTTTATAGAAGCTGGTATCCCGGCGGTGCAGCTTTTTTCAGGAGTACATTCCGATTATCACACACCAGAAGATACGCCGGAAAAGATAGATCCCGATGGGATGGTCAGCATAGCTTCTCTTGCAAGGGAAGCTGTTCTTTTCCTCGCTGAAAGAAAAGAGCCGATGGTCTTCACAGGAAAGGACGGCACTGCCGGGATCCAGGGAAAAAGCCCCGCCGCTGCGAGAAAAGCAGGAACTGGAAGCATGCCTGACTTTACCTATTCCGGTGAAGGAGTAAGACTGGGAGAAGTAAAAGATGGTTCTCCCGCTGGAAGCGCCGGGTTGAAAAAGGGTGACATTATCGTTATGGCGGGAGGTTCAGAAGTGAAAGGGCTGCGCGAATATTCTGAGATCCTGAAAAGATATCAACCGGGAGATGAAGTCGAGTTCGTCATCCTTCGAGGGCAGGAGAGGATTTCAGTTACGGTGATACTGGGGGAACGATGAGGGAGAAGGAACGACTCTCTGTGTATTTTGAAGGAAATGAGTTTTTTCCTCGACAAATCAAAAGAAATCATTATTCTACTGTATGTACCGCTCTGAAAAAGGTTTTTGAGAAGGGGTGGTGATTTGGCTAACTGATTTGTTTTCAAATACTTGTATAGATAAAGATGGGTTCGATGACTTGAAGGAGCACTCAGATGGCGAGAAAAACCGTAACAATCGATGGAAATGAAGCAACGACCTATACTGCGCACAAAGTCAGTGAGGTTATCGCGATATACCCGATTACACCTTCCTCCCCGATGGGAGAACTCTCGGACCAGTGGTCTTCGGCTGGCCAGAAGAATATCTGGGGTACAGTTCCCCAGGTGACCGAGATGCAGAGTGAGGGAGGAGCATCGGGGGCGGTCCACGGAGCTCTCCAGAGAGGCGCGTTGACAACGACATTTACCGCTTCGCAGGGGCTGCTTCTTATGATCCCGAATATGTACAAGATCGCCGGTGAATTGACTTCTACGGTCTTTCACGTATCGGCGCGTACTCTGGCCACTCACGCTCTTTCGATCTTCGGCGATCACAGTGATGTAATGGCTACAAGACAGACCGGGTTCGCCCTTTTATCTTCGAATACCGTTCAGGAGGCTATGGACCTTGCTCTGATCGCCCACGCCGCGACACTTGAGTCACGGATCCCTTTCCTGCACTTCTTTGACGGCTTCCGTACGTCGCATGAAGTCCAGAAGGTGGAACTCTTGACTGAAGACGATATGAAAGGAATGATCGATAACGACCTGGTAAGGCAGCATCGCCAGAGAGCTCTATCCCCCGACAATCCTGTTCTCAGGGGTACTGCCCAGAACCCCGATACTTTCTTCCAGGCGCGCGAGACGGTCAATCCATACTATCTCGCCTGCCCGGATATCGTTGAAAAGACCATGAAAAAATTTGAAAAGGTAGTCGGACGCAAATATGAACTCTTTCAGTATCATGGGGCTCCCGATGCCGAGCGGGTCATAGTGATGATGGGTTCAGGAGCCGACACAGCTCTGGAAGCGGTCGAACACCTTGTTTCAAAGGGCGAAAAGATCGGCCTGCTGATGGTCAGGCTCTACAGGCCGTTTTCACTGAAACATTTCATCAATGCCATTCCTTCCAGCGTCAAGGCGATCTGTACTCTCGACAGGACAAAAGAGCCGGGGAGCCTGGGAGAACCGCTGTATGAAGATATAGTCACCGCCCTGAATGAGGACAAGGAGTTCTCCGCCGGGCACTTCAATACCGTTCCTTCGATCATCGGAGGAAGATACGGACTTTCATCCAAAGAGTTCACTCCCGGAATGGTCATCGGCGTCTTCGACAATATGGCCCTTGAGACTCCGAAGAACCATTTTACTGTCGGAATAAACGAGGATGTGACGCATACCAGCATCGAATATGACAAGGGTTTCATAATAAAACACCCTGGCCAGACGACTGCGGTCTTCTTCGGCCTCGGTGCCGACGGGACTGTCGGTGCGAACAAGAATTCGATCAAGATCATCGGCGAGGGAACGGACAATTACGCCCAGGGTTATTTTGTCTATGATTCAAAAAAGGCGGGATCGGTAACCGTTTCGCATCTTAGATTCGGCCCGAAACAGATTCATTCACCATACCTTATTACGAGTGCTGATTTTGTCGCCTGTCATCAATTCCCGTTCATGGAGCGGATCGACATTCTCAGGTGCGCCAAGGAAGGCGGGACATTCCTTCTTAACAGCCCCTTCCCGGCAGATGAGACCTGGGATAAACTTACTGTCGAAGTGCAGCAGGCGATGATCGACAAAAAACTCAAGTTCTTTGTCATAAACGCCTTTGAGATCGCAAAAGAGATAGGGCTCGGAGCAAGGATCAATACGATCATGCAGACCGGGTTCTTCGTTCTCAGTAATATCCTTCCTGAGAAGGAAGCGGTAGATTCAATCAAACGTTTCATTAAGAAGACTTACAGCGGGAAGGGCGAGAAAGTCGTCAGTATGAACTTTGCCTCTGTCGACAAGGCTCTTGAGAATATACATGAGATCAAGGTCCCCGCCAAGGCGACGAGCAAGCTGAAGATGGTCCCTCCAGTGCCTGAAAACTCTCCGGATTATGTCAGGGACGTGATCGGGAAGATGATCGCAATGGACGGGAATGATATTCCGACGAGCGCTTTTGCCTGTGACGGCACGTTTCCCACCGGTACGACAAAATATGAAAAAAGAAACGTCGCTCTCGAGATCCCCGTATGGAATCCGGCGATATGTATTCAGTGCGGCAAATGCGTCTTTGCGTGTCCGCACGCAGTCATAAGGGCGAAGGTTTATGACCCGGGACTGCTTGAAAATGCTCCGGAGACTTTCAAGTCGATAGATGCTGTAGCGAAGGAATTCAAGGGGATGAAATTTTCCCTGCAGATCGCTCCCGAGGATTGTACAGGATGCGGACTTTGCGTAGAGGCCTGTCCGGCAAAGAACAAGGAAGACGAAGGTAAAAAGGCGATCAATCTTGCCATGCAGCCTCCTATCCGGAGCCAGGAGATGGAAAACTGGGATTTTTTCCTCTCGCTTCCATATGTCGACAGGGCGAAACTGAAACTCAATGCGACAAGGACAGTCCAGTTTCTCGAACCGCTCTTCGAATTCTCCGGTGCCTGTGCCGGTTGCGGCGAAACGCCGTATATCAAGCTGCTGACGCAGTTATTCGGCGACAGGATGCTTGTCGGAAATGCGACAGGGTGCAGTTCGATATACGGGGGCAACCTTCCGGCGACCCCCTATACAAAGAACAGTGAAGGAAGAGGAGTGACCTGGAGCAACTCGCTTTTTGAGGATAATGCCGAATTCGGGTTCGGGATGAGGCTTGCTCTGGATAAACAGAAAGAATACGCCGCTGAGCTTCTCGACCGGTTGTCTTCGGAGATAGGCGATGACCTGATAACTGCGATCAAAAACGCGGATATGTCGACGGAGTCCGGGTTGAAAGAGCAGAGAGAGAGGATCGTTCTTCTGAGAAAGAAGCTCGAGGGAATCGATTCATCTGAGGCAAAGGACCTTGCCGGACTGGCAGATGTTCTTGTGAAAAAATCTGTATGGGTCCTTGGCGGGGACGGATGGGCATATGACATCGGATACGGCGGACTCGACCATGTTATGGCGCAGAAAAGGGACACCAATATCCTGGTCCTTGATACGGAGACATATTCTAATACCGGCGGGCAGATGTCAAAAGCGACGCCTATGGGCGCGATCGCCAAGTTCGCTGCCGGAGGCAAGATCACTCCTAAAAAAGATCTAGGTATGATGATCATGACATACGGTTATGCCTATGTCGCAAGGATCGCGATGGGGTACAACGAAAGCCAGACGATCAAGGCGTTCCTCGAAGCGGAGTCGTACAACGGACCGTCGATTATCATTGCGTACTCGCATTGCATAGGGCACGGAATCAATATGAGGAGAGGTTTTGATCAGCAGAAGGCCGCAGTTGAATCGGGCAGCTGGCCGCTGTTCAGATTCGACCCCAGGCTGGCAGTTGAAGGCAAGAATCCTCTGCAGCTTGATTCAAAGGCTCCGACAATACCTGTCGAGGAATATATCTATAACGAGAACAGGTATAAGGCGCTCAAGAACGCTGATCCGGAGGCCGCTGCCGCGCTTCTTAAGGAGAGCCAGGCTATCATCAACGCCCGCTGGAGACTTTACGACCACTGGGCCGCGATGCCCGGATCAGGGGAGTAGAGCGTTTCTGTGATCTGGATCAGGCGCACTGGATGATTTTTAGATTCTGAAGGAAATAAGTCAGGAAGAGAGCCCGGGTGTCCGCCCGGGCTCTCTTTATCTGGTCAGTGGTTTTTTCTGCAGTTTTCTATACCGGCTTGAATATCGTGTCGAGTATCGTTCCATCTCTCCATTCGATGACTTCAACGGGGATATCACTGACTTCCGGCTTCGGCGGCGTTTTGCCTATATCGGCAGCAGCCTTCAGGGAAAGATCATGAAGTTCTTCGATACTTACAAGTTTAAGTCCTTTGGAGGAAGCACCGCTGCGCAGAGCATCAATATATATCGACCTGCTTTTCGGATTTATAGCGATATATTCTTCAGTTACCGCAACATCTATGACTTCACCTGGAATAGAGACTGAATATACATCATCCACTATACGCGCGAAGCCTTTGCCGCTTTCTTTTTTGCCGGTAGCGAGAGGAAGGAACATGATCGTCAATTCTGACCCTGCAGCCACTCCCTGAGCGCCACCAATGCCCCCTATGATGCGTCCGCCCGCACATATACTGTTGACATTGAAAGAAGTATCCATCTCCAAAGTCGAAAGGACGGAGACATCCAGCATATTGACTGCATTCTCCTTGTTTGCCATATCATCATATTCACCTGTTGAGATCTCATAGTGGTTATGATCGAAGAGCATCGATTTTATGACCCTTTCGGAAGGTTCAAAGCACTGCCCGTGAAGCAGATTTTTTATGACCCCGTCCTGAAGCATCTCGACATGGAGGGATGTGCATCCTCCAATAGCGAATCCGGCTTTTATATCGCGTTCTTTGAGTATCCTGTAAAGTTCGTCCAGAACGATCAACCCTGCCCCTGAACCTACCTGGAAATTAAATCCGTCAAAGATCGTGCCTGCTGCCTGCATGACACCTATCACCTGTCCTGCGATCTGGGAGTTGAACTTGTTGGCTCTGATCTTTCCTATATCGAGAGTTCCCGAGCCGATGCCTGAACTGTCTCCAGGGTTGTCGACCTTTACTACATGATCGACATCTACCATCGAGAGTGACCTGGGGAAAAGATAACTGTCCGATATCTCCCCGGCGAGAAGGCAAACGTTCTCAGCCCAGAGGGTGTCGGCTAGAAAAAGCCCGAGAGGGCCGGCCCACGATCCAGGGTCTCCCATAAGACCGTTGGAATTGCCCCATTTATCAGCTATCGGCACGGGGCCGAAGGCGACCTTGACCTTGACCTCTCCCGTGTGGAACCTTCGGACCCTGTTCCCGTGGCCGTACCCTGTGACTATCCATGGGAGAAAATCGCCTCTCATGAGATATTCTCCCATAGCGCGATAGCAGCTTCCTGTTATTCCAGCCAGTGTTCCGTCTGCAATCGCTTCGGGGAGCCAGGGGACGCAGTTGTCAAAAAATGCGTTTCCAAGGAGATAGATCCCTTTCTTGCCTTTTTCCCTGAGTTTATCCACAACCATCTTCAGACAGTGGTCTCCCAGCCTGTAGTAGTGGGGATATGATATCCAGTCGCCGTCGGATATAAGGGAGATAACCTCATCAAGGGTAGTTACCTTGCTTTTTCCATCACGCATTCCGGATTTTCCCGGCCGGCCGGCAAGCGGATCACTGTATTCGGGATCGAACGCTTCTCTAAAAGGTTTTTTTACAACGCCGTTGACTTCCACAGGGACTTTTCTGCCTATTGCGTTTGTGATGAATTCCATCACTACCTCCGGAAAAAAATCGTAATGACAATCAACCTGATCGGACTCTACTATTAGGTACGATTATTTTCTGAATAAGTCAAGTGGGGAAAAAGAAGCTTGCATACCATTACTATCCTCTATTATTTACAGTTGACATCGACGCTCTGTGCGCGTATTATCCGTAATCCGTATTGAGTTTTATAAGACCGATTAAGAGAATATCGCACTTAACACAGTAACCCTATGGGAGGTTAAAGATGGCAGAGGAGAAGAAGACTATAACTTCGATGCTGGACGAGAAGAGGCAGTTTAAGCCGGCTCCGGAGTTCGTCGCAAAGGCTCATATCAAGAGCCTAGATGAATATAAAGCTCTTGTAAAGAGAGCTGAGGATGATTTCGAGGGTTTCTGGGCTGACCAGGCCAGGGAATATGTCCACTGGTTCAAGGAATGGGATTCAGTCCTTGAATGGGATCCTCCAAAAGCAAAATGGTTCAGCGGCGGAAAGACCAATATCGCCTACAACTGCCTTGATAAGCATCTCAAGGACGGTCGTGCGGACAAGACTGCGATCATATGGGAAGGCGAACCTGAAGGTGATTCAAGAAAGATCACTTACAGGGAACTTCACGCAGAGGTCTGCAAATTTGCCAATGTACTCAAAAAATACAAAATAAAAAAAGGTGACAGGGTCACTCTCTATATGCCGATGGTTCCCGAGCTTGCGATTGCGATGCTGGCCTGTGTCCGTATCGGTGCTATTCACAGCATAGTCTTTGGCGGTTTCAGCGCGAACTCGATCATGGACCGCAACGTCGATGCTGAATCGAAACTTCTTGTCACAGCCGATGGATCGTTCAGAAGCGGAAAAGTCATTCCCCTCAAGGTGAATGTCGACGAAGCTCTCAAGGGTTCTCCTTCGGTCAAGAATGTCATAGTCCTGAAAAGGACCGACTCTGATGTGACAATGGTAGAGGGACGCGATACGTGGTGGCATGACGAGATGGCTGATGTCAGCGCAGAATGTCCATGGGAAGAGATGGATGCCGAGGATGTGTCGTTCATCCTTTACACAAGCGGAACGACAGGAAAACCCAAGGGTGTCGTACATACGACGGGCGGATATCTGCTCTACACATCGATGACGACAAAATACGTATTCGATCTTAAAGATGACGATATCTACTGGTGCACTGCCGATATAGGCTGGATCACCGGTCACTCATACATCGTCTACGGACCGCTTAATCTTGGCGCTACCACGCTGATGTTCGAGGGCGTTCCCAGTTACCCGAACCCGGATCGTTTCTGGGAGATCGTCGAAAAGTACAAAGTAAATATTTTCTACACAGCCCCGACAGCTATCAGGGCTATTGCGCGTTCCGGCGACGAATGGGTAACAAAACATGATATGTCGAGCCTCAGGCTCCTGGGCACTGTCGGTGAGCCTATCAATCCTGAAGCCTGGATGTGGTATTACAACATAGTCGGAGGCGGAAGGTGCCCGATCGTCGATACATGGTGGCAGACTGAGACAGGCGGTATTCTTATAACTCCGCTTCCGGGTGCTTTCCCGATCAAACCCGGTTCGGCTACAAGACCTTTCCCTGGTATCTTCCCGAAGGTAGTCAGGGAAGATGGTTCTCCCGCTGATATCAATGAGGGTGGATATCTTACAATCCAGAAACCCTGGCCTTCGATGCTCAGGACGATCTGGGGCGATGACCAGAGGTACAAGGATGTGTACTTCAGCCGTTTCAAGGACGTCTATTTCACCGGTGACGGTGCCAGAGAGGATGAGGACGGCTATTTCTGGATCATGGGCCGCGTCGACGACGTGATCAATGTCTCCGGTCACAGGATCGGTACGATGGAAGTCGAAAGCGCTCTTGTCAGCCACGATACAGTCGCAGAGGCTGCGGTAGTACCCATGCCCCATGAGATCAAGGGTCAGGGGCTGTACGCCTTTGTGACTCTTCAGTCTGGTGTAGAGAAGACCGAAGAGCTGAAGAAGATTCTCAGGGCCCATGTTGGAGAAGAGATAGGACCGATCGCCAAACCGGATGTGATCCAGTTTGCCGATGCTCTTCCGAAGACGAGAAGCGGAAAGATCATGCGCCGGATCCTCAAGATCCTCGCTACAGGAAGCGATGATATTGGTGATACCACGACGCTGGCTGATCCGGCTGTCGTTCAGCATCTGCTGGATGAGCGCAAAAAGTAAGCGTTTGTTTCTGTCAGTATAGACAAGGGTGGAAATCAAAGGTTTCCACCCTTTTTTTGTCCTGTTGCCGGAGCCGTCTCCGTAAAGCGGGATTCGTTGACAAAGACCGCAGTTTAATTTAAGTTATAACCTGATTCTGTATTGATTGCCTGCCTCTATGGAAAGGGAAGATTTTGTCCAGGAATGATTCTTTGATGATCAGCGTCTCAGGCGTCAGGGGAGTGCTTGGAAAAGGGATGAATCCTGAGGTAGCGGCAAGATTCACTGCCGCGTATGCCGATCAGCTAAACGGTTCTCTTTACGTGGTCGGCAGAGATACGAGAGCTTCAGGCCCCTCGATCGCCTCAGCAGTATTCTCTGTGCTGAGGTTCAAAGGCGCCGATGTGATAGATATAGGAGTGGCATCGACTCCCACGGTCGAGATAATGGTGGGAGAGCTTGGAGCGGACGGCGGAATAATTATAACGGCCAGTCATAATGATGCCAGGTGGAATGCCCTGAAATTTCTTGATGGCAATGGTGAATTCATAAATGAGAAGGCGGTCGAAGAGATCAGGAAGGGTTTCGAATCAGGATCGATACTCTATGATCCCCCGTCAGATATCGGAAGCTGCAGGAAGATCGATTCGGCTGACAGCGTGCATATAAAAAGGATTCTCGGTCTTGACTGTATAGATCAGGAGATGATCCGCGCAAGAAGGTTCAAGGCGGTGATCGACTGTGTCAACGGAGCGGGAAGCAGTATCATTCCGGCACTTCTCGATACGCTTGGTGTTGAATCGGTAGGGTTGAACATCGACATCGATAAGCCGTTCCCTCATGATCCGGAGCCAAGGCCGGCCAATCTGGGAGATCTTTCCGATGCGGTGATCCGCGAGAAAGCCGATCTGGGGTTTGCCTGTGATCCGGATGCTGACAGGCTTGTCCTGGTCGATGGTAACGGTGTCGTGCTGAGTGAGGAGCTCACGCTCTCTGTCGCGGCCGATTTTATCCTCGGCAAGGAGAAAGGTCCTGTTGCCGCAAATCTTTCGACGACCCGTCTGATCGATGATATTGCCCGGAAACACAATGTTGAAGCGGTAAGGTCTAAAGTCGGAGAAGCAAATGTCATCTCGGCGATGAAAGAGTCGGGTGCGGTGATCGGCGGTGAAGGAAATGGAGGGGTCATCTATCCGCCTATCCATTATGGAAGAGATGCGATGACGGGGATAGCTCTGGTGCTTCAGCTTCTTGCTGAAGAAGGGACTTCTCTTGAGAAAAAGGTCTCGGAATATCCTTCCTACTGTATCGTTAAGGAAAAATTCTCATTCGACGGGGAAATGAATTCAGTAATCGAGGAGCTTGAAGACAAATTCGAAGGAGTATCAAATACTCTCGATGGCATAAGAATAGACCTTGAAACCGGGTGGGTCCATCTTAGAAGATCCAACACAGAACCGGTAGTGCGAATAATAGCGGAAGCCGTGAGCAGGGAAGAGGCGGCTGCTCTGATCGAAAAGGCCGGAGCGATTCTGGGTTCCCGGGGTTGAGCTGGCCTGCATTGCGTCTATAAAGGTTAGAGACAAGGGATTAAGGAGTCGGAATGTGCGGAATAATAGGATATATAGGCAGAAGCAATAATGTCGGCGAGATCCTTTTGGAAGGGCTGAAGAGGCTTGAGTACAGGGGGTATGATTCAGCGGGGCTTGCTATAATAAATAACGGCAAGATGGTTACTGAAAAGATGCCTGGAAAGATCATAAAGCTCGAAGAAAAGCTTAGAGATATCGATCTTTCAGGATCTGTCGGGATCGCTCATACCAGGTGGGCTACTCACGGGGCGCCGAACAAGGTAAATGCTCATCCCCATTATGATTCCAAAATGAACATAGCCCTGGTCCATAACGGCATCATCGAGAATTACACTACGATCAAGAAATCGCTCGAAGCCCAGGGGCATAAATTCAGGTCAGAAACCGATACTGAAGTGCTTGCGCACCTCATTGAGAAGTTTTATAACGGAGACGATCTTGAATATGCAGTCCAGAAAGCACTCGAAGTGGTCGAGGGAACTTATGGCATAATAGTGATATCTGTATCAGAACCAAATAAAATAGTGGGAGCGAGAAATGGTTCTCCTGTCGTAGTTGGAGTGGGGGATAAAGAGTATTTCATAGCCAGTGACGTGGCGGCGATCCTGAAACATACCAGACAGGTGATCTATCTTGAGGATCAGCAGATGGTCGTGGCTACTCCCGATTCGTTTACGACGATGACTGTCGAAAACGAAAAAGTAGAGCATGTGATCACCGAAGTCGACTGGGATCTTGAAATGATCGAAAAGAGCGGTTTTGAACATTTTATGCTCAAAGAGATATTCGAACAGCCGGATACGATCCACAATGCCATGCGCGGCCGCCTGATTCGGGAAACGGGAAAAGCGAGACTGGGCGGCCTCAATATGAACGATGACCAGTTGAGGAACGTCAGAAGGATCGTGATCCTCGGTTGCGGAACAAGCTGGCATGCCGGCCTTCTTGGTGAATATATGATCGAGGAGACCGCGAGGATACCTGTGGAAGTCGAATATGCCAGTGAGTTCAGATACAGGAACCCCTTGATGGAGGAAGGGACTCTTGTCCTTGCGATAAGCCAGTCGGGGGAAACTGTCGATACGCTTGCCGCCCTCAGGGAAGCAAAGAGTAAAGGTGCAAGGGTGATGGGAATATGCAATGTTGTAGGCAGCACTATTGCCCGCGAGACCCAGGAGGGCGTTTATATACATGCCGGACCGGAGATCGGAGTCGCTTCGACGAAGGCCTTTACGTCACAGATAACGGTCCTTAGCCTCTTCGCCCTGGCGATGGGGCGTATAAGGAGTATATCCCTGTCAGAGGGGCAAAGGATGATCGATGCGCTGTTGGCGCTTAAGGACCAGGTATCGCTGATCCTTGAATCGAACAATAAGATCAGAGAGATCGCTGAAGAATATCATCATCATAATAATTTCCTTTATCTCGGAAGAGGAGCAAATTATCCAGTAGCGCTTGAGGGAGCCCTTAAACTCAAAGAGATCTCATATGTTCATGCCGAAGGGTATCCGGCGGCCGAAATGAAACATGGTCCGATAGCGCTTATTGACGAAAATATGCCGGTGGTCGTTATTGCCCCGAGAGATGCAGCGTATCAGAAGATACTTGGGAATATAAATGAAGTGAGGGCGCGGAAGGGAAGACTCATTGCTATTACGGACGAGGGAAATGACGAATTGCTCAAGATTGCTGATCATGTGATCTTTGTTCCGACCACTCTCGATTTTCTATACCCGATCCTTTCGGTAATCCCTCTTCAGCTTCTCGCATATCATATAGCTGTACTCAGAGGTTGCCATGTCGACCAGCCTCGCAATCTGGCCAAAAGCGTGACTGTGGAGTAGTGGTGAGATCTGTCAGATAAGGTTCAGGTGGTTTTCAGGGCAGGAGGAAAAGATGAAAGAGATCATAAAGACGGCATCGGCCCCGGCGGCCGTTGGTGCGTACAGCCAGGCAGTACGTGCTGGAAATTTTCTTTTCATATCTGGTCAGCTGGGACTGGATCCTGACTCCGGCAAGCTGGTCGAAGGGGTCGGTCCGCAGGTCGACAGGGCTATGATGAATATCAGGGGGATCGTCGAAGCTTCCGGCGGCAGTATGGGGTCGATAGTAAAAATGACTGTACTCCTTCAGTCTATTGATGATTTCAAGACGATGAATGAGATTTACAGCGGATACTTCAGTGAAGATTTCCCTGCGCGCGCCGCGTTTCAGGTCGCCGCTCTCCCGCTGGGAGGGCTTGTCGAGATCGAGGCGATCGCCTGGCTGGGTTAACTTCATATGGACAGATACGGCAGAAACGGATATTTTAAGAGTGTGGGAATGGATGGGTTCTGGTGGGCCCCGAGGACTTCAAATCCTTCAGCCGGGTGCTAAAACCATCCGGGGTGGGTTCGATTCCCACA
>JAFGBF010000028.1 GCA_016933255.1 Candidatus Krumholzibacteriota bacterium
AATAAAAACGGGGCCGACGAGACTCGAACTCGCGACCTCCTGCGTGACAGGCAGGCGTTCTAACCAAACTGAACTACGACCCCGTACAGATCATATAAAACCGAGCCTGAATATCATCGACAAATAAACAGGCTGAAACCGCCAGGCAACCTTAACTGCCAAGCGTGTATATAAATAACAAACGGATCGGTCTATGTCAACTTAATTCGGCTGTCCTCATCCGCGCCAAAAAAGGGGTCTATCCCGCAGTGATCAAAGACTTTTGACAAGAAGTTCACCGGCTGCTTCAGCAGTATATCGCGACGTTCCCATACATACGATAGAGGTCTTTTCGACTGGAACGGATTCGGCCGTCCACGGCCTCTCAGCGGCAATAATGACATTGTATCCTTCAGATAGATCCTTCAGGCATACGGACGAAAGAGGCCGGCGGTTGACGAGTACCAGGATCTTTTCTCCCGGACTTTCAGCAGAAACCGGAGCATTGCTGAACAATTCTAAAGGATCTCCGGTTCCGGCCCCGGGCCCCTTGAAACAGGGAAGGAACTTTTCCCGGTTCAACTCCGGCTTCAGCCCCAGCGACCGGCATAATGTCGATACAAACTCCTCGACAGGGTAATATTCGAAATCCTTCTTTTCCCCGCAGAAAACAGGAAGCAGTGGAATCCTATCGTCAAATGGCAGCAAACCTTCAGGATCGCGGAAGACCTTTACTGTCCTATTCGCTACTCTCGAATAGATCTCATCATTTCTTATTCGGCCGGGGCCCTGCTTCCCGGGTAAAGAGGCTCGATTTCTCATGGCAATGATCCTTTTCCCCGAGTCGGCGGTGATCCTGACGAATTCTTCATCCCAGAAGCTCTCATCTTCCTTAAAAACAGGAAGCAGCTTCTCCAGCTCGCTATATACTGCTTCGGCAGGTCTCGAAAAAAGCAGGAGATCATTTCCAGCTTCAAGTGCTGATCTTGCAACAGCGGACGGTTTGAGCATCCCGGGCTGATCCGGCGAGAAGATGTCGCGGTAGTCTCCTCCTGATTCCATTTCATTCATTTTTCTTACAATCGTCCTTGCGCCTCCAGAAAGTCCTTCGCCCGCGAGTATTCCGGCCATCTCGAGACCGTCTGTGATCACTACACCATCGAATCCGATCTCGTCTCGAAGGATGCCTTTGATAATACCAGGGTCCAGAGAGGCCGGGATCTGATTACCTGCGGAAGCTATATGAGCTGTCATCACCGAATCAGCCCCTTCTTCGATCCCCCTTATAAATGGGATAATATCACTCTCACGAAGCTGTGCCAGAGACTTCCCGAGATGAGGAAGCGCTATATGAGAATCTCCGACAGATGATCCATGCCCCGGAAAATGCTTTAGCGAGGTCAGAAGCCCTTCCTGAGACAATACCCTGACTGCTTCTCCAACAGCATCAGATGTCTCATTAACGGTCTCGGAATAAGCGCGCGTACCGATAATCGGATTCAAATGCTCTGAATTGATGTCTGCGACAGGGGCGAGTACCATATTTATGCCGGCTGATCTCATTCTCGCCGCTGTTTCCCTCAACTGGGTCTTGAAGATCCCCCGATCTCCCTGCATCCATGCTGCCATCTGTGAAGGGGGGGTTCCGATGGCCCTGGATAAAACAGAGGTCCTTCCACCCTCATGATCAGCCATCACCAGAGGAGTGCTCCCTGAAACGGCTGTAATAAGATCTATCACATCGCACGTCAATCTTCCAAGCTGCGAAAGACCGGAGACATTTCGAGCCATGATTATGACCCCGGCGGGAGGCATTTTCTCCATGAGGCTTCTTTCGCCGTCTGTCAATTCGGTTCCAGCGACGCCGACGACGATATGAGGGGATATTTTTTCAAGTAATCTTTTGATTTCCATCGATTTCCTGATCCGGCGCTCTCCTGGAACGGCCTTGTTTTAAAAACAGCGGTTCGTCTGCACCGCCGGAATACCCGGATCCCTTACAATATCACTGATATATTCGTTTGATAGTGACCCCCGGATAGTAGTGCTGCAGAATCTCGGCGGCACTATATCCGAGCTCAGCCATTCTTATTGCACCTGTCTGGCACATACCTGTTCCATGACCATTTCCTCCGCCTTTAAGATCGACGGAGATGACCCGTCCGCCCTCTCTTTTCACCTTCATCTTGAACATGGTGCTTTTCAGGATAGGGCCGTCAGCTGACGCAGGCCTAAGCACCCAGCGAACCCTGTCTCCTGTTATCTCGTATGACCCGTTGTCAGTGGTAATTCTGACACCCTTCACCCTGCCGCTTTTCGACATTCCCGTCACACTGATGTCGATCAGCCTGTGGAATGAGGCGACTCTCGATCCCAGCTCCGCGGGGAGACTTTTCCTGAGGATCTTCACCAGATCCCTTCCCTCCCAGTGATGCTCCCAGCGAAAATGGCGCGAATCGGAGCAGAAAGACCTGCCCTTGGAAGCAGATGCATCTCTGCTGCCGTGCAGATACGGAAGATCCGCTTTCCACGGCCATCCGGTCCGGATGTCTGCCGTATATCCCCCGCAGCACGAAGAATAATAGGCCTTTATAGAATTACCGTTCCAGAGGGCTACAATTCCGCGCGATTCTTCCACAGCACGAGAGGCCTCGGGATATTCTCCATCGATACCCTTGTATACCTGATCCATGATCGTAGAACGCAGATCGTACAGCTCTCCCTTTTTTTCTTCCAGTTTACTCAGCGCGTACGAGCGTGAAGCGATCGCCTGAACACGAAAAGCTTCATACTGCCCTTTTTTCAGATATCCTATCTCCGACGGCAGCACGCCTTTAAGGTAATCATCGATCTCAACGATATTTATCGCCAGAATATTATTTGCCGTCCCACACTGCAGCATCAGAGCTCCCCTGTAGCTCTTCCCGTTAATCTTGAAACCGCCTTCATTCTCAGGCCTTATGATCAGTATCGGTGTCTCCGGGAAGTTTTTTCCTCTTTTTGATATCTTCAGATCGGGCCCAAATCTGGAAACAGTCATCATCCCCTCGAGAAAATAACCGTCGGTAATAGTATTGTCGCTCTGCCGGCACGCCACATTGGCAGATCCTGCTTCGACAGAGATCTTTTCTTTTGTATCGAGTATCAGAACCCGTACGGTTTTAGATGCCGAAGGAGAGGGTCTGTCATCGGCAGCATGCGGAATATGCCGTACCGGTTCTTTTCCGCATGACAGCATATTTATGACCACAAGCAATAAAACTGAAAAACGCGCCCTTCTCATCAGATGATCTTTCCTTTCACGTATGAATCATGTCGTAAAGACTGTAATTCCGGAATTTCAGGCAGGGAAAAAGAATTCACCGAAAAGGCCTGCGTTTTTATCCTGTCCGGAACAGCCGCTCCTTTTCGAAGGACCGGATCCCGAGCCTTGCCAGCAGAGAGATTCGTTGGCCAGCATGGCCACGCACACTGCTTCACGGGCCTCTTTGTCCAGGTCGAATTTTTTCGCAATGCCGTCAACCATACTCTGCAGGATCTGTTCATCGACCGGCACAGGATTCTCCTCTCCATCTTCGGATCTTATACTGAAGTGTGTGGCAACTATCGCGCCCGTCATCTCGCTCAACACCGCCGGATTTTCAGGAAATACGTTTCTCGCTATTTCCATACATTTCAGTCCGATAAGATCGATCTCTTCCGCATCGCCATCGATCTGATCCAGCAGATCCTGATACAGGCTGCTGATCTGGTGAAGTATCAGAAAATTTATCCCGGCAGTATCCTCGGAATCAAAATCGTCGGAAACTTTCAAAGCCTGCAGGGTAGCGACAAGTTCAGGAGACATCGTCACCGAATTGTAAGCCATGAAATCAATCAGCGTATCGTCACCGTGTCCGGTAACATCTACTGCTGCGGCTCCGATCCTTCCTATTGTATTTCCGGTCTCTATGCCTACGATCACCCGGTTTTTTTTATTCCTTATTTCATCAAGGGGGTTCCCCAACGTGATACCTCCGCAGAAATAACCTTAAAACGACCCTTGGTTTATTCTAAGAAAGAACATGAGGAAAGGTAAAGATGTTTTTGAGCATCCTGAGGGCAGACTGCAAAAAACAGCATAAAAGAACTGAAAACACGCCCCGGAAATCAACTTCGCTGGACAGTCTTCATAGAATACCGGCACTTAAAATAACGGTTATCAGGCCCCCGGAAAAACTGTCATTCGAGTTTAACGGAAATATTCTTGCGGTCTATATGCCTGCCGCCCGTTTCAATGCGAAGTATCATAATATAGCTTCCGTTGGCGACTTTATTACCCGCAAGGTCACGGCCATCCCACCATATAAAGTTGGGTACATAGTTTTCCTCACTTGTGAATTCGGAGGAACCCAGCATACTTGCGGGAATATCCAGAGTTCTGATCGTCCTTCCGCTGACATCATAGATCATGACCTTTCCGGAATCGATCGGAAGGTTATTGGTAAAGCATATATTCGTACCGGAACTGAACGGATTGGGAAAACTGAAAAACTCGCAGACCAGTCCGCCCCCGGAGACTTCAAAGATGAATTCTTTTGAATAGTCTCCTACATGGACAGAGAATTCATGGCTGCCTGTTGTAAAATGCCTCTCAAAAGACGATTCCCAGTGAGTCGAATCATACCCCGCAGGCACATACATGACCGATCCACCATCCTCGACACCATCAAAAAACAGCAGCGGCGGCTCGGAAAGAAATGCCGGGAAATCGGCTTCGATACGAAAATCGCCATTGGCGGGGGCCTCGTCGCCAGGCATTATTTCGATATCTTCATTATAGAAAAATCTCAGACCGGTCTCTATGACCAGTTCCTTCTGTCCGGCAAGACGCCCCTGGGGAGTATATACATTGAAGACGACCGATCCGTCCTCAAGCCCTACAGTATAGTCGGCTTCAGCATAATACCCTCTGGCATACGTGGATGTCTCGGTACCGATTCTCGTAATCGTAAGTTCTTCGCTCATATCTTCGCCAGCAATTGAAAGTGTAATATTCCCCAATGCCACGACATCGGTCGCAGTAAGGCGAAGCTTGCACGTATTTGTTCCGTTTGCAGCCCTCAGCGAATCGGTCTCGATCTCCTGCCATCCTTCTCCCCAGTCTGATTCAGCCATAAGCAGAGGCGGGCCCGGATCGACTGTTATCATCGGGTCACCGAGAATGAAATATCTATAGGTCTGTGTGAAACCGTACCAGCGGGAACCTATATGCTCGATCTCTGCCTTGGTAATCGCTTCTCCAAGGTTCCAGTGTGCTCCTGTCGCCTCCATCAGGGGAGGTATCGAGTCATCCGGGGGATACTTAAATAAGACCTCATGCAGCTTATTAAATAGATACATATTCTGGTCAAGCAGCTCAAACCCGGAGCTGGCATAAGCAGAGACCGCTCCTGCTCTCGACTTAAGCAGCATCTGTTCGCTGATGCAGTCTCCGTTAGGGCCGTCGATCGCAGAGCGTGACAGTTCCATCACGAGAGCATACTGGCTGATATGGCAGCCAGCCCCGAAGAAGATGAAATTTCTGTCAGATGTCAGCCGATCGAGGTCACGGTACTGGCTTAGCATTGAGAACCCGGACTCTGAAGTGAAGTGGGATCTGCTGGCGTGCCCCTGAAATGAAAAGAAGAGGGCTCCCTCATTCAGCCTGGCGATGATATACGGAGTAAAATATCTCCTGGTCGAGTCTGTTGCTTCTGAATAGACAGCAACACCGCTCTCGCCGATATTATGTACGCTGTCAGTCCAATTTGACAGAAATAGCCGCTGGATATCAAATCCCCCTGGAAGTGAAGATTCTATATCCTGGGCGATATCCTCCATCCCTCCTTCGAAATCGAGCTCATTCAAATGATAACT
The DNA here is from genome assembly GCA_016933255.1 of Candidatus Krumholzibacteriota bacterium. GTDB lineage: Bacteria > Krumholzibacteriota > Krumholzibacteriia > Krumholzibacteriales > Krumholzibacteriaceae > Krumholzibacterium > Krumholzibacterium zodletonense. Next base: position 5,878 of record JAFGBF010000028.1, read on the forward strand.
GTAGTCAGGGTATCCTGACCAGGCATCGTCAGCAAAAAGGACTGTACGTCTCCGCCATTGCTCTTCGATCCCGGGATCCTCGAATCTGTACATCTTTATAAGAAGGGCCCGGAGTTCCAGGTCGCTTCCGACCGGCATCCTCCCTACAAAAACATCGGGATAGCCGCTTTCAGGCCATTCTTCATCAAGAAATGAATAATATTTGTCCGTAGAAAGAACCTCGTCATCATAGTCTACACCGGGCACATCGATGCTGTAGGTAAAAGGCGGAATATAATCCGGAGGTGATCCTTTCGTCGGGCTCTCGTCATAAAATATCTGCTTGTGATCCTCGTTTCCGTCTCCGACAAGAAGGACGAATTCGACCCCCCAGTTATCATGTCCGAAGCGGACAAATCTTTTAATAGCTTCGCTCGATTTCAGACCTCCGTTGAATTCATCATAGACATCATTCACATCAATCGTCAGTATCCTGTAGCCCTGCCCTTCTCTCCATGCCGCATATTCGGAGAGGCTTGTTGTGGCGGGCGGAAGAAAGTCAGGATGTGAGATTACGACGGCGTTGTAAGGTCCGGTTTCGGTTTTCAGAGATGAGGGATTATCGACCGATATCCAGTCGTTGTAAATATGCCCGGTTCCTTCACTCCTCGACGCACAATACATACCCCTGGCCGCATTGAGCAGTTTCAGGTCGATCGAATAGGTGCTTCCTTCAAGCTGAAAATCCTCGGCTGGAAGGGAAAGGAAACGGGGTGCCGTTTCGTCCGTTATATCGAGAAGAAAACCGCCCGGGGCCGAAAAACCTGAAAGCGTGATCTCGTGGGGGATCAGTCTCCCTCCCAGAGAAAACTCAAGCATATCGTCGGCTACGGCAAAGCCGGCGGGATACACGATCTCAAAATCATTTATAAGGAATCCGTAATTCGAACTGCCGGAGACAAGAAGTTCATTAGTCCCGTCGATAAGATAACCTGTCGGAATCGAGGTAAAGACAAACTCGGCATCTTCGGTACCGGAGATACTTCTGGTTCCAACAGTATTTGTACCTTCTGAATTCCGTATCCTTACAGTTATCGTCTGATTGAATCCCCCCCAGACAGATCCGGAGACCCTGAGGGTAAGAGAAAAGGTATTGAGGAGGGCGGGATCATTGATCTCAAATGGTAATACAAGAGGATCGAGTTTATCGGGCATCCCCGTAACATAGTAGAAATCCCAATTCCCCTCATTTATATTCCTGTAATAATAACTGTCCTTCCTTTTCCTGAATTCAGCATTAAAAAGAGTCGTCTGCGTTCCGGAGTTCGCAGAAAGAGAAAACCCGCTCATAACCGCGCCGGCCTCATCTTCTACGATCCAGAGAAGATTATAATCTGTGAATGTAGCGAAACGATCCCCGGCATCGAGATCATCCTTTATTCCCCTGGCATAAAATACAAGAAGGTCGTCTCCCTCGAAAATCGACGGAGAAGATTCCACACCTTTTATTATCCTGTAGGGAACGGGGACTTCCCGCACAAGTCCCGGCTCCGATTCATCGTAGTACAGTTTTTTAAGCGCAAAACCGGTATTCGACAATGACGATGACAACCCTGAAGAGATAAGGGAGTCTGCCCTTATCCCATATACTCCGGTCTCCGGGATCTTTATCTTGAGCATCTTCCCCTCTTCGGCAGGGAGCCGGTCTCTGCTTATGCTCTTTGAAGGCTGGATCAACCTGTCGACGTCGCCCGGATTGACAAGGACCTCGTCATAGATCGCTCTCCATCTCTCCGAAAGTATTGGGAAAGAGTCGATTCGATCTTCTGCACGGCCGGCTGTACGGTTGAAATCGACGTGGACAGATATCTTTCTGGCAAATCTGAACCTTCCTTCAGATGAATAAAGCGGATTTATCATTACCGGCAGAACGCGCTGCCGGCTCATGAAAGAGGGTCTCCCGGCTTCTGCGACTTTTAGCAGGGTCTCCCCTTCCCATCGGTCTTCGGGGAGAAAATACTCCGTCGAAGGAGTATTTTCTTCACTTCTGACAAATCTGCCTTCCTTCACTCTCGAAAGATTGAGCCTTCCAAGATCGATGCTCTCGAGAATATTGAATTCGATCGTAGCGTCACCACTCGAGGGTATAGCAACATGATAGGTCTTACCCGGAAGTTTGAACGAGCCTGGAGGAGAAAAAGAACCATACCCGTCGAGGGCTACCTCGACACTGCCGTCAGAGAGGTTCACAATCCGGGGGTCTGGAAGCTCGATCTCGAAGGTCAGGCCATCTAAAGAAGAGAAGAGGATCCTCTGAGATGCCGCCCGGACACTTTTGATAGAACAGAAGGCCAAAACAGCCGCTACCAACGCAAACGCTGTAAGGATCGACCTGCGGGGAATGATCTTGCTCAAAAAGGTTCTCCTGTTCCCAGGGGGCCGGGAGACGTTGTCAGTCCTGAATATACTTTATTCGTTACTATCAGTATAACAAAATAGATACGACTATACATAGAAAATTAAACGATCCTGCAGGATACCGCAGGAAACGGCTCCGGGCCGGCTGTTACAATAACTTCCGCCCCATTTCTATGTTACATTCACGGTCCGCATAAAAAAACCGGAGCGGCATTCACCGCTCCGGTTGATCTATCGACACCGGAAATCCCGGTATCTTCAGCAAGGCTCTGCTCGAGGCAGGCCTTACTATCTATAAACGTATTACTCGTTTATCAGACTCTTGATAGCGCCCCAAGTGCTGGTCTCGTTGGGTACGATACCCAGCGTGTTCAGACCGAACTTGTTGATAGGATTCAGAGGCTCAAGTGTCTTGAGTGCGTCGCATCCGCCAACCTCACACAGACCATAGAGTCCGTGAGGAAGCAACACGATGTAGCTAGGAGCGTCATTCATTACAAAGAAATTGAGATTTTCGCTCCAGAACCAGTCCGGCTGACAAGGGCAAGAGATCTGAATACCGTCGCCCTGCCAAAGATCACCAGAGCTGAAACCCATATCAGGGTTCTTCGTCGCTGTTGCAAATACGGTGGCAGCACCTTCGATATCAAGTTTGTACTGCATAACCGAGACACCATTGTCACTGGGGTTGATCCACAGCTTGACATCGACGTATGACATTGTACCCATGTACTCGATGACTGTACGTGCTTCGTCTGAGTAAAGACCACCATAAGCCATTGGACCAAAAGCAGACGCGGACGTAGCCAGCATCGAAAGACCGATAACCATCATTAATACTTTTTTCATTTTCAACTTTCTCCTACTAGTTGCAAAACCAACTCTCCAAAATTTACCCGCACCTCGTACCGGATCAGTACCGGTGCAGTGCAAAAATACATAACCTCTGACTCCCTAATCACCACCTCCTTCCCTCGACCCTGTGGCTGGATGACTGTCCTGATACACCCAGCCACTCAACTGCGAAATCCTTTCCCTTACCTGTACAGAGACTTAATCGCTCCCCAGGATCCTTCTTCTTCCGTCCCGACCTGATCGAGACAAAGGTACGTCGTAAGACCGACGATAGGGAAAAATTCACCTTCAGGGTCATAAGTACCCCGTAGCTCTCCAGAACCAGGGTAGACACCGATTATCAGCTCATAATCCTTCATAGCGGTACAATTTCTGCTGGTGACACAGTTCAGCGTCATCATCATATCGTAGCCGTTCGGAATCCCTGACATAGGCGGCCAGTAAGTAACAGAATGGCCGGTCAGCGGATCCCCGAGAACGACACCCACGTTAGAGGGATACTCAACGCTCTGAACAGTAAAATAACTGTTCTCGCGGATAAGCTGATACTCGATCGACGTCACATAATAATCGCTCTGGATGAGATACATATACAACTGGAAAGGTACGCCATTCGATGGCTCGTAATACAACTTTCCAGCTGCGTCGTACAGACCCATAGTCGCTGTCGCAGCGCCTAACAGTCCTGGGATCAGGAGAGCAATTGCAACCGTCAGCAGTACTCTCTTCATAAATCCAACTCCCTTTTTCTCGCAGCCCAAAAGTTGAATGAGTTCACTTCATAGGGACGCCAGATAAAAAACACCAACGGCTTCTGTTTAGAAGCATTCGTGCTCGTAATGCTCCCCAAAAAATCCGAAATCACTCAAGTTAACAACCTGGTCGCCAGTAAAGTCGACACAATCATCGTACTCTGGATCCCCAAGGACCGAGTTGTATGCATCGCCAAAAGCGCCGAAGTCAGACAAATCGACTTTATAGCTTGCAAGACGATCGGGGCTTATGAACTGGACATCGACGCACGTTTCAACCAGACATTCGGGCATATCAACAACAGCTTTGCCCTGAATGCTCAGATAAACGCCGCCTGTCAGAACACATCCGCCGCCAGCTATACGGCCTGAGATCTCGGTATAACCGTCTTCATCTGTAAGAAGGTCCGCACCAAACGGAGCCGAACAGAGAAGAAGATCTGCAGGATCGTCACAAGAAGTCAGCCAATAATCGGTCCAGGGAACATTCTGAATCCCGTTTCCATCACCATCTCTGGCAATCAGCCAAAGAAAATCGCCACCGGTATCGCAACCGTCATAGATAGGCTCAAAGTCCCCTGCGGGACAGATCGAGACCCTCATCCCTACGCAGCTGACGCCGAATTCACTCTGACATGGATCGACATCACCAGCATAAAGAGAAGTTGCGAAAACGAGCAGCAAAGAGAAAAGAATAACTTTTCCTTTGAACATCTTTTAACCTCCTAAACCT
>JAFGBF010000029.1 GCA_016933255.1 Candidatus Krumholzibacteriota bacterium
AGTCAAATGCCATCATTCGGATTCGTCGATCTTTGAATTCTTCACTTACCATTATTCTTTTGGCCCATTTTCATATAACGTTGTGAGGACTTGCGACGTGGTCGCAATCCCCTATTTATCTATCATCATGCACTCAGCTCGAGCGGCCGTGACAGCCGAGTCCTGGCGAAGCCAGGCGAGTGCGCAAATGCCTCTGTTATGTGAAGGACTGCAATAATTATTACTACAGTAATCAATTCTGTCAGCTCTTCCATCCAGTGGTAAAATCGCATTTTCGTACAAATTCGAATGTATTTAGTATTGGAACGCTGAAATCTTTGCACACATCAGGTAGATGTCGATTTGCACGCTTTCTTTTTGGTTTGGATACTTCTGCCGATACAACGGTTCTTTCTTGAGGGTCGATTAATGCGTATGCAACTAGGAATGGATCTCTGCCAAGTTTTTCGACTTCATCATCTGTTAAATCTGATGAATATCCATCGTCGATAACCTTGGCAACGAGGCTTTCATCAACTTCTTCCTTAAACAGTAGAAGATCTTTAACATCCTTCGTTCTTGCCCATTCACCTAGGAGGTCTTTCCCATCTTTTATCTCTTCGTACACTTCAACTGGAATTTTTACTTTATCTTCTTCACCCATAAATAGGAGCCAATCCCAAAACTCTGGAACTCTATCCAGAGCATAATAGTCTCGGTTGGCATTAATGAGAACGTTTGCGTCAAGAAGGTAAAGCACTACACTCCCTATGAGAACCGCACCGCTTCTATCAAGGGTTGGACATTCTTCGCTTTTACACCCAGCACCTTACTGGCTTTCGTCGAGGTTATCATCCCGGCATCAATCATGTTTCCAATAAAATTAATTAATGCTTTCCCAACCCGATGTTGTTTAACAACATAGTAAGAAGGTCCATCCTTAGATTGTCTTGCTTTGATTCTTCTAGTTTCCTTACTCTTTTGCCAAAGACTTCTGAACTCATGCCTCAGTCGCTCCCACCTCTCATAACTTATTCGATCAGATCTGAAAAGTTTATAGGCTACCATTGTGGAACTCACATTATGTTCATATGCAAACCGACCAATCATTTGAATAGTATCCTCGATAGGCCAATCATCGCTGATTGTAATAGCGGAGATTTCTTCGTCGGATAACAAGAACTCACCCGCAACATCATCGCAGAACTTTTCAATTCTATTATCTGTCTTTGCTCCACTCACGCCAGTCTGCCCCAAAAGAATATGTACAAGTTCATGGATTAAAGTAAATGTCCACGCAGCATATGCATCTTGGTCATTTATTACAATAAAAGGGGCCAAATCATCAGCGAGCGAAAAGCCTCTAAATAACTCAAGGTTGATTGCAGTATGATAGCTTCCAAGGTTACCAATCAGAAGAACGAATAGTCCTGCGTTTTCAGCTTTCTCCCTTAATAGATTAAAAGCTTGTTCTGGACCCTTTTGCTTTCGAAATTCCTGTTTATCAAATTCCAAGACACTTTCGACCATTTCTAACAATGAGGCTCGTCCATCTGAAATCTTTGAAGCCCCAACATACTGTAGTGGGGATATATCCTCTTCGTCTTCTAGTATTGCTCGTACAATACTTTGACGTGCTTTTATATCACGAATCAGTACGTCCAAAAGCGCATCTTCAAATTCGGAATAGACATCGGGTAGAGATCGGAAATCCTCTCCACGATCTCCTTTCCGAGGAGGAGAAGACATATAGAATACTACTAAAGGGCGATGATAGGCTTTCGCCATCTTTTTTAGCATTGGACGTGAAGGGTTTTCAGCACCAGATTCGAGCGCTTTCAACCGATCCTCTGCGGATACACCTCGAGCATCCTTAATCCCAAGCTTTTCAACAGCTTCGTTTATGGATAATTTTGAAGTTTCACGAGCCCATTTTATGATATTTGGGTTAACATTCGGCATTGGGTTCCTCACTTGTTTGCTTCATTATCGCTGAAAGGATAATAACGATGCAACCCTCAAATACAACGCGATTACACATAACAAGTTAGACTAGTCCAATTGCAGTCTTTCACATAACGTTGTGAGGACTTGCGACGTGGTCGGGCGCGGGTTGTTTATCTCTGATTTTCCAAGCCCCTCTATAAAAAGCGCACCGGCCATGTCTGCCGAGCTTGGCGCCCTGGGTGTCCCTGCAGCCAGGGTGACAAGCGAGGATGCGCAAGACCATCTGTTATCTGATGTTTCGCCACTAATATTACTTGAAAGTCTAAGAGAAATCATATCATTATCAGGCCACTATGACAAGGGCAGGGACTACCAGAAGAATATATTTCCAGACAAAAGTAAAATTTCACAGTTTCTTTTGGATTACCAGGGGTGTGGATGGAAGTATCTATTTTGGAAGCAGTGTTTCTTCTAAGAATTTTGAATTAGGTTATAAAACAAGCAGATATATTCCAAAGGGCGGATTCCGCCTTGATTCTGATGGATTTAGTCCAATGAACAAACAGGAAATATCTGGAAAATATTCTATTCACCAATCGGGTACAATCAATACACCTTCTGAACGCAAAAGATATAAAATAATGAATCTTGACGAATATGGCCCCAAAATACCCCTTATTGGAATAATGCCAATGAAACCGGATCGATATCCAGTAACACCCAAAAAAATCAAAGACAATGATATAATACTTGATGCTCGAAATTATGAAAATCAACCGTTTGCATTGCTTATGTTCCTATCAAAAACGGATGATACAACATTTAAAATACTAGAATCACCGCCTTGGAATTTTTCAAAAAGTGTATCTGCATTTGACTCATTATTCTTGTGTATTTATATGTACCATAAATCAATCGGGTTTCTAGATTGGCCCAAATATGAAATGGATATGTTCGCCACAAATGCAAATTCAAATGAGGAGTTAACTTTCCCTATTATCAAAGAACTTCCTGATGAATCTTGGTGGCGAAATTTCAGATAACGTTGTGAGGGCTTGCGACGTGGCCGGGCGCGTGTTGTTTGTCTCTAATCTAACAAGTCCCTCTATAAAAAGCGCACCGGCCATGTCAGCCGAGCTTGGCGCCCTGGGTGCCCCCCAGCAGTCAGGGTGACAAGCGAGAATGCGCAAGACCGTCTGTTATGCGTCGGGCTGAATAATAGATCCCTATTATTATAGTTGTTTTATATATGGATCACTTAAAGTGAGTTTGCCATCTGGAAGTTCGTAATACAGTGGCCCTTGGAAACTATAGACGTTTGGGACACCAAGATGCCGACTTTCCTCCTGAGCACAGTTCACTGCACGGTTTCCGATCCGCTGGATCTCAATCGCTTCATGATAAAAACTAGCATCAAATACTCTATCGTTCATCTTGTGCTCCTACAACTTCGAGAAATAATTTATACAATCGTTCTTCGACAACTGAATACTCTTCTTTCTGCCCCATCGCAACATCAACAAACTGCTGAGTTGAGTTGCAAATTAAATACCATCTATCAGACTCAATTTTATACTTTTTCCAAAAATTTGCAATACTTCTATTGAAACGCCGTGTCACGTCGATATCTGGAACATGGTGTCCACCTTTTCGAGTACGCTCCTTAATTCTGGCAATACAAATTTCTGGGGTCTCCAGATAAATGTATACTATTGTTATATTGTATGATGCATGCTTCATCTTCTGAATGGCCCGATGAAAGCTCAAACCCGAAAGAGTAGTCTCAACGATGAAGTTTTTCCCAGACTCAATCGTATTATTCAATTCTAAGAAAAACTTCTTCCCGGCAGCCAGAGCTACATCCCGGATATCCCCATCAGACATCTGTTCGGCTATAGCATCAGCACTGATATAAGGAATAATGTTCTCTTTGAGATACTCTTTAGCAAAAGTCGTCTTACCTACACCATTTGGTCCCGCTACAATGATTGCTTTCTTTTCCATTATTAAATTCCTTATTCAGCCTGAACGTATAACGTTCTGAGGGCTTGCGACGTGGCCGGGCGCGTCTTGTTTCCCTCAGATCTATTCAAGTCCCTCTATAAAAAGCGCACCGGCCATGTCTGCCGAGCTTGGCGCCCTGGGTGCCCCCATGCAGCCAGGGTGACAAGCGAGAGTGCGCAAGACCATCTGTTATACGTAGCGACCCATAATTCCTATTCTGTATCGAGTAACTCAGACTCCTTAAAATAATCATCAAGAAATTTGAATATATGACTCTCAAGAGTTCCATTCGATGATGTAAATAAACTAACGCTTAATCCCCTCTGAAAAATGCAGAAATACCTATTCCAGCAATAAACGAACTTCTATTTAGGCCATCCCATCCACCGATGTTTTTATGATGCTGATAACCAAATTCAAAGTTTATCGAAACGTTGGATGAAGCAAACAATCTTACACCAACGGTTATAGATGGAAATAGATATGAAGTGTCATCTCCAAATGAATCGCCACCGTAAACCACAAAACCTCCACCAAGGGTGACAAAAGGAATTGTTGGTCCTTCCATAGGAATATTGAATACTAAAGAGCCCGTCAGCGAGACATAGTGCGAAGACGTTTCCTCCAAACCTCCTATCTTGTTTGAATCACGACTAAAATCTACTCCTCCTGCAATCTCAATACATGGTGATAAAAAGTATCCGACTTCACTAGCAAATGTTGTAAGTGATCCAGTGGTGACTTCTTCACCTTCAAAACTTAAACTGGCACCCATGTGGGAACCTGATATTCCCAATTCAATGTTGCCCTCTTCTAGCTTTTCAGCATGAGCTATAACCGGAACAAGGGCAATAATCAATGGTACTGTAAGTATTTTACATATTGGTTTCATTTCACTCCTTTCAGAAGAAACAGATCCAAATCTGACCACATATATATTCTATATCATACCCAAATATTGGGTCGTTACGGATAACGTTGTGAGGACTTGCGACGTGGTCGGGCGCGGGTTGTCCTTCTCTAATCTACCAAGTCCCTCTATAAAAAGCGCACCGGCCATGTCTGCCGAGCTTGGCGCCCTGGGTGTCCCTGCAGCCAGGGTGACAAGCGAGAATGCGCAAGACCTCTGTTATACGACGCGTGTCAATTGATGCCTAATTCTACAACTAATCTATTCATAACATCATGGATGAACACACGATCAAAGTCTGAAGAATACACAGAACTTTTACTCGAATCATTCAAACTTGCAATAGATGAAGGATAGGCTCCTTCGATTATTATAAGTAACCATGCTTCATCGCACTCATGGTCATATACTTCTACTTTATGATTCTTTGAATCCAGGATATCTTGTATCTCTCTTGGACTGACATGATGATTCCAAGCGGATCTGACGCATGAAACGTTTATTTCATCCTGATTTTCAAATCGGAATACTGAGATCCGTCTAACTTCTGACGGCAAGTCATCTCTACTCATTCGCTCGAGAGAAACAGAATCACCAACTTCAGGAATATTATTGAAGATCAATTCAGACAATTCATCCGAAAGGCTTTCAATGCGAGTTTTCAGTACTTCATTCTTGTGATCCCATGAAAGGCTTGCATACAGATTCACACCTTTTTTCTGTAATTCAACCTGTGTCCTTTCAATCACTTGTTTCTGTTGCTCTTCATTCCTTTTCATCATCGATCCACTACCAGAACGATCAATAAAGTACTCGGTGTGTTCTATACCTATTATTCTCGATGCATTTGATAGTTTAAAATCAATTGGCTCTCCGGGCGTAATCGTTCCTTGAGGAAATTCTTGATATATTCTTTTAAATTCCTTTAGGTGGATGAGTTCTCTCTTTTTCTGCTCGGATATTGTATTCATATATTGCCTTTGGACACGTGTCGGATAACGTTGTGAGGGCTTGCGACGTGGCCGGGCGCGTCTTGTTTCCCTCAGATCTATTTAAGTACTTCTATAAATAGCGCACCGGCCATGTCTGCCGAGCTTGGCGCCCTGGGTGCCACCAAGCAGCCAGGGTGACAAGCGAGTACGCAAGACCATCTGTTATATGATGTGACGCCTTATAATAGTTGTAAAAATTCAGCTTCATCAATCATTTCGAGATTTCGTCTCTCTGAAATAAGCTTCTCGGCTTTCTTCATCTTGGAACTCTTTTTTCCGTCTTTTAGTTTTCTATAATCTTGGAGACCCATTACCAGATAATTTGTTTCTACAGTCACTCCATTGTGGCAGTGCCCACCCAAATTAACAATTTTCTGCATCGCTTCTTTTCTAGTCATTGATGAAAGTGTACCAGTGAAAACTACCATTTTGTTAAAGAATGGATGATCTGTGTCAAAGTCACTACCTTCCGGAACAATATCATCTGGTTTTAAAGAATAATAACCATATGTTCGTAATCTTGCTCTTTGATAACCTCCAGGGAATATCTTTCCAATCGCAAATTCTAACTTTGAAGATAAATCATGAATATTATTTACACCATTTTCCTTCATTGCCTGAATAGCAATTTTCGCAGAAGCGACTGCATCTTCATCAGCCTTATGATGTAAAAAACTAATGCCAAGGTGTTCGGCAACGGTATCTAGACTATAACTTTTCATTCCCATCCATTGTTTTTGGGAAATAATCCGAGTACATGAGTACTCTGCTGTAGGATAATCCATATCATATTCGTCGAAAGCATATCGCAACACACTCATGTCAAAGCTGGCATTATGTGCGATGATCAATCTATCCTTCAGAAATTCATAAATTTCCGGCCATAGCTCATTAAGCTCAGGTTTATCCTCTACATCAGATTCCGTTATCCCATGAATCATAATATTGAAGGGATCAAAAAATAATTCTGATGGACGAATCAACCAATGCTTAACATTTGATATGCATAAATCATCAATCAGAGCTACTCCTATAGCACACGCACTTGATCGATTAGAATTTGCCGTTTCAAAATCAATCGCAGCTATACTCAAAACTTCTCCTAGTTTTTGGCGTCATTTCATATAACGTTCTGAGGGCTTGCGACGTGGACGGGCGCGGGTTGCCCAGCTCTGATCTATCAAGCCCCTCTATTAAAAGCGCACCGGCCATGTCTGCCGAGCTTGGCGCCCTGGGTGCCACTGCAGCCAGGGTGACAAGCGAGAATGCGCAAGACCGTCTGTTATGCGACAGCCGAAAACTCCTCCCCGGGAGATATATCGCTATTTATTCTCCATCGGGTCTGGGCCAAAGTCGTTGTGTGCTACTAGCCGTAGGACCTACCACCCAAATAGCGTAGAACTTAAGCTCCTCAAACATTTTGTTATTCAATGTTCGTACAGATTCCATGATGCTTGATTCAACGATGGCTCCTATTGCCGAGACGTCAAGCACAAGTATGGTCGATGACCGCTGATCAGGGGGAATGTGCGACTTTTTTGCGATGGATCCACTAAGAATTTCAATTGCATATTCTCGCGTTTCACTGATGACAACTCCATCTCTACGCTGAGTTGCCCAAAAGCTAGAATCATGTGGAACTGTAACCATCTGCACAACAATCCTTTGCCCCTCAATTATAAGTGCCGAATCTTCACCCCGCGCATCTTCAGCTGGTACGGATTCAGTCACTATACCTATCTTGTTCAATTTTGATTTAAGAGTTTTCAAGACTCGAGACTCATTGGGCCTTCCAATATTTATAGGACCGTTGATAGAGCAGTCCATTACACCCGAACCGTCGATGGTACTATTTGAACTTCCACCTTGCGGCGTGCTGAATTCAACTTGGCGACCAAAGCCATCCGGGGAATCACCTTCGATCACCACACCAATCTTTCCCGTCTTACCTACGCAGGAAGCAGGCAGCGGATTTATAGTTATGTTTCCAGATCCACATTTGGAACATACCGGTTCATCGCCGCGAGGATTCCCACAGTCACTGCAGAACTTTGCAGGTTTTTCGTTAGTCACTCATTACTTCCTTGTACAGATTTCACCGGTTGTCGCATAACGTTTTATTCCCGTGGAAAAATGCTGGGTTAATTGTCCCAAAAGCCAAATGGGTTTGCGAGTGAAAAGTTCGTGATTTGTGCTTATGGGGTTGTTACTGCGTATGTGTAGTTCGCTTAACCTCCCAATCTGACCATGCGGTCGAGCGGGGACACTATGCGTGCAATATCCTTCCTCGAGACATGAGTGTAGATTTCGGTCGTTTTTGAGCTTTTGTGTCCCAACAGTTCCTGAATATACCTTAAATCGGTCCCGTTTTCAAGAAGATGCGTGGCAAAACTGTGCCTGAGCGTGTGGGTACTGATCTTCTTGCTGATACCTGAGCGCGCGGAAGCCCTTGCTATCAGATTCTGTACACTTCTTGGAGAAATATGCCTCTGCTCAACTTGTCCGGGAAAAAGCCAGCTGCCGGGACGATAGCTTCGGATATAATCTCTCAGCACATCGAGTGCTACCTGGGAAAGGATCGTGTAGCGGTCCTTACGGCCCTTCCCGCCCCGGACATGTATCAGGTACCTGCAGGAATCTATATCGCCCGGCTTGAGGCTTACTACTTCGCTTAATCTTAATCCTGCCGAATATGTCACCATCATTATTGCCAGGTGTTTTCGATTCTTGACTACGGCAAAAAGCCGCTGCACTTCTTCCATACTCAACACCGACGGCAGTTTTCGCGCCCTTTTGGGCCTCGGCAGGTCCCGTATCACAAATGATTTCCCAAGCACCCGCTCATAAAAGAACTTGAGCGCGCTGACTGCCTGATTATGATACGAGATCGAGACCATCTTCGTCTCTGTCAGGTAAAGCAGGTATGCTTCGATCTCCTTTTTCCCCAATTCGAGCGGACTGCGCATGAAAAAGGCAACATAGCTGGTTATGTGTTGAAGATAATTCTTTTCGGTCTGCCGGCTGTATCCGCGAAGGCGCATCTGCCTCCGCATCTCTTCCCTGAGCTTTCCCATTTTCCCATCCCTTCTCTCCCCACACCACACAAATGGAAACACCCTGTTCCCTTTCAGTACCGGCTGATTGTATACCACTCTGCCGCAGCAATCAAGATGTAACCTACAAGAAACTATCACATTGCGATTGCTCGTGTTTATAAGATCTGGTGAGGATTAATAACAAATAATTTTAGAAGCGGTAAGATATGCGACTTTCAAAATCAAAGGTACTTGAAGTAAGCGGAGGCTCAAGTACTATAGAACGGATGTCGGCGGGAGCACCGAATCGAAATGCATTTCTGTACAAGCCTATATCCAGAAACCACTGTTGTGTCAGGTAAACCGACAGGCCAAAGCCAAATGCCCATTTCGTACCCGCAAAGGGTCACGTATCCACTTCAAGATCATCATCCAAGTCGAAATCGAATCCCGTGAATCCCATGGTCCCCTTAAAATAGGGCTGGACGCGGCAGTCAGCATAGAAATGCCAGGAGAGGCTGGCGCCGACATCCCATAAAACGCCCTCGCCCGGCAATCCTGCCCATAAACCGTCGTGGCTCGACCGAACGCAATAGAACTCGGCGCCAAGAGCATTTCTGAGGTTCCGCCCAAGTCGCCTTTTCACTCCCAGAGCCGCACCAAAACCCGGGCCGGGGTTTACTTCCGGAACCAGAAGAACGAGGCCCGCCCCTTCGAAAAAAGTCAGTCCGTCAAAATCGCCTCTCAATTGAGGTCTGGAAACGGAAAATGATAGAAAGACTTCCAATTCGGAATAACTGAGAGATTCTTTGTTTCGGCCGGGCTCGCCCTCAAAGACTGCGTCATGGCCATACCCAGCTGCCTCGGCACAGAAAGCGCCCAGGATCACCATTACTACCGTTGGCATATACAACCAGAGACGCATAAATACTGCTTTCGATATTCCGGGCGTCATGCCCTGTGGGTCACGGCTCGCATTCTTTAAGCCGGCCTTGTCCCCCTGATCATATCTCGGCGAACATAACAGCAAGCCGCAGACAAAAACCGACAAGGTACTATTACTCTACACTCGCGCTACTTTAGCGAAAATCCGGACCGGCCGACTACATCTCCCAGAACCCGGTACTCGCCGTTGACATATACGATCAGCGGCAGATCGGTCAGATCGAGTTTGCCGTCGGTCACCAGGTCGGCAGAAGCTTGTTTTGCGACCACCTCTCCGATAAACATATGATGCACGCCCAGCTCAAGCACTTCGCGCAGTTCGCACTCTATATTGACCGGGCACTCGGCGACGAGCGGCGCCTCGACTTTACTGGCGGGAATAGCCGTCAGTCCCGCCCGCTCGAATTTGTCCCCGTCTTTTCCTGAAATCACTCCGCAGAGATCGACCTGGCGGGTCAGCTCTACAGTCGGAACATTGACGGTAAAACAGCCGCTTTCTTTTATCATCCGGTATGAGTGCCGGCCCGGGCGGATCGATACGTGTATCATCTCCGGGCTGGAACAATCGACTCCGCACCACGCGATCGTCAGCAGGTTATAACCCAGTTTCTCATGGGCACAGGCGACCAGTACGACCGGTACGGGCGCCAGGATCAGCGGAGTCTGAACCTGCAACTTTTTACTATCCATCCGATCATATCCCCTAGATCCTGCTTGTGAGCAGAACCTAATCGTCCACAGCGATATCGGTCTTCCAGACCTCCCACACCTTTCCTACTAGGTCCGGGCCTGGTTTGAGAGTCATCTTGCCGGGCTTCCAGCCGGATGGCGTGGCCTCGGTCCCCTTGCTCTTGCGTACAAGCTGAAAAGCCTCTATCTGCCGAAGGGTCTCTGAAACGTTTCGGCCTACAGGCGGCGTCAGGACCTCATATCCCTGTATAATGCCGTCAGGGTCAATAATGAATCTGCCTCTGTTCTCAACACCGGCATCCTCATTATATACGCCGAGGGAAGTCCCTACTTTTCCGCCGCCGTCCGAAAGCATTGCGTAGGGGACTCCTCCTTTGACCATCTTGGAGAGCTCATTTTCGTTCCACATCTTGTGCACGAAGACGCTGTCGACGCTCATCGACAGGACTTCGACACCAAGCTCCTGAAATTTAGGGTAATTATCGGCGACCGCCGATATTTCTGTCGCTCAGACAAAGGTGAAGTCGCCAGGATAGAGGCATAAGACTACCCACTTTCCAAGATAGTCAGAGAGCTTCACGCTGGTAAACTCACCTTTGTGATACGCGGGAGCTACGAAGTCGGGCGCTGGTTTTCCCACCTGTACCATTCTTTGAACCTCCTTTAATATCTGAGGCGTTCCATCTTCCGGTATTTTTTCCGGCTGGCCGACCGGGCCCCCGGTAGGACGAGCACAGCCGACCTGTTTCTTCTCAGCCACTATCTGCCTCCATTCTGATAGAGCTTTCTCATCGATCGGATGCTATCAATGTTTGTATATTTTTTCAACGATTATCCGGACTCGCCGCAGATAGCTGTTTTTTTGACTGTGCTCTGCCGATCCTGGTCTTTTTCAGGGTTTCACGCGGTTCATATTCCAATCAAGAGTCAGCAGTTCGGCAGGCATCGCCCCTGGCTGCGGACCGTGGTCAAACATATCGCCGATCGGAGCGCTGTCGAGACTGACATCGACTGGCACCAGGGAACCAGCCAACGTTCCGGCAGGAGCTCCGGCCCTGGCTGCGATTATTCCCTCTTTTTCCAATAGCGGCACCGAAGGCATGAGCCGATCGATGAGTTCCCGGCGCATATCCTCCGCGGCCGAACTGTCTCCGCAATCTTCATAAAGCCCGATCGCCCTGACGAAATATCCGGGGCGCGCGGGATCGAAACGGATCGCGGCGAGCGAGAACTTGAGAGGGATTATTTTCATCCCCTCGCCTCTGGTGATAGCCGCGCCGATGTCGAGCGCTTCTGCGATCTCGGCTGGTTTTGAAAGAATCGAAAAAGCTATTACAGAGAAAAGAAGGGCTGCCGACGCCCAGTTGCTTCGATAGACCATTTTCCTGCTCGAAGCCAGGCTGGCAAGGCGCACACCGTTCAGCGCCTGCACGATCCAGACCAGCCCGCCCAGAGCCACGATCACGCCCGAACTGATCAATGCATACTCGAGAGTGTCAGGCCTTACGGCAAAAGCTCCTGCGTGCAGGTTGAAATTCCACAACCAAAATGCTTTCGAAAGCAGCAGCAGGGAGATAATGGTCATGCATACCATCCACAGGACAGCAACAGCCTGTCTCGAGCGCCCGTTGATAAACAGCCCCATGCCCGGGAATGCCATGCCGAGGAGGCCCGCTGCCAACGGCCCCCTGATCCAATCCGGCATGCGTTTCATCCTTGGAGACCCGTACTGCCTTATAAGCCTGATACCCTTTGTCCATGCTGAAAACCAGGCTATGACTGCTGCCACCGCAACCAGAAGTGCCGCCACGCCGGCGGGATTTTTCTGTGTGGACCAGTCGGAGAGGCCGATCCACATGCAGAAGGCGATTATCCCGAGTATCACGCTTGATAATGATATAGCGATCCATAACCTGCTCTCTCGCCCTCTGCCGACGGTAAGCACTGACAGCGGCCCCGCTAGGTACGAAAACACCAGAGAAAAGCCGGATTGGCCGGACTTTTTACGCGAAGGTGCCCTCGTCTGCATAGGCGCACTCATTTTCGTCTCCGGCTGTGTCCCGGTCTGCGTTTTTTTTCGGGACCGCGGAGTTCTCCTGCTTTTCTGTTTCGTTTTTTTTGACGGCTGCAGATACTTTGGAAGTTCCTTCCCGTCTTCTCCTACATTGACAGGCTTGCCAGAGCCTGGCCTCTCAGCGGCGGTATTCGCGCTGCCTGGATCGATGACGTATACTTTATTAAGCGAATTTTTGTTAGGGCCGACCATCGTTTCTCCTTCTGCTGCCAGTAGCCAAAACGGCAGAATCCTAATAGCACGCAGGAGAGAATTGATTGAACATAGTACTGCCGAGGGATGGTCTGCGCAAATTCCGTGCCCGGTTCCGAAGCAGTCAAAACGCTGCAGGGACTATAGTAAACAACGACTGCAGTACGGGTAAAAACGGGAAATCACTAAGGACTTCGGGGCCGGCATTTTTTCGTTCCGTGGCTTCCTGATCAGGAATATCGAAACAGGAAGGAGCGTTCAAACCTGCAACCCTGGCTCCTATCCTGCCCGATGAAATATGCTGTCTTTGTATTGGAGGGTTTTAGAAAAAAACAATTTATCTGCCACTATAAGACTGCCGGCAACTCCGGCATCCCTTCATACTTTACGACTGAATCCTTTTGACCGCAAAAGACAAGGCTGTTATTCATATGGTCGCGTTCGTCCAGCCCGATGCGTCTGAAGACATCTCCCCAACTCTGAAATTCCCCGTAGCCCTTTACCAGAGCCGAATCGGCCGGCTGCGCGTCCCATTCAGGGTGCTGTTCGACAAATTCTGCATAGACATGTTCGGCGTGATCCTCGAATTCAGCGTTAAACAAAAACGCGCGCACGATATTTAAGGCTGCAAGCGTGCGCGATATCAATATATAGGAACTTACCATTAAAAAAGGAATGACCGGGGAGAGATACCAAGGATCTTTGACATTATCCTTTCTCATCTTCTCGTTGATGACCAGCAGGTGCCAGTACTCATTGTCCTGCGCCTGCCTTCCCCACAGCATGATCTCGCGCGCTCTCTGGACAGTTCTTTTATCCCGATATTTACGCGTCATCCTTCCATACTGCCTGGCCTCCCAGGCTCTGTACGGTATGCTTGCCAGAGTCTCGATAAGCTTCGCCTTGGCAAGAGTGGTCTTTTTTCCGGTGACGAGATCCATCGAGAAAAAGAACAGCTTTGCCAGGGTGGAATACTTGCGCCTCGGCCTCGCGAGGGATGCCTTTTGTTCTTTCTTTAGATCTATCATCTTAGACCCTTTTTTTGGCCGGGCGCGGCGCCCTCTCAGCCTATCATCCCGTGTTCCTGCACATACAGGATCAGACCTTTCAGGCCAGTATAGAATTCGTTTCGTATTTTTTCGATCTTTAACGCCTCACTGTGATCAAGAACTGCCTCGTCCCGGTCTTTCAGCCTGTCCGGTTCGACCTGGAGCGCATATGAATTTACATGTCTTTCCCAGAACCATTCCGCGCAACAGAATTGAATGTTTTCAGGATCGATGACAGTGAGCCCCCTTAAAGCCTCCATGAACAGCTTTCCCGCAACGCTGTTCTCAACACAGAAGGCGATGTAGGCGATCCTGTAAAGGACTCTCTCTATATCTCCTGTAACAGGCAGAGCCTCAAAGCTATGCGGATCCTTCCGGCCGCTATAAATAAAATGACCGTAGCAGCACTGAAGCGTAAAACAATAAGGCAGGCTGTTGATCCCTTTGACAATTTCGATAATCGGAGAATCGATCATTCCATCATCCAGGCCAGCCAGCGTCTCTCGCCTTTGTGCCTGAAAGTCAGGGTTATCCGCCAAAGCTTTAGGTTCTGTATATGTTTCCATCCTCACTCGATCTCTATCGAGCCTAGCCTTCGTCCGGATCCTGCCCATTTGAATTGTTGTCGTAATCACCAGGCTTCAGGTGCACTATCACATGCTCGAGGTACTGGACACCGGAGAGCACCGCCAACACCACCAATGCTACCGCAATCGCGGCCCAGTGGCGGCCGAACCCGGCTAGAGCCCCTATAGCCGCCAGGATCCAGATCACCGAGGCGGAGGTAACCCCTCTGATGAGGCCCTCGCGCGCAAGCATGACTCCGGCCCCGATAAACCCGACACCCGTGACCACCTGGCCGAGGACTCGTGTGCCATCCCCTGTCGGACTCACTACGTCCCGGCCCAAACTGACGAACACCATCGTACCGAGACAGATCAGCATGCTTGTGCGGATACCGGCGGGCTTGCCGCGCAGCTGGCGCTCTACACCGATTGCGGCTCCGCAGAAACAGGCCACCGCGACCGCAACCCAGAATTCAGACAGGCTCGGATCCATATCTACCTACCTTTATCATAGTTAAATATCGTTCACCAGGCTGCGAGGCTGCAGCTCCGTCTTCTAAAAATCCAGATCAGGGAAAAGCACGATGCCTGCTCCGCATATCACCAGGCAGGTCGACTATATCGCGCAATAAAGGCCGATATCCAGCTTTTTCTTAGCGCAACCGCCGCTTCCCCGAGCTGCGCTGCAAGTTGGATTCTGTCAGTCTCTGGAAGATTGCGGCCCGTCCGGTCTACCTGACCCTTACCTGGTAGGTCAACGATCCTGACTCGCCGCTTTCGAGAATAATCGGCGCCTGTCTCGAGAATATGATTCTCAGTGTCCCGGATACGGCATCGTAAAGCGCCTCGTCCGCGTCTCCGGAGTCAGCGCTCAAATAAACGGGTGCCCCGCCGATCATCCATTCGATATCGTTTCCAGGCCCGAAAGCGTCCAGAACGAGATCGACCAGCGGAGATATCGGATCGGCGATCTCAATATCCATGATCTCTTCCGTACCGGGATTGGAAAAATCGATCGTGTAGGTTATAATGCCTCCCGGCTCGGCCTCGGAGAGATCGACGGACTTTACAAGGAGCAGCATACCGCTCGAGCTGGCCAGTACCGTAATATTGTCAGTGACCCGTACCGAGGTGACCACAGACGTACCGCTGAGTGTCTGCTGAAGGGTCACAGGCACAGCGACTACAGTTCCTGCAGCCGCATCGGACGGAATGAAGACCCTTATGATGACTGGCACTATATCGTAGCCTGGCTGCTCTGGATCAAGGTAGAGGTCGGCTGCTGTCAGCACCGTATCGAGCGCGTCAAACACTCCGTCTCCATTTACGTCTCTGTACCAGACGGCAGTCCAGCCTGGCGGCAGCATCGCGTTTACCGCAGCCTGCCCGGATGTTCCCGCAATGATCGAATGGGCAAGCTCGATAACCCCCCCGGCCGTGCCGGTCACGCTCAGCTCGGGAGAGATCGTAGATACCATGACATCGGCAAAATCAATATAAACGGTATCGCCCGCTGCCATAACCCCTGTCCGTACCGTATCGGGGCTGAGGCTTACCATGCCACCAGGGGCAAGCTCTATCGCATCCCTGGAAAGCCCCGATGGGACGGCAAAGAGATATTCTCCACCTCCATCGGTGATTGATGTATAGGGAGTCACCGGGTCCGACAGAGTGACCGTTACGCCGCTCCATCCGGCTTCTCCGGCGTCGAACAGCCCGTCATGATCACTGTCGTCGAAGACGATACCCGATACAAAGGCGGCAGTTATTATTTCGAGAAATACGCTGTCTTCTGTTTCCATCAGGAGAGATGCAGCATCGATTATTATCCCTGTGTTCAGCTCCGCACCTGCAGGTATCTGGATATTTACAGTAAAAGTCAAGGAACTGCCAGGCAGTATCAGCGGCGTTACGAACGCCGACGCAAAATTGCTCGCCCCGTCAGAAAGATATATCGATCCGCCAGGCCAGCCGGCGGGATCCTGCCAGACGATCTCGAATGAATCGGCCACGTCTCCCCTGTTGAAGACCTCAAGAACGGCGGTCACAAGGGTAGCAGGGTCTCCAAAGAGCATCGCCCTGCCTCCTTCCCCCGAGCCTGCGGGAGCGATCTCGTCCACTCCATCTCCATCAATGACAAGGTCGACGACCGACGGCAGGCCGATATGGATCGAGGCGGTGATGCTTTCGACATTTTCCGGATCGACGACTGAGCTGATATCGATAATGAAAGAATAATCCCCCTCGACTGCGTCCAGAGGAGCTGTGACAGAGAATGTGTACAGGCCTGAAGCTCCTCCAGCCAGCCCCGAAGTCGCAAAAGGCGACGATCCTCCGCCGAGCAGCGCTGTCCACCCCGGGATCGCCGGCCATTGGACTATATAACTGTCTGCCTCTGCCGACTGGTTCTGAAGTTCGATCGTAAAATCCATCTGCTGTCCTGTTATATTATTCTGCATGGATGATCCGCCTGCGCCGCTGCCTGTAGTTCCAAACACCTCGTCACCATCGCCGTCTATCAAAGCATCGACAGTATAAGATGAGGAAACGATCATCCTTCCCGTCACGCTGTCTTCAGAATATATTCCCATCCTTCTGAACGCATCGACGATTATATCGTATGTGCCGGAAACAGCAGTGGAGGGGACCCTTACCTCAAGGATATAATCTCCAGTCGATGCATTCGTGAACGGTGAAGGAGAACCATCCAGGAGCACTTCCCATCCCGCCGGAGTGTTCCAGTTAAACTCGAATGAACTCCCGACTGCAGGATGATCAAGGGTAATTGTGAAAAACACCGTGTCTCCCGCATCTACATTAAATTTTGTCGAGGTCCCTCCGAGGCCTGTCCCCAGCGCGCCGTAAACATCGTCCCCGCGCCCATCGATCAGCAGATCCATAATGGGCGCTGCTCCGATGAAAATACCCCCCGTGATTATCTCGGGTATATCTCCGCCACTGGCAGGCACCCTGGAATCAGCTTGTCCGAAGGGCAGTGTAACCGACATAAGCAGGAACGCAACAAGGCCCTTCATGATTTTATGATCTCTTTGAATCCTCATCTATATTCTCTCTCTCAAAACAATCCGGAGACCCGCCGGCCAGGACGGAATCTTCACACACCTGTGTTATTCTTCTCCGGCATTAAAATAATCCAGTATCTTCTCGTTGAACTTCATCTTCATCCCGATATGGAACCCGCTCTTTTCGAAATCATTTATCGAAGCATCACTGTCGCTGTGTCCGCCGAAATCATATCCGCATCCGACCCAGACGTTCTCCGCCACTACCTTTCCGGCCTCAAGCCCCCAGCCGTACCTCAAAGTCGCTGTCTCGCGCTGATGCACGATCCTGCCGCTGAAAGACAGATCCCATCCTCTCTGGAATGTCCTTATCAGGCTGGTCTGATAGAGGAAGCTGGCGGTACTGGCAGTATATGATTTAAAACTGTTTTTGACCCATCTTCCGGCGACCTTTCCCTCGATCTCCCATTTCTGTCCGAACAGATAATTGGTTTCTGTCATCACCAGCAGGTCTTTATCTACAGCTCCCGGGTGGGCTGGGCTGTTCTTTTCATAATTGGTCTTCATAAGTGAAAAGACCGTAAGAGGCCCGCCTTCTACCGGCCTGAAGGAACTTCCGATCGTCGAACTTCCCTTTACCCTGTCCAGTTCGTCATATTCATTCGAGTACCAGAGATCCCCCTTTAAAAGCGCTGACCAGGATTTTCCGATCCTCTTCAGTCCGGCAAGCCCGACAAGGTGTTTGCAGCGGTCAGGTTCGATACGGATCTCGTAGTCGCCCTTGATCTTGTAGAGCCGTTCGGCCGGAGTATATACCCATCCTGTCGTAAACGACGTGTAATCGTCGCTGGCCGTTCCGCTCAGGGTGGCAAGTTTTTCGGCGGTAAAGGTCGACGTCAGTTCCTCGCTTACACTGAACCTGTTTTTTAGTCCTATCACAGACTGTCCGCGCTCTCCCGACATAGCCCCTTCCATGCGGTACCTCGAATAGAGGCTCAGATCCTCATTGACATTGGATTCCAGGCCAAGCTGGGTCAGGTGCCGCGTCCCGGTACGCCGTCCAGTCCGGTATTCATGTTTTAACGTTCCGTCTATATTCTTCCAGAGTCTGTATGACAGGCCCGCCTGAAGCCTGTTGGGATATTCCTCCACCTCTTCACCTGCAATGATCTGATCGAACTGCAATTCTCCTTTCGCGCGGCCCTTTTCAAGCCCCACCGCCCCGAGAAGAAGAGCGGCAGAGTGAGCGCTTCCTTTGTTATCATCATACGAGACAGAGCCGAGCCCGGCCCTGGTATTCAGCCAGCCCGACTTGTACAGACCGCAGATATCCAGATATTTCTTTTCTTCACCGCGTTCCCTGAAATAATGGTCAAAGGCTTTCGCCTTGACAGAGTACTTGCTGCTCAGCATCCAGCTGATATCAGCCCCGATCTTTCTGCTTCCGAGTTCGGTCTTGCCTCCCGTAAACCCCGGGTTGTAGAAGTTCGCGTCGATAGTCCGATAATATGTCTTCCATTTGAACCTTGCCCCATCAGGCCCAGCCAGATTAACTCGAAACGCGTCACCCTTTCCGAGAAGATATTTATAGCTGTGGGTGTATTCGGTCTCGATCATGACACCTTCGTAAAGATGGCCTGAAAGGTCGATCCCGGCGATCGATGAGTTCCCTGTACCTTCCTCTTCGATTATCACTGTCGTTCCGATTTTCAGGCTGTCAGTTATTTCCACCGTCGGCCTTATGCCGTAAATAAAGTTGATCGACTCGGAATCACGGCATTCATAACTCACCACGATCGTGACAGGATTAAGATCATTATCCCGCGCCGGGAGAGGTTCCTTGAAGAGGATGCTTCCATCCATATAGTTGATGTCGTAGTCGCGGCCGACCTGCTTGTCGTCGACGCGTATGATATTCTCCGGCCTGTATCTGTCCCTCACTTCGACTCTGATCTTCTCACTGTGCTCTGTCAGCGGAAAATGAGAGAGGAAATAGAAACCGCTTGTCCCGTCGGCCCGAATCTCTTCCTGCCAGGTGACCTGGTCGGTCCTCGTTATAAACGACGCGAAGCCTGTCCTGCCCAGCCTTGCTTCTCCACTGACTCCGTTAAAAGTCCTGTTGTATTTTGTAAATTCAAGCCCGCCGAGATCGGTCTTGAAATCTCCGAACATGACATTGTAGCGCCTGTTATCGACCCGCAGATATGTTCCGCTCCTCGAAGCGGAATTGAATTTCAGCTCGCTGGCGTCGCCGTAAAGGGGATACTGCTTCTCAGGTTCGATCCTGCCAAGCAGGATATCTTCGCGGATCGGCCTTGTGTCGACCGCCAGTGTCATCAAATGACCGTTTGAAATCTCCCCCTGTCCGTAGAGAGACAGTTTTCCTTCGGCGAACAGACCGTCATTATATCTTTCCACCGATCTGTGAACAGGGGAGGATCCTGTAAGGTTGCTGTACCCGATCTCTCCCTCTCCAAACCCGAAAAGGAACCAGTCGCGCATCGGAGACTCGTACGCCACCCTGCACGAAGCGCTCAGACGGTCAAGAGATATGATGATCTTTTCGCGGAACGGATTATTCGAAGGAGGAAGCTGAAAATGGACTTTGCCCCCCTCGGTCGCCAGCTGTACGCCGGATTGGTGAGGATTGATATCAAGCTGGCCGATCAGTTCGCCGGGGCCGTCAAGCGTGACGAAGATCCCGTCCCGGACCGGCAGGCCTGACTCGTCATTTACAAGGAAGACTATCTCCGGCGAGCTTTTGCCATCGGCCGGAACGGAGACGCCTTCTCTTTCAGCTATGATCCCTGCGGGTTTTCCGGCAAGATAGACATGTCTTACGCAGACTGATCTTTCCCCGCGGTTCCGGCAGACGACGAGGATATCGTTCCTGCCGACTCTTATCTTTACGTCATAGAAGATCATTCCCAGAGTGTTGCTGACCGTATCGATCCGTTTCTGACCGAGCTTTTCTTTTCCAACGGGGATGTTATTGACATAGAGTTCCACCCCTGCCGAAAGGGGCGATATGACTTCTACATCGATCTTGTCCCGCAGGGTGAATATATGCCCCTCTTCGGGCGATACGATCTCGGAACATATCCCGGCATCATCGGCAAGAGAGAATTCCTTTTCGGCGCTGTCCGGCATACTGAAGAGGGCGGGAAGCCCGGGATCTCCATCGGAATAATCAGCCGGGGGGATGACACTTACATTAACTCGACGGTTAAGCGCCCTTCCCTCGTCTGTCGAATTCGAGGCGATCGGATTTCTCGCTCCGACACCCGTATAGTCCATCTTCTTCTCGTCGATCCCGTTCATCCTGAGCAGCTGAAATACCGATCGGGCGCGCTTGAGGGAAAGTTCGAAGTTGGAAGGATATTCAATGGTACTTATCGGAATACTGTCTGTGTGTCCAGTGACAATTATCCTCCACCCGGGATGTTCCATGATCCAGAGACCCAGCGATGCTACCTCCCTTATCGGGATCTCACTGAGTATTGAGCTGCCTGGACTGAAATATTTGCCTGGAATAATAATAGCGTCATATCCCGGAGAGCGGTCTTCTTCAGATACCGGACTGTCAGGGCTTTTGCCGGACCCTTCCGGATCGGCGCTCTCTTCCATAACACCGGCGGCGCCTGGCTGTCCGGGAAGTCCCATATCCCGAATGACATGACCGCTTTCCTTCCGGAGAGCCATGGCGCCGGCTGTATCGGCTTTCGAGCTGACCGCATCGATCCCGCTTCCGATGGCGGCGGAAGCATCCGCTTCGGATCCTCCTATACTGATCCGAAGAGGAAAATCAACGCGGCGGTTGCCCGAAGGCGCGAGGTCTATCAGATATTCTCCTGCTACTCCCAGCCCAAAATAACCTGCACTCCCCGATTCGAGTGAATCCGGAAGCGTTTTCGGGTCTATTCGTACTATATGCGTCCCTTCGTTCGTTCCCGGAATCGTGTACGCGCCCGACGAATCTGTGACGGCATATGTTCCGTTTTCCAGGAAGACCGAAACGCCGCCAGACCCTCCTTCTCCCCTGTCGCGCACTCCGTTTTCATTCAGGTCGAGGAAAACGGATCCAAAAACGATCCCTTTTCGGGAAAAGAGCCCATCGATGATCCTTATCGAAGCTATCGCAGGGCCATCTGAAGTCTGCTCCCCGAAGACGGAGACTCCGTAGACCCAGGCCCTGCTGATCAATTCACCTTTTTCCTGCCCGGCTTTCACTGCCGCCCTGTAGACCACTTCGCGCTTTTCACCGGGATCAAGCCTTCCTATCTTCCATCTGAGTATATTCCCGGTGATCTCAGGCTGATCGCTTCCCCCTACAAATCCGAGCCCGGGGGAAATGCTCTCGACGAGGAGTATGCTGTCGACTGCCGTCGCTTCAGTCAGATTTTCAATCGTCACGATGTAGCTCAGGATATCCCCTGTCATCGCGTTCGTCTCTCTTACAGACTGGCTGACCGACAGAAGTGGAATATCCGACTTTACGAGGATATCATGAACATGATCGATCGACCCAGGATCGACGAGAGATCTTGCTTCCAGCTCAAGGTCGAGCTCTCTGCCTTCGAATTCCCTCAGTCTTTCAGGCGTCGAACTGATCCTTAATCCGGCTATTATCGATGCGCCTGATTCAATAGGCCCTATCGCTGCGATATTCGCTGACAGCCGCGCAAACGGCATTCCTGTCTCATCAACAAATTCTGGTTGCCAGTCAGGGTGGATCAAGACCGAATCGGCAAGAACGATCTGAACGGTATCGGTATAGTTGCCGGAATTGAGGATCTCATGCCAGAAAGTGACTGTCGAATCGCCCCCTTCGAGAGAGATCACGACAAGATCCGCTGGACCGTCTTCCGGTGCCGACGGATCCCCTGCCGGCCCGATATCGAGGGAACTGACCCTGCCGACCATCAATTCGTGCGCGTTTGAATCAATGCCGTAAGCCTGCGCGTCTCCTCCTGTAAAAACGGCGGAAGCGATGTTGTACAGTAATCCGTTTTCATGGCCGTCATCGACTCTGAGAGCAAAAGAGAGAAAGCCGCCAGCGCCGGCGGTGAGAGTCTCCAGGTGTAGGCGGACACCCTTGACCCTCTCTGCCGGCGGAGCGACTTCTACCCATTCAAGGAGTTCAATATCAAAAAATTCTGTCTGTCCCGGAAGTGACGAGACGATCGAACCGGGAACGAATACTGTTCCATCACTCATTCCTGAATAATCTATGAAATCTGTTATCGTAATTTCCGACGCCGATCTCTCTCCCGAATTGGAATAATCGAGAATATAGCTGAACGTCTCTCCCGGCATCGCTTCCGTGCGGTCCGCGCTTTTCAGGAGCGAGATCCTCGCTTCCTGTCTCGCCTCTATTCTGACGACATTTCCGGCATCGACCAGGGACGTGTCGCCGACCGAACGAGCCTGAAGATCGATATGCGCTATCTCGCCTCCTGTCAGCCCGGAAGGAAGTATTGCCGAGACGATAAGAGACGCGCTCTCTCCCGGAGAAAGAACCCCGGCTTCAGTGATTATTTCTTCTCCAGGGTCGACAGAACCATCTCCGTCGAGGTCAAGATAGACCGCCAGATCGGAAGGGATAAAATCTGAAGGGGAGAGAGGGATCACCGAGATCGTGAAAGAGTCATCTTCGTTACCGCCGTTGCCCAGCGTATATGGAAAATAGACCTGTTGACCGCTGAACGCTGCAGCGGTAGCTGCCGGAGCTGAGACACTCCCGTCAGGAAGTAGGACGGGACCATAAACCGCCATTACGATGAGGGTTATCGTATTGGATAAGGCGGCAGATTCATCACCGCCGGATCGGTACGTGCCCTCTGTCCTGCTGGTAATGACTGTTCCGGCACTCGGGACCTGCGCTGAAACGGCGCCTGCGCATATCAAAGATAGCAGAAAGAGGCACACTGTTACAGTGAACCTCTCCCTGCCATTTCTGCAGAGTATTAACTTATTTAATACTGCTTCGGTCACGACGCCGCCTCGCCGGTTCCAAGGTTTTGCGGCGGGGAGGGCCGGGCCCTGCCCCACCGCGTGAATTCGTTTCTATTCTGCTATGATCCGCACTATGAAACCGACGCCGTCAGCTGTTCCGGCTCCGCCTGCAAGCGAGCCGGTAAGGATCCATCTGATATTAGTCACAGTGGCATCGAATCCTGCGGGAGCACCTCCTGCGCCGTCGACCGGCACGTATGCCCATGTACTGCCTCCATCATCGGAGAACTCGATCGTAACCGCGGTGATCCCCGCAGCAAATGTGCCGCTGACAGCAGATCCCACACGGTACTGGGTCCAGACAGGGATCAGATCATACAGCACTATAGTATCGAGGACGCCTGTACCTACGTTCGAGTAGTCTGTCCTGTATGTCAGTTCAGTCCCTGGAACCTGGTTGCCGGTCGGATTTACCGATTTTGCCAGAACGAGGTTTCCAGCTACTATAGTGGTATTATCTGTCGCAAAATCGGTCGCGCCCGTTCCGCTTCCCGTTACTGTGATCGTTCCGGTCTCGACCGTCCCCATCGCGACTCCGCCTGGAATATAGACCTGCACGATGATATCTCCGGAAATCCCTGCCGGAAGAGTGACCGAGGCGATAGGATTGTTCGCGAGATCGAAGAACGCGTAGCTCCACGTGTTGGAACTTCCAAAACTGAGAAGGAAAGTGTCGTCGACGTTCCCCGTATTCGTGACTGTGTGCTGATAACGGATCGTCCCGCCAGCTGTTCCCGTCCCGCTTCGATCAGGCATGATCGTTACCGAGGCGGCTCCATTGACTGTTGCCGTATTCGCTATCTCATCGAAGATCAAAGGGTTGTTTGTCGAAGTGGCCCTGAATGTTATCAGGTTCACTCCCGGCACTTCGCTGACAGGAACATTGAGCCTTGCGATTATATTTACTTCAACGCCGGCAGCAAGAGGGCCTACATTGGCGATCGGAGTAAGCTCAGGTACATCAAGCACTCCGTTTCCGTTCGTGTCGCGATAGAATGTGAGTACCCATCCGGCAGGATACGCCGAGGAGAGTATGAAATTATCGCTCGTTCCTCCGGTGTTGATCACATCGAGAGCGAAATCGACCAGGCTGCCCGGATTTACGTTCTGATTAACAGCGGCATTGTTTGTGCCGACAGCGCCGTCATAGTTTCCTATGTCGACGGCGGCAGGACTGACCGCGGTGATCTCGTCGTTAGTCACGTTGTATTCGGAAGGGTTGTTGGTCGACTGTGCGTGAATGACAGCGTTGTACGGGCCGCCTGAAGAAGCTGTTCCGGGGATCAGCACTCTGACGACAAAATCTACACTCGCTCCCGGATTGACGATACCGACATCGACGAGACCGTCTACACCCGAATCAGAGAGAGGAGTCACGCCGTCGCTTCGAAGCAGCTGCACGCCCCATCCTGCGGGAATCGTCGAAGCTCCATCGACATGGATGTTGATAGCGTCTGCGGCGTTTCCATCATTACGGACGGTGTTGACGAAGTCGACCGTTGAATTTGCATAGGCAAGAAGGACCGACTGAGTATCGTCATTATACAGCGGAGGCGTACCTGCGCCGGGATTACCGTCCGGGCCGACCAGTACATTGGGGATGATATTTACGTTGACCTGCGTGTTGTTCGTCGTAACTACCGTGGGATCGGGCGTCCCTCCGTTGTTATCGACATACGCTATAAATGCGTCATTATTGATTATCCCGGCCAGCATTCCTGGGGGAACTGTCACGTCGAAACTGAAGCTTCCGCTCTGGCCGACCCCTATGTCACTACTTGTAATATATGCGACAGCTATATCTCCGGCCAGTGCCGAAGTAGACCAGGCCCATGTATTTACATCGCCTGCTGTCGAACTTCCGGCAGGCAGATAGAGTACTGTGCCGCCCGCGGGAGCGCCTGCCGGGGCGCCTGACAACGCGAGCGGATTACCGGTCGAAGGGTCGACAGGCAGAATATTCCATACAAGCACGCCGGTAAGGCCGACTGAAGGGACTGTGATACCATGCGCAACGTCGCTGCCGACATTCGAACCGGAAACCAGATAGGTGATCGTATTGCCCGGATCTACATTAGCTGGAAGGGCCGACATCGCTGCGGTGATAGCAGCATCGCTTACAACAGTCATGAGATGATAGTTGCGGGTGTCGATCTGGGCGGCATCGCCAGTAGACGTCGCCTGCATTCCGACATAGGCCAATTCACCGGACAAGGAGGCCGGGTGGACCTGGTATGATACGAGAAGATTGACTGTCGTGCCTGAAGCGACCGGGCCGAGGAGTCCCGGGACTCCGCCAGCGGATATCGCGGGTTCGCCTCCGTCAAGGACACCGTTTCCGTTGAGATCACGATAGATCGTAATATCCCCGATTCCAAGAGTA
This sequence comes from Candidatus Krumholzibacteriota bacterium, assembly GCA_016933255.1. GTDB lineage: Bacteria > Krumholzibacteriota > Krumholzibacteriia > Krumholzibacteriales > Krumholzibacteriaceae > Krumholzibacterium > Krumholzibacterium zodletonense. The sequence continues at coordinate 25,805 of JAFGBF010000029.1, forward strand.
ACAGTCGTGTTCACTGCGTCGAGCAGCGGTACGATCGAGAAGTTATCAGCGTCGTTACCCGTATTAGTAAGGTTGTAGCTGAAATATACCGTCTGCCCTGGTATAGCTGTCTGGACCATAGCCGGAATCGCAGGAGGCGTTTCGCCCGAATCATCCGGAAGGACCGAGACACCATAGACTGGAAGTACGATCGTTATGACCTCATTCGAGGTTGTCGTGTATGTGTTGCCGAGGGCATCCTGAAACGTGGCCGAAGCCTGGTTCCGGATAGTCGTTCCGGCAGGTGTCTGCGCCTGTGCCGCTGCTGATATAAGCAGCAATACAAGCAGCATGACAGGAAGAATAGAACCTGTCAGTTTTTTCAGTGCCATGACTGATCACCATCTTTCTGCCTTCTATCAAGGCGTTCTAACTTGCCCGCTCCCCGCAGGGAGCTTCTTTAGACCAATTAAATTAACTTCTTTTGTCTATTTGACATGCACCCGGTAGGAGACTTTGATCTCTTCTCCGGCATCGAAGCTTCTGTCCATCATCCACTTTATGTGCGTTATCATCTCCGGCGTTGCCGTCTTCGTCTCCGAGCTCCCGTCTTTTCTGATGACTTCATATGTGACAGGTGCCTGGTGGAAACTCTTACCCCCATCAATACTGAAAACAGGGCTGATCCCTTCGATCTCGCTTGCCGTCTCGCCAAGATAGGCCGTTCCTGATGGTACCGGTCCTACGAAACCTGCGCCGGACACCGGCTCATCCCCGGTATTACGGTAGACAAGCGTGTATTCGACCATATCATTCGGGTATACCCTGTCCGCGGGCACGGTGATTTCATGATCTTCTTCGTTGATGACTATCTTCACTGCAGTCATATCGCTGGAAAGCTCGGGCCCTCCGGCATAAGCGGCAGTTGAAAAACAGATCACCAGTAAAAAGACCGCAGCATGAAGAGTTCTCCTCATCTGGCCGTCCTCCTTTTCGTTCCTCCATTTAAGATCGAAGCATCCACGCGGTATAATGCGGAACGCGCAACCTAGAGGATCCCCTTAAGTAATCGCATCCCATCTGATCGGGATGCAGTTATTCTCGTGAATTGCCCGGATTGCAACACCTATTCCAAATTAAGGCATTGTACTTATGGTCTGAGTTGGGGGTAACGGTCCTAAAGGCAGGAAAAAGCTCAAATCCTGCGCTGCAGCAATATTTATGGGCTGGGACCCGGCAGGGACTCAGGGGGAATCATAAGGAATTTTACGGAACGACCGGGACTAAAAAGTCCCCCTAACGGGGGACTTTTGTCTCATTATGAGGTTCAGACAATGCAATATGCAAATCGTCAAATAAACACTACTGTTTTTTCAGGTACTTTTCGGGATCTTTCATGAATGCTTCCATATTTTCTTTGCTGTTGAATTTGTATTCGATCTCTTTGTAGACATAAGAATATTTCGAGTTTACCAGATCCACAGAGGCCTTATCGACCGGATCCAAAAGATACCCGCCCCTGACCTTCTGCACTTCTGTCTTGGTTTCTGCTTTCTGATCTTCCTGCTTTTTCCCGCATCCGATCGAAGCAACTATCAAAACCGCCATAAATACGATTAAAAGTCTCTTCATCTCCTACCCTCCGTAAAGAAAACCACAGTTCCCTGAACCGATCTTTCGGCTGCACAAACAACAATCCCGCATGGGCAGCCAGGCAGAGCGAAGATAACAGAATTCTATTTAATGGTCAAGAACCCTGTACCGCTCATTTCAGCCGGTTTATGATAAATTATTTTAAAAGATCCGGTGAATGGTATAGTATCGGGATATCGAGAAATCCAGGCTGCCAAAACCAGGGAGAAGAAAACAGTGGTCAAGAAAAGTACGGACTCAAAAAAGATGATCGATCCTGAAAAGATCAAACGTATCGCGGTCCTCACCGGCGGAGGGGACTGCCCGGGTCTCAACGCCGTAATAAAGGGCCTTGTCCGTTCCTCAATATCGGAATATGGCTGGGAGGTCCTGGGCATATACGACGGTTTTGACGGACTGCTCGAATCGAGAAGCATGGTTCTGACTTCCAGGATGATGTCGGGGCTGCAGCTCAAGGGGGGGACGATCCTCGGAACATCGAACAGAGGAAACCCGATGAGATATCCGATGAGAGAAAACGGCAAATCATTTTTCAAGGATGTGACCGGAGAGATCGTAACGAATATCAAGCGCATGAAGATCGACGTGCTCGTCGCGGTGGGGGGCGACGGGACGATGAAGATCGCCCAGGCAATGTACGAAAAAGGTGTTCCTGTAGTAGGCGTTCCAAAAACGATCGATAACGATCTCGACGTCACCGACGTCACTTTCGGGTTCAATACAGCGGTCGATTGCGCCACCGACGCTCTCGACAGGCTTCATACGACGGCAGAAAGCCACCACAGGGTCCTTGTCCTCGAGGTGATGGGCAGGGACTGCGGATGGATAGCCCTTGAAGCGGGGATCGCAGGGGGAGCCGATGTCATACTCTTCCCCGAAATACCTTTCGACCTCAACGGGATATGCAGCCATATCACCGACAGAAAAAAGAGAGGCAAGAAATTCAGCATCGTTGTCGTCGCTGAGGGGGCCTTCCCCGAAGGCGGCCGGAAGGTATACGAAAAAGAGCCTGGAGCCGACGGCACTCCCGGACGCCTCGGCGGAATCGGAAGATGGGTAGCTGAGAAGATCAGCCTTCTGACCGAAATGGAAACGCGCGTGACAGTGCTGGGCCATATACAGCGGGGGGGCACTCCCACGACATATGACCGGATACTGGCTACCAGATTCGGAGTCGAAGCCGCGCATCTTATAGCGGAGGGCAAATACGGCAGGATGGTCTGCCTCAGGGGCAGAGAGATAGAATCGGCCAACATAAAGACCGCCGTAAAAAAACTCAAGGTAGTGGATCCCGACGGGCAGATGGTAAGGACAGCCGAATCTCTCGGAGCCTCGGTCGGGAGGCCCGCGAAGGAGTAGGAGCCTGAGAACCCTGCTGGATGATCGAATATCCGCTGAATTGCCGCTGTGGCGAAGATGCCTTAGTGGATAGTCTCGGAACAGATCAGAAAACCACCCTGGCTCCGATCGCGCCGTTCATATCCAGCTCGGTCTCGGGAGCGAGGTCTAATATCGGAGCGATCTCAAAGAAAAAACCGAATGGAGCATCCTCAAGATAGTATTCAGTACCTATGACGAACCTTACGCCGACCCTCGAGTGATTCTCGATCTTCACTCTTCCTCCGATGCCTATATAGTACGGCATCCTTTCGTCATCGACGTCAAAAAATGAAAAATTATGGATAAGATAGTCGGCATGAATATGCAGATTCCCCTCGCGCCTGAACGACCAGGCGACGCCGACATCAAAGGCCGTATTCCGTCCTGTCCATCCCTTGTAGGAAAGCCCTGTCGGTTCACCAATGATTACGCCGAGCTCGTTTTCATCCCCTGAAAATCTGTGACGGACCGATTCAGCCTGGATTCTCCCGGGGCCAACTAGAGAAAGGACAACAAAAATCAATATCGAAAGTATGACCTTGCGGTTCATCTTCATAGTTCTCTTCGCTTTCTCCTTGGGTAAAAAACGAACCTGTATGGAGGCGCCGCGAATATCAGAACAGCGCCTGCCAGCAGAAGGGCGTCTTCTATCAGTTTCTTCCACGCATACGTTGCACCGAATCCGCAGCCGCAGTCGAAAAAGATACTCATAAACGGAGTCCCCTCGTTCCTGATGATCAAAACGCTCCTGAACGATATCACAAAGATAAATGCCAGATTGAAAACCGCCAGGATCAGGGCGGCCCCTCTCATAAATATTCCGGAAATAAGAGACAGCCCGCAGAAGATCTCCATCCATGGGAGCACGATCGAAATAATATAAAGTAGAGGTCCGCCTGTGAGGATCCCATACATCCTTATCTCGTCGGCAAAGAGGAGAGGTTTGCCGATCTTCTGAGTGGCCGCATAAATGAATACGGAGGCGAGGATCAGCCTGATGACGAGGATCACGATTGGATCTTTGATCCAGGACCGTTTTTCCCTGCCTGTATTATCCAGCTCCAGCGAAGGAGCACTTTCGAAAAGATATTCTGATAAAAATACGTTGTTCATCTTCCTGGGCCCGCTTTCCTAGATGCCTCCGGCTGCAAGCGGCAACCCCTCCTCCTCCCAGCGCTCCACTCCGCCTTTGAAAACAAGGATCTTTCTATATCCCAGCGTATACAGTTCTCTTGCGAGCATTGACGAATCTTCACAGAGCGGCCCCGAACAGTAGATGGCGAACTCTTCTTCAAAATCGAGGAGGGGTATGACATTATCCATCTGCCTGCCGAACTCGTAATAATCGAGAAGTACCGCGCCGGGTATATGCCCGTTTCTATATTCAGCTGCCGATCTGGAATCTATTACCACTCCGCCGCTATCGATCACTTCCTTGAGTTTTTCAAGGGTGATTATCCTTATTCCGTCAGCCCCGAAATCAGCTGAGTCATCGACTACAGGTACCTGGTCTATCTTTCTGAACGGATCTATTCCATTCGAGGAAAGCGCATTATGAATGAATGAGACCGCCACCGAGATCACGATGACAGCTGCAGCCTGAAATATAGCTCCTGTTATCCTCTTCATGGATGACAATATATAACCTGTGCTTTTCTAAATCAACCCATTCGCCATTCTGTTGTGGGCATTATTATTTTTCAATGTTAATATCGGGATATGCTTCCGGGATGCGTGGGACAGAGTAACGGGCCGGCAGGAGAGGGAAAATCGTGCAGAATCGAAGGATCGCGACAATAATTCCGCCAAAACCGGAAAAGATCAGGGAATCTCTGTTCTGTTTCCGGAAGGTCCTGCCCGGCGAAGCGGAGGCCGGAACAGCCTGCTCTGAACTGATAGAATCGGTCAGGAGTTCGGGTATCATCGTCCCTCCGCTGCTTACCCCTTCTGAAACGATCATACTCGGACACCGAAGGATTGCGGCAGCTTCGGCAGCAGGGCTCAGGGAAATAGAAGTATTGGTCGCGGATGTCGAAGATCCCGCGTCCTTTGTCAGATTCTGGCTCGAAGACTCTCTTCGCGGCGAAGAACTTTCTGAACTTGAAAAAATAATTCTCGCAAAAAAGGCGTCAGGCTTCTTTCCGAAAGATCCTTCTTGCGTTCTTTCTTCTCTTTCAAAAATATTCGGACGGACCCTTTCAGCCGGGGCCTTGCGGGAAATGACGGGACTTCTCGACAAAGACCCGCAGGTCCTCGAAGCTCTCCACAGCGGATATGTAAAACCTGCCGACCTTCTCCGGCTTTCTTCCATAAAGGCAGTCGACCTGACCCGGGCGGTGGGATTTCTCTCAGAAAACAGCCTCAGCAGAGCCGAACAGAAGGAATCTGTCAGGCTGATCAATTATCTCGCAGATCAGGGAGACGGAAAATGGAAGACCTTTGCCGCCGAATATGAAAAATCAGGAGGATCGTTTCCAGAGCGCCTGAAAGCAGCATGCTACCCGGACCTTACCCGTGATATCCGGGCGATCGATGAGATCATAGCAGGGATCCGGCTTCCCCAGCACGCAAAAATATCTCCTCCTGCAAACCTTGAGGGAGGGGCCTATCAGCTCAATATCAGGATAAGAGACGAGGAAAAACTCGCGTCGGCCATTGAAAAGATAAGATCGGCGCTCGATGACGGAAAGATAGCCGATCTTCTTGATATACTCAAAAGAGGCGCCGGCAGGTGACGCTGCCCGGGGGAAATTCACAGATCGGCTCACTCCAGGGCCGGCAGGATCCATATCCGGATATCGCGCCGGACCTCTACTTCTTTTTCCTGCCCCATTTGTCGATCTTTTCTTTCAGTTCGGCGGCATTTTCCGCAGAAGGGACATAACTGAGATATTTCTCGTAGTTTTCCGCGGCATTCACATACAGTTTCGCGTTTTCGGAAAGGATACCCAGATCCAGAAAAACCCACGGCATATCCCTTATGACCCTTTTCTCGTCCAGCCTTACGAGCCTTGAGAGGGTAGAGTACATCTTCTGGGTATCATCGACAGCCTTGTACGCTTTGTAAAGCACTGTCTTCAGGGCAAAATCATCACGGCGCGACTGCAAAACAAGCTCCAGATAGGTAATCGCGTCATGGTAGGCCCTGGCGTTGAAGAAAAACAGCCCCATCTGGTAGTCAAGTTCGTCCTGCGGAATAATAGCTTTCAGTTCTGACGATTTCAGGATCTCCTGCCCCGCAACAAGTTTGTCGTTTACGGCAAGTACCCTGGCGAGCTGGAAGAATCCTCTGATATATGCCGTGTCGTTACCATATGCTTTCCCAAGAGCCTCGCTGCTTTCTTTTCCCTTGCCCTGGAACCCCTGCACTACCGCCAGGGAGAAGAAAAGCCCGGCATCGTCGGGATACCTTTCGGACAGGACCTTATAGATCGCTTCGGATTGGGCAAACTGCCCCTCGAGAAGGGCTTCCTCGGCATCCATCATCATCGAATATCTCTCCGGGACCGTCCCCTCGACTATCTTGGGGTCTCTCAGCGCGTCTTCGATGACCTTTCCAAAAAACCTCATATCCATCGGCACCAGGTTATTTATCGAGGAAAGATTTATCGTGACCTGGCTGGTCAGGATGTTGTTCCTCCTCAATATCCTCAGAAAATCGAAGAGGACGCGCGTGCCCATCCTCTGCTCCTCATCCTGGGCTTTCTGGCCAAGGAAGTACCCAAGATCTATATCGATGATCGCGGTCTCTTCCGCCCCGACCTCCAGATCTTCGAGACGCGTCACGGTGATCGGTATACCGGCGAGCGTCCCCGAAATATTTTTTCCGTCTTTTTCAAGATTCCCCAGATCCGCGTTTCTGTATCCGCGATTTTCGATCAGAGCCTTTTTTAAAAAAGAAACAGGGTTCGCTCCCACCGAGGCGGTGGCGGGGAGGACCCAGATGACCCTTTTATACAGCCCGGTCTTATATCCGAGGTTGACAGTGCCTCCGCCTTCGATAAACGAGGCGATCTGCTCCACTACATCCACATTCTTTCGTTTAAGATGGTCGGCAGAATTCTTTATCGTTTCGTCAAAACTGGCGGGAAAGACCCTGATATCATCTGACGTGTCTATATGGATCAGGACGTCGGCTTTTGCGTCATTTGTGACCCAGGCCTTAAGTACTTCCGCGTTCGTCTCTACCTGCGAGACCTTGTCGACAGGATCATGGAACGCGACTGACTGCTTGTTTCCGCACCCAGAAATCAGCGCCAGAAAAGGGAACAATAAGAGGACGATTCTTCCGCTTCGCCGCGATATATCTTTACTCGACTTCATAATTCCTCCCGAAAACCATCAATTAATACAGGACTACAGCGGGATCAGCCCGCACCGGTCTTTAACCCCGGAGATCCGGTCTGCGTTCCATATATTGTAACATTATAGGCTTCAAATAGAAATACCGAAAAGGAAAGAAGATACAGTTTCTTGACAAACCCGTATAATCGATTATACCCTTTCAAAAGGAGTCGAATACGTTATTCGCATCACCACGGATCGCCCCCCATGGAGGAGTCTGATATGCTGAAGAGTCTGTTGAGAAAAAACGACGCCAGGATCGTATTTCTTGTAATGGATGGAGTGGGAGGAATAAGGAACCGGGATTTTCCAAAGACAGCACTTGAAAGCGCAAAGACTCCCAACCTTGATATGATCGCTTCAGAGAGTGCGTGCGGAAGGATCACGCCGATCTCCGCCGGTATGACTCCCGGAAGCGGCCCTGCCCATTTTTCACTTTTCGGTTATGACCCGTTTCTTCCGGAGAATGACGCGGGCCGCGGGGTGATAGAGGTGACCGGTGTGGGATTCGAACTAAAAAGTTCGGATATTGCGATCAGAGGCAATTTCGCCACAATAGACGAAAAGGGAATACTGACAGACCGCAGGGCCGGACGAATACCTCATGAAGAAGGTGAGCGTATATGCGAAAAACTCGGCGCGAAGATAAAAAAGATAGATGACGTCGAGATAATCATAATGCCTGTACGGGAATACAGGTTTGGGATCGTACTGAGAGGAAAAGGGCTCTCCCCCCTGATAGAGGAGACCGACCCACAGGTCACAGGCAGGCGACCCCTCGATCCCGCAGCTACAGCCCCTGAAGGGGCGCGGACGGCATCGATCCTTACCCGGCTGGTAAAGATGATAAACGAGGTCCTGATCGATGAAAAGAAGGCCAATACCGCTCTTCTCAGGGGAATATCCCAAAAGCCGTCGATCGAACCGTTCAACGAGAGGTATGGATTAAAGGCAGCCGCTGTCGCAGCATATCCCCTGTACCGCGGCGTCGCCAGACTTTGCGGTATGGATCTTTTTGATACGGGATTTACTCCGGCAGAAGAGTTTGAGACGGTGAGGTCTATCTACGGCGGGGATCACGACTTTTTCTTTATACATATCAAAAAGACGGATTCCTACGGAGAAGATGGAAATATCGAGGGCAAAGTCAAGGTGATAGAAGAGGTCGACGCGGCGATCCCTCTTCTCATGGGAATCGACCCCGATGTGCTGATAGTCACGGGAGACCATTCCACCCCATGCGCGATGAAGGGGCATTCATGGCACCCGGTCCCTTTTATGATCAGATCAAAATTCTGCGGTATAGACGCCTCGAGAGGATTCAGCGAGACTGAATGCGATAAAGGGTCGCTTGGAGTCTTTCCGGCCCTGTCGATAATGGAACTTGCCCTTGCAAATGCCGGGAAATTGAAAAAATACGGGGCATAGACAGCATCGGCGGCTGAAACCGTTTTACCTGACAACCGGGCTACCGTATAAAATGAAGGGTCGAGACTGCCTTTTCGAGGATCTCCATATTATATTCTTCCATAGCCTCGTCCCCCATGGCGTTTGTCGTCATCCTGACCGAATATATCTTCCCCTCGCGGATCATCATCGACCATGTCCAGATACCGCCCGTCGCCACGACAGACCTGATCTTGCGTCCCCAGCTGCCGAATACCGCGTTTGACTCGCTGTCTCCAAACATGATCTTTTTCGATCCCAGGACAGCCATATGCAGACCGGTGTTTTTGCCCAAATGTCTTCCCACGTCATCGTAGATATCCTGGACGAGGACTTCAGCCACATTTGCGGGCTTCCATAAGAGTTCGAGTTCCGAATATCCGTCTTCGTTCTGCCTGATCCATTTTATTCTGCCTTTTCCGGCATTCCCTCCCCCATCCTGAATAACGAAGTCATCGCTTGTATCGAGCATGAAATCGGGATCGACGGTCGAGAACATATATCTCCTGTAAACCGCCTGGATGTTGAACGCGATCATATTCTTCTGCCGATACTCTTCCGAATCCGGGATGACCACGTCTGGCAGATACTCTGAAAATATTTTCTCTTCCCTTATAGCTGATCTGCCTATTTCGATCAGGTCAAGGAGATACTTCTTTTGTACGGCGAACACTCCCTTTCCGCACACCTTTCCCTGTCCCGGGACGACCCGTACGGGAGCCCTCTTTTCCATATCATCGAGAGCAGCTATCCAGTTGTCAAAGTCAGCGCCCGGATCTCCCATATTCGCATGATACCCGTTGCAGGCAAGCCCGCCTGTGAAAAGAGTCTTTTCTGATCCGATACTTACGATAAGGTCACCGGCTGTGTGCGCCGGGCCTGGGTAAAAGAGCTCTACTTCGACGCCGCCAAGATCGATTACCGTATTTTCAGTTATAACAGAATCGGGAAGGGTGATCCTTACATCGACAAGCAGCTCATATTTTTCGGGCATCTCTTTCCTGTAGTATTCAAGATAGACCGGAGCATACTTCTCGATCCCCTGGCGGGTCTCCGGCCTTGCTATTATCACAGCGCCAAGATCCGCAAAGACTGAATTCCCCCATGTATGGTCCGGGTGATAGTGGGTATTCACGAGATATTTCACGGGAAGGTCAGTAACCGACCTGACAGCTTCAAGAAGCTGCCCGGCAAGGGCCGGGGTATATCTTGAATCTATGACGAGAACCGCATCGTCCCCGAGGACAAAACCGGAATTGGCGCCAAGCCCCTGCGCCGTCCCGGCCCCTTCGGCAATAAAGGCGTACACCCTCTCAGAGACCTTTACCAGGCCTGTCCGGTCTATCTCACCGCTGGAGCAGTGAATATTCAGGACAGCCAGAAATAACAACATCACCGGATATTTGCTGATCTTCATCCTTTATCTCTCCGTATGAGGGTGTGCGAATCTACTTTTCCAGTGAGTATAATAGAGGATCGCCTTTATGTAAATAGCGGAGGAGACGGGATCATCGATCTCCCGTCCCCATTCCTCCACCTGATAGGACTGCTGCTTTTAGACAAGGACCTTGTCGATCCACTCCTTGAAGTATTCTTTGGGAGCCGCTCCAGAGATAGAATCGGCGACTTCCCCTCCTTTGAAGATCTTGAGGGTCGGAATACTCATGATTCCATATTTGATCGCGATTTCCCTCGCTTCATCAGTATTGAGCTTTACGAATCTGACCTTGCCTTCATACTCTTCCGCCAGTTCCTCGATAACCGGGCCTACCATTCGACAGGGGCCGCACCATGGAGCCCAGAAATCCACGACTACAGGGATAGCGGAATCGAGTACATCTGCCTTAAAACTGTCATTGTCTACATGAGTCACTTTGTTATTCATCTTACTTCCTTCCCGGGATTACGATCCCAGTTCCGCACCTGCCAAGACAGGTCAGCATGTTGACGATGTTCTTTTCTTTCAGGCTGTAATAGACCTTCGGAACCTCTCTTCTTCTCTGAACGATATTGTTCAGCCTGAGATTTTTCAGCTGCTGCGAGACAAGCGATTGTTTCAGCCCGGTCCTGCTGCAGATCTCCGAAACGGTCGATTCGCCTCTTATCAAGAGGTTCACGATGCGCAGCCTCGCCGGATTCGCAAGCGACTTGAGGATCTCCGACAAGCGGTCGATCTCAGTCTCCGAAAGGGGCGCATTTTTTGTTTCTTTCTTCATTCCCGTTACCTTTCTTTATTCTAATATTAGTATATGTTAATATTAAGACCTTGTCAAGCCTTTTATCTGTTTTTTTTGGAAAATTTCAAGGCCCTGGCGGGGCGGATAAGAATAATCACGGCAATCCCGGTAAATCAGCCCCGCTTCCCCTGAAAAAAGAGGAGGCACCATGCGCCTCACTTCTTCTTGACACTTCTTCGAAAAATAAAATAGAGTTATTCCACCCGCTGCGGCGCTGGCCGCCCGCGGGCAGACGGGGAAAGTATTTCATATCTCAAATGGGCTGAGGGCCAAGGAGGTCGGGGTAATGTTAAAGGGTCTGTATGTCGCGCTTGTCACGCCATTTAACAAGGACGGCAGTCTGAACGAAGACAAGCTTCGCGAACTTGTAAGGTTTCATGTCGATTCAGGAACTGATGGACTGGTCCCCTGCGCGACTACAAGCGAAAACCCGACATATTCGTGGGAGGAGCATTTCAGGATAATCGAGCTGGTAGTCAATGAAGCCGCCGGAAACCTTAAGGTGGTTGCGGGATGCGGGACTAACTCGACGACCAGATCGATCGAAAACCTCATAAAGGCGCGCGAGCTTGGAGTCGACGGAGCTATGGTAGTGACTCCATACTACAACAAACCTACGCAGGAGGGCTTATATGCCCATTTTATGAAGCTTGCCGACGAAGGCGGGCTTCCTCTGATGCTTTACAACGTTCCGGGAAGGACCGGAGTCAACATGAAGCCTTCTACGGTAAAGCGGCTCTCCGAACATGAAAATATAATAGGCCTTAAGGAAGCCAGCGCCGATCTCGAGCAGATGGCCGAGATCATCAGCATCTGCGGAGACAATATTATTCTTATGTCGGGCGATGACAGCCTGACACTTCCGATTCTTGCGATAGGCGGCAAGGGAGTCGTCAGCGTTGTCGGCAATATCGTGCCCAAAGATGTCATCTCGCTGATCTCCATATTCGAAGATGGAGACCTTGAAGAAGCCCGCAGGCTCCACTTCAGGCTTCTTCCGCTATGCCAGGCGATGTTCATCGAAACAAACCCTATGCCGGTAAAGGAAGCTATGAATATCCTTGATATGGGCGTAGGGGATGTAAGACTTCCGCTCGTAAGGATGCTGCCCGAAAATATCAAGAAGCTTACAAAGGCCCTTGCCGATTACGGCCTGTCTGTCTGACCGGCAGCGGGGAAAACGCCGAAGGGAAGGTACCGATGATAAAGGTTATATTGACCGGGGCTTTAGGCAGGATGTGCCGCGCGGTGGCAGATGAGATCGAGAAGGACGGGGGACTCCGGCTGGCAGGCGCCGTAGAGGCTCCGGGACACAAAAACCTTGGAAACCTCCTGCATGGCGTGAAGGTCGGATCGAACCTTCAGGATATCATCGACAAGGGAGATATCGTTGTTGATTTTTCATGCCCTGAAGCGTCGCTCTCCCATATGGCGGAAGCTTCCGCCGCGGGAAAACCTTTTATTACGGGGACTACCGGATTCTCTGACGGCCAGCTTGCCGAAGCGGAGGAAGTGGCTAATAATATCCCGGTCCTTATAAGCCCGAATATGTCTGCCGGAGTAAATCTTCTTTTCAAGATTACGGAAGATGTTACCCGCGCCCTGCCGGACTTTGACGTTGAGATCGTCGAGATCCATCACAACAGAAAGAAAGACTCGCCAAGCGGGACAGCGGCAAAGATAGCCGAAATCGTCAGGTCAGTCCGAAAAGATTCCGCTATCGTCTATGGAAGAGAAGGGTTTGTCGGCGAACGCCCGAAAAAAGAGATCGGGATGCATTCTCTTCGAGGAGGAGACGTGGCCGGCGAACACCGGATCATATTCGCGGGAGAGGGAGAGCGTTTCGAGCTGGTCCATAAGGCGCATTCACGAAAGCCGTTGGCCAGAGGAACGATAAAAGCGATACATTTCATTCATCGCCTCGGACCAGGATTGTACACGATGGATGATATGCTTGGATTCGGCCGGTAAAGCCCCGGGGACGCGCAGAAAAACCCGGAGCCGCAGAATATATGCTGTATGCTCCGGGTTGGTTTGTTTCCGCCTTAAGCCTATCCCTTCATATTTATCGCGAGCAAGTCGATAAGCAGAGAATACCCCGTCTCCTTCTTTCCCGCTCCCGGCCCTACGATAGTGACCGGTCCGAGAAGATCGGTTTCGAAGGTGAGGGCATTCGTCGCTCCGCCTACCGAGGCGAGCGGATCGGTGAGGGCGACCTTTTCAGGTTTGACCGATGCCTTGACAGCGCCCCCTTCTCTTTTCACTTTCCCTATAAGTTTCCAGCGCAGCCCCGCATCGGCGGCTTTTTTGACATCGTCGAGGCTGATTCCCGTGATCCCTGTCCTGTCGACATCTTCCGGATTTATCTCCGCCCCCATGACGCTTTTGGCCAGGATGACTACCTTCGCGAGCGCATCGAACCCCTCAACATCAGCAGTCGGATCGGCTTCGGCGAATCCGAGTTCCTGGGCTTCCTTCAAAGCATCCTTATAACTTTTCCCTTTTTCCATATTTGTCAGGATAAAGTTTGTCGTGCCGTTCAGGATCCCTCTGATCTCGCTTATCTCGTTCCCCGCCAGGCACATCTCGGCGAGGTTGATGACCGGAGTGCCGGCAACTACGGTGCCCTCATAACGGAACTCTGCCTTATTGGCCTTTGCCAGATCGGATATCTCGCGGAAAAAGAGGGCTGTCGGACCCTTGTTTGTAGTGACAAGGTGTTTGCCTCTTTCCAGAGCGGCCCTGAAGTGGCTGTTGGCAGGTTCTGCCGTCTTTATGTCGGTATAAGAGACTTCTATCACCACGTCGGCGTTGGTCTTTTTGATCGTCTCGAGAGCATCCAGCCCGGTCGTGGCGCCGGGATAATCCGATATCTTCCCATTTTTCGCCAGCTCGAGGAGCTTTTCCAGATCCAGCCCGTTATTATCAAGGGCTGATCCCTTGGTAAAATCGCTCACCGCTACTACAGAATATTCGAAACCATTTTCCTTGTTCAGGATCTCCTTTTTCTCAAGAAGTATCTCCGCCAGCCCCTGCCCGACGACTCCGAATCCGATAAATGCCAGTTTCTGCATCTCTTCCTCCCGGCCGGAGATCAAAGACGACCGGCCCGTTAAATCTACAGATCAATATATAATCAATACACTGTCGGAGGAAAATCGTCAAGACCGCGAATGATGAAGCGATGCAAGAGAATCAGCCCCGGGGAACGGGAAATGGGGAGGGCTGCCCTGGCGGAGCGGCCCCGAGGGAGGAGGAGAGACGGATAATAGCAGGGGCCCGCTGCTCGGACGGGCCCCTGGATATGAAGACTCTACTGCGCTGGGGGTGACTCTAGTCTCCTTTTTTTATACGAACGTTACCGTTTGTTGTGCGGATCTTTATACTGTTGGCGCCGTCTCTGATCACGCCGGTCCCATATATATATTTTCTTTTCTGTCCCCATCTGCTCTTCCATTCTTTCGTCTCTTCGATCTTCATGTCGAAATCTGATTCTATCCTGTAATTTCTTTTGCTCTTTTTCGTATATGCGATCTCGATATCGAAATCCATCGACATCCCCTCGGGGACAGTCAGTTCTATATCTCCTCCCATCGACTTCAATTCGACATCCCTCTTTTTATCGTCGGGGCCGCCGACCATCTTTACATGGACGTCTCCACCCATCGTCGTAGCCTTCACCCACCCATCGACTTCTTTGATCTCGATATCTCCGCCCATCGTCTTCGCTTCGGCAAAGATATCAGCTCTGCCTATCGTTATATCGCCGCCCATCGTGTGGAGATCGGCTCCTTTTCGCGCTTCCAGGACATCGATATCTCCCCCCATCGTACTCAGCCTGACCTTTTCGCCCTTTCCCAGATCGATATCGCCGCCCATCGTCCTCGCCTTGATATCCCTGCCCTCATAGTCAAGATCGAGATCGCCTCCGAGCGTCGTGATACTCACCTCTTTTTCATCATCTTTTCTTCCCCTGACATTCCGGTACTCGACATCTCCTCCCATCGTATATCCCCTGAGGTCGCCTTCGACATTCTCGATATCAACCCTGCCCCCCATCGTCTTGACCCGTCCGTCGAGGTATGAATCCCTGACGCTGACATCTCCGCCCATAGTCGTTACAGACAGCTCTCCTTTCAGATCGCTGAAATCGACATCGCCTCCCATCGTCGATCCCTTGATAATACCCTCTACACCCCTGATCTCTATATCTCCGCCAAGCGTATTGAATTCGACATCATACTTTACAGGGATCCTGACTATAAAATTCACATCGCTTCTGTTTCTTTTTCTTTTCCTTTTGAACTCGCTCGATATCTCGAGCCCCGACCTTCCCATATAGAAATCGATATCGATATTGTCGTTGTCTTCTCCCCTCAGCAGGGCCTCGACATGAACCAGATCCTTGTCCCACCCTTCGATCGCGATGTCACCGCCGGCATCCAGATCGAATTCGATCGTTTTCCCCGGCTTCGTTTCGAACTCTCTCTCTATCTTCCTGTCCTTTTCTGCCATTGCGCCTTCCGGCAGAACCGCTCCTGCCAGAAAGACGAGCACTGTCAGCAATGATGTTTTTTTCAAGATCTTTCTCCTCTCGGAACCTTTTTTCCAGACTCTACATTGAATACGATTGTGCATACAGATTGTTTCAGTTATCCTCTATGCGGGTTCGAAACAAAAAGGATCGCTGCGATGGCAAAGAGAAGCAGGAAGGTCAGAATCGCGCTCGCGCAGGTCAATCCGACTGTCGGCGACCTGGCCGGAAATGCCAGTCTGGCAAGAAAAGCAATACTCGAAGCGAAAAAAGCTGGGGCCCGTATAATTGCCTTCCCTGAGCTGTTCCTCTGCGGCTATCCCGCGGAAGACCTTCTTCTCAAGCCAGGATTTCTCGATGAATGCGAAAAGGAACTTGAAAAGCTTGCCGCTCACGCGCGCGCTATTGCGGTGATCATAGGTGCTCCGGAAGCCTCTCACGCCCCCGGCCGGCCGCTTCACAATACAGCATCGATCCTCTACAGGGGTAAGATCGCGGGGCGCTACAGAAAGATCAATCTCCCCAATTACGGGGTCTTCGATGAAAAAAGATATTTTACAGCCGGCAAACTGCCTCTCGTCATCAATTTCGGGGATATACCGATCGGGATAAGTATATGCGAAGATCTCTGGGTCGATGACGGCCCCACGGGGATCCAGAGCAGCGTCGGCGGGGCCGAGATCATAATCAACATATCAGCTTCGCCGTATCACAGGCGAAAGGGCCGTGACAGGGAAAACCTGATGCGCAGGAGAGCACGGGAAAATAACACGTGGCTTTGCTATCTGAACCTTCTGGGAGGACAGGACGAACTTGTCTTTGACGGCAGCAGCGTCGTGATAGATCCCTCCGGTAAGACTGCCGTGAGGGGCGCTCCGTTCAGAGAAGATCTGATAATAGCCGATATAATGCTCGGCAGCAGAATCCCCGGCAAAGGGATTAAGAGCCCGGTCCCTGAACCTTCAAAAAGACGCGCCCCCTCCGGCGGATTCATAGAAACGATCGATCTTCCCGATCTTCCCGCTGGAAAAGATATCCGTCTTCCCGCAAGAAAAAGAATCGATCATCTCGGCCCGAATGAGGAGATATATGAGGCGCTCGTTATGGGAACCCGCGATTACGTGGACAAAAACGGATTCGAACGCGTCATCATAGGATTGAGCGGCGGCATTGACTCTGCTCTGACAGCGGCCGTAGCCGTCGACGCCCTGGGACCGGACCGCGTCTCCGGAGTGACTATGCCTTCAGGGTACACATCATCTTCGACACTTAAAGACGCATATCGCCTCGCGGAAAACCTCGGTATCAGGATACTGGAGCTTCCTGTCGGCAGCCTTTACGATGCCTATCGAGATCTGCTGGCAGATATCATCCCGAAAGGTCCGGTCGGGATCACCGAGGAAAATCTCCAGGCGAGAGTCAGGGGAAATCTTCTGATGGCCCTGTCCAACAGATTCGGCCACCTCGTCCTGACGACAGGCAACAAAAGCGAGATCGCAGTCGGATACTGCACACTCTACGGCGATATGGCCGGAGGGTTCGGCGTATTGAAAGATGTGCCCAAGACCCTGGTCTTCTCTCTAAGCAGATATCTGAACCGCAGGGCAGGCAGAGCGGTGATCCCATCGTCGACGATCAGGAGAAAACCGTCGGCTGAACTGCGCCCCGGCCAGTTGGACGAGGATTCACTCCCGCCATATCCCGTCCTCGACAAAATAATAGAGATGTATGTGGAAAAGGATATGTCCCTCTCAAGTATCGTCGCGAAGGGGCTTGATAAGGGATTAGTCGAAAAAATGATCCGGCTGATCGACAGGAACGAATACAAGCGGCGCCAGGCGCCGCCGGGGGTAAAGATCACTCCGAAAGCATTCGGAAGAGACCGCCGGCTTCCTATCACGAGCCGGTACAGGCAGTCAGGGAAGACCTGACCGGTTCGACAGAAAGGCTGGCAGCGGGAAGGCTCCGGATCTCTCGCACGGAAGGAAAGACGATGCTGACCGAAGGACTCGGATTAATGGCCGCCGGAATGGGAATGGTCTTCTCGTTCCTGACTCTGCTCGTACTTGTGATGATGGCGTCGGCCAGGATCTTTAAACATTTCCCGGGCCCGGCCGACAGCCCTCCGCCAGGCGGCATCTCCGTTAAAAAAGAAGGCCGCGGATCAAAAAAGAATCTGGCCGAGGTCGCAATAGCCATAGCTGTTGCCAGAGCCAGGCGTGAAAGACGGGAGTAAACATCCGGCGATGTCAAAAAAAGTCATAAAATTCATGAACACGGCTTTTCGCGACGGATTTCAGTCGGTCTACGGAGCCAGAGTCTTCACAGATGATTTTATCCCCGCCGTAGAAGCTGCCGCTAATGCGGGGATCAGATATTTTGAAGCTGGCGGCGGCGCCCGTTTCCAGTCATTGTATTTCTACAGCAACGAAGATGCCTTTGAGATGATGGACCGTTTTCGCGCTGCGGCAGGTCCTGATTCCAACCTTCAGACACTCGCGAGGGGGATCAATGTCGTCGGGCTGGAATCACAGCCGCGCGATATCATAAGGCTTCACGCCGGTCTCTTCGCGAAACACGGGATCACTACTATCCGGAACTTCGATGCGCTCAATGATATCGACAATCTCACGTACAGCGGGAAATGCATAGTCGACGCAGGCCTGAAGCACCAGGTGACGGTCACGATGATGGGGCTGCCTCCAGGTTGCTCGGGGGCGCATAACGCGGATTTCTACGAAATGATCCTCAAGCGTATTCTCGGCGCCGAGATACCTTTTCATTCAGTCTGTTTCAAGGATGCCTCGGGAACATCGACACCGTCGACGATATTTGAAACGATAAAAAGGGCAAGAAAGCTCATTCCGGCCGATATACCTGTTCAGTTCCATACACACGAGACTGCCGGCATCAGTATAATCGGATACAAAGCGGCGATCGAAGCGGGCGCCGGGATCATAGACCTCTCGATGGCGCCATGCTCGGGAGGCACCTGCCAGCCTGATATCGCCACTATGTGGCACGCCCTCCGCGGAACCGATTATACTCTGGACGTGGATATTGACAGGGTCCTGGTGGCGGAGGAGGTCTTCAAGGACTGTATGAAAGATTATTTCATGCCTCCCGAAGCAAAAGCGGTAGAACCTCTTATCCCGTGGTCCCCTATGCCCGGGGGCGCGCTTACGGCAAATACGCAGATGATGCGGGACAATGATATCATGGACAGATTCCCGGAAGTCGTCTCTGCCCTGGGAGAAGTAGTCCGGCTGGGCGGTTACGGGACCTCCGTCACTCCTGTGAGCCAATTCTATTTCCAGCAGGCTTACAACAACGTGATCTTCGGCAAGTGGAAGAAGATAGCCGAAGGATACGGAAAGATGGTCCTCGGATATTTCGGAAAGACTCCAATAGCTCCCGATCCTCAAATTATAGCGGTCTCATCAGAGCAGCTGGGACTCGAACCGACAACAAGAGACCCCCTTGACATACTCGAAGAGGACCCCGGAAAAGGGGTCGCCCCTTCGACCAGAAAGCTGGAAGAAAACGGATTGCCTGTCACGGAGGAGAATATATTCATCGCTGCCGCCTGCGGAGATAAAGGAATCAACTATCTGCTCGGCAATTCGACTATCGGGGTGCGGAAGAACATGGCCGCCAAAGGCGGACCTGAAAAGATCCAGCGGCCCGGCGGGTATACCGTCACAGTAGGCCATAACAGATATGCCGTGAGACTGGACGGCAGCAAGGCTTTTGTGAACGGCAGGGAATACGAAATAAAGATCGCTGACGGGATGGAAGATATAAAAGAGATCGAGCCTGCCTCCGCGCAGGTGAAAACAGCCGTGAGCGCTCCGATGCCGGGTACGATAATCCGTGTCCTGGTCACAGAAGGCGCGGAAGTCACGTCGGGGACTCCTCTTCTTGTGCAGGAAGCGATGAAGATGGAAACGGTAGTAAGGGCTCCTGTGGATGGGACAGTTACGGGAATATCGGTTGCCGCAGGAGACCAGACTAAGACAGACCAGGTGCTGTTATATATATCCCTTCCGTAAAGAGGAGTATGATCCAGTGCCCCGGGAAAGCCTGATAAACATGGAATCTGCTGGAAAAAGATCATTGAGGCAGAGATGCCTGGTTCTTGTCATTCTGATTATGATCTCATCCGTTCTTCTTTCTTTTTCTTCCGTCTGTTCGCAGGAAGAGCCGGCCTCCGGGGAAAAGAAGGAAGAATCAGGGGAGACTTCGATCGGCGACAAGATAAAAGAGCTGTGGAAATCGACCGGCATCTATTCCTTCCTGACCGACAACGCTTCCAGCCCGACCGATGATGAGGGAAGAAGTCCGGTAGAACTTCCGCCCGGACTCGGACAGCTTCTTATGATCGCGCTGAGCACCGGCCTGATATATCTTGCCATCCACAACAAATATGAGCCGCTTCTGCTCCTTCCGATAGGTTTCGGCGGGATCCTGGCCAACATTCCCCTTGCCGCCATCGCGGGGCCGGAAGGGTTTCTCGGGATGCTCTATACTATCGGCCTGCAGACAGGACTCTTTCCTCTTCTTATCTTCATGGGCGTTGGAGCCATGACCGACTTCGGCCCGCTTATCGCCCATCCGAAGACGGCCCTTCTCGGCGCCGCCGCCCAATTCGGGATCTTTACGACGCTGATCGGAGCACTGTGGCTCTCCCGGGTAGCGGACGGAATAAACTTCTCTCTTCAGGACGCCGCGGCGATCGGGATCATAGGAGGGGCAGACGGGCCGACTGCGATCTTCCTTGCGGGAAAACTCTCCCCTGACCTTCTTGGCGCGATCGCGGTCGCTGCCTATTCCTATATGGCTCTTGTTCCGATCATTCAGCCCCCTATAATGAGACTGCTGACTACAAAGAAGGAACGGATGATCGAGATGAAGCAGCTCCGGAAGGTAACCGCTGTTGAAAAGATCATTTTTCCTCTCATGTCGCTGGGATTATGTATTTTGCTTATCCCCGCTGCGACACCTCTTATCGGAATGCTGATGTTCGGCAACCTTCTGAGGGAATCCGGCGTCGTGGAGAGATTGTCCAAGACCGCGGCAGGTGAACTGATCAACACGATAACAATACTGCTGGGACTTTCCGTAGGCTCGAAACTTGCCGCCGATAAATTCCTGCACCCTGAGACTCTTGGCATACTCGGACTGGGCATGATAGCCTTTGCCATAGGTACAGCGGCGGGGATCATACTTGCCAAGTTGATGAACATCGTAAGCAGGGACAAAATAAATCCCCTCATCGGGGCGGCGGGCGTATCGGCCGTTCCGATGGCAGCCCGGGTAGTTACAGATATCGGGCTGAAAGCCAACCCCGGCAACTTTCTCCTTATGCACGCGATGGGGCCCAATGTCGCCGGCGTCATCGGCTCTGCCGTTGCGGCAGGCGTTCTTCTTTCACTCTGTCAATAGGACAGCTCACTCGGTGATCCTGATCTCCGAACTGATCTCTATCGCCTTTTTGTACAGCGCGCTCACTCCGCAGTACCGTTCTTCTGAAAGGCTGACTGCCTTTTCGAGCTTGTCGAGCGGAAGATCTTTTCCTTTAAATTGATATATCACATGCATCGTATGATAATATTTCGGGAGTTCATCGGTAAGTTCTCCTTCGACGATTACATGGAAACCTTCGATTTCGACCCTCATCTTTTTCAATATGGACACTACATCCATCCCCGTGCATCCGGCCAGCGCGACAAGCATGAACTGTTTCGGCCTCGGCCCCCTGTCCTCCCCGCCCGATTCGCCCGCAGCATCAAGGATGATCTTGTGCCCGTCAAGGGTCGTACTGAACGACATTCTGTCGTTCCACTCAAGGTCGACTGTCGATTTTGCCATTATTCATACTCCTTTTTATAATCTCTTATTCTCTGACGATCAGATATCGCCGCGGATCGAAGAACTGGACAGGTCCGTGACGGGCTATCACCCGGTCTGTACGATACTCCGCCTGAATACCGATGTCCAGAAGACAGTGATGCCGTCTTCCCCGGCTCCTTTTTGTGATTGTGCCAGATCACCGAATCATTTAGTTTCCAGAATGAAAAGGCGTATAAAGCCGAGTACCGGATCATTTCAGGGGTATTAAGAGATATGAAGAATGTCAGGCCGAAAATCGTAATAAGCAAATGTCTCGGATTCGACCGCTGCCGTTATGACGGAACGGATGTGCCGGTTCCTTTCCTTGGGCGGATGAAAAAATATATCGATTTCATTCCGGTCTGTCCGGAGGTAGAGATCGGCCTTGGGATCCCGCGCGATCCTATTCTTGCGGTCGGAACGAGAGGATCAAAAAGGCTTATCCAGCCATCGACAGGAAGGGATCTGACAAAAGATATCACGGAGTTTTCCGACAGGTTCCTTTCTTCGCTTGATCAGGCAGATGGTTTCATATTGAAGGACAGGTCGCCTTCATGCGGTCTGAGAGGGGTCAAGGTCTTTCGATCACCCGAAGCGATATCTCATTCCGGAAAAGGACCGGGGTTTTTCGGATCCGCTGTTTTGTCACGGTTTAAACACCTCGCAATAGAGGACGAGAACCGGCTGGATGACCTGAGATTCAGAGAGCATTTTCTGACAAAACTTTTCACCCTGGCCCGTTTTCGCGAGGCGGCATCAGAGCGCGGGATATCCGGGATCGCCGGGTTTCATTCGGAAAACGTGCTGCTGTTGTCAGCATACAGCCAAAAAGGACTGCGTGCGCTTGGAAGGATACTCGCGAACCCTGGGGAAAAGCCGGAGGCTGAAGTAGCTTCCCTGTACGCGGAGCAGCTATATTCCGCGCTGAAAAGGCCCCCAAGATTTGCGTCAAACATAGATCTTCTGCTTCAGGCCATTGGAAATTTTTCCTATCTGCTTTCGCACGGGGAAAAGGGATATTTCCTGGAAACTATCGAAAGATACAGAGACAGGAAGATCCCGCTCAGCTCTCTGCTTCTTTTGGTTCGCGTCTGGATCGACAGGTTCAGGACCAAAGAGCTTATGGAACAGAGCTATTTTTCACCCTACCCTGACGGGCTGCTCAATATAACCGACTCCGCCTCCGGCAGGGAGTGCATGGAGTCGAATACCAGAGGACCGTCTATTCAAAAAGCGGCCATTCCGGATCCCGAGACCAGCGAATCATGAATCCCGCGCGACATCACGCAATCAGCCGCGGGATCTGCAGGATCTGCTTTTTTTGATTGACATAAAACAGACCGCGGCGTATTATATAGATGGTCGATATATAGAGAACAAACATATAAGGCCTGTCGTCTGACAGGCTGCAACCCGGCCCTGGGGCGCTTGCGATGAAAAAGACAGATATTGAAACACAGAACCTTACAAAACATTGCAACGAAGACCTGATACTTGCGGTACTTCAGGATGGCGACAAGCACGGGTACCAGCTGGCTCTGGAAATAGAAGAAAAAAGCGGCCATTACTTCAGGTTTAATCACGGGACCCTCTATCCGATCCTTCACAAGCTGGAAAAAGACGGAAAAATCAAAGGATCCTGGCTCAAGGATGACAGCAAGAGAAAAAGAAAACAGTACTCATTGACTGCTAAAGGCAGAAAATATCTGGAGCGGCAGGTGGCCGCCTGGAAAGAATTCTTCGATCGGTTCATCGGCATTATGGAGGAGATCGAATAATGAAAAGATTCCGAAGAGTCCTTAAAGAGATCAATCGGAAACTGGATCTTCCTCAGCAGGAAAAATCCAGGATCCTGCTCGAAATCGGATCGGATCTGGAAGATATGTACCAGCTGTACCTTGCGCAGGGGTACACCGATCAGGAAGCAATCGAGAGGGCCGAAGAAAAATTTGATATTTCAGACGACGCGCTCGAAGAACTGGTCCGGATCCATCAGACTATTTTCGCCCGACTGCTCAGCCGTCTGTCCGAGCAGGCCCAATCCCGATGGGAAAAGGCGCTGATGGTCACGATCCTTCTTTTAATCGCCCTGCTTTCCGGCCAGCATCTCTTTTCAACCGGGTTTTTCGGGCGGACAGGATCATTCATCTGGCCTCTGGCCGCGATCTCTATTATCGCCGGGATGTTGACGATAAGGCATACGTATATGATCTATCTGAAAAAAGATCACAGGACGGGAAGGCTGCGCGGGGGATTAATATGGTTTCCCGCTCTAGGCATCGGATCCCTGATGGCCGGGATTTTCGGGTCATCAGTCGAAACGATGCGGATGGTAAGGGCAGTCGCCGCAGATCTGGATACTACGCATCTTAAAATCGTCCAGTGCGCGATAAAAGGCTCGTCGATGATGATTTTAAGCCTGCTTGTCGCCATCGCTTCCAGCCTGATCTGGTTCATCCTTGTAAACAAGGTCAAACAGATCGAGCTGGCCGAAACGGAATGGCTGAATGAGATCTAAGCAGAAAATGAAAAAGGAGATATCATGAAATACTTTATTACTTCGATGGGAACATGGGCTCTGCCCCTCTTTATTATCACTGCCGCCATTCTTGTATTGTCGGTTAAAAAGGTCATCGACCTGTACTTCCGTAAGGACCTTACGGCCGGAGAGATGGCCCGCGGGCTGCACGCAATACTATTCTGGGGATCGATTACTGCCGTCGTCGGACTTCTCGGGCAACTTTCCGGAATGTATAAATCGATGCAGGTCATTTCGAGGGCCGCGGCGATCTCGCCGGCGCTCATAGCCGCCGGATTCGGGGAATCCCTGACGACGACGATCTTCGGCCTGCAGGTCCTGATCGGAGCCGGAATCATCTGGTTTATTCTGCTTAACAGGTACAACAGGCTTCAGCAGGGATTGAAATAGGCCCGATTCGAGCAGCATCAAGCTCTTGCAGGAAAATTTTCAGCCGCTGCCCGTTCAGGGCGGCGGCTGAAAAGCTAATCACGGAAAGACCGTATCCAGGACGGAGGGTTTATTTTTCCGCCCCTCCAAGCTCGAAAGTATAGTCATATTCCATCGGGATATCTTCTCCGAACGGATCTATACCAGACCCTGAATCAGTCCCTCCCGGGCCGAATGGAACTTCTATGTATATGCACTGCGCGAGGATCGACGACTCGAGAAGGCCGTAAATAGGGTACTCGAAATCATCCTCGATCGTATCCCACGTACAATGAAGGACGAAATAGACCGGCATCGTCATGGCCACTACCTGAAGATCGAGATTATCTCCGGAGACCGTTCCTGCAGCAATCACTGAAAACCCGGGAGCGCTCATACTTTGCTCGCTGCAGTTGCCGGCAGACGACAAAGAGATGTTATGGGTGCCTGTCCCGCTTCCGGTCACTACACCCTCCTCTATCGTCAGATTGACCGAGATCGAGACGTTATCTGTAAAAGTGAAGAGCGGTTCATCCCCTATATCGTGCAGAAACGTAACGTTGAGCGTGCCTGCCCAGTCATCTTCGATCTCTATCTGAGCCGCACCGTCAGGCGTCTGCTCTCCGCCGCAGTGGGAGATAGAGGCGCGGACCGATTCGACTCCCTCATCGTCTCCGGCGGTGAATGTAGTCGCCGCTGTCCCCGCAGCCGATGTCGCGGCGCTCGCGGGGCTGACCGTCCCCAGACCGCCCAGGGATTCGAAAGCGACATCATATCCCGCCATCACCTCGTCGTCGCAGGTCACAGCCGCGGTGACCTGGCTCGTCCCCCCGGTACCAATGGAAGCCGGCTCAGCCGACACATCGACTTCCGCGCCGCAGCATTCGAGATAGACGTGTACTTCGAGAGCATAATTCTTGTCGATGACGCCCGTCAGGAAATACTCGTACGACTTGTAGAAAATGACATCTTTATCGGTAGTCGTACCATCCATATAATAGGGGATATCTTCATAGACCGGCCCTTCCGGCAGGTGATGGACGCTGTAGCTCAGACCGATCCTCAGGCCGACCACCTCGTGGCAGTCTTCCCTGTAAAGTCCCTTGCGGCCCATATCAGTCACATTCGCCCGGAACCATGAAACATAGGCGTCAAAAGCCGATTGAGCGGTCGATCCATCGCCGAAATTCTCGTGGAAGCTGTCGAATACATTGGTCACCGCCGAAAAAAGCGAGAAATGGGTTACTTCCACCGATACGACGCTCCCGCCAGGCGCTACATTTACAGTGCCTTCCACCTCGCTCCATCGAGACTCTGTCTCGTCCCAGAATAAGATCGACACTTCATCGGACGGCCCGAGAGGAGGATCGACCGGTATAGTGATTATGGCAGGAATGGCGAAAGTCGTTCCGTCGGGACCGAACTCGGCCCCGCCCAACATTATCAGAAATGGCTGGCTCTCGTCCGAAAGATCCTTTTTTCCTCCCAGAGTCTTCACTGTTATCGCCGTTTCAGTACTCAGCGCTCCAGCCGGGATAGTGACCGATGCTCCCCCCGAATCGGTCACAGTCCCACCCTCCGGCCCGATAGTCGTGATGGCCGGGGCGGATGGGCCGCCGTCTCCGCCGCCGCAGCCATAAAAGGCCAGAGGCAGGATCAAAACGAGGAGGATCGCCGATATTCGTTTATTTGTATCTTTTCCTGCCGGCATTTCGCTTCTGATCATACTCATTCGTGACTCCTTACAGTAAAGGGTGCACCCGCCTGTCGTTCCTGCCGTGATATTAACCTTTCCCGGGGTCTGAATGACACAAAAAAATCTTCTCTTCCGAATTCATCCGTTCTCTGTTGACAAACGCTCTATAGAGCTTATCTTATGGCACGCCAGGATCACACGCTCATTCCCTCCAGGCAAAACAGAGATGTCTTTTCGCGGGGGGGGCCAGAGCCGGACTTTAGTCGGCGATTTTCGGAGTTGTAATATGAGTGGAATAATGAAAAACGAGGGTATAAGAAATATTGCGATAATCGCTCACGTCGATCATGGCAAGACGACTCTTGTGGATTCGATGTTCAGGCAGAGCGGCCTTTTTCATGACAAGCAGGTCATGAACGAGCGGATAATGGACAACATGGACCTTGAGCGCGAACGCGGGATCACGATAACAGCGAAGAACTGTTCTGTGCTTTGGAAAGGGGTAAAGATAAATATCATCGACACCCCTGGACATTCCGATTTCGGCGCCGAGGTCGAGAGGGCGCTTTCTATGGCAGACGGCGCGATCCTGCTCGTCGATGCATCTGAAGGGCCTCTTCCCCAGACACGCTTTGTCCTTAAAAAAACTCTGGAAGCCGGACTCAAGGTCATAGTCGTTATAAACAAGATCGATCGCAAAGATGCCCAGCCTGCCAAGATACTTAACGATATATATGATCTTTTCATCGATCTCGGCGCGGGAGATGAACAGATCGATTTCTCCGTCCTTTATGCCATCGGCCGCGAAGGGATCGCCAAAAGGAGGCTGGAAGATGAGACAGACAATATCCACGAGCTGCTTGATACGATCATCGAAGAGATCCCCGCACCGGTCTATGATCCAAAGGAGCCTTTCCAGATGCTCGTTTCCGATCTCGGTTATTCCGATTACCTCGGAAGGCTCGCCGTCGGCAAGATAATCAACGGCTCGGTCAGCTCGAACAGGCTGCTCGTCTGCATAAATAAAAAAGGCGATCGCGTCCCGCTCAAGGTCACAAAGCTTCAGAAATACGAGGGAATGTCGTACAGGCCGGCTGAATCGGTCGAAGCAGGTGATATCGTGGTCCTCGCGGGGATCGATGACGTCAAGATCGGCGATACGATATGTACGAAGGAGTATCCGAAAGCGCTTAAAAGGATCACTGTCGATGAACCGACTATTTCAATGCGTTTCACGATCAACAATTCGCCCTTCAGCGGGCAGGAGGGCCGTTTCGTCCAGTCTCAAAAAATACGCGACCGCCTTTTCAGGGAAACTCTTATGAACGTGGCGATCCAGATGGAAGAAGACAGGGACGATTTTATCGTCAAAGGGCGGGGAGAGTTCCAGATGGCGATCCTGATCGAGACGATGAGAAGGGAAGGATTCGAGTTCTGCGTTGGACGCCCGCACGTGATATATAAATATGAAAATGGAAAACGGCTCGAACCGATCGAACGCCTGCTGGTAGATTGCGAGGAAGAGTACCTCGGTACTGTCACCGAAAAGCTTGCTCTTCGAAAATCGAGGATGACAGATCTGGTCCACGATGGAAGCGGCCGGGTAAGAGTCGAATTTTCAGCCCCTTCAAGGGCTTTGATAGGATATCGGGACGAGTTTCTCACAGACACGAAAGGCACCGGCGTGATGAACTCCTATTTCGCGGGGTTCGGGGAGTACAGGGGCGACTTCAACACCCGTTTCACCGGATCGCTGGTAGCCGACAGGCAGGGCAAGGCGGTGGCCTACGCTCTTTTCAACCTCGAGGCGCGCGGACGGCTCTTCGTGAATCCGGGCGATCCAGGGTATGAGGGAATGGTCATCGGAGAGCACAATCGCGACAGCGACCTTAACGTCAACCAGGCGAAAGAGAAAAAGCTGTCCAACATGAGGGCGGCCGGAAAAGACGACGCCGTGATCCTGACGCCTGTCAAACCGATAACGATAGAAAAAGCGCTGAGTTTCATACGCGACGATGAGATGGTCGAGATAACGCCAAGATCGATCCGCCTGAGAAAAACTGTCCTTTCTGCTCAAAACAGAAAAAACTTCAAGCCCCCGGCATCAAACGGCAGCGGAAAGATCTCCCTCTAACGACAGATCCATCCCTCTCTTCCCGGCAGGATAAATGGTTGTAAATATCACTAACTTATGGTATAATAATCAGGTACAGCGATTCAACCCCTTCAGGGGAACAAATTCAGGGGAGAACATATGCGAAAGATCACGACTGCCTTTATTTGCCTGTTTATACTGCTTCTCTCTCTTCCGGCCGCTTCCCGGGCCGAACGCAAAAAACCTTCGATGCTGATAAGGACAAAGCTCTCCAAAGATCTTACCTATAAGGATCTCGTCACTAACGGAATGGACGTGATCGCTTTCACCCGGGACGGAAGGGTCGATATCGCCGCTACCGAGGAAGATCTCGAGTGGCTGGGGTCGAAGCACGCACTGACCACCGTCCTTGAAAGGGCCGAGGATGCCCTTGCATCGCCTCTTGATGCGAACCTCGGCGACTACCATACATACGAAGAGATGATAGACGAGCTAGAGGATCTCTCGCTTCTCTATCCCGCCCTGACCTCTCTCGACACCCTGGGAACGAGCATAGAAGGGCGGTATCTGCTCTCGATCAAGATATCCGACAATGCCGGTATCGACGAAGATGAGCCCGAGGTGTTCATCATGGGATGCAATCATGCCCGAGAGCTGATGACTGTCGAGATCTCCCTTCACACCGCCCGGCATCTTCTCGAAAACTACGGACTCGATCCCGAAGTAACAGATCTCGTAGACAGCAGGGAGATCTGGATCGCTCCGATGATCAATCCGGACGGCCATGTATATGTAGAGGAGAACCACAAGGAGCCATGGTACAACTGGTGGCGGAAGAACAGAAGGGATAATGGAGACGGAACTTTCGGAGTCGATCTCAACAGGAACTACGGGTACATGTGGGGAATCGACAATGTCGGGAGCTCGCCGGTGACTTCCAACGATCTCTACCGGGGCACCGCGCCGTTCAGCGAACCGGAGACCCAGGCGGTGAGTGATTTCTGCGCGGGCAGGAATTTCGTTCTTTCCGTTTCGTATCATTCCTATGGTGAGTTGATACTGTTCCCCTGGGGCTACACCTATGATCTGTGCGATCATCACGAGCTCTTCTCCGCACTGGGTGACTCGATGAACTCGGGCCTCGGCTACCTCGTGACCGCCGGATCGGGGCTCTATATTACAAACGGAAGCAGTGACGACTGGTGCTACGGCGAAACAACGGCGAAAAACCGCATATTCGGTTTTACACCCGAGGTGAACAGATATGAAGAAGGGGGATTCTGCCCACCAGAGGAATTGATCCTACCTACCTGCGAGAAGCTGCTCGATCTGAACCTGACACTCTTCCGTCTGGCGGGGGATCCATACCGCATCATGCCGCCTCAACCTTCCTTGATGCACGAAGTGACAATGCTAGAACCACCCGACTATATGATCAGCTGGAGCGGGGGTGAAGCGGGGGATCCGAACTGTGCCGTCGCGTGGGACCTCGTGGAATTCAAGAACATCACATCGGAGATCGATTCCTGCGAGGGGCCCGACTACCCCTGGAAGCTGGACGGGTTCGAGGTAAGCACCGACCGGGCCGCCGAAGGGCTCCAGAGCTATTATTCCGGGAGCGGAAACAACATGCTCAGCGTTATGGAGATGGATATCGTCTACCCGGTCTCTCTCGGAGACACTTTTCGCTGCTCGCTATGGTACGACATCGAAGAATATTTCGACTGGGCGTACCTCGACGCAAGTCTCGATCAGGGAAACAGCTGGATCACCGTGCCCGGCAACAGGACCACCGATGAGAATCTCTCGGGGAAAAACAGGGGTCATGGGATCACCGGATCCTCCGGTGATTGGGTCGAGGCCGAATTCTATCTCGACATGATCGGTCTCACCGATGAAGATATGATACTTCTCAGATTCTCCTACATGACTGATATGAGTGAAGTATACGAAGGGATCTATGTCGATCTCATCGACCCGGTCTCTTTCTGCGAGAGCCGGACGCTCCTTGCTTCTGCGCAGCCCGATACCTTCTTCGAGGTGACCTCTTCCGAACCGGGCGTATACTATTACACCGCGAGGAGTATAGATATCGACGGGCAGAGGGGTCTATGGAGCAACATTGTCGATCACACGGTCTCGGTTACCACAGCTGCGGCGGTCCCCGGAGCGGTGACGATGCTCGGCCGCAACTATCCTAATCCTTTCAACCCGTCCACTCTGATCAGCTTCGCAGTAGGAGCTGAAGAGGCTCCAGGATCATCACGGGCCAGGGTACTGCTCGAACTCTACGATGTAACGGGCAGCCGCGTTGCCGTCCTCGAAGACGGTTACTTCCCGAGCGGCAGGTATTCTGCGTCCTGGGACGGAAATAATGAAAATGGAGCGCCGGCCGCGAGCGGCGTCTACTTTGCCCGGCTCGTCGTAGGGACGAAGATACTATCGCGCAAGATGGTCCTGCTGAGATAAAACCGCATGGATACGTCTACGTTGAACGAAGTTACGGGCCTGCGCCGTTTTTCCGCGTGAAGACGGCCGCGGGGGGAGATATCCTCTGATGGGGGAGGTCCCCTGGAAATATAAGATATGCCCCGGGAAGTCGGCTCCCCGGGGCATATTTGTCTGTTTTCTCTATTTCGGTCCGTTTAAAGGACAGTATTGTCAGACCTTACATTTATCCGGTCTCAGCGCAAGCAGCGCCTCGTACTGCTCTTCGGTCAGAATCGCCTGAAGCGCCGCGTCGAACTCGTCTCTCAGGATCTGGGCGGCAAGCAAGGCCTCTTCCCTTGTTATTACTTCGTCTTTAACCTGGCTGACGAGATCCCTGATCCCCTCGTGCAGTGTTTCAAGCGCGATATAGATATCTGCCATCTGGGTCGAATCGGCACCGATCTCGGTAAGCCATTCTTCCCACCTGACATACTTATCTGTTGCATGTACCCTGTCTCTTATACGCTCGTGGACCCTTCTCATCTCCTGAAGCAGGTCATACTGTTCCGGCGTTAGGATCAGCATAAGTTCAGCTTCAAAAGCGTCATAAAGGATTTCTGCCTGCTCCTGCGCCTCTTCAATAGTGATCTCCCCTGCCTTCACAAGGTCTCTAAGCTCTACGACAGCGGTCCTGAATTCAAGATAAGCAACGAGGACAGCTTCTTTCTGGACTTCGTCCAGGCCGAGTACTTCGGCAAGCCGGTCGATCATTGTCATCGTATTTTCAGGAGTGCATCCATCAGTGGAGGTCAGAACATCTTCAAAAGGATCCTCGGCGATCCTGGAAAGCAGCGATGCTTCCGGCGCTACAACAGTCGAATCCTGGCTGCACCCGATCATCACTGTCGAAGAAAGCAGGATTATACCGATAATCAGGCTTCCTTTGTTCCACAGTCGGTGATTATCCATGTTCGGGCTCCTTTCATAGCTCAAACAAACCTGTACAAATCAATTTATGGTTTCGCCCTTTTCAATGCAACCGCCGTACCGTTCGGCACATATCTTCTATTTCGTTTGTAACCGTCTCTCTTTTAACGAGTTGCCCTGGAGCATCTTCGTTCTGCCGGGGAGGGCCGGCTGATGAAGTTGTACGAAACGGAACATATCCCGAACTGCTGTGAACGGTAGTGTTCACCGTGAAACGACTATCTTGAAACGCTCCGGCAGACCTGATATAATCGGAAGATGACCTTGGAAAAACTATGACTGCGGTTGCCCGGCCAGAAAGACCGGCCCAGGCTTTTCTGAATCTTCAGGGTTCAGGGGTATTATGCCTTTTCCTCCATTCCGGAAAGGACAGTAATGAAACTCGATCAGAGCTTTATGGATTTCATGCTTCACCACCAGGAACATCATAACAGAAGTTACAAGTTTCTTGTTCTTCTTGAGGCAGTCCAGACGGCGGCCAAATATATTCAGTATTTTTATCAGACCGGATCGCTTAAAAATGTCATGGGTGAGACCGGGATAACAAATGTCCAGGGGGAAAACGTCATGGAGATGGACGATATCGCCAACGAGATCGTCCTTCACTATCTCAGGCGCTCCAATCAGGTGATTTACGCCGTCACCGAAGAAGAGGTCGACCCTGTGGTCCTAAACGAAGAGGGGGGACGCTATTTTTTCTACTACGACCCGCTTGACGGTTCGAGCAACGTAAAACATAATCTATCGGTCGGGTTTATGTTTGCCGTCGCCAAAAAAAACTCAGACGGCCCCGAGGACGGTCACTTGCGCAAAGGATCGGAGCTCCGCGCGGCCGGGATCTTCCTGATCCCGAATGGCGTATTTACACTGGCGCTGGCAGACACCGGGGTCTTCCGTTTTCATCTCGATGAAACGATGACTTATGTAATACCAGAGAACGCTGAACGGCTTATCATTCCCGATAACCCCAAAACCTGGGAACTTTCTTTCAACTCGGCCAACCGAAACACCTACTCTGAAAAAGTGCAGAAATGGATCGGCGGGAACGAAGAAAACTTCGCGTTTCGATATATGGGGGCGCTTGCCGGGGATTTTCACAGGCTTTTATCGAACGGCGGCATGTTCATGTATCCGGCGATAGTCAACCACCCAAAGCCGGAGAAGAACCGTCCCAAAGGAAAGCTGCGTCTTTTGTACGAAGCCAATGTTGCAGCTTTTATCGCGAGAGAAGCCGGCGGGTGCGCAATCGATGAAAATGGACAGGAGATACTCGAGATCATCCCGGAGACGCCTCATCAGCGGACTGCGCTTTATGTAGGCTCAAAAACGCTTGTAGCAGATATTAAAAGATCTTTAACTGCGAAATGAACCGCTGACCGCAAAGGCCAAAAGACTACTGGCCGGGAAATGACCTGGTAGTGGACTCGCGCACGCCAGCAGGGCCGGCATCAACAGACGCAGAGCCTTCCAAAAAAAGACCATAAAATATCTTGTCTTGTAGATTGAAAAATGCCAGACTTTCTGCCGCAGTTCAAAAAGGAGGGAAAAGGATGAGAAAAAGTATTACTGCGCTGTCGATAGCCTTATCAGTTCTTCTTCTTTCATGCGCCCTGGCTCCTGAGACCGCCCTCGCGGAAAAGCATGAAAAACTATATGGGGAACTGAAGGATATCGAAGGCTGGAAGGGGAAAGACCCCGAAGGAATGGCTATGGATATGCCCGGAATGAAAATGATCCAGGCAATGCGTATCTATACCAAAGGGGAGAATGAGATCACCGCTATGATAATGACAGGAAGCCCGGCAGCTACCGGCTCCTTCACCCCGCAGGGAGAAATGAATTTTGAATCTTCGGAAGGAAAAGCATCAGTAAAGGAAATAGACGGGTTCACAGTCCACTTTGCATATGACAAGGAAGAACACGCCGGCGCTATAACGGTCCTTCTTGATCCGGAAAAAAAGGGGGCTTCGGTCTTTGTCCTTTCCTATAAAGATCTCAGCGAAGAAGAAGCGATGAAGATCGCAAAAAGATTCGACTGGAAAAGCATTAAAAGCAAGGTCGGATCGCTCGAATAAATGATCCTCTCAGAGACGGCACTATCTAGAATTTCGTCCCGTCTTTGATCACCGCTCCTTTGGCGACTACGATGATCCCGTTGCGTACATAAATATTACCTTCGGGATCATCATAGTTCCGGAGTCTTCTCCTGTTTTCCAGGACTACGTTCTTTCCTATGTGTACGTTGGTGTCGATTATCGCTTTTTTGATCACTGCTCCCGTTCCGATCCCGAGCGGGGGGATCCCCGGTCCGCAGTCTATCGCCGAACCATAGAAATCAGCTCCCAGAATGATCGACTTTTCGATGACCGCTCCCTTTCCGATCACCGACCTGATCCCTATTATCGACCGGCTGATTCGGGCCCCTTCGATCACGCACCCTGCATTCAGAATTGATTTTTCTACATCTCCCCTGTTGACCTTCGACCCGGGAAGGAATCTCGGGTGCGTATAGAGATGAAAATCCACATCGAAGATATTGAACCCCGGTTCCTTCGCCAGAAGGTCCATGTGGGCATCATAAAACGACCTTATCGTTCCGATATCCTCCCAGTACCCTCGATAGAGAAAGGCGCTTACCTTCAGTTCTTTGAGATCCCTCGGGATTACTTCTTTCGCAAAGTCGACTACCCCTGGATCCCGGTCAAGAGCGGCTTTAAGTTTTTCGATCCTGAACAGGTATATCCCCATCGAACCAAGATAGGGGTGTTTTCGGGCTTCCTCCGCGCTCAGCCCAAGCGCCCTGGTGTCAGTCCGGATCTCCTTCAGCGCCGGGCCTTTTGGTTTTTCTCTGAATTCGGTTATCCACCCATCAGCATCCGCCTGCAGGATCCCGAACTCATGCGCCTTTGAAGAAGTAACCGGAGTCACCGCTATACTGATGTCCGCTTCCAGGTTTCGGTGGCGCTCGATGAATCCCGTATAATCCATCCTGTAAAGATGATCCCCTGACAGTATCAGGACATCCCTGCATCCATGGTCTGTAAGGTGAGGCATCGCCTGCCGCACGGCGTCGGCAGTCCCCTGAAACCACGCCGACGATGCCGGCGTCTGTTCGGCGGCCAGTATCTCGACAAACCCCTTGCTGAATGTATCAAACCGATATGTCCTCGACACATGCTGATTCAGCGAGGCTGAATTGAACTGGGTCAGCACATATATTCTGTCGATTCCGGAATTAATGCAGTTGCTGACTGGAACATCTATAAGCCTGTAGTTGCCGGCCAGCGGAACCGCAGGTTTTGCCCTGTCCCTGGTCAGAGGGAATAGCCTTCTGCCCCTTCCTCCTCCCAGTACTACTGCGGTAAGATCTTCCATGACACCCTCCTGAATACAAGTGCCGGACCCCGCAGGCCCGGCACGACCAGGATCCTTAGCTTTCTCTGAAAGGAATTACTTCCAAACCCTACTCCTTATCGAGGGATATCTCGTTGACTTCGCCGAAATCACCGAGCGGCCGGTCGAACTGATCCTTGTCCCCGACGACGAGGACCGTCATCTTGTCGAGATGCAGATATTTTTCGGCGACTCTCCTGATATCCTCTACAGTAAGAGAAGCGTATATTTCCATATCCTTTTCCGGCGTATCGAGCGGCCTCCCCTGATACTTCAGGTTGATGAGCCTGCGGACGATCCCCGCCTTCGAATCATAATCAAAGACTTTGCTGTTAAGAAACGAATCGATCGCTTTTTTCAGTTCTTCCTCTGTCGGCCCTTCTGTCTTCATCCTTTTTATCTGGTCGATGATGACCGTCATTGCTCTGCTGTATTCACCCGCGGATGTCTGGGCTGAAGCGACAAATGTGCCGAGGGCAAACGGGTCGGCCCCGAAACTGGATCTTGCGGAATAGGCAAGGCCTCTTTTTTCCCTGACCTCTTCCGTGATCCAGGAAGTGAAAGAACCTCCTCCGAGGATAAAATTCATGATCGTTATGGCGCAGCGGTCGGGGTTGTTCGAATTGATCCCCAGGTGCCCGATCCTCATATACGCCTGATTGATATCCTTGTAGATATAGTTGTAGTTTTCCTTTTCATCCACATGGATTTCGGGGACGACCGGGATCTCCACCTCTTTTGGTTCCCATCCTCCGAACACGGCGCCGAGTTCCATCTCGATCTCATCCTTTGTAACGTCACCGCTTATTCCGATAAGAACATTGCTCGGATGAAAATACCTGTCATGAAATTCGACAAGGTCGCCGCGGGTCACCGAGGAAATCCCCTCCTCAGTGGACTCCCACCCGTAAGGGTGGTCCCCGTATACCAGTTTAGTGAACTCGCGCCGGACGATATCTCCGGGCTGATCGTTCTTTCTGCGGATATCCTCAAGCATATCGGCTTTTTTCTTTGCGATCTTCTCCTCCGGAAAGAGGGGATTCAGGACAAGATCCGCCGTTATCCCGACGACTTCGGCAAGATCTTTCTTCAGACAGTTTACGAAGACCATCGTATTAAGGTCGTCGCCGAAGATCTCGACTCTTGCGGGAAGAAACTCGAGCTCATCGTTTAGTTTATCCGATGACCAGTTCTGGCTTCCTCCGTTTCTCATCACCCACTGAGCGATCTCGTTGAGGCCGTACTTCTCCTTTTCGGGAAAGTATGTCTTCAGAAGGATCACGATATTCACCATCGGGATCTCATGATCCTCGATCATAAAGCCCTCGATCCCGTTATCGAGAGATATATCGAGCACCTTGGGCGTGGTCACCTCAAGCGGAGGGTATTTAAGCTTGCTCGGGTGTTTCCTTTCGGCAGAAAGATGAGACGCGGCGGAAACCGTAAAGATCACCGCGAGGAGGGATATGACTATTTTCCTTTTCATTTCAGATCTCCTTTTCCCTATTCTTCCTTATCTTTGAAGAAACCCGAGGCTTCAGCCTGTTTCAGCAGTTCCTTCCCGTATTCGATCATCTCCGCTTCGGATCTCATGCTCTGCAGTTTCTGGACGATCGCCATCATCTCGTCCTGGGGAAGCGACATGATATACGCTCTTAATTTTTCTTCGTCGAGCCCCTGCTCTGCGTCAGCCTCGCCTGTATCCTCTTTTTCCACCTGGACGCGCCAGGCGACTGTCCGGTTTTTCTCGGTAAGGTATTTTTCGGCGGCTTTCATCACATCTTCAGCGGTCACTTCTTTTATCATCTCGCTCATCTTGAACATCGCCTTGTAATCGCCCCTGTAGATCTCGCCTATAAGGACGGTAAACGCTATCCCGAGATTCGATCCGAGCTGCTGGATCTTGGTATAATCCATCTGGTTCTTGATACGCTGAAGCTCTCGTTCGGAAACAGGTTCTGACTTCAGCTTTTCTATCTCTTCATATATCGCGGCCTCGACCTCCTCAAGGGTGTGCGGATGTCTCGGTTCGGCAGAAAAGATGAGAAGATTGTCGTATCGTTCCCCTGGGCCCGTATAGACCTGCGGAGGCTCCGCAGTGAGCTGCTTTTCCTCGAATATCGATTTGTACAGACGCGAGGTGCGCCCGTCCGAGAGGACGCTGTTCATCACCTCGAAGACTACTGCCTCCGGATCCGGATAAAGAGGCTTGTGATATCCGATCATCAGCTTCGGATTCGCTTCGTGCTCTATGACAAGCCGTCTTTCCCCCTGCTGCTCGGGTTCGCGGGTCTCAAGGTGAGCGGGGCGCGGCTGTGCCGGAATAGAGCCGAAATATTTCTTCGCCATCTTTTTTACCATCGCCAGATCGATATCTCCGACGACTACAGCGGTTGCGTTGTTAGGAGCATAGTGGATCCTGTGGTATTCCATCAGCTCCTTGCGGTCCGTCGTCCTGAGGTCGCTCATCCACCCGAGGACAGGCCACTTGTACGGGCAGGCGGTGAAGGCGACCGAGTTGAACGCCTCGTCGAGCACATCATCGGGGTCGTTCTCGGAGAGGCGCCTTTCCTCCATAACAACATCCCGTTCAGTCCAGAACTCTCTGAAAACCGGTTCGTCCATACGGTCAGATTCAAGGGTCATCCACAGTTCCAGCCTGTTGGAGGGAAGGTAGACGAAATATACCGTAAAGTCGTTTGATGTCCCCGCGTTGAGCATCCGCGAACCATTGTTCATATATGATTCCCAGAGTTCATTGTTGATTATATATTTTGATCTCTCTTCGTCTGTCAGCCTGACGATCTCTCCCCAGGCCTCCTCATATTCGAGATAAAGTTCCAGATAGTCGGTCCCGTCCTGCTCAAGAAGATATTTCCTCGAGCTGAGTTCCTCCGGCATCTCTTCAAGAGCGCGGATCTTTTCTATCAGGAGCCTTGTCTGTTTGTCTTTGTCTGTACCTACTTCAGCCTGTTCTTCTTCGCTGAATCCGGCAATGACCGTCTTGCTGAAATCCTTGAAGGCTTCGAAACGCCATTCTCCCATCCGGTCGCGAAGTTCGATCGTTTTTTCACCGAGCTGGTCGGTCTTTTCTATATAAGGGATCTCTTTTTTGTAATTTGTCGTACCGATCTTTTTTGAACCTTTGAACATCATATGTTCAAGAAGATGAGAGATCCCCGTTACATTCGGCCATTCGTTTGCCGACCCCACATTGAAGACGATAGCGCAAAAGGCGACCGGAGCCTCGTGCCGCTCTACAACGAGAAATTTCATCCCGTTTTCAAGCTCGAATTCGTTCACCTTCTCTTCCAGCGTCTCCGCCCTCAAGACCGGCTGGATCAGAATAGATATAAACAGCATAACTGCCGTCAGGACAAGCGTGTTTCCTTTTCTGGACATCCTTCCTCCTTCCCTTGAAATCATCCTTCGCTCCATGCGTTTTATCAGATTCCGCTTCTGCGGCATCAGCCCCCCTGCTCCTCGGAATGTAGGATTTTATCAGCTGATAGCGTATTCTTACAAGTAAAATGAAATCGTGGAACCGCTGATCGTAATTCGTGTACAATCTTTATCTATCTTGCTTAGA
This sequence comes from Candidatus Krumholzibacteriota bacterium, assembly GCA_016933255.1. Taxonomy (GTDB): domain Bacteria; phylum Krumholzibacteriota; class Krumholzibacteriia; order Krumholzibacteriales; family Krumholzibacteriaceae; genus Krumholzibacterium; species Krumholzibacterium zodletonense. The sequence goes on from JAFGBF010000029.1 coordinate 64,407, forward strand.
TGCCGTTACTGTGATAATTTACACGAACGAAAGAGTTCCCGCATGCTTTATCCGAGTGATTTATATGGAGGGATGACCCGCAAAATGAAAAGATCAGTTATTGTCGCGTGCTGTATGATCGTTCCCATATTATTTTCTGCTCCCCCGTCGAGTGCCCAGACCGGCATGATTCCGGGAATCGATCAGCCGTACTGGCAGCAGGAGGCCGATTATCTGATAAAATGCCTTCTGGACCACGATGCGCACAGATTGACAGGAACCGAAGAGATAAGGTATACGAATAATTCCCCCGACACATTGACCGAGTTCTATATGCATCTTTACCCGAACGCTTATAAGGATAAAGACTCCGCGCTGTTGAAGAATTATTTCGCGGGGGTATGGTTTCAGGTCGTCGGCCTTCCGAAAAAGAACAGAGGCTGGATAGAAATAGACTCTTTTATCATAAATGGACGCCCCGATTCATTCACCGTCGAAGGCACCATCCTCAAAACAGCGCTCTCAAAGCCCCTGCCTCCCGGAGGCAGGTTGACGATAGAGCTGTCATTTACCGAAAAGATACGCGAACGCCTCGGGAGAGCCGGATTTAAAGGGGACCATTATGACATGGGGCAGTGGTATCCCAAGATGGTGGTATACGACAAAAAGGGTTGGCACCCCGACCAGTTCCTGATGGGAGAATTCTATGGGGAGTTCGGGACGTATGATGTCCATATCACCCTTCCTGAAGAGTATGTCGTGGCCGCGACCGGCATCCCTGTCTCCGGAGATCCCGGCTGGGAGAAGAACTCTCCGGACGGAAAAGGCAGCGGCGGCGGACTGAAAAACCCCGGAAAGTTGAAGACGGTGCATTTTCGCGCCGAGGATGTCCATGATTTCGCGTGGTGCGCCGATCCCTCCTTCATCGTTGAAAAAAAGAAGGCAGACGGAGTCGATGTCATGAGTTTCTACCGTCCCTGGAATACCGACTGGGCCGATTCGGCGCTTGCCAGGGGGGTCAGGGCGATAAAATGGATGGAAAGGTTCGCCGGCCCGTATGGTTATCCGCAGATGAGCATCGTCGATACTAATTCGCGCGGGGGGATGGAATACCCGATGCTTGTCATGAACGGTTCTGCCGACGAGGGTCTTATTTTTCACGAGATCGGGCATAACTGGTTCTACGGAATGCTCGCCAACAACGAGCGTGACGAAGGGTGGATCGACGAGGGAATGACCGAATACCAGCGGTTTCTATATCAGGAATCGACATACGGCCCGTACGGGATGGCGTATGAAAAGAATTTCTCCAACTTTCTGAACCCACGGAGAAAACTCTGGGAAGAGGCCGCCGGGCCTGTCATCTACTATCATCGAACAGGCTTCGCAGAGCGGGTCTCCACCCCATATCACGAATTTAGAAGCTGCGGCAGGGCGATGGTCTATACCAAGGGGGGCCTTTTTATCAGAGCGCTCAGATATTATGTAGGCGATGAGGCCTTCTGGAATATCATGCGCACATACTTTGAGCGGTGGAAATTCAAACATGTCGATGAGGAGACTTTTCTGTCGGTCTGCAACGAGATATCGCAGATGGAACTCGATGAGTTTTTCAAACAGTGGCTCCACACTACAAAAAGCTGCGATTACAGCGTCGATCGCTTCGACGTAAAAAAATCCGCAGACACCTATACTGCCGATGTCAAGATAAGCCGCAAAGGAGAGATGATGATGCCCCTGAACCTCGCGTTCAGGATGAAAAACGGCAATACAGTCTCTGAACGGGTCGATGGCCTCCCGAGATCGCTTGAAAAACAATTCATTTTCCCGGACGAACCGGTCTCCGTCTCGATCAATCCGGATAATGAGATCCTCGACATATATCACATCGACAATTTCTCTCCGCGCAGGCGGGACCTGGCCCTGGAAAACCCCTTGAACCAGTATTATCCTCCGGATGCCTATCAGTACAGGGTGGCTCCGCTCGGTTACTATAACGATATCGACGGAGGCAAGGCCGGGCTGAGGATACGGGGAAGCTATGATGACAGATATAACAAGTACACCCTCCAGGGTATGTATGGGTTCGAATCCGAGACGATCGATTTCTACGGGTCTTATGAATCACCTCTCGGATATTTCGGGCGGGAAGCTGTCCTGGGCGCCGACGCCTTCCTGCGCGAGGGGAGGCAGGGAGGATCTCTCGCGATCTACAAGACCAGAAGAGACCACCTCACTGCTCCGCTGGCAAAGCACTACACACTTAAACTTACCTATCAGGAGATGACCGATCCCGAATACATCATTCCTGGCAGTTATGAAGAAGGAAAGAATCTCAAGGCCTCGCTTTTTATTGCAAGTTATCCGAAGACCGATATCTTTGCGGCTTCATTTCTTCTCGGGCTGGAACGCTCCACCTGGGGAAGCGATCATAACTATGAAAAACTGACCTTCGACATGAGGGTCTGGCCCTCCAGATTCTGGCCGGTCCCGATAAGGCCGAAACTGCGGCTTTTTTACGGAAGAGCTACGATAGACCCGCCTGTCCAGGAGCTGTTTAACCTTGCCGGCGCGGGGAGTATCGATAAGGATGATTATTTCTGGCTGAGAAGCCGTGGCGCTTTCTGGAAAGACCAGTACAACAATTTTCACATCCCCGGCGACGGTAACCTTCGCGGATATTTCAACGGCGATTTCGGATTTAAATCGCTTTTTTCGTCGAATATCGAGGTCGATATGCCATTATTCCTTCCTGTCGGAAAAGAACTTCGAAAGCAGGCGGGAGCAAAGCTGTCCCTCTTCTATGATATCGGCAAAGTCCTCGGTTCCGACCGGTTCAGGTCGATCCCGGATCCTTTCGCCGAGAGCCTTGGGAGCGGTATCTTCGACGGTCTTCTTCAGGATTTTGGAGTCGGGGTGAAAATATGGAAACTGAGGGCAGATTTCCCGCTCTACCTGAGCCATCCCGAGCTTGCAGGCGACGAGGAGAAATGGGATTTCCGCTGGACTATAGGTTTCAACGGCCTGTTCTAGGATCAAGCAAGGTAAGCCTTTTGGCGATTAGCCTTGGCATCAAAGTTCTGTTCCAGGATCAAACAGGGTATGCCTTCTGTCGATAAGCCTTGATATCAGGGGCTACGCCAGAAATGTTACAGAGAAGTTCTAATACGGGACTTTATTACTTTAAAACGATGATTTTTTTGGTCGTATCTTTTGTTCCCGTCTCGATCCTGCAGAAGTAGACTCCCGAAGATACGACAGATCCGTCTTCAGCGGTCCCGTCCCATTCGGCTTTCCAGGTCCCGGCTTCCCTGGTGATATCTTCTACGATCTTGACAAGAGCTCCGCCGCTGTTATAGACGGCGATCCGCACCTTCCCCGGTTCGGTAAGAGAATATGAGATAGTCGTCGTCTCGGAGAAAGGGTTCGGATAGTTCTGCCTTGCGACATCGCCGAGAGAGATATCGAAACCGCCGCTAACATCGCTTCCCCTTATGCTTCCACCGAGAAATGCGGTAATCTCTATAATCGCTCCCTCTACATAAAGCTCCGGCACCTCCCAGACATAGAGGTTCGTTCCGGTCAATCCTGAGGCGATGACCATTTCGACCGCCGCTTCGGTACCGATAGTGCCGTATTCAAGGGCGATCCTGACCGAATCAGGCTCCACATTATCTGTCGTCCATTCGATATTCACAAGGTCGCCTATATGGATCTCTTCGCCCCCGTTCGGATATACCAGGTCGACGAACCGGGGGTAGGTGACCTGCACGGCATACAATCCGATCGAGCTTACGCCGTACTGGGCGTAGAAAAACCCGTCATCCCCCCATCCGGTTCCCCAGCTGTTCTTGCATATCCAGGCCCCGGCCCCTCCGCACGCCGTATCGTCCCACCCTACTATAAGTACCGCGTGATCCGGAGCATTCAGGTCATTGTAGTCATAACAGCCCCCGTCGTAAGCATCGAAGACAGGAGAATGTGTCTTGAAAGCCGAAAAGACCGGCCCCTTTAGCAGGGCCTCCTTTATGACATCGATATTATTAGCCACGGCATAGATCGAACTCATCCTGGCGACCGGATCACATGACTCCTGGCCGCAAAGATTGCCGTCTGTCGCCGTGTATCCAATGCACGACTCGAGCACACCTCCGTATGTCATGAGGATCTGGTAGGCGGCTGAAGCAGTCCCTCCGTCACAGTCGCTCCCATAGACATTGCAGTCGATCATCTGCTGTTCCGAAAGATCCAGCAAGACGCCGTCATATATCGACGCATGGGATTCAAGCTGCGCGACGCAGGCGAAGGCCCAGCACGAACCGCAGATGGACTGGTTCTTTACGGAGGTCACGCCCCCTTCGTCCCGCCAGTCAAAGACAGGATCAAAGGTTGCCATCCCCGTCGATCTGAAGACCGGCAGGGACTTCCAGAGCTCGGGAGACGGGGGGATAAATCCGCGAAGCATCGCCCTTTCCTCCGGAGAAAGCTGCATCACAGAGGTATTACCGACAGTAAAGCTGTATCCGCCCTCTTCTACAAGGCGCCTGAGTTCTTCTATCTCTCCGCCTGGATCATCCGAATATAAAGCGGGAGGGAAAGAGAATACGATAACAGCTGCGATCAGTATGGTCCTGTACATCTTTACCTCGCAAACAGGGGCTGGTTAAAAATACTGCGGATCACCTATCCAGCATATCAGGGTCAGTATAACAAAAATACCGGCCCGAATAAAGAGGCTCGAAGCAATTTATCTCTGGGCCCGGCCTCAGTCCGGTCCGCTTCGGGTTAAAAGCTTCCCCCTATCGCAACACCTGGAAGAAACAAAGAGAGTCCTTCTGCATCGCTATCAATGATGAAATTCATCGTCGGCCGTATGAAGAGGCCTCCTTCTGACTGAAACTGGTACCCTATCGAGCCGAAGTAGATAGCAGCCGACTCGGTTTCGTCCCAGTTTGACGCAGCTAATATCGATGCGCCACCTGCAAGATACAGGCTGTGGATATCACCGACCGGATTAAGCGAAAGATATATGGGGAAGATCCCGACGAAACCGTCGCCGGTGCCGAGCCCCATCATCCCTACGCCCATTCCGACTACATTGGTGAAATACCTTTCGATCCCCATGCTGCCAAAAATCGCCTTGCCGCCGAGTTCTCCATATACGAGTGTAGGCCTCTGTTCGCGGATCCCTTCACCGTTTGCGGCCGAAGCCGCCAGGAAAATCACCAACAGACACATAAGCGTAGCGCGCTGCATACAATCCCTCCTACAAGATTCAAGACATGTCACCGAACCTTCCGCCATTCTCCCGATCAGGATAACGTATTGCAACAGGATAATTAAAGAACTATTTTGAATAAAGCTTTGAACAAAGCATGACACCGGCAGCGAATCAGGCGTTCGTCTTAATATGCTGTAAAACTGATTCTCCTGAAAAGAATTGCAGTGAAAATAATCTTTCTGAACACCACTACTGTCCTCAGTCGAAAACATCCCTTATTTCAGGATCAAGATCATCGAAAGAGCTCAGCCACGCGACCCTTTCTCCGCGTATCCTGTCTTTGAGCCCGATTATTTCCTCGTCGGTATAAAATCTTTTTTCATCAAACCTGGCGATATCGACACCCGGGACTGAGACAGGTACCTCATACCCCCAGTAATCTTCCTTCTTCCATTCGATCGTCCCTCTTGCTATTTCCCTAATAAATGCCGCCGAATCCTGTATACTGATCTTAAGACCGGCAAGGTGATCGACTCTGACGAGCGTAAAGTCGGAAGCGGAAAGTTCCCCGCTGCCAATCTTTTCGTAAATTTCCACCAGATCGCTTCGAGACCTGGATCTCCTGCCGTTTTCGGAGAGTTCGTACCTGACTTGACTGATCTTAAATTCCGGCTGAGATCCGTCGAGAAGTTTCCGCGTGATCTTTTTCCCTTTATCGCCGTGGGGCTTTCCGGAAAGATACTCTGAAAGCCGCTCCATCGCTCCTGGAGCATCGAGCCTTTCGGAAGAGACGTCGATCGCTTTCCCTCCGAACCCTCCCGTATTGAAAAGGAAACACTGTATGCCGGGATTCTTTTTGAGTATCTCGAAAAATATATTACCTTCTTCCCCTTTCGACCCGACAATAAAAGGGTTCGTTCCGACTTCGAGGACCGAATCACCGGCCTTCGTAGGATCGGCGGCAGAGGTGAGTATCGATTCTCCGAGCATAAAGGTCGCTGCCGCCTGTTTCGTGTCGAGTCTCATCACAGGAGGGATTACTGTCTCCCTCCTTGTAATAAAAAAGATCATGTCGACCTGATCCAGATCTATCCTGTCATCGGTAAAATCAAGTTCGTTTCTGACGACGATCCCTCTGCCGTTAAAGCATCTTCCCCCGGGGACATAAGGGTGGTCGTATCTGAAAAAATCAGGCGCCAGCGTCCCTGGATCGATATAGACATTTTCCAGAACAGCATTACGGCTCGTCGCGCCGGCATAAAGAAGGGGCTGATCCTCTGCCTGAAGTCCTTCAGTCTTGATATACGCGTTATCTTCGGTACCGAAAGCCCTGGCATCTTCTGCGAGGACAAAAAAATCGTCCTGGCGTATTATGACCTTTTCTCCTTTTGCACCATCGAGCCAGAAATGGTGGACAGAGAGAGTCGTTTTTCCTGTGCCGCTGAGGCCGAAAAAGAGGGCTCCCTTCTCTTCAAGTTTCCCGGCATCCCGGCCGGCCACCTTGATCACCTTTCCGCCGGCATGTACGCCGAGCCCTCCGCCTTTTCCCGCTTTAAGATCAAGTTTTTCCTGATACATCGACATCCGGAGATGACCCTTCTTGACCTCGCCGAAATAATCGCTTCCAAGGGCAAAGGTTATCCTGTTTGCCGCATCGACGAGAATCGCGACTTCGGGCAATCCCCTTTTCCTCGCATATTCTGCCCATTCAGGTATCATAATCTGGATCTGCTCAGGGTCTTTACCCTCTCTTTCGGAAGGAAGGTCGAAGATCAGCCTGTCCCACATGACGAGCAGTCTTGCGTAATCAGGAGTCACGATAGTCCTGCAGTGGTGGGAATGATCCTTATGGAGACCCATCAGCTTGTCCATGACGAGAAGCTTTCCCCCCCTGGCAAGATGGTCCTCCAGATATTCCCCCGCAGCCCGCAGGATAGAGCTCTGCCTTTTGTCGGGATCAGCGAAAAAGATCTCAGTCATCGCCGCCGAACGGCAGGTTTTTTTTGAGATGTAGGAGAGGCTCCCGTGTATATTCAGGACATCTTTTGTTTTTCTGGTCTCGAGCGTGACCTTGTCATGGAGAGAAAGTTCATAGATCGTTTCGCGGTCTCTGATGAACGATCCGGCCTTTTCCGCAATCCCGCTGAGGCTGCGCGCCAGGTCTTTCGCGAGTGTACTGCCGCTGGAGGTTCCCATTGTCTCTCCTTTGAAAAGGTCGCTGTGCGCCTTCGCAGGAATGGAAACGACCGCCCCCTCTTACCCTGGCGGAAACGAATACAGCATTCTGTATCCTGCAACGGCAGTTTTATACTTTCAATTGCCTGACAGTATCGATGACTGTGCCATCGCGGTACTCGATCAACGCTACGATCCTGTCCTCAAACTCGGGTTTTTCAGGTTCTCCAGCTATATCGACAGCCATCTTTCTTAATTCCGCGATCGATTTCAAAGGAAGTCCGGTTCCCTTAAGCTTTTCCAGAAGATCTGTCCTCGCCGGATTTACGGCCACTCCTCTTTCTGTGACAAGTATATCCACGGTCTCTCCCGGAGCGGTGACCGTAGTGACACTCTCTACGATCGTAGAAAGCCTTCCCCTGAGCAGAGGCGCTGTGATTATCGTGCAGTAGGCGTCACAGACATCGGTAAACCCTCCGATACCGTGAAGCAGCCAGCCGTCAGAGTGAGTATTGACATTTACATTGAAATCGAGGTCTATCTCCGTCGCTCCGAGGACAGCCGCCTTGACCCTTGTGGCAAAGTTCCCCTTCTCATGATAACAGTATGAAGTGAACGGGTCTGTCTCGATATGGTTTTTGTTTTCCCTCAGCGACCTTATGCCCACACCGTCAAAGCACTGTCCATCAAGGATGTATTCAGTCAGGCCTTCCTCGAGCATTTCGACAAGGAACTTGTTGGATCCTCCCCTTGCAAAAGCAGCTTTCACGCCGCGCTCCCTGAGCATATCTCCAAGATATTTAGTAAAGGCGAGGGAGATCCCCCCCGCTCCGGCCTGGAAAGAAAATTCCGGTTCTTCGATAAGTCCCATATCGCTTACAAGCTGCGCCGCATATTTGGCGATAAGAAGCCTGGTAGGGCTTTTGGTTATCCTCGTGGTCCCCGAGACTATCTGCTCCGGGTCTCCGAGTTTATCGACGACCGCGATATGATCTACATTGCCCCCTCTGATTACCCAGGGGTAGTTGGGAAAAGGCACAAGGTTGTCTGTCAGGACGACCACCTTGTCAGCATACTGGGAATCGGCCAGTGCGTAGCTCATGACGCCGCATGCTGAAGGGCCGGTCATACCGTTACAGTTGCCGAAAGAATCGGCGGCCGGAGCGGCGATAAATGCCACATCGATATGAAGGTCGCCATCCTGAATAGCGCGGTACCTGCCCCCGTGCGAGCGCAAGATGCAGGTCTTGCTCATCTTTCCCAGAGAACACGCCTTTCCCACCGGTCCGTTCATCGACCCTTCGATATGCGTTATCACTCCGCTCTCGATATGGGAGACCAGAGGCTCATGCACCGGAAAAAGTGCGGAGGGCGCTACCGTCAGGCCTTTCAATCCCCGCTCTGCCAGTTTATCCATCACCATATTTATGACATGGTCGCCGTTGCGCAGATGATGATGAAAAGATATCGTCATCCCGTCCTTGATCTCGCACGCCTCGATCGCTTCATCGAGAGACGCTTTAAGTTTATTTTCATAATCTACGACGGCGCGGATCGGAGGGGCCGCTTTCCTTCCGCCCCCGTGATCGGCATGGGCGCCGTTAAACGGTTTTAACTTTCTACCATCTATCTCTTCAGGAATCATTCTTCCGAGAGCATTCCGGACCATCTTCATGATCCTTCCCCCCATTCTTTTTTCAAAATAATGTCAGACCATCTTTCATCAGGCATTACGTGTCATCTCCGGCAAGCAGTCCAAGAGCTTCTGCCAGCCTCAAGATCTTTCTGGCTCTTTTTTCTATAGGAGCATCGACCATCTTGCTGCCGATCGAAGCTACTCCGCTTCCCTTTTTCCTTGCGTCCTCGATCGCCGCGACAACCTTTTTAGCATATTTTATACGCTCGGCGGTCGGAGTAAAGACCCTGTGAACAGGCTCTATCTGTGACGGATGTATCACTCCCTTTCCTTCAAACCCCATCGCCATCGCTTCCTCGGTGCTTTTCATCAGCCCCTCTTCATCGCTAAAATCAGAAAACACCGTATCGATCGCCTGTACTCCCGCCGCTTTCGCGCCCAGGACCAGCAACGACCTCGCAACGAACGATTCAGCCCCCTCTCTTGTACGTTCGACTCCGATATCGGCAGTGAAGTCCTCCGCTCCAAAACAGATAGCGATGACCCGGTCACTTGCCGAACTGATCTCAAACGCATTCAGTATTCCTTTTGCTGTTTCTATAAGAGGCATAAGCAGGATCTTTTCCTTTATCCCGAAATCCTTTTCGATCCCCTCGATAATGTCGGCGACATCGCTGACATCCGAGGCGGCTTCGCATTTCGGGATCAGGATCGTATCCGGCCCTGCAGGAACGATCACCTCGAGGTCTTCCCTGCTGAACTCTGTCGAAAGCGGGTTGATCCGTACAATTCTTTCAGCGCCGCCGAAATCTATATTTAAAAGAGTGTTGCGGACCAGCAGCCTTGCCGCGTCCTTTTCAAGGGGAGAAACAGAATCTTCAAGGTCCAGGATGACGCAGTCTGCTCCGTAGAGGCCGCCGTTACGCATAAGGTCCGGATTATTCCCCGGCATATACAGTCTCGTTCTCCTGAGCCTCTCTCTTACAGGGGGACCGTACGAGACCCTCTTTTCCGGGGAGGAAGTTATTTTCGCTTCCGAGAGCCTTCTCACGGCCGTCTCGACCCGGGCCTGTATGACATAGTCCAGCGCCCCCATATCATTTACGCTGGCCTCGGCATCTTTGACCCCGAGATCGGATAGAGTCTCTTTGACTTTCTTTCTTATCTTTTCACCGAACATATGCTCGACCGAGCTCTTTACCTCGACCGACAATCCGCCGCTTTCTTTCATCTTCAGAAAGACCTCGAGGTCTCCCTTTTTATCTTCACTGCCAACGCGAGCCTCTTTTTTTGAAACCATGACCCACTTCCACAAGATTATATTTTCAGAGAATCGGCACTGTCAGAACCACTCTCTCTCTGACAGGCTGTCACCCCTGCACAAAACAACGCGGGCAACCTCTAAGGGATAAAGATCGCGGGCGTTTCGCATCAATCTAAACTATACGATCTGATTTGTCAAAAGAGTTCGATGAAAAGAAGCACAGCCGGCATACGCGCTGCTATTTAAGGCGATATATGATAAACCGAGGATAAAGTGGGCGAAACTCGCGAAGAGTTCCGCCCACTTAGGTCCCCGAAGGTCTTCCTCTACAATCCCGCTGCTCAAGCCCCCTTCGGCATCCGGCGCCTGTCAGAACCTTCTCTTAACGTTGGGGGGGAGGCCCCGTTTATATAAGAGTATCCGCGGGCTCCGTTCAGGCTCTATCCCCTTGCACTATCAAGTTTTATGCCATAAGTAAGGCCGGGCTCCCTTATTGGCGGCGGCCGCCGCCGAAAACGGAGGCAGGCCTTCAGCAGCACCTGCATCTTTTATAATGACAACAAGTTACTTTATGTGAATTATTGATAAGGCGGCTGATAAATCTATGATTTCACCCGGTTCTGTCAGATTAACGCATTTCTCTGCCGTAAGAATTTTTAACTCTGGGCTTTTATCAGTAAGATTTCTTTACTTATATTTCAATTACATGTATCGTATTGCTCGGCCTTCGTTCTTTTGTCGGGATCCCTGCCGTCATGACGATTTTTCCCTCAAATCCGGCTTTCCCGACTTTTTCCTTTACTGAGGCGAATATCGTTTCCGTCTCTTCTATACTTTCAACGGTGATAGCCTCGACACCCCACACAAGTGACATCTGCCGTGCTACAGACTTAGAATCTGTCAGGGCGATTATCGGTATTCCGGGCCTTCTCCGCGCTATCAGCCTTGCGGTCTGTCCGCTATGAGTCAGGACGGCTATTGCAGACGCCCCGATATCTTTCGAGACAGCGGCCACCCCTGAAGCCAGGGCGTCTGTCAACGCATCCGCTTTATCGAAAAAGGAAGCGTCTGCTTCTTTTCTGCCGACAAACGAATTGCTTTTGTATTTTTCAGCTGCTTCGGCGATCAGGCTCATGACCGTCACAGCTTCAACGGGGAAATTCCCTACAGCCGTTTCCGCCGAAAGCATTACAGCATCGGTCCCGTCTATGACAGCGTTGGCGACATCACTCGCCTCGGCCCTTGTCGGCCTCTTGGAATTGACCATCGATTCGAGCATCTGCGTCGCCGTAATAACCGGCTTGCCTTTAGCCAGGCATGCTTCGATAAGGGTTTTCTGTACTACCGGGACTTCTTCGGCAGGTATTTCAACGCCGAGATCGCCCCTTGCAATCATTACGGCGCATGTCTCGTCGAGGATATCATCGATCGCCTCGAGCGCTTCGCGCTTTTCAATCTTCGCTATCACCCTGGCGCCTGAACCGGCAAGTTCTATAAGATGTTTAAGCTCGCGTACTTCATCGCCAGTCCTGACGAATGAAAGCGCGACATAATCGACTCCCATTCCGAGCCCGAACTCCAGATCCTCTCTGTCCTTATCGGTAAGCGCGGGGGAGCTGACCCTGACGCCGGGAAGATTTACTCCCTTCTTTGACGTCATGAGGCCTCCGTGGATCACCCTGCAGATAACATCGCTTCCGGCGACTTCCAGCACCTCAAGCTGGATCTGCCCGTCATTGAGGAAAATAACGTTTCCCGGCTGGACATCATCTGGAAGCCTTGAATAGGTGACGGGGATGACCTTTCCTGAAGCCCCGGTCTTTCCGGCAGCAAGGGTGATCTTTTCGCCGGAATCGAGCATCATCCCGCCATCTTTTATTATCCCTGTTCTGATCTTCGGACCCTGAAGGTCCTGCATGATCGCCACCCGGTCATCTATTGATCTTATCCTCTGGTAAACCTCCATATGCCCGGAATGTTCACCATGGGAAAAATTCATCCTTGCTACATTCATCCCGGCATCTATCAGTTTTTTCAGCGTCTTTTCATCTCTTGACGCAGGTCCTATCGTGCATACTATCTTTGCTCTCTTCAAAAAGCACCTCCAGCCGACACAAGTACCAGCCAAAATCTCCAGCGCTGGTATAGTAGCAGTATATCCGGATTCTTTTTAGTTTTTAATCATAAAAAGTCGAATAATCTGGAAACTTCCAGCACTTCCCATGTAATATCAGGGTGTAATGAGTCATAAGGTGACGCATATAGTATATTCCCTGTACCACGGCGGGGCAGAGCATATTATCAGCACTCTGCTCCGCTGCGGAGACAGCGCCTCTTTCACTCACAGCGTCCTGGTGCTCTCTTCCGGCGGAAGCCTCATCGAAGAGATCGAAAAATCAGGCGGCCATGTCCTCCTGCTCGGTAAGAAAAAAGGGTTCGACCCTGCTCTGCCGTTCAGGCTAGCATCGCTTATCAGGAAAACCGCCCCTGACATCATTCATCTCCATAATTCCTCTCCTGGAGTATGGGGAACGCTCGCTTCGATGATTTCCAGAACGGGGATCCCTTTGGTAAAAATGGAACACCGCCCCTGGATCCCGAAAGATCTCCCGCTTTTTCACAGGACCTTATACAGGTATCTGGCAAAGAAATCAGAAAAGATCATTACAGTCTCGGAAGATGCCCGAAGCACCTTTTCCAGCAGTTTTCCCTCTCTTGAAAGCCGTTTGGTCACAGTCCTCAATGGAATCGACCTGACCCCTTACAAGGAGCTTCAGCCGGTCGAAGAGTGCAGGAAATGGTTCGGCCTTCCCCTGAACTGCCCCCTTATCGGCAGTATCGGGCGTCTTGTCCCGGTCAAGAACCACAGGATTCTTATAGAAGCGTTTCTTGCCGTAAAAAAAAGATATCCGGATGCTCATCTGGCGATCCTCGGCCAGGGGCCTCTCGAACCATCTCTCCGCTCATACGCCGCATCCCGCGGAATCTCCGAATCTCTGTCGATCCTGCCGGCGACTCTTGATGTCTACAAATTCCTGGGCGCTCTTGACGTTTTTGTCCTTCCTTCCAGATCAGAGGGGCTGCCCCTTACGCTGCTCGAAGCGATGGCCTCGGCTCTCCCGGTCATCGCCTCTTCAGTCGGCGGTATCCCTGAAGTGATTGAAGACGAAGAAGACGGATTTCTCACCGCTTCCGGATCCTCTTCGGAAATCACGGAAAAGATCTTCAGGATCCTCGAAGATCCCGAATCAGCCGCTTCAATGGGGGTCAGGGGACGGGATAAGATCTTCAGGAACTTCAGCGAAAAACGATTCATAGAACAGATAGAATCGATATACCTGGAAATACTGAAAAAAAGAAAGTGATATGAACTCTGGAAAAAGAGGCTCGAATAATATATCTTTCGAACCTATGGAAAAAAGAATACTCGGCAGGACAGATATGAATCTCTCGGTGGTCGGTTTCGGAGGAATCCCCCTGCAGGGCCTTCCTTTCAGCGAAGCTGAAAAGATCCTCAAGCACGCCGTCGACAATGGGATCAATTTTTTCGATTCTGCCAGAGGCTATACTGACAGCGAGGAAAAGATCGGCAGGGCGCTTGAGAACCGCAGAAACGATATCTATCTTGCCTCCAAGGCGATGGCCCGTGATGCCGCAGGAATGAAACGTGAACTCGAGGCCAGCCTGCGAAACCTCAGGACAGAGATGATCGATCTTTACCAGTTCCACGCGGTCGGGAATGAAAAACAGCTTGAACGGGTCCTCGGTCCCGGCGGAGCGTATGAAGCGCTGCAAAAAGCCAGGGAAGAGGGAAAAGTCCGCTGGATAGGCATAACCGGTCATTCCCGCGATATAATGCTGAAAGCGGTCGAGACAGGCCGCTTCGACACGGCACAGTTTCCCTTTAACCCGATCGAGACTGAATGGGCTGACAAAGTCATACCTGCCGCACAGAAAGGGAATATCGGTACGATCGGGATGAAGCCTGTCGCGGGCGGAGCGATAAGAAACGCTGCTCTTTCGATCCGTTTCACGCTGACTGAAGGGATCGACGTATCTATCCCCGGTATGGACGCGATAAAACAGGTAGATGAAAACTGCACGGCGGGGAAGACGCTTGAACGGCTCACCGGGGAGGAGCTTGAACTGCTCAGAGCGGAGAAGGAACTCTGGGGAGAACAGTTCTGCAGACGCTGCGGGTATTGCATGCCGTGCCCAAACGGCCTTAACATTCCTTTTCTTCTTCTGATAGAAGCTTATTACACGAGGTATGGCTTGAAAGACTGGGCTCTTTCGCGGCTTTCGGGCCTGCCGCAGTCGTATAGCGACTGCGCTGCCTGCGGGGATTGCATGCCGAAATGCCCCTACAGCCTGCCTATCCCCGAACTTATGGAAAAAGCCGTCGGAATCGTGGTCTGAGCCGTCCACCCCGCCTGAACAGGGACCTGTCAGGAATCTTTACCTTCCGCAAAAGTTATGACCTTGTCCAGCATCCTGATGCCAAGATCATCTGCGGCCTCGGGATTATTCTTAAAGCCGGTGATGATCCCGGTCATTCTTCCGTACGAAAAGAATATGACCCTCCCCCTGTAAGGGAGCTCTCCTTCCGCTCTGACAGCACCCGGCCTATCGCCTTCCGTCATCTGGAATTTCGAGCCTGTCTCCCTGAACCAGTCGAGGATCCGGGAACTTCCCTCTGCATCTTTCAGGCTGAACAGAAATATCCTGCCTGGATCTCCTTCAATATCATATTCGGCTACAAAGGCCGGCGGGAGCGCGCCGCTTCCCAGTACTCCCTTTGAAACGTAACTTATGCTTTTACTTCCGGCAGGGCCGCCGAGATCGAATAGCCCGACCTCTCGCGGAACCGATCCGGATTCATCGATCTTTTCCGCTATGAGCCGGGCAAAAACCGTAATCAACCCGTAATTTTCTTCATATGCGGAGACTCTGACGTAAAATCTTCCCTTCCAGAAATGAATGGTATATCCATCCCCGAAAGCTTCGTTGCCTATATCATAGGCCTCGCTGTCGGGACTCCTGAACCGTGAATAGATGCCGAACGCTTCAAGAGGAGACCGATGCGCGTATATTTCGACCTTTATCTCTTCGCCGGCAGGATCGAGATAATGCTGGGCCAGCACTCTTTCAAAATCGTATTCAAGAAATCTCTCTGCCGAGCCATTGATATATTCCCATAGATCATCAGCCTCATAGGAGAGGGTCTCTCCATCTTTCACCCATCCCTCAATATCATCGTCCGCAGGCAGAAGCCGTCCATCGAGATCGTCAGGGCCTGCCAGAAGGTGTGATGAAAAAAGAGGGAACAATAGAGAGGCCGCCAGAATCATAACAGGGTTGACCTTGTCGAGCATCCTGTTCGCCTTGCTGAACATCTTATTCGCCTTTCAGTTTCGACCAAAAAAGACTTTATTACCATCTCCTAATATATTTGGCAAAATGATTAATTGCTCCATCTTTTTTCTTTTTTTCCCCGCCTGCCCGTAAATACTTAAACAGTGGTCATCTTTCTTTTCGAGTGCTATACTTGCACGGTCAGAGAAGGGAGTCTGTTTATGGGGTTTTTTAAAAGACTTTTCGGAATCGAGGTCAACCCGGGAGAACCGGTCTCGCTTCCCGATATCGCCAGTTTCAACGAGGCAGTCAACGGCGAAAAGCCCTGTCTTGTATATTTTTTCCACCTCTGGTGCTCTTCCTGCCAGGTGATGGGCGGATTGCTTAACGAGATCGGCCCTGAGTATCTGGGCAGGATCGATTTCTATAAAGTCGATATTCATAAAGTTCCGGCCGCCGCTTCAGAACACAAGATCTCGGGCGTGCCGACACAGATCATATTTTCCGGCGGTCTGCCGGCAGCGAGGCAGACCGGATTGATGCCGATAGATCAGCTTAAGGAATGGATAGAGGGTCATCTGTGATCCTGTAGCAGCAGGACTCGACCTGATGGGCAGGCCGGGAAGGTCCTGAGGTGACGGCTCTATCCTCGATGGGAGCAGAAAGTGGTCAAAAATACAGCTGTTGTGGTTCTGACGGTCCTTATTTCCCTGTTTTCATGCTCCGCTGAAGCGGGAGACAGCCGTTATTTTTTTCAGATCACGGGTGGGGTCGGCCAGTCGATCCTGAAAAATCTTTCTGATGAACTTTCAACCCAGGATCAGGATGGAATACCTCTCGGTTTCTCCGCCGCTGTATCCCTCGGACGTTCGCTGATGGACGGAAAGTGGTCGATAGAAGCACAGATGAACCTTACGCGTTATCCTGCGTTCAGTTATGCAAATGAATTTCAGGAGTTCAATGGACCCCTTCTGCATTTTGGCTATTCCATCGTGTTCAAAAGGTGCCTCAGGCCGGGAAAAGAGACCTTTGTGCCGCGGATAGGCGTCGGCCTGGGCTTCAGCAAAACGGAGCTCTCGGCCGGCAAAGGGATGCTGGACGGCCCTGAAGCGATCATCCTCCTGCAGGTGGATCACAGGATAAAAACGCATATCGACCTTGTAGCAGAGGCCGTATGGATTCCCCTCATCAGGGAAGAAATATACAGATCTCCTTTCTCCGTTCAGAGTGATTATGACGGCATTCTCGATAGTAACGAAAAACGCCTGAGCGATGGCTATTCTTCGGTGGAATTCCGGCTTGGGATCAAGGTTCGGCTCAAGCCTCCAAAGCAATACTAAGACTGCCCGGGCAGACAGGCTGAAAATATCGGAGGTCATATCATGTCAAGGATCAGCGCGATCATAGTATTTTTATTCGTCATTATTGCCGGCTGCGCAACTCAATCATCAGATAAGGAGAAGGAAAAGGTCGGCGGTTGCCAGATCGACACCATAAGGACAGGGTTTGCGGTCGTGAATCATTCTGTCCTGCCCACCTGCACATACCGGATAAGCATCAGATCAGTCAAAGACGTGGGAAAGGGCTCTTTTGTCACCTGTGCCAAGACGCTGACAGAGATACTCCTTTCAACCACTATAAAGATCGGTGAACGTTCGGATATTCTCCATATAGTAAAAGGACCGTGCTGGCCCGCTTACTCGATTATATTCCGGATCGACGTACCCGGCGAACACGCACTGGACCTTCTTCATGAAACACTTCTCGGCACAGAATTCAACAGCTACTCCCCCTCTGAAGAGAGGCCGGAAGGATACGGCACTTTTTTCATAACCCTGTCGAAGGGATCGAGTGATATCTGGACTGTATGGTATACCGGCGGAATTTGATCAATCTTCGGAGTCATCAAGCCAGCGGGGGAGGGGCCTGGGACGAAATCTCGCCCCGTAGACCAGATCGTCGCCAAAAACAAGGGCCCTTCTCATCCATGGCATTTTCACCGCTATGGTAGCTACCGTTCTGTGAAAAAACGTCCGCGGCTTTGTCCAGGGACATACTGACTGGCATATCGAGCAGGTATACCCGGCCTTACCCCAGTACAGGAGGCACGCCTCCGGGTCGATCTGCCATTTCCAGATACCTCTGACCAGAGTCTTTTTGCCTTTTTCAATCGCTCCTGACGGACAGTTTACAGCGCATTTTTTGCACTTCTCGCAAAAATCCTGTATTCCGATATCGACCGGTTCATCATATTCAAGCGGCATATCGGTAGTTACGGTGGCAAGCCGAAAATTCGCTCCGAACCTCCTGCTGACAAGATACCCTGATCTCGCAAGCTCCCCTATTCCTGAATCAACTGCCACCGGGACCGCCAGCAGACAGTAATTCCTGAGATGATGAGCGCGCGCCGGATATCCAAGCGCCCTTATGAACCTGGCCAGCTGTACCGAAGCCAGAACGCTTCGGGAATATACGTTTCCCGTCTCAAGATCGACAGCCCTGCTTGTCCCGGTAGCGATCATCTCATTCGACTGCGGGAATGCCATAGAGACCGCGCTTTTATGATCCAGTTCGATCTTCTCTCCGTATTTGGCACCCTGATACCGATCAGGGACTCCTTTGAAATACGGGGGATTGGTATATCCAGTGTCAAAAAATGGCCTCGAACCCCTGTGCGAGTATACCCATTCTTTTCTCAAGGGCCCGATCCGCACATCCCCGGCCCCGAGAAAAAGCGCAAACTCCTTTATTTTTCTCTTCGCCTCCCGCGGGCTCCACTCAGTCCTTCTCTCCGACGGGACCCCATCTACCATATCGGGCAGAGCCAGGGAAGCAGAAGGGATAAACTGCGATTCATAAATACCCTGCGCTACATCATCGGTTCCGGGAGCCCCTTCCATCTTGGAAACGATAAAGCGGGCGAGGCGGCGGTCGACTTCGATCTTTTCAGGATATCTGCCATGATATTCTATCTCTTCGGGACTCCCCTCGACCAGGGCCTCACGGGAAAAAACGGTATCCCTCTCGTCAAATCTCGTGATCTCGCCGCCGATTACATATGTTGGTATCTCAGCCATCCGTACTTTCCTGTTAATCGAGTAACCCCTTGGATAATAGAGGATTTCCGTATTTATTGCCAACTCTTTCTGCAGCGTAAGGCGCTGTAGTAAAGCGTTGATATTTAGAGGGCTTTGCTGTACATTATAAGGGATGTGTCATACGCACTGTATTTGACTGCTATTGATAAATTATACACGCCAGGAGGAACTCTGTTATGGAAATGCTGCTTTCCGGAAACCAGGCCCTTGCCCGAGGAATTTATGAGTACGGAGGCGAGTTCGCGTCGGCATACCCCGGAACACCGAGCACCGAGATCCTTGAGACAATAGCCAGGTTTTTCAAGGACGACGTCTATGCCGAATGGGCGATCAACGAGAAGGTAGCCCTGGAAGTCGCGGTCGGAGCCAGTTACGGCGGAGCAAGATCCCTTGCCGCTATGAAGCACGTCGGGCTTAATGTTGCAGCTGATCCGTTTATGACTCTTTCGTATACGGGAGTCAATGCCGGCCTGATCATTGTCTCCGCGGACGACCCCAGCCTTCATTCCTCGCAGAACGAACAGGACAACCGTTTCTATGGCAAATTCGCCTCTATCCCGGTACTCGAACCATCTACAAGCCAGGAAGCGAAAGATTTTGTAAAACACGCCTTTGAGATAAGTGAAGAATTCGATACCCCGGTACTGATAAGGGTCACCACCCGAATATGCCACTCGAAGGGGCTCGTGACGATCGGGGAGCGCAAAACGGTAGACAGGGGAGGGTTTGAACCGAATATCGAAAAGTATGTCATGGTACCTGCCTACGCCACCAAGAGACACAAACTCGTAATCGAGCGCCTTGAGAAACTTAAAGATTATGCCGAAAAAAGCAAACTGAACCAGATAGAATGGAACGATAAAAAGGTAGGGATAGTAACAGGCAGTGTCGCCTATCAGTACGCGAAAGAAGCGATGCCAGACGCAAGCATCCTGAAGCTGGGTATCGGATTCCCTCTTCCGATGAAAAAGATCAAGAGCTTCGCATCCGAAGTCGATCAGCTCTTCGTGGTCGAGGAACTCGAGGGATTTTATGAAGAGATGATCGCTGCAGAAGGGATCGAGGTGGAAGGGAAGAAGTACTTTTCCAACTTTCTTGAACTCAATATAGACTGCGTCAGAGAGGGATTCGTTAATGCCGGGGTCCTTGACAGCTCCGTTCTGAAGACCCTCCCGAAAACTGAATCTGTCTTGCCCAGGCCGCCCGTACTCTGTTCCGGATGCCCGCACAGGGGCCTGATGGTATCTCTTAAAAAACTCGGCGTATATACGACAGGTGATATCGGCTGTTACACCCTCGGCGGCCTTCCTCCGCTGAGCCAGATACATACCTGTCTCTGCATGGGAGCATCGATAGGCCACGCCTTCGGTATCGAAAAGGCTGGGAAGACCGCAAAAAAAGCTGTCGCGCTTTTAGGAGACAGCACATTCCTTCACTCAGGGATCACCGGTCTTGCAAGTGCCGTGTTCAACAAAAGCAGGATAACGGTCGTTATAGCTGATAACAAGATCACGGCGATGACTGGAGGCCAGGACAACCCGGCGACGTTGAAGACGCTTATGGGGGAGAAGACAAAGCCGGTCGATCTGGTCAAGCTCTGCGAGTCTCTCGGAGTCGAACATGTAAGAACAATTGATCCTTACGATCTTGACGCGACCTACTCTGTCCTCAAGGAAGAAGTGGAAAGAGAGGACGTCTCTGTGGTAATAACTACAAGGCCATGCATGCTCTTCCCCTCGAAGATCAGGGATATCCCATATAGGGTAGTGACGGAAACGTGTATCGCCTGCGGCGCCTGCTTCAGGGTCGGATGCCCCTCTATCTCCGCCGCTCCGGAAACGAACGAGAAGGGAAAACACAAATCGCTGATAGACACTAACACCTGCACCGGATGTACTATCTGCGCCCAGGTCTGTCCCACTGGCGCCATAGTCAAGGTCGAATCCTGATTGGAATGGAAAGGAGCATGTCAGATATGAATAACGGTACTACTAACGTTCTGATCGTAGGTGTGGGTGGTCAGGGTGTCCTGCTCGCAAGCGAGATCCTGACGGAGGTCGCCAAAAATATGGGGCTGGATGCAAAAAAAAGCGAAGTGCATGGAATGTCTCAGCGCGGAGGGATCGTGACAAGCCATGTCAGGTTCGGGAAAAAGGTATCTTCTCCGCTTATCCCCGCGGGTGAGGCCGATGCCATACTGGCGTTCGAGCTTGCCGAAGGACTCAGGTGGGTCGGGCAGCTTGGCAAAGATGGAGTCATGATCGTAAACACTCAGGAGATCATCCCGGTGATCACTACGACTGGAAAATTTTCATACCCTGAAAATATCCAGGAAAAGATCAGTCAGCTGGCCGGCAGCCCCATCTTTATAGACGCTTTCGAAATAGCTACGAAACTCGGCAACTTCCGGCTCGTCAACACGATCCTCCTCGGAGTCCTTTCGAAGTCGCTCGCCCTCGATGAAAAAAAATGGCTGGAGGTAATAGAGAGGATGGCTCCGAAAGGAACAGGGGAATTGAACAGGAAAGCATTTCTGGAAGGAAGAAAATACGAGTAGGAATCTGCCGCCGTTTATCGGTCTGTAATGATTATTCGCAAATTCAGAGGCCTCCCCTCAAGGGGCGGGCCTCTCTTTTCATTCTGCAGCTTCGAGAATAATATCTATCAGCCTCTCGACTCCGCCCCGCACCTCTTCGGAAAGTCCCTCATCGAGTTCCATGCTTTTCGGCTGGATCCCTACCATTATCGGATCTCCTTTCCATTCATTCTTGAGGAAAAGGATCATGTAATGGAGTGAAAGGCTGTGAGTACTGCTTGCCGACATCATCATCTTTTCAAGAGGAACGATCCTGACTTCTCCGGCTTCTCCGCCGAAATCTATGGCATCTATATAGACCACGCTTTCAAGGTTTCGCTTCTCCACCCATCCCCCGTAATTTTCGGGAACCTCCGCGCAATCGACCACCGGCATCTCTATCTTTCCCCGCAATCCTTCTACGACTTCGCATCCAGCGCCGTCATCCCCTTTTATTACGTTGCCTATACCAACTATTCCAAAACGTTTTCCTTTTAATCTGGCATGCAGCTCGGTCCTTAGATCTTTTTCCGCCATGGTAGTGCCTCTCTCTGTTTCAGCTCCAGCAAACGCTGCGACGACAGCCATTGTAAGAGATATCCCGCCTGACTATCCATAAAAAAAGGGAGCCTGGAAGCTCCCCCTGTTTCTTCTTCGTTCCTGGAAGGATCAGCTCGTCCCGTATTCATCCGACAGTATATATGCCGATCGGCAATTGGGGCAGAGGATCTTCATAAAGTTATCTCTTTCCAGATTCTTCCGTGGATTATTACCTGTATCGGCGCCGACCAGATTCATCTCAGCGTACTTGGCGACAACGAGAGAGGGGTTGGCAAAAGCAAGTTCCCCCAATTGATCATTGATCCATCTGAAATGATCGACAGCCGTGATAGCTCCGCCGCAGCCCTCGCAGAATACAAGTTCCTTGTCGTGCGTGTCTATCGCATCGGCTTTGTCAATGCACGATTTCTCAAAATCAGGATCGAGCTTGATCCCCTTGCCGGTGATACAGTATTCATAGCACTGGCTGCAGAAGATGCATTGCGCCCAGTTTCTCTCTATCCTGCGCACCAGCGTCCCTTTTTCTTCCCTGTACTCGTCAATGATCGTGATCGCGCCCGCAGGGCAGACCTGTCCGCACGCTCCGCACCCTACACAATCGTCCGGCACATAGGTGGGAGTCCCTCTGAAATGTTCGGGAACCGTCGCAGGCTCTTTAGGAAACTTTGAAGTGTACGGGCCCTTTACCAGAGCTGTAACAGCTTCCTTCAATTCTCTCAGTTTAGGCTTACGCATTCTGAATTAAAACCCCCGCTGAATATCTTTTCACTCTTTCAGTTATCCTCAGAACCCTCTGAATCATCCTTGTATTTATCCATAACCGAGTCATCCCATAGCCTGATCCCCGAACGGTGCGCGGCTCTGGCGATAGCATGGGCTCCCGTGGGAGCTGTCATAAGAACAAACCAGATGCAAAGCAGGGCCTTGACGCCTATCGCATTGAACCCGGTATAAAAAACAACGCTCAACAGGATCAGGGCTGTTCCAAGAGTCACGCATTTTGTCGCGGCCTGAAGCCTGTTATAGATATCCGGAAGACGGACAAGCCCGATACAACCGACAATATCGAATGTTATCCCGACCACGAGAAGGGTCATTCCGATAGTCTCATTCATCAAAACCCCTCCCCTCGAGATATTTTGCAAGGGCCAGCGTCCCTATAAAGCTAAGAAGAGCCCATGACAATCCTATATTCATATATAGATCTTTTTTCGTGATTATCGAATAGATCGCGCAAAACCCGACAACCAGGGTCCCTACGATATCGATAGCCACGGTCCTGTCAGGAGCTGTAGGGCCTTTACCTACCCTGTACAGGCACAGGAAAAGGCAAAGAATCAAAAGCCCGATAAAGATACTCACTCGAATACCCTTTCTAATAGATTTTCAAAATGGCCGACGATCAACTCTGTCTCTTTTTCCGGATCCTCAGATGAGATGTTGATCCAGTGTATATATAGATGATCACCGGTCATATCCACCGTCAGAGTCCCCGGTGTCAGGGTGATCGAATTAGCCAGAAAAGTCCTGGCCATGTCGGTTTTCAGCCTGGTCCTGACCTTGACGATCCCCGGACGGATAGGCATGTTGATATTAAGAACCCTGTAGGCGACATCGAAATTCGCCTTGATGACATACCAGATAAAAACGACCGTATACACGCACATCCAGAAAAAACGGATCGGATAAAATACCTTTACCGAACCGATCGGGAATATATCCCCAAGCAGAAGATCAGCCAGCAAAGCCACTATCACGCCTGCAAGGACTTCCTGCCATTGGAGCGACCAGGTCAAAGCCAGCCAGATGCCAAGCAGGATTAAAAAATGTAAAAATCGTTTCATCTGATTCCCTTTTCTATACTCCGGCAATAAAACTCAAAAACGCCGCCTGATCAAGAAGCGTATCTTTTGCGGCCTCAAGCATCACACTGTCTATAAACGGATAGGCGATCCCGATAGCCAGGCAGAGGATCGCAAGGACAACAAGCGGAAGAGTCATCAGGAAAGGAGCTTCCTTGATCTTTTCGAATCTTTTGGGAAGTTCCCCGAAGAGCACGTTCATCTGAAGCCTGATGAAGGAGATCATCGTCATAAACGCCACAAAGATCGCCAGCACGCCGTAAATCGTATATCCGGCCTTGAGAAAAGCAAATATTATGATCAATTTGCTCCAGAATCCGTTGAACGGCGGCACACCGGAGATCGAGAGAGAGGCTATCGAACATGTCGCGCTCGTAACAGGCATTTTCCTGACCAATCCGCCCATCTTCAGCTTGTCCCTTGTTCCGGTGCGGTATTCGAACGCTCCTGAACAGAGAAAGAGGCACGACTTGAAGACGGCATGGTTCACCATATGGAAAAGCCCGCCGAAGAGCGCCAGGGCAGCGAGAGCGGGGGAGACGTTCGGATTCAGGCCAAGCCCTATCCCGAGCGTCACATATCCCATCTGGCTGATCGAGTGATACGCAAGCATCCTCTTGAAATCGTGCTGTCCTACTGCGAGAAATACTCCGACCACCATCGACAGAGCGCCGAGGAACATTATAATCGATGAGACCAGCGCGGAAGGTCCGAATATATGGAACATCAGCCTCGCGATCGAATAGACTCCGAGGGCCTTGATCAAGACACCTGAAAGCATGGCGGAGATCGGGGCGGGCGCGCTCGGATGCGCATCGGGCAGCCAGGCATGGAACGGTACAGAAGAGGCCTTGAGCCCGAAGCCCGCGATAAAGAGAGCCATCACAAAGCCGACACCCTTGTTCATGCCTATCTTTCCCAGCTCTATCGCTACATCCGGCATATTCAGCGTACCTGTGAGCGAATAAAGAAAGGCGATTCCAAAAAGGATCAGGGTGCTTGCGACACCGCCGAGAATAAGATATTTAAACGATGCCTCGAGTTCGTTCTTCTCGCAGCCGAAGCCGACGAGCGCGTATGAGGCGATCGATGCGATCTCGAGGAATACATAAAGGTTGAAAAGGTCGCCAGTGATGACAACGCCGTTCATTCCGGCGATCATAAGGAGAAAAAGAGTATAGTATTTCTCCTTGGCGGTATATGAGTCCATATACTTTGTCGAGTAGATCATAGCCAGGAGCCCGATCACATTGATGATCACGAGAAGCATCGAGCTCAGGCCGTCCGAAATAAGCAGAATTCCGAAAGGAGGCGCCCAGCCCCCCACATGATAGGCGAATGGAGCTTCAAAAAGCATCTTGACGGCCATTACCGAAAGGCTTGCCATCGCCAGGAAGGCAAGAAAGTCCGATATCTTCTGATTGATCTTTGCCGCCAGCAGATTAAAAAATGCCATGCCTAATGGAATCGCCGTAAATAATGGGTAATATCCCTGCATTTGAACTCCTGATTACTCCTTCTATCCCTTTAACCTGTTAATCTTCGACATATCGAAGGTCTTGTATTTCTCATATAGCCTGAGACAGATCGAAACCATCAGCGCAAGCACCCCAAGACCTATTACGATCGAAGTCAGAACCAGAGCCTGGGGCAGCGGATCGACACTGTGTTCTACCAGTTCTTTCTGGTCCATCCCTTTCATAAGGATCGGAGCTATGCCTCCCTTGCGCCATCCGACCAGTATCAGGAAAAGATTGATCGAGTATTCAATTATCACGATCCCGATAATCTTTTTAATGATATTCTTCTTCGCGACCAGACAGTAGAGGCCCATAACGAAGAGAACCATCGTGAGAAAGTATAGTGTCATTCTTCGTTACTCCCTTTCCTGTTTTCTTCGCTGCTTTCCCCGAGCGCCGAGACGAATTTTCCAAAGATCGAAAGCGCGATAAAGACCGCAAAGATCGAAGCCGTCACCTTGACCCCGATAGCTATATTCATAAGAGGGATCGTTCCGGCGCTGGCCAGATGAAAGATCTCTCCTTTTGCCATAAAATTAAGGAAAAAATATCCGCCGGTAAATCCTGCCAGCCCTATTATCAGAAAGACCAGGACGCCTGCAGTATCAAGTACTGACGCCACCTTGTCGCTCAGCTTCTTAAGCCCCAGGATCTTTCCGAACCCCAGTGTCAGGATGATATATCCGCATGCCAGGATCACTCCCCCGGCAAATCCTCCGCCGGGCGTCAAGTGCCCGTACAGAATGATATATACGCCAAAAACAAATATGATCCCTATGACGAACCTTACAATCGTTTTAACGATAGAGGTCATCCCGTGTTCACTGTCATGGATCATTTTTTTGATCTTATCATCCGCCATTGCTCACCTCTTAAAAACCCTCGAAATTTTTCTTTATATCTTCATCCTCGAGAATACCGACCTTTTCGACATCTTTTTCGCCGCGGCCCTTGCGCCCCTGCCGCCTGAGAATGACGAACGCTCCGACGATAGAGACAAAAAGAACAGTCGCTTCCCCGATAGTATCATACGCCCTGAAATCGAGAAGCACTGCGGTTACAATATTTGTCGCCCCGGTCTCTCTTACTCCCGTCTCAAGATATCTGCTCGCGACTTTCATCACCGGTTCGCCGAAGACCGGCAGATCATGCACGGCGAAATACGAAAACAACAGGAAAAGGCCGAAAAATATAAGACTCGCGACGATCGGCAGATTGTCCCTGTGTTTTTCTATCGCTGTATTATCAGTCGATATAGTCGCACGTATAAGGATCACCAGGATCAGGATCTCGACTACCACCTGCGTTATTGCGATATCCGGAGCTCCCAGCATAAGAAATATGATCCCGAGGCTGAAGCCCACGACTCCGACCGATATAACCGACGAAAGCAGGTTCTTCGTCTCGATCGCGATCACGGAACCGATGATCATAAAAACCGTCAATACAAGGAGATATGTCTCCATCCTTCTGCCTCTCCCTTACCTCGTTACCATTTGAACATCAAAATAAACGCAAGCACTCCGAGCCCTATCACCGCCCATGACAGATATGTCGAAAGAATACCGTCATGCATCATCCTGAGGAACTGAACTACCTGGTCTCCGAGCCTTCCGAAAATATTAAAAATATCATAATCGCCTCTATCGCCGTCTCTTAGCCCTCCTGATAGAAGCGGGTTCAGATCATCAGTGACTGTCTTGTAAAAATGCGTCCCGGGAATCGCGATCTCTTCATCGTCCATGATGTTTCCGCCGACCCATGGATTCTCATCGAAACGCAGCTTCTTTTTGATCCCCGAGAAAGCATAGATCAGGAGCCCGAGGAGTATGCCGAGGATCATCAGGCCGGTCGCCAGCGTCGGATTCCAGAATCCGCCGTTTTTAGCGATCACGACGCTGTACCCGTCTATCCCGACATTCGACCGTGAAAGGATCCCTATGATCTTTTCAAGCGGATATCTCGCAAAAACACCGAAAACGACGCAGAGTATCGAAAGGAATATCATCGGAAGCTGCATCGCGAAACCGGCTTCTTTGACCTTGTCAAGTTTCGCCGGCCTCCTTCCAAGAAATATCGAGTGAAGCACCTTTATAAAGGAAGCCAGCGTAAGGGCGCTGCCGAATATCGCGACGACGAGGAATATCATATAATATCCACCGTTCCCGTCGATCATACCCTGATAGACAAGCCACTTGGATACGAATCCGTTGAATGGCGGTACTCCAGAGATCGACAGGGCGGTTATGAGCATAGTGACGAATGTGACAGGCATCACCCTGGCAAGCCCCCCAAGTTCTCCGAGGTCCGTAGATCCCGCCTGCTTTTCAACGGCGCCTGCTCCAAGGAACAGTCCGCTTTTGTATATCGCGTGGTTTACCATATGGAAAAGGCCGCCTACTATCGCTATCGGAATACCGCTTCCCACGCCGAGCACCATATAACCGACCTGGCTCACCGCATGGAAAGAGAGCAATTTTTTAAGGTCATGCTGTATCAGAGCCATAAGCACGGCAAAGAGCAAAGTCCCGGCGCCGACGATCATCATCATTATCGAAAGGGGCGACCCCGCGGAGATATCGAATATTCTGAAGGTCAGGATCCCGAGGAGGTATATCCCAAGGAGTTTGTCGAGCGAGGCGGGAAGGAAAGCTATAGTCGATGCGGGAGTCGGCTTGGCCATCTCAGGTATCCACGAATGGAAAGGCATTCCGCCGGCCTTGGCGATAGCCCCCGCAAAGAGGCATATAAACGCTATGACCGTTACAGGAGCGGTAGTCTCGATCGGCATCACGGAAAGCCTCGAGATAGAGACCGTCCCGAACCTTACCCAGATGAGGATGATACCAAGAAGCATCGAGGCGTCAGTAAAACCGAGAAGGGTAAAGGTCTTTGCGGCCGCCTTTTCATGCCCCTTTCCTCCCATGTTGACCAGGTAGAAAAGGATCGCCGTCAGCATCTCCCAGAAGATCAGCATAACCAGAAGATTATCCGCCAGTACGGCCCCGAAAGCCGCACCGATCGTCCAGAGAATAAACGAATAGTAGATGCTGCCTCGGTCGCTGCCGCGAAGGTAGCCGAGCGAATACAGAGTTATAAGGACACCGAACAGGCTGACAAAGATGATTATAAATGAATTGAAAGGCGTGAGCTTCAGGGCGAAATCTATCGGAATCTGCCCCCCGAGATCGAAGAGCGCGATCCTGTAAGCGACCTCTCCCGTGCCGAAGAATAGACGGATCGCCTTGAAAAAGATCCATATCGAGGCCGCGAGAGCGATAACACCTGCTGCCGCACTCCCCTTCCTGGGAATGAAGAGAGGTATTATTCCGACGACTCCTGCGAAAACGATAATCTGTAAAAGTTCATGCATTTTGTTTTTCTCCGGTATCAGCCGGCCAGTAAATCTACTTGCCTGTCATCATCTTTCTTATTTCTTCTGTCTTTTCCTGCGACATCCTTATAAGGTCGCCCTCGGACATTATCCATCTTTCCCCGGAATTCCTGTCGATCCTTCCCACACGCTCGGTGCAGGAATAACACGGGTCGACAGCCGCCGTGATCAGCCCCGCGTCGGCCACAGTATCTCCGACAACGCTGTATTCGTTGGTCAGGATATTATTGAAACTCGGAGCCCTTATCTTATGCCTCATCGGCATATTTCCGCCGTTCGACCGGATATAGTGCAGGACCTCGCCGCGGGGAGCTTCATAAACCCCTATTCCTTCACCGGGTGGGACCTCTCCTATCTCGGTGCAGATATCGCCGGGGCCGAGCGCCTCGAGTTTGTCGAGGGCCTGCCTGATTATCTTTATAGACTCGAAGTTCTCGAGCTGCCTGACGACCGCCTTGTCGTATACGTCGCCGTTTTCACATACTATGACATCGAAATCGATTTTCCCGTAAGCATCGATCGGATGATCCCTTCTCGCATCGATATTATACCCGCCGGCCCTCGCCGTAGGCCCAAGCGCCCCGTAGAGCCTGCACATCTTCTTGTCGAGGATACCGACGCCTTCCGTGCGCGCATGGATCACCGGGTCGTCGACGATCGCCCCTGTGAGCATCTTGTTTTTTTCTACAAGATCATCCAGCATCTTCCTTATATTCGGTATCTCTTCTACGGGGATCTCCCTTCTGACTCCGCCGATCCGCATCATCGCGTAGTGGTTCCTGTTTCCGGTGACCGCTTCGAGAATATCGAGCACCGGTTCCCTGTATTTCCAGGTCCACATAAAGACCGTGTTATAACCGATGAAATGGCCAGCAAGCCCTGTCCAGAGCAGATGGCTGTGAAGCCTTTCCAGCTCTGCGACGATCGCCCGTATATACTGCGCCCTTTCAGGGAC
Source organism: Candidatus Krumholzibacteriota bacterium (assembly GCA_016933255.1). Lineage (GTDB taxonomy): Bacteria > Krumholzibacteriota > Krumholzibacteriia > Krumholzibacteriales > Krumholzibacteriaceae > Krumholzibacterium > Krumholzibacterium zodletonense. The sequence goes on from JAFGBF010000029.1 coordinate 94,002, forward strand.
CTCTATCTGGAGAAGGTCCTCGACAGCTTTTACATACGCGTACGGATGGGAGCATGAACAGATTCCGCAGACCCTTTCTACGAGAAAGGGAACCTGATCCCATGTCTTGTGTTCCGAAAGGAGCTCGATCCCGCGATGACTCCAGCCAATCGTCATATCTATATCGACCACCCGCTCGCCATCTACATGAAGCTCGAAGAATTCGGGCTCCTCAAGGATAGGATGGAAGGGGCCGATAGGGATCTTTTTTACCATCTAATCTCACCTCGTTGTCCAAACGGCATACTCTGCCGGGAAATCCTTACGGGTTCTGGCCCTCTGGCGGCTTGCCGGTAACCTCGTTATATCTATCTATACCATCATTCTTAATACGCGACATCTCGTGGTCATCCTTGTTCTCTCTCTTTTGCGGATAAAAATCCTCCGGCCTGGTATCGGAACGAAGCACAGGCCTGAGATCCGGATGACCTTTGAATCTTACCTCGAACATCTCGAAGATCTCCCTCTCGATCCACTTGGCGCCGGGGATGACATTGGAGATCGAATCAAGCTCCGGGTAAGGTTTCTCGGCGTATGTCTTGATCGTGACAAAATAATGTTCCTTGTCGTAGGGAAAGAACATCAGGACTTCGACCCCGCCTCGGTCGTCAATACCGACTCCCGTATCGAACCTGGCGTCAAGATCGTTGAAAAGAAAGGTCGCGAGATCAAGCCAGGACTCTTTTTCAGCATAGATATATACCCGCTTTTCAGAGGGCTGGTCTATCTTGACCCTGTCTCCGAACTTTTCCGCTATCCGCTTCTTTACTTCTTCTCTCTCCATCTTCCTGTTTCCCTGATTCTTTCCCAGGCACACGGCCCGTCTATAATGTGTTCAGGACTTTTACGACCCCGGCGATGATCGTCTCCGGTTTAGGGGGACACCCCGGAACATAAGCATCGACCGGTATATATTTGTCGACAGGACCGATAATATTATATCCATCCCTGAAGATACCGCAATTACACCCGCACGCTCCGATGACTATCACCTTGACCGGCTTGGGAGCCTGTTCATAAAGCCTTTTCAGCCTCGGCAGGACATTTCGCGTAACGGGACCGCTTATCAAGAGCACGTCCGCGTGTCTTATGCTGCCGACAAGCACTATTCCGAAACGTTCAACATCGAACCTTGGCGTTAGAGCGTCCAATATCTCTATGTCGCAGTTATTGCAGGCACCGGTATTTACATGAAACACCCATGGTGATTTTTTTAGAGCTTTCAAAGCCAGTGACATACTTTCCTCCGCGACCTAGTAACCGAGCACTGCCAGGACCAAAGCGACTACAGAGAGAACAAGCATCGGTCCCCAGAAAAAACGCAGGGCCTGATCGATCCTGACCCTGGGATTAGTATTCTTTATAAGCACTATAATTACCACTATAGCTACATACTTGAGTATCGATGTAAGGATGCTCCACCCGGCGAACGAGACCCCTCCCCAGAAAAGGGTTATCATAAAGACCGGAAGCACAAAGAACATGATCGCCGTATTCAGCTTTATCACGGCGAGCGGGGCCCCCGAATATTCTATATGCGTGCCGCCCGCAAGCTCGGTCTCCGCCTCAGGTATATCAAATGGAATAAAGGTAAGCTTTGCCTGAACACACATTATCATAACGATAAACGCAATTATTCCCGACGCGCTTCCCAGCATGATCCCCGATGAAGCCTGCTCGGCCAGTATCCGCTCGAAAGAGAAGCTTCCCGCTTTATATACTGTAGTCAGCATAGAGATCACCAGAGGCAGTTCATAGGCAAAAAGAAGTTTCATCTCCCTGCTTGCGCCGAGGACAGCCAGAGGATTCCCGGAAGCGCTCGCTCCAAGGATCATCGCTATCGCCGGAATAGTCATTATATACAGCACGACGATCGAATCTCCGACGAACGAGACAGAGAAAAGATTCGCCAGCCAGATTATGGTGGAGGCGAGAGTGGCGGCCGCAAGACCTATGACCGGCATCAGGAGAAACCCGGTCTTCTTCGAACCGGCCGGAACGATCACTTCCTTGCCGAGAAGTTTCATTGTATCGGCAAAAGGCTGGTACCAGGGAGGTCCGACCCTCCAATGGACCCTCGCGGTCACCTTTCTATCCACCCAGGTAGTCAAAAGCCCGACCACCCCGGTAAAAAGAAACCCCGGAAATATCAGATAAAAGAACAGGTACTTTAAGTCCATAGGTCCTCTCCGCTAACGCGTCAACATCCATCTGGTGAAATAGCGTCCACCCTCGGTGACATTTCGATGTTTTTTCTCAAGTTCCGTAAGTTCTTCAAAAACAAGCGCTCCGGAAGTACAGGTAGATACACATCTCGGCTGTTTGTCTTCCTTGAGGCGGTCCTGACAGAGATCGCATTTCGGAGAAATATGCCAGGTACTGTAAACAAACATCACGCCGAACGGACACGCCATTATACATGATTTGCACCCGATGCACAGCTGATTCATCCTTACGATCGTTCCGTCTTCTTCCTTTTTGATCGCGTCCTGGGGACACACTTCAAGACACAAAGGCGTGTCGCAGTGGCGGCAATGCAGGGGCATCAATGCAGCTTCTTCAACAGGACCATGCTTTAAAAGGCCCTGTTTTTCATGTCCCCCCGAACAGGCAGCCGCACAGGCTCTGCATCCGGTACACAAGTTCATGTTTATATAGATTCTTTTTTCCATAATCAGCTCTTCTCGCTCTGACGCTCAAGGTTGACAGGGACCGGCGCAAGCATCACACATTCTGTCTTCTCATCAAGACTCCACGGGAACAGTTTGCGGACCGAAGGGAAGTGAATCGATGCGGCGGCGGTATTGCCTGAGAGTTTTTTTGAAACCGTTGCCTTGAATATCTCTTCTCCGCCGCCAGATGAGACCTTGACCCTGTCACCGCCGGTCAATTCAAGGCTGGAAGCGATCTCCCGGGAGATAAAAAGCTGCGGCTCCGGACAGGTGACTCGAGACCAGTGCAGATTTCTCGTCACCGATCCGTCAGCTGCGTGAACAGCTTCGCTCCACGGCATCAGCACGCACGGAGCCGAACCAAATCCTCTGACCGAGTTGCAATACTTAGTCCATTTTTCGGTAAGCCCTTCGCCTGATCCCGATCTGGCCGTTTTCCTCTCGACGCTGGCTTCACCAAGCTCTGCGCCCATCTCTTTTGCGAGCGCCCTGAGGAATTCCCCTTCCGAATATGCTCCGGCCGGAGGATCTATCACATCTTCACGCACGACATCTTCTTTGAACGAAGGGGATACGGTCCCTTTCTTTTCCATCAGGCAGGCAGCAGGAATCACAACGTTGGAACGGGCCGATGTCTGACCCCAGAAAAGCTGCGTCGCCACCGTGAATTTCTTTTCTCTGAGAGCTTTTTCAACAGGGCCTGCGGGGTATACCGAGAAGATGTCCAGCCCGAGGATCACAAGGGCATCGATCTCTTTAGTTTCGAGTTTTCCAATTACAGATCCGCATCCCGCGCCGGCAAGGACCGAATAGATCCCCCAGGAATTCTGCTGCACGAACTGCGGTTCGAAGAGTTTATCGCCCGGACATATCATGGTGAGCGCTTCGGCAAAAAGCGAAAGGAGGCCTGAAAACGACAGCCTGCCGAAAATATTTGAAAGATACGTCTCTATCTTCGCCGCTCCGAGCATCGCTCCAGCGCAGTTTTCTATCAGTTTTTTCTCTATTCCGCCGAGCTTTTCGATATCTTCCCAGCTGATAGCGTCTATCAGTTTTTTCAGGGCCGGCGTAAGGGGGTTTCCGCTTTTTGAAGATGCTGATTTCAGAAGACCCGCCACTACGGCAGTCTCTCCTCCGGGAAGGCACGCAAGATGTCTCCCGGCAAACCAGGCCGTGTGATTAAGCTCTGGACTTATAACGATTATCTCATTTCCCCTGCCGGCATTTTTCCCGGCGAGCACGGTCTTTGCCGTACAGGGATGATCGGAAAATGAATCGCCTATCATAAGATAGACGCTCTTTGTCCCCTCAGGTTTTTTAGCGGTCGGCGAAAGCGACGAAAGATCACAATCGAGATACGCGGAAAAGAGGGGAGTGTCATCAGGCGCAAACAATTCTACATTGGAAGTCCCTATGACATCTTTGGCAAACTTGAGCGCAAGTGCAGCTTCCTCGTTTGTAAGATTCTCGCCGATAAGGACCCCGATACTATCGGCGCCTGATTCCGACTTGATCGAAGCGAGATTCTTTGCGGTTTCCTTTACGGCTTCGTCAAAGCTGGTCCTTTTCCCGAGGACAAACGAATAGTTCAGCCTTTTCGGGTGCGATAAAAGCTCGACCGCAGAATTGCCGCGGGCGCAGAGGCTGCCGCCGAACTTGGATCCTTCTCTTTCGTCCCAGTCTATCGACAGGATCGAATCCTTCGTGAAGGAAGGCGACCTTTTCCCTCCCTTGAAAACAAGGGGGCAGGCCAGCGAACAAAGCGAACAGTAGTTGTTTATCTCACTCATAGACTGTTTTCTTCCCGCGCTCCTCCCTTTCGGAGAGCGCCCAAACGACGATCATACTAACCAAACACGTTCGGAACGTCCTTGATCTTGTCGTAACACATATCGGGGCCGTCGACGCACAGGTAATAATGCCCGACATTACAGCGGCCGCATTTCCCCATGCCGCAGGACATCTTCCTGTTCATTGAAAGATAGATCTGCGGTGGAGTAAATCCCACTTCCAGCAGCTTCAAAGTGACAAACTTAAGCATGATCTCGGGTCCGCACGACAGAGCGTAAGATTCAGGGACGCTGACATCAAGATCATCCAGCAAAGTGGTCACCAGACCGACATGCCCGTCCCAGTCAGGGTGCGCAACATCGATCGTGGTCTTCAGCGAAATATTTGAAGCGAGACCTTCCCATTCCTTGTACTGTCTTCGGAAACTAAGCTCGGCCGGTTCCCTTGCGCCGAACTTGATCTCGATCTTTTTGTATTTTGAGGGATCGTTGAAGAGGGCATAGAGGAGAGAACGCATAGGCGCAAGTCCAACTCCGCCTCCTACTACAAGGACATCCTTTCCGGCAAGCTTTTCGAGAGGATACCCTTTCCCGAACGGTCCTCTCAGCCCGACAACAGCCCCCGGTTTCAGTTCATGCAGGGCATCGGTGACCTTGCCGGTCTTCAGGATGGAGATCTCCATCTTTTCTTCTATATTAGGATCGGAACTCGGAGTGAACGGAGCCTCTCCGACACCCGGAACGGTAAGCTGCATGAACTGGCCGGCCTTGAACTTGATCGGCTTTGCCGGTTTCAGGCAGAAGGTCTTGATCGTCGGGGTCTCCGAGATCACATCTTCCAAGATGGTATCTATGGGATAATACGGGTTTTTCATACCCTTTCGCTCCCTTATCTGGTTGCTTTCGTTACTACCTTACTGAATACTTCCCGCATATCGATGCTCGCCGAACATGCGTCAATACATCTTCCGCAGCCGGTACAGAAGACCGCATTATGGCTGAGGGGAAGATAATCATACTTGTGATAAAACCTGTGCTTTACCCTGTCAGAAAGCCGGGGGCGCGGAGTACCCATCCCTGCCATCCTCGAATATCCGCTTACCTGGCAGGAATCCCAGGACATTATCCTTTTGTACTGTTCCCCATCTTTCTGGTCGAAAAGCAGGAAACAGTAACAGGTCGGGCAGATGTTCGTGCAGGCGCCGCACTCTACGCATCTCGAGGCTTCTTCGGTCCAGATCTCATCATTGAGCATTTTCCGAAGCGGTTCTGTCACCTCGGCGCTCTCAGGATAACTTTTGTTGTTCGCCTTGAGCTGTGAAAGGACTTTCTTCCGGTTTTCATCTCTCGTCTTTTCAAGGCCTTCGCGGACTTCCGAAAAGAGACCTCCGTTCTCTTCGATAATCCCGGCGCCTCTTTCCGATCCTTCTTCTACCAGAAAACCGCTGGCAACCTTGGCGATCGCCAGATCATACCCTTTTTCCGGCCAGGGGTTCGAGCCGGTAAGGTTGCAAAAACAACTCTCCGAACACTCTGAACAGTCGGAAGCGATAACGAGCATCCTGTCCCGTCTGATCTTGTAGAACGGATCGATATAGTCGCCCTCCGCCTGTACGCTGTCGACAAGCTCCATCGCCTTCAGGTCGCATCCCTTTGCCCCGACTATGACATAACCGGGGAAGGAATCTTCCGGCTTCAACTCATCTTTTTCCTCAGAGGGATACTGCGCGACCTCGAAGCGAAGATGCTGGGCAAACCCTTTAAGGGTCTCGACCGCCCTGAAACCGTCAAAAACGGTTCCGTCGGGCAGCGGGAATGATTCCACCCTTCTCATATGGAGTTTTCCGGTATCTTCTTCTTTGACAGGCACAAAAAGCTCCCCCTCCGCGGAGAGCTTCTTCAAAAGCTTCTCAAAATCAGTCGAATCAATGAATCTCATCTAATTCTTCTCTATTTTTAAAAAGTTACCGCCGCGAAACGGCGTGGCTCCAAATTGAGAACAGCGCAGATAGTTTCATAAACATTACACAGATGTCAACCTTTTTTTAAAAATAAAATCTCCATCGTTAAATGTTTCCCGCATCTCCCTGTATCGCCGCATCGTGTCGCTTCCCGGCATCTTTTGCCAATCAAGGAAAAGCCGGGGAAGAATAGAATCTTTCTTCCCCGGCTCGAAGATCTAAATATCATTTGGCTGAAGCTTATTCGTCCAAAAGAATTTTCACAGCCTCTCCAAGTTCGTTTCCTCTGAGATTCTTATATCTTATTATCCCTTTTCGGTCCAGGATGAGTGTCGAAGGGATTGAGCTTACCGCGTAAAGCCTGCCCAGCTCCGCCTTCCAGCCCTTACCGTCAAACACCTGCCGCCATTCTATTTTCTGTTCTTTTATATAGTTATCGAATTTTTCCCTGCTTTCGTCCATCGATATCCCTATAATGTCGAACCCTTTTCCATGGTTTTCGGCGTAGACCCTCTTGACATTCGGCATCTCCGCTCTGCAGGGGCTGCACCATGTCGCCCAGAAATCGATCAGAACGACTTTTCCCCTGTACTGCTTGAGATCTATCTTTTTGCCATCGACTGCAGTAGCTGAAAAATCTATCGCCGGATTCCCGATCTTCAGCTTCTTCAGCGTGTTTATCTGCGACAGGGTCATTGCGGCACTCTGCTTCGTCTTTGGGTCGGCTCCGCTCTCTGCCGATGCTATCTCTCTGAACTGTATCTCTGCTTCATCGAACATATTCATCGAGAGGTATGTCGATCCGAGTATCATCCTTGCGACGCCAAGCTCCATAGGCTGTTTAGTGCAGGTGCACGCCAGGTATTTGTTGAGCTCCTGTACAGCCTCGTTGCCCCTCCCCGTATTGCTGTAGATCTGGGCCAGGACCACCCGGGCGCTTCCGGATGAAGAGGTCCCGGGAAATCTTTGAACAAAGCTGCTGAGCTTCTCTTCGGCCATCCTGATGAGCTCAGCCTGTCCCATCGAACTTCTTTTCTGCTCAAACTCCGCTATCAGGGCGGCATATTGACTTCTCGCTTCCTCCTCGGCATCCTGACCCGCAGCCATGATCGGCATGACGGCCAGAAGCAGAAAAAGGATCGAAATTATCCTGTTCATCTTCTCTCCTCTTTTAAAAAAGGGCGTGCCGATATTCCAGCACGCCCTCGTCATCGAAAATCTGGACTGGAACAGTATATTACTCGTTATCCATTACCCTGACCATACCCTTGATCGGAAGTTCAAGCCTTTCATATCCTGGATAATTCGTAATAAATGTCACTGTTCCTTCATATTTGCCCGATTTGGCAGGGGGCCTGATGCTGATGACACAGCTGAAGGCCTTACCTGGACGAGTCTCTCTTACGTTGACCGTAATATCGTCCCTGTCGGGTATTACTTCGAGTATCTGCAGAGAATCTCCTCTAGCGGCGATCAACGACACTCTCTTTTCAAAGTTCTTTGTCTTGCCCCCGTCCAACCTCATCTCTCTCATGATAACAGTCCTGGGAGCCAGCTGGACATCAGGAGTTATCGTAAGGCTGAACAGGATCTTCTTCTCGGAGATATCCTTGAAATCCGTTTCCAGGACGACGTCGCCGATGTATCTGCCCGGTTCCGCATCCTCTTTTGTCCACATCTTGAGGTTATATTTTTTGCCCGGTTCGATAGTAACCAGTTCTACCCCGATATTTTCACAAAGAAAATCGAAGTCTTTGCTCTTTTCAGCCCAGTGCCACCCGGTGATATTTATCGGGTCGGGCAGCTTGATCGAGATGATCGATTCAAGCTTGAGCTCTTCTTTTGCAAATCCCGAGAGATTCAGGCTTTTTGACAGTTCGAATACCTGTTTGACAATACCTGTCACGCTCAGGATGATCTTTTTGTTTTCAGGATCGTTGGTCTGCACGGTAAATGACTTCTTGAAACGACCCGGATGAACCTTGAACCCCGTTATCTTTACTGAAATTTTTCCTTCCGACCCGGGAAGGATGACCTTGTCATGGTCTGCTACTGAGCAGCCTCACCCAGGTTTAACACTTAAGATGTGAAGTTCACCTGCCCCGTTGTTTTGTACCTTGAAATCATACAGGATGTCGACCCCTTCGTAATAATTGCCGAGATCGACAGTCTTTTCTTTGACAAAAAATGCCGGGTCGCTCCCGGCCGCATATACCGCCGCCGGCAAGACCATGCTGGCGAGGATCGAAATCACTACCAGCGCTGCTGCCAGCTTTCGAATATCCATCATCTGCTGCCCTCCATCCGAGGTTTATCCCGAATCTTTCCAAAATAACAAACGGCACCGGCCTTAAGGGGCCAAAGATCCGCTTTCTTCAATATAATTCCCGATCTAAATACAAAACTGCTCCAGCTCCCTTACCCGGCCCCGGTCCTCAGGGCCTCCTCAACGAAGGTGTGCCGGAGAAATTAACTGACCTGATATAACATTATAGGATATCGTATATCTAAAGTTCCACTAAATTTTTTATCGGCCTTTTTTTCCGGACAGATTTTATTTGCGTTACCACATCTATTGATAGATTATTCCGGAGACAGGACTATTCCTATTTAAGAGGATAATATTATGGATGACAGGAAAGAGATCTTTCTGGACCACAATTCGGCAAGAGCTACCAGGAGCGAAGCTGTCGAGGAAATGTCCCGGCTTTTTGCCGACGGATTTGGAAATCCTCAAAGCGTCCATGATCGCGGACAGAGAGCCGCGGAAAAACTCGAAAACGCGCGGGCAGAGGTAGCCTCTCTCGTGGGGGCCGATCCTGAGGATATCATCTTCACCGCGACAGGTTCAGAAGCTAACAATATGGCAGTGAAGGGGATAGCCCGCGCCCGGAAAAACAGGTCCAACCGGGTAATAATATCCCCGATAGAACACCATTCGGTCGCCATACCTGCCGATTCTCTCCGCAAGGAAGGGTTTGAACTCGTTACCCTCCCCGTCGACAGTACGGGGCTTATCGACCCTGATTCGCTGGCAAAAGCGGTATCGGATGGGGCAGCTCTGGTCTCGGTAATACACGCGAGCACAGAGATCGGCACTATAGAGCCGATACGCGAGCTCGCCGCAATCTGCGCTGAAAAAGGCGTGCCGTTCCACACCGATTCCTGGGGAACCGCAGGCTCAATAAAGATAGACTGTAAAGATATCCCTCTGAACGCGATGACGATCGCCGGACAGAACTTCGGCGGGCCTCCGGGCGCAGCCGCTCTTGTAATCAGAAAAGGCGTCCCTATGAAAAAACTGATCGAGGGAGGCGTACAGGAACGAAACAGAAGAGCGGGCCAGGAAAATATCCCCGCGATTGCCGGGATGGGGATCGCCGCGCGTCTTGCTCTCAGGGAGATCGGCCAGACGACAGCCGCCCTCGTCCCCCTGAGGGATATGATGATAAAAAACCTTATTGAAAGTATTGAAGATGTTATACTTACCGGGCACCCTGAAAAAAGATTGCCCGGTCACGCTTCTTTCTGCGTTAAATATATAGAGGGAGAGGGGCTGCTTCTCTTCCTCAATCAGAAAGGCATTATGGCGGCGAGCGGCTCGGCATGCACGTCACGATCCCTTAAAGGGAGCCATGTCCTCGAGGCTATCGGCCTTGATGCCGCGACCGCGCAGGGTTCGGTCGTATTTACGTTGGGCCCGGAAAACGGCAAAGACGAGATAGGCAAAGTCATAGACGAAATGAAACCGGTCGTCTCGCGCCTTCGCGAGATGTCGCCGATATACAGGGAGAAGAAAAATGGCGCTTTATAGTGATAAGGTGATGGATCATTTCATGAATCCGAGGAACGTCGGCGATCTTGAAGCCCCTGACGGGGTAGGAGAGGTGGGAAACCCCACCTGCGGGGATATGATGACATTCATGATCTCGGTCAAAGATGACAGAATAGCCGATATCCGTTTCAAGACCTTCGGCTGCGGAGCTGCCATAGCAGTATCCAGCATGGTAAGCGAAATGGCGCTCGGAAAGACCCTTGACGAGGCAATGGAGATCACAAACGCGATGGTCGCCGAAGAACTCGGAGGCCTGCCGACAAACAAGCTTCACTGTTCAAATCTCGGCGCCGATGCCCTCCACGCTGCGATCGAGGACTACAGAAAAAGGCTCGAATCGGGCGAACCGGCAAAGGTCCCCGAGCAGCACGAAGTCAACAGAAGCGGTAAAGAACTTCAATGTCCCTACTGCGATGCTGAGATAGAAGATAACGCCGTGCTGTGTAACGCGTGCAAGACCACTTTCGATACATGTCCGCATTGCGGCAAGATAGCGGACGCTTCCCGCGAGAACTGCCCCCACTGCGGCAAACCGATGAAGGAAACCAGCTAGCAGGACAAAAAGGACGGTACTGAGGAATGTCGAAACGGGAGCTTGCCTCAACGATATTGAGCCTTAAAAAAGAAAAAGGCGCGGTGATCCTTGCGCATAACTACCAGCCGCCCGAGATCCAGGATATCGCCGATCATCTTGGCGACTCGCTTGATCTTAGCAGGCTTGCCGCTTCTCTTCCTGAAGAGGTGATAATCTTCTGCGGCGTCCATTTTATGGCAGAGACCGCTTCGATCCTTTCTCCCGGCAAAAAGATCATTCTTCCGGACCCCTCTGCCGGATGCCCGATGGCTGACATGATAACGGCAAAGCAGCTCAGGGCTTTTCAGGCCAAACACCCCGGGGCGGTGACAGTCATGTACGTCAATTCCCCTGCCGAAGTAAAGGCTTTGACGGATATATGCTGCACTTCGGCGAATGCTCTGCAGGTCGTTGGATCCAT
>JAFGBF010000030.1 GCA_016933255.1 Candidatus Krumholzibacteriota bacterium
ATTCGGGGCGTAGCGCAGTTCGGTTAGCGCGCCTGCTTCGGGAGTAGGAGGTCGCTGGTTCAAATCCAGTCGCCCCGACCATTTTATCATGAAAAAGAATGTTGCCAGTCGTGGTACTATGCTCATCTTTCCAACGTTGCTTGCAGTATCTGTCGCCTGCACTCCTGCTCCAAGATATTGTATCAACAAGTCTGCGAAGCCTGCCCGTTCCAGGCCTGTTCCTGCCGTCGAACCGGGCGTGATGACAAGGCCAGCTCGATTTTCCCCTCCTGTAAGTAACTACACCCCAGAGAGAATAAACAGCAATTTTGGAATAAGGACGCACCCTGTCTACCATACTACAGAATTTCATCACGGCATCGACATAAAAGGCGAAGTGGGGGAAGAAGTCTATGCCGTAGAGTCAGGATCGATTATCTTTTCGGGAAAACAGAGTAGTTATGGAAAAGTGCTTATTATCGACCACGGAAACCGGTTATACTCAGTTTACGCGCACCTTTCCAAAATATTTGTAGAAAAGGGGACCAGCGTTACGACTGGAGATGTCATCGGAAAGATCGGGCTCTCGGGAAATTCAACAGGCGCCCATCTTCATTTCGAGGTTCGAATAGGAGAAAAAGCGGTCAATCCGCTCGATTATCTCAAAAGACAATGATGAACGAAAAAAAGAACAATAATCAGATCGAAGAAAGATATTTCAAAGAGATCGGCAAGTATCCGGTGCTGACCAGAAAGGAGGAGATCGCTCTGGCCAGAAAGGCGGGAGCAGGAGATGAGGAAGCCAGGAAAAAACTGATACTAAGCAACCTTAAACTTGTGATCGCGATTGCAAAATCATACTCCTCATACGGCGTACCGTTTCTGGATCTCGTTGAAGAAGGCAACCTTGGTTTGATCAAGGCTGTCTCCAGGTTTGATCCGGAAAAAGGATTTCGTTTCAGCACATATTCGTCCTGGTGGATAAAACAGTCTATCGTAAGGGCTATATCAGATTATTCCAGGACAATAAGAATACCGATACACATATTCCATGCCATGAAAAACTATGTTAAGATGGAAAAGAAGATAAAGAACCTTTCTTCCGAAGAAAAAGCGGTGCAGCTCGACGTCTCCATTAAAAGAGTAAAGATGATCGAAGATCTGATTCAAAGCATCAGAGCTCTCGATGTGGCCAGTTCCCTCGACTCATACAGCCGCCTGAAGACCAATGAGGAAATCCCTGACAGCAATGATATGGAATCGATAATATTGCAGCAGATCGAACATGAAGAACTTGAAAAGCTTCTTGACCGGCTGTCTGAAAGGGAGAAACTGATTATCAGGGTACGTTACGGATTGTCTGACGGAGAGCCGCATACCCTGGCCGAGACCGGGAAAGTCATCAATGTATCGAGAGAGAGAGTAAGGCAGCTGGAGATGAGGGCCCTTAAAAGACTGCGATGTCTCCTTGAAGCCGCAAATGAGTCTGAAGAGAAACTCTGCGAAGGGAAATGATATTGGGATTTGATCTTAAAAAATATATTCGTGATATACCTGATTTTCCCGAAAAAGGGATCCTGTTCAGGGATATAACACCGGCGCTGGAATCCCCCGAAGCGTTCGGCTGGATCTGCGACACGTTAGCGAAAAGATACTCTGGATACGGCATCGACAAGATAGCTGGTATTGAAGCGAGAGGGTTCCTTTTTGGTTCCGTACTTGCGTACAAACTGAGCAAGGGTTTCATACCGGTTAGAAAACCAGGAAAACTGCCAGGTGAAACGATATCGGAAAGTTATTCCCTTGAATACGGAAAAGCGACGTTGGAGATACAGATCGACGCTGTCTCCGCCGGTGAGAAGATTTTAATAGTAGATGACCTCCTGGCCACAGGGGGCACCGCCGCCGCCGCCGCAAAACTTCTAGGAAACGCAGGGGGCAGGGTCATAGAGATCCTTTCTATCATAGAACTGACTGATCTGAAGGGAAGGGAAGCGCTATCCGGCATTCCTCTATACTCTCTGATTTCATATTAACCAAAATTTCATTTGCGAAAGGAAGCCTCAGCAGATAATATCCCTCTTGTATATATTTATGCCCCCGTAGCTCAGGTGGATAGAGCACCGGTTTCCTAAACCGGGTGTCGCATGTTCGAGTCATGCCGGGGGCGCATTTAGATCCGGGTTAGTACACTGCTATCCGGCTGCTCGATTAATATCGGGTCAGGCAAGACTGGGAAAAAAGAAAAGGGAGTGGCTCTCAATCAGGCCATTCCCTTTCTTACAAATGAGGGCCGCATCAACTGCATCTTTCACGTGCCGTTTCAACCGAAGGCCTGAGCAGCAAGATCGCTTCGCTAATAGATTGGCATTACGATCGCCGGACCACGATCATGAAGTAATAAGCTGCAACCCCATTTGAGACGATTATAGAATATTGAAATTTTATGTCAAGTAAAATTTTACATATTCTTAATATTCGTAATACTCAGAATAACAACGGGTTAATTGATACAATTAAGAAGATGGTTTATATATTTTAATTTGCGGACAAAAGAAGGACCGAGTTGATAATTACCAGCTGAAATAAACGTTCCCGCCGATACACCCCATAACGACGGGAACATTTATTAGTAGAATGCCGAGAGCCCTTTTAACGCAGCCACCAGAACAAATCAATGATCAACATAAAATGCAACATCGTGATCACCTCCATATTCCTCTTTCTCACTAACTTCCCGGCTGGATTTCCATCTGTCGGAAATCGAATTCAACCTCGAAATTGCATTATCTGTGCCTGAATCCAAAATCCAGCCTTCATCGAAAAAATCCGCTTAACCAATGTAATGAAATATAAAGAGTTAAGCTTGGCCAAGTTCTGATATATATTGAAATAAACAGGCGCGATGAAGCCTGTTTAAGATGAATCGAAACAGGATTTGCCGGGTATTGCAGGATTATCTTGCAAATTAGACAACTAAAATGCGAATAGCAACTTTATTTGCACATTCTTTACGATATAGTATAATAATCGCAACTATGTTGAATGCACTCTTCAGTGCGGAACGGCTTCGGCAGCTATCTTAACCCGTCTCTTGAGTATCACAGATGTCATATCATCCTTGAAACTGCCCTCCCCGAAGATCCTGATCGCTTCATACAGCTTCCTGATGATCTCATCGGCTTTAAGCTCTGTATGGCTCTTCAGGAAAGAAGTAAGTCTCTCCTCGCCAAAATAGTCTCCTTTGGAATTTTCCTGATCGATCACCCCATCCGTGTAGATCATAAGGAGGTCTCCGGGAAAGAGCATCACAGCCCCCTCATTGTAGTAAGAATCAGGATCGACCCCTACCAGGATCCCGCCTCTCTTCAGCTGTTCGATCTTACCGTCCTGTCTGATGAGGAGGGGGGGGAAGGAACCTCCGTTCGAATAGCGGAGAAGGCCGCTGGAATCATCGTATTTGGCATAGAAGAATGTCGCAAATTTGCTTAATTCGCTTCTCCTGTAGAGTGATTTGTTCAGGGCGGTGATGACCTCTGCCGGAGATTTCTCTGTAGTAGCTTCTGATCTGAAAGAGGCCTGAAGGGTAGTCATCAGAAGGGAAGCCGGAATACCTTTCCCCGAGACATCAGCGACGGCAATACCGACGACCTCTTCAGTGAATTCAACGAAATCATAAAAATCTCCACCGACATCCATGCTGTTAAGCAATCTGCCGGAGATTGAGGTGTTATTAAGCTCAGGGGGGTTCTCCGGCAATAATCTTTTCTGTATCTCGCTGGCAAGACGGACCTCTTTTTCGAGTTTTTCTTTCTCCACCGAGACATTGAACAGGATATTGTGCCTTATCGCGGCCGAACACCTTTCGCCTATCAACTCGAGTATCTCGGCGTCAGTCCTGTTATACGGTTTTCCGGATCTCTTCTTTCCAAGAAGGATGAAACCGAGCATCTCATTCTGTTCGATCAACGGAAGAATAACGGAGACATTCAATAGAGAGATAAGCTCTATCGATATCCTGTCAAGATTGTTATTTATCCATAACCGGTCATAGTATTCGACCATGATAGGACGCCTTTTTTCCCGTGACATATTAATGATCTCTATCCCGTCTGGAAATTCTGTCAAAGGAATGTGGATCCCGGCAGGACTGCTCTGCCTGTGAATGAACTTTTTACTCCCGTCTTTCAGGAATATGTGGATGTGCTCCGACTTGAGAAGGTTTTTCAGCTCAGAAACCGCGAAATCCGAGATCTCCTTTATGGATCCCAGGAATTGTATTCTCCGGGAGAATTCTATCACCTTTGACCTGAAGACCTTTCGGTCTTTCATAAACAGCCGGTCCACAAAATTCTGGATCTCGGCTTTTACGAGAAGGACCGCGATCAGGGCAAGGAGGACAGATGCCAGTATGGTCGGATAGTGTCCGCCTCCTGGAAAATTCGGGAATTTCGGGCCGAATGCTTTTGCTGAAAAATAGAATAAGCCGACAAAAAATATCGGCAGGATGACATAAGCGAGTCCAGCTTTGAAAACCTTTCGCATATCGAATGCATCATGTTTCAGGATTGCGTACGCAAAAGAGATCGAGATGAAAGAAAGGGATATCATCGAGAGGAATTCCAGCGGCAAATGAAAGGAAGGTACAAACTGCCGCAGCACTATTACCGCGGTCACGGGGACAGTCCCTGTCACGAGGCCCAGCGCCGCTATTCTGAACTTGATCTTCTGAATGCTGTCGGATGTCATATATGTACGGATAAACATCGTCACTCCGCCGATCATATAGAGCACCCAGTAGATGGAGACGATACTGTTGGAGATAAGCAGTATCGAAGGGTCTATCTCCGATGAATAGTTCATAAGCGCAAGGACAAAAAAGGAGATGAATATCAGAGAGGGGGGGAGGTAGAGCCATTTTGTCAACATTGAACGCCTTGAGCCTCTGTGGATATCCTTTCCTGGAAATATGAGAAAAAAATGCAGGAATACTGCCGGCAAAAATGCGAAAAGGCAATCATAGAACAATTCCCCGATCACATGTAATACCGGCGTCGAGACTGCCGGCCTCTCTGTCAGCAGGAACGAAAAAATAAAACAGTTGATGCTGAAAAGTCTGCCCAGTATGTCATGCCGTTTCAGGATAAGGTAGAAGCCCACAAGTATGAAAGTAAACGCAACGAAGGAAAGGGCGATCTTTTCGAAGAACCTGGGCCGGGGCTGGCTGATATATTCTATTTTCGTATGGAACAAAGAATCACCTCTGGCAATGGTGTAAGTCTGCGGTCGATGATCCAGGTTGGAATATGTCAGATATTTGAAATGGATGATATTTCTGACAGGGACGCCATCGACAGCGAAAATACGGTCACCAGCTATGAGACCTGAATCTTTCGCTGGACTATCATCGAAATATTCGAGAAATACCAGGTTACTATGGCGGATCCCGTGATAAGGAGAGTTCGCAAAATCCTCGAGACCAAAAAAGTCAAGGAGAATGATCACAAGCGCAACGGCTATCAAAACGCATCGAAGAAATCTGGCCACTTGATTCCCCATTTGAAGTCCGACCCTTGCAAGTCATTATCACAGAATAAGGTAATAATGTCAATTCAAATCCAATCTGGCCGGCCCCGTATTTATTAATTGCATAATTACCTTGAATTATAGACGGACAAGATGTTAATTATTGCTAAAGGAGGTAAGTAGATTTGACTCATAATAAGTTAACGAAACACGAATTAAAAGACGATGCCTTTGTGACTTTTGTTCTCGATGCCCGGGAATACATAAGGGAAAATCAGAATAAGATATTCATAGGCCTGATAGCGCTCGTAGTGCTGATCGCAGGCAGCCTCTGGATGAATAATTCCCGAATACAGGCGAGGGAAGAGGCAAAGGCCCATTTTTCCGAAGCTCTCAGTTCTTTTAGAAACGGTCAGATACAGAGCGCGGAAGAACTGTTCAGACTAACTGAAGAAAGATTCGGCAAGCTTCAGGAAGGCGCGTATTCAGCCTATTTCATCGGTCAATGTGCCTTGATCGATGGAAGAAACGCCGAAGCGATCGAAGCGTTCGAAAACTATCTCGATAGAGCAGGGAAATTCCCTTTCTTCAAAAAAGCCGCAATGGATGGTATGGCTACCGCTTTCGGAAATGACAGGAATTATGACAGGGCAGCTGAGATATATATTGATTTGATCGCCGAAATCAAAGATGATTCATTTATGGAGAATCTCTATCTTAAAAAAGGCGCGGAGATGTGCAGGCTCAGCAATCGGAATGACCAGGCTATAGAGATGCTCGAACGTTTACTTGAAAAGACCACGGGAGTGGAACGGAGGGATATTCAGATAGAGCTGGATATCCTGCGTGGATAGAATATGAACGATCTTGAGTTAAAAAGCGCTGGGGGAGAGGCAGGCCCCGGACCGACCGACAGGGCAAGATGGATTTCAGCCATCAGCTACCTGAGTTTTTTCTGCTTTATTTCTCTGTGGAAATCCAGGGGGGATGACTTTATAAAGTATCATGCCAGACAGGGATTCCTGCTTCTTCTGGCTGAAGTAATTATCCTTGTCCTGGCTAAGATACTCGACCTTTCAATAGGGAGATTGCCTTTTATAGGCATGCTTGTCGTCGGTCTCGTCCAGCTCGTCGCAGGCCTTGGAGCTCTGACGCTGTCCGTTCTTGGATTTGTAAAGGCTCTCTTTGGGGAGTACTGGGAACTGCCCCTGCTTGGAGAGTACAGGGACAGGATTCCCGGTCTGCACAGGGGAGACGGTTAGCGTTTTGTCTTGACACAGATTAAACCCCCGGTTTAACCTGTGCGCGATGAGGTAAGGTACCCAGAGGAAGTGTTCAGTTTTTCAGGGATTGGTTTTAAACGCAGGGAGGGTTCGGATATGAGAAAAATGGTATTGTTTTTGATGGTTTTGGCTGTCTTTGCTACGGGAGTGCAGGCGCACGGCGGTTCGATCGGACTATATACTTCTGCGCTCGCCGATGACTGCGACGCTGACGTTGCTCCTTTCGCTCCGTTCTCAATATTTATTGTGTACTACAGGAGCGACGCCGGACCTGACGGGATAAACGGCGCTGAATTCAAAGCGGTATTCGACATACCCGGTGTTAATTACGGCGTCTTTACCCCGCCTGCGGGGACTCTTACCACAGGTGATGTGTCCACAGGCATAGGAATCACCTTCAGGGACGGATGCACGGGAAGCGGATCGAACTATGTTTATCTTGGGACACAACAGGTTATCGCCCTCGGGGTTTTCGACTGGACGATGCATGTAGTGGCGAATCCTGAGTCTGAACCCGAGGCCGGCATATGGGTATCCCGGTGCGACGCACTGAAGACGCTTGCTCCTGTGCTGGGCGGATGGTTCCACGAAGGAAACGGAACCTGTACACTCCCGACTAAGGCATCATCCTGGGGCGCTATTAAAAGCATCTATACCGAATAGGCGAGAGAGAGAGCGAAAGCCCGTACGACCTTCTGTACGGGCTTTTTTACTGTTCGATTAAAATGTCGCATAATATATATTATGTTAATCAAGAGAAGCCGGATTCCCGCCATCTGATGATATTCCATTATTTATCAATGAGTTGCAAAAATGCGGCTTTCTAGACAGCTACTATATTGACCAATTTCCCCGGTACTATGATTATCTTCCTGATCTCTTTGCCGCTCAGCAGCGGTTTTATTTTTTCATCCTCAAGAGCGATCTCTTCCAGTCTTTCTTTTTCTATATCTTTTTCTACTTCGATCTTTGATCTGATCTTTCCGTTCACCTGAAGTACAAGAACGAACGTATCGGATTTCAGGTACCTTTTGTCCGCCTCAGGAAGCTTTTCTTTGAATATCGTCTCAGAGTGCCCCGATCTCTCCCAGAGTTCCTCGCAGATATGCGGCGCCATCGGAGCCAGCAGAATATTGATGATCGTCATGGAATATCTTAACAGTTCTCGGGAACTTTCTTTTCCCGAGAGAAAATCCTCGTTCTGTTCAACAAAAAGATATAACGAATTGGTAAGTTCCATCAATGCGCTGATAGCTGTATTGAAATGGAAATTACCGTCCAGAATATCGTGTTTGACGCGCGCTATCGTCTGCTGTGTCTTTCTGTAGACATCGAGCTCCTGATCGGTCAATTGTTCAGGATCAGCACCGACAGCTTTCTTTGAGGCAAAAGTCTCCTCGTATCTGGTGAATAATCTCCAGACCCTGTTTATAAAGCGATACGCTCCTTCAACAGACCTGTCGTTCCATTCCGCATCTTTTTCTGGAGGCCCTATAAACAGCGTATAAAGGCGGACTGTATCAGCTCCGTACTTATCTATCAGAGGCTTCGGATCTACAGTGTTTCCGGCGCTTTTGGACATCTTTGCGCCATGCCTCGTTATCATACCCTGGGTGAAAAGATTCTCGAAAGGCTCGTCAAAATCCAGCAACTGATTATCATTAAGGAATTTAACAATAAATCTGGAATACAGCAGGTGCAGGATCGCATGTTCGATACCGCCTATATACTGGTCTACGGGAAGCCATCTATTGACCTTTTCCCTGTCAAAAGCCTGTGTTTCATCGTGGGGAGAAAGATACCTGAGAAAATACCAGCTGGAATCTACAAAGGTATCCATCGTATCTGTATCGCGTCTTGCGTCATCTCCGCAACTGGGACATTTCGTATTGACGAACTCATCTGAAGAGGCAAGCGGCGATTTCCCATCCGACTTAGGCATAAAATCCACATCTTCAGGAAGCAACACAGGAAGATCCTCTTCCGGGACAGGTACTACTCCGCATTTCGCGCAATGGATCATCGGTATAGGTGCTCCCCAGTATCTCTGCCTCGATATCAGCCAGTCTTTTAGCCTGTAATGCACAGTCCGCCAGGCCAGCCCTTTTTCCGAAAGAGAATCGGTAATCTTTTCCATCGCATCCCTGTTACGCATCCCGTCGAATTCATCGGAGTTTATCATTACTCCATCTTCGGTATAGGCACTTTCGAGCTTATCAGTGACCCTGCCTCCCTCAGCAGCGATCACCTGCAGTATGGGGATATTCAATGACGGATCAGAGGCGAATTCAAAATCTCTCTGATCGTGCGCAGGAACACCCATTATTACCCCGGTCCCGTAATCCATAAGCACATAACTCGCCAGAAATACCGGGACTCTCTTTCCCGTGGCAGGATTGACGGCATAACTGCCGGTAAAGAAGCCTTCCTTGGTGTTTTCAGTCTTCTCCCTCTCCATTAAACGCAGCTGCTTTACATGCTCGATGAATTTCAACCCTTCCTGCTCCTTGAATCCGCTCTTTATCAGGGTGTGCGCAAGGGGGTGATCAGCCGCCAGGACTATGAATGTAGCACCGTAGATAGTATCTGCCCTTGTTGTAAAGCAGTTTAGGACTTCATCCGAATCCGCGAGCTTGAAGGCGATTTCCACACCCTCGCTCCTGCCGATCCAGTTTTTCTGCATAACGCGGACCCGCTCAGGCCAGTTTTTCAGCTTGTCAAGATCTTCCAGAAGCTTATCGGCGTATACTGTTATCCGAAAAAACCATTGTTTGAGTTTTCTTCCCTCAATCTCTGATTTGCACCTTTCGCATTGGCCTCCGACGACCTGTTCATTCGCAAGCACAGTCCTGCACGACGGGCACCAGTTGACAGATGCTTCTTCCTGGTAAGCAAGGTTCGATTTGAAAAGCTGCAGGAACAGCCATTGAGTCCATTTATAATAATCAGGTCTGCATGATGCTACCTCTCTTGACCAGTCATACACCACACCCCACTTTTGAAACTGCATCTTCATATTGGCGATATTTTCTTCCGTCCATCTTGAAGGCTGGATATTGTTTTTTATCGCTGCATTTTCAGCTGGAAGGCCGAAAGAATCCCACCCCATCGGAGCCAGCACGTTGACTCCTTCCATCATCTTGATCCGCGCAAGCGCGTCACCTATGATGTAATTTCTTCCGTGACCAACATGAAGGTTTCCGGAAGGATAAGGAAACATCATCAGACAGTAATACTTGCTTTCAGGTGAATCAAGATCGCAGAGAAAAAGTTCTTTCCACCGATCCTGCCATTTTTTTTCAGTTTCTTTAAATGGAAAAAGGTCCTGCATCAATAAACTTCCTTGAAATAATTCATATCTAAAAGCAGGTGAAAATCGTCACCCGCAATATCTACTTCTGTCTCTACACCCCTGGCCTTGAAAAAAGCTCTGACCTCACCGACTGCTTTCTCATTCGAAACTATTATCCTCACCATCCCTGATGTGATCCCTGAAATACTCCTTTTTACGAGCAGCAGCACACTCGGTGTTTCGAGTCCTCTGGCTAATATCTTTATCTCTTTGTTATCTTCCATTTCGAAGAGCACCTTTATTGCAAGCCATGACAACTATAATAACCGGACTGATATATCAGACTGTTTTCCAGAGAAGATATAGCCTCATCGATCTTCTCTCAAGTGGATTCGGCAAGCGTTCTCAATTTCTTCGATAAAGTATCTCGAGTCACCGATCCTACGGACTGATCGAATACCTCTCCCTTTCTTATAAAAAGCAGCGTTGGAATGCTTCGTACGGAATATTTGGATGCTGTCCTGCTGCAGTCATTTACATCCACTTTATAAAAAGATACCCGGCCATCATATTCGGAAGCCATTTCCTGAAGTATTACTTCAAGATCCCGGCATGGGACGCACCACTTCGCCGAAAAATCGACAACGGCCGGTTTTCCCGATTCTATTACTATTTCATTAAACTCATCATCCGCGACCTCAGCTATCTTTGCACCGGCAACCATTTCCTTTTCCACCCTCCTTTTTCAAATTATAGCGGCCCGGGTATCTCATCTCACGGAGAGATACCGTTAACACCCTCGATTCTAATTCCTCTGCTCGAATGGACAAATACACTTTCCAGTATCAGTATTTCCGGAAATGAGACACTCTTCATCAAGATCTCCGCTACACGCAGGTTTTCCAGCCAGATTATTATCCTTTTGGTGCCCAGCCTCTCGGCTTTTCGAATCAGTTTTTCGACCAGATAACCTCCTCCCCTTTTAGGGGCCGCTCTTACCCTAAGAAGAGCGAGAAAATGCCGAATAAGCAGATATACTACTACTGATGGCCTCTCAGCGCCAGACTTCAATATTCCAGACAACAACTCAATCGGCCTGTTACCGTCCTCAAGTCCCGTAGAATCGAGAAGGTCATTGACAGTGCTCAACCTGTAGCTGCCGATAACGCGTGCAAGCTCTGCCGTAGTCACTTCTTTCTTCTCATAAAAAAGAGACAACTTGTCCAATTCATTTTGTATGTTATAAAGATCTTCCCCGACACTGCCGATAAGGACTCCCGCAGTTTTTCGGTCAATCTTTAATCCGCTTTTTTCCGCTTTTTTTCGGACATATTCCTGAAGATCGTTCATTAATAGAGGTTCAAACTGAATGACCTTTCCGTTCTTTTTTACAGCAGACTCGAGAGAGGCATAATCCTTCGGAAGTTTTATACGCCTTCCCGCATCGTCATGAGTGTTGCAGAGAAAGACCACGACACTGGAAGAGACAGGGTCATTTGTGTATTTGACCAGCTGTTTCCATTTTCCTTTCAGTTTATGCAGTTCTTTCAGGACAAGAATCCTTTTCTCTCCAAGAAACGGGAATGAGTTAGCCGTCGAGATGAATATTTCCATATCGACTTCACCCCCATATTCAACAGCAAGGTTAAAACTCTCCATATCTTCGCCGACGACTTTTTCAATCAAACGCGATGTCAGCTCCTCCATGATATAGCGTTCCTGGCCCTTGAAAATATAGACGGGAGCGATATCCGCTTTCTCTATTTCTGCAAATACTTTTTTATAATAAGCAATATTTTTTCTCAAAATATTACCAGTCCTCTACAGTTGACGACAGAATCGACTCGACAATCTCCCTGTAGACATCTTCCAGCGCTTTTGCAAATGTCTGTTCTGATGATGTCTCGAGATAATAATCTCCATGAGAGACAATTGTTTTGTTTTCCCAGATATATGAATTCTTATTCTTGTCAAAAAGAGAAGCATTCAATCGTACAGTAAGCCTGTACTGCTCAGCCTGGATTTCCGTTCCGCTTTCAGAAAAAGTAAATGGAACGTTTCTGTATTCCTTAATAGCAGCCTCGAGTATCCCGTCAGCATCGGCGTCTGAGACTACTTTCAATGTATTGTCATTGATGATCCCATCGATGATCTTTTGCGTGATCTCTATCTCTATGTCAGGCTCTGAAGTCTCATTAGAAAGATAAGGGATGGCGATCCTTTTTATGTCGCCTGCAGTCCTGCTGGAAGTACGGTAGAATCCGCATGAAACGGAGAAAAGGATAATTGCATTAAGTGCTACCACTACCAGGATTCTTTTCAAAACTCTCCCTTTCAGAACATTAATCCGATTCAAGATCAAAGCTCTTAAGCCGATACCTTAACTTATCCCTGTTCAGCTTTAGAAGGCGCGATGCCTTGCTTTGATTGTTACCTGCTTCCCTCATAGCTTTATTTATCAGTTCTCTTTCCATATTCCTCATCAGATCCTCAAAAGGTATCCCATCTTCAGGATAGGGCCGCCCAAGAGCCATACCAATACCATCGGCGACAGGAAATTCTTTCTCGATGTCAGATTCCGAGATGATACTTTCGGGAAGATGTTCCTTCCTGAGAATAATATCATCTTCCAGCAAGACTATCCTCTCTATGGCGTTTTTCAGTTCCCTGATATTCCCGGGCCATTTGTACGACCTCAACAGCTCAAATGTCTCATCGTCAATATCCTGAAATTTCTTTTTGAACTGTTTGTTGTATCTGTTTAGAAAATGTTTGACCAGCAGATAGATATCTTCTTTTCTTTCCCTTAATGCCGGAATATCTATCGGTATGACTTTAAGCCTGTAATAAAGGTCTTCCCGGAAGTTTCTCTTTTCAACTTCGGCGGCAAGATCTCTGTTCGTTGCCGAGATTATTCGCACGCTGACATTGATATCTTTTGTCCCGCCTACTCGACGGAACGACATCTTCTCCAGGACCCTCAGCAGCTTCACCTGTATGGTCAGGTTCATCTCACCGATCTCGTCAAGAAAGAGGGTGCCTTTATTAGCCAATTCGAGAAGTCCCGTCTTCTGGACCTTGGCGTCGGTGAACGCTCCTTTTTCGTGTCCAAAGAGCTCGCTTTCAAGAAGTTCGTCAGGCAAAGATGCACAATTGATCTCGAGGAAAGGTTTATCATGCCGCGGACTGTTCTTGTGGATCATATTGGCAATGATCTCTTTGCCCGTACCGCTTTCCCCCTGAATCAATACGGTGGTGGTATCGCTTTTAGCGACTGCTTTGACTATCTCGTATATCTCTTTCATCCTCGGAGATTCACCGGGTACATACTGGTCGTCAAATTCGCTTTTAACCCTTCTTCTCAGTTGAAACAGTTCACGCGTGAGTTTCTGTGAATTCAGGCCTTTTTCGATAGTAAGAAGAAGTTGTTCAAGATTGACCGGTTTGCTTACAAAATCAAAAGCCCCTTTTTTTATGGCAGTGACAGCAGTCTCGATGTCTCCGAAGGCGGTCAGCATAACCACGCAGATATCAGGCATTTCATCTTTTATCCTGCTCAATACTTCTATTCCGTTTATATCAGGGAGTTTCAGGTCAAGCAGGATGAGATCAGGCAGCTCTCTTCGCGATATTTCCAGCGCTTCGGCCCCGGTAGCCGCAGTAAGAGACTCGTACCCCTCGTCCTTGATAGTTTTCTCAAGGAACATCCGAATTGTATCTTCATCATCGACCAGAAGTACTACCGGTTTCAACTTTTTCTCCTCCCAAAGGCCGGGTAACTGGAAGATATACTTTGAAGGTCGTTCCCTCCCCCGGCTTCGATAAGACACTGATCCTGCCCTGATGGTGCTGGATTATACTATGCGTGACAAACAACCCGAGTCCAGTGCCTGTCGCCTTTTTTGAAAAAAACGGTTCAAATATCTTGTTGATGTCTGTTTTCTCTATGCCCTGTCCATCATCTTCGATCTCCATACAGATCATCTCATTGATCTTTTCTTTCAGAACGTCGGGATCGCCCCCTTCGTAGAGACCGGCTCTGATAGTAATACTTCCTCCGTCAGAGACAGCCTCGACTGCGTTCTTTACAAGATTGATTATCACCTGGGTTATCTGATCCGCATCGACTTCGACATCTTCCGGATCCTCTTTAATATGAAGATTCAAGCTGATATTTCTCGCTTTGCTGTCCTCACGAAAACTCCTGCAGCTTCTCTCTATAAGATCCTTCAGTATGATTTTTTGATACAAAAGATCCCTTGGTCTGGCTACCTTGAACAGATCGGTTATTATCCTGTTTAATCTTTCCACCTCTTTAAGGATGAACGATATATTCTCAGTCTGTTCCTCAGAGAGCCCTCCCTTTCTCTGGAGATACTGGATCCCAGTTCCTATCCCGGTAAGCGGGTTTCTGATCTCATGAGCAATAGCAAATGTGAATCTTCCGAGCAGAGCCAGTTTGTCCATTTGCCTGATAGCTTCCTCCATTCTTTTTACTTCACTAAGATCACTAAAAAGAATGATCGCTCCCTGTATCTCTCCATCATTACCATACATCCGTGAAATATTTATTCTGAGAGGGATATGCGTTCCATCGGATCTTTTCAAAAATGACTCGTAAAAACCGGTAGGACTTTTTTTGTCAAGAAGACCGAGTATTCCACCCCTTTTCTCATTTTCCGCTTCGCTGAGAAGAAGCGCGTCGATCGTCAGCTTTCGTATGGACTCCTCTTCATAACCGGACATCTCCAGAGCACTTCGATTGGCAAGCGTGATATTTCCATCAGTATCCGTAACAAACAGGCCATGCTGCATCGATTCAAGTATCTTTTCTCTGAATATTTCTTCCTGTCGTAATTCCTGATACAACATCCAGTTCTCAATATTGGAAGCTACAAGCGAGCCTACCGTCTCGATTGTAACCTGGTCTATATTGGTCAAAGGAGTCCCCCTGAACCCGTCAGTGACTATAATAGCCCCCATGATCGGGTTTTCAGCGCAGGCAAGACACTCGGCAGATCCCATATATCGTCTTTCTTTGATCTTGCCGGTATCATCCGGGGCCTGATCATTGTGGCAACAGCCATCTTCAGTGCAGCAAGGACTGACTTCAGCCGTCATAACAAGCGGCATACATATAAAGGAGGTCATCGTAGTATCAGGAAAAAGCGTTTCGTGGCCGGATTCAAGCATTTTGTGCATCGAAGCATCCTTAATAAGCATCGATTTTTCTGATAACAGCGATGTCAGCAAGACTCCATCTATATCATCCATTCCAAGGTTTACAACCCTTCTGAAGACTCTGCTGTCATTTTCGATACAGACTATCGCCTGAAAGCATTCTTTGTTTTTTCTAAGCAGAAGGAAAGCAGCTTCCCTGTATCCCACGCCATGGATGAGATAATCAAAAACAGAATCGATCAACTTGCTTTCATCAAGTGAACTGATAATGCTTCGGCCGATTTCTTTAAGACTTAATAGCTGAATATTCTTTTCGACCAGTTTAAAGAGGGATCTTTCGAGGTCTCTGAGAAGAGTCAGGACCAGTTTATAGAATACATCTCCCTCGCCCTCACCCTCTTTGATCTTTTCTTCTATCATCAAACCTTCACTGCGCAGGTTACTCAGTTTTCGCTGAATCTCGTCTATTCTCTTGCGATGGATATTCCGCTCACGCAGCGCCATAGCAAGAGTTACCAGTATTCCGGCCGGAATGACGAACAGGAGATGAGTATGCGTCACGGCTGAAAGGACGATCAGCACGCTATAGATAACTGCAAGCAATACAAGGCTTTGTGTCTTCAGCATAGAATCACCATTGCACCAGTGTAATGCTGAAACCCCCCCAAGGTCAAGCAATTCCATCTGTTTGGCTTAATTATAAATCGTGCTGAAGGGATCGGCTGCGGCCTAACAGGCACCTTTTCCGGTGACCACTACCATCACAGTCTTGAGAAGGATACGAAGTTCGTGAACCAGCGAAAACTGAGTAATATACTTCAAATCGTAGAAAAGCTTTCTCTTCATCATATCGAGGGTCTGCGTATATCCATCCTCTACCTGAGCAAGACCCGTAATCCCCGGCTTTACCATGTGACGAAGAGTGAATTCGGGAACTTCCTGCTTTATCCTGTTTATGAAGAACGATCTTTCCGGCCTGGGACCGATGACGCTCATTTCGCCCTTAATTACGTTAATAAACTGCGGGATTTCGTCAATACGCATCTTCCTCAGAAGCCTTCCCGCCCTTGTTATCCTCGGATCATTGTTTCTCGCAAGTTCCGGTCCTGAGTTCTCGGCCTGAACGCACATCGTTCTAAGCTTATAGATGGAGAAAGGTCTTCCGGCATGTGTGTTTTTCCTTCTGTCACTGGCGGCTCTGCGCTCGACTTCCGCCCCGCTGTTATAGGAGCCTCTTCTGTCAGAGCGGCGCATATTGATGCCGATCCTTTCCTGTTTGTAAAAAACAGGTCCTCTCGATTCCAGTTTGATGATTAAAGCCGCCAGAATCAGAACAGGAGCAAGCAGCAGCATAGCAAGCAGGGAAAATACTATATCGAATATCCTCTTTACTTTTACGGAAACCCGGGATAATTCCTTTTCAGGATGGGTGACGATCTCGACAAGGTACGATATTTCGTCCCTCAAAGGATCGAGGCTCCCGATCCTCCCGGTATCCATCAAAGATGTCTTACTAACCGCGGCCCTGTTAAAAATTACCAATGCTGATCTTCCTCTAGTAACCCAATACCTTTTGAACGTAAAGCTACCCGTATTGTGGGTGAAACACCGCAAGTAGCATGCCATCTCTCCAGCTTAATGACCTGCAGACGACCTGCCGGGGCCTGACCTTCATAACTCATTGTCAGAAAATAACAAACGGCTCGCATCATCGAGCCGCAAACGACAGTTGACCGTCCCCCCAGCTCTTGACACTGTTATTTTTGCGGATTTTTCCCCAAGAAATACCCAGTCATGGGTAATTTTACTTAATCGGGGTCATTTTGTCAAGCGGAATATATAGTTAGAAGTACCCATCATATAAAATGCGCGCGGTCCGGCTCCATCCTGAAGCCTGGCTCATTCAAGCGTCGTTTCTTCGTTGCTCCTTGAGTACAGGCCGCCTTTATCATAAACGAAGACCCGGTAGTAATAGGTATTTCCTGCAGTGTCGATTCCGGTATCATCATACCATCCGACACCCTGGACACCAAGCGTCGCTACAAGATATGAAGCATCCGTGACGCCTGGAGCTGTAGATCTGTATATCCTGTATTCAAGAAAATCCGTATTACGATTGGTACTCCAGGTAAGTGTCAGCCTGTCCTGACCGATTGCAGAAAGAGGATCAAGAGTAACTGATGCCGGATAATCATCCAGAGTCGACATCTTCAGTTCGTTACTTCCTGAGGTTTCCTCAAGATCGTTAACGACAAATATTCGATAGTAATATGAAGCACCTTCCGTCAGATCACCATCGGGATAACTGGTCTGTCCCCTGCTGTCAAGGCCGCGGATAAAGTACTCTGGCAGTTCCTCGACATAAGGTTCCGTACTCCTGTAGATCCTGTACGCAAGAAAATTCGGCTCTGTCGATTCGACCCACTTAATGGTAATACTGCTTACAGTGGAATCGATCGGAGCAAGGAGAGCAACAGCTTCAGGCGGATCGGTGAAAGAAAGAGTATGCGAGGCTTCAGTTATTACTGAACTATTTCCCGCCTTATCGACAAACCTGCCGGCTATTCCAAGATCTAATCCCCGGAAGTTGGAGGGAAATGTAAAGTCGGCTTCGTAAGAACCGTCAGCGGCAGCCATATCGCCGCCTCTTCCATCGTCGAGAAGCACTATAGCCTCGGAATATCCCTCAAGCTCGATCCAAGCCTCTCCATCCAACTCATTATCTTCAGTCAGGATTGAAAATTTGACAGTCGACCCAACGCCGTATCGTTCAAGATCAGGTTCTATTTCCACTGATGTAATCGCGGCATATGTGTCGAGTATTATCGACTTTGAGACTATCGGTGAATTTGTGCCGTTATCATTCTGGAATCTGGCATAGACCGTCTTTTCAGCATCTCCAGATTCGATCTCCCATCCGGATGTGCCTGCGAAGATCTCCCACTCGGCATCAGCAAGGTCAGGCTCATTGGATATTTTCATGAGAACGCAGGTCACAGGAGCAGTCAGTGAAAGGACGACATCTGTCGAATTAGTGTACTTCGCACCTCCATTTATCCTGATCGAATAAACAGATGGAATTGCCTGGACTTCGCCGGTACGTTCACCTTCCAGTCCTTTTTCACTTACGGCAGATACCGTATAATAGTAATCCTGTCCGTTATTTACATCTTCATCCAGGTATGAGGTCGCCGCAGTATTGACAAGAAACTTCATATCTCCCGCGACGCCTGTTTTCTTGTACAGATTATACGATGCAGCGCCAAGCACATTCACCCAGGAAAGAGCAACCGCGCCGTCGCTTACATCAGCGCTTAAGCCTGCCGGTATTCCTATCTCCGTGTCAGTGGAATCAAGAGAGACCTCTTTCACATCTTCGAAACAACCTGAGACAGAAATGAGTAAAATCAATATTATTACTAATGTATAATCGACACGCTTCATCCGAGCTACCTCCATCTATCAAAAACTTAATACAAGCGCAGCTCCTGATGGTCCGAGTTCCAGACCAAGATCAGAAGAATTATCAATTTTGTCAGTTTCAAAGAATGTATCTATAAGATTCAAGCTCCACAGACTGGCAAGCAGTATATAGGAAAAATCCCTGTCTTTCTTTGCGTCCTCGAGATCACTCCATGCTTCCTCGGCTTTGCCTCTGTAAAAAGATCTGTCTTCCGCAGTAACAGCTGAATTATATTCATCGACATACATATCGTAATACATGGCTTTTTCATCGAAGGCGTTCAACCGGTCAAGGGCAAAGAACCCGGCAGCAGCATTCAACCCTGCATACAGGAACCCTCTTGTTTTTTTACCCTGATAAAACTGCCCCCGGCCCGGACAAACCAGGGAGTGAAAAAACGCCTTTGCTTTGCCTGAAGAAGCTGCTTCGATCTCAAGAATGCTTCCTCCGGCCTCAGACCTGTAGCCGGGAGGCCTGTTGAAAAAGAGAGGATCAAGAAACTGGTACCCATACATCACGGCTGTAAGCAGAAGGATCCTTTTTCTGTGAGTGTTCTGAACGTTCAGTTCCAGCGCGGCGGTGTTAAGATCCTTGCCGAGAGTCAGCCGTTCTTCATAGGATAGAGATGACTCATACAAGTCTTTCAGAGAATCATAACTTTCGTAAAGATCGTCATATTCCTTGTTCTCCTTGAGAAAATATCCCAAAGAAAAAACTATGAGTGAAAAGTCCGTCCAGCCGGAGACCTTCCTTGACGTGGAGACAGCTCCCCATCCGGGAAGAACAGCGTTTTTCAGGATTGCACCGAGTCTTTCACCCTCGATCCTGGGATTGCCGCGATCATCAAGAAGTAAATATCCCTTTCTATTCTCCAGCCCCACCCCGTCTATCAAGATCCCCCACTTTTCACCCGGAGATATATCACAGATCGTCAGCGGAAGAACTCCGTTGATCGAAAATCCTTTCAGCAGCCTTAGATGGACATTCTCTTTCCTGCTCAAGAAATGGATGCACAGAGAATCAGCGTTCTGGGCCTGAACCCGTATTGGTGCAAAAATTACAGTCAAAAAAACTATGAAGATCAAAAGGCCGGAAGACTGCAGATGCTGTCTTGCCCGACATCCACCTCTTTTTGATACCTGAAACAGCGTAATCACTCTTCCTCACCTTCCGTGTACCCGTAATAACCGTAATCATAATAATACGGCAGGACTTCAGAAGCGTTGTTGACGACTACACCAAGAAGGTTCGCGTTGGCATCGAGAAGAATATCCCTTGCTCTTATAGCCACATTCTTCGGTGTCATTCCCGCCAGCAGGACCATAATCACACCGTCGACGACGCTTGATATCAGCATAGGATCGCTGACCGGTATCACCGGCGCGCTGTCGACGATCACAAAGTCATAATAGAATTTCAGTTTCTCAAAGATGCCGGACATAATATCACCCTCAAAAAGATGAGCTGGAGAGTGAACCGCCCCACCTGCCGGGATCACCTTGAGATTTTTTATTCCCGTATCTTTTACCGCATCGAGAGGATCGATCTCGCCATTAAGACATTCAAGCAGTCCCGGTTCCCTTGGAACATTAAAGATCTGATGAAGACGCGGCCTCCGCAGGTCGGCATCGACGATCAGGGATTTCTTGTTCCGGAACCTCCCGATGGTCAACGCGAGATGTGAGGCGACCGTACTTTTCCCTTCTCCCCTGTTCGCGCTGGTAACGAGATAAGCCCGTTTTTTGACATTACCGTTTATATGCTGAAGATTCGAATAGAGCCTTCTCATTTCCGTAGCGATAGGACTTTCCTGATCGAACACATCGAATATCGTATTTGATTCTTTTCCTTGCAAAGTCTACCTTTCATCCCGGCCGACATTCAGTTCTACATCTATTTTATCGATGTTCAACGCTTTCGCATACATAAATAACGCCCCGCCGACGAGAGACACAAAAATAAACAGGCTGATCGACCAGACTATGATCATTCTGCCTCTTCGTTTCTTTTCCCATGAAAATCTCGATATCGTTTTCGGGACAGTGCCAAGGACCGGGACCTTCAACACTTTCTGGACCTCATCGACAGACCTGAACGAGTCATCTATATATTCCGTGACAAGGATAGCACCTATCCCGCAGACCCCTCCGAAGATCAGTGCCATAAGAATGATCTTCAACTTGTCCGGTTCTACGGGATAAAAAGGTTTTTCTGCCTTTTCAATGATACTGATGTTGTCACCGAGGTTTGTGCTCTGCACCGCTTCGGTAATCTGCGTGGATGTCTTCGATTCCAGAAAAGCCTGGTAAACGGCCCGGTTAGTCTCGATCTCATTGTTAAGACGAACGACCTCCCTTTCAAGCTGAGGACGTCTGGTAAGGTTCTCTTTATGCCTCTCTATATAGCCCTGGAGCTTCCTGATCCGGGACTGGTAATGCTCAAGTATATACCTCTGATAAAAATATTCAGTAATAAACGGCCTGTATTCCGGCGCGAATCTGGCGTATTCAGCCTGTACCACTTCCTCGATTCGGAGTCTCAACTCAGACCATAACTCGTCTATGGCTTCTTCATAGCTTCCTGCATCTTCACTATCTCTTACGATCAGAAGAAACTGCTCGTCACTCTTGGCTGCGATCTGATTCTCTATGATCTTCAGAGTCTCATCCGACCCTAATTTACTCGTCGAGGGAATAAGTCCGAAAATATTATTTAACCGGCTTCTTATCCTCTTCAGGGTAAGAGAACTTCTTTCCTCTTCAGAGACAAGAGTCTTTTCCCTCGCTTCGGCTGAATGCAGATTGGAGCCATTGACAGGATTGGACTCGATATCAGTCGAAGCAAGTTCCTTTGCCACCTTTGCAAGTTCTTTTTCTGACGCCTCCATCTTTTCTTTATAAATGGCTATCTGTTCGTTACTGAAAGCTCCGGCCTGCCTTAATCCCTGCAGTCTCGATTCCTGCGCGATCTCGATATATTTCTCAGTGATCTTGTTGGCCAGGATATAGGCGCTATTCGGGTTCGTGTCGGTGACCCTTACCATATAGAAACCGGAAACAGCGCTCCGTACGGAGATCTTGTCCCTGAGTATGCCAAGCAACCGTCTCATTACAAGTTCATCGACGGAATATTCAGAATCAGGTCCCATGGAACTCTCCACGGCCATCCGAATCGCGGGCGATCTCTCCAGCCCGAGGTCTCTTATTACCGCCTCGAGAAAACTGGAACCATGAAGCTGCGCCTCCATCACAGACCTGAACTGCATGTCCCGGGCCCTCCGGCCCTCTTCAAAGGTCTGAAGATACTGGCCCATCGTCTGAGCCAGAACATTCCTCTGTTCGACCGACACGGTGGTATACGCTTCATACACCGGAGTCAGGTATCTGACTCCCGGGACTGATATTACCAGGGAAAGAATTACCGGAATCACAAGATAGAATTTTTTTCTCTGCAAGATCTTCAAGTAGACTGAAAAATCGACTTTGTGATCTTCCTCGGAAGGGACGAATTTTCTGACTTTTTCCAACCCGGCTTCCTCCCTACCTGTTAAATATCGCGAATAAAGTCGCACTGGCCGTCAAGAGCCCTATGAGGTATCTCGGATCCGTCACAAGAACCCTTAACGTGTTATTATCGCGCGGTATGTTTACCGTGTCATCCGGGAGGATAACAGGATTCTGCCTCGAATCTCCGTTGTTGAGGTATTTCCCGAAATCGACCTGGATCGTGATTACCTTTCCATCTACAAGATGCCTTATGATATTCACTTTCTTGAGATCCGCATTCGATTCGGGACCTCCAGCTGCAAGAATCGCATCTGTCAAAGTCTTGTCTCCGGTAATCTTGTATGACCCCGGCCTTACCACGGATCCTATGACTCGTACGGATCCGTCTCCGGTATACTGCACCGATGCAGCAGGAATAATGACTGTGTCTCCCGGCCTCAATTCCGGCAGGGAATCGAAATTACCGTTCTCAAGGACCTCCTGAAGATTCACGATCAGGGTCCTTCGTCCTTCTTCCCCCGCACGTATGATCCTGACCGTCTCCAATGAAGCGAGAGCAGTAGCTCCGCCGGCTTCACGAACAGCTTCCCAGACGCTTGGATTTGATTTGAACTCATATTTTCCAGGATTAAGCACCTCTCCATGGATATAGATCAGACGTCTCGATTCCTCCCCGACCAGAACGATCGATATAGTCTTGACACTTGGATAAAGGCCCTGAATCCTTGCAAGGACAAGCGCTTCGACTTCCTGGATCGTCATACCCGAAACAGCCAGCTCTCCGATGACAGGTATCGAGATCCGTCCATGCGAATCGACCAGCAGCCTTCTCTCAAGGCCGGGCCTTCCAGGAACAATAAGATCTATCCTGTCGCCTTCTTCCAGCCGTATTTCCTGCGCCGAAAGAGGAAGATCGAAAAGGAATAACAGAACCACCAGCAGAAAGACTGAATTGTAATTCATTTTTTTGATTTTAACCGCCTCCTTTATCGTTGAGCCTAGAATATTATCTTTCCTCAGCTCTCCAGTAAAGGAAAAACAGAGACTATGCACCTTTTCGATACCAATCCACAGTCCTCTTCAACCCCTCCTCAAAGGGAACTTCTACAGAATAGTCGAAAAGATCTTCAGCCATTGTGATATCAGCATGAGAATGCTTTACGTCTCCAGGGCGAGTCTCTGCATAGACAGGATCGATATCGACACCTATTAACCTGCTCAGCATCGAATAGAGTTCGTTGAGAGTGTATTTGCCCCCGCAGGCGACATTTATCATCTGTCCCGAAGCTTTGCCGCATTTTGATGCCGCGATATTCGCATTAACAACATTTTTTACATAGGTGAAATCACGGCTCTGCTTTCCATCTCCATATATCGTAGGGGCCTTTCCTTTCAGAAGATGGGATATAAAAATGGGTATAACGGCTGCATACTGGGATGCAGGATCCTGTTTAGGGCCAAAGACATTGAAATATCTCATGCTTATCGTGGGGAGTCCGTAAACCTGGGAATAGACAGAACAATAATATTCCCCCACCAGTTTTGTGACGGCATACGGCGAAAGCGGGTGAGGAAGGATATCCTCAGTCTTGGGAAGTTGTTCGGTCTCACCATATGCAGAAGAAGACGCCGCGTAGACGAGGCTCTTTACACCCGCATTCTTCGCTTCTTCAAGCACGGTAAGCGTTCCATTTATGTTGACATCGTTGACAAGAACAGGATCATCGATGCTTCTGGGCACTGAAGCAAGCGCAGCCTGATGGAGGACATGGTCAATACCTCTCATCGCGGCACGGACCTCATCGGATCTGCGTATATCACCCTTAATAAATTCTATTTCTGAGCCGAACCCTTCGAGGTTCTTCTCGTGCCCGGTAGAAAGATCATCAAAAACAACCACATCCTCGCCTCTGGCAACCAGTTCTCCGACGATGTTAGATCCGATGAATCCGGCTCCTCCCGTAACCAGATATTTTGCCATCCTGCCTCCGTTCCACAGCAGCTTCAATTACAGCCTTACAATATTTTTTTCCTTATAGTCTTTGAGGACGTTCCTCGAATCGAAGATGAGAGGACAGTTTTCAACCAGTCTTTTATAATCAACGGAGGAATGCCCCGTAACTATGATCGCGCAATCCATCTCACTTATCTTTTCAGGTTCGAATTCCAGTTT
The DNA here is from genome assembly GCA_016933255.1 of Candidatus Krumholzibacteriota bacterium. Taxonomy (GTDB): domain Bacteria; phylum Krumholzibacteriota; class Krumholzibacteriia; order Krumholzibacteriales; family Krumholzibacteriaceae; genus Krumholzibacterium; species Krumholzibacterium zodletonense. The sequence continues at coordinate 24,404 of JAFGBF010000030.1, forward strand.
CTTCACGTCCTTCCCTACTTCTCCGAGTTGCTCGACAAAAGGATCATACCAGAAGACCTCTGAACCTCTGTTCTTAAGTAGTTTTATGATATCGTACGCCGGCGATTCACGCGTATCATCGATATCTTGCTTGTAAGAGATGCCGACTACAAGGACTTTAGCCCCATTCATGCACATCTTTACCGAATTCATCGCATCTGAGACGCGGACCACCACCTGAAGGGGCATATCCCCGTTTATCATTCCGGCCAGTTCTATGAACCGTGCATCGAAGCCGCTCTGTTTTGCTTTCCAGGAAAGATAAAATGGGTCGATCGGTATGCAATGGCCTCCCAGTCCAGGCCCCGGATAGAACGGCATAAATCCAAAAGGTTTCGTTGCTGCTGCATCTATCACTTCCCAGACATTGATTCCCATCCTGTTGCACATAAGTGCGATTTCGTTTACAAGACCGATATTTACGCTCCTGAATGTGTTCTCCAGAAGTTTGACTGTTTCCGCGACCTTTGATGAATTAACAGGAACCGGAGACATGCCTGCAGCCTGGTAGAGCAGCACGGCAAGTTCAGTGCATTCCGGTGTTACTCCGCCTACTACCTTTGGAATATTCCTGGTATTGTACTTTTTATTACCGGGATCCACCCGTTCAGGAGAAAAGGCGAGGAAGAAATCTTTTCCGACCTTCAACCCTTTCCCCTCGAGAATAGGCATCATCACTTCTTCCGTGGTACCGGGGTAGGTCGTACTTTCAAGAATTATCAATTGTTCCTTCTGGATATACTTTTTTATCTCTTTAAGAGCAGCGACGATATAGGAGATATCCGGATCTTTCGTCTTCCGGAGAGGAGTGGGTACCGCTATGTTTATCGTATCAACCTTCTCAAGAACCGAAAAATCCGTGACAGCCCTCAACTTTCCGCTTGTCACCACATCGTTTAAATCGGAACTTGTCACATCCCCGATATAGCTTATGCCGGAATTGACTTTATCGACCTTTTTCTGATCGATATCGATCCCGATCGTATCCAGCCCCGCCTTGCTGAATTCGACTGCGAGGGGCAAACCCACATAACCAAGACCAATGACAGACTGGACCGCAGTCCTGTTCAGCAGCTTTTCTTTAAGTCCCAATTCCGACTCCTTTCAAAAGTCATTATCAGGGGAAGTATAACAAAACGGAAGTAAAGATAAAAGGTCTCAAATATTTCTCATACATTTTAGTTCCGTGAAGCTTTTTATTGTATTTTTTCCCTCGGATTTTGCCCAGTAGAGCGCAGCATCCGCCCTTTCTATGAGCTGTTCCACGCCCAGTGCTTCATCAGGGTAAATGGCGACTCCCAGGCTGCAGGTCAACAGTCCGGGGTGTACCCTGTCAAATTTAAACAGGTTTATCGCTTCCAGCACCCTTTCCCCAAGGCTCAAAGCGCCTTCCAGGCTGGTCTGGGGCAAAAGGATGGCAAACTCATCACCGCCATACTTGGCGACAACGTCTATGTCGCGGCAGTTCGATCTGAGTATCGCGGCGATATCGGTCAATGCCTTGCTCCCGGAAAGATGACCGTTATTATCGTTGTAATCCTTAAGGTTATCCACATCCATCATTATAAAGGAAAAGGTCTGGTTGAAACGAGCAGACCTTTTTATCTCAAGATTGATCGACCTGATAAGGTGCCTGTAGTTATATATCCCCGTAAGACCGTCGGTGATAGATTCAAGTTTGAGCTTCTTGTACAGGAGGTAATTTTCGAATGCGATTGCAGCCTGATTAGCCATAATATTCAGCAGATGAATATCATCTTCCGTAAAGCTTCTGCGATTCGGATCATTTATGGCTACTATCACTCCCAGTAGCGCGCTTTTAGCCATCAATGGGGATGAGATGACCGTGCTGCAATGCTCCTCATCCTGGACCAGTTCTCTGGCAATAAGAGAAAGGTCAAGATCAAAAATACTGCCATTTACCTTGGAGTCTTCAAATTCCCTGTGGAGCCATCTTCTAATCCCTGCGGACTCAGGGAAATCCTGAACACTGACCGTATACTTGCCATCTTTCAGCTCTCCTGAATATTTGACTACTTTCTGATCTTCCATAAAGATCATGTATATCTTGCTTGAAGGCAGAAGCTTGACGGCGTTGTAAATTATCTTATTAAAAATCACACGATTATCTTTACCAAGACTGATCAGGCTCGTGATCTCGGCGAAGGTGCTGAAAAGGATCTCTTTTTCGTTTACATTATCTTGCATAGTATTACCAAAACGTAAATTACGGAGACATTAGACGCAAAAGATATGCCATGGAAAAATAAAAGACGTCAGATGAGAGATGTAAACCGGAGACAGGGGAAGGAATGAACCGGTCTGACTGATACTTCATTCATGCAGATTCTTATATTCTTCTCTTAAACCCTTGATATTTTTAAGGATATAATATATCAAGGCCACTATCATAATGAGGATGAGAAGTGGCAATGAGTATCTCAAATACTGCGAATTGTCTTTGAACTTCGCAGAGAAAACTACTATCGAAGTCTTCAAAAGTACAAAAAGAAATCCAAGAAGGATGATTTTTACCAATAAAACAGTTATCGATGAATAAAAATACTCTCTTTTTCTTTTGGCCGTGTACCGTATGGAAGATTTAAATCTTCTGCGGTCAGGCCGTCTCCTCTGCAGAATCATCTCTCATCTCCCCTGACGATCGCCCCCGGGTTTTGCCGCTCTGTGCTATTTGAGATCCTCAAAGTCTGCATCCTCTATCTTCTGATCGGTCTTATCACTGTAGTCGGGCGATTCGTGATAGTTTCTCTCCTGAGTCCCGACGTCTCTCCTCTTCTTCGCCGAGAGGAAAGCTCTTCCGATGATCTTCAAAAGATAGTAGATCAGCGCAAATATTAATAAGAATCTTAAGAAAACCATACTGTCCCCCCGGCCCCGGCCATCTTATTCTCAGGAAAAAAGAACGCCACGATCTTTTCGTATAACTTTCCTGTATCTCCGCAACCCGGAGATCTGACCGGGTTGCGGAGAGTAAAGCACGCCCGAGAGGATTCGAACCTCCGACTCCCAGCTCCGGAGGCTGGTGCTCTATCCAGCTGAGCTACGGGCGCTTTTCCCATCATCAAGAAGTTCCGAAGCGAGTTTCTCTCTCAAGTCTCCTTTTCCCCCAAGCATTCTTGCAATTTCAATTTTTCTTCCCTGCGTATCAAGAACTGATGCCTTTGTTACGGTCCTTTTATCATGAACGATCTTGCTTATGAGAATATGCTGATTCCCTGCTGCGGCGACCTGTGGAAGATGGGTTATGCATACAATCTGATATTTCTCCGAAAGTTCTTTCATCTTCTCAGCCACTACGGCGCCCAGATCAGCTCCCAGCCCCGAATCCACTTCATCGAAGATCAGGGTGGGGATACCTTTTTTCCTCACCAGAAGCTTCTTCATTATCAGAGTGATCCGGGATAATTCCCCCCCAGAAGCAACATCTGACAACGGATGTATTTCCTCACCGACATTTGTCCTGATCATAAACTCCACCCTGTCCCAGCCTCCAGGATGTAAATCTAGCTCATCCGCATCATCCATCAAAGCCTTTATTTCTACCTTTTTAATATCAGTTTTAAAGAGAGCTCCCTTCATCCCGAGCCCCTGCAATTCCTTGGTTATTTCCCTGTCTATCTCGGCGGCGTGCTTTTTCCTTTCTGAGGAAAGCCTTTCAAGCAGCGGAATGATTTCTTTTTTTGATTTTTCGATAGCTTTCGATGCTTCCGCAATTTCGTCAGATCCATCTTCCATAGATCTGAGAACAGCCCTGAGTTCCTCACGTTTCTTTACAAGATCTGAGCACTCCATGCCGAATTTTCTTTTTGCCCCCTGAATAGAAGCCAGAAGGTTCTGCAGTTCTTCGAGGTCTTCAGACTCGATATCATCATCCGAAACGACATTATCGACGCTTCGGCCGATCTCCCCGAGAGATATGATCATCTCCCCGATCTGTTCTGCTGATTCCGTCCAGCTCTGATCGATATCGGCAAGCCGATTCAGCAGTTTTTCAACAAGAGTCAGTTTTTCCAGTACTGAACCGTCTTCCTCGGAGAGAAGTGATTTTACTTCTTCGACAGATCTCGCGTAATGATGCATATTCTGCAGTTTTTTTATCCTTGTTGAAAGATCCTTGTCGATTTCAGGCTCCAACCCCAGGTTATCCAGTTCACGCAATTGAAACCTGAAGAAATCCTCTCTTTCACGGTTTTCTTTCTCGTTACTGCGCAACTCGTTAAGTCTCTTCCAGTTATCTCTATACCGTTCGATTGCCTGATTACACTCATCGAGCAATTTCGTGTAAGCCCCAGATCCGTCGAGTCTGAATATGTGTTTTGAAGGATCGAGAAGCTCCTGGTGGCGATGCTGCCCGTGCAGTTCTAACAGCAAAGAAGTAAGTTTTTTCGCCTCCTGGGTCGAGGATGCCTGATTGTTGATCCAGATCCTGCTTCTTCCATCTGACTTTAATTCCCGTTTTATCGAGACTGTCGCTTCTATCGGGCTTATCATATCTGAAAGCTCATTCCCGGGTGAAATCCCCTCCAACCTGAAGATCCCTTCGACAGTCATACTTTCAGCATCCTTGCGAAGAAGAGATCTTTTTGCTCTTCCTCCGGATAAGAGATCCACAGCTGTAAGGATTATAGATTTTCCCGCACCGGTAGAACCGGTCATCACATTCAATCCGTGATCAAATCTTATGACCGCGTCCTCAACTACCGCCAGATTCCGGATAAGCAGCTCTTGAAGCATTCCCGCGTCCCTCCATCAGTGCTTCCGAAGCACGCCACCCCATTTGAGTTTCTTTCTCACAAGTTCATAGAAATTATAACTCCGGCGAGTCACAAGTTTTGTGACTTTTTCACTTTTTTTAACGGATATTTTCTCTCCGGTATCGAGGCTGCACACCTTCTGACCGTCTATGGTAAGCATTGTATCCTGATCTTTCTCGACAACTTCTATTTCCAGAGATTCAAGGCTGCTCACGACTACCGGCCGCACAGAAAGGGAATGGGGACAAAGTGGAGTGATTATCATACTCTGCATCGTCACGGGATTGATTATCGGTCCGCCTGCGGCAAGAGAATAAGCGGTCGATCCGGTAGGAGTGGCTATTATTACTCCGTCGGCGAGATACTCTCCCACCACGGTACCGTCAAGCGAAGTCCTCAAATGAATTACCCTTGAGAGTCCCGCGCCGTGAAGGACAATATCATTAAGCGCTGAAAATCTCTTGTCAGCTTTATTCTTACTTGAAAAAGAGACATCCAGCCTCATCCTGTCCTGAATAATATAGTCGCCCTCGAACAACTCCCTGACAGCACCTTCAGGATCGTCTTCCGTCAGAAAACCCAGACTGCGTATTTTGACTCCCATAATCGGAATCTCTTCTTTTTCAACAAGCCTGGCCGCACGAAGAAGGGTCCCGTCCCCGCCGAGAGAGATCACGATGTCGCAATTTTTGTACGAATCGACAAAACCTACCCTATCGGAAGATACAAATCCGGAGATCTCCTCCATCCCGACTATATCGACGTCGCCCGGAACAAGTTCAATGATCTTGTTAAGGATATCACCAATATCCGCCTTAAAAATATTTACAGCAAGCCCGAGTCTCCTGATTTTCATCTCTATCCTCCGCCATCGGCTGGATCCGCAGAATCCAGTTCCTTCATGATCGTTTCGGCTACTGAAACGGCGTCGAGACCCGTTTCTTCGAGCAGTTCTTCTCTGATCCCGTGAGGAACGAACTTATCCCGGATTCCCAGTTTTACCACTCGGACCCTGCTTCTGCCGGAAGAAAGGACTTCCCTGACAGCATCACCGAATCCGCCGTTTATTACATTCTCTTCCAGGGTAAATACTGTTTTTTTTCCTTTCGACGCTTCATTTATCAGAGTACGGTCGATCGGTTTGACGAATCTTGAATTTACTACCTGTATCTTTATCCCCTTGTCAGAAAGGATATCCGCTGCCGAAACCGCTGTTCCCGCCATAACTCCTATCGCGAATATCACAGAAGCATCGCCATTCCTTAAAACAGTACCTTTTCCGATTTCAACAGGAAGAACAGGTTCCTCGATCACTATTCCTTCGGCACTGCCCCGCGGAAAACGCAGCATGACAGGACCGGCATCATGCAGGGCCATAGAATAAAGCATACGGCACATGTCGTTCTCATCAGCCGGAGCCATAATAGTCATTCCCGGCACAAGACTCATATAGCTCAGATCGAAATTACCGTGATGCGTTGGTCCATCCTCGCCGACGATACCCGCCCGGTCAAGGACGAATCTCACCGGCAATCTCTGAAGAGCTACATCATGAAGTATCTGATCGAAGCTCCTCTGCAGAAAAGTCGAATAGATCACAACAAACGGTTTATATCCTTCCTTTGCGAGTCCTGCCGCAAAAGTCACCGCGTGAGGCTCACTTATTCCGACATCGAAGAATCTGTCTGGAAATTCCTTCGCAAAGCAGGAGAGTCCTGTCCCCTCTTTCATCGCAGCGGTGATCGCAACGATCTTATCGTCTTTTCGTGCCAGATCGGAAAGTGTCCTGCCGAATATTTTGCTGTATTTTTCTGTTTTCGAAACACTCTTGGAGTTACCTGTCGCCTTGTAAAAACTCCCGATCCCGTGAAATTTTTCGGCATCTTTCTCGGCGAAATGATACCCTTTACCCTTTGTTGTGATGACGTGGACGAGAACAGGACCTGGCAATTGATGGAGGTGCGAAAAAGTATCTACAAGTTCCGAGAGATCGTGCCCATTCAGCGGACCGAGATAGCGGAATCCGAGTTCCTCGAACAGGATGGTGGGGACAACGAGATTCTTTATGCTTTCTTTTATGCGGCTGGCGAGCTTGCGTACTTTCCCGCCATGAGCAGGTATCTTTCCCAAAAGTTCCCATACATCGGACTCCAGCTGAAGATAAGGCTTCTTCGTTGTTATCTTTGTCAGATACTTTGCAAGCGCCCCGACATTTCGGGATATCGACATCTCGTTATCATTGAGAATAATGACAAATTTGTTTTTCTTCAGATGGCCCGCGTGATTGATCCCTTCCTGTGAAAGGCCTCCTGAAATCGCACCGTCGCCGACAACGCTTATAACAAAATTATCTTCACCTCTCAGGTCTCTTGCGACTGCAAATCCGAGAGCGGCCGAAATAGCGGTACAGGCATGCCCCACTCCGAAAGAATCATGAATGTTTTCATGAATATTTGGAAATCCCGATATCCCGCCCCTGGTCCTCAGGCTCTCAAAAGCTTTTCTTCGACCAGTCAGTATTTTATGCGTATAACTCTGATGACCGACATCCCATACGATCTTGTCGGATGGAGAATTGAAAATGTAGTGCAGAGCGAGGGTGATCTCGACGGTTCCAAGACTTGAAGCCAGATGTCCGCCTCTATGCGATACTATCTCAACTATATATTTTCGTATCTCTTCAGCGAGGATTTCGAGTTCGGCGACCGAAAGACGCTTTATATCTGCCGGAGTGTCTATATTCTTCAGAATAGATGTATTTTCCAAAACCAACTCTCTTCTACAAAATAAGGTATGCCAGCAGAATTCCAAAAGCAGCTCCGCTTGAAACGTCCAGAGGACGGAACTGGAGAATTCGCGTTGCATCAGACAATCCATCGTTTTTTAATCCCTGGATATTTGAAATAATGGAGTTCAGTATTCCAACCTGTTTTTCCTTTTCCCTTTTCACTTTCATCGTGTCATGCACAATAATAAAAGTGTATGTTGCGGTAACAGCGAATAAAATGGAGGAAAATCCGTACTTTAATCCCACAGTAGTAGAAAGCGCCGCAAATACCGTGGCATGCAGATTCGGCATTCCGTCAGCCTGAAAAAGCCTGCCTATATTAGCCTCCCTTTCTGCCACTGAATAGATTATAGATTTCAATATCTGAACGAGCACCCCGCATACGATGGGAATGATAAAAATATCCTTATAGAGAATCGACTTGACCATTATCAGGAAATACGCTCCAGAATATATTCGAACAACTTCTCAAGATCTCCGTCATCACCCAGGGCGCGAATCCGGCTTTTGCATTCATCGACAAGCGCTCTGGCGGTATCACGCGAACTTGCCATACCGAATGCCGCTGGCCATGTGATTTTCCCTCTTTTATCATCCTTTCGCAAGCCTTTTCCAACCACGCTCGCGTCACCTTCCTGATCAAGTATATCATCGACTATCTGAAACGCAAGACCCGCCTTTCTCCCGATATCAGCTATTTCTTCAATCATTTCAGGTTCGATAGTCTCAAGAGCTGCGCCGACCGAGATCGAAGCAGAGATCAACTCGGCGGTCTTTCTCCTATGGATAAATTTCACCATATCTTCTGTCGGCCTTTTACCTTCACCTTCCAGATCGGCAACCTGCCCGCCGACAAGCATCCTTGATCCGGCCGCCTTTGACAGGATACCGATCGCGTATATTCTGTTTTCATCAGGGACACGTGCCCCCCGGGATAATATCTCGAAGGCCAGCGCCTGAAGAGCGTCTCCCGCTAACAGCGCGATTGCTTCACCAAACCTTATATGGCAGGACGGCAGACCGCGGCGAAGCCCATCGTCATCGATCGAAGGCAGGTCATCATGAATAAGAGTATAGGCGTGTAGACATTCTATCGCACACGCGGCATCGAGAGCTTCCTCGGGATAAGAATTCCCCGCCAGCCTGTGACCCCATATGCAGAGGATAGCCCTGAGGCGTTTGCCTCCCTGCAGGGTGGAATACCGCATCGCTTTGTGAAGAGATACTGGAAGTTCCGACTCGGAAGGCAACAGCATATCCAGTCTTTTTTCGACTATTTCAGCCGTACTTTTCAACCCGGAACTGAAATCATTATTATCAGTCTGGCTACCCAAGATTATCCTCTTTTCCAAGTTCAGCTGATAACCTGGTTATCCTCTGGTCTGCGTCTTCGAGGATCTGCTTGCACTTTTTCCCAAGCTTCATCCCCTCCTCATACAGCCTGATGCTCTCTTCCAGGGGCACCTGGTCTTCTTCAAGACGTCTGACGATCTCTTCAAGCCTTTCTATGGAATCCTCAAAACTCTGCTTCACTGCCATCTTCTCCCCTTTCTTTTATCTTTTACGCTGCAAACCGCCGACCCGTCATGAAAATTCACAACAATACTGTCATCTTTCGAAATATCGGCTGTTTTTGCGATCACCCTCACGCCATCTTCGGATGTACAGTATGAATATCCCCTTTTAAGGATCGAAAGAGGATGCAGCCCTTCAAGCATCTTTGCTCGGAGAGATACCCGTTCTTCCAGGATCTCCAGCCTGTTTCTGACTTTTCCGTCTATACTCCCTTTAAGACGTTTGAGGATCTCCAGCGAAGTCGACATCTTTTTTTTCGGGTCTGCCGCCGAGATTCTTTCAGACCACAGGGACAATCTGCCCCTTGCCTCGAAAATACCGGTCTTGACCACCGCGTCAAGCCGCGAGCGCAGTGCTCCCGCGGTCTGTGTCAGTTCGAGATTATACCCAGTCCACGATTGTTTGAGCCTGATGCTTTTTTCATCCACCTGAAGCATGCCGTATTCAAGCTTATGCCTTATTGCCGGAAAGACGCTGCTGGTGATCATAAGATTCAGCATGTTATAGCGTCTTAGGGAATCACGGCCGGCAAGCCTTGAAAGATTCTCAATGACAGCGGAAATCTCACCCGAAACGAGGATTCTGTCCGGAGCGGAAAGTTCTGCCGCAGCAGTCGGAGTCGGAGCCCTCAGATCAGAGACATAATCACAGATAGTAGTATCGATCTCATGACCTATCCCTGTGATCACGGGGTACCTGCTCTCTGAAACGGCTCTCGCAGTTTTTTCGAGGTTAAACGCCCATAGATCCTCTATACTTCCGCCTCCGCGCGCAAGTATCACGCAATCGAGTCCATCTGTGTTATCGGTGATTTCGAATGCTTTGACTATCGACTCGGAAGCTTTCACTCCCTGTACATCGGCCGGCACATGCAGGATCTCGGCAAGCGGCCATCGTCTGGCGAGAGTCTCGGAAATATCGCGGATGACAGCACCGGTCAAAGATGTGATTACCGCGATCTTTTCAGGATATCCTGGAATCGGACGTTTCTTCTCCGGATCAGTCGCTCCCTCATCGATAAATCTCTGAAGCCTCCTCCGGAATTCCAGCTCGGCAGCACCCCTCCCGGCTTCTACCAGGCCATCAGCAACAAGCTGTGTCTGACCGGTTCCCCCATAATGGGATATCCGGCCGGACGCGATCACCTGAGTTCCATTTTCCGGGAAAAACGATAACCTGTCGACGTTCCGTTTAAATATCACAAGGCGTATAAGGCTGCTCTCGTCCCTTAAAGTCAGATAGAAATGCCCCGAGGAATGCGCCTTGAAATTGGCGATCTCGCCTATGATCCTTACTGATGGGAATTCTGATTCAAGATTCTGTTTTAATGCCTCGTTGATCTCTGAAACGGAATAGATATCCGTGTCTTCAGATGCCAGAATATCGTTGCTGTCACTGGATATCATCGCCGTCTCCCCTTGCCCATTCTGCAGCCTGGAGAGTATTTTTCATTAGCATCGCAACCGTCATCGGACCGACCCCTCTCGGAACAGGGGTTATCAATGAAGCTTTCGGCTGTACTGAAGAAAAGTCTACATCACCCTCCAGGTGGTATCCTTTTTTTGCCTTCGGATCATCCACCCTGTTCATACCCACATCGATCACAACGACTCCCTCCCTGACCATTTCTCCCGTGATCAGCCCCGGACTTCCCACCGCTGCGATCAAAATATCCGCCCTTGAAACTATGCCAGGGATATTCTTCGTTCTGGAATGGCAGAGGGTGACAGTTCCGTTGGCGCCTGAAGACTTTGCCGAAAGAAGCATCGCCATCGGCTTCCCGACTATCAGGCTTCGCCCGATGATGACGATCTCCTTCCCTTCAGTCTCTACCGAATACCTGGAAAGAAGCTCCATGATACCCTTCGGCGTACAAGGTATAAACCTTGCCTTTTCCGAAATGATCCTTCCAAGGTTATATGGATGAAACCCATCGACATCCTTGGCAGGGGATATAGTTTCTATCACTTTCTGTTCATTAATATGATCCGGGAGAGGGAGCTGGACTAGTATTCCGTCGACGGAATCGTCATCATTCAGCCTTTTTAGCCTTTCGATGAGGGTTTCCTCCGGAATATCTCCAGGCATTTCGATAAGTTCTGAATCGATACCGCATTTAGAAGAGGCTTTTACTTTCATCCCGACATAGACCTGGGAAGCGGGATCCTCTCCCACGATCAGTACTGTCAGTTTTGGAGGTCTGCTTTTTTTGCTGAAATCGCTTATCTCAATCTTAAGTTCTGACAGGATCTCTTCAGAGATCATTTTCCCATCAATAAGATTTTCAAAGTCTCCGCTCTTCAAGACCGCCTCCTCTAGATCAGTTGATGAATCCTTTCAACTCTCAGAGCTTTTCCTGTTTTGTCGTCTATTTCTGCAAAAAGCCCCTGGATACAGGGATCTTCTCCTCCAGGCTGTAGTCTGACATTGATGCCTTTGAGAAATCTTTCAATTACTGCTTCCTTTTTGACCCCGATCACCGAAGAATACGGGCCGGTCATCCCGATATCCGTCTGATATGCCGTGCCTTCAGGAAGAATCCTCTCGTCGGCCGTAGGAACATGAGTGTGCGTCCCGGCAAGAATGGATACTCGGCCATCGAGATAATATCCCATGGCCAGTTTTTCGCTTGTCGCCTCAGCGTGAAAATCAACGATAATGATCTTTATATCAGACGGAAGAGATTCCAGGATCTGATCTGCTTTCCGGAAGGGACAGTCTATATCCGGCATAAATGTCCGCCCCTGCAGGTTGATGATACAAACACGCACCGGTCCTCTTTCAGTGAGCAATGACCCAAACCCGCCGACACCCGGCGGATAGTTGGCAGGGCGAAGAATATCTGAGCGGTCATCGAGAAGCCTGACGCCTTCCTGCTTGTCCCATATATGATTACCACTGGTCATATAATCCACACCACAGCTCTTGATCTCATTGAGGACTTTCTCATTGACTCCGAACATCCCGGCCCCGTTCTCGACATTTGCAGTACAGAGATCCACGCTGAATCTGGCCTTAAGATCGGGCAATCCGTCTCTCAAAGCCTTTCTTCCAACTTTTGAAAGCACATCTCCGATAACCAGGATATTCATTATTCCGGCACTCCCGACAATACGACTTCGATCGGTCCCACTCTGTTTGACATTCCAGACCCGTATATTTCCCGCTCTACCCTACTTGGCAAAATCGATCGATCTCGTTTCTCTTATGACAACGACTTTGATCTGCCCGGGGTATTCCATCTCATCCTCGATCCGCCTTGAAATATCACTGGCGAGCTGGATCGACTGAGCGTCATCGATCTTCTTGTAGCTGACAAGGATCCTTATTTCCCGTCCAGCCTGGATCGCGTAGGATTTTTCCACGCCGTCGAAACCGTCTGCGATCCTTTCGAGCTTTTCAAGCCTTCTGATGTAGTTTTCCAGAGTCTCACGCCTGGCACCGGGCCTTGCACCAGAAATCGAATCTGCGGCAGATATGACGTGAGCCATCAGGGAAGTAGCTTCAACATCCTCATGATGGGAAGCTATTGCGTTAATGACGATCTCGGCTTCTCCGTATCTTTTCGCCAGATCCGCACCGATCTCTGCGTGGGGGCCTTCGATCTCGTGATCGACAGCTTTTCCGATATCATGAAGCAGTCCTGCTCTCTTGGCTATGACAGGATCCAGTCCCAACTCACTTGCGAGCAGGGATGCTACGAAGGCGACTTCCTTTGAATGCTGAAGGACGTTCTGGCCGTAAGAGGTACGGTACTTCAGCCTTCCAAGTAATTTGACCATCTCTGGATGCAGCCCGTGCATATTCAGTTCAAGATAGGTCTGCTCGCCGATCTCCCGGATTTCCTCCATAAGCTCTTTTTTTGTCTTTTCGACAAGTTCTTCGATCCTTCCAGGATGGATTCTTCCATCTTTCACAAGCTTTGAAAGAGCGATCCTTGCCACCTCTCTTCTTATCGGATCAAATCCCGACAAGATCACCGCTTCCGGAGTGTCATCGATTATCACGTCGATCCCTGTCGCAGTTTCAAATGCCCTTATGTTCCGGCCTTCTCTTCCGATGATTCTCCCCTTCATCTCATCATTTGGAAGATCGACCACTGATACGGTAGACTCGACTACGTGATCCGCTGCACAGCGCTCAATGGCGAGAGTTATTATTTCCCGGGCGGCTTTTGTGGCGTTTCTCTCCGCTTCATCTTTTATTTCCTTTATCTTCCGCGCTGCCTGCAGTTTCGCCTCACCTTCAAGATTTGCGATAAGGAGCTTTTTCGCCTCTTCACTGCTCAGTCCGGCGATCTTTTCAAGTTTCTCGTTCTGAAGATGCAGGACCTTCGTGATCTCTTCTTTTTTGAGATTAAGGTTATCAAGCTTGTTCTCAAGGACCTTCCTGTTCTCGATCAGTTCCTGTTCTCTCTTCTCGAGGTAGTTGACCTTGCGGTTTATATTCTCCTCTTTTTCCTCGATCCGCCTTTCGACACTGCGCAATTCGCCTCTTGTTTCCGCTGTATCCTTTTCGAATTTCAGTTTTGCCTGGTACCACTCATCTTTTGCTTCAAGGATCGAAGCTTTTTTCCTGGTCTCAGCCTCTCTCTGCGCTTCGGCGATTATTGTCTCCGCAAGCTTCTGAGTATGTTTCATATGGCTCTTTGCAATCTTCTTACTTACAAACCAGCCTATAATAAAACCCAGGATAAGAACGAGGCTCCCAGTCAGAAAATAGAAATAAATACTTATATTTTCCATTTCTGTGTCCCCTGATAAGGTCCAGGGGGTTTCACCTCCTGATTTTTCCGTTATTAATCAATAATCAACGTAAATAAGTATATTGGATCTGGTTTTTCTCAGGTAATTTTAATCGGAGATGACTGCGGAATGAAAAATTCCCCACTCAATGCCGTGAAGCAGGATCCTTTTTAAGCCCCGCTTTACAACGGTGGATGTCCTCAGGCCGCTCTCAACCTTCCGGGATTGTCCCGGCGTGGTATCAAGCGACTTATATTGGACTTCCGGGCTAAAAGTGTTGGCAAAAAATGATCTCCCACCTACACAAACAAAGCAGGGAATCTCTTGTTTTCTCTATTTCCTGATCCCATTCCCAAATCCTCGTTTACCATCTTTGACAACTTGGGGATGAGTCCTACCTTCCCGTACTAATCTTGTCTTCTATCAGTTCTCCCAGCCTCGCAGCTTTCCGTCCGAATTCCTTCTGGAGATTCTTTTCCTTTTCTTTCACCTGATGCAATTCGTCGGCAATATTAAGTGCAGCCAAAATAGCAATGCGAGATTGTGACATAATTCCACTTGAATGCGCGATCTCCCTCATTTTCTTATCAACATATCCAGCGATCCTGTGAATATAATGAGGGTCACCGACACCTTTGATTTTATACTCCTGACCAAAAATCTCCACTTTTTCCGTGTTTCTTTCGGTCATCTATCTTCCTCTCAAGATCAATACAGATAAGTCCTCATCATCCCAGCCCGGAAACAACCTCGTAAAACCCGACATTCTAAAGTTCGAGGCCATCGAGTTTTAACAGCATCTCCTCGATTTTGTTTCCTATCTCCTCTCTTGTTTTATCGAAATCTTTTCTTTTACCTTTATCTTTATTAAAGATTTCAATCTCTTTCATCAATCCTTCATTCTTAATATATAACGAATCGGCTTTATCTTTCAACTCTTTATTCTTTTCTTCCAGTTTCTTTTTTTCCATAGAGAGTTTCTCGATAAGTTCCGCGGCCTTAATTATCTTTTCCTCAAGGATTTCCAAACCTGCAAGACCTGTTGATCCCATATCCGTCTCCTATTCCATCCTTAAAGACACCTGCAGTTCCGTCCGCAATCCATCAAGCACCCTGCCGATCACCTTGTCGACGGCCTTGTCTTCAAGAGTCCCGTCCGGCGACCTGAAAGAAAGCCTGAACGCGTAACTTCTTTGTCCTTTTCCCAAATTATCCCCACGATAATAATCGAAAAGTCTAATATATTCAAGATGTTTGGCTCTTTTTTTAACAACATTTCTAATATCTGAGAATCTCACCCTGTCTGAAGCAACGACACAAAGATCCCTCTTTACCGACGGATACTGGATAAGGCCTGAATAAGCCGGCTCATCGACCCCCAGAGAATGGATCGCCTCCGCAAGGACAGTAAAATAATAAACCGGAGCCGATATCCCGTAGCGATTGGAGACACGCCTGGGGATCATGCCGCAGATTCCCACTAACTCGTTCTTGTATAACCAGTTAAACGTATAATCAGGTTCATCGGCTTTATCCCTCTCCATCGTTACGCTGGAATCAATACCGACCCATTCAAAAATCGTCTCCAGTTCCCCTTTCATATCAAGAAAATCGTATTCGCGCTGTTTATCGATCCATTGCACCGGTCTGTTTTTTCTGGCAAAGCACGCGGTAAGATGCTGTTTTTCTTCAGGAAGTCCGTCTCCGGAGCCGACAGGAAGAAATACCTTTCCCATCTCAAATATCCTGATCCCTTCCTGCTCGACAGAGGCATTTCTCGCAATAGTCCTTAGCATTCCTGGCAAAAGGGATGTCCTCAGAACCGACTGAGAGACTGAGAGAGGGTTCAGCAATCTCACGGGACTGCTTCTTACATCGTCTTTTCTCCATTCAAATGTTTCGGGGTCTTCAGGATCCATAAACGACGAATCGATAACCTCTGCGTACCCTCTGGCACAGAGAAAAGAAGATAGTTCCTCGCGCAATCTGTCGAGAGAAGATACGCGGGAGAATATAGTACTGCTGCGTTCTTCTTCTCTTCCGATATTCTCATACCCATATACTCTTGCTACTTCTTCAATCAGGTCGACTTCCGCCTTGACGTCCCTTCTAAACGACGGAACAGAGACAATCAGATCCTTACCTGAAAGTTCCGAAAAAAGGCCAAGCCTCTCGAGAAGTTCTACAAGCTCTCCTGAACCGAGATGCGTACCCATAAGCCTGTTCACCTGCCGCACTCTGAGAGCGATCCTGATATCCTCGATGGAATCTTTCTTTTCGATCCTGTCTGTGATCATCCTGCCTGGTTCGCCGGCCCCCGTTTCCTCGATCAAATAACACGCTCTCTCAAGAGCCCTTACAGTTATGCCGATATCAGCCTCCCGTTCAAACCTGTAGGAAGCCTCCGTATCCATTTTCAGAGAATGACTCGATCTTCTTACCGCACCTGGATCAAATACCGCGCTTTCCAGAATAACCCTTTTCGTATTGGTCCTTATTTCACTCTCTCGGCCGCCCATGACCCCTGCAACAGCTATCGGCATCTCGTCGTCGGCTATCACCAGGATATCGTTATCCAGTTTTCTTTCGACTTCGTCGAGAGTCTCAAGTTTTTCCCCATGCCTCGCCCGCCGGACATTTATCGTATCACCGATAATACGGTCCCTGTCGAAAGCATGCAGAGGATGTCCCATCTCCATGAGGACAAAATTAGTTATATCGACGATGTTGTTCACCGGTTTGATCCCCGCTGAAACAAGAAGGTCCTGAAGCCACCCGGGAGAATCAGCTATATTGACGTTATCCACACAGACGGCGGAATACCTCGGACAGTCAAGATGATCCTCTACTTTGACCAGGAAAGAATCATCGGTTTCCAGCGGGAAGAAGTCAGGCTCTCTGAGCTTCCTCTTGTAGAGCGCGGCGATCTCCCTGGCTATACCGAAATGAGACAGCTGGTCAGGCCTGTTAGGAGTGACTTCTATATCAAGGATGACGTCATCGGTACCAAGTCTTTCCCTGAGATCGGCACCCGGCTCCATCTCAAAATCCAGTTCGATGATCCCGCCCGGATCACTTCCTATCCCAAGCTCCGTCTCGGAACAGATCATCCCTTCCGAGATCTCGCCTCTGAGTTTGGTCTTTTTTATCTTGAAGTTGCCTGGAAGGACAGCGTCGTTTACAGCTACGGCCACGTTCAGCCCGGCTCGGACGTTGGGAGCGCCACAGACAATATTGAGCATCTCTTTTCCGCCTGCGTCGACTTTGCAGACACTGAGTTTATCTGCTCCGGGATGTCTTCCGCACTCTATGACTTTTCCGAAGACGACCCCGGTGAAATCCGGCCTGTGATCCTCTATTCCTTCGACGTTTAACCCGAACATCGTCAGATCATCGGCAAGAGTCTTGGGATCTTCCTCAATATCGACGTATCTTTTCAGCCAGCTTATGCTTACTTTCATTTCTCAGCCCCTACCCATGAACCTCTCCAGAACTGACTCAGGAAACGAATATCATTTGCCAGAAACCTTCTTATATCGTCGACTCCATATTTCAACATCGCAATTCGATCAATACCGAGGCCGAAAGCAAATCCGGTGACAGAATCAGGATCATATCCTGCAAACTTAAAGACGTTAGGGTGCACCATTCCCGCTCCCATTATCTCGATCCAGCCTGTTTTCTGACAGATAGGACAACCATCCCCGCTGCAGGCGAAACAGGTCATATCCACCTCTGCACTAGGTTCAGTGAAAGGAAAAAAATGGGGTCTGAACCTCACATTTGTCTCCCGGCCGAAGAAAGAGTGGATAAAATATGTGACATCATTTCTAAGATCGGCAAGCGAGACGTCTCTGTCGACATACAGCCCCTCCATCTGGTGGAATTCAGACGCATGCGAAGGGTCCGGGGTCTCATTCCTGTAGACTCGCCCGGGAGATATCACTCTGAGAGGAGGATCATATTTTTCCATATGCCTTACCTGCACAGGCGATGTCTGAGTCCTCAGCAGAATATCACGGTTTATATAAAATGTGTCCTGGGTATCCCGGGACGGGTGGTCTTTGGGGAAATTAAGCGCCTCGAAATTATAATAATCCAGTTCTACTTCAGGACCCTCCGCAAGAGAGTAGCCCATCCTGTAGAATATTTCCTTTACATCCTTCATGACCTTGTGAAGGATGTGAGGCCCGCCGGTCCACATCCTTCTTCCCGGAAGGCTTGGATCCCCGGGATAAGGCTCTTCGTCGCTTATGCCTGCTGAAATACCCGCTTTTATCTCATCGAAGAGAGAATTGAACCTTCCCTTTATTTCATTGATCAGACTGCCGATCAGCGGTCTTTCTTCCTGCGGCAGCTGGCCGATCGATCTCAGGGCGAGAGTCAGGACTCCCTTTCTTCCGAGATAATTGATCCGGAGCTCTTCGAGTGTCTCCAGATCACCGGCATTCCTCAATCTATCGGTCGCTTCTCTCTCAATCTGTTCAAGAACCTTTCGATCGATTCCGTCGTCACTCATCTATAGAGCTTCCTTCGCGATTTCCGCGAGTTTTGAAAATCCTTCCGCGTCATTGACTGCAATATCGGAAAGCATCTTCCTGTCGATCTCGATCTCAGACTTCTTCAGACCATTCATAAATCTGCTGTAACTCAGGCCATTAAGCCTGGCTGCGGCATTGATCCTGGTGATCCAGAGTTTGCGAAAATCTCTTTTTCTTGCCCGACGATCCCTGTATGCGTATGTAAGCGCGCGGTTAACAGCCTCCTGGGCGGAACGGAAGAGATTTCCTCTTCCTCCCGTAAACCCCTTTGCCTGTTTTAACACCTTCTTTTTTCTCTTGTGAGAAGCTACACTGTGTTTTGTTCTTGGCATACCTGTATGCCTCCTGTACTCATTTCCGTGTTTACAATACTGTTATTTAAACTGCCTAAAAACAGACCTAAATACCCAACATCCTTCTTATTCTTTTTACGTCAGATGGGGCTGCCAGAGTCTGTTTGCGGAGATTACGTTTCCTTTTGGTCGATTTTTTAGTAAGAATATGGCTGGCGTACGCCTTGCATCTTTTTATCTTCCCATTACTGGTCAATCGAAATCTTTTTGCTGCTCCGCGGTTAGTCTTGATCTTTGGCATTTTCCTCTCCACCTCCTTTTTTCGCATTTTTCTCTGAAAGCGGACCCATTATCAACGATATTATCCTGCCTGTCCTTACCGCAGATTTTTCGATATTGGCCACATCGGAGAAATCTTCGACGATTTTTTCAAGTAGACTATATCCCTTATCGACATGCTCCATTTCCCGTCCTCTGAATATGACGGTGAACTTTACCTTATCTTTCTGCTCAAAAAACTTCCGCGCGTTCCTCATCTTGAATTCAAGATCATGTTTTTCGATCTTCGGCCGGAGTTTGATCTCCTTCAGATGAGTAACGTGCTGCTTCTTTTTGGATTCACGGACCTTCTTGTTCAGCTCATATTTGTGCTTGCCAAAATCCATGATCTTGCAGACAGGAGGCCTCACATTCGGCGCGATCTCAACAAGATCCAAGCCTCTTTCCTCGGCCATCTTTTTCGCCTCTTCGGTCGCCATCACACCAAGCTGCCCGCCATCTTCGTCAACGACCCTTATCTCCGGGATTCTGATCATCTCGTTGATCCTGGTCCTCTTCTCATTTCTATCTTTTTTAAATCTCTCTTTGATCTGTTCACCTCCTGAACATAAAATAAAAAAGGCGCGTAGAAATTCCACCCGCCCGGCCTGACTCGGTATTAGATGAAACCCTACCAGTACACTTAAGACCGCAAGGTGAGGAGCTTCCGCTCCTACTTCTTATTTATGTAATCTACAGAACAGCATAATATTATGCTTTTCTATCCACCTCGTCAACCAATTCCGCTATTAATTGCTCTATTTTTTTCGAACCGACTCTTCCTTTGGATTTTGATCTCACATCCAGAGTCCCGTTCTCAGACTCGTCCCCTCCGCAGACAGCTGCATATGGGACCTTCTGCAATTCACATTCCCGGATCCTGAACCCGAGCCTTTCCTCTCTTAGATCGCATTCCGCCCTGATACCTGCCTTTTTCATCTTTTCAGCACACTGCAGAGCGTACTCGTGGAAATCCTTGCCGACAGGTATGATCCTGACCTGTTCGGGCGCGAGCCAAAGAGGAAACAGGCCGGCGTAATGTTCGGTCAAAGTCCCGATGAACCTTTCGATCGATCCCAAAAGGGCCCGGTGTATCATGTAGACATATTCTTTTTTCCCTTCACTGTCAACATACTGAACGTTGAACCTTCTCGGAAGGTTGAAATCAAACTGGATAGTTGTCGCCTGCCAGCCTCTTCCTATCGCATCTATCAGCTTCAGATCTATTTTGGGACCGTAAAAAACAGCTTCGCCTGCAATCTTTTTAAATGGTATGTCGCGTTTCTCGATCGCCTTGAGAAGTGCGCTTTCCGCCATCTGCCATTCCTCGGGCGATCCGGCGTACTTATCCATATTCGCAGGATCGTGAGCGCTCAGCTCTACGGTATATTCGTGGAAGCCGAAAGTAGTCAGGATGTGATGCGCAAGATCAAAGCATTTATCGACTTCTTCGTCAAGCTGTTCAGGCGTACAGAAAATATGAGCGTCGTCCTGCGTAAAACCCCTCACGCGTAGAAGCCCGTGAAGGGTTCCTGACCTCTCATTCCTGTAGACCGTCCCAAGTTCGGCGTAACGGACAGGAAGGTCCCTGTAGCTGTGAAGATGGCTTTTGTAAACAAGGATATGACCCGGGCAATTCATCGGCTTAAGAACGAATTCCTGTCCCTCGGAACTGTTAATGATAAACATGTTCTCTTTGTAATAGTCATAATGTCCCGATCTCTTCCACAGTTCGCTGCGGGCAATGTGAGGAGTCATGATCATTTCATACCCGTTGTCCCTGTGTTCTTTCTTCCAGAATCCTTCTACCAGCTCACGAAGGATAAAACCCTTTGGATACCAGAATGCAAGTCCCCCGCCCGCCTCTTCTTTTATATCAAACAGCCCCAGCTGGGGACCGAGTTTCCTGTGATCTCTTTTTTTGGCCTCTTCCCTTCTATCAAGCTCTTCTTTCAACTCGTCTGCAGAAAAGAAGACTGTGCCGTATACTCTCTGGAGCATCTCCCTTTTTTCGTCACCCCTCCAGTACGCTCCCGCAAGCGAAAGCAATTTAAAATGCTTGAGCATTTTTATGTCGGGTATATGAGGACCCCTGCATAGATCCGTGAATGAACCAAGCTTGTAGATCGACACTGTATCGTCCTGGATCTCATTTATCAGCTCGACTTTGAACTGCTGGGATCTCGATGAAAAGAGTTCAAGCGCTTCCTCTTTTGATATCACTTCGCGGATAAACTGAAGATCACCTGTTTTCAGAAGCTCTCTCATCTTTTTTTCGATCGCCTCGAGATCTTCGGGAGTAAAATTTCTCTCCAGAAGGAAATCGTAATAGAATCCATCCTTTATGGAAGGTCCTATGGCAAAGCTGGTCTCCGGGAAAAGCTCCTGTACGGCCAGAGCCATCAGATGTGAAGCGCTGTGCCTGAGTATATCGAGGCCTTCGGGTTCATCGACAGTTATGACTGAAAAATCGCCGCCTTCAGCGATCTTGTGATCCAGATCGCAGATCACTCCGGCGATCCTTGCCGCGACCGCTTTTTTGCTTATCGACCTGGGCAATTTCCCCAGAAGCTCCTTGACCTGAACACTGTCAGCGTACTCTTCTTTTGATCCATCCGGATATATTATCTCAACCATCAGCCTGTCTTTCCATCTATCACGGAAAATAAAAGGAATGGTGGGCGATACTGGAATTGAACCAGTGACCCCCTGCATGTCAAGCAGGTACTCTAACCATCTGAGCTAATCGCCCACTCACCATTTCAGATGAATCTTATGTAAATAACCGGCTTAGAGCAACTAAATAATCAGATTTACAGATTATTTCTTCTCTTCTTCGTCGATTACTTCAAATTCCGCGTCAACGACCTGGTCATCCTTCTCCTCCTCTTTGCCCTTGTGATGAGCTTCCTGCTGACCTGCCTGAGGCTGCTGCTCGTCAGCCGCGCTCTGATACATCACCTGGGCGGCTTTCTGCCAGATCACATTATGAGCTTCGATCGCTTTTTTGATCCTCTCTTTATCATCGGACTTTGCCGCTTCCTTGAGTTCTTCGAGAGACTTACGCATCCCTTCGAGATCCTCCGACGGAATCTTGTCCTTATACTCTTCCATCTGCTTTTCAGTCTGATAACTCAACTGATCGGCACTATTGCGCAGATCGATCATCTCTCTTTTATCTTTATCCTCGGAAGCGTGTTCTTCCGCTTCATGGACCATCCGGTCTATCTCGCCTTCTGACAATCCGCTTGAAGCCTGGATGATTATCTTCTGTTCTTTCCCTGTCGCCTTGTCTTTTGCGGCAACATTCAGGATCCCGTTCGCATCAATATCGAAAGTCACTTCGATCTGGGGTATGCCTCTCTGCGCGGGAGGAATCCCTGCGAGCTGGAAACGGCCGATCGATTTATTTGACGAGGCCATCTCCCTCTCACCCTGCAGAACGTGGATCTCGACTGTGGTCTGGTTATCCGCGGCAGTGGAAAAGACCTCGCTCTTCCTTGTCGGGATCGTAGAGTTCCTGTTTATAAGTTTTGTCATGACTCCGCCGAGAGTCTCTATCCCGAGCGAAAGCGGGGTTACATCAAGAAGAAGCACATCATGTACGTCTCCGGCAAGTACTCCACCCTGGATCGCCGCTCCGAGAGCAACGACTTCGTCAGGATTTACACCTTCATGCGGCTCGCGCTGGAAGATCTCCTTGACCTTTGCTTTTACCGCGGGAACCCTTGTAGTACCGCCGACAAGTATGACTTCATCGATCTCCGACACATTGATCTTCGCGTCTTTTATCGCGTCCCTGCAAGGCTGCACGGTCCTCTCAATAAGGTCGTCAGTGATCGATTCGAACTTGGCCCTCGTGAATTTGACATTAAGATGCTTCGGGCCCGAACTGTCCGCGGTAATGAAAGGAAGGTTTATGTCTGTCTGAGGTACGGTGGAAAGTTCACATTTTGCCTTCTCCGCCGCCTCCCTCAGCCTTTGAAGCGCCATAGGATCGCTCGTCAGGTCGATCCCCTGTTCCTTCTTGAATTCATCGGCCAGCCATTCAATTATCCTCTGATCAAAATCATCTCCACCGAGATGCGTGTCCCCGTTAGTCGCTTTTACCTCGAAGACACTCTCTCCCAGTTCAAGTACCGATACATCAAAGGTACCGCCGCCGAGATCGAAAACGACGATCGTCTTTTCGCCTTTCTTTTCCAGTCCATAGGCGAGCGACGCGGCGGTAGGTTCATTTATTATCCTTTCCACCTCGAGCCCCGCGATCTTTCCGGCATCTTTTGTGGCCTGTCTCTGACTGTCGTTAAAATATGCGGGGACGGTGATGACCGCCTTTGACACCTTTTCTCCGAGATATTTTTCAGCTGATTCCTTAAGAAACTGAAGCAGCATGGCGGATATCTCCGGAGGAGAGTATTCTTTGCCGCCCGCGACGACTCTTACGTCTCCGCCCTTCCCCTCGATGACCTTGTAGGGGACTTCTGTCAGCTCATTCGAGACTTCAGAATATTTTCTTCCCATGAACCGCTTGATCGAATAAACAGTTTCTGTGGGATTTGTTATCGCCTGCCTTTTGGCCAGAAGCCCTACAAGTATTTGACCGTCCTTAAAACCTACTACGGAGGGAGTAGTCCTGCCCCCTTCCGGATTCGGGATTATTACAGGCTCACCACCCTCGACTACCGAGACGCATGAATTGGTCGTCCCAAGGTCTATTCCTATTATCTTCGACATTTCTTTCTCCTTCTGAAAATGATAAACATACTTAATCGATAAATAACAAAACAATAACCATGCCAAACACCCAAAAGAAATGGCGGATATAACATATTGTTATTTAAAGAATTACATTACTGCTGGAAAAATTTGGCAGATACTGAAAATACTCCGCACCTGTCAGAACCTGCCATAAATGCCAGCATGGCATAGTATGACAGACAAAGCTCAAATATACTTTATTTATCCTCATCCTCGGGATCATCCTCTATCAGGCATTTTATCTCGCCATTTTCGAAACGCAGCTGGACCTCAAGACAGATCTCAAAGTTCTTCTTTGCGATATCGCTGTATTCGTAAAAAACGCACCTGCCTCCTCTTTCACACCTGTTCTTTTTGCGGCAGATCCTCAGCTGTTCAACCAGCCACGACTCGAGATATTCTCCCTCTTCGACATTCCATCTCTCTGCGTCCCTGTCTCTGTCATGCTCGTGATGGTACGGGAACAGCTTTCCTCTTATCTCCCTGATCAATTTTTCGAGTCTTTTCATTTCAGCCTCTTGTCAAAATGGCCCCTGATCCGATATATAGCGGACTGAGCCGGCCTTATTGAACGGTTCCCTGGTCCCGGCGGGCCGGGCGATACCTCTCCCTTACTATAGCCTCAAGTCTTTCAGCCGTATTGATATCAGGGTCTTCCAACACCATATCGAGGATCTCTCCAAGAATCGAACCGATCTTTCTTCCTGGAGATTCCCCGGTCATCCTGATTATGTCCGAACCGTTTATCGCAAGATCTTTTCTCTTAAAGACCGCTTCGGCAGATATTACGGCATCGACCCTCTTTCTGGAGATCTCGACCTCACTGGCGATTTTATCGTCCCCTTTTGAAGAACCATCGGCCATCCTCAGGGCAAACAGATCATCGAGGGACTCCAGGCCGACCTTCGCAATAAACCGCCTGACAGCTGCATCCGACCATTCATCCGTAATATAGAACATGTGATGAAGGACCAGATGCGATACATATTTAACGAATGAATTTGGAAATACAAGACGATTCAGTATGCTTTTTGATATATTGGAACTCTCAAATTCATGCCCGTAGAATACGACCCTGTCATCGACCGTCTTTTTCATCTTCTTTTTCCCAAGATCATGAAGAAGAGCAGCCCATCTCACCTCTATGTTCCTGTCAGCAAGATTACAGCATTTCACGCTGTGGACAAAAATATCATCGATGTGGAATTCATTCTGTTCTATCCCCCATGTATCCTCGAGCTCGGGCAATATGTACGGCAGGATCCCTGTCTCATGCATGAATAAAAACCCGTCTCCCGGTCTTTCCGAATAGGTCATCATCTTGTTCAGTTCCAGCCTTATCCTCTCCATGGAAACCGTTTTAAGAGTATCGGCGTACTTTCTCATCAGGCGTTCAGTATCTTTTTCCACAGACAATCCGAACCGGGTCATAAACTGGACGCCTCTCAGGATCCTGAGAGGATCTTCGATAAAAGATTCGTTCCTGTTTACCCTGAGCAGCCTCTTTTCAAGATCTTCCCTTCCTCCAAGGGGATCGACCAGTTGCCCCTTCCCCAGATCAAGGGCGATCGAATTGACAGTATAGTCTCTCCTGACGAGATCCTCTTCGACAGGGATATCGGGATCGAAGCGTACGCTGAAGTCCCTGTGCCCGGGACCGGTACTCTCTTCTTTCCTTGGAAATGATATATCCACAGTATCGGACCGATCAGGAGTAAACTTGATCACCCCGAAAGACTTGCCGACAAGATCGGTTCTCCCGAATCTGTTCAGGATATCCAGAAGCCCCGGCGGGTCTATTCCTGAGACAAGGTAGTCTGTATCGACCGATACGCCGCCTGTTCCGAGAAGAATATCCCTTACTGCACCGCCCACAAGGAAAAGGCCGCACTCTGCGAGAAGCGCATTTTCCCACTCATAAAACTCTCTCCCGAGCGATATTTCAGAATGTGCGTCCATACGCCGAAATGTACCTGAACGCGTCTCAGATGGCAACACCTTAACAATATTCACAGGCTGGAGCCTCCCTGCGTCGGACAAAAAAAGGACCGGCGCTGACGAGCCGGTCCTTCCTTACTTTCTGGTGCCGAGGGCGGGACTTGAACCCGCACGATGCCAGGCATCAGCGGATTTTAAGTCCGCTGCGTCTACCAGTTCCGCCACCCCGGCGCACTGCTAAAGCTATATCGGAATCGGACTTTCTTCAAGTGAAAATGGAAGCATTCCTTCGAATTCGGGATAGCCGCCGTAAAGATGATCTGGAGGCGGCAACCGGATTCGAACCGGTGATAACGATTTTGCAGACCGTCGCCTTAGCCACTTGGCTATGCCGCCTCTAAATAGATGGAGCGGGAAACGGGGTTCGAACCCGCGACCTCAACCTTGGCAAGGTTGCGCTCTACCAGCTGAGCTATTCCCGCTCGCGAATATCGATCAAATTTTCCTGTAATCTATATAAATAAAGCCTTAAGGCTTTGTCAACCTCATTCCTGGCTTTCCGGCTGTCTCCTTGTACATTTTCATATAGTCCCTGGCAGAATTTTCCCAGGAATGATCTTCTTTCATTATCCGTTTTCTCGTCTTCTTCACCGCAGGATCATTCTTAAAGAAAATCAGGGCCCTTTTTACCGTATCCAGGAGCGCCTCCGCGGTATATTCCTCGAAGGTAAAGCCGTTGCCCCGGCTGCCTTTCGCAGAAAGCTCAGAGATAGTATCCTTTAACCCCCCCGTAGCGCGAACGATCGGAATAGTCCCGTAGCGCAGGCTGTACATCTGGTTCAAACCGCAAGGTTCATACCTCGAGGGCATCATAAAGAAATCACTGCCCGCTTCAATAAGGTGGGCAAGTTTATTGCTGAACTCGAGCTTTATTCCAAGTTTTGAAGGATACTCTTTCCTGAGTTTGGTATACAGTTCGTGATATTTCTTCTGACCGGTGCCGAGTATTACAAACTTCAGGTCGAGTTCCATCAATTCCTCAAAAGCCTCGGAAAGGATATCAAATCCTTTCTGATCGACCAGTCTCGAAACGATACCGATAACAGGCTCCTCACCTTCCGGCAGTCCGAAAGCTCTGAGGATCTCGTCGCGATTTCCGGATTTGCCGGAAAGATCGCCAGGTGAAAAATGATATGGTATATGTTCGTCATTTTCAGGATCCCATGCGGCGGGATCGATCCCGTTCAGAATACCGACCAGATCCTTTTTCCTGCTTGTGAGGACTCCTTCCAGACCGTAGCCGTATTCCTCGTTGCTCGAGATCTCATCGGCGTAGGCCTTACTTACCGTACTGATCGTCCCGGAAAACATCAAAGCCATCTTCATGATATTGACACGCCCCCAGAATTCAAAGGGGCTCATAGGCTGAAAGAACTCGGGATCAAGCCCCGCCTTGGCGAGGAACTCCGGTTCAAAAGCCCCCTGGTAGGCAAGGTTATGTATGCTGAAAACAGTGCCTGTATTTTTGAACAGTTCATTCTCGTCCTCTTCGATCGCGAGATATACAGGGATCAATCCTGAGTGAAAGTCGTTGCAGTGAATGACATCCGGCTTTATTCCGAGTCTCTTGACAGATTCGATGACCGCCCTGTTAAAGAAGATGACCCTCTCATCCTCATCGGTATACGCGTCTCCCGTCTCCGGGACCGTATAGATTCCCTTCCGGCCGTAGAAATGATCGTTCTCTATAAAATATACTTTTATGCGGGTACCCGGCTTCAGCGTAGAACTCAATCCGAACTCGATCTCTACTCCATCGACGGGAACGCTCATCCTCTCGATCCCTTTTTCCGGTTTTATCTTGAATTTCTTTCTGTCGACTTCGGAATAAAGGGGCGTGAATATTACGAGATCGCAGCCCAGTTTCTCAAGATCGTCAGGGAGTGCTCCGACAACATCGGCCAGACCCCCGACCTTTGAAAACGGCACCATTTCCGTCGATACGAGTACTACTTTCATCTTCTTTTCAGGCATTAATTTTCCTCAACCTTCTCAGTCTCCCGATTGATCTCCTCCAGCGAGGAGACGTCGATATTACGCAGCACTTCTGCGGCATCTTCCGGCGGCGTGGGATTTATATAAAACCCGCTGCCCCATTCAAATCCGGCCACCCGCGTAAGCTTTGGCATTATTTCGATGTGCCAGTGATAGTAATCCAGGTCAGGCTCGCCGCATGGAGTAGAATGAATGATGACGTTGAACGGCGGAGCGTCAAGGGCACTGTCTATCCTCAACAGGACGTTCTTCATAATATCAGCCAGACTATGGAAACATCCGGAAGGAGTATTCTCGAATGAAGCTACATGCTTCAGCGGCAGCACCCATGTCTCATAGGGGAACCTGGCCGCGTACGGTGCGATCGCAATGAAATTATCGTTCTGATAGATCACCCTCTTTGCTTCCCTTATCTCCTGCTTCAGGATATCGCAATAGATGCATCTTTCTTTCAGCTTGTAATGAAATTTCGCGCCGTTTAATTCTTCGATCGCTCGCTTCGGGATGATAGGGGTAGCAATAAGCTGCATATGGGAATGCTCAAGAGATGCTCCTGCATCCTCACCCCAGTTCTTGAAGATCAATATGTATTTGAACCGGGAATCTTTCTTCAGATCTATGCATCGTTCCCGCAGCGCCCAGAAGACACTCTCAATATGATCTACCGGGAGGTGCTGCAGATTCTTTGTATGATCGGGAGATTCTATCAGAACCTCATGAGCACCCACTCCCCTCATCTTGTCGTATATTCCGTCAGCACTTTTTGCAAGGTCTCCTTCGATCTGGAGGGCAGGAAACTTGTTCGGAACGACCCTGACTTTCCAGCCTTTCTCATTAGGAAGCGTGTGGGGGTCCCTGTATGCAAGCACCTCCTTGGGAGTCTTATCTTCATTTCCGGTGCAAAAAGGGCAAAATCCGCCTTTTAAAGAAGGTTTTTCCCTCTTGTAATCGTCAGGCCTCTTTCCCCTTTCTGTAGAGATAATTACCCATCTCTCCAAAATCGGGCTCTTACGCAACTCTGGCATAGATGTTTAACTCCTTAATGTTGATATCCCGTTACTTCCTGACCGTAGTACTTACTATCCAGCAATCCGGGTACTCTTCGACAAGCATGTTCCTGGCCTGCGAAGCGTCATCTCTTTTAAGAAAATCACCCACCCTCACCTTATACATCCCATCCTCAAACTCTATATATACTGCAAGACCTGTTCCCGCCATGAAATTTTTCTTCAATTCCTTTGCTTTCTCCAGATCCGATGAAGCAAATATCTGTATCCTGTATCCCGTATCGAAAGCGGAAGCGTCAATAACGGCATCCGAGACATCTTTCACCGAGAAAGAATCGGCAGCAGTCCTCCCGGAGAGCCTCACTTCCTCTATCTGATCGTCGATCTCGTCATCTTCAAGCGCTTCGTCTTCGAGATCGTATATCTCATCAGGTATCTCCTCTTGCGTCTCTTCCTGCACCGATATCGGCTCAGGAGCCGGTTCGATCTGATCGACATCAGCCGTAGTCCTGCCTGTTATTCCGGAGCGGGTACATCCGGCCTGAAGCATAATAATCATCATGGCTGCTATGAGTAATGAGATCGGGAATAATCTGTACGAAATCCTCATGGTCCATCCTCCCGTCCAAATAGCCTGAATCAGCTTCGCCACTAATTAACAGATAAAAATAGAACTGTCAATGAAATATGACGGCAGGTCCCGTCATCTGGAGATGAGATCCTGATAAAGCCTTTCCGTACTTTCCGCTATCGAATCCCAGTTGTACTCACTAAGTACTTTTTCCTTTCCCATCCTCCCGAATCTCGAACGGCTCTCGTCATCGAGACCGATCATCTCATTCATCGCTCTGACAAGATCGCCGGGGTCATCATGAATAAATCTGAGCGACAATTCGCCTGCTACTTCGAGGTTCTCAGGAATGTCACTTATCAGCACAGGTCTGGAGAAACTCATAGCCTCTATAAGAGAGATCGGCAGCCCCTCTACTATCGACGGCAGGACATAAAAGGCACAATGAGCATACAGTTCACTCAATCTGTCACCTGAAATATAACCGGGAAATATCACTCTGCTGTCAGCTTTTTCGTGCAGCATCCCGGCATATTCGCTTTCAAACCGTTCATCCCCGACGATTACAAGCTTCATATCGGTATCAATCCTGGAAAACGCGTCGATCAGAGTGTGAAATCCCCTCTCGACTATAAAACGTCCGACAGTAAGTATATATCTTTCCTTTTTAAGTCCAAGGCCGCAGGAATCGCTGAATTCAGGAGTATCACAGATCGTCGCCCCGTTAGGAATATACGAGACTTCCCTGCCGTATTCAGCTGAAAGCTGTCCCTTCATAAGCCTTGAGACCGCAATGACAGCGTCTGTGTTTCTCACCGCGCATCTTTCACCGGTTTTCAGCATATACTTCGCGACCTTACCCCACTTCTGCTGCCGGTAATCAAGCGCGTGTACAGTCGAAACCGTCTTTTTCCCTGACAGTCTCCCGAGGCCGCTGAAGATCGAAGGGCCGACCCCGTGATAGTGGATTATATCATAGCCTCTGAAAGCTATAATAAGAGATGAGAGAAATGAGGTCGTGGCAGTATCCAGGTTTTTCGTCGGTATTGAAGGGACGACTTCTATCTTCATCCCAAGATATTCAGCCCTGTCACAAAACGGCTTTCTTCCGAATACCGTTATCTCGTGGCCTTTGAGAGCAAGGCGCCTGCCGATCTCTTCGACATGCCTCTCTATGCCTCCGAAAAGCGCTGGAAGCCCTTTTGATCCGATAATCGCAACTTTCAATTTGCCAGTTCTTTCATCTTTAAATTAAAAGTTCTGCGGGTGGATCCGGATGATCAGATCCCTAAACCCGAAAATATCCTCATCCAGTTTTTCAGTATCCAGAACACAGGCTGCATAGGGCTTCTTTTCATCGAGGCTCTCGCAGTACAGATCATCCAGCATGGGAGCCTGCAGTTATCCACCTGCTTCCGCACCCTGTCCGCTTCTTCGCTTCCCCAGATCTCTTCAAGCGACGATTCGTTGATATTTCCCATCTTTTTTTCCAGAGTAAGGCAGGGATAGACATTTCCTTCAGGATCTACAAAGACCGAATCCCGACCGGCCCTGCATCCCAACGCTCTTTCTCCGGCATTGTTATACATCAGGACTCCTGAATAAAAATACGCTCTCAGCCACCTCTTCGGGCTCAGGCTCAACAGTTCCTTCCTCATGACATACTTCAGTTCTCTTTCCAGATCTTCCGGATCGACCTGCTGATTTTCCGATGTGCAAAAATAGAACTCTGAGTTTTGAACGACCGCCGTAGTAAACTGAAAACCGAACTGTCTGGAGAGGTCATACACAGCACCGAGATGTTTTACATTTTCCCTCTGGGCTGTAAAGGCGACACGCACATTTTTGTAACCGATCTTTTTCAATTGTGTCAGCGTCTCTAAAACCTTTTTGAATCCCCCTTCGACTCCTCTTATCCTGTCATGGACCTCTCCTATCCCGTCGAGCGAGACTGCTATCCCCACCCTTCTTCCGATCTTCATCAATTCGGGAGCGGCGCAGG
This sequence comes from Candidatus Krumholzibacteriota bacterium, assembly GCA_016933255.1. GTDB lineage: Bacteria > Krumholzibacteriota > Krumholzibacteriia > Krumholzibacteriales > Krumholzibacteriaceae > Krumholzibacterium > Krumholzibacterium zodletonense. The sequence continues at coordinate 55,812 of JAFGBF010000030.1, forward strand.
CTATCCTGCGGTTCTGGTATCCGTTGGTCGAGATCACTATTCTGGGTTTTCCTGCGTTTTCGTATATCGACCGGACAAGATCCACTATATCTTCCCGGAGAAACGGTTCTCCTCCGGTGACATTCACGTCGTTCAGCGTCCCTGGAAGGAAGGAATAGGACGCAGACGGCATCTGCTTTCCAGGAGGCAGTTTCCAGATATTGCACATATTGCATCTGGAATCACAAGCGTATGTCACAGCAACGACAGCATCGATGGGAAGATGCATTCTAATACCTGCCTTATTGTTTTGCGTCATTCACTAAAAATACCCGCATATCCGTTTATCATCCGTTCGACTGAAAAATCCCTCACTACTCTCTTTCTTGCCGCCGTCCCGATCCTCTCCCTGAGAACATTATCATTTTTCAGCAACATCAGGTTTTTGACGAGCGCCTCGGTATCTTCACTCTCGATCAGCAGCCCTTCCTCGCCGTCTACAAGCATCTCCGGAATCGAACCTACGGAAGTCGATATCACCGGCAGAGCGGAAGCCATCGCTTCAAGGACAGTCAGCGGGAATGTCTCTACCACGGGATAGGAAGATAATACCGATACATCAGATATGGACAATATTTTCTCTGTATCATCCCTTCTTCCGAGAAATCGGACGACCCCTTCGGGAAGAAGTTCTTCTGTCATATTTTTCAACTCTGCTTCCATTTCCCCTTCTCCGACTACCAGGAATCTAAAAGGGCCATCTTCTTCCCTGATGAGCATGGAGGCTGCATCGATAAACATCTTATGGTTCTTTTCGGGCCTCAGGGCCGCCAGTATGGTAACAACGAAATCATCAGCTGAAATACCCAACTCTCTTCTCAGTTCCGCTCTAGCACCGGCATCTACAGGATGAAACCGCGCAATATCGATGCCATTATTTATGATCACGATCCTGTCACCGCTTATTCCCTCTTTTTTTGAAAGGTGTTCCCTGTGGTTTTCCGCCAGGGCGACGATCCTGTCGTAGGCGGGCAGGACCAGCCTGTCAGTCCAGCTGAAACTCCTTCCGGTCGACCATAATCCGGTCGAATGGCTGCAGAGGACCTTCTTCCCCGTCATTACGAACTTCGACGCTATTGCTCCCCAGAAGACCGCGTCATGATGATCGATCACGAGAATGCCGGCTCGCGGATATTTTTTCATTATACCGATCAGCTTGAAAAAAACAGAAGGATCGAACCTTGACCTCGATAGCCCTGAAATAAGTTCGACTCCGCTTGAAGAGATGCTTTCACCCACCTCTCCCGGCTCCTTAAGGCAGATTATAACAGGTGATATGCCAAGTTCGGGCAGACCCGAGCAAAGAGCTTTTACGATGATCTCTGCTCCACCGGTTACAAGAGTCGAACAAAGTATCAGCAGTTTACTATCTTTGCGTCTCAGAGTCATAAAGGGAGCCTTCAGATATAAGGCGCCTCTCTCCGGCCCTGTTTGCACTTCAGATCTGTGAGTTTCCCGTGCACCCGGGCTGGATTCCCATACGCCAGGACTCCCGGCGGCAGATCCTTGGTCACAACCGACCCGCTGCCGACAAGCGTCCCTTCACCAATAGTGACGTACGGGACAACCGTAACGTTTACTCCCAGCCTGCATCCCCTTCGCAATACGGGGCCGCGCATACACTCGCCGGAATCGGGGCATCCAGGGTGGATATCATTGGCGATCGTCACTCCTGGCGCCATAAAGACATCATCTTCAATCACTGTAAATTGAGCGATATAGATATTGCAATGTATCTTTACATTACTTCCTATCGTGCATCCGTAATCAATAACCGAATTATTCCAGATCGAAAAGTGGTCGCCGATCCTGTTCTGCTCCCGAATGACGACATTATGCCCTGTCTCGAAATCCGAGCCGATACTGGATCCAGCGTATATGACCGTTCCGCTTCGGATTCGCGATCGCTCTCCTATTTCAAGAACGCTGCTGATATTCTTTCTCGGGGATAGATATCCGACAATAGCTTCCGGATCGATCAAAGCTCCTTCACCAAGGCGCACCTGCCCCAGCCTTCCTGGATCATTTTCGGGCTTCATATTACCTACCCTGGGTTAAGTCAAAGATTTCGGATACTCGATCGTGATCTTCTCACCGTTTGCTTTCATAGACCTGTCGATCGCATCCATTATGAGCAGGACTTCCAGACCGTGCCGGCCGCTGCTTCTCGCTTTTTTACCTGCTATGCAGTCCAGAAAGTGCTGGCATTCGATCTTCAACGGCTCAGAATCATCGAGCTTAGGGATGGAGATATCTCCGTACCTGTATGAGAGCTGAAATTCCCCAAAAGTGTCATAATGCGGTATTACATCTACACCCTTGTCGTAGATACGGATCTTTTCCAGGCTGGCGACATCGTCATAGACAAGCATCTTTTTACTGCCGACGACAGTCGTTTTCCTTATCTTGTTCGGATTCAGCCAGGAGACCTGCAGGTTGGCAAGGACCGAACCGGGATAAGTCAGGGTCACGAACGCGACATCCTGGATCTCGGGCTGTATATACGAATGACCTGTCGCCGAGACGTATAGCGGCCTCGAGTCAAGGATGTAGTTCATTATCGAAAGATCGTGAGGAGCCAGGTCCCACACGACATTTATATCTTTCTGAAAAAGGCCGAGATTGACTCGCGAAGTGGAGATGTAGTAGACGTCGCCGAGTTCCCCGTCTTTTATGAGTTTTTTTATCTTGTTGACCGCTGCTGTATAGACGAATGTGTGTCCAACCATAAGGGTCTTCTTCATCTTATCCGCTATATCTACAAGTTTCACGCCCTCTTCGACATTCTGCGTCAGAGGCTTCTCGCAGAAGACATGCTTGCCAGCCTCAAGAGCTTCAGCAGCAAGCTTATAATGAGTGGAGACCGGTGTCGCTATGACGACCGCATCGATATCGGAATCTTCGATAATATCCCTGTAATCCTGTGTAATAGCGACTGAAGGATAAAGTTTCTTCATGTGCTCGATGCGCTTCAGTTCAAGATCGGAACAGATCTTGACTTCGGCGTCGTCGAGAGCTGAAAAGTTCCTTATGAGATTAGGTCCCCAATACCCGCAGCCAATGACTCCTACTTTGAGCAATGTATCTCCGTCCTGTTAATAGCCTCCCGTACCGGCTAACATGACCGGAACGGTCTTGATCATTATATTGAGGTCCATCTTGAGCGACCAGTGTTCAATATAATAGAGGTCGAGCATCACCATCTCCTGAAAAGGAACAGTACTCCTTCCGCTGACTTGCCAGAGACCCGTAAGGCCGGGCTTGATCTTTACCCGCAACTTATGCCAGTCATCGTAATGTTCATACTCATATTCCATAGGCGGTCTCGGTCCCACCACGCTCATCTCGTTCCTGAGAATATTTATGAACTGCGGCAGCTCGTCAAGGCTTGTTCTTCTGAGAAAGCCTCCTATCGCCGTAATGCGCGGGTCATCAACAATCTTATAGAGGGCCACAGCTTCCCCGTCAAGTGAAGTTTGGGGTTCCTGCCCCTGGATGTAATTCTGGGTAAATTCCCGATGGATGGAATCATCGCAGCCGATCTTCATAGAACGGAACTTATAAAGAAAAAACGGTCTGCCGTTCTCGCCGACTCTCCGCTGTTTAAAAAAGACAGGACCTCTGGAAGTCAGCTTGATCAGCAACCCGATCGCCAGAAAAAACGGAAAACCAAGAACCAGCACTGCCAGTGATACCGCAACATCGATGGATCGCTTCAATACCCTTTCAAGCGCACTCCTGCCGCGTGCCTCAAGCAGAGTCCTCTCTCCAACCGGGTCTGCGAGATTCCGAGTCTTCATGGTGTTATCCAGGGCCAGTGAATACTTTCTCATCGTTGTATCGTCCCGTCCCAGTTCCTACTTCAGTATATTTCCTTAACTATTAACCTAAGGCCCCCTCCTTGATTAATTCCATTCGGTCATTGCTTCTCGCATTCGAGAAGCACTTTGCAGACATGATCCACCTTCTCAAGTTCAAGCTCGGGAAACATCGGAAGCGTAATACCTGTTCTCATCAGACGCTCGGAGACTGGAAAATCTCCTTCGGAAAGACCGAGATGTTTAAAAGCGGGCTGAAGATGGATCGGTACGGGGTAATGCTGCCCCCATCCGATCCCGGCATCGGAAAGCGCTTTTCCAACTGCTTCCTTCTCGGCAGATCCGATCGCGAAAAGATGATATACCGGCTTACAGTCTTTATGCTCGGAGGCCAGCCAGTATCCTGTTCCCTCAAGATTCTGCTGGTATCTCTTTGCGAGTGTCCGCCGTTTCTCATTCCATTCATCAAGATATTTCAGTTTGACTCCCAGGACAGCGGCCTGGATAGAGTGCAGCCTGTAGTTATGACCTATCTCACTATGTACGTTCTTGGTTATCTGTCCATGGTGCCTTAACCCCTTCATCCGCTTGAGCAGCTCTTCGTCATCCGTCGTAACCGCACCACCCTCACCGAATGAACCCAGGTTCTTGCTGGGATAGAAGGAAAAAGCCGCCGCGTCGCCCAGCGACCCAGCCCTTTTTCCTTTGTAATAGGCGCCGTGAGCCTGGCAGGAATCCTCTATGACTTTCAATCCATGCTTTTTAGCTATCTCCATTATCGGATCCATATCGCAGCACTGGCCGAACAGATGGACCGGAATAATAGCTTTTGTATTTTCGGTAATCGCATTCTCTAGCTGTGTATAGTCCATAAGCGCCGTATCTTCAAAGACATCTACAAGGACAGGTCTGGCCCCTGTGATCGCAATTGCTTCGACAGTGGCGATGAAGGTGTTTGCGACGGTAATGACTTCGTCACCCGGCCCGATATGATAACCGAGAAGGGCGAGAACGAGTGCTGAAGTCCCACTGCTTGCCCCCGCGCAGAATTTTGTCCCGCAAAATCCGGAAAAGTCACTTTCAAATCTGTCAAGTGCCGGACCCAGTACAAACGCCGTATTATCGATAACTTCGCCAATAGCAGCGTCTATCTCCGCCCTGACCTTGCCGGTCTGTTCGCTGAGACTAAAAAACGGTACTTTGCTCATATATATGCCTCTTCCGATCCATAAAAAGAATACCCCACGCCCAAGTTCATAAATTATATCACTTTTCAGCAATTATTACTACCCCATATTTAAAATTGAGTATATATTCAGGGTCATATCGAGCCGCCCTCTTTTAGGCGGACAGGTATAAATTGTGTAATTGATATATTCTCAATGTTTTGATTTAATACTACATTATGAGGATTCTGCTGATATCTGAAGAGATCACCTCAAGTCCATCGGAAGGGCTTCTTGTCTTTACGATGCATATCTGCCGGTATCTTGCCGAAAGGCACGAAGTTACCCTTCTTCATAAAACCGGCTCACCGGACCCCGCACTTGAATCATACCCCCTGCTCAGCGGCAGATTTCATTTCAGCATCGAACTGAGGCGATTCTACAGAGAAAGGGATTTCGATCTCATCATATACATCCCTTCTTCCGGAATAACCGCCATGGGAATGATAAGGTCCAATATAATCAGGATCTCATCCTCGACACCTCTTATGCTTATAGGCCTGCAGTCTCGCACCATAAGCGCCGTACACAGATACGCTGCCCTCTTCCGTCCCCCGGATATCATCCTTTCGCCGGTCAGCAGGATGAGAAAGGAACTGGATGAGTACGGTTATCATACTGAATATATCATGCCTGGATTTGATGAGAGACTCTTCAAGCCAGCCGAGCTGGGGGAGAAAATCCGACTTAGGAAAAAATACGGCTTTCCGGAAAACAAGTTTCTGGTTCTTCATGTCGGCCATATAAAAGAGAGCAGAAATCTTCAGACATTCTTGCGCTACAGGGATTGGGGAAACGATATACTTCCCGTGATAAAAGGCGGGGAAGTCGACCCCACCTGGAGGAACAGGCTGAGAATGGCCGGCATCATAGTCATAGACGAATATACGGACGACATACATGAACTTTACCAGGCATGCGATCTCTATCTTTTTCCCGTATCATCGAACCTGGGGGCACTTGAGTTTCCCCTTTCAGTGATCGAGGCCGCGGCATGTAATCTTCCTACCCTGACAACCAGGTTCGGAGCTCTTCCCGAAATATTGAAAGAAAGCGAAGGATATCTGTATTATGATGAATCTACGGAGATCCGGGAAAAGATAAGGACGCTCCGAAAGTCCCGGCCGGAGACATCGCATCTGGTCAGTAAGTTCTCCTGGAATAACGTTTTCGACAGATTTCTCGAACCTCATTTCGAGCTGCTTCTCAAAAAGAAGGAAAGGCAAAATAACAATGACCTCTAAGGTGTTTGATCCTAAAGTCCAGGGCAGGCCGGGGATCCTTGTTCTTAGCGGCCTCGATGGAACTGGAAAATCTTCTCAGGCGGAGATACTCTCCGGCAGGCTTGTTTCTGAAGGGATCAAAGTCAACATTGTCTGGAATAGATGGAAACCTTTTTTCAGCGCTCCGATCATCCGCATGGCGCGGCGGACTCTCAGCAGAGAAGAAAACGCGCAGCTAGCAGACTACTCCAATTTTACAGCCGCAAAAAAAGAAAAGATGCAGAGTCCACTCAAAAGGTCGCTCTGGCAGGTGATGGTCTGGGGCGAATACGCCCTTCAGGCGAACCTCAGGCTCTTTTTTCACAACTATCCCTATCTGGGCATAATATCCGACAGATATGTTTTCGATACCCTTGTAGATATGGCTGTTAATTTTTCCATACCCCCTTCAAGACTCAATGAATTATCCGAGAACCGGCTCTTCGGATTATTTCCCCGGCCTTCCTCTGTCATCGTCTTTGATATCGATCCCGACAAAGGCGCGATGCGCAAGAGTGACGGGACGCCCGCAGAATATCTTGCCGACAGAAGAGAGCTATATCTTGAGATAGCCCGTATTACCGGCGCATCTGTCATCGACAGTTCTCTGCCGATTGGCGAGATAGCTGATCAGGTCTGGGATATTACAGCCGAATGGAGAGACTCGCTGAGATAGCACGCACTGTTTGACGGGAGATACGATATGCAGCGGCTTGTGGTAATTGGAATCGATGGAATGGACTGGCTCGTGACAAAGCCGCTTCTCTCCCGTATGCCGTCGCTGCAGAAAATCGCTGGTTCTGGCTTCGCCGGAGAGATGCCTGCCATATTCCCCCCCGACAGTATCCCTTCCTGGATCTCTATTTTTACCGGTATGGACCCAAGCGGACACGGCATCCTTGAGACGATCGATTATTTCAAAAAGGACGCCCGGGAGTTTACAGTCGACACAGGTGCTTTCAGGGGAAAGACATTCTGGGACAAAACTTCCGCTCTCGGGAAGAAAGTAATAGTCGTCAACCCACTGATGGCTTATCCGCCATGGAAGGTCAATGGCGTAATGGCCTCAGGCCCGGTCTTTATATCAGGGGATGCCTCTGCCTATCCGCCCGAGGTCGAGGATTCAATAGAGCTGCCTCCTCTCGGCGGAATAGTCGATTTCCCCGAAAAGAGCGAATTGAAGGATTTTTATGAAAAGACAAAAGAAGAGACATGGGCGATCACCGATTTTACCGCAAGATTGATGGAGTCGAGAGAATGGGACCTTACTTTCGTCACCCTTCTTACTATGGACAGGATCTGTCATTTTTTCTGGCGCTACTATGACAGGGAAGATCCAACTCACCCCGGGGAAAATTCTTTAAGCGGGATCATACCTGATTTTCACGTATTTATTGACAAATGTATCGGCAGGCTTGTCGAAGCTTCAGATGAAAATACCTCATTTTTGATAATCAGCGACCACGGCCACGCGATGCGTCCTCCCCTCCTCTTTAATCTGAATCAGCTTCTGATGGACCACGGACTCCTTGAAAGCAGGATCAAAGGCCCTAAATTATTCAGTCCCCGGTATCATCTCGAAAGAACGAAGAATATCATCCTCGAGACGCTTCATCGCCTCGACATGGAGGATCTCTCGTACAGGCTGGCCCATATATTCCCGTGGACGAGAAAACTCAAGAAAAAAGATTTTATGACAAGCAGTCAAAATAATGTAGCTACGGCTTCCGGTTTCGGCGGAACAAATCCTTTCGGAGGAATAGAGATATCCAGGGAGAGATGCCTTGAAGAATCGCTCGATTATGAGGAGACGAGGGAGAAAGTGATCCGTATCATCCTCGACCTCAGAGACAGGAATGGAAATCCGTATTTCCTCTGGGCAAAGCGCAGGGAAGAGATGTTCAGCGGCCCATTCACGGATAAATTCCCCGACATACTTTACGAGATGAAGCCTGAATACGGCACAAACTGGTCGGTCCATCTGCCTCTTGTGACGCTAAACCCGAGACACAGAAAAATATCCGGCGGACACAGAAAAAACAGTGTTTTGATATTCGGCCCGGCCAACGGCTGGAAAATCATCGAAAATAATATAAGGTCGGTGAATATAGCTCCTTCGGTCCTTTCTTTCTTTTCAGGCGTCTCCGACCAGGAACCGCGACTTAGAGAGAGATCATTCCTCGGCAGGATTGAAAAGGATCCGGATGCTTCCGCTGACGGTGATTAGCCGCGGCGCTTGACATTTGCTCCGCATAGATTTAGAGTCTCAGACCTGAGGGCAGCACAGCCCGTTACACGGAGGATTATCATGATTGACGGCGTATCTGTAAAGGAACTGAAAGTCATCCCGGATGAAAGAGGCCGCCTGATGGAGATCTTAAGATCGGATGATCAGGAATATTCAGAATTTGGCCAGGTGTATATGACGACCTGCTATGAGGGCGTTGTCAAAGGCTGGCATTTTCACAAAAAACAGACCGATTACATGGCGGTGGTCAGTGGTATGATGAAGATCGTACTATATGATTCAAGAGAAGATTCACCGACCTACAGGGAAGTAAACGAGATCTTCGCCGGTGAGTTCAATCCGGTCAGGGTAAAGATCCCGCCGGGCGTCTGCCACGGATTTAAATGCATCAGTCCCGGTGAAGCTGTGGTCATCAACACCGTAACACAGCCTTATTCCTATAACGATCCGGACGAGTTCAGAATAGACCCGCACAAGAACGACATACCCTACGACTGGGACCGCAAGGACGGTTGATCAGGAGAGGCTGATGAAGCGCATTTACGTTACCGGTTCCCGGGGAATGCTCGGGAAGGCTCTCGTACCTCTTCTTAACCTTGAATATGAGGTTCGGGCTACCGACCTGCCTGAATATGACATAAGGGATGGATCGTCGATAATCGGGGATATCGTCTCCTTCTCTCCCGATTATATCTTTCACCTTGCATCGATGACGGATGTAGATGGATGCGAAATAGATCCTGATCAGGCTTATCTCTCGAATACGGTCGGAACGCGAAATGTAGCTCTGGCGTCAAAGGAAACGGACGCCGTGATGATATATATAAGTACAGGCATGATCTATAACGGCAGGAAAAAGTACCCTTATATCGAATACGACAGGCCTGATCCGGTCAACGTCTACGGCTCCACGAAATACCAGGGAGAGCTGGAGATCCGGAAACTGCTTAAAAAATTCTATATTTTTAACACCTGCTGGGTATTCGGCGGAGGAAAAGAAGATAAGAAATTTGTGCAGAAGATCCTCAAGCTCGCAGGTGAGAATAAAACTCTTAAGATCGTCGATGATAAGATCGGTTCGCCGACATACACCCTCGACCTCGCCAGGACGATCATCGATCTTATAGAAACCGGGCAATACGGGCGGTACCATTGCGTGAACGAGGGAACCGTCACGCGTTTCGGACTGGCGAAAAAGATTCTTGAGATAGCCGGAATATCCGGATGCGAGTTGATACCGGTCTGTTCGGATGAGTTCGTTCTGGCAGCGCCCCGTCCTTATATGGAAGGAATGATAAATTACAGGACGATGCTTATGGGGTTACAGCCTATGAGGCCCTGGGAAGATGCTCTTGAAGAATATATCAAAGACCCGGCCTGATCATCGGATCCAGTCTATAGCTTATTGGCGCCTGTCTTCTCAACGAGATTACTCGCCTTGTGAAGAGAAGAGAAAGTACCTGCGTCGGTCCACCAGCCCTCCAGGATATCCCATGCAAGTTCGCCTCGGTCTATATACGCGTTATTGACGTCGGTGATCTCAAGTTCGCCCCTTTTGGAAGGCTTCAGCGTCTTTATGATATCGAAGACCGTATTGTCATACATATATATACCGGTTACCGCGTATTTTGATTTCGGTTCAGACGGTTTCTCCTCGATCTTTACTACTCGGTCTCCTTCGAGGACAGGGACTCCGAATCTTTCAGGATCGGAAACTTCCTTTAGGATTATCCTCGCGCCTTTTTCGGTCTTACGGAACCGCTCGACCGAATCTGCTATATTAGTCTCGATTATATTGTCGCCAAGCACCACACATATACTCTCATCTCCGGCAAAATATTCCGCGAGTCTAAGAGCCTCCGCGATCCCTCCCTCACCCTCCTGATACGTGTAATTGATATGAGCAAGTCCGAATTCGCTCCCGTTACCCAGCAATCTGAGAAAATCACCTGCGTGATTGCCTCCGGTAACCAGCAGAATATCATGTATGCCGGCATTTATCAGTGTCTGTATCGGGTAAAATATCATCGGTTTGTCAAATACGGGAAGAAGATGCTTGTTTGTTATCTTCGTCAGAGGGAGCAGTCTAGAGCCAAGCCCCCCCGCAAGAATTACACCTTTCATTATTTCTCCTTTTCATCGCAAGCCGACGCGAAGTCTACCACCGGGTCTCAATCAAATCAAGAGATACCTTCGGAGGGATCATCAGGCCGGGCCGAAATCACGAATATCCTTTCCAAAAAATCGATCACCTGTTAGTGTCTTTCAGTCTGCTGCGATAGTGAACGATATCTGGAGGAAATCTTGAAAGTCTGTTTTTTCTCTCCGACAGCATACAGCTACTTCAATCCGGAAAGCGGCAAATGGGCCGGAGGGGCGGAGACCCAGCAGATCCTTATAGCCAGGCGCATGGCCGAGAGAGGGATCGATGTCTCGTTTATAGTAGGCGATCATGGCCAGCCCGAAGTCGAGATATTCGGCGGTATAACTGTCATAAAATCTTTCTCCCCTTTTGTAGGCAACAGAAAGCTCCGTTTTATTCCTGATATGCTCAAAATAAGACGGGCGATGCAGATCTCCGGCGCCGACATCTTCAATCAAAGATCTACGGCGTTCTATACGGGACAACTGTGCTGGTTTGCTTCAACTTTGAAGAAGCGATTCGTATTTTCGCTCGGTATCGACTATAACTGCTACGCCGATTGCGCCGGAAATCTTTCATTCCCGATGACGAATATCTACAGATACGGGATCAGGAATGCTGATTCCGTGATCGCGCAGACAGACAAGCAGAAAAAGATCCTCGCTGAAAATATGGGAAGAGAATCGATCCTGATCAGAAACGGAATAGAAATAATAGGTTCTTCAGCATGTTCCCCCGGCGTTCAGGCAGTCGAGCCTCCCGTTGAACGGGGACGAAAAGAATTTATCTGGGTCGGCTCTTTTAGAAGGCGGAAAAGGCCTGACCTTTTTCTTGAGCTTGCCCGCCAGGTACCGGAAGCGGATTTTACCATCATCGGGGGGAAAGCGGATGACCCCGGTTTCTATGAAAAGATCAAAGCAGAGGCCGCCTCTATTCCTAATCTGGATTATCCAGGATTTATAGAACCTGATAATATCGAAAAATATTACTCGCGCGCCTTCGCGTATATCAACACTTCTGAACTCGAAGGTTTTCCCAACACATATCTACACTCCTGGCGGCGCGGCGTGCCTACCTTCACGATCGGGATCGATCCGGACAGAATCATTGAAAACAACAGGATAGGAAGATGTACGGGGACGTTTGAACGGCTGGTCGAATCTGTCCGCGAAATATTGTCAGACGAAAAGTGGAGAGAACGAATGTGTGAACGGGCCCTCGAATACGTTGCCGCCAATCATGACATCAGAGACAAAGGGGACGAATATATCAGGCTCTTTGAATCTCTGATCTGATCAACTCATAATATCCCTGAGAAGAGCCTCCAGCCTTTCCGGATAATCTGCTCTGGAGTAGTGCTTTTCCACCCAGGCCCTCGCGTTTCGGCCAATGGATCCGGCAAGGACTGGATCATCAAGGAGACGTATTATCGAATCTGCCATCTCATGGGGAGATTCTGCTTCAAGATATTCTTTCCCGCTGGTCAGTCCCATCCCCTCGACTCCTTTTGGCGTACTGACGACAGGAGTGCCGGCTGCGGCGGCTTCCAGCATCCTTATCCTTATTCCTCCACCGAAACGGAGCGGCAGGACCATCACCGCCGCTTCAGCCAGGCAGGCGGCGAGATCCTCGACATACCCCGTATATTCAATATCAGCCCCTGAAAGAAAGGCCCTGTCTTCGGCCAATATGCTTCCCGTCACGACAAGATAGACCGACGGCCTTCTTTTTCTCAGCTCAGGCATGACATCCAGGATGAAATATCGAAGGGCGTCCCTGTTAAAATCAGAGATATGCGTCCCGGTGATGAGCAGTCTGTCTTTTGCCCTTGACCGCCCTTTCCCGCTGAACTCTTCGAGATCAAGAGATATCGGAAGAGTCGAGATCTGCTTTTTCCTGTCCACGTATTCCCGCTTAAGGATCTGTGTATCTTTATCGGTCACAGTGAGAATAGTCTTGAATCTCGCATAGGCCTCTTTTTCTATCTTTCCGTTAAGGCCTGCCATTAAAGAAGCAATAAACCTCCTGCCCCATCCTTTAACGCGCAATAACCTTGAAGGCGCGGCAAGATAATCGAGGTCGAGAGTCAGCAGGATATTTCTGAAACCGGGAAGCAGCAATGGAAGCCGATACAGATGCCAGTATGAAGAAAAGATCAGATCGGGAGTCTCGTCAGCCGCTGTTTCAGCAATAAGATCCAGAAATTCGACAGGTGAAGCATAACTGACCTCCGGCGGGATACCTTTTGCTGCGAGCCGGATCGCGTTCATTATTTTGTACTGTATTTTTTTAAATATCGACCTTTTATTCGGGGCCGTGATCGACCTGATCTTGAGTCCGTCTTTTTCTATACCCTTTAATAGATCCCTTTCACTCTCCGAAAACGTCATGGTAACCAGAATTATCTTATTATTAACAAGGAGTCCTTCTATCAGATTCATCATCAATCGGTCGAATCCTCTTCTTACCGGATATGGAGAATATGGTACGGCTATAAGTATCTTCACCTCTCACACCCTTTATTATTTTCTATCCCCATAACTTTCCGATACAGCCTTTCTGTCTGTCTGACCGATCTTTCAAGCGTAAATCTTTCTTCAAAATCTCTGCTAGCTTCCCCTGAGATCCGCTCGAACAGTTCTCTGTCAGAGTACAGGAGAGAAATATACTTTGCAAACCCGCCGCTGTCTCCCGCTTCCACAAGAAATCCTGTCTTGCCGTCCGTAACCAGTTCGGGTATCCCGAATACCCTGCTGGCGACCACCGGTATCCCCGCCGACATCGCTTCGAGTATTACATACGGAGTCGCTTCGAGAGTCGACGGCAGGGCAAGAAGATCGACTTCAGAAAGAAGCTCGCCGATATCGTCCCTGTGCCCGAGAAATGCGATCCTGTCATCCAGTCCGTTTTCTTTTACATAAGTTCTGTACTCCTCTTCCATCTCCCCTTCGCCCGCGACAACGAGGCTTATCTTTTCAGGCAGGCTCTTCATCGCATCGAAGACAGTGAAATGCCCTTTTCTCCTGTGAAGGGCTCCGATCACCGCCACGACAAACCTGCCTCTGCCTTTTCTTTCTCCTGAGTCACTGCCTGTTTCGACACGGGGAATACCATTATAGATAACTTCTATTTTCTCAGGCGGTATATGGTGGTTCTCTATCAGGTGCCTTTGATTATCTTCGCTTACCGCGATCACCCGCTCTATGAAGCGCGTCGTGATCCCTTTCAACAATCTTCCCTTTGGAAAGGAAGGATACATCGGAAGATGTTCAGTCGATACAGCCCTTTTTATCCCGGCTATCCTTGCCACGAAAGCGGCGAGGCCGAATCCTGCATCATAAGATCCCGGAAGGTTGAGATGAAAGATATCAACCGGTTCCCTGCGGAGAAGTCTGAAAAGCAAGCCTGAATTACCGATCGAGAAGGGCGGTTTGTAGCCGAGAGAATATACTTTTACTCCCGAACCGGCCAGCCATGATTCGAGTCTTCCAAGGCCGGCCCTGTTATTAATAATTACATACCTTTCAAATCGGTCTCTGTCGATGTTCGACGCAAGATGATAGATATATTTCTCCGCCCCGCCGGTATAAGGCGAGTCGGAAAAATACGCGACCGAGATCTTGCCCGATTTCGTCATCACGGCCTTTCCTGCGTGATCTACATCTGTGATAGAAGAGAATTATCCATCCTCGTTCTTTTCCCGATCTGAATAATTCCAATAACGGGACCGGAAAGGGAATCGTTATTTCTCAGATAATCCGAGATCCTTCGGTTCGGAAGATATGCCGCCCTCTGCACTGCAATCCGGACTTCGAACCCTCCGAATGCGATGCTATCCGGAAGGACCAGATCGAAGTCCTCTCTTATATCGACACCGCTCTGCCACCTTTCAGGAGTGACAGTACCGCTCCTTATCCTCCCGTTCGCCGTAAACCTGTAGAACGTATTATTTCTACGTTCAATGATCCGCCTGTATTGTTTGCCATACCATGGCATGAAAAAGCCGCCTTTGGGAAATTCCGTATCAATTCTCATAGTCCATTCATAGGGAAGCCCGAACTCGATCGTATCGGGAAGATTCCAGCAAAATGAACCTGAGAGAGTATCTCCGGGCAAAAGTACTGTTTTTTCAAAATCAACAGATACAAGCCTGATCCCCTCCCATTCATATTCATCCCCGGACAACCGCCTGATACTTTCCGGCTCTTCACATTCAAGAACAGAGATCTCTCTTCTCTCTGAATCAGATATTCTCAAATTCTCCATCTCGTCAATATTCAGTTTAAACAGGATATACCCTTCTTCTTCTCCGATCCCGCTGAATACCGGCCCGCTCTCTTCAACGAGTTCAAGCATCATCGGAATATTCTGGAGGGGCACAGTCTTAAAGAAATCGGCAGTTTCAGACTGATATCTGCCGATAATCAGATATTCGACTTTCTTCTTTTTCAACCACTCGAGATTCCGCCATACGGGAAGAGCAGGGTCGAACTGATCCCTGATCACCTCGATCCGTTTTAACCCTTCAGGATCGGAGGGAGAACCGTGCTGCCCGAGCGTAACGACCACGAACAGATCAGTATATGCCGATAAGAGATAGCTTGTGGCCGGATCGGCCATAACGACGGAGCCTGCCGGCAACCCCTCTGTGAGGTCTTTAAGGGCCTTGCCGGACTTCATGCTGATCTTTGAATCCCGTTTCAGGATATTCCCCGTTTCGGCAACCGTCCCTGAAAATGCGAATCTCAGCGGCAAAGCAATAAATATTATAATGGTAAGAAGAGAAACAGTCCTTGCGGCGATTGTTCCTCCCGCACCGTACCGCTTCTTTACGGAAAGCCTGCCTGAGACAAAAAGCCTCCCGAGATAGGTCAGTATGAGCGCAAGCATACTCATCGCAGGAGCGGCATAAATCATCCTGTAAAAGAGATATCCGAGCTTCCCTTCAGCCAGAGTCGCCGTAAAAGGGTTGATGACTGTCAAGACAGGGAAAAGAAAGAGGACTCCTGTCAGGATCGGCAGGCCTTTTTTCTCTGGACGAAAAAAGACAATGGGAGATGTCACGATTATAAAAAAGAAGACCAGTCCCATCCTGTTCAGGAGTTCGACGGGATCTACAGTAAGAAATCTTTCGCCGATCAGAAGAAGCCCCTGCCTGTGAGTATGGATCATATTGTAGACACCGGGGAAAAAAGAGACCCTGATAACAAGGGCCGCAGCGGCGGCTCCTGTCAATACCGGAACGATCACTTTGAATCCCTGGAACCATCTACGCCCGCACGGGATCAATGCGACGTATATAAAGAACGCGGCCGCAAGGCTGAAAAAGAGATAGCCGAATACCACGTGATAGGCGATACCCACAACGACCAGAAATGAAGCCATGATGAAATCACGTCTCTCCTGCATCCTCATATATCTGACAATGTATCCAGCGGTCCCCCATAGAAGCACTGTGGAGATATTCTTGCTGTAAGCTATCTTCGTCAGCCAGATCACTCCGCTGCCCTCCATAAAGATCAAAAACAGCACCGAAGCGAACAGCGTCAGCCTTATCGTTCCGAGAAGCTCCTTCGTATAAAACCAGAAAGTAATAAGAGCGAAGAACGCAAAAAACGACGGAACCATTGACCAAAGGTATTCGGGTGCCGAATCGGCCTGAAAAGCCCATAAGGACAGTACAGGATCCCACAACCCTTTTCTTGGATCGACCCCCGCCCCGTCACCCTCCTTATAGAAGGAATCGGACGGCAGGATCGTATCGCTCTCGATCGACCGCCTTATAAAGCTGACATGGTCGAGAGCATCCGAGGACAGACCAAGTTCACCGGTCGATTCGAAGAAGATAAAACAAAGCGCGAGCATGACGATAATAATCGACAGCATCGTCCTTTGTTCTTTTGTAGAAAGCTCATCTTCACGCCTGAAGCGTCCCGACATGACCTTTCTTTCATTATTCCTCCTGTTCTCAAAATGGAGATGATATAAAAGGGCCAGTAACACACTTATGACACCTGAGGCGACAGATATAAAGGCATATCCGACGCCTGGTATGAATCCCAGCGATACCATGAAAGTCGCGTATATTATCCCGGTAAAAAAGACCCGGCAGACTCCGTCGACAGTCAAAGGCAGGCTTCCGGAACAGAGAAGAGTGATATAGGCGCCGGGGATCGCAAAGATAGCAAGAAACGCAAGTATCACCCCGGCGAGTCCAGTGCCGGGAATGATGTGCGCTCCGGTAAGAACAGACAGAACCGATATGGCAACACTTATGGTCAGGAAAAACGTCTTGTTTTTCAAGGCAGCGGACTCCCCGATTAATACGGCTGGAATGTCATCTTATCCGAATATCAGTTATACGTCCTGCTTACCAGGAAGACTCCGGCACAGATGACAAGTATCCCCACAAACCTCTGGATAGAGAATGTCTCGTTCAGTAGATACGGCGCCAGCAAAGCAGTGATCACGTATGACAGGCTCACCATCGGAAAAGCCCAGCTGAGTTCAGAGCGCGAAAGTATCAGGATCCATAAGACAGCGCTGAGCGCGTAGGAAGTAAAACCTCCGATAACGTACCATGACGTCACTACCTTCTGAAATGCTTCGACGATATTTCCCAGCCCGATCTTGCCTACCCTGTTAATACCCGCCTTCATCATAAACTGTCCCGCCGTATTAAGGACCACGGTAACCAGGATCATAACCAGGTTTTTAAGCATATTTTAAATCCTCCCGCTCACTGACTTGATTCCATCTACTTCTTTACCGGCCTGAAACGCAGTTTTACGAGATACAGAAGGTTCTCGAAACCGTCTTTCCATTTATTAAGCTTCACTTCACCTATGCGCGGATGATAATTCACGTTGTATTCGTCGAACCTTATCTCGGGATGCCTTATCGCCGCGATTTTGATCTCTTCACTGAGAGGCATTCCATCGCTCTCAAGATTCAGCTTTGGATAGATCCTGCTTTTGTAGATCCACATCCCCGATTGTGAATCTTTTATGGCATGAGCGAATAATGCCAGCGTACCCACGGTAAGCACCCAATTGCCGACTTTGTTTGAAAAATTCATCGCCTTCTTGTCTCTGAGGGGAAAACGGGAAGCTGACACAAAATCAAGATCGTTGTCGAGAAGATGGTCTATGCATTCTTCTACCTGTTCAACGGCATAGGTCCCGTCTCCGTCCATAGTCACTGTTATGTCGCCTGTAACTGCAGGCAGGCCCGCTTTATATGCGGCACCGTATCCCTTTTTCTTTTCGAAAACGACTCTAGCTCCGAGCCTCTTGGCCACTTCAGCTGTCCGATCGGTGGAATTATTATCCACGATTATTACCTCATCGACAGAATCCGGAAGCGAGGGGATGACAAGGGCAATTCCTTCTTCTTCGTTAAAACAGGGGATTACTACCGATATCTTTTTTTCACGATACATTGATCATCCTCATCATAAGATTGCCACCAGTTTTTCCTTAAAAGGAAGAGGAAGTTTTAGAATCAGTTCCTTCTCCCGTTCTCCCACAACATTCAAAAATCTGAATCCCGCGAAAAGCAGGATGACTCCAAGGATCATAAACAGGACAAGCGCGGCCGGCGAGTTCCACCTTGACGTAAAGAACGCGAGAGAGGCGGTAGGCAGAGCTGCCAGATAACACTTTACAACGAATCCGGCCGGCATGCGGATATCCGGCCTGAATATCCTGACCGCATATCTGAATACGGCGACTTCTACGCCAAGGATCAGCATAACAGGGAAAAACGCTCCCCAGATTCCGTACCTCGGTATCAGGGCAATATCCAGGCCTATGTTCAATACGGCCATCAATGTCAGAACAAGCATGTTAACCCAGCTTTTTCCAATCACATAGAGAGCCATACTCATCGGAGTATAGAGAAATGAATATGAAAAGACAACGAAAAACAATTGTGTAAGGACCGCAGCCGGGATCATCTCACTTCCGAACAGCAACGGAACGAACGGCCTCGCAAAAGCAAACCCCATAGCCGCAACGGGGATCACCATCATAAAGAGCAGCCTGTAATAGATATCGACCGCTTCAGTTAATTTCCCATCATCTCTTGAATATATCTCGGACATACCTGCCATCACGATCGGCCAGATCGTCAGAGGCACAAATTCCAGCGCCATCTGGGGAAGATCATAAGCCAGACCGAAGAACCCGGAAGCCTCAGCCCCGATATAACGCCCGAGAAACAGGACCTCCGAATGCCTCCAGACTATTTGAGTAAGCAGGCCTGTTACCACAAAAGGCAGAGAGTATTTCATGATATTTTTAAGGCCGGGAAGATCTTCTCCTGTCTTTTCGTCCTCGCGTACAAGCTCCAGGACCGTCGGCAGAAGGACCAGAGTTGAGGCAATATCTATTACCGCTCCGGCAACGAGATACCCTACTATCCCCAGGCCAGCCTTAAGAAGCAGCATCATCAAAACCAGATAAATTGCATTTGATATTGCAGTTACAATGCTCAGTCTTTTTGTCTCGTACCATGACTGGAGGATGTTGGTCACCATCGAGATCGATACCTTGAAGAGGACAAACCCGACCGCGACAAGAAGATAGAGATTGAAACCATCCGCCTTGTTTTTACAGAAAGAGCCTAACTGCTCCCTTATCAGCCAGACGATGACAATGAGCAGGAACCACGCAATGACCTGGAGCAGGATAGCCTTGCGAATCTCGATTAAAAATCTGCCCATCCCCCCTTTCACCCTTATTGTAGGCAGATATTTAAGCAGAGCCTGGGAAAGGCCCAGGGATACGATGATCAGGGCAAAACCCGATATCGTCTTAAGGATGCTAAGCACGCCCCAGTCATGACTTCCAAGCATCCTTACCACAATCATGAAACTGACGGGGCCGGCAAGCAGCCTGGCCAGCTTTGCAAGGAGGTTCCATGACATCGCTCTGCCGACTTTTTCATACGTCATGGCTGCCCTTTCCTGCATCTTTCGGAATCACCATATCGGCTATATCTGTCAATGAAATATTATCCGAACCCGTATCACTGTTGGCGTACAGGGCGCTGTCCATACACTGGGCGTCCGGGTGGTACCCGTGCATTCCAGCGATCGGAGAATCTCCCATGAAACCGGGAATGATCATCGTACCCGGATCAGCGATAAAGATCATATCTCCGAATCTCCCGTCATCAAACCAGACACCGAGCCTCCGAAGTTCCTTCTCATCGAGCAGCCTTCCTCCGCCGGCTGCGCCGAGGTCTTGTTCGAGAAGGATTTTTCCCTTATCCGAATTGACGCGGAACCTTGCCATCGTCGAATCATAAAAGGGAATATAATCATCCGGAATCTTAAGTCCGAGTCCTTCGACCCTGCTCTTAATATCTATCGTACCTGTCACATCGCACATCCCGTGATCTCCGAGAAGGAAAAACCTTGTATCTTTCCGGAGAGAGAGGATCCTCTCGATTGTTTCCTGATACCAGCCCAGATGTTCCCTCGTTTCCACAGAAGCGGTCCCGAATCTGTGCAGGGTCGAATCAAGTCCCGCAGTATAGAGGATAAACAATCCCTCTTCGTTCTCCGAAAGGGACTCGGAGAGTTCTTCAAAAGCCTTTCTTTCCTCCGTGTCATAATACCGGATGAAGACGGGAATACCGGCTTTCAGCCCTCTGTCGATCATCGTCTCGCACCCGGGAACACTTCCGGGAGAAAAGAGCTGCTTTCTGGCTGGAATATCGAGAAAAGAAAGAACCCTGGAGGGAACAGAGTAGATATTGTAATACGCGCTTACACCTATCGCTTTTGCGATCTGAGCGTCTATTGCCCTTCTGACCCACCGCCTCTCTGTAGAGACAAAACGAGGCATAGGTCTTAACCAGCGAAAAGGAGAATCCTTTTGATCGAACGAATACATCATCCACAATCCATGCTTTTCGGGCATTTCCCCGGTCATTATGGAAGTAAGAGCTGCCTGGCTGAACCCGAAGACGCTTTTTACTCTTCCTTTTTTCTCAAGCCCCGCCGGACCGAAGCCATGGTGATCCGTGATATCATATCCCAGGGCATCGATGATTATGATAACTGTCGCGCTCAAAGTACCTCAGCCTTCCCTTCCAAAAACAAGCTTCTTCCATTTGGCATTCAATTCCGCAGCGGCTATATCCCACTTCCCGGCGCCTGATAAAAGCCATCCTCCCTGCTCCGGGATCACGGTATCTGTTCCAATTGTGACAGCATGTTCGATCAGCTTCACTCCTGTTTCCCTTAGAAGCTCCATGGGTGAACAGCGAGTAATCGAACTGCCAAGAGAACCTGCAATCGATATCTTGTCACGAAGAGTTTTGCCTTCCAGAGCCGACTTCCATGCTCTGATATTGTCAAGCTTCCACTCCCCGGACTTTCTTCCGGCAATAAGTCCCTCGACCGATCCGCCATTTTGCTGAAGCGGATCTCTCTCTTGCAGAAAAGATTCGAAGCTTTTCCACGACTTAACGATATCTGCGGCCGTATTCAGCCATATCTTCTTATAATCCCTGCCCTGTTCTTCAAGGATCTTTTCCGTCGGGACCATCTTATAGGCCAGCCAGCTTTCAGCTTTCGACACTATCTTGTCATCAAGGAGTTTTCCTGCAGCTTCGTCCACGCTCTCTCCCTTGACATATCCAAGACGTTTCTCATAGCCAGGCTGATACCGCCGCGTCAGGCACAGGGCCCCGGTTATTATATCCATATATGATTTTGCATTCTGATAAAAGAAACGATGCGCATTCCTTGAAGAGAGCGAGTTTGACGATGGCCATGCTCCGAGAAAAGACGCGATCCTGTTCTCTAGAAGAACGATCCCCTCTCTCCCGTCTATCTGATCCTCGGAGAAATGCGGGAAGCAGTCTCTTACTGAACTTTCCCCTTGTAAGATAACTGAATGACGGCTCATATCGAAAACACCTGGCGACCTTGAAAATCCTCCGGCCTCGGAGACGGTGACGATCCCTACATCGATACGGCCTTCAAATACGGTACCGGAGAATAACGATTCGCATTCCACGGACAATCTCTCTCTTTCGGGAAGAAGCCTCAAGAGCAGATCGAGGTCATCCACCAATACGAGAAGATCTATGTCCGAGAGAAATACGGCTGTCTCCCCCTCAAACAGGATACTTCCTTCGCCGAGGGAAAAACTGCCGGTCAGCAAAATACCCGTTATATGTTCCGGCCCCGCACGGTCTGCTATCAGATCTGCGCATCTTCCAAGACACTCTCTGAATTTATCGTGATACTTCTGCTTGATATGACTCGGGCGGTCACCTTCGACTTGCCTGAAAAAAAGAGCTTCTTTATACCGGTCCGGTTCTTTCTCTTGATCTCGCAGCAATCATACCCGCCTGTAGATAAATTCGGGGATATAGAATTTCTTCCTGTTCAGGATTGAGCCGAGAAAGCGCCCTTCGAGCTTCTCTACCATCAATATAGCCCTTTTGACTACTTCCCTCTTGGTCTGTCCTGCCTCTACCACAAGGGCGATACCATTCGCGCAGGAACCGATGACTGGAGTCTCGGGAGATTCCAGGATAGCAGACGTATCTATTAGAACGTAGTCGTATCTGCTGCCTGTATCGGTGATCAGATCCCTCATCCGCTGCGATTTAAAAAGAGTCGGAGTGATATCAGGCAGGCGAAGGGAGCCCGCCGGGATAATGTCGAGCAATCCTCCATCTGCGTTTTTGATTATATCTTCAATTTCAGCATCGCCGAAGAGATAGTCGATTATTCCCTTGTCATTTTCTACTCCGAACAGCTTGTGGAGCCGAGGTTCGTTGACCGCGCAGTCGATCATCAGGATATCATCTGATCCGCTCATTGCAAGTATCCTTGCGAGATATGAGGAGATAAGGGTCTTGCCCTCCCCCTTGACTGCGCTTGTAAACATTATTACTCTTGAATCTCTGTCTTTAAATTCCGAATCTATGGCATTCCTGAGGTTCATCAATGCGCGGCGAAAATCTTTATCGATCTCAGAGATAAACGCATCCTGCCTTCGGGAACCCTTGACGGCAGGCCGTGCAGGCATCGTGTCTTTTCTGGTATTTGACTGTTGAGCCCCTTTTCTCATCTCAGCTTTTCTAAGGGCATCAAATATCTTGCTCAAAAAACCAACCTCTTTTTATCAAATGACCGCAGCATCATCGACTTAGGCCGTCAACCGAAATACTCTCTTTATTCTTTAGATCCCTCATCGCTTCGCGGACTATATTACCATCGATCCGGCGGGTATTTCCGACATATCCGAGAAGGAGCACCCGGTCACACAATACATTTATCAGCCTCGGAATTCCACCTGAATAATAGTAGATCTCCTTCACAGCGTCCTCATAAAAGACCGGGCCGTTGTTCTCTTCTGATACAATATGGATACGATAATTAATGTAGTTTTTTGTTTCTTCCTTCGTAAGCATCGGGATCTTGCATATTCCCGGGATCCGCTGACGAAGCTGCCGCATCTCGTTCAGATTCAAAATATTCTCAAGTTCAGGCTGGCCTACAAGCATGATCTGTAAAAGCTTGCGATCCCTCGTCTCAAGGTTTGACAGCATCCTGAGTTCCTCAAGTACCTCAGCCGAGAGATTCTGGGCCTCATCGACGATCAGGACAGTATTTCTGTCTTTTTCGTACTGAGAGATCAAAAACCGGTTGAGAGAAAGAAGCATCTGGGCCTTGTTCATATTCTCGACATCAAGACCGAAATCATTGCAAACCAGATAGAGCAGCTGGTCGAATGGAAATTTCGTTGAGTAGATAAACGCGACGTCAATAGAGGATTGGAAAAGATCTATGAAGGCGTTTACAACCGTAGTCTTTCCTACTCCCACCTCCCCTGTCACTGCTATAAAACCTTTTTTCTGGAAAATACCATACGTGATATAGGCCAGCGCGTCCCTGTGGCTTTCACTTCTGTACAGAAAGCGTGGGTCGGGAGTCACGTTGAAAGGCGGCTCTTTAAATCTGTAGAACTCTTCATACATTTCGGACTATTTCCGTTCCATATCCGGAAAGCTCGACAGGACCTGGAGCCCCAGGATATCCTCAGCCTCCGAGATATTCTTTATTGAGTGGTCGAGATTATCTATAAAGAATGAAAAACCAATAGCTATAACAAGGCTGAAAATCGGCCCCAAAGCCATCCTGACATAATCGCGGGTCTTCTTCTGTCTCGCGGGTGACGCGGGAGCCAGTAAGGTGATCGACCATTCCGGATTGCTCGCTCTCGATACCTTCGAGCTTATATACTGTTTTTTCAGATCACTGTAGTTGTCCGAAAGCAGCGCTATAGCCTCATCGATCTTTTCAAGTTCGACGCTTTTTTCCGGGTACGAATCCTTCTCCTCCACTATCGCCGCTATCAATTGCTCGATCGTTTTCTGCCTGATCTTTATCAGCTGAAGACTCTTTTTCCTGACATCGATATTCAGGTCGATCTCTTTTTTCAGGATCAGGTTGATATCGGAGATCTGTTTGCGGACAATTTTCAGATCTCTATGCTCATCAGTATAGATCGAAGACAGTTCCGACTCGTTGATCTTCAACTCCTGAAGCTTTACGACATACTTGTCTATGATCGACTCCCTGATGCCTATAGACAGCAGACTGGCCGCAAGGGCAAACTGGGAATCATCTTCATTCGACCGGGCCCTCTCAAGAGTGCTGATCACATCTTCCGCCTCCTGACGCTCTTTCATGACCAGGTCAAGTTCGCTATTGTACGATTCTATCCTCAGGAGAGTGTTTTTTTCCTGGGTAGAGATATCTACGATCCCCCATTCTTTTTCCAGCGTACTTTTGCGGTCCCGCCAGTATTCAAGATCCTTATCTACTCTGGCGAGCTCTTTGGAGAAAAAATCATCCATCTCCCGCGGGGTCCTTGCCTGCTGGTAATATTCCTTGTACGAATTCACAATAGCATTGACTGCTGCTTCGGCGAAGATCGGGTCAAAAGACGTATATGTCACCCAGAGGACATTCGAAGTACTTATTACTCCGGATCCGGTACTTTCCGGCGCAATCCTGTCAGATGTCTCAAACCCATCAGGAAGAAATGTCGGCAGCATGGCGTTCGCCTTTTCCAGGACGACCTGCGACTTGACCATCTCGATCTGAGACGCGATCTCCTCTTCCCATGTCAGCACCCTTACATAACTGTTAAAGACTCCCGGGGCCTCGCCTCTTTTGACGAGCATCTTCCCGGTCGATTCGTATCCCGCCGGTTCTCTCAGGTTGAGAAAGAGTACAAACGAAGTAGAAATAAGTACTACTCCCACGATGATCCATTTTCTTCTGAAAATGACCTCGAGAAAATCCTTTACTGTCGATTCTTTTGCAAGATTACTATTGTCCATTATAGCTACGGTGTCCCTCCAACCCGCTTGTAAAAATCATACGTCGTCTTTACATTTACGACCTGCCATCCCTTAAGATAAATATTCGCGGGCGCACTTAATATATCCAGCATCTGATTAGAAAAATCGGCGACAGAAGCGATCCTCGATTTCGGGACCATTACTATGTCATACGGTTTTATGGCCAGGTCCAGATCATAACGATTCCCTTTGAGGACATCGTTAATATCGACCTCTATCCCGATAATATGATCTGAAGCGATCCTGCGAATAACAACGACATTGTTCTTTCTCGCGTCTTTACCCATTCCTCCGCCCAGCGCCAGGACTTTCACAAGAGTCAGGCCGGTCTTGTACTCATACGCTCCAGCCTTCTCGACCTCTCCGAGAATATAAACCATCTGTTTCTCAAACTCACGCAATATTACCGCAATATCGGGCTCATTTATGATTTCTCTGAATCGTTCGGTCAAAAGGCTGTCTAATGATGCCGCAGTCCGTCCGACGACCTCGATATCTCCGATATACGGATATGAGATCCTTCCATCAGGGCGGACCATGATTTTCTCCCGGGAATAGTCTGTGTTGTACAGAAAAAGCACGTCAATGACGTCTCCGTAACCGATCTTATATTCCCCTCTTTCGGCCGCCTGCGGAAGCTCCGCGAGATCCAGAGCAGCAGTCTCGACTACTCCGGCCTTATTATCTATGACCCGGTTTCCACCCCCGCAGCCCGCGGATATGACGACTGACAGGGTGATCAGTGCCGCCGTCTCCATGCATACAATAATTCGTCTCATCGGTCTCCCGGTTTTTAATTACTTTTACTCTGATCCTGCAATCTTTCCAAATCGAGGTATATTCGCCTTTTCAGGCATAATATGTCAAACAAGAATTATGGCAAGATACATGCCACAGAGTACTAGTAGGCCCCTTTCCTGGCGATTACCGCCGGAATGGTCTTAAGCATTATTTTAAAATCAGTTGTCAGACTCCTCTTACGTATATATTCCAGGTCAAGCCTCATCCATTCCTGGAATCCGATATGGCTGCGGCCGGCTATCTGCCAGAAACAGGTTATCCCCGGAGTGACTTCAAGCCGTTTTTTCTGCCATGGAAGATAATGTGCCACTTCGGAAGGAAGATTCGGACGCGGTCCGACAATACTCATATCCCCCTTGAGCACGTTCAGAAGCTGAGGAAGCTCATCGAGGCTGGATCGGCGAAGAAAGCGTCCTACCCGTGTTACACGGGGATCTTCCTTCAGCTTGAAAATGGGCCCATCGACCCCGCTCAGAGGTCTTAGTACTCCTATCACATTCTCGGATCCATGCTTCATCGAACGGAACTTGTAGAAATCAAATTCCCTGCCGTCTTTACCTATCCTCTTCTGTTTAAACAGAATAGGACCTTTTGAATCGAGTTTTACAAGTATTACCAGTACAGGTATAATCGGAAGAAAGAGCAAAAGTATCAGGCATGCGTTGATTATATCGGCTATCCTCTTAAAAAACGCAAAGACCTTATCTTCCCTGACCCCAATGGAATCATCGAGTGAAAAAGCGGATCTCTCTGTTGTACTGACAGATTCCCTTAGTTCCGGATATCCAGCCATTTTTCCTCCAAAAAAATACCCAAGCCAAGATCCTCGGCCTGGGTATCGAGACGTAAAAAAAACGCCTGCAATAGAAACTTACTCCACAATCTGAAGCTAACCAGCACCGAAGCAAATATCTATAGCAAACGTTTCTAAGTACACCTCCCTGTACGCTAGGGATTTTAGCATAAAAAGAACGAAAAAGTCAACTGAAATTATTCGAGTTAGCGGTAAAATAAGCTGTAGTCCTTAGGCTCCCGTACCCGGTAGCGCCGGTTCCTTTCTTTCCGGATCAGGACATCAGCGCAGAATAAAGTACCGGGATCATGATCTCGTGATGGCCGGTTATCGCAAGAGTCTCTGCACCGAGACTGCCTGGCCTTTTCAAAAGATTCTCTCCCGGGCGATAGTGCTGGATCATATCAATGTTGGCGGTTGTAAGATTACCGAACGAAGCGCCAAGATTTCTGGCCACGCTGTAGGCCTTGAGAAAGACCTCGGGAAGTATCACGGCTGATCCGACATTCAGGACTACTCCGGAGGATCTTCCGATCCTCTCGATCCGATGACAGAATATCCGGAAATCGCGCGCGGAGAGAGCCCCCCATTTCGCGCCGTCAAAACCAGGATGCTGATTGACTATGTCCGTCCCGATAGAAATATGCATAGTTACCGGTATATCGTTTCTGTACGCCTGCGCGAGAAGGCTCTTATCGGCATTCGGCGCTTTCTCTTCAAGAATGTACCTCCCGATCGATTCGCCGAGCCCCAGATCCCTGTCGAAGCCTGAACCAACAGCATGAAACAGCCTGTCTGCCGTTTCGGCGCTGAATCCGAAGATCCCCTTTTCCAGGTTCACGGCGACATCTTCCGAAGTCTCCCCGAAAAAAGCAATCTCGAGATCATGTATCGCCACCGCTCCGTTTACGGCAAGAGCAGTAATATACCCTTTTTTCATAAGTGCAGTCAGGTACGGTGAAAGCCCGCACTTTACGACATGGGCTCCTATCATCCAGACCATCTCCCTCTCTTTCGAGGAAAGGGCGCGTCTGAAAGCGAGGACAAGTTTTCTAATCCGTTTTACAGCCAGCTGATCGGGAAGCGCATCCATCCAGTGCCTGAAAGCCTTGCCCCCCTTTACCGGATCTCCATAGTCACTGACCGTGACTTTGCTTCCCCGTTCAGCGATCGACACGGTCTTTATTCTATTCAGATCGATCTCTTCGTATTTACCTGCCATCCTGGAAGATTCCCCTTTGTTCAATTACCCTGATAGAGTCGGGAGACAGCTGGTACTCCTCAAGCACTGCCTCAAAGGCACCGACGATCACCTTGGAACGCATCATGACCGGCATCCTGACGGTATCATCGGTCAACCAGATTGTCAACTTCCCCTTGTTCTCAAAAATGGCGCTGGTCTCAAGGACCGGTTCTATGATCACGCAATCGAACTCTCCGGCGGGAACAGTCACATGTTCACGGCCGATCATCTTGATATAAATCGGATAATTCTTCCCGCTTGTATGATTCGCCATCGATACAGCCTGGCCAGGTTCGAAATCGAGAGTCCTCACGTAATAAAGCGCGGCAAGTACATCACGGGTATTCGGAGGTATCGGCTTTTCCTCGTTCTTGTAGATCGCTACATGTCGTTTCTGATCAAATGTAATCTCCCTGTCATGCCTGTACTTGCCTTCCCTCAGATGTTTTTCAAACCTGAGGGAATACAGATAATCATAATCAATGAACGACTCGTGCCTGTCCCGGACCTTGAATATCTTGTCAAAGACGCTGTTCGTCCTTGCGACCGAGACGATGTGGTAGGCTCTAATACTGTCTATCAAAGCTATATTCCTGATCTCCATCGTCGCCCTGCCGGCGGTTATAAGCCCGTACCTGATCTGGAATATAAGATTTTCTCCCTCGCCGAACGGTACCACCCGGGGGACGGGATTTACCAGTTCAAACCCTTCGAGTTTCTCTATGCCATGATCTTTTGTACCGCCGACAGTATCCTGTTCGACCTCTTCATCAGCCAGGATCCGGCCTGAAAAGAGGACAAACCACGACATAAGCAGGGTCACTGCCACCCTCTTCCAGCCGAACATAGAACCAGGTATACACGTTGTGTTATCTTTACTGTTCATAGTTGGTTACCCGCTTTTTTTAATCTCAGTTCTACCTTTCCTTCTCTTCTCATCGATATATGACTGCAAAGAGTATGCTAGAAACGAAGATAATTCCACTGTTTATTGCAGTGAGGCAAATAGAGCTTTATCCGAGTATCTGCTCCAGGAGTTCCGCCCCATACCGGACAAGCTTCGGGCAGAGGTTCGCAGAGATCTTATTTTCTTCCGAATACTTCATCCCTTCCGGAGTGCTGATATCACAACCAAGAAGCTCTCTGCACAAAGTCGATCCATTTTGAGACTTGAATTTCTCAACGAATTCCCTGACCAGGCTGTAGGCTTTCTCTTTTGTCCCGTCATCCTCAGCTTTTGTCTTCGCGTATTTCAGCCCGATGACGATAACCGCTCCAGTCACAACTCCGCAGGTCTCACCCATGCGGCCCATTCCGCCTCCAAAAGCTCCCGATACTTTCAGTGCCATTTCACGATCCAGGCCGGACTCTTCTCCGAAAGCCGAAACGATCGCCTGAGCGCAGCTGAATCCTTCTTCAAAACAGGCTGCCGCTGATTCAGGTTTATTCATTGTTTAATTCTCCTGCTGTTGCGAAAGGAGCTGTTATGCGATCTCAGACTGTGCCTGATTTCTTCATCAAGAACAAATCAGGCACAGATCCACCGTAAAACCGCGATGAGGATCTCTCTACTTCCTGCTCCTCGAAATAACATAGGGTCCAATAACTCCGAGAATTATACCCATGCGACTCGAGGTTTCCCAATCGACCTGGGATACGCCATGGAACGTCAGATTCCATAGAAAAGAAACACCGGATGAAACAAAAAACGCAATCAGGAAAATTATAAGAAATTCGGCAATTACCTGTCCAACCTTCATCTTGTTCCCCCTTGCTGGTTATTTCAGAATCCGCTTCCGAATATATTACAGCAGATATCGGAAAATATTCAATTCATACCATATGATCCTGTCGATCGGCCTTTAGCCGCTTGGCCGCTTTCCCGTAACATTGCGGTCACTTTTGAGCTTTCATACGGCGCCTGTTTGCCGATTTACCTCTCAGACAGCTGGTTTCGATCCTTTAAAGTAGTTTGTGCGTATCCAGTTCCAGTTCAAAATCAGATGCAGTAGCGCTACCAAAGCAAAGAGGATCCCTCCACGCTCATGCAGCAATTCATATGTATCATGTGAAATCTTTCCATGGGCAAACCCCGTAACAAGCTGATTGACCAGGCAGATCCCAAGTACAGGATTTACCACTTTTAAGAGAGCGGTCCTTTTCATGACTTTCCTCCATCCTGATCTGAAGAAACAGAAGCCGTGATCCCGTTAAGAATTCAGCCGTAAGCTCGCTGGAGCCGAGTTATGCGATGCTGACACCCCTAGTGTATCCGCCGATGTTCGCGAGTTTCATTATTCTCTATCAAAACAGACTGGTCCACAATATTTTTGTTCGTACTATCTGTCAGATCCTTGAAAACAGCAGGCATACCGTACAGCCAGTTGCCGATAAACTCATTGTCAGTCACCATGACATTTTTCGATGGCATTTCTTTTTCGCCGTGCCAGGCGGTGATAATCGCGCTCCATCCTGAAAGAACAGTCTTATTGCAGGAAAAAATAAGATTGGTCGTGTTGTCTCTTATCCTGACGACATCACCCTTGACATTGATGAAAGTGTTCCCTGATACCTGGTTTGAATCACAATTATGTGCGAAATAAATCCCGATTACCGGCAGGTTGGGGTTATGCCCGCCTGCCCTTTTATTTGAGGCTTCATATTCCAGAATATTCGGGTAGTATTGTCTGTCTTTCCTGTTTTCGAGTGATATTCGTTTCTGAGGATAGGTTGCCGCCGTGTGATTCTTGATATTGATAAATTTACAGTCATGAACTTCGCTGTGTCTTGTGTTGACAAATCCGATCACCGAATATGCAATATGCTTATCAGGGTATCTATAGTTCCCCACATTCTCGAAAGTACAATTTGAGATGCTGTTGTAACCATTCCATCCGGAAGGATCCTCCGGATCTCCTTTGAATAAAAAAACACGGCATGGACAATCTTCGACTTTTATCTTCTCTATATGAATATTGGTCGGTTCACCCTTCTCAAGTTTAAATGTAATAAAGGCGTTCCCCTTGTACCCGGAAGCTGAAAACGACGCCATGCTGTTTTCCGGATATGACGTTATCGTCGTCCGATGTTTTCTGCTGGAGTAGGTCCATGTTGTATTCTCGATCCCGCATCTCCCCTGATCGCTGATGATATAAATAAGCACGTCTTCATCAGGTGCATTTTCTTCGAGGAGATCATTGGCTTTTTGAAGAGTCATTATCGGTCTTGAATATGTACCTGGATCATCATCATTCCCTTCAGGCGAGATAAAGAGTTCAAAAGCATTTCCGCATACCGGGATCAGCAATATCAGAAACAGGATCACTGCATTATTCATATTACTCCAATTTGGCAGCGCATAGCGCTGTATCTACGAACTTCCCGTATAAATACCTGCTCACACTGTACCTTTCGTTTTCACAATATCCCGGCATCCGCGGCCAATGCCAGAAATCTCATGGCGACCTGCCGGGGATTGAATCCAGACCTTACCAGATCCGATCCTTTCCGGGCGATATCGCCTCTCAGAGTCTCATTCTTTCTTAGAAGCTCGATAGACTCTGCCAGTTTTTCAGGATCACCTTTGGGGACGAGGAATATATCAGTGCCTCCAGTGAAGAGTTCTCCTATCGCGGGAGTATCGGCTGTTATGACAGCCCTGCCCGTCGCCATACCCTGAAAGACCTTGTTCGGAATGACCATGTCGACCTTAGTGGTCGTGCCGAAGATACCCAGGACCAGATGATGTTCCGCGATCAGTCCGCCAAGCTTCCCCGAACTGACCTTCTCCCTGAAGACAAGTGTCTCGGCAGGAATATCGCGCGCCAGCTCTCTGGCGACAGAATAGGTCTGTCCGCTCCCGATCAAAGTGAATGATACGGGGCTTTTGACAAGAAGCTTCGCTGCCCGTACTATTACATCGACCCCGTGCAGAGGCAGATACGACCCGTAAAAAAGTATCCTGAAACGGTCTGTCACCGGATATAGGTCGATACTCCGGAATTCTTCATCATCAAATCCGATATAGAGAGTCCTGATCTTCCGTTTATCGATACCGAATTCTTCAGAATAAAACCTGCGGTGCGCCTCCGTATCGGCCAGCACCAGATCTGCCATCCGCATCGATACCCGGTCTATATTCCTGTTGTGCCATGAATCCAGAGACCCTTGATCCGTATCGCCCCTGTCGAGCACACGCGTCTCGTAGCGCGAAACGAGAGGATCAAAGACCAGCTTCTTCGCCGTCAGCCTGGAAAGGATCCATGCGAGGGGAACATCCTTGTGCCTGAAATCAGGAACGAGGATTACCCCGCCCTTGTTCTTTATTCTGAAATATCTGGAAGTGAGGACCGGGTATCTTGTAATGATCTTTCTTTTTGAACCGGCGAGGCACTCGGAGACCTCCACCCCTGACCTTTTTAACCCTTTCCTGAGGATCGAGTTTCTCGGATACCCCCTGTCAAAGCCCCCGAAAAAAAGGATCCTATCTATTTTGTCCCTCACCGGGCCTTCTGACATCAGATTATCTTCCTTATCTCAACAAGCAGATCGTCGACCTGAATATCCAGCATGCACATGTTCTTCTGACAGTTTCTATCCTTACAGGGAAAACAGTCGAGATCTTTAAAGACCACTCTGTGTTTCGGAGTCACAGGATCCCAGACCATCGGATCGGTCGGACCGAAAAGGGTGACAGTCGGCACTCCCTGAAGGACAGCGAGATGTTTCGGCCCCGAGTCGATCCCGACGAGAAGCTTAAGTTTTTTAATAAGAGCGCCAAGCCTCGGGATATTTATCAGGGGAGGCTTTACAGCAGTTTTTACTGAATCGTATAACCAGCCCGCTGCTTCCTCTTCACCGGGGCCCCAGATTATGACAGGGATGACATCAAATTCTTCATGCATCCTGTTTGCAAGCTCCGAGAGCCTCTCCACAGGCCACGACTTTGAAAGATAGTTCGATGATGCGGTGATCCCGACGTATCCGCCTCTGGATACCGGTAATCCTGCGAAAAACCCGTTGGCCCATCCCTCTTCCAGATTGGAGGCGGGAAAGCCTATTTCAAGCTCTTCGTCATTACTTCTTTTACTCCAGCGGTGCGCTGACCCCGCGCTCTCAGGCAGCATCATCCTCATCAGCTCCCTGTTCGTATCGAGAGTGTAGTACCTTATTATTTTGCCGCCGTCATGGAACGATCTCGGCAGCAGATGATGAAAACACCAGTTATGCCTCCCCGTATCCATTCCGACTCTTTCGCGTGCACCGCTCAGCCACCCCAGCTGCGCGCTTCCCGGGGAACTGACAAGATCCAGCAGAAGATCGTACTTTTCCTTTCTGATCTTTCCGATCATTTTCAGCCATTCAGCTATACCGTCTTTCAGGACGATGACCTTATCGAGTTCATCGACGCCCTTCAGTGTATCGGCATACCTTTCCCATACCAGATAGCTTATCTTCGCGTCAGGAAAGTTCTTTCTCAGCTCATATATTACCGGAAGCGACAGAGCTATATCCCCGACAGCAAAATATCTTATGATCAGGATATTCCGTATATGTTCAAATTGCGAAAGATCGGGCAGCCCTTTCAATCTTACCATCCTGTCACAGAAATCAGTCTTTCGATCACGTCATCAGCACCAATAGTCTCCATGCACCTCATATCATCGCAGTCATGAAGGTCGCATGGCGCGCAGTTAACGCCGGCGGTAACCACCTCGAACGGCCCCTTCCCTGAATAAGGAAACCAGATATCAGGATCAGTCGGCCCGAAAACAGCCGTGACCGGCTTTCCAAGAGCTACGGCGAGATGCATGATGCCACCATCGTTTGCAACCACAGCATCGCACGAATCAAGTATCGAGGCAACCTCCCTGACCGGCCTGTGTGGCAATATCTCCACCTTCTCCACTGCAAGCTGAGAGACTTTATCTACGATCCCTTCTTCACCCGGGCCTGTGACAAGAATACATCCCGCTCCGAGCTCCTTCTTCAGATGATCGATAAGGAGGGCATACTTTTCCGGTGGCCAGCGTTTGGAAGGCCACGTGCCCCCTGCGTGAAGGGCAACGATCCTTTCCCTCTTTTCCGGACCACGCCTCAGGCGTTCTACAACCAGAAATCCCTCTTCCTTCTCAGCTTCAGTAAGGTATATCCGGGGAAGAGAGCCTGCAGCATCGACATCTGTTTTCTTAAGAAAATAAAGATTGTGATCGACGGCGCTCAGGATCTCGGGGGGTACCTCTACTGTCTCCGTATACAGCTTTTCTCTCCATCTTCTCTTTCCGCCTATCCGTACTGGAATATCTGATAAAAAAAGAATTCCCGCACTGGCGGGATTGTAGAAAAGATCGATCGCCGCGACAAACTTTAGTTTTCGCAAAAGCAGGATTGTCCTTATATACCCTCCGGCCCCGCCCTCAAGTTCTATAATACCGGCAATAGCGGGATGGTTTTTCAGCGTGTCTGCATACCCTGGCTGAGAGAGATAATAGACCTCTGCTTCCGGATATCTTTTTTTAATCTCTTCAACTACCGGCGAAGAGATGATCACGTCCCCGAAAAATCTCAACCTTGTGACGAGAATTCTCAGCTTTCTTTTTCTTCGCCCTGCTTCAACTGCAAGATCCACATCAATCCTTCCCGCGCAGCCTCTTGATGATCTCCCCGCTTGAATGGTTTTTCTTATCGCCGGTTATCACCGTCCTGCAACCGACAGCTCTTGAACTCTCAAGCTCCGGCACATTCGCGCATGTATAATCCGTACCCTTGGCATGTATATCAGGTCTCAGCTCCCTAATGACGCGATCGACCGTCAGGCCGGAGAAGATCAGCACATAATCGACGCACCTTAGAGCCGCTACTATCTCGGCCCGTTCATCATCATGCATTACCGGCCTGCTGTCTCCCTTCAACCGGCGTGTCGCGGCATCATCGTTGACGGCAACGATAAGACAATCCCCCTCTTCTGCTGCTCCCTCCAGATATCTGACATGACCGGCGTGAAGAATATCAAAACATCCGTTGGCAAGAACTATCCTCTTTCCATCGGCGCGCAGCCGTCTGACCAGCTCTTCCAGCTCAGATGTCTTCTTATAGATATTATCCATTCTTTTCAGAACCCTTCCTGCACTGCCGGTTCATGACGGCAGACAGAACCCGCTCCCGGGCATCAATATGAAGACCCGGTCCCTTCCAGCAATTTCTTGAATTCGGCTTCCATCCTGCCGCATAACCTTTCCCAGGAATAAGTCTCGATCATCTTTCTCGCGTTTTTGCCGAGTTTTATTCTCAGGCCGGCATCCCTGCAAAGTCTCTCCACTTCTCTTCTGATGCAGCGTGGACTTCGAAAGGGTATGACTATCGCTGATTCGCCGTCGATTGCAAAATCGGAGGTACCGCTTCCTGTAGTTATGACCGGAAGTCCGCTTGCAGCAGCTTCAGCAGCTGTATTGCTCCATCCGGCCCGGTGCTCCGCCGAGACGAATATATCCGCACCCCTGTAGACTGAAGCCAGGGCATCCTGAGATATATTCGAGTAAAACCTGAACGGAAGCCCTGGATCAAACCGGATCCTGGCGTCGCTGCTCCCTTCGACACTGCTGTCAAAAAGATGCAGTTCGACATTGTACCCTTTCTTATAGAGTTCCCCTGCTGCTTTGACTACAAACCGCGTTCCCTTTCTCGGCCTTGAAAATCTCCCGTAGCAGAGCAGATTAAGTTTTCCCTCCCCGGGACCGCATTTCAATTCAGGATCTTCGGCCTCTCCGGGATTGAAAAGTACGGGATCGACCCCCCCTATGCCGTCAAGAGGTTCAAGTGCATATCGTTTTCTTAGATGCCGTCTCAAGCCCGACGAGTTGACCATTATATGAAGATCTTTTTCGCAGACGATCCTGCCTTCTTCTTTGAGATCCTCTATCTGCAGATAAAATATTTTTACTTTTGCTTTCAAGCTGCGGATCAAATCAGTAAATTCAGGAGTACCTGTGATCAGAATATCAAAATCAGATTCGCGCAGCGCATCGATCGGCTTTACTTCACCCGCGAATCTCATCCAGGAAGGTTCAGCGCCTTCAGGAGTATAAATCGTGAATCTGTGCCCGCGCGTGTTGAAGATATTGCCTATCTCGATATATCTTCTTACGCCGCCAAAGACCATCAGATGTGGAAGGACCGCTCCAATATTCATTTCATAACTTCCCGCATGGCATATACGATTCAGGGATCAGATCCATTATCAACCGCCTCGTTACAGGTCATGACGACAGGCCTGACTGGATGCCATAGAATTTTTTGTAGATACCATCTTCATTTATAAGCTTATCGTGTATTCCGCTCTGGCGGATCTTCCCGTCCTTGATCACTGCTATGAGATCCGCCTTCCTTATAGTCGATACCCTGTGCCCGATTACCAGAGTCGTCCTTCCCTCGACAAGCCTGTCGATCGCCTCCCTCACGAGCTGCTCGCTTTCGACATCCAGCGCGCTTGTGGCCTCATCGAGAATAAGTATCTTCGGATCCTTCAGAAGAGCTCTCGCGATAGCCAGCCTCTGGCGCTCACCCCCGGAAAGCTGCGCTCCCCTGTCTCCCACTATCGTATCGTAACCGTTCGGCATGGCAGAAATAAAGCCGTGCGCATTTGCAGCTTTCGAGGCTTCCACGACTTTTTCCATCCCTGCCGCACTGTCGCCGTATGTAATATTATTGAATATCGTGTCATTGAAAAGGATCGTCTCCTGCGTCACTACCCCAATCAAAGACCGCAATGAGTTCAGGTCGAACGAGGAAATATCATTTCCGTCGATCATTATCCTTCCCGATGATGGTATATAGAAACGGGGAAGAAGATCGGCAACGGTACTCTTCCCCGCCCCGCTCGGGCCGGCCAGCGCTACCATCTCCCCTTTCCTGATCTTCAGATCGATGCCGCTCAGCACCTCGACCCCTTTTTCATAAGAAAAAGAAACATTCTCATAGACGATTTCCCTCTCGATGCCGGTTATCTCAGCCCCCGGGGGGTTTTCATCCTCTCCCGGCATATCGAGCAACTCGAATACACGTTCTCCCGATGCGAGCCCTACCTGGACAACATTATTCAGCCTGCTGAGATTCTTCACCGGACCTGCGACCCATAACATCGCTACGATGAACATCATAAGATCTGCCGGACTGATACTGCCTCCGATCACAAGCTTTCCGCCGTACCACAGGATAACTACCGACGCGACGAGAGCCAGCATCTCGCTGCCTGGCGAGGCAAGCTCGGCAAACCTTCTCATCCTGAGGTATTCTTTCAGATATTTCATGCTGAAAAGATCGAACTTTATTTTTTCAGATCTTTCCATCCTGAAAGCTTTAACCACCCTTACTCCAAAGACGGTCTCCTGAATGACAGATGTCATATCGGCCATCCTCTCCTGGGCCATCCTTGAACTTTTTCTCAGTTTACCGCTTATGACTGAGATCAGAAAGACATTGAGAGGAAGTATGATAACGGTCAGGAGTGACAGTTTCCAGGAAGTATAGAAGATGATGACCGCAGCTATGACAGTCATAAGACTGTTTCTTATAAGGCTCGCAAGGCTCCCCACGATCGTGCCCCTGAGGTTCGTGACATCATTGGTGATCCTCGAGATAAGATGTCCGGACTTTTCCCTGTCGAAAAAGGAGAGGGGAAGCATCTGTATCCTGCTGTAAAGTTCAGTCCGTATTTTATGCAGGATCGTCTGCTCGAGATATATGGTCAGATAGGTGCTCAGGTACCCGAACACGTTTTTTATTATCATCAGAATAAAAAAGAGAACGCAGAATCTTGCCAGATTCTCGACCGGTGTCCCCCTGTATATCAGTTCCCTGAACCGGGACTTGACACCCTCTATCCTGTCTTCGACCTCTTTCGGAACGACTGAGAGGCCTTCCTCTGATCCCCCCCGTTCTTCAGATACGGCTAC
Source organism: Candidatus Krumholzibacteriota bacterium (assembly GCA_016933255.1). GTDB lineage: Bacteria > Krumholzibacteriota > Krumholzibacteriia > Krumholzibacteriales > Krumholzibacteriaceae > Krumholzibacterium > Krumholzibacterium zodletonense. The sequence continues at coordinate 93,735 of JAFGBF010000030.1, forward strand.
AGCCTGCTCGGAAAAAAGGATATGCAGAAAAGGAGGAATAAGCGTCAGCGAGACTCCGCTCAGAACAGCAAAGACCGATGTACAGAGAAAGAGCAGAAGCAGTCTGCGCCAGAAAGGCTTGAGATAAGATAAAAGCCTGAAATAGAGTCTCCCGCTGCCCCGTTCTCGCACCCCTTGCCCGCCTTCCAGTGAAAAAGCTCAGTCCGAAATATTTTTATTTATAACGAGGACCTCTTCCACTTTTGAAAAGAAACTCTTCAGCGACAGTTTCTCTCCTTTCACGCCTTTGAAGACCCTTACGTTCGAAGCTTCTTCGGGAACCCATTTCTTTTTATCATATTTCGTGAATACCGCAAGAGTGGGCACATTCATGGCTGCCGCAAAATGAAAGAGATCTGTATTTCCCGTCAGAAACAGATCGCATTGTGAAAGCAGAGCAAGAGTCTCGCTTCTGCTGGAAGGGATCAGGTCTATAAATTCACCTTTCAGTTCGGTCGAGAGACTTTCTGCCAACTTATTTTCAACTGGATTCATCAAGACAAGAAATTTCACCTTCAGCCGGCCGGCGAGACTATTGGCGAGATACACCATTATCTCCGGAATGACGTTGTGCCTTGTCTTACTCTTTCCCGGATCTATACCTAACGTCATGACACCTTTTTCAGGTTTTCTGAAATGGATCAGCTGGCGGGCATGGGCAATATCCGCATCGGGAAGCGTGATTAATCTGTCGCAACCTCTGACCCCCAGCCCCATTGCTTCGAGAAGGCGGACAATACTGTTGCCGACATAGGAATCCTCTGACCCCCTTACTTCACAATTGATAAAAGGGAATGCCATCGGGTGGGTAAAACCTATCCTGATCTTCGCTCCGGAAAGGAAAGCAAGGAGATACCTCTCAAGGGACATCTGGGGGCTGATAAGGATGGCGGTATCCACCCCCTGCCCCTTCAATTTTCTCGAAAGGGCCATATAGTCAGTCTTGAACAGCTTCATCTGTTTCTTGTCATAAGAGATTATATTGTGCAGCTTCATGATGCTCTTGGCCACTCCGGCATGATTTTTTTCCACAAGCATCGACAGTTTGATATCCGGATAATTAGCCCTGAACCAATTTACTATCGGAGCGGCAAAAAGAACATCTGTCAGATCCCCTGAATCGAGGAAGAGTATCCTGTTGGAATTGATCAGGTCGTCAGGGAGAGCAAACGGACCAGTCTTCCGCATTTTTTTCAAAAAGACCGAGATAGCCTTTGACATCAACAGCTTCTCATTATTCTTCTCGTATGTCACCTTGCTCCCTTTTGTTTCGAAAGATTCCGCGGCTGCTGTCCGATAGCTATAGCTATACCCTCGGTCAGCCTGTCAATCAGATCAAAAGATATATCGTTTCTTATCTTTTCAGGAATATCCTCGAGGTCTTTTCTGTTTGATGATGGAAGAATGATCCTTTTAATTCCAGCCCTGTGAGCGGCGATGACCTTGTCTTTTATTCCACCGACCGCGAGGACCTTGCCGGTAAGTGTTATCTCTCCGGTCATGGCAATATCATTCCGGACTTTCAGACCCGTCGCAAGAGAAGCAAGAGCAGTCGCTATAGCAACTCCTGCGCTCGGTCCATCTTTCGGTACCGCTCCTGAAGGAATATGAAGATGAATGTCATGCCTTTCAAAAAATTTCTCATCCTTCATCTCTTCCCAGCAGAAGGATCTTACGAAGCTCAACGCAGCCTCTGCGGATTCCTTCATGACATCTCCGAGCTGGCCGGTAAGCTTTACCTTTCCATCACCGTTCATGGCCAGGGCTTCGATAAACAGTATCACTCCTCCGGTCGCGGTCTTTGCCATCCCGGTGGAAACACCGACCTCTGCCGCAGGAAGGGAATCCTGGCCCGCGTAATCTTTTCCTCCAAGATAATTTTTCAGGTTTCTCGGAGACACCTTGTACGGTCCCCTCTTGCCCTCGACCAGTTTGCGCGCGACTTTTCGGGCTATATTTCCGATCTTCCGCTGAAGTTCCCGGACTCCCGCTTCCCTCGTATACCTTTCAATTATATCTCTTATCGCATCATCAGTTATTTCGAGTTTCCCTTCCTTAATACCGTTTTCCTCGAACTGCCCCGGCAGAAGGAATCTTTTTGCGATCTCGATCTTTTCGTTAGTTATATACCCGGGGATCTCGATCACCTCCATCCGGTCCATCAGGGCAGGCGGAATCGTCTCAAGCAGATTTGCAGTAGTGATAAAAAGCACCTTCGAGAGATCAAAAGAAATATTCAGATAATTATCTACAAATGATCTGTTCTGTTCAGGGTCGAGGACTTCAAGAAGCGCCGAGGAGGGATCCCCCCTGAAATCACTTCCCAGCTTATCGATCTCATCAAGCATGAATACGGGGTTATTGCAGCCTGCCGTGTTAAGACCCTGTATTATCCTCCCTGGCATCGCCCCGATATATGTCCTCCTGTGTCCTCTTATCTCGGCTTCATCCTTTACTCCCCCGAGAGACATCCTTACAAAATTTCTGCCTGTCGCCGATGCGATACTCATCCCAAGCGAGGTCTTGCCTACCCCGGGAGGGCCGGTAAAGCATATTATCGATCCTTTAGCCCCCTTTTTAAGTTTCCTCACTGCCAGAAACTCGAGTATCCTCTCTTTCGGCTCATCGAGATCATAGTGGTCCCTGTCGAGGACGGATTTGGCCTGCTTGATATCGATATGATCATCTGTCGACTCTTCCCAGGGAATCTCTATCAGCCACTCGAGATATCTTCTGGAAACTGAATACTCTGAAGAACTCGAGTTCATGCGGCAGATCCTGTTCCATTCCTTGATAGAGGCTTCCCTCGCGTGGTCAGGCATAGCCTTGCCGTCTATCTGATCCTTAAGTTCGTCGAGTTCCACGGCAAGATCCGCGTCGCCGAGTTCTTTTTGGATGACCCTTATCTGCTGCCTGAGGTAGTATTCTCTCTGTTCCCTATCCATCTCGATATTGACATCAGCCCGGATCTTTTCACCTATTCTTGCAATCTCGACCTCTCTGTTTATCTTTTCGAATATATATTCGAGACGGGCGGCAGAGTCGGAAAGTTCCAGAGCCTTCTGTTTCTCTCCGATGTCCATATCAATATTCGCCGCCAGAAGGTCGCCCAGCCTTCCCGGGTCCTTTATTCCGGGAATGACATTTCTAAGGTCTTCCGGGTAGCTTTCAGAATGATCCATCAATCGAAAAAAGGCGTTGCTGACATTGACCATGATCGCCTTCACCTTCTGGTCGACTTCTGTCTCCTCTTCAATGACCCGGATCCTGGCGCGCATAAAAGGAATATCATCTGTGAAATTGATGATCTCTATCCTGGAAAGACCCTGGCCGATGATCCGGATATGGCCGTCGGGGAAAGAGGCCATCTTCTGGATCTGCATCGCGCATCCGGTATAGTAGAGATCAAGGGGGCCCGGGATATTCGTATTGCGATCGATCTGGGTAAATACCCCGACGATCTTGTTTCCCTGCAGAGATTCATCGATAAGACGGATAAGTTTTTCATCACTGATTATCAAAGGCACAAGCATATACGGGAAAACAACACCGTCATTTATCGGGATTACGGGGAGTTCCTCTATCTGTTTCGTGATATCCAGGACCGGTATTTTCTCTGACACGTAACCTGCTTTCGAAATATTCAGGGATGTTCATCCCGGTTAACGGGTTAGAGAATAGAATAAGGTCAGGCTTCAAGTCAATTTCAAAAAGAGGCTTTTAACAAAGAAGGGGCGCCGACGAGCCCCTTAAGATAGAAATATACGTTTTTTCCCCATGCCCCGGAAAAGGTCACTTTTTGCCTACCGGGTGCTTCTCTTCCGCGGGAATCCGCACCACATCGGGACTGTAGACAAAACTGCCTCCCGAAAAGCGTTTTATATCAATATCCCAGTCATCAAGAAGATTTTTGTCATCAAATGCCAGGGTATATATGTGGATCGACCTTGCACCGGCGTTCTGGACATAATAGACCCAATATTCCTGGGATCTATCCTCTGACACCAGATATACGTTAGGCAGTCCCCAGGAAGCCATTACCTCGTTCCCTTCCATCCCGCGCACGATCTCACCGCTTAGAATATTCTCACAGAATCTGCTATCGGGGTTCTTACCCACAAACTCTTCCCTGTCGCACAGTTCGACAAGATTCTCCCTTTCAACAGTCGAGATGCAAGAACAGCCGATGGAAAAAATCAGGGAAATCACCATTAACAGGGGAACTATCTTCTTCATGCTGACCTCCAGTCATGCCGGAAATAATCTTGGTCGGCGGCTCCATCTCTCCTGCCTACAAACAAACCGCAGCGGATCTGCCGCGGCGGTATCGCACATAACCAGATTTGACATCACCGTTCTACAACACACCTGCATCCTCCAAGGCAGACTCGCCCTTCATTGTCTAGTTTATTCGGTTTTTACTGATTGTCAACCCGTCATTTCTTAATTGTTGGAAATATATCTTAACCATGGCTGATATACGCCAGTCCTGTCAGCCGGTTCAGATACATTTAAATCAGGCGCAAGAGCGTGAGAGAAAAGAAATACCCTCACTCCCGCGAATTCCCAGGACTCTGTCTGGTATGAAGCCGATGAAAGGGCGGATATCACCAGTCTGTCAGGATCGACATCCCATTCCCTGCACTGAAAATACCATATCCTGCCATGTCCCTTGATATATTCTGATACGAGAGCGGTCGTATGCTTTTCCCCTTTATCGACAGGGATAAAGCCTACGATCTCGTTTGATCCCGAGTAATAATGCCGGAATATCGTCTCAAACCCGGGAACGAGAATCAGGTCCCCCTCGATTTCCCTGGAGGTTATCACCTCCGCACCTGACCGTATATCATCCCGCTCGTAAAGAGGATCGAAATGATAGTTCCAGACCGAGATTACCAGTATCAGCAGTACTGCCGACAGAATGATCTTTCTCCATCTGCCGCTTTCAGGGATCCCGAAAGCGGTCAGTGCTATAAAAACAGGAAATGCACTCATCAGGTACCTGACATTGAACACCTTTATATTCAGCATCGCCGCAATAGTCACGGCTCCTATCGAAACTGCCAGGATCGAAAGAAAAAGCTGCAGCAGGTGTCTTCTCGCGCTCTCGATCAGACCCCGCAGCACGGTGACTCCGAAAATGACCGATACCGTGATCAGCGGAAATCCATACCCTTTTAATAATTCGATCCCCGATGAAGCTCCGCGAAGCGTCCTTAGATCAGGCCCGAAAGAAAATCCCACAGAAAAAGCGTAAAGGATATATGGATACGACCACCTGTTCAGAGTCAGCTTGCCTCTGAGTTTTGAAGCCTCGGGAAGACCGGATATATCGACCACATTGATCTGCCTGAGAAAATATATCTCTCTGTATATCCAGGGTGAGACGAAGATAAATACAATAAGAGCAGCTAACGAACCGAACCTAAGGTATTCACCTTTCACCTTTCCAGTAACAAGCATATATACGAGTATCCCTGCGCAGAGAAAAATCGCCATAAAGTGGGAAAGACAGGCGAGCCCGAGTGTTGCCCCAAGAACGACAGCGCTTTTTCTCCCGGGCTTTTCGGTAAACCGGCTGAACGCGATCATCGATAGAATCAGAAACATCGTAAGCAGGGAATAGAACCTCAACTCCTGTGAATAGTATATATGAAATGGATTAAGGGCCAGGATCAAGGCGCCGGCAAGTGCAGCGGATTCCGATCCGATCATCCGGATCCATCGGTATATGAAAAATACTGAAAGCACTCCGGCAACGGCACTCGGGGCCCTCAACCATGATTCAGAAGTACTGGCAAGACTCCAGAAATGCATGATCAGCGAATAAAGGGGCCCGTGCATGTCCCAAAGAAGTTTCTTCCAGTATGTGACAGGGGCCGGAGGAGAGGAGTATGAGCCGATAGTCATCATCTCATCTACCCAGAATGACTGGTGGCCCAACCTGAAAAAACGCAGAATGAACGCAACAATGATTATTGCCGCCAGAATCGTCCATTTTCGTTTTTCTTCGGATCGATCGCTCATGCCATCTTTATACCTTATGCAGATCTGATTTTCCAGTTGAAAAAGAGGGGGGAAAAAACGAAGAAGAATACGGTATCACCGCGCGACCCGCATGATGATCAGCCCTGCGAGAAGAAAAAACATGTAAAAGAGCAACCTTGCCGGCGGTATAAGGAATTTCCTGCTCCTCTTTTTGCCATGATGTTCTTTCTTTTGAAGATCTCCGATGGGAGTCATGCAGAACTGGCAGAACTCGTCGCCCTCCCCCAGCGGAAATCCGCATTTAAGGCATTTCCTTCCCTCGAGTCTCTTCATCTTCGGTCCTTCGATCGCTGAGGGCTTTACCTTCCGGGGGCGCTTCTCTTCGATCCTGCCTTTTCCGCCGGCCTCGACGATCAGGGAAAGAAGCCCCTTCGCCCTCGACCTGGAGGGCCCGGACCAGATCTCGGAAGGGATATGCGAGACCAGATACTTGACCTTTGTTACAGGAATATTGGATAGGAGCCCGAACTTGATGGCAAATGACTCAAGCGTCTCGATCTCGCTGGCAACACCATCAATGATAACGGAATATAACTTTCTTTTGGATTCAGATATTTCACCTGAATAAAACTCGCTCGCTTCGCTGTTTTTTTCTTTCTGTCCGGGTTGAGTCATCACAATCCTCCATGGCCCGCAAACTGCATCTTTCATGCCATCAGGGACTTGAATCAGCAAAAACACGCAATAGCAGATTGACACCCTGCAAAAAAGCATTTAATTTATAGTAACGTTTTGCAGGGATCCCCGCTGATTCAGGGCTGTCCCAACCCCGGCTTTGACGGCTGGCTCCGGAGGTCGATTTTGATCAAGGTAGAGAATCTGACGAAATATTACGGCTACAACAAAGCCGTAAGCAATCTCTCCTTTGAAGTCGAAAAAGGAGAGATCCTCGGATTTCTGGGTCCGAACGGCGCGGGCAAGACCACGACAATGAAGATGCTGACATGCTTTATGCCGCCTTCATCGGGACGGGCCTCGATATTCGGTTTCGATATCCAGAAAGATTCCATGGAAGTACGCAGGCGGATAGGCTATCTGCCTGAAAAAACGCCTCTTTACCATGATCTGAAAGTGAAAGAATATCTGGAACTTGTTGCCAGACTCAAAGGTGTCGCTAATACGTCGATCAGATCTTCGATAGAGCGTTCCGTGGAAAGTTGCGGGCTGGAACAGGTCGCCGGAAAAATCATAGGGACTCTTTCGAAAGGTTACCAGCAGAGAGTCGGGATCGCCCAGGCTGTAATAAACGATCCTGAGCTTCTTATTCTAGATGAACCGACGCTCGGCCTCGATCCGAGACAGATCATAGATATCAGACACCTTATCAACAACCTCGGCCGTGAAAGGACCGTAATTCTCAGCAGTCACATCCTTCCGGAAGTCAGCCAGGTCTGCCACAGGGTGATAATAATAAACAAAGGCATACTCGTCGCTGTCGATTCCCCCGAGAATCTCAGAGAGAGGCTAAAAAAATCATCAATAATAAGGGTCAAGGTACGAGCCTCCGGCGATCCCGGAAGGATCAGCGAAATCATCTCCAGCCTCGAAGGGGTGCTTATGACAAAGATCCAGCACGCTGATGAGGAGACGGTATCGCTGATCGTCGAATCGGTCCCGGTGAAAGAAATGCGCGACACGATAGCCTCTGTACTTGTAAAAAACAATATCGGGCTTCTCGAGATATATGGCGAGGAACTGTCTCTCGAGGATATATTCATCAAACTTGTGACGAAAGAACCGGCATGATAAGTAAATTCAGAGCCATTTACCTGCGCGAACTTAAATATTATTTTCATTCGATCACTGCATACGTGACGATCTGCATCTTTATGATAATATGCGGGTATTTCTTCTTCAGCATCTTCAGATATTATAACTTCATCTCCCTTGAAATCATCCAGAGCAGCGATCTTTCAGCTAATATCAATCTGATAGACGGCGTAATGAGGCCGATGTTCAGCAATATCAGCATAATCATCCTTCTTATCCTTCCGATGATCACAATGAGACTGATTTCAGAGGAAAAAAAACAGGGTACTTTTGAACTTCTTCTGACTTTCCCGGTCTCTGACACCGCGATCATTGCCGGAAAATTTTTCGCCTCTCTTACGATCCTGGCCATAATGCTTTCCCTGACTCTGATCTTTCCGATCATGCTTATGATCTTTTCAGATCCCGAGATGCTTCCGGTTTTATCCGGATATCTCGGCCTGCTGCTGATGGGCGCGTCATTCCTTTCTATCGGGACATTCTTTTCATCCCTGACGTCGAATCAGCTCGTTGCAGGTGTCTCTACATTCGGTGTCTCGCTATTTTTTCTCGTTATTGGATGGGCGGCCCCGCTCACAGGATCGACTATTTCGACCATACTCGCGGAAAGCTCCATCCTCGTTCATTTCGAATCGTTCTCGAAAGGGATTATCGACCTCAAAGATATCTCCTACTATCTTCTGCTAAGTCTTTTTTTCCTCTTTCTTACTTTGAAGTCCCTTGAATCATCAAGGTGGAGGGCCTGAATATGAGAGGAACCACACTTATTCTGGGAACCGCGGGCCTTGTACTTGTGATAGCTGGCAGCATAATATACGGCATTCTGTATTCCAGCGGATTCGTCGCTTTTATGCCTCTTCTCGCGGGGCTTATTCTTTCCATTATAGCAGTCTCTATCGCTTATAGAGGATCAGTGCATGAGGGAGCAAGGCGCTCGACACGCTACGGTCTCAACACCGCAATTTCGATATTACTCGCCATAGCGATCTTCATTTTTCTCCAGACTATTGTGACGAGACACAGTCTAAGGATCGATACTACTACCAACGGAAGATTCTCCCTGTCCCCACAAACCAGAAAAGTCCTGGAGAATCTTGAATCAGATATCACAATAACATCCTTCTTCAAGGAAGCATCTGCCGATAAGATCGAACTGGATGACCTTTTATCCGAATACAGGAATATCTCTCCGCGGATATCTTTCAAATTCGTGAATCCGAACAAGGATCCCATAACCGCGAGACGGTATGAACTTGAGAAATACGGAGCGGTCTTTATCGAAGCCGCCGGAAAAAGGGAAGAACTTTGGGAAGCTTCGGAAGAAAAGATCACAAACGCGATTTACAAAGTCGTATCTTCGGGAAAGAAGACGATCTATTTCACCACGGGGCACGGAGAAAAATCGATCAAGAACACCGAGATGAGGGGATTGAGTTCGCTGAAAGAAGCCCTCGAACTCGAAAATTTCGATACCAGGGTATTTCTCCCTCTTGGAAACGACAGGATCCCGGATGACTGCACGATCCTTGTCATGGCAGGCCCGAAGGATGATCTGCTGCAAGCCGAACAAAAGATAATCCTCGACTATCTCATATCAGGAGGATGTGCCCTCTTCCTCCTGGATCCTGCCACTGATATCCCTGTGATCACAGGCATTACCAAGGCCTTCGGCATAAAACCGGGAGATGATATCATCGTGGATCCCAACGGCAAGCTCCTGGTCGACAATTATCTGACGACAGTCGTCAATCAGTACGGTACTCACCCGATTACGGAAGACTTCAGACTTTTCTCATTTTTCCCGCAGGCACGATCGTTATCAGTCCTTGATAAACTTCCCGATGCGACGACCGTCACGGTTATCGGGAAGACACAGAAAAAAGCCTACGGCGAAACAAGTATCGACACCCTGATGTCGATAGGAAAGACCCAGTATGAAAGTATAAGCGATGTAACGGGTCCCGTGACCATAGCAGTAGTAGGAGAAATGGAACTTGTTCTCGATCGCTCCGATTCTATTGGTTCTCATCCCCGCTATTCAAGGATCATCGTCTTCGGAGACAGTGACTTTGCGGGGAACTCGAATATCAGGATGTCAGGAAACAGGGATCTTATCCTGAACTCGGTCAACTGGCTTGCCGAAGAGGAAGATCTTGTATCTGTACGTCCTGCCGAGGTCCTTAATCAACCGGTACTGCTAAACAAAAAAGAGGGTCTCGCTGTTTTCTGGATACCTGTGGTCGCGCTCCCTTCCCTGTTCGGTATCGCTGGACTTTTCGTATTCATCCGCAAACGGCAGTCAGGCTAGGCAGGTCTGAAAGATGAGCATCAAAACAACTGTTATACTCGTATTGATCCTCATAATAATCTCCGGCATCTACTTTTTCGACCAGAAAAAGATCGAATCCGTCAAGGAAGAACAGATAACCGCTCGGCAGCTCCTTCCTTACAGCTACGAAGAAATCGACAGCGTCGAATTTCACAGTGCATTAGGCGAGGAAATAAGATGGCGAAAGAACGGGAACGGATGGCTGATCACTTATCCGGTTGTGACAGAAGGTTCAGGTTCGACTATAGAATATATCCTCAAGACGATCATTCCGGGACGAAGGAGAAGCAGCTTTGATCCTCATGGCGCTTTTGCCGATTTCGGACTGGAAAACCCTTCCACATATATAATCCTCTACAACGGCATCCAGTCCAGATCAGACACGATCTATTTCGGAGACAAGACGCCGATGAACACTCAGTGTTACGTGCGCCTCGGGAGTTCGCCCGATATCCTCCTGACGAATGACCTTACTCGCAACCTCATGAAGAAAAGCCTCTATCATCTGCGCAACAAGATCTTTCTTCTCGAGGACCCGGACTCTGTAAGAACGATCTCGTTTCAGAAAGGCGACCTGTCATATTCGTTTGAAAGACGCGGAGAAGACTGGTTTCTATCTGATACGGATCTCCCTGCCGACAGGAGGCTGATAATACCATACATCGGTGAGATAACCGAATCTCTTATTTACGGGTTTGAGGCCGAGGACACCCTTCACCCCGAGCTTTTCGGAATATTATCCCCGGTGAGAAACGTGACTCTTGCTACTCCGTCAGGCCCGATATCGATCTCGTTCGGACGAGACGATGAAAAATTCGTCTATGCGATGCGGAGCGGACTGGACAATATAGTAAAGCTCGAATCGAAATTACTCAAGATATTCGACTGGATCGATGAAAAAGAAATGGTGCTGAAGGTCTTTTTTTTCGATCCCGGAAGAGCGGCTGAATTGGTCTGTGAATACGGGGAAAAGACGATTCTGATAAAACTTGGGCAGGAGGGCTGGTCGATTTCAGAATTTCCCGAAATCAGGCTTACCCGGGAACAGATCAGCCAGCTGTTCGCTATCTTGGGAGCACTATCCTTCGAATCGGACATTTCCAGTATCTCAAGAGCACGAAGCGGCAAAAACATGATCGAACGGGAAAAATATATAATAAAAGACCGAGATGGTGAACTTATTGATGAGATCGTTGTCTATGCTGATTTGAACGGTAAAAGCTCGGCCAGTTCTTCAAAGACCGGAGCTTTTGGAACTGTCGACAGAAAAAAGTCTGACCAGATCCGCAGATATATTTTGGGCCTTGCAGGATCTTCAAGGTGAAAAGACCGGACTTCGGCAGGTTAAATACTATCGATACGGCAGAGAGCAAAACTCACTGAAATCGCCAGTCAGCATCTCTTCCCTCTTGTACCGCGCCTCCTTTTAATCTATCATTCTCCCGAGAGGTGAGACGTTTTGCCTGAGATTTTCAACAATAGATCCCACTCTGCATCCACTGGAGACGAACCGATTTCGCGGAGGGACTTTTTAGCCTCTGCGGCGGTGCTGCTTGCTGCCGGTCTCGCCCCCATGCCTCTTTTCGCCTCCGGCGACGACCTCTTTGAAGCCTCTTTTTACACTCGTCTCGAAGACAGCCGGGTCCGCTGCGGCCTTTGCCCTCATCAGTGTACGATTCCGCCGGGAGGAAAAGGGATCTGCGGGGTTCGAAGCAATATCGGAGGGACCCTGTATTCGCTCGTCTACGGACGCCCCTGCTCCATTCATATAGATCCTATAGAGAAAAAGCCTTTCTTTCATTTTTTCCCGGGAAGTTCCGCCCTCTCCCTTTCAACCGTCGGATGCAACATGAGCTGCAAATTCTGTCAGAACTGGCAGATATCCCAGTCAAAGCCTGACGATATCTCGGTAAGGTTTCTCTTGCCGGAAACGATCGTATCAAAAGCCGCTGAACAGGGCGTCCGCTCGATCGCCTATACCTACGGCGAACCTGTCGTCTTCTATGAATACATGAATGACATCGCCCGGATCGCCAGAAAAGCGGGGATATTCAGCGCGGTCGTGAGCAACGGATATTATTCTCCTGAAGCGATCAAATCCCTCTGCGCAAATATAGACGCTATCAAGATCGATCTGAAATCGTTCGATGACAGCTATTACCGTAATATCTGCGGAGCATCCCTCGCTCCCGTCCTCGACACCCTCAAATCGATAAAAAGCACAGGTCTCTGGCTTGAAATAGTATATCTCATGGTCCCGACCCTGAATGATGATCCCGTTATGATACGCGAAATGGCACGCTGGCTGGTTGAAAACCTTGGACCCGATGTTCCTGTCCATTTTTCAAGATTCTATCCCGCATACCGTCTTTCAAACCTGCCTCCCACTCCGGTCGCTTCCCTGGAAAAGGCCTGGGAAATATGCAGGGAGGAAGGGATCAGATACGTTTATATCGGTAACGTGACCGATCACAGGGCGGAAAACACATTCTGCCACAATTGCGGGAAAAAGATCATATCGAGAAGAGGATACAGCATTCAGGCTATAGATATGGTTGACGGAAAGTGCCTGCATTGCAAGTCGGCGATACCAGGTCTCTGGCAGGAGGCAAAACCTTGAAAAGACAGATCACTTTCTTGTTTATCTTGTTATTTATACTGGATCTGACAGACGCTACCTTCGGCAGCATGAAAGGTGATTCGATGAAAGACCATACCCGCATGCCGTCGGTCGCCGGGCAGTTTTATCCCAAAGACCCCTCAGTCCTGCGATCGACAATAGAAGAGATGCTTTCCGCTCCTTCGAATAAAAGGATCACGGGAAGGATAAAAGCCCTTTTAGCCCCCCACGCCGGATATATCTACTCGGGAGAAGTCGCCGCGGCGGCGTACAGGCTTCTCGAACCTGGCAATTATAAGACTGTCATAGTGATCTCGCCATGCCACGTGGAACATTTCCGATACGCATCTATATTCTCCGGAAGATCATATCTTACCCCCCTGGGTGAGATTCCGGTCGACCGTGAACTAGCCGAAAAGATCGCTTCTTTCGGGAGTATGGTAAAACTCGATGATGCGGGACATATCTCCGCTCCCGGCCGGCGGGGCGAGCATTCCCTGGAAGTGCAGCTTCCTTTTCTTCAGGTGGTACTGGGGGATTTCAAACTGGTTCCGATCGTGATGGGTGACCAGTCGGATGATATCATCGAAAGCCTCGGCGGGGCCATAGGACAGGCAGTCAAAGGTGAAGATGTCCTCATTGTCGCATCAACGGATCTTTCGCATTTTCACCCGCGGGATAACGCAAAAAGACTCGATGATATATTTATTCAGGCCCTCAAAAAGTTCGATCATGAAGATCTTGCCGGAATACTCGCATCGGGAAAAACTGAAGCATGCGGCGGCGGACCGGTCGCCACGGCGATACTCGCTTCAAGGTCAGCGGGCGCCGATCGATGTGAAGTGATCGAATACGCTGACTCAGGGGATAAAAGCGGCGATTACAGCAGCGTAGTCGGTTATCTTTCCGCAGTCTTCATAGATGACGACGGCAAAAAAATTAGATCTGAAAAAAATAGCGGGACAGGAGTCGAAAAGAAAGATTCTGGAAAGGAATCTGATCTTACCAGGGAAGACAAACTGTTTCTTCTCAAGTATGCCAGACAGGTCATAGAAAACAGGCTGAATGGCAAAGAGACGGTGGTCGAGCTCCCTCCATCTGCCGTCCTTGGAGAAAAACGGGGAGGTTTTGTCACCCTTAAAATAAATAACCAGCTTCGCGGATGTATAGGCTATATAGAAGCGATAAAACCTCTCGCAGATACGGTGGCGGAAATGGCTGAATCTGCAGCTTTCAACGATTACAGATTTCGGCCGGTCGTACAGGGTGAACTCGATGATATCGCAATCGAGATATCTGTTCTCAGTCCCGTGCGGAAGGCGCAGAAGATCTCCAAGATCATCGTAGGCAGACACGGCATTATAATAACACGCGGACGGAACAGGGGCCTTCTTCTCCCGCAGGTAGCGACCGAATGGAACTGGGACAGAGAGACCTTTCTCTCTCAGACCTGCGTAAAAGCCGGGCTTGATCAGGATGCCTGGAAAAAAGAAGGAACGGTTATAGAGATATTCTCCGCCGAAATATTCTCTGAAAAAGAGATGGGGTTGCGCTGAACTACTCTCTGATCCTTATGGTAAACAGCGCCATCAGGTGTATGGCTGCCATCAAAAGCAGAGTAGACCGTATACCCGCTACAGGCAGGAGAAAGAACCCTCCAATCAATCCTCCAAGAGAGGCTCCGAAGAGGTCGGTGGAGTAATAGACCGCCGGGACGCTCCTCTCGTTTTCGATATACGAGGAAGAGACTATCACGCGGTAATAGGAACCCGTGATGAATCCATTCAGGAATGAAAAAGCGTAGAGGATCCATCTGCTAGCGATCCTCATAAGATCGAGACCTGCGCTGTTCAAGACCAGAAAAACAAGTGCTGCGGAGAGGATCAGGAAGCTGATGTGAAGGAAGCGTACGGCAGCTGATGGCCTTTCACTGCCGGGATTTCGGAACGAGGACCCGAGAGAAATACCAGTCATGAAAAATGCGCTGATCAGGATCAAACCGTAATATAGTATCCCTGAAAAGACCTGAAAAAGAGTCATAACAGAGATCTGAAAGAGAAAACTGCTGAACCCGGTAATAAAAACAGCTGTCCTGTCCATCGTCCTGCGGCGGGAGAAAACGATCATAAGAGCGAGTATTACAATCACAGCAGCCGGAAAGATATACACGGGGACCCTGAATACCGCCTCGAGGGCCTCCGCGGCCCCGCTTCTCTTTCTTTCCGCTTCCAGGATCAGCTCGTGATAAGGGAGGACCGGATAAAGATCGCTGTTTACGATATCCAGCGCGTGCGCTTCGAGACTCGACTTCAGGTGCTCCACCCGCTCGGGTGACAGCCTTGACGGCAGAAAGGAGCCGTTTATATACCTTGTATCCAGTGCTCTGTCTTCGAGATTGAAAAATATCTTCGCGATTATTCCGACGCAATCCTCACCGGCGATGAAATGCGCCCTGCCGCCGGGAATCACAGCGACATCATCGAATACCTCCCGGATCGTATTCACAATGATATTCAGGACTACAGCCTGTCTTGCGGAAATATAATTCTCGGAAGATATGTGGGAGACTGCCGCGATCCCGCCTTCAGCAAGAGCGTTTTTCACAACGGTAAAAAACTCCCTGGTGTAGAATCTGTTCCATTGGATATTTATCGGCTCCGGAACACTGATGATTATCAGATCATATTTTTTCCGCGTAGAACCGAGAAGGGCTCTCGGATCACCGTAGATCCTGCGAAGATTGAGACTCTCTCTCCCAGCATCACCGATTTCAATCCACCTTCCAGGATCTTTTTCGCTGACTTCTGCGATCAGTTCCGATATCCCATCATCGAGATTCATCAGGTCGACAGATCTGACAGACGGATGTTTCGCCGATTCCTCTATCACGCTTTCAAAGGAGGAACCGATTATCAGCAGATCTACCGGATCGTCATGAGAAAGAAGGGGTATATGGACTGTCTCCTCGACGATTTCAGGTTCAGGAATGGAAATCACCCTGCTTCCCCCGGCATATACTGAAAGCATTCCCTCCCGGCTGACCGCGACCAGCTCCGCGTATTTCGACGACAAGAATCCTTTTAGATCGTACTGCGGAAAAATGCGCGCGTAAGAACCAGAATCGATTTCAGCCACTGAAGGAAGAAGAGCAAGGCATGCCGCGACACCGAAAGTCACGATCGCGAAAGGCCTCCAGCTGAATCTGAAAGTGGAAAGAGAGACTGTCAACACTGTCATGAAAACGATAAAAGCCGCTTCAAGCTGTGTAAAGTGCCGTAAAAGCAGAAATGAAAAGATGAGGGCGCCGGCTATCGAACCCGCCGCCTCAAGCCTGTAGACCGAAGTAATGCTCTCGCGAATGCTGCCGAATTTCTCCCTGAAAAGGGCGCTGGCAGTATTGTATATCATCCCGTAAAAGAAGGTGAACGGCCCGATGATCATAAAGGCGAAGAGAAGAGCTTTGAGATAGCCTGGGAATTCTCCCCTCGCCTCCTGCAGGATCCCACGCGATAACCTTATTATTATGATTGTCAGGGGGAGCAGCGCCCCTGTCATGATAGACAGTATCCTCGTCAATCTCTTCTTGTTTTGCGCCTTTTTCGACCACCCGCCCCCCAGAAGGCCGCCCGCCGCTATCCATAGTAACCAGGAGGAAAGAAGAAAACCCAGGGTAAATTCCGTACCATGAAAAAGGCCAAGCAGTTCCCTCAGGAAAACAGCCTGTGTGGATACAGCGCAGAATCCCAGCGCTAGGATATGTATCTTCTGGGGATAGAGATCGTCTTTCACAAATCAGTTTTCGTTGTTGAAGTAATCCTCTTCGAAGACCCTTGTAAAATTAAAACGTTCTTTAAAATCTTCTATGCTATCTTCTTCCGTCTTGTCAAGAATTCCGAACTTCACCATCATGAAGACTATGTTGCCTATATCTTCTGTAGTATATACGCCCCAGGAATTCAGCACTTCTTTTGCCATCGGGCCGTATCTTGAAGACGCATACTCCTTCATGCCGTTCAGAAGCATTTCTCCGGAGATATGCCTTCTTATCTCAAGCGACTCCTGGATCTCATCTATCACTATCATGACGAAGGCGTAGGCTTCCGCTTTGTAACGCGGATAATGTTTTAGGATCATTTCTATCCAGCTGAATTCTTCAATACTTCCTTCCATCAGCTTTCCTTCAATAAGACAGTATCCTTTTCATAATCTGGATCTGTCTCCGGATAATCAGTGTTAAAGTGCAGCCCCCTTGATTCTTTTCTCAGGAGAGCGGATTCTATGATCAGACTGCTCACCAGAACGATATTTCTCAGCTCGATGATATCGGCCGACACGCCGTAATCCGAATATAAATGATCTACTGTCTTCTTTATCTGCGCGATCCTCGCTTTCGCGATACCCAGCCTCTCATCCGAACGCACTATCCCGACGTAATCCCACATGATCCTTCTTGCCAGGTCCCAGTCATGGTCTACTATAACAGTCTGTAATTCGTCAGGATCGCCTACTGTCTGGCCCTCGACCTGGATCTCTTTCAGATTTCTTTTCGGATTTTTACTCTTTGAAAGAAGTTCGGCGCATCTGTCAGCCATGACTATCGTTTCAAGGAGAGAATTGCTTGCGAGCCTGTTCGCGCCGTGTATTCTGGAACATGCTACCTCGCCTATCGCGTACAGTCCTTCAAGGTTGGTCTCGCCGTTTATCGTAGCCAGAACACCGCCTACCATATAGTGGGCGGCCGGAACGACGGGAATCGGATCCTTGCTTATGTCGATCCCGAATTCAAGACAGCTCTGGAAAACGTAGGGAAACCTTTTTTTAAGCCATTCGCCCGGCCTGTGAGAGATATCGAGTAGAACATATTTATCACCGCTTTTTTTCATCTCGGTATCGATCGCCCGCGCGACGATATCCCTCGATGCCAGTTCTTTTCGCGGATCAAAATTCTCCATAAACTCGACACCAGCCTGATTTCTCAGGATAGCTCCCTCGCCTCGAAGAGCTTCAGATATCAATCTCGATTTGGCGTCAGGATGATATAGACAAGTGGGATGAAACTGGACGAATTCAAGGTTAGCGACCTTCGCTCCGGCGTTATACGCCATGGCGATTCCGTCGCCGGTCGCTACATCGGGATTGGAAGTGTACAGGTATATCTTTCCGGCTCCTCCCGAGGCGAGAACGGTATTGTGGGCAAGATACGCCGTTATATCATTGTTTTCGATCTCCAGAAGACAGGCTCCGCTGATCCGCCCTGTACCGTCTTTTACAAGATCTATGGCCAGCTGCCCCTCGACAAGCTGAATGGAGCTGTGCGCGCGGCAGCTCTTTATCAGGGTCTCTTCCAGTTCCCTGCCTGTAAGGTCGCCGAAATGGACGATCCTCGATTTGGAGTGCCCTCCCTCGCGCCCGAGCTGCAGCGGACCGTTTTCTCCTTCTCTGCTGAAACGCACGCCCAGCCTTATCAGTTCCTTTATCTTTTCCGGCCCCTCTTTCACCATTATCCGTACAGCCTCTTCATCACATAACCCTTTACCGGCAAGGATCGTGTCCGATGTGTGCAGATCGAAGGAATCTCCCACGTCTATGACCGAGGCTATCCCTCCCTGCGCGTAATTTGTATTGGATTGTTCGGCTTTCTTCTTTGTCACGACAGTGACTTTTGCCTTATCGGCGGCTTTAAGAGCGAAATAAAGTCCAGAAGCACCGCTTCCTATGACGAGTATGTCTGTCGTAATGACTTTCATCTGAAGCTTCTCTTTCCGGAAGTGATCAGTATCGAATCGATATCTACCGATCCGCTCTCAAAAGAAGATCTTTCATCATTTTCACCGCCGCAAGCCGGCCGGATCTCCATCTCGATCTCAAGAGAATAGAAATCGATATCTTCCGTAAAAAAGTCCAGCGCCTTGGCGCGGTCTTTCTCCGTAGTAATAAATATCGAGCTGCCTGTTCCTGCAGAGATGATCCCAGCCACATCCTCTTCCGTATAAAAATGATGGTCTGGAAAACGTATCGAGACCGCCGGATGCAGACCGATTTCCAAGAGGGTCGATTCGAACGAGTCAGGCCGGGCTATACCTGAAAAGATAATGAGTTCCTTCCCGTCGCAGACGGAGAAAGGCCTGAGCTCTCCGGATCTGTCCCTCAGCCCTGAAGGGTTATGCCTCGCGAAATATAACTTTTTGCCTTTCAGATGCCTTACAGCTTTTTTCGGGATCTCCCGGCTCGAGGCGCGAGTGAATATTACGGCATCGGCCCTTGCGGCAGCCGAAGGAGGCTCCCTCAGTGTCCCTGCCGGAACGATCCATCCTTTTCCAAAAGGTTTCTCGTGATCAAGAAGAAGGATATCGATGTCCCTTTCGATCTTACGGTTCTGGAAAGCATCATCGAGAAGAATATGCGTGGGATCGAAAAGGCCCGAAGCGACTCTCACACCGCGCCTCCGATCCGGATCGACGACTACCGGAAACCCCCTAACTGCAAGAAGCAGCGCCTCGTCCCCAAGCGCCTTGACCCTATCCTGCAGAGAACCTCCCCTCTCCAGACGTTCGATAAATAGATCTTCTGTTATATAGTCATCCCCTTCCGATTCAAAAGAATCGCCGGGACCTGATATCACAACGCTTTTCCCCGCTCTTTCTGCGGACCCCTTATACCCTCTGGTCACAATGACAGGCCTTCCGCCGACTTCAGCGATATTACCGGCAATCGATATTGCAGCAGGAGTCTTCCCGCTTCCGCCGACTTCGATATTCCCTATCGATATCGTAACAGGGGTGTGGCCGCCTTTGCCTTCGGCCTTCCCGGCGGCCTTTCTCTTTCGATCATCGGCATGGAACAGCAGATAAGCCCTGAAGGAAACGGCCAGCAGATACCTTACAGGATTCAGGAGAGCCCAGCCCCCTTTTCCCATAAAGATCCTCAGTCCTGAAGGGTATCTTTCAATTATCTTCATGCGGCCAAGCCTCTTTACCCTTATATCCCATCTCAAGATCGAGCGTTCTCGTCATCTGCCCGAGCTTTTCCTCGAGCCCGAGCCTGATCTTTTCCCTCTCATCTGCCCCGGTATCAGAAGGTACGGTAATCGGTCTTTCATACTCGATAACCACCCGTGTGAAAGGAAGCGGGATCTGAAACCTGTCCCAGGAACCGAGCAGGACCCTTCGTTTCGCCGAACACGACATCGGTATCACTGCAGATGAGCCGAGCCTGCCGAGTTCGACAGCTCCCTGCTGTACATGCCCGAGAGGGCCTTTCGGCCCGTCGACAGTCAACCCGACATCCAGTCCTTTTTTGAGCAGGGATGTAAGGGTCATCAGGGCTCGCGCTCCTCCCCTGGTAGTAGAACCTTTTATATGCCCGAAACCGAGCCGCTCGATACTCCTTCCCATAAGGTCCCCATCGTAATGCTCAGAAGCAAGGACCTGGATATTCTGTTTTCTGTGAGTCCAGCTGAAGACAAGCAGCCTGCCATGCCAGAATGCAAAGATGACCTGTCCGGATATCTTCCTCGCTTCATCCACATGTTCAGCTCCTCGCCACTCGATCCTAAGAGTCGACCCCAGAAGTCTTATGAAAAGCGCCCCGAAGAAACTCGCGAACCCCGGATTCAATCTGATCTTCATACCTTATCCTGCCCGGTCATTCCGTCAAACACATCTCAAGTGATTTCTCAGCTAATTGTTTTAATCCATTATCAATATGTAGACTATCATAAATCTTAATCAGGTTCCTGGAGACATCCCGATACCTTTCGGGGTCTGCAAGAAAAGAAGAAGCTTCCCGAGCTATATTCTCTCCAGTCGCTTTTTCCTGAATCAACTCGGGATACAGCATCTTTCCGGCAAGAAGATTCGGCATAGCTATCCAGGGCACCTTGACTAGCGCCCTTCCGAGGCTGTAGGTAAATCCGGTACTTTTGAAAATAACGACCGCCGGGGTCCCCGAGAGCGCCGTCTGAAGGGTCACCGTCCCCGAAGCAGCTATGACAAGCGAGGCCTCACCAAGGAGGCTGACCGCGTCTTCCCTGACCTGGATCATATCCCTGAGATCTTCCGGAACCGCTTTTCCGTCGATATTTATCAAAGGAGCGGCACCGAGTACGAATCTCGCCGAAGGGATCCTCGATCTGATGATCCTTACCGCGGAAAAGAGAAGGGGCAGATGCATCCTGACTTCCTGCTTCCTGCTTCCGGGAAAGAGAAGGATCAGAGAATCCTTTCCCCCCTCCGGAACCTCTTTGGGCCGCTCTGGAGGTCCGATCCTCTCTGTCATCGGGTGTCCGGAAAAAAATACGGGGATACCGGCATCTTTATAATACTGCTCTTCAAACGGAAATGTCACTGCCATAAGATCGATCGATCTTCTCATCTTTCCGATGCGCCATCCTCCCCAGGCCCATACCTGGGGGGAAATAAAGTAGAGGACGGGGACACCCTTTTTCCTGGCATATCGGGCGAGTCTAAGATTCAGCCCCGGGTAATCCACAGGAATGAACAGCCCTATCTCACCGCTGCGGATAAGCTTTTTCAGCATCATCTCAAGAGCAAGGACTCCGGGCAGTCCGGTGATGATCTCGGAAAACCCCATGAAAGCGAATTTTTCCATCGGGAAAAGGACCTCTGCCCCCGAAGACCTGAGCTTTTCGCCACCCATCGCGACTATCCGTCTGTCCGGATCGAGCGCTTTCAGCTCCCTTACGAGAAGGGAACCGTGTTCATCTCCGCTCGTCTCACCGCAGGTCATCAGAATCGATTTCATATAACTACCGGTCCTTTTTGATGCAGTCGAGGATCCTTTCAGCGATTATGAGTGCATCAAGAGCCTCCTCTCCCGTTACTTCGGGAGGATGGCCGCCAGCTACAGCGCCAAGAAACGATTCGATCTCCAGCATCAAAGGTTCACTCTTATCGACCTCTACGTCAAGTTTTTTGATGAACGCCCTGGGATCGTCTGCAAGCGCCTCCATCGTCACATCGTCCGATTTCGAAAAAGCCTCGATCTCCTTTGCCCTGAAATCAGCGGAAACATATCTGTTTTCCTGAAAGAACCTCACTTTTCTCAACGGTTCTCTCGATATCCTGGATGCAGTAAGATTCGCGACGCATCCGCTTTCGAATTCGAGGCGGGCATTTACTATATCAGGAGAACCGGTCAAGATCGCGGCGCCTGATGCCTTGAGATCTATAAGCGCGTCACCGCGCAGCAGATCAAGAACAAGGTCTATATCATGGATCATCAGGTCGACGACGACAGAGACATCTATCCCTCTCGGAACAAATGTGCCAAGCCGGTGGGACTCGATAAAAAGAGGCTTAGTGATAAGTTCCTTGACAGCTTTGTACGTTCCATTGAACCTTTCAATATGCCCTACCTGAAAGACCAGGCCTTTTTCCGATGCAAGATCGACCATCTCCCTGCCCTGCTTTGAATCGGAAGCGATCGGTTTCTCCACAAGAACGTGCACTCCCTTTTCGAAGGCGCTCTTAACAGTGGCAAAATGGTCTGTAGCCGGCGTGCATATGCTTACGACATCGCACAGATCGAGAAGTTCCGCGTGAGAGCGGCTGACCTTGGCCTGGTGCAAAGCAGCTACCTCCCCGGCTCTTTTCTCGATCATGTCATAAAGATACAGTTCACTGACAGCTTCCGAGGATGCGTACAGCCTTGCGTGATTCTTTCCCAGGCTTCCGGTACCTATAACACCCGCCTTGATGCCGCGCCCCGATCCGTTCATTTTATCTCCTGGTTAAAACTGGTAAGTACTGCTACTTGGTCAGTCCGCGCCTCGAATTGCAGATAAATTCAATAAGAGTCTTGATCTCATCCGTCTGGTCGAGCTCTTCTTTGATCTTTTCTGCCGCCTGCGAAACGTTAAGTTCGCTGCGGTAAAGGAAGACATACGCTTTTTTCAAGAGAGCTCTTGTTTCAATGCTGAATCCGCGGCGTTCAAGCCCCACGCTGTTAAGCCCGCTGACTTTCGGAGGATTCCCCGCGAATTTGAAGTATGGGGGAATATCTTTCGGGATCCTGCTCCCTCCTCCTACAAACGCATGCGTCCCGATCGATACAAACTGATGTACCGGAACCATTCCTCCGATGATCGCCCAGTCATCTATCGTCACATGTCCAGCAAGATTTACCGCATTCGAAAGGATCACTCTGTCTCTGACAATGCAGTTATGGGCAAGGTGTACATAAGCCATCAGAAGACAGTTGTTTCCAACAGACGTGCTTTCACCTTCTCCAACCGCTGAATTGATAGTTACAAATTCACGAATAGTATTTTCATTGCCGATCTTTACAAAACTTCTCTCGCCGCCGAATTTCAGATCCTGAGGAGGGGCCCCTATGGCCGCACCGTTAAAAATCGTATTTTCTGAACCGATAGAAGTATTCCCCTCTATCAGGACATTGCTGCCCACCCTGGTTCCGTCTCCTATGGAAACATTTTTCCCGATGATCGAGAAGGGGCCGATATCGACATTATCCCCAAGCTGCGCACCTTTTTCTACTATTGCCGTATCATGGATTACCGCAGGCATTATTTCCCTCCATCACCGTAACACCAATGTAGATGTCAGATCGGCTTCGGCCACTATATTTCCGTCTACGTATGCCAGCCCCCGCATCTTGCAGAACCTTTTTTTCAGAGATTTCAACTCAAGCTCAAATCTTATCTGATCTCCCGGGACGACCGGCCTTCTGAATTTCGCATTATTAATACTCATGAAGTATACAAGGTATTTCTCGTGATCATCAACACTTGAAAAAAGGAGTATCCCCCCGACCTGCGCCATAGCTTCGACTATCAATACTGCGGGCATTATCGGATGTCCTGGAAAGTGGCCGATAAAAAAAGGCTCGTTTATCGTGATATTCTTTATGCCGACCACTCTTTTCTTATCCTCAAGCTCAAGGATCCTGTCGACGAGGAGGAAAGGATACCGGTGAGGCATGATATCCATAATCCTGTTTATATCCCAGCTCTCCCCCGTTTTTATTAACTTCTTTTCAGACTGAAGGCGTTTCTCACTGAGCATACTGGCAAATTCGAGATTGTAATTATGACCCGAGCGTATAGCTATTACGTGACCCTCGATCGGAGCTCCGGCAAAGGTAAGGTCTCCGATAATATCCAGGATCTTGTGTCTGACAAATTCATCTTTAAATCTCAACGGCCCCTTGTTCATTATACCGTTTTCGTTGACTACTATCGCGTTCTCCAGACTTCCTCCCTTTATAAGCCCTTCCGACTTCAGCATATCGACATCCGACATCAGGGCGAAAGTCCTTGCAGGAGCGATCTTTTCGGTAAAGACGTCTGGATCGACGTCGATAGAGAGGAATTGAGTACCGATATGCGGGTTTTCATATTCGATCGTGAAACTGATCCTGAACCCGTCGTAAGGCAGGACGATGATCTCTACATCATCCTTCTGATAGGCAACCGGAGTCACTATCTTGAAATACTCAAGTTCTTCATCCTGCTCTTTTATACCTGCATCGATGAACTTCCCCACCAGTGAGGCTACGCTGCCGTCCTTAGGCTCCGGAGGTTCCTCCCCGTCGATCTCTATGACAAGATTGTCTATCTGCAGCCCGGCTACAGCGGCAAGAATATGCTCCACCGTATGGATCACGGCATTTCCATTGACTATCGTGGTGTTTCGTTTGACTTCATTGAGATCGATATATTCTGATCTGGCCGGGATCTCTACTACCGGATCAAGGTCAACCCTTCGAAATACTATTCCAGTTCCCGTCCCCGATGGAAGGAATGTCGTGTTGACCTTCCTTCCCGTATGCAGTCCCGTCCCGCTGAACGTAAATTGTTTATTAATCGTCTTCTGGTTTCGGATCAATTCCCAATCCTTTCTCAAGGGCCTCGACCCTTTTCTGCAAATCTCTGAAATCCCTAAGTAGATCGGGAAGTCTTGTGCTTGCCGCGTATATCTTGCGCGCGAACGAATGTTCCCTGGCCGGGTATCCAGATACCGTAGTGCCGGCCGGAATCGATTTCGTCACGCCTCCCTGAGCTCCGACCCTTGCGCCTTCTCCGATCTTTATATGTCCAGCCAGACCGGCCTGTCCCGCCAGAACGACACTCTTCTCCAATTCGGTACTTCCGGATATTCCCACCTGGGCGGCGAGAACGGAATTCTCTCCTATAACTACATTATGCGCTATCTGAACCAGGTTATCGACCTTGGTGCCGCTCCCTATAAAAGTCACACCTGTCGTAGCCCTGTCAACAGTTGTATTCGCTCCGATCTCAACATCATCCTCAACCCTGACGATCCCTATCTGCGGAATCTTGTGATGCTCACTGCCCTGTTTGGCGTATCCGAATCCATCGCTTCCGATAACAGTACCGGAATGTATTATTACCCTGTTTCCGATCTCGCATCTTTCCCTGAGCGTCACGTGGGGATAGATAAGACAGTCCTCTCCGACCTTTACATTCTCCTCGATCGATACTAGAGGCAGGATCGTGCTTCTGTCCCCTATGACAGCATCCTCTCCGATAACCACATACGCCCCGATCGAAACATCTGCTCCTATCGAAGCGCTCTCTGAAATAAGCGCCGTACTGTGGATCTTTCTCGGATATCTCTCGATCGGGCTTCTGTCGAAAAGTGTTACGACTTTTAAAAAGGCGAGATATGGATTCTCGACATTAATCGCCGGTCCGGAGAAATTGTCGGTACCTTCGGTTATAAGAGCCGAAGCTTTAGTCGTCGCGAGGTACGGTTCATACTTGGAATTGGCGAGAAAAGTGATCTGACCCTTTTCAGCTTCCTTGATCCCCGCGACCCCCGTTATATTTACGGTCCCGTCACCGGACACCTCCCCACCCACGATCTCGGCAAGTTCTTCAAGAATGTATTCAACCATAGATACACCTGGATAATATTGCTCTTCTGCTGCCTGCACCGACCAGACGGAATACTAACCCCACAGCTGATAAAAGGCAATTAATTATCCGGTCCTCTTTATTTAGAAAATATCTATCTTATTGTAAAGTCTCAAGTTGCGCATCCAGCTCGGCTATAACCATATCGGTCAGATCAATCGATTTATCGGCATAGATGATATTTCCCTGTGCCGCGTCGAAAACGATCGTATAACCCTGTTCCTCTGCCAGTTTCGAGATAACCGCGTTGATCTTCTCTACGATCGGATCTGTCAGTTCCTTGTTCCTGCGCGCTGCCTCGCCATTCTCACCGAAGACTTCATTCATAAACTTCCTGTATGCTTCGGCGGAGCGATCGAATTCCATCTTCTTTTCCTGGAGTTTTTCCTCGCTCAGCATAAGTGTCTGGCTCTGAATGGTCTCGCGCATCTTTGCGAGCCCGGTCTCCATCTCTTCAGCCTGCTTCTTCCACGCATCGACTTCCTTCTTGTAGATCTCTTCAGCCTCAATAGTCTCTTTGAAATTTGAAAAGATCTTCACCGTATCGATGTAGCCAATCTTGACCTCTTCAGCATGAAGCAAAGCGGCGGGAAAGATGCCTACCGCGTAAGCTACGATCAATATTGCCGAAATCCTCTTTTTCATCTTCTCCTCCTTTAAAAACGATGTCACTCAAAATACATTACTTTTCAGCCAAAATAAAACTCTTTTTTAAAAGAATGTCCCGAATGTAAAATGCGGTTCCCAGCCGGCGCCGTCTTCTTTATCCAATCCATAACCATAATCGAACCCCAGGTTGCCCATACCCGGCATCTCCAGCCTGATCCCCAGCCCGATTCCCCTTTTCATGCTGAAAGGATTTGCGTCCCGGAATGAATTCCATGTATTCCCGGCATCAAAGAAAAAGAGGCCGTAGACAGCCTGGGAAAATGGAAAGACGATCTCCTGCGTGAATTTCGTCATGAACCGCCCGCCTATGTACTGATCATTCCCTTCAGGAACGACTTCATAGAAATCATACCCCCTGAGAGGATATCTTCTGTTTCCGCCCAGACGGAATTTCTCATAGTCCTCGACTTCGGAACCGCCATAGCCGTCTATCAGCCCCGCATTCATCTCCAGATGGAAAGTGAATTTCCAGAAGAGGTTCCTGAACCAGGATATCTCGCCATTGTAGCGGACGAATTTCACATTTCCCCCGAACGGGCCGCCTGCGAGCTCCGCGCTCAGGCTGGTCTGCGAGCCGCTGGAAGGGTGAAACGGGCTGTCAGTGGAGTTTCTCGAAAGGCTCAGCATAACTGTACTCTTGTTCAGCGGCCAGTCGACCTTTCGCAGACTCCCGTACTCGGGATATGACTCGGCAAAGTTATTCAGCTCTACCGTCTCGAAACGATACATAAGATATGCCCTTGTATAGTCGAGCCACGGAAGGGGATGTCCCGCCTGCACCGAGAACCCCTTTCGGCGGTCGGTATAATACTGCTGGCTCACCCTGTCCTGTATCCAGTTGAAGACACTTACCGTCATCGTTGTCTCTGAATTGAAAAGATGAGGTTCAGAGTAGCGCAGATTCAGGTTGCGGCGGTAGCGGCCGAATTCCCAGTCAAGGGCGATCGTCTTGCCCCTGCCGAGAAAGTTATTCTCCTGGACTCCCAGAAAACCGCTTAATTTGTTCAGCTGGGAAAATCCGAACCCCGCCTTGAAGTTCCCGGTCTGTTTTTCTTCGACTTCTATAAGGAGATTGATATCCCCTTCATCGTTCACCGGTTCAGTATCGATCTTCGGGGGGCCGGCAAAATACCCCATCTGGAAGATCTCCCTGATACTTCTCTGGACATCTCCAAGTATGAACCTGTCACCCGGGTAGACATCGAGTTCCCGCCTTATGACAGTCTCGAATGTCTTGGTATTTCCGCCTATCTTGATCTCTTTCAGGGATGCCGGATTATTTTCGATAATATCGAGAGCAAGGTCGACTTTGTACTTCCTGGCATTCTCTTTCGGAATGACCCTGCTCCATATATACCCCTTTTCCCAGTAGAGGCTATTGATCGACATCTGGATAAATTCAACCAGTTCAAGAGAATAGGGTTCTCCTTCTTTAAGGAGGATAAGCCTGGAGATATCTTCGTCGGAGATGATCTCGTTGCCGCTCCACTCTATATCTCCTGTCAAATATTCCTGCCCCTCATCTATCTTGATATAGACATCTACGTGCTCTCCCTTATTTATCTCATCGAGCCTGAACAGCGAGACATCCACATCGAGATATCCTATGTTCTTATACATAGTCCTTATCTTCTCGAGATCCTCCTTGAGTACTGCGCTCTTGTACTCCCCACCCTTCCACCAGTGGTCCTCGTTGCTTTCCATCTCTTTCCGGAACCGTTTTGATTCAATCGCCCCGTTCCCTATAAAATCTATATGCCTTATCTTGACCTTGTGGCCTTCTTCGATCACGTAAGTTATCAGGACCCTGTGATCACTGCTCGGATCGCTCGTCCTCGATGTTATTTTAGCTCTATTGTATCCTTTTTCTTCCAGCAGCCCCCTTATGACCGCTATATCGTTTGAGATTACCGCGGGCCGGGCGAAAAAACCCTCCCTGAGCATGATCTTATCCCGGATATCATCATCCTTGAGATTATCATTCCCCTCCAGCAGGACCTTTTTTACCCTGGGGTATTCCTGTACTTTTACGGTGATTACTGCTTTTCCGTCTGCTTCGCTGTAAAAAGCCGCAACATCGGCGAAGTCTTTCGTGTTCACAAGCCTTTTGATCCCGAGAGAGACCCGTTCGGCCTTGAACTGTTCTCCGGCAAGGATGCCGAAGACAGAGACTATCTTCTTGTCAGAGACAAAAACGTTCCCTTCTACATCTATCCGGCCCACCTCTATAGCAGATGCCCCTGAATTCAGGAGACACAGTGTGATCAAAGTCAGTACCAAGATCCTCATCTATTCACTTCCTCGTTAAA
>JAFGBF010000031.1 GCA_016933255.1 Candidatus Krumholzibacteriota bacterium
ATACAGACTTCGATATCGAAGGTATATCCGGAATCGAGTTCCCAGCAAGCGCCTTCTGCATCTTCCGCATACGTAGTGGTCACGGGCCAGCCGTAATCATCATAATAGTGCATACAGAAGGTATCGATCACATCAGAGCAGAGCGTCGAGATGAAACCGAAGTTCGCGGGACCTACTACATCGCAGTATGTCTCACCGGCGACGACATCAGCGGAAGCATAGAATAAACCATAGATCCCGGCATCCCCTTCAAAGGAACAGTCGTTTTCTACAACTTCATAAGCAACATGCCCGCGGATACCGACATCACCATAGTTGTCTCCGTCCGGTCCGAGAGAGTTGTATGATAAGCCATCATCGCTGGTGAATGTCTTTCCGGTTTCCATCGGACCTGTATCATCCATCGGTATCGGATAGGCATACCCGTTTGAAAACTCGACTTCAATATATATCGGATCTCCCATCGTAAGGACAAGAGGGGTAGGAAGCGGAACACTGTAATATCCTTCTTCTGTCGCTGATTTAACGATCGGGCCGGCAAGAAGCGTGGAAACAGCCGAACCGGAGAAATCGTCATAGATCTTCACGGTATAGGTTCCGGGAGCAGCTACCGCCCAGAAAGAGACTGCGGTAAGGGTCTCGCTGGCAGTGGACGGCGTCAGCTCGATCATTCCGAAGTCATCACCGTCACCGTAGCCGATCGAGCCCCACCATCCCCATTCATCATAGCTGTATATCTTCTCACTCGGATCGTAATCCTTGTAACCGGTTATCACGTTTACGTTGGTTCCGACCCTGGCGCTTCCATATTCAATATAGAAAAACCCGCTGTCCCCCCAGGAGGTCCCCCAGGAGTTCTTTATGATCCATGCTCCGTTACCGCCGCACATATCATCGTCCCATCCGACAATGACGACTCCGTGGTTTGTACCCTCGGTGCCGGTATATGACATGCAGTATGTCCCGTCATATGTACTGAATGCGGGAAAACTAGCATACATCGATGTGTAGCACGGGCCCCATGTCTGGACAGCCGCTTTGATCGACGCGACATCGTTCGGTATAAGCCTCCACTCCGTCACCTGCTTGTCGAAGGCGCAGGCGTAGTTGATGCACGACGAGTTGGGACAATCCCCTGGATACGGATCACAGGCCTCATCGACTGTTCCGTTGAGAGCCAGGTAGTTCACTGCTATCCAGGCATTACCGCCTGTAAAGCAATTCTGTGAAAATATGTTGCACCCCTGGATATTCATCTCTGAATAATCGTTCACGACACTATCATTGATAAGAACGGAAGCCTCGAAATTTCCCAGGCAGCCAAAACACCAGCAGGTCCCGTACGGGTTCTGGTTCTTGACGGAGGTGACACCGCCCAGAGCACGCCAGTCCCATGTGGAGGCTGCCGCCTGATCCATCCCCGGCCTGGCAATTATATGAGAAAGATCCATAGGAGGAGGGATAAGACCGAACTGAGGATCTCCTCCTGAAAGCGCATCAGGGTTCTTTGGAGCAACCTTCAGCGTCTGGGCAATAAGTTCTCCTGAGGTCATCACCACCAGAGTGAAAACCAACAGAAAGATAGACAGCAATCTGGATTTCATTATTAATATCTCCTTACATCGATTCGAGCAGCTGAAAAAACACCTTCGGCCGGAATAGAGCCAGCGGAATCCTCCGGATATCCTATCACCCCCTCTTTGGTCTCCTGGAACGTATCGACTGAGACAATGCTACTTAATCCTGAATAAAGGTCCTCACTTGTCCCCGGTATGATCTCCCTTACACGTAATGAGCCATTTTACCACATATCAGAATATTTTTCAATAGATTACGTGTGTAAGCACCGTCTGGATCAGCGGATTTCAGGATGAAATATCTGGTAAGTATCAGTCTCTCAGCCGTATATCGCCCTGTTTCATGGCTATAAGGGAGGCCAGGCAGATCGACGCAAGTTTTGATCTGGAAGAATCCCCTCTTGAAGTCAGTACGATAGGGACACCGGCTCCCACTATAGCTCCGCCCAGATATGCCCCGGAAGAGACGGTAAGGGATTTGTAGACTACATTTCCCGCTTCGATATCTGGCATCAGAAGAATATCGGCATTACCCTTGATCT
Organism: Candidatus Krumholzibacteriota bacterium; assembly: GCA_016933255.1. Lineage (GTDB taxonomy): Bacteria > Krumholzibacteriota > Krumholzibacteriia > Krumholzibacteriales > Krumholzibacteriaceae > Krumholzibacterium > Krumholzibacterium zodletonense. Next base: position 2,120 of record JAFGBF010000031.1, read on the forward strand.
CGCCTTTGTACTTTTTTTCCATCGCCGAATGGGGCGACATCGCGACATCGAGAGAAAGAGGCCCCTCTACACTGCAATCGGTACGATCTTTGTATTCCTCGGCAAGTTCAGCGGCAAGCATGGAAGACTCGACACTGGGGCTCGCGACTTCAACTGCGGAAATAACGGCGACTTTAGGGATCAGTATATTCAGATATCCGGCAACCGCCAGCGCGTTCTCCAGGATCTTCTTTTTTATCTTCTGGTTCGGGCTTGGAATCAGGGCAGCGTCTGTCACCATGAGAAGCTTCGGATAGCTCGGAATCTGGAACAGCCCGACATGGCTGTAAATATGCCCTTTCTTTATCCTGCCGCTGTTCTTGAGATACCGCAGAGTCCCTCCCATGATCTCAGATGTCTTGACCCCGCCCTTCATGAGGAAATCCGCTTCTCCGCTATCGAGAAGGGCTACAGCCCTCTCCACGGGATCATCGGAATCGACTATAGTGTAATTATCACCGTCTATCTTTATATCATAATCCCATGCGATCTTGTTGATCTCGTAGTAGTCGCCGACCAGAAGAAACTTCGCGACCGGATAATGTCCCTCTTCATTTGCCTGCTTCGCGGCCGCGATCGCCTCTTCGTTCTCCGCGCCCACAATGGCGATCCTCGGCGTGTGGTATTTCGCTACCATCGCTCTGGTGAGATAGATCACTTCATCGAGGCTGGTGACAGGTGCATTTTCTTTCTTCCTCAGATGAGGATCGGCAAATATCTCTGTTTCAAAAATAGATTCTTCATACTCTCTGAATTTTTTCAGTTTTCCGCGTTCCTCGACATAGTCCATGAGCTTTTCAGGCCTGTATCTGGCCCTGAGAAACCCGGCCATCAATGCTTCGTTTTCTATCGATCCCTGTACCGTTACGACAGGGAAATACGGTAGAAGTTTTCTTTTGACTGCGCCGGCGAATTCGGGGGATCTGGCCAATCCTCCCGTCAGTATTACGAAATCCACCGCACCCTCGACTGCCGAGAGTTTCATTATCGCTCCGGCGATGCTCCTGGAGATAAAATCGATGACCAGATTGATCTTTTCGCGCTGTATATCCAGGGCACCTGTGTCCCTGAAGTGAAGAAGGGCTTTGAAATCGTTCGTACCGACCAGATCGATCAGCCCTCCCTTCCTGAATAGATATTCTTTAAGTTCGGGGATATTTATCTCTCCGCGGTCGTATGCGTCAATAAGCAGATCCAGAGGGATATTCCCGCACCTATTGGCGCTCGGGACCCCCGAGAAGGCGTTTTCAAGGTCAGCGACCTCTCCGCCGCTGTGCCTCATCACTGATATTCCCCCTCCGATATGAGCGCCGACTGTCGTCAGCTCCCTGTCGAGTCTGCCGAGGATAGAGCAGGTCAGCCGGTGTACCGCGTTCTGGTTGAGGTAATGCCCCCCCGTTCCGTTGCGCAGCAGTCTCCTGATCCCGGTAAGCCTCGATTGGGTATTCATTTCGTCTGAGCCGACAGGATCGGTCGTTGTGACAAGTATATCTGATCCGCCGGAAAGATGTTCTTTTATCCGCATTCCTATCGGAATCGCCATATTCGAGGCATGGCTGATCCTCGCCGAATCAAGGTCATCGACCATCGCTTCTGTAACAGTATATGTCCCCGTCGGAACGGGCCTTACAAATCCTCCGCGGCATGCTATCCCCGTAAGGACATTCCTGCCTACTCCTTTCGATTCGATCCATTTGATGATCGCTGAACTGCGGGCCTCTATACTGTCTTCGAAATCGGGGGGAATATGGACCTCATCCTCTCCTTCAAGGATCAGCCCTCTGAAGAGCGCCAGCTTGGTAGATGTAGAGCCCGGATTGACGCAAAGGACACATTCATTTTTCGCCTCGTCGGGGATCTGCTTTAAGCCGTAAAGAAATGAGATCGTCGTCTCCGTCCCCTGCCCGGATGAAAGGATGACCTTGATCAGATGTGAAAAGATATTTCCCCATACTTCCTCCCACTCTTCGATAAGGTATGGAGGTTTGGAAATACGCACGATCCGGCTTAAAAGATCGATCAGTTCCTTCTCGTTATCTATTCCATTGAAATGAACGGTATTGACCGCGGCGAGCACCTCTCTCTCGAGATCTGGAAACCCTCCGATCCTTCTTATGGCATTTACGAGTGAATTCAATCCGGTTTCTACGACACTGAGTTGAAGATCCATACTTTTGTTCCGTCCTGCCTGATAAAAAAAAAGGATCTAATCCAGATAAGGCCTGATATTTTCCCGATACCAGGCTATCTTCCGGTCTGCATCCCGCAGCATATCTTCCTTCCGGGGGCCGCTCGTAACGATCCGCATATCTCTCAGATCGGATCCGTATATCGATGAGTCTCCCAGAAAGACTCCTCCAAGAGCTCCCCCATACCCTCCGCCCAGTTCTATACCGGCAAGTTCGGCCCAGAGGAGGGTCCATCCCTTGACAACGTCATCCATATTATACCCTCCGCCGCCGGTCGCCATGATACGGGGGAATCTGCCGTGAAGTTCGGAAATGGCCTCTATATAACCGTTGTTCGTCATCCTGAGATGAGTCAGCGGGTCGGTGGAGAATGTGTCTGTTCCGAATTGCCCCACGATGATATCCGGCCCGAAAGCCTCAACGGCATCGATTATTATTCCCCTGAAAAGAAGCAGAAAAATATCATCATCGGTATCTGTCTCAAGGGGGATATTGATATTGAACCCCGTACCTTTCCCGCTTCCCGTCTCTTTTTCCGACCCGCCCCACGGGAAAAGAGTCTTTCCCGATTCGTGGATCGAGATAGTCAGGACTTCGGGATCCGAATAAAAGGCTTCCTGGACACCGTCGCCGTGATGGGCATCGATATCGACATATGCTACTTTCCTGCCGAGCCTCTTCAATTCCAATATTGCCAACACTATATCATTCACGTAACAGAATCCGGAGGCCCTGCTGCTGTGAGCATGATGGAACCCTCCGCACGGGTTGAAAGCAGATTCGGAATCTTCTGCAACATGCCGCGCGGCTTTGACAGAGGCTGTCGCCGACAAAACGGAAAAATCATAGACCCCCCTGAATACCGGATTCTCCATCGTCCCTATCCCGTGATAGATCATATCTATATCTATCTCGCCTCCACTGTCGGCTTTTTTAAGCATATCTATATATTCAGCCGAATGAAAAGTTTCCAGGATTCCCGGTTCGGCCTCATCGATTTCGTCTATGACGATTCCTGACCCCGAAAAAAGCCCCCTTTCCCTGCACATATCGAAGACCCTTGTCAATCTCTCCGGCTTGAAAGGATGGTCGGGAGTAAAGGAATATCCTCCCAGTCTTACGGGGTTCATGAATACAGCCTTGGTTTTACCCTCTGCGGTCATTCCCTCTCATCCTTTGAAAAATCGATATATATCGAATATGAACCATCTTCAGGCCTGGTCATTACCGGATATCCGCATTTGTGGAATATATCAAGCATCTTCCTGTTCTGAGCAAGCACTTCGGCCTTGAATCCATCGAGACCGCGCTCCTTCGCTATTTCGACCAGTTTCCTCATAAGGAACGAACCGATCCCGTGCCTCTGCCAGTCATCCCTGACGACGAAGGCAACCTCGGCTACATTATCGTTGGGATCGACCTTGAACCCTCCTATCGCCACCATCACCTCGTTGCCGGCCTCGCCAAGCAGGCCGACTATCGAGATCTCCTCCCTGAAATCTATGTTCACCATCGGCTGAACCTTCTCGTGGGGCATCGATTTTATACGGTTAAAGAACCTGAAGTAGAGCGACTCGTCGCTGAGGGAATAGAAGAATTCTCTCTGAATAGCTTCGTCGGTAGGTTTGACCGGCCTGAAGAAGATCTTCCCGCCTTCGAAAACACGCGCTTCTTCGTACTGCTCCGGGTACACGCTTCCCGGAATCGCCATAGTCATCTGATCCATATGGACAAGGTTTCTTTTTTTGGCATAGTCGAGAAGTTCGTCGCGAAAATCCGGATGGGCGATGCTTATCAGCGCAAGCGCCCTCTCTCTGAGGTTCTTGCCGTGCAGGTTTACGATACCGAACTCCGTCGCTATATAGTGGACATCGCCTCTCGATGTCACTACACCCGCCCCCTGATCAAGAAACGGGACTATCCTCGATACTGTGCCCTCTTTAGCCGTCGAAGGCATGACTATAACAGGTTTTCCGCCTTTTGAGCGGGCGGCTCCCCGGACAAAATCGACCTGTCCGCCGATCCCCGAATAGAAATACTCGCCTATCGAATCGGCACAGACCTGCCCGGTCATATCCACCTGTATCGCACCGTTGACCGAGATCATCTTATCATTTCTGGCTATTATAAAGGGATCATTGGTATAGTCGCACGGGTGAAACTCGATCAGAGGGTTGTCATCCACAAAATCGTATAAACGCTGCGAGCCCATGCAGAATGTGCCAATTATCTTCCCGTTATGGATAGTCTTCTTCCTGTTATTGATCACTCCCGATTCAACGAGGTCTATGATACCGTCGGAGAACATCTCTGTATGGACGCCGAGGTCTTTTTTATTATGGAGGAAGGATAGTATAGCGTTCGGGATCATCCCTATCCCTGTCTGTATCGTTGCTCCATCTGTGACAAGCCTCGCGACGTTGCGCCCGATCCTTTCTGCGACCTCGTCTACTTTCGGAGGGATCCAGGTAAGCAGCGGCAGATCACTCTCCACAATATAATCGATATCCTTTATATGGATAAAACAGTCGCCAAGCAGGCGGGGCATCTGTTTGTTTACCTCTGCTACTACCATCGTCGCCGCTTCTGCCCCCGCCTTGACTACATCGACCGACACTCCGAGAGAACAGAATCCGTAATTATCCGGAGGCGCCACCTGTATGAAAGCGACATCTATCTTCGGCCTGCCTCCCCGGATAAGGGCCGGCAGTTCAGACATGAATATAGGAGTATATTCAGCTCTTCCCTCATTTACGGCGTCTCTGACATTTGCCCCTATAAAAAATGCGTTCTGTTTAAAAGGGCCTCTCATGACAGCCTCGGCATACGGCGAGGTCCCGAGTTCGATCAGGTTGATCGTTTCGTAGTCGGCGATCTGTCTTCCCTTGTCGATCAACATTCGGATCAGTTTCTGGGGTTCGGCTGCTCCCGAACCGATGAAGATGCGGCTGCCCGCCTTGATGATCTTCAGTATTTCATCTATTGATTTCGTTTTGCGGCTGTATTCATTCGAATTATTCATAACTGCTACCGATCTCCTTGCGGTATGAGCTGACAGAGCCTTATAGATTATTTTCTATGTTATGATAACTCTACTTGGGCAATATTCAAGTTATACCGGCATCGGACCCTAAATAATATCCAGTTTTTCTCACAAATCCAGTCTTTTTGCCTGAAAAAAGGAAAAAACGCCGCCTGGCGGCTAATAAAGCTGGAAAATTGTCTCAGCTTCCTATTAGAGTAAGACCGAACAATTCGTATATCTGCGTTTTTACCCTGAGGAGAATCGTTTGAGCAGGATTTTCGGCCCGGTAGCATCAAGGAGACTCGGCCGTTCACTCGGCATCGATGTCGTCCCTTATAAAATTTGCAGCTTTGACTGCATCTACTGTGAGTGCGGGAAGACCACTGATCTGACCTGTTCGCGGTCCGAGTTTTTCCCCATCGGTGAGATAATAGGTGAATTCAGCGAACGGATCGCTTCGATAAGCGAGAAACCTGATGTGATCACCTTCTCCGGAGCGGGTGAACCGACCCTCTACAGCAGACTCGGTGAACTCATTTCAGAAGTAAAAAGAATAAGCAGTCTGCCTGTAGCTGTCCTGACAAACACATCGCTTTTTGGCAGAGAAGATGTCAGAGATGAGTTGATGAATGCTGATATCATCCTCCCTTCTCTCGATTCGGCAACAGAAGAAAGCTTTCTGAGAATAAACCGGCCTCATCCAGGATGCTCTCTCGAATCGATAATCAGCGGACTCGAGATCTTTCTTTCCCGCTTCACCGGCAGGGTAAATATTGAGATCCTTCTGATCGAAGGGATCAATTCAGGAGAGGACGACCTCAAAGCCCTGAAAGCGGTTCTTGACAGGGTCAGGTACGATTCGATCCAGCTGAATACCGCGGTAAGGCCGGGGACTCTCGATGAGGTAAGACCGATGGCCCGCAATCAACTCGAGAAGATAATGGATTTCTTCGGCAGCCGATGCGAAATAGTAGCCGAGACTCCGGCCAGGGCTTTACACGAAGAAGCCGTTTCAGAGCACCAGATATTAAAAATAGTCGAACGGCGGCCATCTTCAGCGATGGATCTGCACCTGGCGCTCGGATACCCTATTCAGGAACTCGTCAAGCATCTTGCTGTCATGACCGCAAAGGGACAGGTATCTGTCAGCAGAAAAGAGGGGTTGACCTTCTACACCGCCACAGACAGATCCAGTTCCTGACGACCGGCCCGCAAAACCCTTTCCCATATGTTTATGGACCTCAATTATACCGCCTGTCCTGCAGATCGGCCGGATATCTTAGAAGTTGCCATAGATTTCCCTTTCAATTACAATATCCGCGTGGACCGGATTAAAATGATCTGATAACTTTTTCAGGGAGCCTGAATATGACTGGATTAAGACCGAGGATCTTTCTCGCCGCAGTATTTTTGATCGCCGCGTTACCTCTTTCATACCCTTCCGCCGGAGAGTTCGATCACCCTGTGACAGACAGCCCGCGAGCGATCACCTTTGACGACCTTATATCGATGGGCCGGATAGGCAGCTTCGAGATCTCTCCTGATGGACAGATGATAGCTTTTACCGTTACCTGGTTCGACAAAGAGGATAACTCTTCAAACACCGACATCTATATGGTCCCGGTGAAAGGCGGCGATATCTATCCTTTCGCGAGGAGTGAAGGAAACGATTACTCTCCATGCTGGTCACCTGATGGAAAAAGGATGGCGTTTGTATCTGACAGAGATGGAGACTCCCAGATCTGGACGATCCCTCTCAACGGCGGTGAAGCGCATAGATTGACTAAAATACCCACGGGCGTATCCGGCCCGGTCTGGTCACCTGATGGAAAGACGATCGCTTTCAGTTCCAGGGTCTATCCCGATTGTGAAACGATGGAATGCAACGGAGAAAGGCTTGAAGAAGAGCGCAGCAGCAAGGTCAGCGCGAGGCTTATCGATCACCTTCTCTTCCGCCACTGGAACCACTGGCGCAATGGCCGCTGGAGCCATCTCTTCCTTGTCGACCTCGAGAGGGGCGCTCCTGTGGAGATCAATAAGGGAAGAACAGATGTTCCTCCGATCTCTCTGGGAGGGGAAAAGGATTATTGCTTCTCTCCAGACGGGAAAGAGCTCTGCTTCGCGATGAATCCGGATCCTGTGGTAGCTGTCTCGACTAATAACGACCTTTTTATTACAAATCTTTCCGATGGCACTACCAGGCCGATAACGGCAGGAAACCTCTCGAACGATAACGATCCCCGCTACTCTCCCGATGGAAGATATATAGCCTACCGCGCCCAGATGAGGCCCGGATTCGAAGCGGACCGGTTCAGGTTGATGCTCTACGACAGAAAGAATAATCTTACGAGGACCCTTACGGAAGAGTTCGACTACAGCGTGAGTCACTTCGTATGGGCTCCCGACAGCAGAACATTATGGTTTAACGCCGAGGATGAGGGGCGATATTGCATCTGCAAGGTCTCGACCAAGGGAAACGACGCCAAAAAGGTCATATCCGGCCATTTCGACACAGAGATAAGGATCACTCCTGACGGCAAGGAGCTGGTGACCTCGAGGCAGACGGTCAGGCACCCCGCCGACCTTTACAGGATATCGTTGAAGAGCGGAAAAAGTACGATGCTCACCGACATAAACCACGACCTCCTCGCCGATATCGAAATGAACGGCGCTGAGGAATTCTGGTTCGAAGGGGCCGAAGGCAGACAAGTGCACGGAATGATCGTGAAACCTCCGTTTTTTGAAGAAGATAAAAAATATCCTCTTATTCTTCTGATCCACGGCGGCCCTCAGGGCTCCTTCGGAGACGATTTTCATTACAGATGGAATATCCAGATGTTCGCCTCCCCCGGATATGTCGTAGCTACGATCAATTTCACCGGAAGCACCGGATACGGACAGGGGTTTACCGACGCGATAAGCGGAGACTGGGGCGGCGCGCCATATACCGACATTATGAAGGGAATGGATTATATCCTCGATAATTACAAGTACATAGACGGAGAAAGGACAGGTGCGGCAGGGGCGTCATATGGAGGGTACATGGTAGACTGGATAGAGGGCCACACCGACAGGTTCAGCTGTCTCGTCTCGCACGCCGGCGTATATAACATTGAAAGCATGTACGGAGCGACAGAAGAGTTATGGTTCCCTGAATGGGAATTCCAGGGGATGCCGTGGACCAATCCCGAGAAATATGCGCTCTTTTCCCCTCACAGGTTCGTAAACGAATTCAAGACGCCCTGCCTTGTCGTACACGGAGAAGGTGACTACAGGGTGCCTTATACTCAGGGTCTTGAATTTTTCACCGCGCTTCAGAGAAAAGGCGTTCCGTCCAAACTCCTCTTTTTCCCTGATGAAGACCACTTTGTGCGCAAACCTCAAAACGCGGAACTCTGGTGGAATACTCTGCATGAGTGGTTCGATGAATATCTGAAAAACAATGAGACCGGCGGATAAAACCAGGCTTAAAAAAAGGCTGCCAGAAAACAGCCCATATACAAAAAAACCGGAAAAGAAATCCAATGAAAGGGTCACGCGGGCCACCTCCTCAGAACCTTTTCCGGTAAAATTATGCGGAACCACGGTAAAATAACACGAACCCGATAACCAACCGGTCACATTATATCATAACCTGGGATAAATACAAAATGTTTTCATCTATGGGACCAAAATACTCCCGCTGCCGACACTGACGACCGATCCCGAAACCTCGACCGCCTGTACCATCCCCCTGTCGCAATGCACGCTTACTTCGAGCAGACTCGGCCTGCCCATCTCTTTACCCTGCTCTATCATCAGTTTAAACTTTAGAGGAAACTTGAATATCCTGGCAAGATACCCGCCAAGAGCTCCTGCAGCTGACCCTGTAGCCGGATCCTCGTACACAGCCAGAGAAGGGGCGAAAAAACGTGAATGGATGTTTATCTTCTTTCCTTCTTTTCGGGAAAAAAGATAGATCCCTATGATCTTGTGCCTTTTCATTACATTCAGGGCCTCTTCAGAATTGAGCTTACTTTTTTTGACGACTTCCTCGTCGCGCACCTCGACGATCAGGAAATCCAGCCCGTTTGATACGACCCCTCCGCCAAGCAGGTCGAAACCTTTCACTCCTACCGCTCTCGCAACCTGGCCTCTGTTCTGTATAGCCGGCCCGAATTCGGGGACAGGCTGGTGCATTGTCAATTTTGTCTCATTTTTCGTGGATTTTGCCACATCGACGGCGATCGGACCAACATCAAGCTCGAGGGTGATCGTGGCGGGTTTTTTACCTTTTTTCTTTTTTATCAACACATAAGCTGTTCCAAGAACAGGATGGCCGGCAAAAGGGATCTCCTCGGCAGGGGTGAATATCCTCACCTTTGCGTCGATATTTTTCGACTTTGACGGAAAGATAAAGGTCGTTTCTGAATAATTGATCTCCCTGGCGATCATCTGCATCTGAGCCTTGGTCAGTTTCCCCGGGTTGGAAAATACAGCCAGCTGGTTTCCCCTGAACGGCTTATCGGTAAAAACATCGACATGTTCGTACAACAGTTTTTGGACCATGCTCCATCCCTTGAAAGGGGAATTGAATCGAACGCTTCCGATCCCATGTTATCAAAATAGCCTGAGATCTGAAAAGGAAAAAACGTCTTTTCCTTTCTGATCCATACCGATTATTTCCACCCGACTTCCGGTATCATACGGAAAAATTCAGTGGTAACACCTCAGTTATCTGTCCTGTATCATCAATTCCACGAATATTTTCAGTTTTTTTCTTTATATTTTACAGGCGAATCCTTATACTGCTTAGAGTCAATTGTATGGATTTTTGGTTTAAAAAGGGGGGTGTATCCCTGTGAAGTTAAGAAATCTGGTCGTTTCTGTTCTGCTGACAGTACTTTTTCTGAACATAACCGGAACTGCTCCGGCTTTTGCCGAGAAAGGGCAAAAAAACCCAATGGTATACGTCAAAACAAATCTGGGAAATTTTACGATCGAACTCTATGAAAAAGAAGCTCCTTTGACCGTAGAGAACTTCATGCATTACGTGGATCATAAATTCTATAACGGACTTATTTTCCATCGTGTCATAGACGGGTTCATGATCCAGGGCGGAGGCTTCAGTCCTGAGATGGTCCAGAAATCACCCAGTCCGCCTATAAAAAACGAAGCGACTAACGGCCTGAAGAACCTCAAATATACTGTCGCCATGGCAAGGACCGGCGTAGTGGACAGCGCCACCTCCCAGTTCTTTATCAACGTCAAGGACAACGATGCACTTGACCACAGAGGCACCGCCCAGGCTGAATTCGGTTACTGCGTATTCGGCAAAGTCGTAGAGGGAATGGAAGTCATCGACAAGATAAAAGCTGTCAAGACTACCAAAAAAGGAAGCTACTCCGACGTGCCTGTAAAACCTGTTATAATCAAATCTATTTCAAAACTTGAAACCGGGGCGGAATAGCCCGGATCAGGCTTTTGCAAGGGGAGGCTTTTGCGAAGAATGCCTCCCTTTTTTATTTCCCGCATATAAATGAAATATCCAGAAACGAGACGGTGGTCACCTGATCAGAAACCGGCAGGCAGCCAGATGGAAAATTCACTGCCTTGTCCGACGGTACTGCTGCAGAAGAATCTTCCTCCGTGGCCTTCGATAATATTCTGAGCTACGGCAAGCCCTGTAGGAACTGATCGAGCCTCTCCCGTTTTATCGGAATCGATCTTTTCCGGGATGGAAGAAAGAAGCGCTATCCTGTCACCGGCTATCCCCGGGCCATTGTCCCTGATCTTCAGCACAAGATTGTTCTCGTAACTGTTCCTGTTAAACGGAAAATTCTTCGATGCGGTCCCGAGGTCACTGGAACCCTCTTCCTGGGGAAGCGTATCCCACATCCGCAATTCGATCCCCTCCTCCCGGGGGAGTGTGTCGGTCAGATACAGTCCGACCTCTATTTCTCCTCCACGGTCTATATGCCTGACCGCATTATCGATGATATTCCTTATCACCACACCAAGGCTCACCGGATCGACATATAACTCCCTGCCTGCCGCTTTATCATCAAATCTTACTGTTATACTTTTTTCTTCCAGCTCGGGAATATATTCCCTGAGCAGATCTTCTACAAGCGAGGAAATATCTGTTTTTTTGATATCGAGATGCGCCCCCTCGCTGTCTATCTCGCAAAGAGAAAAGAACTGTTCCAGCCTGCTCTCCATATTCTCTACGGCGCTCCTGGCCATATCCACAAGGATTCCGCTGCTTATATCATCTGTCTCGACCGAATATATGGTGCTTTTCATCACAGAGACCGGCATCTTCAGGCGGTCCTGGCTCTGTCTGAATACTTCCTGCCGGAAGCGGGCAAATCGATCGGTCCTTTTTTTGAACTCCGCGGCTTCGTTGATGAGCGACGTGTTTCTGATCTTAACAGCCGCCGCACGTGAAAGCATCTCCACAAATTCAGATTCGGGATCGGAAAAAGATTTCCCTTGCGGTCCTCCTCCGAAAAAGATCATCCCGTACGGACGCTTCTCATCTCCGACAAGGCAGGCATATGAAAACCCGTTTTCGTCGATTCGAGACAGAAACTCCATTTCCCTCTCGTCAATACTGCCTGCACCGGAATAAAAAGCGTCAATCAATACAGGTCTGCGTTCCCTGCAGACCCATCTCGCAAAAGCCGAATCGATCTCAAAGAGGGGAGGAAGAAGGTCTTGCCCGTGGTCGATGGAATCTTCGTACCTGAAAAGCCCTTCTGCGGTAATACCTCGGTAGAATGCCGCATATAAGGTTCCGAGCTGGTTCGACAGCGTCGCAAGGAGAGATCCCACGGTCTGCCCGTAACTTTCAGAGAACGGATCCCGGTCGATGAAGTCGATTACAGACCTGAAAAAGACCGATCTTGCCTTATCGCTCTCGATGACCCTTTCAGGCCCCGTCCGGACTGGACTTTTTTCCCGATCCTTTTTTTTGATATCTCTTTTCATTTTTCTTCCATCGCTCTGACCGCGTCGGACGAATCAGGAAGAGACTGCAGATCCTTAGAGCTTTCATTTCGTCAGGATTCTATCCAACGACCGGCTGATTTCCATGAAACCGGTCCTGATCGGAAAGCGGTCCTGCATTATCACCATAACTTCCAGGATCTAATAGCGTTATACAGATCTTCCAAGGTAATGTAAAATTCCGCTCTTATATCTATCCTGTTGTTTTAAAAGACAATACAGGATCAATCAGCATGAAATAACAGTACCCTGATTACCTGTCGAGCAAGAACTGTTCACAACCGGACGGTATCGACAGGGCGTGCCTGGAGGAAGAAGTCCCGTATTCAAACAGGAGCTCACCTGTAATATGGCCTGGGTTTTCGATGTGGAGACGACAGCCTGCTTTTAAAAGGTATCCTGGAAAAGGTCGAGGATCGGAGGGAAAAAAAAGATCATAAACGGCGCTGAGGGTCAGATGATCCGCAAAGGCAGCTGCTGCACGTACCCCTCATGTTGATCTGGTATGATTTGACTTCATGCCCGCTTATTTCAGATGACCGAAAACACTCCGCCAGATCGCCGCTTGACGGAATATCCACGATCTTGCCGCATTCTTCACAGAGAAGGTGGAAGTGAGAGGAAGTATCCGGATCATAGTTCATATGATCCTCGGCGATGTTGACAGCCTGGATCTCGCCTATCTTTTGCAGCATCCTCAACGTGTTGTAGACTGTAGAAAAGGCAAGACCCGGATATTTTTTCTTAAGTGCCTTATAGATATCCCCGGCGCTGGGATGATCCGGATTGCCTTCCATATATTTTATGACCGAAATCCTCTGAGGAGTGAGCTTGAACCCCTCGGCTTTCAGCTTCGTGATCGTAGAATCCAGTGAACGCATCGACCGGCTCCCGGTAAAACTTATTCTGCCACAATACCTTCCCTAATTATTGCCAAATATATTTTAGTTGTCAATAATAATTCCTATTAACAGTATAACAACCTTTTTATCAGAAGTTTATTATTTTACCACCTCTAAAGCTCACCTTCCGGATGAGATTCTATGCGAGAGAGGCAGATCCGCCCAAGCGGGCATCGAGGACAGGAGGGATTATTTTTGAAGCAATTACGTTTCGCGTGCTCGACGATCAGAGAATGGTATTCCCTGTATACTGTAATATCCCGCGGAATACTCTCTTCGAAGAGCTTCCTTATAGAGTCATACCCTTCGTTCCCTTTTATGACGCCTGCTCTTGAAAAGATCCTTCTCGTATATGAATCGATCACAAAATATAGTTGCCCGAAAGCGTAAAGAAGTATCGAGTCAGCTGTCTCCGGGCCTATACCGTTCACTTCGAGAATTGATTTTCTTGTAAGATCACCTTTTTCAGCCAGAAACCGGGCTATCCGCTGTAGCTTGACTGCTTTGACATTGTAGTACCCCGATGGGCGGATGATCCTGGCGAGCCTTCGAAGATCGACAGATATGATATTCTCCGGATCCAGAAGCCCTTCCCTGATCATGTTGGTTATGGCTGAAGAAGCGTTCTTCCAGGATGTGTTTTGAGTCAGGACCGCCCCGCAGCAGACCTCGAACCTCTGCCGCTCACTGACCGGCCCTCCCGAGTATTCAGGGACAGTCCCGCCCGGAGGAGTCACAGGCCACCAGCCCTGACAGCCGTATTCTGCAAGGAGCAGACTGTATATTTCCTTAATTACAGACCCTCTGGAGTCCTTTCGCACCGTGCCACCCTTCACCGAAGAATATATCCCCTCTCCCGGTGGAGAGGCTGATATCAGGGAAAACGCCTCGAGCAGATAACTGCCGGACCGGCCGCGTCTGCCAGGGGCGCGATGCTGATTATACATTTTGCGTATCAACATCACAAACTCTTATCAGCATCACACTTCCCTTTGAAAGCGATTGACTGATCCCTGCAATCAGTATAGATTTTTCAGTATCACACATTTTTTAGTATCAGGGATATGATCTTTGCGCAAGGAGCATGACAGATGAAGGAACCGAAGAAGAATATGCCGGTCCCGGAAAAACGGTCGATTCCTCTACGACTGCTTGACAGGATAGAAAAGACGGGAAACAGGCTTCCTCATCCTGCAACTCTTTTCGCAATATTCGCGGTCCTTGTCGCGATAATCTCCGATATCATCTTCCGCCTCAATATCACGGCGACCCACCCTGGTACGGGAAAACTTGTCGAAGCTGTAAGCATGCTGAATTCCGACGGGCTCCGTTTCATCTATACGAAGGCTACGGATAATTTTGTGCATTTCCCTCCCCTCGGGATCGTCCTGGTCGCGATGATAGGGATCGGTGTAGCCGAAGGATCCGGCCTGATCTCGGCACTGCTCAGACATCTCGTAACAGCTGCTCCTAAAAGACTTGTGACCGCTGCTGTTATTACAGCGGGGATACTATCCCACCTCGCTTCCAGCGCCGGTTATGTCGTCCTTATTCCGCTCGGAGCTATGATCTTCGCAGCATTCAAAAGGCACCCGATAGCGGGAATAGCCGCTGCTTTCTGCGGGGTATCGGGAGGATTCGGAGCTAATTTTCTTATAGGATCGATCGATCCGATACTGGCGGGCCTGACCGAATCAGCGGCATCGATGATAGACCCCGGGATCCATATAAATCCGGCGGTGAACTTTTATTTTATGGTAGCTTCAGCATTCCTGCTGGTGATACTCGGCACATGGGTCACTGAAAAAATCGTCGAACCGAGGCTTGGTAAATACGAAGGGACCCTCGAAGAGTTCGAGAATGTCTCCACAAAGGAAAAAAAAGGGCTGCTCCTTGCCGGGATCGCCGTCGCCTTGACTCTAAGCATCCTTCTGCTGCTGACCCTTCCCCAGGGAAGTGTCCTCCGTGACCCGGAAACCGGCTCCCTTCTCAGGTCGCCTTTCGTCAGCGGAATGATCACCGCCATCATGCTGTTTTTCCTCATCCCCGGGATCGTCTACGGAGCGGTGACAGGAACGATCAAAAACGACAAGGATGTCATAAGACATATGACATCTTCGATGAAGGGGCTCGCAGGATATATAGTCCTCGTCTTTTTCGCTGGACAGTTCGTCTACTATTTCAAGCACAGCAATATAGGGGTACTGCTGGCGATCAAGGGCGCGGAACTATTGCAGACGATAGGATTCACGGGAATCTCTCTTCTCGTGGCCTTTGTCATACTATCTGCCTTTATCAATCTTTTCATGGGAAGCGCGTCGGCAAAATGGGCGATCATGGCTCCCGTTTTTGTCCCGATGTTCATGCTTCTCGGGTATCATCCCGGAATTACACAGGCTGCTTTCCGTATAGGAGATTCTGTGACCAATATCGTGACACCGATGATGAGTTATTTTGCTCTGATCGTAGCTTTTGCCCAAAAATACGACGAAAAATACGGTATCGGAACGATCACCGCCACGATGGTCCCGTATACTGTCGTCTTCGGGGTCATGTGGATCCTGCTTCTTGCTGTCTGGATGTGGCTGGGATTTCCCACAGGGCCGGGAGCGCCTATACACCTGCCCTGAAAACCCTGAGCCATATTTGATACGCCGGAGAGATCCGGCCGCCTGAAAAACGATGTACAAATCGCCGCCGGCTGTTTAGACTGTCTGCCGACAGGATCGAGGAAAGCCCCGCAGCAAGGATCGGAA
Source organism: Candidatus Krumholzibacteriota bacterium (assembly GCA_016933255.1). Lineage (GTDB taxonomy): Bacteria > Krumholzibacteriota > Krumholzibacteriia > Krumholzibacteriales > Krumholzibacteriaceae > Krumholzibacterium > Krumholzibacterium zodletonense. The sequence goes on from JAFGBF010000031.1 coordinate 18,021, forward strand.
GATGAGGATAGCCTTTCTTGGAGATGGATCCCTTGGCCACATACGCAGATGGGCAGGGTATTTCCATAAAAGAAAGCACGACGTGCTTCTGCTTTCTTTCGAGGATATCTCGTCCTGCGATTTTCCCGCATTTCGTCTTCCGAAATATCTTCCTACAAAGCTTGCGGGATATCTCTCGGTCCTGCCGGCGGTCAGATCCGCGATCAGGAAGTTCCAGCCTGATCTGGTCAACGGCCTTTATGCTGGAGGCTACGGCCTTCTCGCAAGCATTGTCAGCCCGGGGCCGCTTGTAATCTCGACCCTGGGATCCGATCTGCTTGTCGATTACCCTTCAAGCATCATACACAGACTACAGATCAGGCATGCCCTGGGTAAGGCCGATCTGGTAACGACCGACTCTGATAATCTAACGAAAGCGGCAATAGACGCGGGCACTTCTCCGGAAAAAATACTCAAGGTCTTTTTTGGGATAGAAGAAGATCTCTTTTACCCCGTGTCAAGGACTTGCGGAAATGGAAAAAGGGAGTCCGGAGCGGTGAATATTATTACTACCAGGAATCTTTACGATATCTATAACATAGAACTGCTTATCGACTCCGCTCCGCTTATCGCCGAAAAAACAGACGCAGTCTTTACAATATGCGGTGACGGCCCTCTCAGAGGATCGCTGGAAGAAAGAGTCGCGGAGAAAGGGATGACGGGACAGTTCAGGTTCAGAGGAAGGCTTTCGCCGGACAAGGTCGCCGAAGAGCTCAGAAATTCTGATATCTATGTCTCTACGTCATTCTCCGATTCGACATCAGTATCGCTCCTGGAGGCGATGGCATGCGGTCCGCTGCCGGTAGTTACTGATATACCTGCAAACAGGGAATGGATAGAAGACGGGAAAAACGGTTTTCTCGTTCCTGTCGATTCTCCCGCTATTCTCGCCGACACGATTCTTGAGAGCCTGATAAACCCCGACAGACTTGAAAGCATAAGGAAAAGGAACCTTTCGATCATAAGGGAGAAAGGGCTATGGGAACCGAACATGAGACTTCTCGAAGACAGGTTTCTCTCTCTTGTGGGCGCCAGAAACCCACGATCATCCACAGAAGGAAACAATAGGGAAGCATAAGATATTATTCAGACCTTACGCCCCTCTGACACAGACATCCAAGGCGGAGTTTCCCAGATATCCCGGCAGGCTGCCCCATCACTGAGGATTTTTCCCCTGTCATACGACGCGAAGACCTGACCAGAAAGAAGATACCGGATCATACGCATTGAAAAACGCATTGTAGATTGCTTTCAACTTATTACGTATCAACGAGTAACGGATGGCAGCCTATGGCGTTTCAGAATCGGCCCCTGTCAACAGACCTTTACACTTCAATTGGAATATAACTTGTTTCCGTCATAGATGGATCGACAGGTTTATGAGCGAAGATGACGATGGGAGATATATTATGCAGACGGCCATTCTAAAGACGGCGGCGGTAATGATACTGCTCTATTCCGCTTTTTTAAGGCCCTCAAAGAGTACACCTTCAACTAAAGTCCTTTTATCGGTCATCATCGGCGTCCTTTATATATACTGGACAAAGGCTGGTATCGAGGGGGTAGCCTTTTCTTTTTACGGGATCCTCGCGGCCACCGCTGGAGTCATTGCGTGTCATATTGTAACCCGCATGACCGCAGGCGAATATCTCACGACCGCCGCCATAGGCGCGATTACAGGGCCTATCGGAATGATATTCATAATCCTGATCGTATTCACAATGAATACGATTCAGAAGATATCCGGCAATGAGACAACCGAGACAAAAGAAAGGTTCATCAGACAGTTTGCTGAAAATAAAGAGGCCGCTCCGCAAATTGACGAGCATTTCGGGATGACGATTGCCGAGATCAACTTGCTCATGAAATCAGATACTGTCATTTCAGCCCCTGGCGGCTCTTGCGCGGCAAGTGACCGGATCGATGCGTCATCCGGAAAGATCTTTCCGTGGGGTATCAAACTGGCCTTTGCCACCCTTACCATCCTGATCTCCGGAGTATTTCTATGAAAGTCAGGTTGAAATGTCTTTACGAAACAGGTCAAGGAACAGTCAGATCGCAGAAATAATCCTGACGCTGGACAGACAGTTTCATCAGACCCTCCAAATGCTCAACCGCAACGGCATACCCGATAACTGCGTCCTTTGGATCAACCCGTGCAACGGGATCTATACTGTCGGCATGAAATGTCCCGTAGATATTGCTTTTCTGGACAAATACGGTAAAGTCGTCAAGATATTGAAAGATTTTCCTCCTGACTGTTTTGCAGATTCGGCTCCTGCAGCGATCAGCGCGATCGAACTCCCAAACGGGCGGCTTTCCGAGACGGAGACGAGACTGGGAGACCTGCTTGAGATAACCGTAGACTGACAGGCCCGCCCGTCACGCGTGCCGGAGCGTGCTACCAGTACCCGACAGAAGCGTAACCTACCCAGTGTCTGAGATTCGCGATATTCGTGGCTCCAGTCCCTTTCCCGATGAATTTGAGCGGACCGGGATCAAGGCTTGTGCTGTAGTCTATCATGACGCCATCGGGAAGATCCCTTCCCTCCATCTCGCTCAGCCTGCAAAGGAGAGATAATCCAAAAGGTATCGAATAGACGCCGCACCAGGGTATCTTGTATGGCCATTCGAATTCAAAACTGTCGACTTTCTCTCTGAACAGGGCGGTCTTCTCTCTGGAAAGGTTGCCGGTAAGAGCCGTCTCTACAATCTCAATATCACGCGCGACCGCTTTTTCATAACCTTCCCTCCCTGTTCCGAAAGGAGCATGATCCCTGCCTCCCCATCCCTCATCCCCGTAATGGACGCTGTCAGAGGAAATAAGTACGAGATAATCCCTCCCAAGTATCATATTTCGTTCTTTCAACTCCGCATAAAGTGCCGTGGAAAGATCCTCGACCGCCGAATCGAAGCTCTCGCCGGGAAGAAAGGTCACGAGAACCGGCAGTATTTCAAATCCCGGGCGATCCTTTTTTCCCTTTTCTTTGCCGCCTGGACCGATGCTGGAGTACTGCAGAAAAGGAAGGACACCTTCGATCGAATGCTCCTTTCCGTGAAGTTCATTGCTGACAAGGACGATATCTTCAGGAAGAGCATCTATCAGCTTGTCTCTGATCGAAGAGACGCCTGTATCCCCGTACGGGCCCTTCCAAGCCTTGTAGTCATCGAATACGATCTTTCCCCTTACCCCGGAACGTCTCGCAGCATGCGAGACTCCGATGATCACGACCAGGGGAATATCGATCTGCCGGGTCAACTTCAGATAAGCATGCCCGGCGTATATATAATCATCGTGAGGGCAGATTCCTCCGATAATCCTCCCCTTCGGAAGTTCCGGAAACCCTCCGCGTCCGATGACTCTTGATTCAGATGCTCTGACAACTTCTTCCATCTGCGCCGGCGTCAGGGCGTAACCGACCGAATCGACAGGAACTCTCGTCAGATCCGATCCGAATATTGAAGAAAAAAGCAGAGGAAGCGCGGCGGCTGCCGCAAGAGTGATCTTCCGGCATATTTTTCCGCTGCCGGGAATGAATATCATCCTGAACTTCGAACAGTCAATGGATCTGATAGAAAAAGAAAAGCCTGCAGTATTCAACATCCCTTTGGCCTCCTCTGATCTTTACCGTCAGTACCCGGACTTGGTGAAGTCTATGATTCGGATTAAAGATATATTCGTCATATCGGCAGAATTTACTTTATTTTTTGCAAGATACAAAGATATATTCCTCACTCGGAACAGTTCCGAGAAGGTGCCGCCCCGGGCACAGCCAGAATCAACCAGCTTACGGCCGGGATACTGATGACGATAGAAAAAGTAAAAAAAAGATTGCTTGCCACTGTCTCGCTGCATCACGCCTTCAATGACGGATCGTCAGTGACCCTTCCCGCTATCTTTCCGATCCTCTACAAAAAACAGCTGCTTATATTGAACTATTCTGCGATAGGAAACATCATCCTATCCGGGATGATAGTGGCGATCGCTGCCCAGGCACTTGTCGGCCATTATGTCAGGCCGAGGCATTCGAGATATTTTCTGGCTCTTGACGCGCTTATAGTCGGGGTCTCTCTGCTTCTTATGACGCTGGCTGCGAATTTCGGGATGCTGGTCCTCTTTTTCATCGGTATGAGGATCGGTACAAGCATATATCACCCGGTCGGGATCTCATGGGTTTCGCATTCGTTCAGGGGAAAAGCCCTGGACAGGGCGATGGGCACTCAAAGCGCTTTCGGAAATATCGGTGTCCTTCTTGCTTTTACATCGACCGGATTTCTCGCTCATACCTTCGGCTGGAAGATGCCGCTCTATATCTGGGGGACAGCAAACCTTCTTGCAGTGCCGGTCGGTCTTCTGCTGTCAAGAGGAACAGTCAGTTCCGTCGATATCGCAGAACAGAAGGAAGTGGAAAAGAACCCGGCTTCATGGTTTCTCGCGTTCCGCCAGCTTGGTATATTCATTCCGTTGACGCTTCTGGGAGGACTGGCCTGGGGGATCATGATCTACTATTCTCCCAGCCTTCTCAACCACAAACTCTCTCTATCGATGTCGCATACCGGGATGATCCTCGGGTACTGGATGTCCGCCGGAACGATAGCGGCTCTCCTCTACGGAAAAATCACATCTCTTATAGGCCGCTGCAAGACAGTCCTGACCTCGATAACTGCCATCGCCCTGGGTGCATTCATTCTTGCATACGGGACAAACCTTGCGGCGGTGATCACGGCCTTTGTCCTGCTGGGGCTGGCGCTTTTTACGATATACCCCGCTACGATCTCTTTCATCTCTTCGACCGTTGGAGAAAGGAACCGCACTGTCGGGTTTGCTATCAACGCGAATATCGCGATCATCGGGAATTCGGTCTTCGCAAAGATCTCAGGCAATATCTCCGACAGCTTCGGCATCCAGTCCCCATTTATTCTTCTCGGCGCGGCCAGCATCTCTATGATACTTTATATGTCGTACATTATTAAATCAGGCAGGGTATGTCCGGATTGATCATCCGGGGTTCCCGCAAGGCCGTCCCGTCGGTAAAGGAATGATCTTCTATGGGTGAACAGTCGATCGAACATAATATTGCGAAATACATGAAGCTCCTCTGCGCAAACGACCTTACAACATCTTCGGGCGGAAATATCAGTGCCAGAACAGCAGACGGCAGTATTTTCATTACTCCGTCCGGCCCCGGCAAAAACATGCTGAGGGCCTCTGACATCATACGGCTGGAACCGGCAGGACCGGTCTCAGGCAAGGATCCGCAACCGAGCATGGAATTTCAGCTCCACCTCAGCATCTACAGGGCCCGCGGGGATATCAATGCTGTAATTCATGCTCATCCCCTTTTCGCGACCGCTTTTCTGGCCACAGAGAGACAGATAGATTTCGATCTGACGGCAGAATCAAGGGTTATGATCGGATCCACAGCGACGGTCCCTTTCGCCCCCTGTGGAAGCAAGGAACTTGCTTCTTCGGTATCTGCCGCCGCGAAAGGATCCAATCTCATACTGCTGGAAAATCACGGTGTCGTTGCTGTCGGAAGCTCCCTGCAGCAGGCCTATAACAGGATCGAACTGACAGAAGCCGCTGCAAAGACCACTTTCATAGGTGAGGTCGCGGGTGACCGGCGCAGCCTTTCCCCGGACCAGCTAGATCTGATAGACATGCTTCTCGGCAATGAAAAGATGGAATAGCGGCGCCGTTGAGGCCTGCCAGTGAAACAAGATACTCCCCTGTCCCGTATTATATCCTGGAACTGAAAAAAGAAGGTGAGAAGATGATCGGTTTTCTTCTGTGGTGTATCCTGTTTGTAGTCTGCTGGCCGTTTGCGCTTCTGATCCTTTTCCTTTTGCCTCTTATATGGCTCATCGCCCTTCCGTTCAGGATCGCGGCCGCGCTCATCGGCGGGCTCATCAGCCTGACCTGGGGATTGTTGACGCTACCGTTCAGGCTTATTTCCTGCAGATGGTAAGGATCCGGCAGACAGGACCATACAAAACGACTGTTCGAAAGAATTGATCAGCGGGATCTTTCTGTGATCGAGCCCCAGCACCCCGCAAAGATTTCTGAATAGTCTCGGGAATATCCTCGTGTGCGCGAGGTGTTCGCCTTTCCATGCCTTCACGATCTCAAACCCGTTTTCCCGGGCGAGCCTCTTCCAGTAGCGCGGAGGATTGACATTGATGTGGGTCGGGTTTGTATCCCTGATCCCGAAACCCGGAACCGACCGCATCCGGTATGGGAAGCTTTTGTTCGGGGTTGTAACTATGATCAAGCCTCCGTCGGCCAGGTATTTTCCAGCTTTCCTGAAAAAACCTCCCGGATCTTCGAGATGCTCGACGACATCGAAAGATGAAATGACATCGAACAGTCCGCTCCCGACCGGCCAGGGTTCGTCCCTTATATCTCCCTTGTATATCTCGGCCGAAGAATAATTCTTCGCTATCTCTATCGACCTGGGAAACGGGTCCATCCCGAACAGCCTGTTCAGACCGTATTCCTTTTCCAGAAAATGCAGAAAGACACCGTATCCGACGCCGACGTCGAGGATTCGGATATCCGAAAATCTCCCTCCGAAATGACTTTTAAGAAACTCGATCTTCGGCCGGTATTTTTCGAATTGATATTTTTTCCCGCTCTCAGACCACAAAGTCTCGGTCGTGTGTATATATGTCGGGTTTTCACTATCCCTATCCACTACTCTACTCCAGTTTTCATCGATCAGGCCCTGACTCTCCTCGAATACCAGAACATGAATATCGACAGGACGGTCAGCATCGCTATGGCGACGATTTCCGAGGCATTATCAGAGTAATGCATCATGAGAAACGAATCCCAGCCGAGAGCAGCTATCACCGCTGAGACAACTCCGGCGATGGAACCGCCGGCTATATATCCTGAAGCGACAAGGATGCCCTTTTCCGATCTCATCTTTACGGTCTTTTCATCACTGCCGCTTCTTCCCACCAGCCATGAGAGAAATCCTCCCAGCAGGACCGCTGTATTGAGTTCGATCGGAAGATACATCCCGAGGGCAAAAGCGAGAGCCGGAACGCCGGCCATCGCAAGGATCACCGATATGATAACCCCGAACGAGAAAAGTATCCACTGTACTCCCGCCTCCGGCCCCATCAACCCGAAGATGATCTCTTTCATCGCAGAGGCCTGCGGAGCGGGCATTTCCGGTGATCCGAGAGTATACGTCCTGGCGAAAAGCATCATCGCGAAACCGCAGAAGGCAGCCGACACTAAAATACCGAGAAACTTGTAAAGCTGCTGGTTTCTCGGAGTCGCACCGATCCAGTATCCTATCTTCAGGTCTGTCGCGAATGCTCCAGCTACCGCAAGGGCGGTACAGACCACTCCACCGACGATCAACGCTACAAACATCCCCGGTTTTCCTGATAACCCTACTTTCGTCAAAATAACGCTGGTTATGATCAATGTCGCGAGAGTCATCCCCGATACCGGATTCGTGCCTATGAGCCCTATCGCCCTTGCCGACACCATTGTAAAAAGAAAAGATATGCCCAGAGCGAGAAGGACGCTGACGGTGCTCACCATCGATCCGGCGAGCCCACCCCTGAAAAACAGCCACAGGCAAAGGCCGACCGCGGCAATACCTATAAAGACATCTCTCATCTTGATGTTCCGCTCGGTCCGGATATCCTCTTTTGAACCGTGCTTTGAATCGGCGATACCTCTTATCCCCAGGATGAAAGACTTTCCTATCGAGGGTATGCTCTTTATGATACCCATGATCCCGGCACCGGCAATACCGCCTATCCCGATAAGCCTTACGTAATTTCCGAATATATCATCGACAGACATATCCGATATCGGGATTGTAGCTGGAGCGATCACGCCGGTAAGATGCGAGCCTATGTAGTGGACCAGCGGGATAAGGACAAGAAAGGAAAGAAAACTCCCCGCGGCGATTATCGAAGCGTATTTGACACCTACTATATATCCAAGCCCGACGATAGCGGAAAGTCCATCAATACGAACCGCCATCGAGAACCTGTCCTGAAGCCACCTGCCGATCCCTACGGCATGGAAAGTAATCACCTCTTTCCAGAAACCGAAGGTCAGAATACAAAGATCGAAAACAAAAGCAACAAGGGCGCTCCAGATCAGGGTCTTCGCCTGCTGGCCGGCACTCTCCCCAGCCACCAGTATCTCTGTCGTCGCCATCGCTTCCGGGAATGGAAGCTTGCCATGCTCGCTTACCATAAGGTAATCCCGGAGCGGGATAAGAAAAAGTACGCCGAGACTCCCCCCAAGGAATGCTGTCAGAAATATGTGCCAGAACGATACTTCGATATCCAGCATATAAAGGGCAGGGATCGTGAATACGGCGCCGGCTACGACAGCACTTGACGCGGCGCCGATAGACTGTATGATCACGTTCTCAAGTATCGTGCTCTTTCTGGCAAAAAAATTCGCCAGGCCGATTGCAAGGATAGCGATCGGGATCGCCGCTTCCATACCCTGTCCGGTTTTCAATGCAAGGTATGCTGATGCGACGGAGAATATGACAGCCATGATTATTCCGGTCAGGACAGCCCGCAGGGTCACCTCGAATGAACTGACTCCGGCAGGGACGATCGGATGATAACTCTCTCCCTCTCTCAATTCTCTGTAAGCTTCCTGCGGAAGTTTCGTCGGAATATCCGTCATTACGTATCCTTTCTGAATCTTCTTATAGAACCTGTCTCTCCGGGGGCAGATTACGACTCAAATGCCGGCCTCTTTCTTCATAACGGCTCGACCCTGGACAGACTATCATCCTGTCTATTTTTACTCCAGAATAAAAGATAAAAACCTGACGACCGACTCCTTAACTCTTTGATCCGGCAGAGATTCAGTAACGCCTGTCCCGGAGGCCCATTAACGGAGCAGGCAGTCTGCCGCCTGCCTGACCTGAGGATTTGTCACAGTTCTTGCAAAGATCGCCAGGGAAGCGATCGATCTTGTCCAAGGAAGATTTAAAAGGGACGGTATGACCTTGAAACGCAGAGCTAACAAGCACAGATCCAGGGATATGCATTCAAATGACACTGAAAAAAGACCAGGCCCAAGGTACTCCGACAAATTTGAAAAAGATACCGGGAAATATGGAGCCGTCGCAGTCCTCCTGAATCAGGAGACGGAGGAAGAATATTTCGATGAGCTGGATGAAAAATAGCAGACCCTTCGTATAGCATCCAGAAAGTCATCCGCGATTGAAAATGAGTCCTGCCAGTTACAAGGCCGGCAGCGGGGACGGTTATATGAGATCTTCCGCGCTTCTGCTGCCTGCGTAGCGGTTTTTACCGTCTACTTCTATGAATATCGGCCTCGCCTCTCCCGAAGACCACGAGAAAGCCATAATATCGACTTCATCGCCCTGATTGATAAGATGCGCGGCGGCGCCGTTCATGCAGATAAGCCCGCTTCCTCTCTCGCCCTTTATCACATAGGTCTCAAGCCTTTTTCCGTTTGTCCGGTCTATCACGTGTACATTCTCATGCTCACTGAGGTTGGCATGATCGATCAGATCCTCGTCGATAGTGATCGACCCGACATACCTCAGATCAGCCTGAGTGATCCTGGCTTTAAGGATCATCGATTTTAAAAGAAGTCTTTTCATGCCCCGATGACCTCCCACCCTGGCTGCTCCAGCGGCCTGCCATTGCGAAATACCTTACTGCTTTCGATCGAACCGGTCGGATTATATCACAAATAGAAAAGAAAATCCACCCGCATTGACTATATCTGGCCTTACCGCGGGGGATCTCAGGCGATATCTCCCGCCTTTTCAGTAAGATATCTTACAAACCTGTTATTTTCATCGACGAGGATATTTGAGAACTGACCGTGGGTCTCCTCCGACCATGTAAAGGCCATCAGTATTATCTCGTCTTTGTCGTGAATCTGCTGCGCGACCGCTCCGCACGCGATCAATTCCCCGCTTCCCCTTTCCCCCTTCATCACGAAGGCCTCTACTCTCGCTCCATTGGTATTATCCACTATCAGGACTCTCTCGCATGGAGCAATATTACTCAACTCCAGCAACTCTTCGTCTATGATCACGCAGTCGATCTTTTCAGGATCTACCCCCGTCACATTCGCCTTGTGTACCTTAGACTTGACGACCATCCGCTCCTCGACCTTCGAGATGATAAACCTGAATTTTCCGGCAGGAGATAACGGTATCTCATCGACCTTGTCAAAATCGAGCCTGACCGATTCCCCCATATTCTCAATGATCTCTTTTCTGATCCGTTCGAGGTTCTCATCTTTCCAGTCGGGACCCGGGATAAAACGGAAGGTGACTCCGGCCCTCTGTTTCTGTTCGACCTGAAACTGCTTTATTCCAGGCACTACTCTCGACAGATATGTCCAGAAATACCCTCCGATACTCCTTCCATCCGGAGTCATAGTGTTATCGAATGTCCTTCCCTCTATCCTCTCAATCAAAGGCAATCCCCGCCCGCATTCGCATTTTCTGTCTGTCGCGATAGCCATGTCGCCGGTCTTGTATCTTATAAACGGCATATAATGATTCAGAAAATCGGTGATGACGATCTCTCCGAGTTCTCCCGGCCCGGCGGGCCTTCCATTTTCATGAAGGATCTCGACGAACATCAGATCGGAAAAGAGATGCAGCCCCTTGTGCTGATCACATTCGTGCGCGACATTCGCAAATTCGTTGCTTCCGTAGCGATCGAATACCCTGCTCTCAAAAACAGATTCAAGTATATCTCTCTGCACGGGATAGATCTTCTCGCCGCTGGATATGATCGCCCTCGGCCTGATCCCGTCGATCCTGTTATCTCTTACATACTCGGCAAAAAGGGAGACAGCCGACGGGTATCCTATCAGAAGGTCTGGTCTGTTCCTTTTCAGCTTCATCGCATAGTCATGCATCGCCTTTTCAGACATGTTGAACGATGAAAGATAGGTGATATTGCTGAAATAGTTTCTGACCGCGCTGGCCATCCTCTGCTTCAGCGGGATATCGAACGGAAACCCCCAGATAAACGCCTGTTTGTCGCCGATATCTATCTCTGCCATCCTGTAGCTTCTTTGTGTATTCGCCCTGCGCACGGGACCTGCAGTATGATCGATCGAGAAATAAAGAGGTTCTCCCGTAGAACCGCCGGTGCTCGATCTATAGCCTTTCACCATCGGATCCCTGGTGATCATCCGCTTTCCTTCACTGCGGATAATATATTTATCAAGAAGAGGCAATTTGAGGAAGTCTATAGGATTCTGGATATCTTCAGGTTTAAGTCCCAGATTCTCAAAAAGGTCGTGGTAATACGGCACATGGGTCGCTGCAGCTTTTAGGAAGAGATTCATCTTCTGCCACTGGATATCCTCGATCTCCTCCTGAGACAGCCACTGGTTTTTCTCAAGTTCTGCGAGAGTATTAAGAAGCCTGTCTCCTTTCAACCCCCTGTAAACGGGATGGATGACATTTCTTACCAGCGAAGGTGCAAGAGGCAAAACCATAACAGACCGACTCCATTCTTTTCTATTTGACCCCGGTCAAATAATACCTGACAAGATACTTTATCTTATAACAACGTAATTTCCAAATCGAAAGTTTTTTTCCCGTGAAATCTTCCAGCATCGCAATAAAAAACCCCGGATCGGTCCTGCTTATAACGAGGCCGCTTCTCAGGCTCCATACTCCGCAGCCTATCCTGTTGATCCTGTCAGGCCGCTCTCCATAGATGTTTTTCATTCCGGAACCGCCATAATCTGTCGTCGTAGCAGAATATCCCGATTCAGAGGCGATCCTTAGAGCAGTCTCGTTAAATCCTCCCCCAGGCCAGCATAGAAACCTTATATCCCCGCCCAGCTTTTCGGAAAGGATATCCCGCGAACCGGCGATCTCTTCCCTGATCCTTTCCTCATATTCTTCTTCCGTCTCGACGCGGTCTCCGGAAGGAGGATTCTCCCTGACAATAGAATCAAGCTCTTCCCTCCAGTCTTTCCTGCTGAAAAATACGTTTCCACCGTTGTCAGCTACATGCCTTACCAGAAGGAGCGCTACTCTTTCATCAGGAAAATATCTCCTGATGTTGACCGACCTTTCATATCTGTAGACAGGCGTTCCTGGCGGAATATCTTCAGCAAAATCCCTCGACATATAATCATATTTTTTTTCAGGGTAAGCGTTCCACGACAGCCACGGGTGGGGTTCATATCCATCTGTCCCTGCCGGCCTGTGATAATCGACGACCTCCGGCCCCTGGAAATACCATGTATGCGTCTTCAGGTGGCTCTGTATCTCGATCGTACCGGATCCTTCCATCTCTCTCATTTCAGCGACCGAGAGAAACCCGTTGCCGGGAAGCTCCTCTGCGGTCAACCTTCCTTCCCATACATCTTCGAGAGTCGGCCTTGGCCGGACTGAAGGGTCGATAAAATCCGTACTCATCCATATTACGGCATGATGTCCGTATTTTTTCAGGATAGGATACGCGTAGACCCGGTTATCGAGATATCCGTCATCGAATGTCAACACGACCGGTTTATCTGGAAGTTCCGTGTTATTCTTCATATGAGAATGAAGCTGAGAAAGGGTAATAGTGTTCCACCCTTTCTCTTTGAGCAGACGCATCTGTTTCTCAAAAAGGTCTACAGGAGTGATAAGATGCGACCACAGCCATTCCGGACGCTCCTCAGCCACAGAGTGATACATAAGGACCGGAACGGCTTTCGGCTTTTTCATACCGCGATCTTCTCCTTTAAATCCCGGATACTCGTCATGGTTACTGGATCGGCCAAAAACTTCCCCCTCAGGAAGGGGGAAAGGCTGAAAAGAGACTGCATGCAACCTAGAAGGCGTACCCTACCATTATGATAAAGGCATTGTTCTTTGAGTCCTGCTCTTCTATCTCCTCAGTATACTCTTCCTGCTCACCGTATAACTCTGCAACCCACGTCACTTCTCCACCCTCGATAAATTTTGTCAGCCCGAGCTCGTATCGGATATCAAAGGTCAGGGCTCCTGGTCCAAGCAAATATTCAAACCCTCCTCCGAAGATCAGAGAGAATTCATTCTTTTTGGTCGCTTCGGAAAAATCGGCTGACATATTCGGCGTTATGTCGAACATGGTGTACTTTCCTTCGAAATCGGCGCTCATATTAAAACCGATACTCGGCCCGAAACAGAACCAGGGTTTGATCGCGCCTTCCAGCGGGATCGCGAATCTTGCGATGAGAGGAAGTTCTATATAGTTGAACTTTCCTGTCAGATCAAAATCATAGCCGGTCCCGGAAAAATCAGCCTTGAACCCTTTCATTACATAAAGTAACTCAGGCTGGAAGCTGAAACTCCCCGCAACCGGATAGTTCATATAGACACCGCCAACCATCCCTATCCTGCTGCCTGTACTCCAGTCTATATCCGTATCAAGCATTTTGGGAGCATCAGAGATGCTCGCCATGACCATCCCTGCCTTGACCCCGAATGTCAGCCCCTCTGCGCATACCGTCCCGCTCATCAGTGCGGTCAGGATCATCGCGGCAAGCAGACG
>JAFGBF010000001.1 GCA_016933255.1 Candidatus Krumholzibacteriota bacterium
CGGGGTGACGGGGAGCGATGGAGTGGCGACGGGTACTGTCCGTTCAACGGTAGCGGAGCTGAAGACGCTGAAGGCGAGGATAGACGGCAACTATGCCGATGTCGAAGTTAATATGACCTTTAAGGCAGGTTCACCAGAATATATTACGATAGATCATGACGGATATGCTACGGCAGGGGTCGGGGAAAATATTACAATCGAAATATCAGATCTCTATGAGAATACGGTCGATAATTTTTCCGGAATCATACAGATCTACACCAACAGTACGGAGCCTGCCGATATGATCACATGGGGCATAGGGGGAGGAGCAGGAAGCATAATAGGCGAGAGCAGGGACACTCTTTCATATCAATATTCTACGTCGGACAACGGGATCGTCTCGCTTGTGATGACCGATAACCGCGCCGAGACAATAGAACTGACAGCTGAATATGGAGCTGTAGTCTCTCAACCCTCACAGCAGCTTGTAATAGCACATGGTTCCGCTGACAGAATATTTGTAATAAGCGGTAACGGTCAGAGGGCAGTAGTCGACAATCCGGTGCCTCTCCCGCTGATTGTAGGTGTCGAAGACCAGTGGGAAAACAGAGTGTCGGGTGAGACTGTGTCGTTTGCCGTGGTATCAGGCGGAGGAGAGATAGATACCGATACTTCCACCGGAGGCCTGCAATCTTCATCGGTCACGGGAAGCCAGGGAACGGCAGTCTGTGACAGATGGGTACTGGGAACGACGAGCGGGACAGATTCGGATGAAGCATCTGCCGGGATATCATCCGGATCGGTTACTACAGCGTATTTTACTGCTACAACCGATCATGATGAACTTGCTTCCGTAGTGATTACGCCTCTGAGCGGCGATGTTACGGTCAACAGCAGTTCCATCGTGACTGCTGTCCTTAAGGACCAGTTCGATAACTTCGTAACGGGGGAAAACATCACTATCTATATCAAAGATACCCCCGATGGCGGTCTGAGCGAGGACCTTTCCAATTCGAATCCTACGGATGCACTTGGTCCGGCGATCAGATCAGGTACTTCCGACAGCACTGGAACAATAACAGTGGTATATGACGCGCCTTCAGGAGCGGGAGTATCCGATATCCTTGATGCCGATCACGCGGTGATCTCGGCTGAAAATATCGATGATGTGATATATACGACAGTAGCGAGCGGAGCGACAAAACTTCTGGTCACCAATATCAATCCCCCGGCGGCAGAAGCGGGAGAGACCTTCTCTTTTACCGTCAGAGCTGTTGACAGCAACGACAATCTCGATCCATCCAACAGCAGTCATATTGTCCTGTTACCCGAATCGGGCGGAGGATTAATATTCAGTCTCTCCGATTTTGGAGCAGAGATCATCGAAGCGGATCTGACGAACGGTTCGGTGACCATTTACGGCCGGGGCACCCGTACAGGTGCCTGGAGGATCGATCTTACCGCTTCCTCTCCTGTTTTGACCGCGGCATACTTTGATATAGGGATTACGGCAAATCATAATGTCGATTATTATCTTTTTGCATCTCCGGCAGATGTCACGGCAGGAAGCGATTTTGAGATTCAGCTGCGGGCAAAAGACAGGTACGGAAATCTTGTAACTTCGGCTTCATACGATATCGACCTAAGGGCGGTCCAGCCTTCCGATACGACTTCAGCTGCGAGCGGCCTTCTTTCGGTCACCTCCGGTTCGATAGTAAACGGGATCTTCTCGGAAAAAGGCATCAGTTACGAGATAGCAGAACAGATAGGGATAGAGGTCAGCGACGCCATCTCCTCGATCGTAGGGGTGACTGATCCTATAAATGTGGGACACGCTCCGGCCTATCAGATCGTTGAGACAGGAGGGGACAGCACTGGAGTGGCTGCAGGCGATTCGATCACCCTTCGTGCTGAGGTCCTCGATCAATATGGGAACATGGTAATCGGTGAAAGTGTCTCGTTCAGCCTGCTTGCCGGTGGTGGCGGCCTTGCTGCGACTCAAAGGTTTACAAGGGCTGATGGGACGACATCGGTCAGATACAGAACAGGGACAACGGCGGGATTGAACACTGTCAGGGCAGCGATCCTCAACGGGAACCCGGAGGGCCTTGAAACTCAGGTGTTTGAGATCTCGACTGTGCCGGTAAGTACAGTATCATATCTGACCCTGGACATAGCGGGCTCGTCATTCACAGCGGGCGTTCCGTTTGCCTGTGAGGTCGCTGCATATGATATCTATGACAACCTTATCATTACTGACAATTCGTCGCAGTTGATCCCGGTAGCCGAGTCTGCTTCTATCGATTTTATCCCTGACACCCTTACTCTGACCAGCGGTGAAGCAGTATTTACCGCTTCAGATACTGTAATGGGTACAAACAGGATCGCCGTTGAATCTCTATCAGGAGTGACTCTTGCGCCGTTCAGTCCATTGTTTACGGTAAGCGCTGCCGATGCCTATCTGATTTCGGAGATCGCAGGCGATACTACAGGGGTGATATCGGGAGATACTGCAGAGCTGAGGGTCAGGGTAAGGGATGCCTATGGAAACCCTGTAGATAAAGAGATAGTACACTTTACGATAACCAGTGATCTGGGCGGGAGCCCTTCTCTTGATGACGATACAGGCGCTTCAGATGACGGGCTGGTGATTACCGGTGTCGACGGATCGGCTGTCTGCCGCGTAATAACGGATTCAAACGCCGGTTCGAACATCATTACAGCGACGATTCTCGATGGCGAACCTGTCATAAGGGAAAAGGTCGAATTCTCGGTAGTGACGACAGCGGGAAATATTTCTCGATATGTTATAACGACAGCAGATTACTCACATTCAGCGGGTGAACATTTTACTGCCGACATAGTTGCTTATGACCTGAATGACAATATAGCGTATGGAGATTTTACGACCGTAGTCCAGCTGGGAAGCAGCGGCAGCGCAGTATGGGATACTAATCCGGTAACTCTCTCCAACGGCTCTGCTACAGTGGGTGTATCCGAGACTTTGGCCGGGAACCTTATCCTTACGGCAGAGACCGACGGGGGAGGCGCGCTGAGCAACAGTGACATCATAGTCATATCGCCTGAGCTTCCGTCAGGGACTATCAATATCTTCTCTGCGATCCCTGATACGATCACTGCTGACGGTAGCAGCAAATCCTCGATCACTACAGGTGCGGTGCGTGATCTCTATGGAAATATTGTAACTCAAAGGACCAGGATCACCGTATCTCCTTCCAGCGGTTCTGTCGTCAGTGATGATCTTGATCCGATTGAGCCCGGGTTCCAGCGTGAAACGACTGCAAGCGGTATCGTTTCCGTATTTATCGAATCATCCACGACTCCAGGGAATTCTGTCATCGAGTTCACAAGCGTCGAGGGCAGCGCCTACGGGGACACGACACTGGTATTCGCTCCACCGCCGGCCTGTTCATATGGCGGCTATATTTTTCCTGTGATCATAGTTCCCGGAGAGGATGCCTCTTTCAGGATTTTGGTCACAAACAGCAGTGCTACAGGGCTTTACCTCGATCCGACCAGTTCGATATCATTTAAGGATGGAACCGGTAATAACTATCTCGCGGCCCTGGGAACGTCAGTGTTTTTGGGCGGAGGCGAAAGCGATACGCTGGATTTTAATACAGTAGCGGTACCTTCCGGATTTCTCGGAGGTACGTATACTCCCCAGATCGATCTCGAAGGCAGCGATATATATGGATCCGGGTATAACGTCGATTTCGATGCGGGAACCAATTCGGTGACAGTATCAAGCCTAGAGATTTCTCGGCTGACTGCCCACAAGACAGTGTTAAGCAGGGGCGATACAGTCGGAGTCGATGTTTCGGTAAGGAACAGCGGAGGCGATCTGGCAGTCATCGAGGATATCCAGCTCGATTTCAGCCATGGCAACTATTCTGTGATCAACGGCCCGGTCCCTTCACTTCCTGATACGATCTTTACCGGGCTCGAGAAGACATATACGATCAATATATTCGTGCTTCCAAATTGTCCAGTTGGACTGGATTCAATCGACGCCAGTGTCCACGCCACTGCAGAAGGTAAAGATTTCTACGACTATTCGGCGGATGACGGAGTGATAACATGGTTGATTCAATCGGCGGCTACAATCGCCTATCAATCAGGATCGCTCGATCCTGCTGTCGTATCGGCCGGTCAGACGCAGCAATTCTCGATCTCTCTCGAAAATATCGGAGAAGCACCGGTAATACTGGACGCTTCGGCAACGACCATATCATTTAGCGATGGAGTCCTGGTTTTTGATGCAGAACTCTCAGATGAAGCGGCTCTTCCGGGGGAAGCTTTTGCGAACGTTAAATTTCTCCCGACGGAGATCCCTCCTGCGATGGTCCCAGGTAATTATCCGCTCACACTTACCCTGTCGGGGAGTGAGAACGGCGCGATGTTCGACACATCTTTTGTTCTTTCAGATATGGTAGAGGTGACCGGACCTGCTCAGCTTGAATATATTACTTCTACTATTCTGCCGGTTACTGTGAGCAAGAACAGCTCGGTATCATTCGAGACCGGGATCAGAAATACAGGCGGAGCGGGCGTAATCTGTGATCCTGAAAATTCATATATTGCTTTTAACGACGGAACAGTGAGTTACTATGCGATTCTCGATGAAGATAGGGAAGTTAATGTCAATGCCGGGGAGAACACTTTATATTTCGAGTCGGTGACGGTGCCGGCGGGACTATTGACCGGCACATATAATTCTTTGGTACATCTTGAAGGCACTGAAAACGGCCTTCCTTTCTCGGTCGATATTCCCGTGACAGACGAGATCTCGGTTCAGGAACCTTCACAGTTATCGATCAACAGTATTGAGATCCTTCCTACTGACAGGATGACCGCAGATCAGATCAACCCGCTTACCGGAAGGATCAAGGTCGAAAACAACGGTGAAGCTTCTGTCAGACTGGACAGCATGTCTATAAGGATGTTTGTCGGGAGCAACCCTGTTGCTGGTCAATACATCATCGTACCTGTAGATTTTGCGCCTGGATTGGAATTTCTTTCCGGAGGACAGGTCGACACCTTTGATGTAACGATCGGAGACGAACCTTCTAACCTTATGACTACCGGGACTGTGGTAGTTGAGGCCTCCGTTTACGGAACAGATCTCAACAGTACTGAAGATCTGGTCGCAACTACAGAGTATGGCGGTAAGGGGACATTCCTTGTCCAGACCGCTGCCGAGCCTTCCATCAGTGATATCGTCGTATCTGTCGATCGAGCGACTGTTCTGCAGACACGGGACTGGACGGTTGATGTCGTAGTCAGGAATAACGGTGAATCAGATTTTGATATTGATCTTGCTCCAGCTGCTACATTCCTGACTTTCTCGACATCCGGTGACTTTACGGTCATCTATCCCACCCAGTTGAATGGAGGGGGAACTGTACTGGAAGGTGAATCAAGCGATACTCTCAGTTTTGTGATCGACCAGACTGGATCGGTTTCAGGATCCTGCGAGGTCGACGCTGCTTTCTCGGGCCAGGAGATCAACAGCCTGCGAGATATAGGCCCTCTCTTCAGCAGTCCTGGAATCCCGGTCTTCGTTGAAGTACAGGAGCCGGGTCTATTGAGCGTGGCGGGCATAGTCCCGACGCAGGATCCGGTCACGATCGGACAGGAGAATGAGTGGCATATCGAACTGTCAGTGCTTAATTCCGGCGGATCTTCCGTGACCGTAGATCCTGGCGATCACGATTCGACTCTTGTTGAAATACCGGACGGCACGGGATTTTCTTTCGAATACCCCGATCAGTTCGTCGAAGGAGGACTGATTCTTCCTGCGGGCGCAACGCGTACTCTAAGATACACGGTAAGCACGACCGGTGACATACTCCCGGGAAGGCGGCTCCTTGCGGGCGGAGTAGTGGGTATAGAAGATAACAGCGGAAATAGTGTTTATGCATATTCTGCATCGACCGGAGATTCAGTCACATTCCAGAGCACTCCCGATCCGAATTATATGTCAGGCAGTCTAAATCCTGTCACGGTCAGCAGCGGCACTGATGTGACTCTTGAGATGACCGTGAGCAGCAGCAATAGCGATCATTCCACTCTGATCCTTGAAAGGGACAAGACCTACGCGTGGTTTGGCGATTCAGACGGTGATACTCTAAGGACGTGGCTGTCAGGGATCTCCGCCAATCAACTGATCGGAGGGGAGTCGGCTGCATTAAGGTTTAACAGCGTTACGATCGATACAGGGCTTTCAAGAGAAAGTTATACTGTCGGAATGCATCTTGAGGGTACTGAGAACGGGAACACTTTTTCTACAGACCTTGCGTCGACTCCCGATCTGCTGACTGTAGAAGAAGCGCCTCAACTGAGTATAATCAGCCTTGAAACCCCTCAGAGTGTAACAAGATCGCTTCAGCCTCCGTGGGAAGTCAGAATGGTCCTTCACAATACTGGTGAGGCCTCGGTGGAGATCGATCTTGATAATACAGGCATATCGTTTGAGATAGCTGGTAAAGGGGACAGGACTGGAGAGTACACGATCGTGCCTCCCACAGAACTTCAGGAAGCCGGAAACCTGATCCTTGCAGGCAACCAGGTCGATTCTCTGGTTTTCAGAATTGATCTGACTGGCAGTACTACGGGAACAGCACTTGTCAATGGTACGGTGACTGCTACAGACATCAACAGCAGCGAGATCATCTCGGACGATACATATACCGGCGGTGGCAGTTACATCCTGATCCAGGAACCTGCCCTGCCTGTGGTCGTAGAAAGCATAGTAAGCAGAGGGACGCTGACTTCAGGACAATCGACTCCATGGTTCGTGACTGTCCTTGTGGAAAACCAGGGTGAAGCTGTCTTTGATCTCGACATTGACAGCACATATATCTTCAGTGATTATCCGCTTACCGTGCCTGCAGGACCGGTTGAATTTGTTGAGGGCGGGACATCACTTGCTGAAAATGAATCAGGTCATCTTATCTTTACGATAACACCTACTCCAGTGATTCCGTCAGGATATGATCTTGATATCGATATCAATCTTGGAGTATTTGAAAATAACAGAAACCAATACCTTTACTATAATACGGAAGAGTCATCTGCTGGAGGATCCAGCGTACGGATCCAGTCCCCTGCGGATATACATATTGTCTCTGTGGTCAATGGATCCCATCGTGCTCCTTATGTTAATCATGGGCAGCTGTTCCCGGTTTTTGTAGTGATGGAAAACACAGGGGAGGCTGCAGCTGAGGAGATCAATCTGACACTTTCGAGCAGCTCAGGTTCGGTCATCCTTAATTCTCCTGTCCTCACAGGTTTGTTGGCGGGATCTCATTCTGTCACTGACACTTTCTTTGTTGCCGCTGCCGGCGTTTCTATCGTCGAGGTGCTGGATGCCGCGATTCAGTCTGCAGTCGATGCTAATTCCGGGCAGGGGGACCTTGTTATTCTCTCTCCTGCCGATGATGGTTCGGAAAATGTCAATATCCAGCTTCCCGGTACGATTTCTATGATCTCGTTTGCCTCTTCTCAGGAAGAAGTCAATGCCGGACAGACAGTCGACTGGTCAGTCAGAATTGATTTCCGAAATGACGGGGAGGCTCCGGTCGAGGTCAGAGCACCTGCTGCCAGTGACCTTGAATTCAGGATGAATACTATCCTGCTTTCAGATTATCTTGTCATCCCTCCTGCGGGGTTTGCCTCCGGGGCATCGGATCTGATCCTCGATGGAGGAGAAATCGATTCACTGATATTTAACGTTTCATCAACGGGGATAGATACAGGGATCGTGGATATCAGATCGCAAGTCGAATATACTGATGAAAATGATCCTGAACTGCCTTCTTCTTCGGAGACGACGACGGGAACGATCCGCGTAAAAGAACCTTCCGGACTGAGGATAATATCCGTTACGAGCAGTGCTCCAAATAACAGCATGTTCCCAAACACATCGATCGTTAATATCGACCAGTCATTCCAGATAACTGTCGTGGTCGAGAACACCGGAGGAGATGATCTCGAGGAAGTCGAGGTTTCGCTTCTGAGCAATGGCCCGGCCTCAATAACATTGTATCAACAGGAGCCGGAGCTAGCTTCGGGAAGTCAGGGTGAATTTATATTTGACGTCAGCTCCCCGGCAAGCGGCGTCGAGATCCTTACAGCTTCAATAGTAAGAGCTGTGTCGGTCAATACGGGTGCGGTGATCCCTCCGATCCAGGCCGTTGAATCTATAGAAAACATCCAGGTCCAGGTTCCGGCCGCTCTGCATCTTGACTTGTGGGTTTCGGCCCCGGAGGGAGCTGAGGATGACACCGTATCAACGAGTCAGACCTTCCAGATCACAGCTCTGGTTACAAATCTGGGTGAAGCCAATGTAGACCGTTCAGGACAGATCACTCTTGGCCTGCTGGATGGGTATTCCAGTGTATATGCCGGAATAGATACGCTTACCAGGTCTTTTGCGATCGATGAAGAAGTTATCTGGACGATACGGGCTCCATCGTCACCATCGTCTTTTGCGCCCAATCTGTCGGTTAGTATCAGCCGTATACCGCGGGATATGAATATCGAGGAGAGTGCGGGGATAGAAAAGGGCTCGGCGGATATATTCATAGTCACTGAGGATGCGGCGGATATTTCCGGCTGTGCCATGCAGATCATTTCGCCTGCAGGTGCAGTTGACGGAGTGGTATCGACAGAGCAGGGATTTTCAATATCAGTATCCCTGACGCCTTCCTACAACACAGAGGATGCCTGGGTGGAGATAACCCCGCCTTCGGGATGCGGGATCATAGGTAGCAATAGAGTCGTTCTGGGTGCTTCTGATGGCACTGAGAAGGTTGTAACGTGGAATATCCTTGCGTCGTCGTTCTCGGGAACAGGCTTTGAATTCAGTATTGCCTCAGGCGGGACAGATTCAAATTCAGGAAAAACCTTTGATGGATGCAGTTCATCGATCGAGATCACGATAGTTGAAAAGTCCGAACTTGATCTTGATGCGTTTATATCAGGACCGCCGGAGGCGCTGGAAGGCAACATGTCGGTGAACCTTCCGTTCACTATTGAAGCGCTCGTAACAAATCTGGGTTCGGCAGATGTCGATACGTCGGGAGCATGGCTGGAGATAGTCCTTCCGCAGGATTCCGGATATCGGCTCGACGGGGTCGATGAAACGTATAAAAAGACGTTCTATCCCGGTGTGCCTGTGGAATGGCACCTCAGAGCTCCGGTAAGCGCTACTCCTCCGAAAAGCATCGTTGTCCGGTTCGGCTACCCTGGTACGGATGAAAACAGCGGGGAGATCATAGTACCTCTTACAAATGGTATATCAATTCCGGTCACTACAGAATCCGGCAAAGTCGCGATGCTGAATATTTCCGAACCGGGAGTTATTCCTCCTTATGTCGTGCCCCAGGGTACCCGGGACGTGCCGGTCCTGGAAGTCATCTATGAGAATAATTCTGAATACACAATAGGTCTTGATACGATATACGTCAGTGTCCTGGACAAAAGGGACGAATTACGGGATCCTGTCTCTGATGCAGTCACTTCTGTGATCGTCCGGGCTGGCGGATCGACTTATGAAGAGTCTTCCGGCCTTATGAATCCTGTTCCGATAATTGTAGGACATCGATTCACTATAGAACCGGGCGAGGAAGATACCATGCTTGTAAGCGTGGATATCGCCGATAATGCGCCTGCCGGCCTGCTTAAGATCGAACTTGGAAACAGCAGTGATGTCGTATTCTCGATAGGAGAAGAGGATCCTATTCCGATCAGTGTGGTATGGGGCGGAGGTACCGGGGATGATGATATCTCCGGTCATTTCGAATGCGGTCCTCTTTCTGTCATGGATGCTGATTTCTCAAAGTATGTACATAACTACCCGAACCCGTTCAGGGCGGGTTCCGAGACTACGAAGATAACTTATTTCCTTACAAGGGATTCCAGCGTGAGTATCAAAATATATGATCTGATGGGAATCCTTGTCTGGACTAAAGATATTCCTGCCGGCGAACAGGGAAGTACAGGTTCAGAGGATGGGACTGTATGGGATGTTGAATGGGACGGGCGCAACGGAAGGGGAGCACTTGTCAGAAACGGCGTTTATATCTGTAAGATTCAGGCTGGATCTGAATCTGCGATTTTCAAGATCGCAGTCGCGAAATAGGATACGCAAATGAAAAAGATCATTGCCATTATACTATCATCAGCCCTTTTCCTCTCGGCGAGCCTGGCGGCGCAGGAGGGCGAGGGGGGAACGCGCTCGATCTTCACCCTCGGAGCGGGTTCACGGGCGATCGCCATGGGCGGAGCGTTTTCAGCGATCGGTGATGATCCTTCGGTCTTATTTTATAACCCGGCTGCCCTGAAACTCAATCCTTATCCGGCAGTCATGGCAAACCATATTCAGCTTTTTTCGAGTTTTAGCGATGCAAGCTATGATTTTCTGGGGCTTGCCTATCCGACGATGTCTATCGGCTCTTTTGGCGTAGGGTTTATGACTTCGGGGACGGGAGGAATCAGGCAATTCGACAGCTACAGTATAGAACTGGATGAGATCTCGTATAGAGAAAGCCAGGCTATTCTGGCATACGCATTCGATCTGCCATGGGAATATATAGGAAAGGTCACTATAGGATCTTCTGTAAAGATACTGAATCAGCGTGTCGGAGATTTCTCTGACAGCGGAACTGGCGTGGATGTAGGCCTTTTGTACAGACAAGATTATATAAGGGGACTGACGATTGGTTGCAATCTTCAGGATATCGTAGGCGCGGAAACAAAACTTGTAGCAGTCAGCGAAAAAGTCGATAGAACGATCCTTTTGGGTGCCGGATATTCATTCCCGTTCAGCAACGGTTCGTCTTTTACGCTCTCGGCACAGATTGATCTGCCTGAAAGGGCCGATAAAGATATCAGGTTCGGAGCTGAATACGGGTTTAAACAGAAAATATTCTTCAGAGCGGGTTTTGATTCTGAATCAGTGACAGCCGGAGTAGGTTTCGGGTGGGGAAGGTATAAGGGTGATTATGGTTTCTTCTCACGGGAGGAAGCAGGATCTTCACATCCTTTCTCTGTCCTCGCGAGAATCGGGACTTCGGTTGAAGATAAGATATTATATGCCGATGAAAGGAAGCGTGCGGAAGAGGAAGAATATATCCGCGGCGTCTTTACCGCGAGGGTCACGGCGCATATAGATTCGGCAAGGACATATCTCAGAGCGGATGAACGGGAGAAAGCCCTTGATGAACTCAAGATAGCTCTGGAATATGATCCGGGAAACGAAACAGCTTCGTCTATGCTTGAAACGCTCAGGCAGGAAATAGTTGAAATTCAGTCTGAACGTACAAGAGACGCGGAAAAGTCGCTTCTTATAAATCAGCATTTCGCACTGGGTCTGAAATACTACAGTAACAACGAGTACATTCTTGCAAGGGCGGAATGGAACAACCTGCTCGAGCTCGATCCGGCTAACGAGCAGGCCGGAGAATACCTCAAACGGACGGAAGAAAAACTGAGTGAACAGGTAAGAGACCGCATTGAACGCGCCAACGATGATGAGAAAAACGGAAGGCTTGCGGACGCGTTGAGCGAATGGAACCTTGTCAGAATGATCGATTCTGAAAATGAACAGGCGACAGCTGCTATTGAAAGAATAAATGCGCGAATGGAAAAGATCGACAGGGATTATCGTGCAACAAGCCATCGACTTCAGACAATAGATTATTTTGAAAACGCTTTAGCAGCATTCAGCGAGGGACGCTATGCCGACGCTGCCGCTCTGCTCAGACAGGTAATCGAACGTCAGCCGGAGCATAAGGAAGCAAAAAATCTTCTTCAACGAATAAACAGGAAGATGACTCCCCTTTCTGATGAAGAGAAAGAACAGATTCGCCAGTATTACATCGAAGGCATGAAGTTTTTTACTCTTGGCGACTACTCCTCCGCGAAGAATGCCTGGCAGAAGATCATAGAAATAGATCCAGATAATGAGAGTGTACGGAAGAATATCGAAGAAGCTGAGCAACGTTTGAAGAAGCTGAATGTTCCGGAGGAAGATTGATTGAGGGAAAGCCGGTTGAATGATAAAGAAATATTCCGTCTAAAGATCCCTGCCGAAGAGAACAATCTCGGTGAAGTCAGGGATTTTGTTGCGGATATCTGTGTCCGGGCGGGTTTCTCCAAGCGTGAAACAAACAACACAAAACTTGCGATGGATGAAGCGTGCACGAATATTATTAAACACGCTTACAAAGACAGCGCAGGACAAATAGAAATTGAAGTAACTGCCGAATATGGAAAACTTGAGATAACGGTCCTTGATCAGGGAAAAGCGTTCGAATGGTCGAAGATCAAGGATCCCGATCTCCAGCGGTATGTCGAGATCGGGAAAAAAGGCGGACTCGGTGTATTCCTGATGAACCGCCTTATGGACGGACTTGATTATCAATCGACCGAAGCCGGCAACAGGCTTTTAATGACCAAGACATCAGCTCATGCCGTTCCGGGTGAAGGCTTCAAACTGTTCCGCTCGATCAAACCCAGAGGGATCGCCACACTCCGGTTTAAATTTGCGATGAGGGCTACCGCGGGCCTGCTTGGTCTTGTCCTTTTTCTATGGGGAATGCTTATTATCCAACAGACCCGTGAAATCAGAGATCTGAGGAATCATGCATGGCTGAATATGAGCAGCCTTGCCAGAACTCTTGAATCCAAGAGTGAAAATGCGTTGGTCATCGACGACCTTTTTCATCCGGAGTATCGTGAAATAAATGATTTTATTCAGGAGAGGATCCTGAGTTTTACAGAGGTAAAGTATGTGAGGGTCATAAATTCAGGCGGGATAGTAGTATCATCAAGTAGTTTTGATGAAATTCAGGAGAAGTATGTCGGGGATTCAGAACTGAATGATATTCCTCCCGACGGCAGGTGGGTTGATAAGTCAGGAACGGATCAGGGGGATATTCAGGAGTTTTATTATCCGGTTTCGATCCGGGAGATGGAAAATGACAGGATAGTCAGGATGGGTGTCGTGATTCTGGGTATTTCGCGTACAATAGTAGACGATTCTATCTACGATTCCAGGCCCAAGACGACATTGATTCTACTGGGAATATTCCTGGTGGGACTCGCGCTTATATACCTTTTGATATCGGTTCTTGTCAAACCGATACAGGCGCTTACCGATGGTGTGAGGGCGATAGGGGAGGGTGCCCTGAAAGACGGCATCCATATTGATGGGCCTGAAGAGATAGGCGCCATTGCCGAGGCTTTTAACGAGATCACTTCAAAATTCAGGGCAGCACAGGAAAGCGTTGTTGAACAGGAACGCATGCAGAAGGAGATGCAGGTCGCTCAGGAGATCCAGCATTCGCTGCTGCCCGGAAAAGTGCCCGAGATAAAAGGTTACGATATCGCCAGCCTTTACAGGGCCGCAAAAGAGGTGGGGGGGGATTATTACGATTTCGTCAAAGTCGGTGAAGATTCACTTGGAGTAGTAGTGGCAGACGTGTCGGGGAAGGGAGTCCCCGGCTCTCTTGTCATGACTATGATCAGAACTGCTTTGAGAATGGAAGCCAGGGGGAACTTTTCTGCGGCTGAAGTCATGGCGAGGATGAATGATTTCGTGACTGAGGATATGAAAAAGGGCATGTTCGTTACGATCTTCTACGTGATCCTTGATTCAAGAAACAGGGTAATAAGCTATGCCAGTGCAGGACATAATCCCATGATCCTTTTCAGGGCGGAGACCGACGAGACCTTTTTCCTCAATCCCCGTGGTTTCCCCGTGGGTATCAGCCTTCCTGACGACACTCTTTTCAGGCGTTCGATAGATGTTGAGAAGATCAAACTCAAAAAAGACGATATGCTTGTGATCTATACTGATGGCGTGACAGAAGCCATGAATGAAGACAGGGAACAGTATGGAGAGGATAGGCTCATCAATCTGATAAAGTCCAGCGGGAAACTGTCGCCGGATGAATTTATTGATAAGCTGAACGGGGATATCTGGACCTTTACAGGTGAATATCCCCAGAATGATGATATTACCGTGGTGGCTATAAAAGAAAAAATGATGGCTGATGACGTCCTGTCGGGTATAAGGAAAAAACTTCTGGATCTGGTCGACGTAAAAGGCATGTCGGTGGCCGACGCATGTTCAATGATGAAAGTGTCACCATCCACATATTACCGGTACAGGAAACGCCTTGCTGAAATGGGAGAACGTGGATTAAAGAACAAATCTCTCAGGACAGAGCACGAGATAAAACGAGTCAGTCTGGAACAGCGTAAAGAGCTCCTGGATATTGTAATAGCCAACCCGAATTTCGGAGCTAAAAGGATCTCGGATGAATTCAATAGAGGAAAAGAGGAAAAGTATTCTCTCAAACCTTCACTTATTTACGATGAACTCAAAAGAATGAGATTGAATACATATGAAAAAAGGATCGAGTATCTCAGACGGAACAAAGTGATTACCGAGATCGAATATCAGGAAATGCTTGCTGCTCCCGCATTCAAGCTCGGCAAGCCATGGAAAAAGGAAGATGAGTCTGAGCTTCCCGAGATCGGCATGGTGCCGGGGCTGGCAGCAGACGGAACCGGCGCCACCGGTAGCGAGGTTTCGGTATCAGGGGAACAGGCAGATACCGGGGAATTCAAAGAAAAGATTATTGAACAGGTTCCTCCGGAGGAAAAAATAGCTATTTCGGAAGATGCCGGCGAAGCCGTTACGAGTGGCGGTTCGAGAGGCCTTTTGAGGACGGGAGACGAAAGCCTGGAAAAACTTTTCGCAGATGTCATCAGGGATAGTGAAGAAGGTGGAATGCTGAGTATTGATGCTGCTTCAATCGGGGATGGTGTCGTGATCCTTAAAGTGAAGGGACATCTTGACTCCTCCTCGGCCTCTGACCTCGAGAATGTCCTGGAAAGGACCTATGAATCCGGGATCAACAAGATAATTGTCAATCTTGGCGAAGTATCATATATAAGCAGCGGAGGATGGGGGATATTCACGGGGAGGGTAAAAGCACTGAGAGAAGGTAAAGGGGATGTAGTATTGACCAGTATGTCTCCCGAAGTCTTTGATATCTATGAACTGCTTGGGTTCCAGGACGTTATCGAGCATTTTCAAACGGTTGAAGAAGCCGTGGAATTTATCTCCCTTCCTTTTGAAAAGAGACAGATGGATCTTGAAGAAAGGACAAGCAGGAGAAAGAAAGACAAGACTCTGGAACACCGTGTCGCGGTGACTTCGGAAGAACGTCTGGATAGTACTGAAGGTTCTGCGTGGACTCCTCTGGCCATCGAGGCGGGGACTGTGGGCCAGCGCGGAGAAATAACAGTATTAAATCTTACGGGAGTCGTCGATACCGTGAGTTGTCTGAGGCTCAGGGATGTTCTGAATGACCTTTTGGATAATGGTTCTGTGAAGCTGGTAATCGATATGTCAAAAGTCGAATATGTAAGCAGCGCCGGGTGGGGTATCTTTGCTTCAAGGATAGATGAACTTAGGAGCCGTGGCGGAGATATGAAGATATTCGGAATGGATCCTGAAGTCGATGGTATCTTCCATATGCTCGGTTTCGATGTAATAATAAGATCTTTTGGTATATTTTCCGAGGCGCTCGATGATTTCGATGAACCCGAATTGTCTGGTCAGACAAGCGGAAGCGAGGACTCGCCCGATGGCGGGAATGAAGCTGCAGAAATGGAAGTAGTAGAGGACAGCTCTGCATTGCGGGATGATCTCGCGCTGGTCGTATCCCATATTGAATCTGTCGAGGGCCGACCGGTGATATTGAGGATCGATGGAGCGGTGGATGCCTCTACGACCGGTCTCTTTGAAAGATACCTCGAGGAGTCAATTGAAGAAGATTCCGGGCATCTCGTCATTGATATGTCCGGTCTGATATATATGAGCAGCAGCGGCTGGGGAACGATAATAAAATATATGCAGAGACTTGAAAAAAATTCAGGGAAACTTGTTCTTGCCGGAATGAATCCTTCGATTTTAAGGATCTTTCAGGATCTTGGGCTTGAACCGCTTATTTCGCATCATCTGACAGTAGAAAAGGCAGTAGAGGGATTTCGCGCACTTCCCCCGGGTGAAGAGGGAGATGATCCGGCAGCGGTTAAGGCAGGGATGCCGGCTGCTCCCCTGATCGAAAAAATAGAACTCCCGCCGATCATTCCTCTGAAAGAAAGTGCCCTTCCTGAGCTCGAATCGGTCTATGACCTTGAGGATATTGAAAAAGAGACTGAAATAGACGATAAGCGGATAAAAGATCTGGGGTGGACGGAATATGGTGAAAAATTATCCAGGCATAATCGTAATAAAAGGAAAAAAGGCAAATAGTATATGAAAAAACTTGCGATTATGACGATGAAAGGCGGCACGGGAAAGACCACTACAGCAGTAAGTGTCGCTCATGGATTGTCTCTGAGCGGACGAAGGGTGCTGCTTGTCGACTGCGATCCGCAAAGGAACTCGACCCTTACTTTTGGCGCGAAAAGCGAACAGGGACTTGATACTCTTCTGATGACAGGCGATGTTGAAATAATCCAGGTAAGGGAAAGATTCTTTTTGATCGATTCAGGAGGAAGCAAGCTTGTGCAGGTCGAATTGAGGCTCGGGCTGCAGGAGGGCCGCGAGAATCGGATGGGGGAGGCGCTAAAGAACCTGAAGGGATGCGATTATCTGATTTGCGACTGTCCTCCCTCGATGAATCTGATAAACATAAATGTAATAGCCTTTTGTGATGAAGTGATTGTTCCCGTTGCAATGGACCACCTCTCCAGGATCGGAGCGCATCAGACCACGAAAGTCGTTGAAGAGATCAAAAAAATGACCGGCAACTCCTCGATAGGCTACAGGATATTGCCTACTTTCTACGATTCAAGGACAAAGGTCTCCGTTCAGGTACTCGAACAGCTCAAAGAAGAATTCAGAGGCCATCTCTTTGACGGTATTATCCGGATCAATACGGATTTACGTGAGGCCCCGGGACATAAAAAGACGATATATGAACATGCTCCATTGTCCAGAGGAGCTTTTGATTATTATAAACTCACAGAGGAGATCCTTGCTTTATATGAGGATGGGAATTGAGTTTGACTTTGGGTCTACTGTGGAATAATCTCAGGGATGTAATTAGAACGTTGGAATTGCCGGAGGATTTATAGTGCCGAGTCTTGAATTAAGGGAAGAACTGAAATATGGCGGTATCAAGTACTTCCTTCAGACTAGTTATCTGGAACAGCAGAAACAGATATTGAGTTCTTTTTTTCGCAATGGTACGGTTTTCGACACGATCGTGCAGAATTTTGACGAAAAACCCGGCCAGAATGAACTGAAAGAGCTTACAAAAAAGATCCACGGTCACAACAAAAGAAGACTCCAATTCATATTCAATGCCAGAAAAATGATCAGGGATTCACGGGACCCGGTTGCTCATTTGAGGGTAGCCAGGGCGTTGCTGATTAGAAATCTCTACAACGAGGCGATCGCGGAAGCGGAGCTGGCTCTTGAAAATGGCGCAAGTGATTCGGCTCCTTACATTATTCTGGCATCTTCCTGGTACGGGATCGGCGATAGTGACAGTGCATTTAAAGCGGTGAAAAAAGGGATAGAGTTAAGTCCCGACTATCCGGATCTTCATAATCTTATGGGGTTGATATATTTTAAAGAAAAGAAATGCAGGTTGGCTGTTGACTGCTTCAAGAGAGCGATAGGCCTGAACCTCTACTATGGTGAGCCGTATTTGAACCTTTTGAGGGCGTATCTGCTAAACAGCATGATAAAAGAGGATTATGATCTCTCCAGGGATGTTGGAGAAAAATTCGATTCCAATATAAAAAGAGCCGTTCAATTGAATTCCTATCTGAATACGAGAGAGATCGATGATGTAAGGAAACTGGTCAAAGAGGAGCGTTATGAAGAAGCGCTGGCCCTTCTTGAGAAAATGAGGGAAGGGTCACCAAGAAAGTATGCTGAGTCGGTGATACTTGACCTGTATCTTGCACTTATTCAGAGCGGAAAGGATATCTGTGAAGAGGATATAGATCAGTACAAGAGAAAGATCGAGGAACTGATTGACAAGAATCCAACATTCGCAGATGCATATAATTCACTTGGAATATTATATGCCGCGAAATGCAAATTGCTGATGGATAAGGCATATAGCGCTTTCGGCAAGGCGCTCGAGGTCAATACGGATTACAAGAAAGCTCAGAAAAACCTTAGACTTACCGAGAATGACAAACATGGGATATATATTCTTTTGAAAGCATTATTGGACTGAACCTTGCATCTGAATGTCATGGGCAGAATTAGAAAGAAGATCTTATGGACAAGCTTCAAGCCGATGAATCGTTGATAGATGATGTTGTCGTTCTTAAACTTGCTGGGTTGATAGATTCGGGGACGTCACAATTGTTGGAAGACAGGTTTGACAGCCTTGTTTCAAAGGGGAATGTGAAGATCGTCGTAGATCTCTCGGATGTGGATTATATAAGTTCCGCTGGGTGGGGGATATTTGTGGGAGAGATCAAAGGCGTAAGAAAGAATAGCGGAGATATTAAACTTGCCGGTATGCGTCCTGATGTCAGAGAAGTCTTTGACCTTCTCGAGTTTAATACGTTATTGACACCATACGAAAACAGGGAAGAAGCTCTGTCCTCATTCGACGCACAGGAAAACAGGGAACTTACCTGATAGTTAATTAAGAGGGAGCAAAAAAGAAATGAACGATATCAATATTTCGTTTTCAAAGTCTGAGATAAATCCTGAGATCTCCATTATCTCGGTACAGGGATACGTAGACACGACTACATCTTCTGAACTTGAGGAAAGCCTGAAACGCCTTTTGCGAAAAGGGCGCTATGATATAGTCATCGATCTTAAGGAAGTCAGCTATATCAGTTCAGCCGGTTGGGGAATATTTATAAGTGAGATCAAGGAAATCCGTGAAAACGGAGGCGATCTTAAACTTGCCGCTATGACCGGCGATGTATATGAAGTCTTTGAACTGCTCGAGTTCCAGACTATCCTGGAGAGTTATGATTCTGTAGATGAGGCAGTCATGGGTTACGGCAATTCCGGGATCAAATCGCCTGAAAGCAGAGAGCCCCAGATATAATCCTCACAGAATCCCGGACTTCCGTAAAAGACCGGTGATCCAGTCAAAGCGGAAGGACAGGCAGTATCTTTTTATGCCCACCTTGAGCATCTTTATCAAGACAGATGGTTTTGTCATACCCTTCGATAACTCCCTGGATCAGATTCTTGAAGAAAACTGTCTTCTCGTGTAGAATCAGACGGTCATCTCAGGGAGGAGAGAATGTCCGGTCCCGGGTACAGGTATGTTTTTGATTTTGGATCTTTGGAAGTCGTCCTGATTCTCCTGCTGCTTATTATTACCGCGGCATTATATCGAAAGACCTGGCCGCCGGTAAGACTTTCGAAACGAATCCTTCTTATAATCCTCAGATCGGCGGTATTTATCCTTCTGACGCTCTTTATCGCTGATCCTGCGTTCGTGCTTTTGAAAAATGTGGAGAGGGATCCGATCATTCCTGTTTTACTCGACATTTCAGGCAGTATGAGAATAAAGGATCACGGAGGAAAAACGAGGATCGAATCAGCGCTGGAAGATATACGGAGAATAAAGGAGCGGTCGGATAATGCCGAAATCAAAATAATACCGTTTGCCTCTGATATATATGATTCAGACGTGGATATAGACAGTATCCCTTCCTCCGGGACAGATGGAACGGACATCTTCTATTCACTTCGGAGAGCAAGTGAAAGATACAGATATGATAATCTGCCTGCCGTTATCGTCCTGAGCGACGGGAGGATCACAAGAGGCATGAAATCCGGGAATGAACGAATCCCTCTCAAAGTATATACGATCGGTTACGGAGACACTTCGGCTGGAGTTGATGTAAGGATCGAAGACCTTGATATCGACAGGAGACTGTATCTTGGTACCAGTGCGCAAGCAGGAGTCGTGATCAGGGTGGAAAATACAGGGCCGGTACAGTTGACTGCAGAACTGCTTGCTGATGGCAGGGTCGTTGACAGAAAGGAAGTATCGTCACCTGGCGGAACCGGCATTCTGAAAGCAGCACTGAGATTCAGACCGGAAAAAACAGGAGAAGAGATCCTCACTGTAAGGGTCATTCCTGTAGAAGGGGAGTTGTTCACTGAAAACAACATTGAAACGGTCCGTGTTACAGTCTTGAAGGACAGGATCGGAATTCTGTTCATAGATCAGTATTCAGACTGGAATATTACTTTCCTTAAGAGGTTATTCGATCAGTCCGAAAGATACCTGATCGATGTCGTCACTTCGATGCAAAACGGCGGGTATCGGATGATGCCCGGCGAAGAGGTGTTTGATCTTTCTTACAGCCTTTCTGATCCGGACAGATATGACCTTATTATTGTCGGTGATGACAAGATACTGTTCGACTCCGGGGATAATGTCGATTCCATAGAAAGATTTATCAAAAACGGGGGCTCGATACTCTTTCTTGCCTGTGAGGATTCTCCACTGATGAGCAGCCGGCGGTCCGAGTCGCTCGATGACCTCCTTCCTATCCTAAGGACTGGGGAGATTTCTATCGCCTACGGTGATTTTTCCCCCCGGTCTGCACCGTTACCGGGGAATATGCCGTTTGCATCCCTTCTGGCGTCAACAGACCTTTCCGAGAGGCTTCCGCCTCTGCTTGCTGTTTTTACCGGGTTTACAATCAAAAGTGGGGCGGAGGTGCCGTTTTTTCTCGATCATGGAGGAGAGGAATCACCATTTATCGCCATCCATAGATATGGAAACGGTGTGTCCGCCGCCTTATTCGGGTTTCCTCTCTGGAGATGGAACCTCGCGGGGGAAAAGGGAGCTTTCGCTTACAGGGCATTCTTTTCCGGGTTGATCGATTATATGGTCGAAGGAGTGAATCTGCCAGTTATGACTCTTGGTTCAGACAGAGGAGTATATTTATCCGGGGAGAGATGTGAAATAACGGCTCAGGTCAGGGAAAATACGCCGTTAAGCAGTATTAAAGGGGAGATCCGCAATATTGGAACTGAAGAAGATATCCTTGTCCGGACCTTCAATCTTTTACCGGAAGGCATATCGAAGGAAATATTCAGGTCGTCGCTCGATCCGCTCTCTCCCGGAAAATACAGGGTCGTGGCATCGGGGATGAACAGATCCGGGGAAATTCTCTCTGCGGAAACAGAGATTATTGTCGAATCCGTCTCAGTAGAGTATCTGAGGAGATCAAGGGATCAGGATATGCTGAGGCGGATCGCAGATTCTTCAGGAGGAAGAGCGCTTGAATCGGATGAGATCTTCAGACTTGATCGATTGATCGATCCAGGAAAAGAATCGGTTATGAGGGAGGAGATCGTTTCTCTCAGGACTGCGCCTGCGTTCTTTCTCGCCATAATAGCTGCATTTGCTGCTGAATGGAGCCTGAGGAAGTTCTGGGGTCTGGTGTGAGCTGTCCTGCGGGTGTCATGCTCCCCCCCCCCCCCCCCCCCCCCCCCCCCCGGATAAC
>JAFGBF010000005.1 GCA_016933255.1 Candidatus Krumholzibacteriota bacterium
GACCCGCGGATATCAGCTTGATGATCGTCGGTAACTGTCCTCCTCTCGTTATCAAACTAACGGTTGACACCAGCCGGATCCATATCATCTCAGCAGGATCATCTTTCTTGTCCTGCTGAACTCCTTCGAGACCAGGCTGTAGAAATAGACTCCGCTTGCGGCCAGGTTGCCGCTTTCGTCGGTGCCGTTCCAGTTCTCGTTATAGACGCCCGCTGCAAGCTGCTTGTTCAGAAGGGTCTTTACAAGTCTTCCAGATACGTCATATATCCTCAGCGATACGGCAGAGCTGGACGAGATCGAGAACGATATCCTTGTGTTCGGGTTGAACGGGTTCGGATAATTCTGCCTGAGATAGTTGCCGAGGACCGGTATTTCATCGTCCCCGGTAGTCGTCCCTGAGGCGCATTCATCCGCCTCGTTTGAATAACCTCCCGCGTGGCCCCTGAGATCGATCAGATTGACCCGGTAATATTTACAGCCGCTTACAGGTTTGTGCTGAAAACTTGTCCCGGCTGCCGGTGACGATCCGATGTAGTTGGCCAGGCCGGGCACGAAGTTGCTCGACGTGTCGGAGTAAATGGCAAAGTAATCTAGGCCGTCGCCGACCCCTTCGTTCCAGGTAAGCTCTATCGTCGTGTCGTTTAGAGCAGTAGCGAGGAGATTCTCCACGTATGCCGGTGCATCTACCGATGCGCCCGGTCCGCCGAAGGCGCCGATGTCCGATCTGAGTCCATCAGGATCGAGGATCGCCGGGTCGCCGGCATCTATACACGGCGAATGGAGACCAGGATAGTAATCTCCGGAAACGTTGTCAGCGTACAGAGGGTCGCTGCTTAAATTTGTCGTGTCTGGAACCAGAGTAAGAACATCAGCCCCGTTATTCCCGAAAGAGTTGTTGTACTGGAAAGTAATATTGGCAGGGACGCAATCGAAACCGCTCGGAAATCCGCTGGTGATATTATTGTTGCGGATATCGGTCGGCCCGGCGGCGATGACGAAGGCATTTCCAGCATAACTGCTGTTGTTGCCGTCAATCGTGTTGTTGGTCCAGTTGCCCCAGCAGCTGTCGGCATATATGCCCCCGGCGAAGCCGCTCGATATATTCGAGGAAAAAACGGAGTGCGAAAGTGTCATCGTTTCTGCCTTGTGCCAGATGCCTCCACCGCTCATCGAGGAATTGTTCGCAGAGATACAGCTCTTGTCAACAGTCAGCGACGAGTGATCTGAATATATTCCTCCGCCATTGTTCGACTGATTGGAACGGATCGAATCACCACTGGTCGAAAGGGAAGAAAGCCTCGAGTAGATCCCGCCTCCCTCAAGATATCCCGTATTCGATTCTATCACGTTGCCGGAGATCGTCAGATCTGAGTGCAGGGCGTATATCCCTCCGCCCTTTTTTGAACCGGAATAGGCCGGGTCGGGAGCCGCTCCGGAAATGGTGTTTCCAGAGATGATCCCGGTAGCCTGGTACAGGTATATCCCGCCGCCGCACTGCGCTGAGGATTCAGTGATAGAATTCCCCGTTATTGTCGCCGTACCGTTATAGCAGGCGATACCGCCTCCGCAGCTGAGCTGTGAGGATGTAGTGTATCCGCAGTTGAAGATCGTATTATTCTTGATCGTCGGCGACGCGTTGTATGTGAAGACGCCTCCTCCATAGAGGCCCAGGTTCGGCAAGGAAACGAATGTGCCGCTACCGTTGATGATGTTGAATCCTTCTATTCCGCAGGGCAGAGAGGCCGTATTCATGAATGAGACGATGCTTCCTGTCCCCTGCAGCGTCGAGGCATATAGATCGGGATCCTGGACAGTGAAACTGCTGTTCCAGCCTCCTATCAGGTGGACAGCTTTTCCCGATACATTTATGGCTCCGCTGTAAGTGTACCCGCCTTCTACCATGATCGAATCATAGTCGTCGGCACCATCGATTGCATCCTGTATGTCGTTGGCAGCCCACGCGGGGATCGAATAAGGATAATAATCCGCGCCGTTCGGTGAGACATATTTGTAAGGCGGTCCGACAATCGTAAAGTCCGCGTCGCTCTCGTCGTATCCGCCGATTTCCCCTCCGATCCAGGCGATTACTTTGACCCTGGCGGTATTCACTGGCGTGTTCGGGACTGTCCACATATAACTTTCTGTCGTGCCGCTAAGACCCCCGGCGATAGTAGAATCATAGTTAATTCCGCTGTCGAAACTCAGGAGGATGCTTACGGCATCGGGGGTCTCTCTTCCGAGCGCCCATGTGATCTCGTAACTTGATCCGACGTCGAGCTCCTGGGAACCGTTCGGTGCGCTTATATGCACGTACACAGCACTCGGGTGATAGTCGATCTGATAGGGGAAGACTCCGATACTGCTGACTCCATATTGAATGTAGCCGAATCCGTCGGTACCCCAGTCGGTACCCCAGCTGTTCTTCATTATCCAGGCTCCCGCTCCTCCGCAGGCATAGTCATCCCAGCCGACGAGAAGGACGCCGTGGTTCGGATCATCCGGATAATCATTGTCGTAACACCCTGAATTGTAGCTGCTCAGGTCGTCATGGGCGAACATCCCGCATGCGACAGGGCCGTAATCATATATAGCCTGTTTGATCTGTAATACCGTACTCGAGATCGCCCAGTAGCCGTCTATCTCGGCAAGTTTTTCACAACCATCCATAACGCAGGGAAGGCCGTCTGTCGCCTGGTAAGGCATGCAGCTTTCGTGTACAGCCCCTCTGGCCTGGAAAAGATCATAAGCTTCGTAAAGATATCCTCCTGTGCAGTCGCTTTCAGGAGTGTCGCAGTCGACTACCGCCTGTTCGGAGAGGTCGAGGATCCTCTGGTCATAGATCCTCGCGTGCGCTTCGAGCTGTCCGACAGCTGC
The DNA here is from genome assembly GCA_016933255.1 of Candidatus Krumholzibacteriota bacterium. Lineage (GTDB taxonomy): Bacteria > Krumholzibacteriota > Krumholzibacteriia > Krumholzibacteriales > Krumholzibacteriaceae > Krumholzibacterium > Krumholzibacterium zodletonense. The sequence continues at coordinate 2,875 of JAFGBF010000005.1, forward strand.
GAATGCCCAGCATGAACCGCAGCTCCCCTGGTTTTTTGCGACGGTGACTCCGGAATTACCACGCCAGTCAAAATATACAGGCAGATCGGTGCTTTCGGCTATGACGCGCAGCGGCATCTGTTCCCATTCTTCGGCAGTCGGCGGAATAAATCCGTTCAGTTTCTGTCTCTGCTCATAGGGAAGGCTTCCGACAGTAGTCGCGCCTGCTGTCCAGTGCCCGCCTCTTTCTTCTATTTCCCTGTTTATCCTGTCGATCCTCTCTTTCTGAGTCTCTTCTTCCCGTCCTGCGAAGGCAGGGGAAGTGAAGGCGATCGATCCCAGAATAAGCAGGGTGGCAGATATCATTAAAATCTTGTAAAAATTTCGATCAGGCATTGATATTACCTTTCTGGTAAAGCCAAAATACTTCACTATATAGTGTACCACTTTTTTTGTGAAATTTCCATGATTATATCAACCCATATCTCCAAATTGCACTTTGTGTTAAGGGTTTGATGCCCTTTCGCCGGAACTGGAAGGTCTGAGGCTTCTGACCAGGGGATTTTTTAAACATCCGTAGATCAACAAGTTCTGTAATAATTAAGAGTATTTAAGAATGATTTTTGATTACCCTGAGGTTCCGGGTCAATCTTTCCCTTTTATGAGAAGTTTTTTCGTCGAGAGGGTATCATCGCTCTCAGTTATCGCAGCTATCCATACCATGTAGCTGCGGCCGTCTTCGAACTCGGTTAGGTCGCCGGCCCAGATCGAATCTTCATCGGCGCTGTTCCGGAATCTGTCATGATATGTCTCATCAAGAACGATGTCATGGTAGCTGATCAGATATTCTCTGATCCTGATGCTGTCAGCTCTGGTTACAAACTTCCATCTTATCCTGTCGCCGGCCGGATCATACCTTTCGATGCTCCATCCGACGCATTCCACGGCTGGTTTTGCTTCCGGTATTTTCTTCAGATTGTCAAAAAGAGATATGCCGCTCTCTTTTCCAAGCTTTGTGAAGAGGAATGTCAGAATTATCGCGAAAACAATAATAATTGACAGATAGACAGGAAGGCGCTTTCTTTTCTGATGCGATCCGGGGACTCCGCTTTTTACCTGCGGCGCGGGGGCCTCGGGCCACGCGCTGAAAGCGCACAGCAATATTGAGATGTTGTCGATCGATCCGTTCGTATACGCCCAGTCGATCAGCCTGTTTGCAGCCTCAGCCGGAGAAGCAGCGCCGGTTATCATCTCCAGCAGCTTATCGTTGATATTTCCGATCTTGTCTATGATCAGCCCGTCCGAGCAGAGAAGGAGCATATCCCCTTCCCGTATACTGAATCTCGAACCATCCCCGGGATAGAGATCTGCAGTGTCATCGCCTCCGGAGAGCGAGTGCGTAAGCACATGGCTCATCTTGTCGAGCATCGGAGCATCCGCGTCTCCCTGGAGGTGGTTATCGCGGTATTCCTGTATGAACGAGTTGTCCTTGGTTATCTGTCTCAGGCTGCCTCCGGACAGAAGATATGTTCTGCTGTCGCCGATATTTCCCACTACATATTCTTCGGCGGTGCCGAGGACTATCGTCAGAGTCGTCCCCATCCCCTTAAGGTCAGCCTCTTCTGTGAATTTTTCCCTGATTTTCTTTTGAGAAAGAGAGACCAGTTCGTTGATCTCCTTCTCGAGCGATCCCGGGTCAGGGGAGCTCGCGAACATTTCGAATCGTTCCCGGCAGATGTTGATGACTATCTGGCTGGCGATCTCACCGCCGCCCGATCCTCCCATTCCGTCGGCTACAGCGAGGATAAAAGCGTCGCCTTTCCGGCTTTGGAAGATACGGTCCTGGTTATAATCCATGCGGCCGTCAATAGATTTCCCTACGATTTCCATCTGACCATATCCGTTCGGTTCACGCGCGCGGCATTTATCAATTGAAATCTGGCTTTGGATGTTGATTCTAAAAAACAGATTGTTATATGACAAGCAAATTCTTGTAGCGTCGGGAAAAGGTAAGTACTTCACCGGATAATTAAGATTGACAGCCATGGTTTCCTCGAATACGTTCTTGGGCATGGCGGTTCAGCATTAATCGGCCTGCAGTTATCACTCAATTGTTTCAAGGAGGGACGGATGAAACGATTTATTCTTCTTTTCCTGGCTGTTCTGTTGATCTCCGGAAATCTTTCCGCCCAGATCGAGAAGGGGGACAGGGAAATCCAGGCAAGCGGTTTCTTTATTGCTTTCGAGGGTATAACGATGATGACGGTCAGCGGGACCTATGGGTATTACAAAACCGAAAAACTCGAGATCGGAGGAGGTCCGGTTCTGAGCCGGATCGATTTTGGTTTTGGCAGCAGCACCACTCTCAGCCTGACGGCGTTCGGAAGGTACCATCTGACGGCCCGGGATAAATTGGTCCCTTACCTTTCCGGACAGTGGTACCAGTTCGATGTTTCTCCTGAGGAACCTGCAAGTTTCCTCGACTATTCGTTCGTGCAGGGAGGCGGAGGATTCAAGTATTTTATAAACGAATTCATCGCCTACGACGTATCAGGCAACCTCGGATTCAGTTTCGGCAGCGGAAGTTTCAGTTTTATTATGGTAGCTGGTATCTCGGCGTTCTTCTAAGGCAGGGGAGATGGAAAGAAAGATTTTGAAAACCGCATCGGTCTTTTTTGCCGTGCTTGCGGTCTTCTCTTTTATTGCGAATGATGCTTCGGGGGAGACTGCCCTTTACTTAAAATTCAAACTGCCTGACGAGACGAAAGGTATAACCGCGCTTGCATTCGGCCCGGAGAGCGAAAAGATCGTCTATGGAAATGAGAAGGGTCTTGTTTTTATCGTCGACATCGCTACGGGGACGGCCGAATCTCTTCCCGGCTGGAGCGGCCATAGGATAACGGCGATCGATTACAGCGGTGATGGCCGGCAGATCGCTTTTGCCTCGAAAGACAAGAAGATCTTTCTTCTGGATCTGCAGAAGAAAAGCGGTCCGGTCGAACTGAAAGGTTCGAAGGGGAGGCTTGATGCAGTCAGGTTCAGCGCAGACGGCAGATATATTGCAGCCGCGGGAGAAGATAAAACGATATATATCTGGGAAGTTCCCTCGATGCAGTTTCGCTCGGGACTCAAAGGACATAAAGGCGGTATCCTCGAACTTGCTTTCGATGATGAATCCGGATTGCTCATATCGATCGGCCGCGACAAACGGATGATAATATGGGATACAGCTTCTATGAGATCACTCCGCCAGGTCGAACTTGATGCAAGGACGATATCGAATTCGGGGATAGATGTGACTTCGGCAAAGATAAGCGCTGACCGTACTATCGCTGCCGCCGGGATCGATGAACATATACTCGAAAAAGGCGGAAGAAAGATGATATTCAAGTATCATCTCGCCTTTTTCGATATAGCAAAGGGGCTTCTGCTTAAGATCCTCGAGGATAATGAAAAAAAGATCGAATCTATCGGCCTTTACCCGGGCAACTGCTACGCAGCGTTCGATAACTCCACCCTGCAGAAGAAAAGGCTGGCCCTGCGCAATATCGAATCGGGGAGTTTTGACCTGGATTATCCGCTGGGCGGCGGCATGTCAGGGATACAGTTTTCTCCGGATGGAAAGTGGCTTGCTGCTGCAGTCCAGCAGTCAAAAGATGAAAAGCAGCCGCATCTTTATCTCTGGGAAGTCGAGTATGAGATGCCTGCGTCAGGGTGTTTCTCCGGAAGGATAAGGCTGAATTCGGCAAAAGAACCCCTGCTTTATCCTGGGGAGAACAGGATCGCTGCCGTTCTGCCGTTCGGGACGAGCGGGGCAGACCCCGAAACTGGAATGGCCGCGGCCCATTTTCTTGAGAATGCTCTTGCCGAAAGTACGCTGAGGCTCATAGAAAGGGCGAATATCTCCGATATTCTGGCTGAACTGAAGCTGCAGCAAAGCGGGATGGTCGACCGCGAGAGCGCCGTTGAGATAGGGAAGCTGCTTGGCGCTACTCATATAATAACGGGCAATATAGACCGGGCCGGGACAGATTTGATCGTTTCTGCCAGGATAATCGATGTTTCGACCGGGGAAATACTCGGAGTAAAAGAGGTACACTGCGGTCAATGCGGAAACGATGACCTTTATGACGCGATAGACAGACTCGCGCCGGCGCTTGTGGCTTTCTGACACTGATGTCGATGATCGGCCGCCTGTTTTTGTCGCGATATCAGTGTAATGTCTCATACCGCTTCGTCATTCGATGCTGATTGACTTATGGATCGGTGCACGGGTATAATCTACGTCGGACAAAGGCGGTCTTCAGGAGTTGATATGGGAAAACAGGCGGCTCGAAGCACAGATAAAGCTAATAACTGCAACGATCCGGCGGACTTGCCGACAGGTACCGTGATCGCCGTCGGCACTGTGATGATAAACAAACTTCCTGCTGCCAAGCAGGGGGACCAGGTCATCGGTATCGATACTCACATCATAATGATTCCAAGCCCGGGGGGCCCCGTTCCTACACCTCTTCCGCATCCTTTTGCGGGGATCATCGACGGAGGTCTCTCTTCTTCGGTGAAGATCATGGGTATGCCTGCCGCTACGGTCAACAGTACCGCTTCAAATACGCCTCCGCACATCCCTCAGGGAGGACCGTTTCAGAAACCTCCCACCAACAAGGCCGAGATCATTCTCGGGAGCACCGATGTCTTTATAGGCAACGGCGGCGGAGGGGGTGGCGGCGGCGGTGGCGGGAGCTCTACCGAAGTCACCACTGCGGCGGCAGCGGTAGAGGCAGCTGAAGGACATTTTCTCGACGTGAAGTTTGTCGACAAGGGGGGCAAACCGATTTCCGGCGTTAAATATAATATCAAGGGTCCAGAAGGAGATCTGTCCGGGGGGGACCTCACGGGAGAAATAAAACGAAAAGGGATCGCAGAAGGCGACTACGAGATCTCGCTCAGAGGCATAATCCAGGCAGGCTGGTCGAAAAAAGGCGCCAATGTCGGCGACAAGGTAAAACTGATAGTCGAGACGATCGGTTTCGAAGATGGTGAAAAAGCCAAGCTGGAAATATTCGTGAAAGATTCCGGATTCGCCGACAAATCGTTCAAGACGCTTGATTCAGAAGTAAACGGTAACAAGGTCGAAGTCGAATGGGAGTTCGATGTCGATCAGAGTCTTCTTGAGATCCAGGAAAGCAAAGGGAGGAAATATTCTTCTCCTGCCTATTATTTTATAGTCCGAATTGGAAATATGACCTCCCGATCCAGCGTGATCAAGTACCAGGACTGGATCGAGCTGGAACTTACAGATGAAGAGGGAAATAAGATCGGAGGAGCGGAATACACCCTCCATCAGCAGAACGGACAGATAATCAAGGGAAATCTCGATGATAACGGATATGCCAAAGTGGAGAAGGTCGCTCCCGGAAAAGTGAGAGTCACCTACGATGTCAGAAAAGGTAAAAGCAGTCAGCAATAAATGAACGGACCTGTCAATGCCTGATCCCGTTTCCAAAGAAGCCAGCGTCGGAAAGGTCGAAAAAGAGACCGAATCGACGACGCACGGCAAGACTACGACTACCGTTAAAAAGATAAAAGTCTCTATCCTCGAAATGGAGGATGTCCTCTTCCATTATAACAGCGCTGTTATGATGCCTGAAAGCCCGGTCGAAGAGCCTGAAGATGACAAGGGGAGCGAAAAACAGGAGAAGGTGACCGGCGCCAGGGCGATGGCGCTGATATTCAAGCAGTACGATTTCGACCCCGATAAAAAGCTTCTGATAGCAGGCCATACAGATACTTCGGGAGACGACAAAAGCAATTTCGAACTTTCCGAACTTCGGGCGCAGAACGTGCAGTACATTCTCACTGCCCAGCGCGACCTTTGGGCAGAAATATCGTATTCCAGGCAGAAGATCGAGGACTACCAGCAGATATTAAACTACGTCAACAAGACATATAAGTACCCCTGCAATTGCGGCAAGATAGATAATAAATGGGGCGATATTACAAAAGGAGCTACCGAGACTTTTATAAGATACTTCAACGGCGAATTCATTACCAGATACGGCAAAGATTTTACAGGACCGATGACGCTGAAGAAGATCCCCGGAGGCCAGCCTGAACTTGTCAAAAAAGACGGCAAGAAAAGGTGGACCGAAGAACTCTGGAGAGCCGCCTACAATTTTTATTTTCTGGCGATAGCGAAGCCCCTCGATATCACGCCGTCCGCTCTGTATGAAAAAGCCACGGCAGTCATCAAGTGGGCCGATGAAAAAAATAAATATGTCGCATGCGGCGAATCATTTCCGATCGATCAAGCCAAAAAAGATGATTACCGCTCACAGGACAACCGGCGCGTAGAGATCCTTGTATTCGACAGCAACGATTCCCCCGTGATCAAATGCCCTGAAACTGATGACGGCAAACCTAAATGGGATGCCAAACATAAACCGGAGGAATGTCCGCTCTGGCACGACCTTATCCTGCGGCCGCTCTACCTTGATCCGCGGGATATGAATTCGATAGTCTATCATATCGCTTTCACCTACTGGGATAAGGTCAAGGCCAAGGTAATGCGCATTCCGGAAGGGCTGCCTGTTGAAGCGTATCAGGACGGCAAGAAGGTCGAATCGGTCATAAGCTATAATCAATCGGAGAAGGTCTATTGCGTCAAAGTCAGATATAAAAAACCGATCAAGGACCTTGCCGGGATCAAACTTCATTTTGAATTCAAGGCCAAAGACAAGTGGCTCTATACAAAAAACAAGGATTCCGATCCGGTGATCTTTCCGGGAAAAGATGAAGACAAAGATTTGAAAGAACTCCAGAAGACCGATCTCTATAAGGATGTTAAGAAGATCGAAGATATCGGCAGACTCCGGCTTCCGGGCAGCCTCAATTTCTATGACCTGCCGGCCGAGTGGTCATCGGTAAACTACTGGGCCCGGTACGAGGATGGCGGAGGCAAAAAAACCGGAGGACGGTTTCAAAAGGTAATTGCCGATGCCGACAAGCTGCATCTGAAACCTGTCGGTAAAAAACTTACCAAGCCGAAAAAACCAATAACGTTCTCCCTTGATGACATCGTCCTGGTCGATGCTAAGGGAAAACAGGAGATAAAAGACAAGGATGATAACGACGCTTTAAAAGCCCTTTCAGATAAATCCCATTATTCCCTTTTCTACGTAAAAAATGAAAATCTGGAGTTGTATAATCCGCTCGATGCGAAGGCTCCCTATTTCACCAAGCATGATTTCAAACAGAATCTGATCACTGACCTCCCCGCCGACGGCCCGGCCCGGCTGATCGCCTTTGCCAATGATTTTTATAGTATTTCCAATCAACGCGCAGGACAGAAGGCGGGAACATTCGATCCCGCCAAAGATCAGGTCAAAGGGTGCCGGGCTGCATCTATCAAAGATCCGGATAATCATGTCGCCCAGAAGGTAAAGTATCATCAATATAGCGCCGGTACTCTCACCCTTGTCGCCGGCAGTCCTTCTGTCACCGGTGCCGGGACTTCGTTCCTGGACAACGTTCTGGAAGGGGATACAATACTGGTAAACAGCCTGAATGTGTACAGGGTAAAATCCGTAGAGAGCAACACCGAGCTGACTTTGACCGGTAACGCTGTGATCGCAGAGGCGGGGACAAGCTATCTGGCCAAAACACCCGGCGCCAATTATATAGATTACAGGGTCGGTACGGTCACGCTGGCCAACGGCAGTGCCCAGGTGACAGGGACCGGGACAGCTTTTAACGGGAATGTCTACGCAGGGGCTATATTGAAGACGGCCGGCGGAAAGATCTATTTCGTAAAATCTGTCAAGAGCGATACAGTACTCGAACTGACCGGCAACGCAAGCGCCTCGGAGGCAAACGTAAACTATATCGCCAAATCCTGTCATTACCTGTATTGCGCGGCTGGAGTCGGCAATTATGAACTGCATTACGTCCATGACGGCTGTCTGATCTCCAAGACTGATAAACTCAAAGGATTAAAAGTCAGGTCGTTTCTCGTCATTTATTGGAATGGTGTCTTTGAAGGGAAGACCTATCCCCACAATGCTCCCGATAAGAATGTTGAACTGTTGAAATCGCCCCCGGCGGCTCCCAATACGCCGTTTCCCATAACAAATGCGGAAGTGAAAAACTACGAGACTATCGGTCTCATGAATGCCAAAAAACGATGGGAAAGCAAACCGTATACGATAGAACCCGTAAAGTCGCCCGATGACGGCGGCAAGTGCGCTGTTCAGATAACTCCGGTCTTCTTCTTTGAAGCCAAAAAGGAAAAACTTGGCGGAAAACCCAAGTGCAAAGTCGAGATATCCAACGATAAATCTGCCGGTTCGATGGGAGTGACAAAATCATGGATGTACCATCCTGACTATAAGATACGCGATTATCTAAAGGTCGGCGAATTCAAGGATATTGATTCAAGAAGATATGAAACGCTTGTCGTTGCCCATGAACTGAGCCACGGTGAAGGGAAAGACGACGAGTACGCGTATATAACCAATGAGATCGCCAGCGGATCGCGAAACAGCCTTGACCACCGGTTTTCCCAATATTATTTCGGCATGCCTTATTCTGCTGATGTCGGTTCGATGATGAAGGATAACCGTGCTCCGCGCATAAAACAGGTCTGGCCGTTTGTCAACTGGATCAATGATGCCACCGGCGAAGGCGGTAAATTAAAAGAGATACTTGGCGAGACTCAATTCAAAGTCGCCCACCGGTTTTCACTGGGAGGGACACAGAAGGAGTTCAACTACTATTTGAAAAACGATTCAACAGCGGTTCCTCCAGTCGATTATAGAGATATCTGCAAGCCTTATAAGGAGACAGGCCTGATATCGGCCGGAAATCCGGGGACGGGGAAGATCGGTCTGGGTTTATATAAGCTGGGCGAAGATGAGGGCGCTTTAAGAAAAATCAAAATAGGCGGCGCCAATAAGCATGTAACTTTTGACGGAGTTGTCTCCATCTTCATTAAACTGGGTTTCAAATGGGATTTTTCCGGCGGAAACTGGAATGACCCGTACGACCCCACCAAGCCGAAATCTGCAAAGAAGTGGAAATACTGGTTTGACCAGCTTGTACAGGAGTACAAAAATCTTAACAGCCGTCCTTTTTATCTGGAAAATACGACTGATGCAAATCACGATTTCAAAAGGATACTCGTTTATCTGTTCCCGGTTTATCGCGATGAAGGTACCGACGGCTGGCCGGTCCCCGGAGCACACTATGACCTGACCCTGACACTGAATAATTCCGCTGCTGCAAGCACGAAAGCAGGTAAGACTCTGAGCGTCGGAGATAAGTTTCCTTTCCGACATATTGTCAACTACACCCTGGGCAAAGATTCCAATGCTGCTCTGGTGCCGAATGACCTGAATTTTGTAAGAGACTGGATCCGATCAAACAGCGCTCTTAATAATAATCATTTTAACACCAAAAGAGCGGAGGCCTGATAAGCCGATCAGTCCCGGATCCAGAGTAACGACGGTTTTGCTGAAGGAAAACAGGATAATAATGAAAAACTGTTTTAACATTCGACATGATAGATCTATCGTATCTGGAGTGGTATGGGCAGTATTAATTTTGTTTTTTAGTATTCTTTGCGGTTCATGCAAGAATGCAGATGTGGATGCAAAAACAGATATAAAGGAGCGATCTAGTATGTTTGATACCGATGGAGTTTCATATCCAGTCAGATTTGCCAATTACCAGAGAAATTCTTTTGTTCCTGTTGAAACCAGATCTGCCGGCCGGCTCGTATGGTCAAGGAATTACTTCGAGATCGATGAGACGCTGCTTTTAATACCAGTCAGCGTTCAAATCAGCAATGGTTTTCTGGGTGTCAGATCGACAAATGACCTTCTGATCTTTACCTGCGGTGGTGAATTCAAGTACGGCATAGAGATCGGGGAAAATCAGCCGGTAGTATTGGGCAAGCAGGCGATCGCGTATACAAAACCATCGTATCAGCTGGAGTACCGGGATTATGACGGTGAACTGATCCTGGAATCAAAAGGATTTCCCGCGCTGAAAGATTACTGCAGGCTGCATCTGCTTAAGCCGTCTCAGAATGATTTTCTGGCTGCGGTGGAATTCTCAGGAGGCCCCGATAGACTTCCCGGAGAATACGATATTTTCAAGCTCGGCCTGGAGGAATCACTTCCTCCATGGAGTTTTTGCGGTGAAGGCGCTTTGGATCATGTCCTGCTTCATAAAGACGGCAGGACTCTGATTGTAATACAGGGGGCAGATGTCACCCTGTTGAATACCGAGGATGGCAAAGAAAATGGTTCATTCAGGATTGAAATGGACAAGATCATAAGCGCCAGCCTCGATCTCGAAAATAACCTGGTTCTTGTGGGTGAAGAAAGTGTCGGCGGCTCATACGCGCCCTTTTTGAAAGTAATGACTCTGACTGGAGAATTGAAATGGTCGTATAAGCTTCTCCAGCCGCAGTCTAAGCAGCCCCCGGTCTGCGGAAACGGCAGCCGTGTGTATGCAGTAGGCGCAATGAAGGTCATATGCCTGGTCGAAGGTGAAGAGATCTGGAGCTTCCGTCTAAGAAGCGAGCAGCCTGCCTGGTTGACAGCTACCGCCGACAATAAATTAATTTGCCTTAACGGGGGGTTCTTGAGTGCTTACGACGACAGGGGCGAGTTGATCTTTGATACGGCGCTGGCCAGTGATGGAGAAACGTTCGACGCTCCGGCAGCACTGGATCTGAACGGGAGATTATATGTGGCAGGCGGCGAGAGATTATATTGTGTAGAATAATAAATGCGGAGTGAGAAATAATATGGATAATCGATTCAAATTCGATCTTCCCAGAGAATGGCAGGATCAGACAGTCTATTATTTTAAGGGGCCGGATATCGACGGGACCGGCCATCAGATCATGCTGACCCTTGACCGGAATCTTCAGCATGAAGAGATCGGACAGTTCGCGCGGCAAAAAACAGATCCGATAGTCAGGAATCTCGGCGGGCTGGAAGTCCTTAAGGATGAAGATGTGACTCTAGAAAACGGAAATCCCGTCTATGAGTTTATCTGTAAATGGGTCCCCAGCGATGAGCTTACTGTGATCAAAGTCTTTATCTTTGTTTTTTACGGCGGCACAGGATTCAGTTTCAGCTGCGATTTTTCCAGAAAATCACACAAGATGCTGGGCGGACAACTTCGAAAGATCGTCGAAAGCCTCCTCCCCGGGACATATGAAGAGATAGAGTAGAAATGGCAGAGTTCAAATTCACTAAAGCGACCGACCAGGAACACGAGATAAAGCTCGATTCGTATCTTGTCTATGCCGAGTGGAAATCGGGATATGCCTATATCGGACGCAGCGCATCCTTCGTTATCGGCACATCTCTGGTCGGCAATGGGGCGAAGATCGAGATAACAGGAAAAACGGAGAGCGGAAAGAAACTCGGGAAGATCAAGGACACGATCGATTACAACATTTATTCAGGGTCGTTTGATATCCCTGATGATCTTGAGCCGGGGGACGAGATCTCATTCGAGGTCAAACTTTCAAAAAACGGCCTTTCTGGCGAGTCCGGAAAGATCGCTCTTATCAAGCCGCCGGAGCTGGTCTCTCTCGAGTGGTCAGCCTCCGAGGCCCGCAGGGGAGATATCCTGACCCTTACAGGCGAGTTCAGGGATATCCCAGATGACTCTGAAGTGAAGGTCACAATATATGAGAGCGATCAGGACGGCGCGCATGACAGGATAACCGAGATGGAGGCTGTCCTTAAGGGGAAAAAACTCGCTTCGAAATGGGAGTATGAATACCATGAGGACACTGACGAGATCCCGACTGACGAGGAGATGGAAAGGTACGGAGGATCATATAATCCCCCCGAGTATTTTTTTACAGTATCGTATCATGATCTGGAGATGGGGAAGGAAAAGGAATCGGGATTGTTGACCTTCAAGGATTATATAGAAATAAAACTGAGAGACGCAGGGGGCAACCCGAAGGCAGATGCAGCTTATGTACTGCATCTGCCGGATGGATCGACAAAGGATGGGAATCTGGACAGTCAGGGGCAGGCGAGAGAGGATGGGATCCCGCCGGGGAACATACGCGTGGAGTTCCCCGACCTCAGGCAGGTCGATCCCGCCGGGCAGGCAGAAACACAGCAGGAGTAGATATTGCCGGGTTTTGAATATACGGTCCGATCAGGCGACACCCTTTCCGGGTTGGCGCGCAGGTACAGTGTCGAGGGCGGCTGGCAGGCTATCTGGGATGATGATCACAATGAGGAGCTTCGCGGGATGAGGGGCGCGCCGAACCGCCTGTACCCCGGTGACAGGGTCTACATCCCGGGGGCAGAGGGTAATGTAGAGTCTGCTCCGAGCGGGGGGACCGTCGAACTGACGACTCCTCCTCCTTACCGTATCCGGGCCGAAAACGGCACGGATCCGCCTCCGGCCCTGATCCCCAAGGGGGGGCTGACCGTCACTATGAAGGCGGTGCACGATGATGGAGCGAGCGGAGCCTGGGCCTGGTCGACAGACAGTACGAAGATCACTCTTTCAAATGAGACTACAGACACGTTGACCGTGACCAGCGGGGCAAATGTCAGCGCCGCCGCTCTTGCCGAGACGGTAAGGCTGAACTTTACTCCTTCGGGCGGCGAAGCGATGCCCGATATATCGACGCGGATGACTGTAATTGCGGTGACTGTTACCGCTGCCCCCGCGACTGCGTATGGATTTGACGGGATGGGGACAAACGCAGGTGATCCCACTCCCGCAGGTCAAATACCCCATATGTCGGTGAAAAAGAATACTACTGCTGATGTCCAGGTGACTGTGACGGGAGGAGTCAACGGTGGAGTCCTTCGTTTTACCAGCGATGACGCTGCGACAGCGGAAGCTACAGTCGATGACTCTCCCGGGACGACCTTTCCTCTGCATATCGAGGGGAAGTCGAAAAACAAGTCCGAGACTATTATCCATATCAGGGCAGGGAGCGATACAGGCCCTGAATGCGCCAGCATCGCTGTAAATGTCTACAGGGAAATGTCTTATACAGGCAAAGTGGCCAGGATCCACGACAGCACATCGGCCGGCACGGCCCTCAGCCGGCCGAATTTCAGTATCCCCGACACGCAGACAGCTTTAAGAGGTTATTACAAGCAGGGGGTAACGACGATCTCCCTCACCGACTACAACAGCAGCGGAGGGGTGATAGACGTAAACTATGATCCGACAGGATCGGGATCGCTCGTTCTTGAAGCGGGGAGGGTCTCGACAGGTGAGCAGCGGGTCAAAGACGCCCTGACCGGGACCGGGAAAAAGATCGTGATAGTTAAAAAACTCGCCTGGCTTTTCAAACTCGGGACCGCGGCGTCGATAGGCGACAGGACGATAACGATGTCATCGCACCTCAGCGCCGATTATATGGCGTATATCACAAACGGCAGCTACCAGTTTGGCGGTCCTGGAAATTATGAGAATATTACCGTGACGGCGACTAATACGACCACAAGGGTAGTCTCTCTCTCCGGCGCCCTTACCAAGGCGCATCCGACGACCGAGGGGGTCTGGTGGCCCCTTGGCGGCCTCAGCGGCAACCCGGCGTATGTACAGGAGTCGACTGATACGCAGGCAAAGGTAGATGAGGTCATAGGCCATGAATTCGGCCACGAGATCCTTGGGTATCTCGATGTCGATCACGCAGAATGTCTGATGCATTATATTAATTCAAGGACTGGGCAGAAGATCAGATTCAAACCTATGAATGTCCATTATAATCCTCCCGGGGGGACAGAGAACCAGTGGGACTGCCTAAGCCGGACATAGTGTTGAAAGAGTCTGGATGAGGATGGAGCCTCATTAAAGCGGGATCCGATGCGGATCGATCCCGATTGAGAAAAAGATGGGTAAAGACCGGTCATATCAAAAGAAAAAAAGATATTTGACGGCGCTGCTGGCTGTCATGATCCTGACTGCGGCTTTGAATGCAGCGGGCGGTTGCGGATCAGGGAAGGAGAAAGATAATAAGATGCGGATACAGGAACTTATAGGGTCTTTCAGAGAAGGGGAAGAGTTCAGCGGGGATCTATCAGGCTTGATAATCAATGATCGCGCCGATAAGGTAGTGATCGACCGGTGCCGCGGGGCTCTTCGCGCCGAGGAAGAACCTGTCCGCGAACAGGTGATCCATCTCCTCGCAGCGGTCGGGAAAAGGGTCGATCCACTTTTCGATAAGGGCGGGGATATGATCCGGGACAGGTCTATCGTTACGATCCTGGTAGAGGAAGGACTGTCCCGCAAGAGTGCGGCAAGGGACCTCACTCTTACTCTGCTCCAGTATTCTGTACCTGCCGATCTGTTGAAAGATTTCGGGAAACTGTTCGCCGATAACCTGAAGCGGTGGCCCGATGCGACTCTGCTGCTTGTCGTAGCGAAAACCAAAGCTGTTGAAGCCTCTGAAACTGTAGATTCGCTGATGGAGATCCCGGGCTGGGCGAAAGAGACCGAGACGCAAGTAGCCGCGGCCGCGCTCGGCGATAGAGAGATGGAGAAGGAATTCATAAGGAGGTTCGAGAAGGCGGGCGATCCCCGGGAGAAGGCCGATGCCGCGTTATTGCTAGGTTATATCGGGACAAAGGCGGCTTTGACCTCTCTTGCTGCCGGGATGCGCAGCGGTCTGGTGATAGAGATGGCGGGAGTATCAAGGCGTTCGGTCAGGGTCTTTATAATGCAGGCCTTATGCTATAACCACCCGGAAAAGACCTTCCTCTTCGACAATGCGGTAAACAGCGACGCTGATTATGCGGTGGTAGAGAAATTCTGCGAGGAGACGTATGGGGTCGAGTGGAAAAAAGAGAGGCCTCCGTTCCTGTGGATCGAGGGGTTTCCGTCGGGGCGGCTCTGACGAGTAATCGTCAAACCCTGCATAATATTAGCACTTGACTTATTTTGAAATGAAAATTAAGGTCACGTAAGTAGCGGAAAAGTATGGTTACCTTTCAATATTTCTCAATGGATCCTATAAGCCAGAGAAGGAGTGAGCCTGACGCATGGATATAGCGAGTTATTCATATGATTCACGCGCGGTGATCAAAAGCGCCCAGGAAGTCGCCGCAACATACAAACATGCCGAGATCGATATTGAACATCTGTTGATGGCGCTGGTGCGTCATGAGGGGACAGAAGTGGAATCGATCCTCAATCAACTCGGCAAACCGGCTTCTTTCGTCGAATCGATTGTGGAGATATACCTGAAGGACCAGCCGGCCAAAGCTACAGGCCGTGAAAAGGCTCCGATCTCGCCGGCCGTTCAGACAGTGCTTAACAACGCTCTGGATGAAAAGGCGAGGCTTTACGATCCGCTGGTAGAGCCTGAACATATTCTGATCGCCGTCTTCGACCCGCGCTCTCCGCTTTCGGGGTATGTGCGTGATAAAGTGGAATTTACAAAGGAAGATATCTATCGCGCAATCGCAGAGAACAAGGCGGTCGAGGAAATAGCCTCTCCCTCGGGAGGCAAAGGCAAGAAGGATGGAAAGGATGCATCCGCGTCATCCGGGGATGTGCCGGGGACACTTCGCTATACGACAGATATGACCGACCAGGCCGCCGCGGGAAATTTTGATCCGATGATAGGACGCGAGGAGGAACTCCAGCAGACTATACAGATACTTCTGAGGCGCAGGAAGAATTCCCCGATACTTACAGGCGGCGCCGGAGTAGGAAAATCGGCTATCGTCGAAGGATTCGCGCAGGCTGTCATCGACAGGAGGGTCCCGAAGGTACTCCAGGACGTAAAGGTGCTTGAAGTCGATATGGGAGCGCTTGTCGCCGGGGCGAAGTACAAGGGGGAGTTTGAGGAAAGATTCAAGGCGCTTGTCAGCGATGTGATCAAGTCGGCGGGCAAGGTAATACTTTTTGTAGATGAGATACACACCATTTGCGGCGCCGGTTCTGGAGGCGGGATGGACGCGGCGAATCTTCTCAAACCGGTACTGGCCCGCGGCCAGCTGCGCCTTATCGGCGCGACGACCGAAGAGGAGTATACAAAATACCTTGAAAAGGATAAGGCTCTTGTAAGGCGCTTTGAAAAGGTGATCATAGGAGAGCCCAATTTCGACGAATCGGTATTGATCGTCAACGGGGTCGCAGGCAAATACGAAGACCATCACAAGGTGTCGTTTATGGATGAATCGAAGATCGCTTCGGTCAAGCTGGCCCAGAGATACCTTTCAGAGAGAAACCTGCCGGATATCGCCCTTGATATAATCGACGAAGCTGCCTCGGAGTTCTCGGTCAAGCAGGAACTGGCGGGAGAAAAGATAAAAGCCCTCGAACTCCATTTCGAGAATATTGAAAAACTTCTCTCCAAAAAGAAGAGCGAAGGGATCGAGGATGCCTATAACGGCCTCGTGAAAGATATCGATATGCTGAACAGATACTGGGGTTACAGGCTGGACAGGGAATATCACGGCAGCCTTCCCTTCGAAAGGGTCAAGCCCGATGAACTCGGAGCCAGGGTCTCGGAGAAGAAAGAGCTGTTCGGTGAACTGAAAAATGTGGTCGAAAAACTCGAACCTATAATACTGGAAAGCGATATAGGCGCTGTGATCGCCCGCAGGACCGGTATTCCCGTTTCCAAGATGATGACAGCCGAAAAAGACAGGCTTCTCAACATGGAGGATTATCTCGGGAAAAAGATAATCGGGCAGGAGAAGGCGATAAAGTCGGTATGCGATGCCGTGAGAAAATCGAGAGCCGGACTGAAGCTGCCTTACCGGCCGGTCGGCTCCTTTCTATTCCTCGGCCCGACGGGGACAGGAAAGACCTATCTGCCGAAACTACTGGCCGAGTTTCTCTTTGACGACAAGAACGCGATCGTCCGTATGGATATGTCGGAGTTTATGGAGACCCACTCTGTCGCGAAGATGATAGGAGCGCCTCCCGGGTATGTAGGATATGAGGCTGGCGGGCTGCTCACGGAAGCTGTCCGTAAAAAACCGTTCTCCATAGTACTTTTCGATGAAGTCGAAAAGGCTCACCCCGATGTCTTCAATATTCTGCTTCAATTGCTCGATGACGGGAGATTGACCGACGGGCAGGGCAGAACGGTCGATTTTTCCAACACGATAGTAGCATTGACTTCAAACTATGCCGCTGATAAGATTCTCGAGGCGGACCGTGAGGGCCGTGAACCTGATATGGAGGAGATAAGGGAGTTCCTTTTCGGAAAATTCAGGCCCGAACTTCTTAACCGGCTCAACGAGATCATAGTCTTTCATCCATTCAGCCAGGAGCAGGTCGAGAAGATCGCGGCGCTCGAGTTCAAGTCCCTTTGCACGCTGCTCGAGGATCTGAATATAAAGGCGGCCCTCTCCGAAGAGGCGACGAAGAAGCTGGCCCAGGAGGGGTATACTGTAGAGCTGGGAGCGAGGCCGATCCAGAGGATCATCGAAAAGCAGATAATCAACAAGCTGTCGGTAGATATCATCACCGGCAACGTCAAACCTGGAGATGAGGTCAGGATCGACGTAAAAGATGATGATTATACTTTTACTGTTATTGAAACCTGATAACTACGCCTGAAAAGGAGGAATTTATGGCGAAATTCATACTCGGGGCTACCGAACGGGTCAAGAAGGACGACTCGATCCCGGTGGAACTTCTTCCGTCGAACAAATTGTTGTATATTGCCAAACTCAACAATGACGAAGATGCTGCTCCCGATCCGGTGCGCTGTAATAATCTTAAGGAAGTCTTTGATAAATTCCGCCCTTCTTTTGAGTGTGAACTTGAATCGACGGAAGGTGAGCCTGTGAATGCCGATTTTCAGGTCAAGTCGATGAAGGATTTCACGCCGAAAGAGATGATAGAGAACAACGACTACCTGACGACTACTTATTACAGCAAGGAGATCCTGGCCGATCTCGACAAACAGCTGAAAAAGAACAACGCTTTGAAGAAGACTTTGAGCGACAAGGAAAAAAAGGAAGCTCTTCTTAAAGCGGCTCAATACTATATCGATCTCCTAACCGAGTAGAAAAGTGAGGTGATGAAAATGGGTGATGAAGAAAAAGAGATGCAGCCTCAGCAGCAGAAGGAAGCTGAAGCCAAACCGGCCGCCGGCGCGCGGGAAAAACTCTCGGACGACGAATTCGCGGAACTTCTCAGCGAGCAGTTCGCAAAGTTCGACGACCTCGCGAAGATACTGCCTACTTTCAAGACCGCTGATGGAGATCTTGTGCGTGGCGTAGAGTGGCTTGACCCTAAAAAGGATTTTCAGAGGAAAGAATTCCTTACGAAAAAGGATTTTGCCAAACAGAGAAAGCTTCTTGCCGAGAGGCTCAAGATATGGGTCGAGGCTCTCGCCGGAGACGGTGAGCCGGATGATATCCGAAAAGACCTTAACGAGAAAATGACGAAGCTCGAGGCAAATCTTGCCAAAAACATGAAGAAGGTCCTCAGATCGAGCAGAGAGCTCGAGACGGTCTACAGGGGAGTCGACAAATTTTTCGCAAACGCGCAGCAGGAACCTGATGAGAAGGTCAATGCGTGGTTCTCCAATGTAAGCGCCGATGAGCTTATGGATCCGGATGACAAGGAAAAGTTCGAGCAGCTCGGCAAGGCGATCTCCGATCTTTACCGGGAATGGTCGATCAAGGATTGCTTCTCCATGGCAGTCGTACCGGGATGGCTCGGTTCAGTCGAGAATATCGATACTCTTTCCCGCCAGATCGGATTCTCCAACAAAGTGCATGTCATCTCCGATCTTCCGGATTTCGACAAGTTCGAGGAAGTAATGGATATGCTGGAGGATCCCGCATACGCGGGGCTTGCCGGCATCGATGACTACAAGCAGTATGTGTCGATCTTCGCCAACTATGTGATGGCCCGTGAAGCAAACCAGTATGAGGATGGAGAGATGTGGATCCCGCCCTCTTCGCTTGTTGCCGGAAAGATGTATCAGGTTGATTCGACAGCGGGGATGCAGCAGCCGTCGGCAGGATTCAAATACGGCAAGATAGCTGATACGAAGTATTTGAAATTCAGGGCCAACCAGCCTGACGCCAGCAAGATCAACGAGAAGGGCGTCAATACGATGGTGAATTTTGAGGGAGCCGTCGTAGCGATGGGATCTTCGACTCTTTCGACCAAAGAGACGTTCAATGTCTATTCTATCCGCAGGACTTACGACTATGTCTACAAGACTCTGCGCAATTACCTAAATAAGCAGACTTTTTCGGTAATCGATCAGAAGTTCATCGATACGCTGAGGAAGGATATTGATAAATTCATGAAAGCCATTTCCGGCGGCGACAATATCCTGGAAGATTACAAGATCGAGATCTTCGCCGATGAAGAGATGCGTAAAAGACAGGAGGTCGATATTCAGGTCGCGCTTAATCCGAAATATCCGGCGAGGACTTTCAACATCGAGTTTTCAGCCTGGAACGAGGATGATACGACAAACGTGAAAGACAAATAGTATTGAACAGACGATCTTGCGATCGTTGAAAGGAGAAGGACAATGGCAAGAAGACCCGCGTTGGAGATCGATGGTGTTCCGTATGTCAATGTATTCGAAGTATCCTACAGCGTATATACAGCGAAAGATGAATCGGGAAGGCCTTCCGATCGTGCGCATGGCGGACTGATCAAGATCAAGAGACAGTCTAACGAGAAATCTGATATCGCCCGGTGGGCGATGGATTCATCGAAGCCGAACTGGAAAAAGGGGAAGGTCATCTTCAAGGATCCCGACAACGTAAACGCCGTAATGAAGGAACTCACATGGGAAAACGGGTTCATCACCCTTTATGAAGAGCATGTCCCTCATGTCAAGGACAGCCCGGATGACCAGATGTGGGAATACTTTGAGATCTCATGCCAGAAGCTGACTATAGGTGATTCTGAGATTGATAACCTCTGGGAAGAGTAGTTGATACCAGTTTCTGCCGATATCTTTCCGGCAGAATCAATCAAAGATCGAGTGGTGTCAGGTCCGGGTCTGCAGTGAGCGGGCTCGGACTGACTCACCTCTTATTGGGAGCGAGAAATGTCAGAACTGGAAACTCCGGCTGAGTGCCTGATCCGAGTAGATAACAAAGAGATAAAGTTCAATATCGCCCGTATTCAACTCGACCAGGTGATAAATGACCATCATCAACTGGTCGTTCGGATCCAGCAGGTAGGCAAAAAAGAAGCAGCAAAAGATTTCGATGATCCCGGGCAGTATACAAAATTCCTTGGGAGTAACATTGCTCTGAATATCAGGCCGACCGGAGGGATCGTCGATGATTCCCGCGCCCTGGAATTTATCGGTGTTATTACCGACGTGGAGTTCGATAACAGCATCGATGGACTTAATAATGTCATTATCCGTGCCGCTTCTCCTACCGTAACGATGGACGGCGCGGCAAAGAATGCCCATTTTCACGAGAAGAGCGCGAGTGATATCATCGGAGCGATAGTCGGCAACTACCCCATCACCCTCGGAAAACTTGAGAAGACATCGGCAAAGTTCAAATTCGACACCCAGTATAGAGAGTCGGATTTCGATTATATCATGCGCCTTGCTTCCGGTTCAGGGATGTTTGCCTATTATACCGGGCGCGATTTTAATCTTGCGCCGGCCAACAGCGAAAAGACCGTTGAACTTTTGTGGAGGGAGAATCTGGGGGCTTTCAGGGTAGGGCTCGGAACGGCTCCGATGGAGTTCAAGGCGGACGTTTATAATTACGAACAGAAGAAGACATATTCCCAGGACAGCCAGTCTGTCTCGGAGCAGTCCGCGCTGTCGAATATCTCAAAGATATCCCCCGAAGCATCGAAAAAGATATATAAGAACTCGGGGTATTCTTCAGCTCCCAAGACTATCGAAGATGCCAAATCTCTCGACAAGACTCTTCAGAACGAGCGCCGCAAGGCGATGGGATCGATGGTCAGGTGCAACGGACATTCAATAGTCCCGGAAGTCGTTACCGGGAGCTGCGTGAAGATCTCCGGCATGGATAAGCTCGACGGGCAGTACTGGGTGAAGGGCGTGCGGCATGTCTTCGACGACAGCGGAAAGTATCATAACACGTTCGTATGCAGTCCCCTCGATATAGCATATCCGGAAAAGAGAAAGATAGAGAAGGATCTGAATACGGCGGAAGTCTCGGCCGAATCGGTTTCCGCGGCTTCTTCTGCTTCCGAGACTGCAGAGAGATCGAGTGTCGAGGCTGTCAGGGAAACCAGGAAAAAACCTGCAGCCGGAATCAATATTGCCAGAGTCGTCGACCTTAAAGACCCGGATAAGCTCGGCCGTATAAAGGTCAGTTATCCCTGGCTTGATTCGGAACAGACCGCGTGGGTGCGCATTATGGTCCCTCACGCGGGAAAAGACCGGGGCTGGTATGTGCTTCCCGAACTCGAAGATGAAGTCCTTATCGGCTATGAACACGGCAGCAGCGACCATCCTATCGTCCTGGGGTGCCTCTATAATAAAGATAATTCCCCGGTGCAGGACGCGGTCTCCGACGAAAACGACGTCAAGATGTTCATGACGCGCAGCGGAAACAGGCTGATGTTCACCGACAAGGACGGCTCCGAACAGATCACCATCTCTCAGAAAGACGGCAAGAATCAGATTGTCCTCGATATTTCAGGACCTTCGATATCTATAACGACAGAAGGGGAGGTCTCGATAAAGGGAGCCAATATCAATCTCGAAGCCAATGATGGAATTACGATGAAAGCCGGGGCTGATATCAAGTTGGAAGGAACGAATATAGAACTTAAGGCAGAGGCTAATATCAAATCTGAAGCCGGCGCCAATAATGATGTCGCTGGAAATGCCCAGGTCAATGTAAAAGGCGGAATGATCAACCTTAATTAAGGATTTCGATGGAATATCTGTCGCTTCCCTTTCTGCTTCGCAAGGGATTTTTGGATAAAACGGATCTTTATGATTCGATCACCAATTCGATAGGCCTTATCCTCAGTACGCGTAAAGGATCTCTTCCGTTTGATCCGGAATACGGGTGCGACCTGTGGGATAAGGAGTTTTCCGATCTTTTTATGGCTAACCGTTCCGAACTTCAGGGGGCCGTGCGCAACGCGATCGATATATATGAGGCGAGGCTGTTCAACGTATCTGTTTCGCTTATGAATATCGCTTCAGGCCCCGATCATCCCCTCGGGATAGCTGTCAAGATCATCGGCAATTTCAAAGACGAGAACGACGAGAGAAGATTTGAGGAGATTTTCAGTATAGGATGATATGAAAAGCGAAAAATCAAGGACACCTGAAGAAATATTTAAAGATATGCATCTGGAACTAAGGGCCTGGAATACCGATATTCCCGAGTCTCCCGATCGGATGGATCCGGTCCTGCGCATCCTTATGCGCATGTATGCCAGCCAGTTGGCGGCCCTTGACAAAAAGGTTGTTCATACCTGGGAAGCGGCTTCCGACGCTCTTGTAAGGTCTCTGTGCCCCGAGAGCATAAGATGGCCCGTTCCCTCGTTTACCGTGATGCAGGCGGAGACTTCTGATCCGGTGATCAAGGTAGATCCGCAGACGCAGTTTTTTTATAAAGAGGAACGTGATAACGGCCGGACCTTCTTTTTTTCATCCCTCAGGACCGAGCGGCTATTAAACGCGAAACTCGAAAATATATATTTCGTGTCCGGCGATAACGTCGAGGATATATCCCCATCAAGGACGGATAGTACCCGGGAATCTTCTCCGGGCAGGCCTTCTTCATTCTCCGGACAGAACGCCGAACTGTTTCTGGCGGTCTCTTATGACGGCCCGGCGGATGATTTCAAGGGAAGCGTCATCTTCCTTCAGGGTGACGAGGACGCTCTGAAACAGCTGAGATGGGCAAAGTGGCTCCCGTGCATCGATGGAGATTTCTATGAGAGAGGGTATTTCTGCCCCGGTGCCTCAGGCTCGATAGATGAGATCTTCTCTAACGAGAAAGGGACGATCGACTGGGGTAGCCTCAGAAGAAGCGCAGATCTGTTCAGGCCCCTTGAAAACAGGTTCGCTGTGGTTTCAGACCAGTTTATAACGGCATGGCGCAGCGGTTCCCCTGGAGAGAAGGTACTTGACAGGCTTCGTTCCTCCGGGGTAACGCCCCCCGAAATGAGCGGCAAGATGTTCTGGATAAAGATCGTTCTTCCCTCCGGTGGCGACAGGACGGTCTTCAAGTCCTCCTTTAATATTCATTTCGACTGTTTTGTCGCTGTCAACAAATTCGAGCGGACTTTATTCAAGCATACAGGCGGCAACAGACTGATCGAGATCGAGATCCCTGATGATCTGGACAGCATACTGAAGATAATATCGGTGACTGATTCGAACGGCAGAAAGTATCTGCCGAGGCACGAAGTCCTTTCCGGAGAAGAAAGCGGACTCTACACCCTTCTTGAGCAGAATAAAAAGCTTTCCCTGTGGCTCGATTTTTCGTCTGAGCTGGAGCTTCCTCCCGATTCGCTTACTGTAAATTATTCGCTTACTGCCGGTACCGAGGCAGGCGGAATATCAGCGGGGAAGATAACGGAACTCTATGAGAGCCATCCCGGAATAATTTCGGTGAAGAATATAATCCCTGTTTCGGGGGCGATACCCGCTAAGACGGAAAAACAGGTGATAGCCGAGATATCCTCAAGGCTCCGCGGGAGAGACAGGGCGATGTCGTTCGACCAGATCCGAAACTGGGTCGGTACGTTTGACGGGAGGATAACAGGAGTCGATTGTCAAAAGGGTGTGATGAGGACGGGACATGGGGTGCGCAAATGTGTGGTCGTCGTTGTCTCTGTCAGCGAAAATGAGTTCCATTCAGATGATGAGATCGGACTCCTGAAGGCCAGACTAGGCTCGTTCCTTAAGGCGCGGACTTCCATCAACAGTCAGTTCAAACTGGAGATCGTAAAAGTCTGATGATCGTTAAAGATAAGATAATGCCTGATTTTACAGGTCAGCAGTACCGGTTCCATTATGTGACCGCCCTTAATCTTCTTGAGGGGATGGGAGTCAGCAGGGGAAGGATCCGGATCAGGAAGGCTGGAGTCTACAGAAATTACAGGGGAGAGATCCGGAGCCAGGAGCCTGAACCTGGAAGCGTCCTCTCTGATAAATCGATCATAACTCTGGAGATCGGCAGCAACAGCGCTGTCGATTTCATGCCTTTCCAGTTTTTTTACGGCCTTAAGGGCCTTCGAGATTCTGATAATACATGGGAAGAGGAGTCCCGTTCCCTGTTTGCCCCGTTTGATTCCGAAGCTGTCCGGTACGAAGCGGCGATGCATTTTTATACGCTGAGATACGAACAGGGTATTGTCGATTCGGAACATCTGGCGCGTTTTATGGATCTCTTCGAATACAGGGCAAGGGACAGCGGATTCAAGGCTGACGAACTGCTTTTCCTTTCTTCGATACTTCCTTCTGTGAACGAATGGGGAGGGAATCCGGATATCGTTACCGATGTCCTGAGCCGTTTGTTCGGATACAGGGTCAAATTGAATGAAAATGCCCCGGCCTGTACGGAGATTCCTGCCGAACTTCAATATCACCTTGGTTCGTCCGAGGCGTATCTGGGGAGCGAGACATTGATCGGAAGGTCATTCAAAGAATATGATTCGACATACGAGCTTGTCTTTACGGATCTGCCTCCGGGCGATATCCGTCATCTTCTTCCCGGTGGAAAGATCAGGGCCAGGATCGAAAAGTTTCTTGATTACTGTATGCCGGGTGATCTCGACTATCGGATAACATTGAAAGTCGACAGCCGGGCAGTAGGCAGGGAGACAAAAAAGTATCTCGGATATTCATCATACCTGTAAGGTTTTCAGGAGATGTAGCTCTTGACATTAAGGTTTGTTAGCAATAGAGTCGAATAAATTTTACGAGGTGGGAAGATGAGTGATTTCAAGCTGAATTCAACAAACTGGCAGGATGGAATGCTCCTGACGATGGGGCATCTGAGGGATCAGGACCGTTATTTTGAGGAACTCGTCCGGTGGCATGCCACGGGAGCGGATGACAATTACGGCCTTGTCAAAAAGAGAAAAGACCAACCGTCCCTTATTCTGAATTCCACGCTGAGTTCGAACAGGCTGATAGTGGAAGTCAAAAGGTGCCAGGCTCTTCTGCCATGCGGAGCGTTTATCGAATTTAACGAGACTTTGAGCGGAGGAGGCGTCCTGAGGGCCGAGATCGAGGCCGGCGACCCTATAGTCCGTGTATATATCGGAGCCGATACCGCTGACAAGAAACAGGTCGGAGACCCCGATCCGTCAGAAGAAGTGCCCAGGGTGCCTTATGAACTGCCGAACTATATTGTAGCCCTGAAAGATCCTCCGAACCTTCCTGAAGACAGATATATGCAGATAGCAGAATTGGCTGTCCAGGGTTCGGAAGTATCTCAGGTCGAGGGGTATTTCCCGCCCTGCCTGCGTATCAACGCGGACGAGCGGCTTTCATCCGCCGCGATCAACTACCGAAACCGTGTTGAAAATCTTCTGAAACTCTCGATCAACGCATTTCTGTCCGCTTCTTCGGATAAAAGCCTCGAAGGAGCTTCGACGAGGCTTCAGAGCGCGTTCAGAGAGACGACATATTATCTTGTCTATCATATGTCATCGCATCTGGATGATTTTATAGTCGGACGCAACGCTCCTCATCCCGGCCGTATGATCGTTCAGTTCAAGAAACTCTTCAGAGTGGTCTCCTCGCTGTTTAATCTGCAGCCTGCGCTGAAAGACTATCTCAATGAAAAGTTTTTCACCAGGGAGACAGGCTCTGACATAGGGGCCTATCTATCATCTGTAGATTCGTTTCTTCTCTCTGAATATAACCACAGGGATATCGCTTCGCAGATCCGCATGATAGACGGGATACTCGATATTCTCCGGGCGCTGATGGCCTTTTTATCAAAGACAAGCCTCGATCAGCTGAGCGAGCAGGCTGTCGCCACTGAGACGTTGATGTACCGGGGAAAGACTTATAATAATACCAGCTTGAAAAGCAGCAAACTTGAACAGGTCGGCGAGCTGAGCTATCTTGTGATGGAATTTACGAAGCCGACACCTGTCGATGATGCCTTGACCCTGATCAATAAGGATATTTTCTCTGACAGCGAGTGGAGGTCGATGCAGGTACGCCTCGGCCTTAACAATGCCCGGGGGCTCGGAGAAACAGACCCGGTAGACGTGGATATAAACAGTTACAGTAACAAAGTAGTACTTCATCCTCTCGATATGCTCCAGTCC
This sequence comes from Candidatus Krumholzibacteriota bacterium, assembly GCA_016933255.1. Lineage (GTDB taxonomy): Bacteria > Krumholzibacteriota > Krumholzibacteriia > Krumholzibacteriales > Krumholzibacteriaceae > Krumholzibacterium > Krumholzibacterium zodletonense. The sequence goes on from JAFGBF010000005.1 coordinate 29,113, forward strand.
TCATCTGTAAATCAGGTGACGCTGGTATTTCGGGGGATGAGTGACAGTCAGAAACTTGGCAGTCTCGGGAAAACAGACCTGATCCTGTATATCGTTTGAGGCGGGGAGATATAGATGAGTGAAGGAATTACATCTTATATTGACGATCTGTTCAAGTATATCGACGACTATGAAAAAAGTTATTCGTCTTTCGAAGTCGAAGCTTTTTTCCAGACATATAACGGCATCTGCGCTGTCTTTCAGGCTTTGAGGCAGCAGCGCGAAAAGGCTGTGGAAGTCGACCGGGTATTTCTTGAAAAGATCAAGCGAGGACCTCTTAACAGCTCTGATCTCAGACAGCTGACGATCCAGGTGCTGATATCGTTTTTTGAATCGATCGCCGATACCGACGGGCAGTCTAACCGCGCGTACCTGTATTGCCGGGAATTCAGAAACGTTAAGAGGGATGTGCCGTATTTCGAAGACTCGCTGATCCCTCTGTTGATGCGCGATGGAAGCCTGTATAACAATTTCAGGCTGAACAGTTTCTTCCTGAAGGAGATCGGACGTTTTATAACTAATTTCAGCAGCGGATGGAACATCGAACCGACCTTTGAGGATTTCAAGGGTTTTTCAGATCCGATGAAGCTGCTGACCCTTTATATAAGGCGCCTGAAGCTGGGAACCGATCTGGCGAAGGACAGAAATTCACTGGAGTTTCATATGCAGAGCGTCGGCGGACTGGCAAAATTGCGGCAATCCGGAGACCTGTATGAACAGTACCTGCTCGAGTGGGGCTATCTGAGTGATGAATCTTTCTTCGACCGGGTGAAAAAAAGCCTTATTGTTCTCTGGAGTAATTTCAAGGGATTATGCTCAAACTTCAATTATCTTCGTCTTGCTCTCGCGCAGCGGTATTCTGCATATCTCTTCTATAGCGTGGTGATTATAATCTTCCTTCTTCTCGCTATCATAGTGCCGGGAAGATGGAACAGATTTACAGAAAAGAAACTTGCTGAATTTGAGAACCGTGTGGACCAGACGGAAGAAGCGATAGGGAAGTAGAAGGCGGGTAGAATCAATGAAAAAAAGCGGACTGTTTAAATTCGCAAAAAAAGGCTCTAAAAAAATAAAAAAATCACGCGGCGGGTCCGGCGCGGGGAAACAGAAATACCCTCCCGGCATAAGGATAGGCATATTCGGCCACGAGAATACAAGCAAGACGGTGTACCTTACCGTGCTTTACCACCAGAGCAAGATCGACAAAAAACTCCAGATATCAGTCACCGACAACGATACGTCGAACGAGTTCCTTTCCAATTACATGTCTATCTGGGGGTTTGATTCCGGGACTTCAATGGGTACGATTGTGAATCAGGCGGGTGAAAAGAAATTCCCCAAGCCTACCGAAAAAGACAAGATCCTTCAGTTTACAGCTATCATTGAGGGAAACAAAAAGGTCCCCGTTGTGACGTACGATTACAGCGGGAAGACCGTCTCGATCTCCGAATACAGTGATGAGGCGGAGAAGGTCAATGATTTCATGGCTTCAGCTGACGGGCTTCTCTTCTTTTTTGATCCGAAGATACTCGGAGCGGATATGGAAGTGCAGGCGAGGGTCTCGGCATTCATCAGTGCCCTCGAACAGGTTGCGCCTCTGAGGTCCAGGCTATCGATACCTATCGGGCTGGTCGTCACCAAATCAGACATTCTGCCCGGGTACAAAGGGGAAGAGAATACCATCCTGATAAGTTCCGAGGATGAACAGTTCGTATCTGAGGGGTACGAGGAATTTCTCGAAAAGGTGCTCAGCAGCAGCAATGTAACGGCAAACAGCGAGTGGGCTTCTTCTGTAAGAAAGATCCTTGTCAAACTCAGTGAGTTTCTCAGGGTAGTCGTCGGGCGGACTCTTGATTTTCAGATATTCTTTATCTCGAATACCGGAAACGCCCCTATCAAGGTAGGCACGGATGTAGGCCGTTCGATCTATCAGCCCCCCGAGAAGATCACTCCATGCGGCGTAAGGGAACCTTTCTACTGGATCCTTAACTCTGTGATGCGCAGCAGAAAACTCAATGTCATGAGGAAGGTCGTCAAGTATGTAGTCGCAGCTTCCCTGATATGGACGGTTGTATACTCGGCGCCGTTTCTTCTCCATTTCGCCGGGCTCTTAAGCTCTCCGCAGAGGGTGGAAAAGAGCGTCCTCAAGTCGGTAGAGGGGAACCATCTCAATACATCCGAGACTCAGCGCATGGATATTATCAGAGCGTACAGCCGGTATAGCGATAAATGGCTTGTCAAAAAATTCTTCCCCGATTTCCGTGTGACTTCGATAAAGATGAAAGAAGTATATCAGGATTTCAATATGGGTCCTGCGCTCGAAAGACTCGACGGGCTTATCAATGATATTACAAAAATAATCCAGACTCCTGCGCTCCGCCCCAAATATGACCCCGGGCTGGACAGTCTGATGCTTGACAATGCACAGATGAAGATCAAGTCCGACCTTGAAGCTATGCATGTCGGCGGCAAAGGTTCTGTCTTATATGAGAGATCCGACAGGGCGCTCCGTTACTGGGAGCTTTTCACAGAGCTGATCAAAGCCCCGAGGGATACGGCGCTTTTCGACAAGATCGACGAGCAGGTGGCTTTTAACAGTAAAAACGCCCAAAACTATACAGATTCAGAGAAGCAGCTGGGTAATGCCCTTTTGAGCAGTATCAATATATCCTCACCCGAACCGGTGCGCAGCGCCAGATCGACAAGATCAGCGGTCGGAGAATATGACAAGCTGAAGGAGCGTATAAACAACTCTACAGACCCGAAATTCGTTCTTGAGGATGCGGCTGGAAAACTCGCTTCGATAAAAGGAAGTCTGGGGTCTGCAGCGCATGGCAGGCAGATATCGGCGATAAACGAATTTATCGCGAGCGTTGAAAAATACAAAAAGAAACAGACGTATACCTGCATCCTTCAGACGGTTCCTGACTTCGGGCATCTTCACATCGAAGTGACAGGTTCGAGCGGGGAGCCGACCTGGTCGAAGGCTGAAGAGGTGGGCCAGCTTCTGGAGGGTTCCAAACTGTCATTCAAATGGAAGGCAGGAGACGATATACATATAGCCTTCGATGAACTTGGATACTGCAACTGGGGGAACAAGCCGAGTGACAAGGTTGTATTGCAGTCGGAATACGCGATATTCGAGATGCAGGGGAGTATTACATTTTCAAATATCGGAAAAACGGTTAAAATAAGTTTTAAACCGGAGCTTAAACTTCCAAAACTGAAGTAAGCGCCAGAAAGCGGGTAAAGGGATGAACAGGTTAAAGTCGATAACAGCGGTTGTCCTCGTCGTATTGTTTGTTTCTACGGCGGTCAATGCCGGTAAAGTCGTTGTTCCGGAAGGGACAGAACTGAAGGTGAGATTTGATCCTGCCATGCAGATCAGTTCGGGAAAACTCCAGCCGGGTATATCGATCTCGATCTATCTTGCCGAGGATGTCAAGGTCGGAGGGAAGACTATCATAGAAGCCGGAGCCGAGGGTACGGCGAAGGTAGAGGAGATCATCGATTCCTCGAGGCCCGGAAAACCCGGAGCGATCAAGGTCGCCTTTGTCGATCTCGGTACAAAAGGCAAGTACAAAACGGCCGAAGACGCGGTCATCAAACTCTCAGGCACAGTCGAGGCCAAGGGCAAAAGCAGAAAGATCGTCTCCTGGCTCTTTATTCTCGGAGCGTTTATCAGCGGGACCGACGGAGAGATCGACACGACTCTCGATTATCCGGCCAAGATAGTAGAGACGGTGGTGCTGGAGAGCGAATAAGAAACGGGATCCCTCATCGACAGGTAAAGATAAACAGGCCGGCATCCGCCGGCCTGTTACTTTATCATCTGAAAAAGCCTGAACAGGAAATCGAACTCCACTCCTCGCCCAGCCGGATCACCAGGCATACAGCCTTTCTATCACATATATATCGAACGCCGAGTCGAACAGTTCGACGTCGTCGATTCCTCCACTATAATATCTGGGCACCTCGGCGTTATCCTTTCCCATCAGGAGCGGGCCGGAGGTCACAGGGGCGACCCCGGTCCCGTCGCCGCTTATCCAGGCTCCGGGGACAGCTATCGGGCCGTCCCAGAAGGCCACCAGAAGAGCCGATGAAGGGTCTCCGAAGGAGTAGGAGAATATATAATGGTTCCAGCCGTCAAGCATCCAGGTCGGAAGATCGACCCGGTATGTGTGAGTCGTCGAGCCGCCGTAGGTGAACAGGAACGAAAAGAACTCATCCGCGTCCGAAAGGTTCTCGACAGAGATCCTGTAGTTTATCGCGCCATTCTCCGACCTCTTGCTGATGATCGTCCCGGTCGGGAAATAACCGGGGAGCTGCTGTTTCGCATCGACGGGATAGGCATCCGAGATATCCAGCCAGAAGGCGACAGTTATCCCTTCATCGAGATCAAGAAGATCGTTGTCGGGGACCTCTATGAAGTCGCTGTATCCGTTGAAGTATCTGGCGTTGCCGTAGGCTCCCTCGAGGATCGTAGTCCCCTCTGCTGTCCCGTGAAGGAGGTTCGGCGATGTGTCCTCTATCCATGAAGGGTCTTCGCTCCCTTCGCCCCATCCCATATTCCATTCGGCGACTATTGAGGAGGTGTAGAAGAAAAGGTCGGCCTGCGCGTTTTCGTGATAGATGTCTTTTGGCGAGATGATATTTTCCTCAGTGTCCATAATAAGCTGGATCCCGGGATAGAAATTGACCAGTTCGGCAACATGGTCATTAAAATATGTCATGATATTAATAGTCACAAGGTTTGCGTATCCGTTCGAATCAGTGAGGCTCCCGCCGAAATTGTGAGAGACCCTGAATTGTACGGAACCGCCGGTCTGGACGGAGTAGATAAGGGTGGCTATATCCTTCAGAGCCGGGTTCAGCTCGATCCCGCGCATAGGATATGTGTCCTCTGTTATCATCCCGTAATTATAGAGCACCCCTTCAAAGATACTCATCTTCTCGATATTGAATACCTTTACTTCCATAGGCAGCATCGATCCCATCGGCCTCTTTGCGTAGGCCGGAGAGACCTTTACCATCTGAACGCGGGGGTAAAGATCGATGCTAAGGGTCACCGCGGTTCCCGGTTCTACATCGGATACAGTCTCGCCGGAATATACCAATACTCCGCCGCCGTCGAACGCCTCGATCCTGAATAGCCGCGCCGGCCCGGCGGGAACGATCACTGTTCCGGTCAGAAAGCCGTCAGAAAAGAGAAGAGTCTCTTCCATAGGCTTCATCCCAGACCCGGATACCGTAAGAATAAAGGTCGTGGCGACTGTCGCGTCGAGCCCGCTGCTCGCGAGATCGATGCAGAGGTCGATCTCCTGCCCTCCGGCAGATGTGATCTTCTCCGAGCATGAGGTTAAAACCAGAGGAGTGAAAAGGAGCAGGATCATTAACAGGCTAGCAGTTCTGTGACGTCTTTCCATCATTGACTCCTTTTAGTAGGCGACCCTGAGCCCGCCGGCAACCTGGATCCCCCTGATATCTATATCGTCGTAATCGGTAGATCCTGTATGATAGATCAGCCCCAGATCGAGACTGAATCTCTCGGAAAAGCTTTTATTGAAGTCTGCGCCGAAATGATAGATCGATGATTTTCCAAGGTATTCTTCGCTGGTAAGTATCTGTCTCATACCGACAAGTCCGGCCAGCTGACTTCCTTTTCCCACGTTGTATGCTATGCGCAGGAAGGAATCGAATTCATCTCCGTATTTTTTCAGCTGGCTGTCGATAACACCGTCTGTAACGCTGTATCTTTTGTTTCTTCCCCTTAGAATCATTCTGATGCCGAATGTAGCCGAATATTTATCAGCCGGATATACTGCCATCAGCCTCGCGTTGAATTGAGGGCCCTGTTTGTAGATATTATCGCCATCGAGCTGGTCAGTACCGAAAACGGAAAACCCTATATCGCCGGAATAGTCGATCTTTCTTATCGTCGCTGCAGCCGTAGCGTTGGCCGAGATGGCATCTCCCGGATCATAATCTCCGCCGTCAGAATACGGCTCGTACTTTCCGCAGTAATCGTATACGGCTGAAAGGCCGTACTTGAAACGCCCCGCCTCTTTAGCCCCTCCGGCCTGCAGGTTGAAACCGAGCCCTTCACCATACCTTCTCATCGGCAGGGAGAGGAAGTCGAAAGAAAGGAACTCGATGATCGCCCTGTCGGTCACGGGGTCGAGTTCTCTCTTTCCGGTGGGGAGATTGACCCCCGCCGAAAGCAGTATCTGGTCTTTTACGAACGAATGCGACATCTGGATCCTCAGATCGCTCAGGCCCGAAATGTCGGTCTCTCCGCTTCCGTAATCGAGGTTGTTGTATCCTTGCGCGATATAATATCTCGCTTCAAAGTTGTCCCTCAGGGGAAGAAATCCCGAAAAGATGACTGTCCTCTGAAGTATTATATTTTCCGTACCTGACGGGTCATCGAGCGTCCATCTGTTGTAGTGGAATTTCAGGATCGACGAACCCGGCTGCTGATATACTATCTGGCTCTCTGCTGAAGAAGCCAGTACAGAAAGGATAAAAATCACCGGCAGTATGATCTTTTTAGTCTGCATCCAAATTCCCTTCGATTAATATCGTTCCGTAACCTCTTCCGACGGGGCCTCCGCCTGGAGGGGCGATCGCGTAGGAACCGTATAACCAGTACAGTTCCGGATCCAATATGAAGTTGCCGTTCGCCAGATTTGCCGCCTGGACGCTGCCCAGGCCCCCTTCATCCTCGCCTCTCATCGATGAGGATACCTTTTTTTCGAAATCTGACCGCCCCTGTCCTGGTTTTCCCTGCTCGTCGTAATCGGCGGTGCTGCCCATCCTTCCGGACATCTCGGCAGCCTGTGAAAAACCGGGATCCCGGCTGCTGGCGCTGCCGAACGATCTTGCCGCGTCCCTGTGCATGCCCCGTTTCTCATAGAACAATCCCTCGCTGTATGACATGAAGGCGAGAAAATCCTCGGTCGGGACCTCTTCTATCGCATCGCGTTCTTTTTTGCTCAGCGCTATGCCGAGAGTATCGAGAAGGGAAAAAACGAAATTTTTCTGTACTGCGAAGAACTCGTCCAGCTCTCCCTGCATCGGTTCGGTACCTCTCGTAGATCCCTTTGCAGTGTCTACCGTCCTGCTGTCGATACGAAATCCTTTTTCTCCTGAAGTGGTGATACTTCCGAGGACGACCTTTCTGCTTCCAAGGAGCCTCCCGACTCTGGGAGCAAGTGCGGGATCGGCATATTCAGACTCGCTGATCTTCAGTTCATCGAGGATGACGTTGATCTTCAGTCTTTCCAGGACCTTGAGCCCGGAGACTTTCGCAAGGTCCATCGCGGTAAATTCAGCGAGGCCGAGGGCCAGCGGCTCGAGTTCGGGGGGAAGGTTAGAACCGTCGAAGTTGATCACGGCGATACTGTTTTCGGGGGTCTCGGCGACGGAGAGGGAGTCTTCATCCCTGACGGCGACCCGCGCTTCCTCGATCAACTTTTTATCTATAAGGACGCCAAGGCGTTCTTCTATCATCTTTCTGTCTTTACCGCTTCCATAGAGGTTGATCGCAGCTCCATAGACCCTGATCGCCTTGTCGATCTCGCCGGTCTGCTCGAAGATCAGGCCAAGATAAAAATTGGATAGCGCGTTGGGACGGATCCGGTTTGAAGAAGCGAATGCTTCTTCCGCTTTTCTCAGGACGCCCTGATTGTAATAAACAACTCCGATCTCCCGCCAGGCCAGGAAATCGTCGGGAGCTTCTGCGACTGCGTCATACAGCCTGGCAAGGGCGACATCGTAATCGCCGTCTTCGGAGGCCGTTTTCCCCTGCGTGTAGAGGCTCTGCGCGCATCCAGCCGAGAGCAGAGCCGCTGTCAGCAGTAAAGCCGGGATAAATCTGCTCATTAACCTCTCCTTGTCGTCAATCTTTTCCTGTCGTTCCGAGACGGATCAACCTATCAAAGGCTTGTAGATCTCCATCTTTTTCTTGGCCTCCGAGAAACTGTTATCCTTTTCGTAGGCCATCTTGAAATGTTCATACGCCTTCTTGTATTCGTAATTATCCATATATTTCAGGCCGAGCGAGTAGAGCCTCGCCGCGCTCATATCTTCGGTGGCCGACTCGCTTATCGCAGCCTTGGTCTCATCCGTTATCATGATGTCGAGCTGGCCGGCGATCTTTTTGACGAGTTCCTTTTCCATATCTACGAAATTCGGTTTTCCTTCCATGTCGGCAGTGCTGATTATCTCGGAGGTCTCTACATCGACGACCCTCACGACCATCCGCGCGCTATCTTTTTCGAGCTGCGTGATTGAACCGAAGACCATAAGCTGGGCCCCGAGCATCTTTCCGACCCTGACCGCTGATGCCTGGTCGACCTTGCCCTCTTCGACAAGTTTAAGTTCCTGCAGGATATAATCAAGCTTGTCCCTTTCGACGACCTTGATATCAGAGAATCGCGAGAAATCGTATTCGAAGAAATCGGCGAGCCCTTTGCTCAGGTCCCCGAGTTCTTCCTTGTATTTTCCGATCGAGAAATTGTCGAATTCCATTATCGCTATCGTTTTAACATCCGGCTTTGAATCGTCGGGGCAGACCAGCAGGTTTTTTTCATTGCAGAGCTTGTACCACTGGTCTCTCAGCTCGGTCGGCCAGAGTTCACGGGGAAGGTTGATCAGGCAGTGGCCTATTCCTGATATCTCCTGGAGGTATTCGAACGATTCAAGTTTGTATTTGTATCCCTTAGCGTATGTTATGATGCTTTTAACTTCATAGATCGCGATAGTGTCGTTGGCGGTGAGACCGCTCTGGGCGAGCAGGTCGTCGGTGATCTTGAGTCCCGCGTCGAATTCACCGTCAAGATAAAGGTCTACCGCTTTTGCCAGCTTGCCGGAAAGTTCCACTCCGGTAGGAGGCGAAAACGAGTACGACTGCGCGAAGATGATCGAAACGATCGACAAGACCATGACCGAGACAGAAAGCAGATGTTTCCTGTTCATCGAGGGTACCCCCTGGTTTTAAGTTTCGGTGTTACAAGACAATTCTAGCCTATTTTTACTATTCTGACCATCTTTTATTGATTTTTTTCTCTGTATCGCGCGTAATTATAACGGTTTCGGTGTATTCGCGTTCCACTCCGTCTATCACATTTACTATCTTTATCACATGTCGGCCTACCGAGAGGGAGAATGTAAATGGGGTCTGCTCTTTCTGAAGGACGCCGTCGATATATACATCCGAATACCCCGGTCTCGAGAGGACCTTGAGCGTGCCTGTGGCAGGAATGGCAGCAGGCCTGGCTGCAGGGGGCGCAGATGACGCAGCCGTTTCGGTATTTCTGTCTGTACCTGCCGGTTCATCCCTTTGCTGATCTTCATTGCGGAGAGCTCCGGTCGTCTCTGTATCGCCGGAAGGGTTGTCTCCATCTGTCTCCGGGGAGCCTGATCCGGACTGCCCGATAGGGACAGTTCCATCCTCCGGTCCTGTCTCCGCGGGCTCTTCTCCCGAACGGCTGCCGAAGAAGAATGCAAGCCCCGTGAAGCTGCCGGCCGGAGTGAATTTAAGGACAGCAAAAAGAGCGGCCAGTATTACAACGGCTCCTGCCAGCACAGGGAAGAGTTTCGATTTATTCCCCAGGCTTCGGTCTTTGGCTGGTTTTTTCGCGGATTTCGGCGTTTTGCCAGCTGTTTTTATCCCTACAGTCTTTGCTCCTGCAGGGGTGCCGCCGTAATGCTCGCTTACCATCTCGAGCTGCGCCCTCATCTCGGAGATAGTATCGAACCGTTTTTCAGCGTCACACTGTATCGACCTTATGATTATCTTGTCGAGTTCCCTGTTTATCTCGCTGTTGAGTTTCGAAGGGGGCTCGGGAGTGGTAAAGAGTTTGGAGTCCCTGAGCAGAAACTCATTCTCCCCCTTGTACGGGAGTTCGCCTGTCAGCATCCGGTAGAGCATCGTGCCGACCGCATATATGTCGCATTTCGAATAATCGAGGTCTTCCCCTCCGGCGAACTGTTCCGGGGCCATATATTCCGGCGTTCCGGCAGCTGTTCCAAGGATCGTAAGATTAGGATCGGTCTTCCCCTTGGCGATGCCGAAGTCGATGATCTTCACCTGGCCGTTTTTAGTATACATGATATTGTTCGGTTTTATGTCGCGATGATATATCCCCTGGTTGTGGGCAGGTTCAAGCGCCGACATGATAGCTATCGTCATCTTCAGCGCTTCGCCGATCGGAAGGCTCTTCTTTTCTTTCAGAATCTTTTCGAGAGAGGGTCCCTCGATATATTCCATCGCGATCACGAATTCATCGCCATGGTTGAAGAAATGCCTGATCTTGCATACGTTGGGGTTCTTGTCGAGAAGGGCGAGTTTATCGGCTTCCTGCTTGAAACGCTCTGCAAGCCTGGAATCGGAGAGGACCTTGAGGACTACCTTGAGGTTCGGTACATCCTTGTGTACGGCAAGATATACCTTTGCCATAGCCCCGGAGCCGATAAAATCGAGCACCTTGTAATCGCCGAACTGTTTGTCCTGCATGGTAACCGGTCCCTGGTTTGGAACTCCAACGCATGAGCCCTGAAAAGCCCGCATTTCCTTGCGGAAAAAGGTACTTGAAGGATGTGATTTAGTCAACCGGTAAAGTGTGGGGAGTTGCCGGATTTCCCCTTTTACAGGACTTGCGTATTGGCCTATTATGGTACAGTCGGTGTTGGTAGCGTACCGAATGAAAAAAAAGGAATTTCTATTATCTTTTCAAATGCGATCGTCCGGAGACCCGGAAGAAGTATGAGCAGGGGATTGACCAGTGCGGATCTGGGAACCCCCGATTATCAAAAAACGCTGGTTCAACATGAAGCCTATGTCCGCGCTCTGGAAGACTGCGGACTGCATGTCGATGTGCTTGAGGCAGATGAAAATTTTCCCGATTCGACATTTGTCGAAGATACAGCATTATTGACCCCGCATTGCGCGATCATAACCAATCCGGGAGCGTTGTCCCGGAGGGGTGAGATCTTCGCAATTAAGAAGGTGGTCAGTGAGTATTTTTCTGATATTGAAGAGATACAGGGACCCGGAACGGTCGAAGCAGGGGATATTATGATGGTCGGCGATCATTATTATATCGGTGTTTCTGAGAGGACTGACAGGGATGGAGCAGAACAGGTAATAAATATTTTAAATAAATATGGAATGACCGGATCATTAATACGGCTGGAGAAAGTACTCCATTTAAAAACAGGCCTGGCCTATCTGGAAAATAACAATCTGGCGGTTTGCGGGGAATTTTTATCGAATCCTGAATTTAAGAAGTTCAATATCATAGAGATCTCCGAAAATGAAAGTTATGCGGCAAATTGTCTATGGATAAACGGCAGGGTGCTGATTCCAGAAGGGTATCCGGATACAAAGCGGAAGATCATGGATGCCGGATACACGATAGTGGAAGTCGATGTATCCGAATTCCGCAAACTGGACGGCGGGCTGAGCTGCCTCTCTTTGAGATTTTAGGCTTGTTCGGTATTATTCCCTGAGAGGATCGCGTTTATAGATCCGCATACTTCAGCGGCAACCGGCAACATATCGCCCCTTTGATCCGTACCTTCTCAAAAGCTCCCGAAGCGGGAACTTTTTTTTCGGAAACGTTTATAAATTGTCTGAAGAGAGCCGGAGGACTGCTAGTTTGATCAATCTATCGGCTTTAAAAATTAGAGAGTTACAGATGTTTGCCTTGAAAAGATGAGCTTTTTCCATTAGATTCTGCAGCGTCCGGCGCTGGCCGGCAGAATCTGAAAAAATCATCAAGGTCTGGGCAGATCATAATCGGATAATCATTGAGGACCCTTTGGTATCAGAACAGGAGCTGATGTAAATGTCTATTGATGTCAAGAAGATCGGCGACAAGGTAGAGAAGGAAAGCGCCGTTCTCGACCAGGTGAGGGCTGAAGTCCGCAAGGTGATAATTGGACAGGAGTACATGATCGAACGACTTCTTGTCGGGCTTCTCTGCAACAATCATGTTTTGATCGAGGGAGTCCCCGGCCTGGCCAAGACTCTGGCCGTCACGACTCTTTCGAAGACGATCAGGGCATCTTTCCAGCGGATACAGTTCACCCCCGATCTTTTGCCTGCCGACCTGATCGGGACGCTGATATATAACCCGCGTTCAGGAGAGTTCACCACGAAGAAGGGCCCGCTTTTTGCCAACATCATCCTCGCCGACGAGGTAAACAGGGCGCCCGCGAAGGTCCAGAGCGCTCTTCTCGAGGCGATGCAGGAGCGGCAGGTCACGATCGGTGAAGAGACCCACTCCCTCGATGACCCCTTCATGGTCCTCGCCACGCAGAACCCGATCGAACAGGAAGGGACATACCCTCTTCCGGAAGCCCAGATCGACAGGTTCATGCTGAAGATCGTAGTTACATATCCATCGAAGGATGAAGAGAAAAAGATCCTTCAGAAGATGGCTTCCAGCAGCCCTGATCTTGATGTCACTCCCGTCATTGAGGCTTCCGATATTCACCGCCTGAGAAACCTCACAGATGAGATCTATATGGATGAAAAGGTGGAAGATTACATCATCGATATAGTCCAGGCGACGAGGGAACCGAAGGCGTACGGGCTCGATGTAGCCGATCTGATCCAGTACGGGGCATCCCCGAGGGCGACTATATTCCTCGCGATGGCTTCCAGGGCCCACGCGCTCCTTCAGGGCCGGGGGTATGTCACTCCCCAGGATGTAAAATCGATCGGGATGGATGTCCTGAGGCACAGGGTGATAATCACCTATGAAGCTGAAGCGGAAGAGAAGAGCCCAGAAGATGTCGTGACGGCGATATTCAATAATATAGCGGTGCCTTGATCGATGATCGATCCTGGAAGATCCGGCAGCTGTCCGGCTGGCGGTTTTCAGAGGGACAGGCTTTTATGCAGGAATAAATATTACTGATAATTGGACCAGAGGCAGATTTATCATGATCCCCGCAGAACTTACAAAAAAGATACGCATACTTCAGATCACGACCAGGAAAGTGATCAATGATGTCCTCGCGGGCGAGTACGGAAGCGTCTTCCGCGGCCGCGGCATGGAATTCGATGAGGTCAGAGAATATATGCCCGGCGACGAGATCCGGTCTATAGACTGGAATGTGACTGCCCGCACGGGGGTCCCGTTCGTCAAACGGTATGTAGAGGAAAGAGAACTGACGGTGATCTTTCTTGTCGATCTTTCCGCATCAGGCACTTTCGGGAGCGTCGATAAACTAAAGAACGAGGTAGCCGCCGAGTTCTGTTCCCTTCTCGCCTTTTCAGCCGTAAAGAACAACGACAAGGTCGGGCTGATAGTCTTCACCGATCAGGTGGAGATGTTCATACCTCCCAAAAAAGGGACCCAGCATGTCCTGAGGGTGATCAGGGAACTCCTCGACTTTGCGCCAAGGAAGGCCAAAACGGATATCGTCGGGGCGCTCGATTATCTCGGCAAGGTCACGAAGAAGCGCGCCGTGGTATTTCTCGTTTCCGATTTTCAGGCGGAAGGGTTCGAGAGGTCGATGAGGGTGATCGGCAAACGCCATGACCTTGTCGCCGTGACGGTCGTCGATCCAAGGGAGATAAGGCTTCCCGATGTAGGCCTTCTGGAGCTTGAAGATGCCGAAACGGGGGAGATCGTCGTGATCGACACATCCAGCGCCGCTGTCAGGAAGAGATACGAAAGGCTCGGGAGGGAGCAGTCCGACCAGTTCAGGGATCTTTTCGCTTCGATGGGCGTCGATCAGATAGAGATACAGACAGACAAGGACTATATCCCCAACCTTGTAAAATTCTTCAGATCAAGAGAAAGAAGGTACTAGAGAAAATGCCTGACGATCTTAAACTGAGTTTAAAGAGGGAAGAACCGCAGCGTTCTTCGCCGATGAGGCTCGTCAATCTGCTGCTTATCATCACTGTCGTCCTGGTAGCAATGAACCTTATGATGCGTATCGGCGGGTGGCAGATGGATAGGCGGGGCAGTTCCGGGATGTCGGCCGGCCTTCTGGAAGAACACGCGCTGAAGCTCGAGAAACAGCAGCTCTACAGCGCCGCAGCGAGGGCATGGACAGAGTATCTCGAACTTGAAAGTCCCGGGAGCCGGGAGCAGGCGGGTATCTGGTTCAGGATCGGAAAGCTATATCAGGATGCGGGAGATTTCGAGCGCGCCCTGGATGCCTATTACAGAAGCGAGGCGATAGCCGAAGTGAAGGAGATCGAGTCGGCGATATCGCTGAGGGTCTCAGAATGTCTCGAAAGGCTCGGCCGGTTTGCCGCTCTTCGCGGTGAACTCGAGAGCAGGACAGCCGTAGATCCAGAAAGCGCCGGCTCGGATGAGATCGTCGCCGAGATAGGAAGCTGGAAGATCAGCAGGTCAAGCCTCGAGACGATGATAGAAGCGGAGATCGATGCACAGCTCGGGCAGGCGGCGGGAAGGCTCTCTCCCGATGAGATAAGAAAGCAGAAGGAGAAGCTTCTGGGCAGTGTCCTGAAAGAAGGAGAGCTCGGCAAATGGCTCGACAGGTTTATCGCTGAAGAGCTTGTATACCGGCTCGCGATGGAAGAGAGGCTCTATGAGAGCGCCGAGTACCGGAAGATGATAAGGGATATCGAGAAGAAGCTGATAGTCCAGAAACGGCTTCAGCAGGAGTACGCGGAGCTTATTACAGTCACCGATGAAGAGCTAAGGGACTGGTACGAGAAGAATAAAGAGAGATTTTCAGAGGATGGAAATATCAAAAGTTTCGAAGAATCAGCAGAGCAGGTATATGCCGCGGTCCATCTCGAGAAGGAGATGCAGGTGCAATCTCAGCTGATCGGGGAACTGATCGATAAATACGACGTAGTGATACATAGCTCAAGTTTGGAAAAAGGCGGGGAGTAGGCCGCCTCGATGATGAAAAAGATTTTCAGCAGAATAAGCTTCCAGTCGGCCTCTCTGGCGATATTGACCGTCTCCGTCCTCTTTGCCTCTTCCTGCGGTGATGATGGGGGGGAAAAGAGCAGCGGAGAGTCCTGGGAGATCGACGAAAAATATTCGCGCGGGCCTGTCGATATGAGGGTCGCTCTGAGCAAAAAGGAGCTTACGATCGCGGATCACCTCTCCCTTCTGATCGAGGCCAGGGCAAAGGAAGGCTATATCGCCGATCTTCCGAAATTCGGGGAGAAGCTCGATCAGTTCGGTATAGTCGATTACAGTTCCCCATCTTCGATTCTGGAAGATGACGGCACAGTCGTCACAAGCAGGATATATGAACTTGAACCTTTTCTCTCGGGCAGCTACAGGATACCTCCGATGACAGTTACCTTCAGGCAGGAAGGTGATTCTCTGATCCATAATGTCGAATCGGACACTCTTGTCGTCGAAGTCCTTTCCCTTCTCCCGGAGGACCAGGCCGAACTAGAGCTCAAAGGTATCGCCGATCCTGTCTCGATCCCGGCGAGCCGCAAATGGATCTTTATTCTCGGCGGGGCTCTTGCCGCAGCGGCCGCGGCAGCCTGGATCGTCCTGTCTTTAAGAAGAAAGAAAGAGATCGCGGTCAGAGTGATCCCGGCGCATGAGATAGCGTTCGAAAGGCTGGAAAGGCTTCTTGCCGAGGGCCTTATAGATGAGAAACGGTATGTTGAGTTCACTGAAAGGGTCTCTGATATCCTCAGGCACTATATTGAGGACCGTTTCGGTCTGAGGGCCCCTGAAAGGACGACAGAGGAGTTTATTATCGAAGCAGGAGCGGGGCTTCCGGTCGAACATGAAAGAAAGAATATGCTGAAAGAGTTCATGCTCCACTGCGACCTGGTGAAATTCGCAGCCCACGAACCGACCGGAGATGAAGTAAAGAGGACATTCGATACGTGCCGGGATTTTATCGACGCAACGAAAAAGGAAGAGGAGGTTGAAGGAGAAGCGGCATAGAAAGCTTCCCCTGCGGGTATGATACGTTTTGCATCGCCATACGCATTTTTTCTCCTTCTCCTTATACCTGCCGTCCTGCTGGTTCTTCACAGGCGCGACCGGGGCGGCAGTATCAGGTTCTCGTCTCTTGCCAATGTCCGCGGGGCAGGAAGGTCGCTCAGGCACAGGCTGGTCTGGCTTCCCCTCGTGCTGAGGATCCTCCTCTCGATACTTGTAGTGATGGCCCTGGCCCGTCCGCAGCTTGGCCGGGAAAAGGTCAAGGATGTCACGAAAGGGATCGCCATTGAGATGGTGATAGACAAGTCGGGAAGCATGGGCGCCGAGATGGAGTACAGGGGCCGCAAGTTCGACAGGCTCGAAGTGGTCAAAAAGGTCTTCGAGGAGTTCATCAGAGGGAACCAGGAATCTCTCGGCGGGCGCCCGAACGACCTTGTCGGGATGATAGCTTTCGCGAGATACGCCGACACGATGGCTCCCCTGACGCTCGGGCATGGAGCGCTCCTGAGGTTTCTCGAAACAGTCCATATAGTCAAGCGGCGCAGCGAGGATGGAACAGCGATAGGGGACGCGGTCGCGCTTGCCGCCGCGAGGCTCAGGACAGCCGAAGAAGATATAGCGAAATTCGCTTCTGAAACAGGCGACAGGGAATATGAGATAAAGAGCAAGATCATCATCCTTCTTACCGACGGGCAGAACAACTCCGGGCTGAGGGCTCCGGCCGAGGCGGCGAAGCTTGCCGCCGACTGGGGTATCAAGATATACACGATAGGCGTCGGGGGGGATCAGGGCGTGAATACGATAAACACCCTTTTCGGCAATTTCAAGGTCCCGACAGCCAACAGGGTAGATACGAGGCCGCTCGAGGCGATAGCCGAAATGACAGGGGGAGTCTTCCGCCTGGCCGAAGATGACAAGTCGCTCAGGGAGATCTATGAAGAGATAGACCGGCTGGAAAAGAGCGAGATCGAGTCGGTAAGATACGTCGATTACAGGGAACTCTTTGTTTCCTTCACGATTGTTGCCCTTATTCTTCTGGTACTCGAAGTTTTGGCGGCAAACCTGATCTTCAGGAGGATACCGTAGAATGGAAGAGTCCGGGTATAGAATGCTTGAAAAATATTATTCGAAAGGACAGGCCGGGTAGTCATGCACTTCGGTAATATCAAGATACTGCTTCTGCTGTGGATCATACCTGTCCTGGGTGCCGTTTATGCGTGGGCTGCATACCGCAGGGCAAAGGCTCTGAGAGTCTTTATCGAGGCGGGCCTGCTCGACCGGATCTCGATGTCGGTCAATCTTGCCGGGAGGAGGCTGAAGGCTGCGCTCGTTCTCGGAGCCGTGGCGTTTATTATAGTCGCTCTTGCCAGGCCGGCCTGGAACCCCAAACCGAGGACGGTCGAGAGGCGCGGAAGAGATATCATCTTTGTCCTTGATGTCTCGAAAAGCATGATAGCCGAGGATCTTGCTCCGAACAGGCTCGAAAGGGCAAAGTATGCAATTGCTGATATGATAACGCGCCTCGAGGGAGACAGGGTCGGCCTCGTAGTATTCGCAGGTACAGCTGCTCTGAAATGCCCACTGACCCTTGATTACGGTTTTTTCAGCCTTATGCTTGACGATATCGATATCAACAGTATCGCGCGGGGCGGTACAATGATCGGGGATGCAGTGAGGAAGGTGCTTGACGAGGGGTTCGACGACCAGGAGAAAAAATACAAGGATATGATCCTGATAACCGACGGGGAGGATCACGATTCGTTTCCCGTAGAGGCTGCCGAAGAGGCAGGCCGGCGGGGCATAAGAATTATCGCTATCGGCCTTGGAGACGAGACGCAGGGCCGGCGGATACCTGTTACCGATGAGCACGGCAACAAGACTTTTATGAAGTATAAGGGGCAGGAGGTATGGAGCAGGCTCGATGCCGCCACCTTGCGCAAGATGGCCAATACGACCCCCGGAGGAAAGTACCTTAATGTGGCGACCGGCGATATCGATCTCGGCGACGTTTATATGAAGCTGATCGCCGGTGAAGAAAAAAGGGAGATCGAATCTCTGACAGTAAAACTGTATGAGGAGAAATTCCAGATATTCCTCTCGATCGCATTTTTGATGCTGATCATAGAGATGCTCGTTTCAGAGAGGAGGAGGAAGGCGTGAACCGCAGGTATTTTGCAGCCGCCGCTCTTATAGTCCCTCTTCTTGCTGGAGACGCATACGCAGATTCAGCCGGGAAACTTGTTTCCAAAGGGAACAGCGAATACGGGAAACAGCGGTATGAAGAGGCTGCCGCGCTGTACGAGAAGGCATCTGTAAAACTGCCTGAATCGGGAGTCATCGCCTTCAACCTCGGAGATGTACTCTACAGGCTGGAGGATTATTCCGGAGCAAGGACTCATTTTGAGGATGCGGCGATGAAGACGCGCGATCTCTCCCCTGAGGCCAAAGCATGGTACAATATGGGCAACTGCGCCTTCGCGGAAGGGAGCAGGCAGGCAGACAGCGATATGGAAAAAGCACTCGAATTCTATAAGGAGAGTGTAGGTTTTTATGCCGCGGCGCTGGAGAAAGATCCGGATCTTTCCGACGCTGCGCACAATATGGAGATAGTGAGGCTGTATATCAAGGATCTGCTAGACAAGATCCAGAAACAGAAGGAAGAGATGCAGAAGATGCAGGAGAAGATGAAAGAGGTCGTCGATTCTCTCCTCGTAGCGATGGATAGGCAGCAGAAAGCCCAGAAACGGTCCCTCGACCTTGACGATGCAGCTCAGAAAGCCGATCCGCAGTGGAAAACCCGTCTCGGCAAGCTGGGAGATGATCAGAAGAATATAGAGCGGTCGACTTCTGATCTCCGGGGCAAGCTCGAAGACCTTTTTCCCTCGGAAGTCCCCGAACCGGTCCGGCAGGCTTCATCCCATCTTGACAGCGCCTCTGTAGATCAGAAGAGTTCCGTCTCGGAGCTTTCGGCAGGCGACCCCGCCGCCGCGGCGAAAGATCAGGGCGGCGCGTTCGACCAGATGAATAAAGCTCTTGAACTTCTCACGCAGGGTGATAATAAGGATAAGAATCAACAGGGAGAGGATGAGAAGAAGGACGATAAAGGTCAGCAGGACCAGCAGAACAAGCAGGACGAGCAGCCTCCTCAAGAACAGAAGGAGCAGCAGGCTCGCAGCGAGACGGCCAGGGGCATTCTCGAAGAAGAGAAGGAAAACAGAAAGAAAAGGAAACAACAGGCAGCAGGCGGTTATAAGAAGGTAGAAAAGGACTGGTGATCCAGGAGGATCCTGTTGAAAGGTTCGTTAAGAAATAAGACCGGATCTCTTTCGCAGGCAGCAGGGGCTGGATATCGGTCCAGGCCTCCCGTGATGGCGATTCGTTTTCGGCCTCTGATGCTGGCGGCACTGCTGGGTATGGCCGCGCTTCTTCTGATTTCCGGCCAGTCTCTGGCCGATGATATCCGGGTCATAACGAATGTGGAATCACGGGACGTCTATGTCGGCGAATCTTTTCTTATGCAGATAACTGTCGATGGGACTGACGAGGCGGTATTGCCCGATTTTTCGCCTCTTGAAGGATTCACGGTAGAATATGTCGGCGGTTCGAATAATTCGAGCCAGTCGATTTCGATAATCAACGGCAAGGTCCAGAGGACAATCAAAAAAGGGTTCGTATTCACCTATCGGTTGACCCCCAAAGTCTCAGGGCGCCTCGTGATACCTCCTCTTGATGTGAATGTTTCCGGAACGTTATTTAAAACGAACAAGATAGACATCTCTGTCAAGAAACCGGAAGAGACAGAGGATTTCAAATTGCGGATCAGGTTGTCGAGGGATACCTGCTTTACAGGGGAGCCCGTAGTCCTCTCCGTCACCTGGTACCTGAACAGGGATGTGGAAGGATTCGAATTTACTGCCCCCGTCCTTGATAACGAAGCGTTTGATTTCGATACTCCGGAAGTAAAGATAGATCCATCGAAAAAATATTTCAGGATCCCTATCGGAGACGGCGAGCTGATAGCGGAAAAGGGAAAGGGTATCCTCGATGGAGAGCAATACGTGACTCTCGATTTCAGTATCGCCCTGATTCCCAGGGAGCCGGGAACCTTCGTCATACCGGAGTTTATCGTCGCATGTGAATCCGGTACAGGTATCCGCAGCAGACGCGATTTTTTCGATGATTTCTTCTCTGACAGCTATTCGGGAAGATGGAAGGGAAGCCTCAAAAAATATGTAGTCCCGTCGAACAGGCTCAGCCTTCAGGTAAAGGAACTTCCCCTGGAAGGAAGGCCGGAAGGGTTCACAGGGCATGTGGGTGAGATAAAAATAGAAGCGGCGGCAGAACCGGTCGAAGTGAGTGTCGGAGATCCGATCACTCTTAATATTACTCTCCAGGGCCCGGATTTTCTCGGAAGGGTAGAGCTTCCTCCTCTTTCATCGCAGAAGGGTATCTCCGAAAATTTCAAGATACCTGATGAAAGGGCCGATGGAAAGATAGAGGGAAAAAAGAAGATCTTCACTCAGACTCTCAGAGCAAGGAATGACGGCGTCACCGAGATACCTCCGATCCGCATAGTCTATTTCGATACGAAAAAAGAGAAATACATGACCGCGGAATCAGATCCTATTCCTCTTGACGTAAAGCCGACAAGGGTCGTCACCGCCGGCGATGCCGAGGGTATCGAAGCGGGAGTATCGGGATCGCCCCTTGAACAGTGGAAGGAAGGGATCGCTTATAATTATGAGGGACCCGATCTCATCCTGTCCGAGGAGGCTGGAATCGAGACGATATCGGGGAATCCCCGGATGATCATGATACTTCTGCTTCCGCCGGTAATATTCTTTGGGGCCGCATTGGGCCGGAGCCTCATGAGACGCCGCGCTTCTGACCCCGGGGGAGTGAAGGCCAGGGGAGCATTAAAGAGATTGTACAGATCGCTTGCGGGGATAATGCAGGAGAAGGACCTGTCGAGCGAGATATTCAACGGAAAAATGATGGACAGCTACAAGTCATATCTCGGGGATAAACTCCACATAAGCGGGGCAGCTCTTACCGCTGAAGAAGCCGGCAGGATGCTTAGTGACCGGGGAGTGGACGCCGAAGTAATACGCCTTGTAAGGGAAGCTATGGAGACATGTGAGCATGGCGCGTACGCCGGCGGATCGACTGCGACAGGCAGGGAAGAGCTTTTCAATATGATAAAAAGGTCGGCAGCAGGACTGGACAGGATATTATGAACGGTGAACGGCCCGGATCCAATATAAGATCGGCAGGCTTCCTTAAAGCCCGCTCTTTCGTCATTGTATTTTTCAGTATTCTGCTTCTTCTGCCGGCTGTTCCGGCAGCCGCGTATGCGGGAGGAAGTCTCTCGGCCGAGGAGATCGGATCGTATATGAGAGAAGGGGAGGAAGCCTTCCGCAAAGGGATGGAACTCGACGTCAGCGATCCTGCCGGAGCGAGAGATCATTATAACAAGGCGATCCTTAACTTCGAACTCGTTATCAGAGAGGGCGGGGTGCGCAACGGGAGGCTTTTTTACAATACTGGGAATGCCTGGTTCAGGCTCGGCGACCTCGGAAAAGCGATCCTGTATTACAAGAGAGCCGGGCTTTACCGCCCCAACGACGAGAATCTTCGCCAGAACCTCGAGTACGCAAGGAGCAGGCGCATCAACAGGGTCGAGGCGACCGAAAAAGAAAAGGTGTTCAAGACTCTTTTCTTCCTTCATTATGATATCTCATCGAGGGTAAGGCTGATCATCTTTATGATATCGTTTGCGATGATATGGATAGCGGCCACGCTGAGATTATTTTTTGACAGAAGCTGGGTCAGGACATTTATAATCTTTTTCGTATCTGTGAGCGCGATCTTTATGATATCTCTCGGCGTGGAAAAGATAAGCAGAAGCAGAAGACCTGCCGGCGTGATAGTCTCTTCAGAGGTCACGGCCAGAAAAGGGGACGCAGGGACTTATCAGCAGAGTTTTACCGAACCTTTGTATTCCGGAACCGAATTCATCCTGCTGGAAAACAGGACTGATTGGCTGTATATAGAACTAGAAGATGGAGCAAGGTGCTGGATCCCGTCAGGCGCCGGAGAACTTGTGATCGACTGGTGACAGATCCCGGATCTCCTTTTTGCGGGCTGCAGGCCTGGAGGGGTCCGATCTATTTTTGGCAGAAAGGACTGAGGCTGATGAAAAATTATCGCGGAATAGCGATGACTGTCATGGTCATCGGCGCGACAGCTCTTCTTCTTTCGCCGGTATCCGCCGGAGAAGGAAAAGGGCTTGGCAAGGACGATATCAAAGAACTCCGGTCTTCCTTCACGATCGATCCGCAGTCCAGGGCCTGGATGAATGCGGTATCGAACAATGATCTGAAAAGTCTGGCCCTGAACAGAGAGATGTACAACTCCCAGGACGAAATATTCAGCGACAAGGTCGATGCTAAAGGCATTACAAACCAGAAAAGCAGCGGACGATGCTGGATGTTCGCCGGGTTTAACATGATGCGCCCTTCCGTGATGGAGAAATTCAACCTCGAAAGCTTTGAATTTTCAGAGAACTATCTTTTCTTCTGGGACAAGCTGGAGAAGGCCAATATGTTCCTTGAATCGATCATCGAGACTGCAGACAGGGATATCGATGACCGTACTCTGCAGGCTCTTCTTAGAGACCCCATTCCAGACGGCGGATGGTGGAGCTACCATGTCGACCTTATTGAAAAATACGGAGTCGTTCCCCAATGCGTGAGCAGGGAAACGAGCCACACGAGCAGTACGGGAAGAATGAACGGCGTGCTGAACTATATGGCCAGGTCCTGTGCTGTCGAATTGAGAAAGATCTCTGCCGGCGGTGCGGCGAGGGATGAACTGGGCACAGCTAAAATGGAGATGCTTAAGGATTTCTACCGCGTCCTCGTACTTCATATGGGAGAACCGGTCGAGGAATTCGTCTGGAAGGTCAAAAACAAGGATGACGAAGTCATCGAGAAAAAATTCACTCCCAAATCGTTTTTCAAGGAAGCTGTCGGAATCGATCTTAGGGATTATATCACCATCATAGATTATCCCGCGTACGGTTATGGGAAGTATTTCGAGATAGATTTCTGCCGCGGTATATATGACATGCCTAATATGAGATTCATCAATCTCGATATCGATCAATTGAAAAAGTATTCGATCAGGGGGATCCAGGAAGGAACCCCGGTCTGGTTTGCCGCTGATATCGGCAAGGAAAACAATGTCGACGACGGAGTGCTCGCGGTAGATGTATATGATTATAACTCTCTGCTCGGAATCGATTATGGACTTACGAAAGCAGAGCTTGTGCAGTACAGGGAAGGGGCTCCTAACCACGCGATGGTCTTCGTCGGTGTCGACCTTGACGATAATAAGCCCGTAAAATGGCGGGTCGAGAATTCTTGGGGTACCGACCGGGGAAACGGAGGGTACTGGACGATGTATGACGAATGGTTCGGCAAATATGTGTTCAACGTCATAATCGATAAAAAACATCTTCCCAAAAGTGTACTTGGGATACTCGAAACCGAGCCGGAGATGATCCCTGCCTGGGATCCGATGAGATCGGCTTTTGAATAGCCGGCTGCTCCCCGTTTTTTTGAGCTGGAGGTCGATATATGAAGATAAAAAGCATAGTGATCCTGTCTGCTGCCCTCTTCTGTTTATCAGGCGGCAGAAATGTTTCCGGAGAGACAGGCTCCGGCGGACCGATACTGCCGGAAAACAAGGAAGATACTGCTGTGAAAAGAGATGAAGAGGTCGTTATCAGGGTGGTCTACAATAATATCGTCGAAGATGATGCCTGCAGGGGCGAATGGGGATTCGGATGCGTTATCGATGGGTTTGAGAAAAAGATCCTGTTTGACACAGGCGGCGACGGCAAAGTCCTATTGAAGAATATGAAGAAGATGGGGATAGATCCGCAATCGATAGATATAGTAGTGATCTCGCACGAACACCAGGATCACATCGGCGGGCTGGAGAAGTTTCTTGAAAAGAACGACCAGGTGATCGTGTTTGCTCCTGCCTCCTTCTCGGAGAAATACACAGAGCTTGTCAAGAGGATGAAGATCAGGAATGTCCCGGTCAAAGGCGCCGTAGAGCTCTGCCGGAACGTATATACAAGCGGCGAGCAGGGGGAAGAGATAATCGAGCAGGCATTGTTTCTCAATACCGGCCTCGGAACGGTCGTTATCACTGGATGCGCTCATCCCGGGATCGTCCCTATATCAGACATGGCGCGCAGATTGCTTAGCGGGCCGCCTTTGCTCGTCATGGGCGGATTTCATCTTGGGAACAAAAGCGACGAAGAGCTGAAAGATGTCGTCGAGAAGATGAAATCGATGGGGGTGGCGTCTGTCGGGCCGAGTCATTGCACAGGTGACAGGGCTATCGCTGAATTCAGAAAAGAATACGGCATTAAGTTTGTCGAGACCGGCGCTGGAGCGGTCATCGAAGTCAGCAGACTCAAAAGGAATTAATCCCGGGAATTTTCCATTTGCAGGATAAACAGGCTCAAAAGTATCTGATCCGGGAATTTCTCCTTTCTCAGGATCGATGCCGTTGACCCCTTCCCGAAGCCTGGGCCTGGGGGCGGGACAGGCAAAATTCTCTAATAAAAGTAGCAAAGATACAAAAACAATGGTATTTTGTCGTAACGTCTGACTATCCTGTCTATTATGAACTATTCATCGATATATAGATAAAGTAGAATGAGGATTCAGAATATATACGGGATTTTAGCAGGTGGCGGAAACCGATGGGTAATGTAAGAAAACTGTTTCGGATAATGCTGAGATACTGGAAGCTCATGGTAGCCGGTTTCTTGACGATGTCGATATTCGCCCTTCTCAGCGGCCTGACCGTAACGATGTTTGTTCCTCTCTTCGATTTTGTCTTTGGGACGAAGCATAAGGAATCCCTGTACACCAGCTCCTCCGAATTTCTTGAAAAAGCAGGTGCAGTCACCGGTAGATTCTTCTCCTCGCTCTCCTTTTCCAGGATTTTCGCCAGCGAGACCTACCTGAAGCTGCTTGATGACCTTAAGGGAGTCCTCTCCCTTACAGACCCGAAGCTTCTTCTGGTTATGATCGGCGCGGCGATGATCATACTGATGATCCTGAAGAATTCGATCTTCTTCGTGAACAGGCTGATATTTATCAAGCTCCGCGGGAAGGTGATCAGGCATCTGAGAAATATAATTTTCGGGAAATTTCTCGATCTTCCGATGGTCTTTTTCAAGGACAGGCCGCTCGGAGATATCCAGGTCAGGATCACGGCAGATGTCAATATCGTCAGCGACCTGTTTATCCGTTCTGTATTCGGATCACTGAGAGATCTGGCCCTTATCATAATCTATGTCCTGATAGCCCTGTTTATCAACGCGAGGCTTTTTCTCTATACTATCGTGATAGTCCCCGTGTTCAGCCTTGTGATCTCGTATATCGGGAACAAGATAAGGAAATACTCGACTCGGATACAGAAGACATACGCGATCCTTTTTTCCAGGATCGCCGAGATGATCGGCGGCATCAAGATCGTCAAATCATTTGCCAAGGAAGATTATGAAAATGAAAAATTCCGGGCAGAAAACACGAGGTTCTACAATGCGTGGTCCAGGGCACAGATGTATTCAGCCCTTAACGTCCCCCTCTCCGAGATAAACGGCACCATCGTGGGGATAATAGTCCTGATAATCGGCGGGAATATGGTCCTCGGGGGCAGCGAGGTTTTTACGCTCGGAGAATTCACCGCGTTTCTTTTTGCCATTTTTTCGATCCTCCAGCCGTTGAAGAACATTACAAAGGCTTACACCGAGGTCAGAAAAGCGATGGTCTCTCTCGACAGGATATTTGATATCCTGGACCTTCCTCAGGAACTGAAAGATGACTCTGAATCTGTCGAAAAGAAATCTTTCGACGATTCGATAAAGATCGAACAGCTTGGATTTTCATACGACAAGGGGCGAAAGATACTCAACAATATCGATCTCGAGATCAGGAAGGGTCAGACAGTGGCGATCGTCGGAAGCAGCGGGGCGGGGAAGACGACTCTGATCAACCTTATAGAAAGGTTTTACGATCCCGATGAGGGAAGGATCCTGATCGACGGGATCGATTTGAAGACAATAAGATCGGACGATCTTCATTCACTTTTTGGAACGGTCACGCAGGAGTCGATACTTTTCAATGATACGGTATCTAACAATATTGCGTACGGCACCAATCGCGAGATCACTTCCGAAGATATCCAAAAGGCGGCCGAGATCGGATACGCCGATGAATTCATAAAAGATATGCAGAATGGCTATGACACCATGATCAACCCTAAAGCGTCGAACCTTTCCGGCGGACAGAAACAGAGACTCTGTATTTCAAGAGCGATCGTGGGAGATCCTCCTATCCTGATATTCGATGAGGCCACGAGTTCCCTCGATTCGGAATCTGAACAGAAAGTCCAGAGGGCTATCGAAATGGCGACAAAAGACAGGACCGTGATAGTGATCGCCCACAGGCTTTCCACGATCATGAATTCCAGCAGGATCATCGTGATGGATGAGGGCAGGATAACCGGTTCTGGGACTCATGATGAACTGATATCTACCAGTGACAAATACAGGACCCTTTACGAATGTATCTACAGGGATGGATCTGCCGGCGATGACGGAGTGAGCTGATGAAGATCAGTGGATTCTCAATGGTCAGAAACGGGGAGAAACTATATTACCCCGTTACCGAGATGATACGCTCCATTCTTCCGATCGTCGATGAGTTCGTCATCGCAGTGGGCGAGGGGGATCCTGATGATAAGACCAGAGAGATGATCTCAGCGATAGGCGATCCGAAGATCAGGATCATAGATACAGAATGGGATCTTGATAAATATCCGAGGGGCATGGAGAATGCCCACCAGACGGATATTGCCATGAATGCATGCAGCGGTGACTGGCTTTTTTATCTGCAGGCCGACGAAGTGATCCACGAGAAATATCTTCCCGTGATAAAAAATACCTGTATGAAATATCTGGATGAAAGAGATGTCGAGGGGCTTCTTTTCGGGTATCTGCATTTCTGGGGCGATTATGGTCACCATCATACCGGCCATGGATGGTATCCGCACGAGATCCGGATCATAAGAAACGACCCCGAGATCCATTCATGGGAATCTGCGCAGTCCTTCAGGAGGATACCGGATTTTGACGGGGTGAGCTACAGGAAGAAGGAAGGGACATTCAAATTGAAGGTCGCTCCCGTAGATGCGCGCGTATACCACTATGGTTGGGTAAGGCCTCCTCACCTTATGATCAGCAAGAAAAAGGCTCTCGATACCGTCCATAGGGGAAGGCGAAAGGTCCGGGAGATGTACGAGAATATTCCCGACGATTTTGATTTCGGACCTCTGACCAGGCTGGAAATCTTCAAGGGGACGCATCCGGGAGTGATGAAAGAGATGATACAGAAGATGGATTGGAAGGATAAACTCCAGTATACGGGGAGACCCGATCCGTCAAGGGAACCGCACAAGCACGAAAGATTCAAATACAGGCTGCTCTCATTTATAGAAAAATATCTTAACCGGGGCAGACACATAGGAGAATTTAAAAACTACAGACTTATAAGGAATAAAATACAGGCAGGGACTGTGAAGGAGTAAATGTCGAATGAGAAGGATCGCACTTGTCAAAGACGAGAACGGCTATCATGAGAATTACAGGCCTATTCTGGAAGAATACGGATATTCAGTCGAGGTCATCGACCTGTGGCGAAGTGAGGGAATGCAGCACCTGCTGGGCGGAAGATGGGACGGGTTCATATGGTGGGCAAAGCACACTCCGAGGATAAGGAATCTGGCCAAAAAACTACTCTATTTTTTCGATCGGGTAGAAAATATAAAGACATATCCGTCTTTCAGGGACTACTGGCACTATGACGACAAAGTAGCTCAATATTTCCTTTTCAAAAAATTCGAGATCTCCGTGCCAGAGACCTGGATATTCAACAGGGAAGACGATGCCCTTGAATTCGCCGAAAAAACCAGCCTGCCGCTTATATACAAATCAGCTTCAGGTGCGGGAAGCTCCAATGTGGGGCTTATGGAAAAAAGGAAGGATCTGATCCGTTACATAAAGAAGATATTCAAGGAGGGGATGAAGACGCATTTCAGGGAAGATCTGCAGAAGGATTATGTCTATCTTCAGGAATTTCTGCCCGGCAACTCGGGCGATTACAGGGTTGTCATGTACGGGCCGGAGCTTGCTGTCGGATTCTTCAGAAAGAACAGCGAGAAAAACTCTTTCGCCTCGGGAAGCGGCATCTATGAAGCATCCGGGATAACGCCCGACCTTATCGGTTTTGTAGAGAGTGTCCACAGAAAAATGGGAAACAGCATAATGTCGTACGATCTTCTCGAAAAGGATGGCGGTTTCGCTGTCACGGAGATGAGTATCATATACGGAATACTGGAGAACACATTCTACGAATCGGCTGACTGGTACTCAAAGAGGGGCGGGAGATGGGAAAAAGTCGAGCCGGCGACGAGACACCGCAGCACGATCGATGCTCTGCTCGCGAACTGGGGCTGGCCGCTTTCCGGGGGATAGAATATTGAGGATCGGATTTGTAACACCCGAGTATGTCACTGAAAATAGATCGTTTGACGGGGGACTCGCAAACTATCTTCATCGCCTCTCATCCGCTTTGAAACGGCTTGGTCATGAGCCTCTGATCTTTACCCTGTCGGAGCGCAGCGGGATCATCACGCACGATGGCATCGAGGTCCACCGCGTCCAGGTCAGGAAGATGGGCCCGGGATATATGCTTCGTGATCTTCTGACCTTGAGAAGGAAAAAACAGGCGCTGAAGCTGATGTACCAGAGCGGACTTCTCAGAGATGAAGTGCTTAGCGCCCATGCCGAGAAAAAGATCGATATCGTCCAGTACGCAAGCTACAGGTCTGTCGGCTTCAGCGGGATAGGATCTATACCGTCTGTGATACGGATATCAAGCTATCAGAAGCTGTGGGACAGGGCATATCACGGAGATAATATAAAGGCCGGACATCTCGCTGTCCAGAGACTGGAAGAGAAGACGCTGAGAGACGCCGGCCATATCTTCGGTCCTGGAAGAGATCTTGCGAAAGAGATAGAAAAGGACCTTGGAAAGAGGATAAGGATCATCGAGACACCTTTTGTCCTGGAGGCTGGAGAGTATGATTACAGCAGGGCGGAGAGTATCGGAGGAGATTACCTTCTTTTCTTCGGATCGATAGGGGTGCTTAAAGGGGCTGGTACGATCGCCGGGATCCTGGAGCTTCTTCTGGAGAAGTATCCTGACATCAGGTTTGTCTTTGCAGGAAAGGATATGGGTATTGGCGGCGGATCGGCCGAAGTCCATTTAAAGGAAAAAGCGGGAAAATACCGGGACAGAATAGTATTCACCGGGATCCTCAGGCATGAAACGCTCTATCCTCTGATCGAAAGGTCAATGGCTGTCGTCCTGCCTTCTCTTATCGACAATTTTCCTAACGCCTGCCTCGAAGCGATGGCCCACGGAAAAACAGTAGTCGGCACAAGAGGGACAAGTTTTGAGCAGCTGATCGATGATGGTGCAAACGGATTCCTCTGTGACCCCGGGGACAGCGCCGACCTGTATGCCAAGATCGAGAAGGTCCTTCAGCTTCAGGAGGATCAGAAGAGAGCTATAGGTGAGAAGAGCCGCGAGACGATCCTTCGGCTTCATCCTGACAGGACAGTCGCCGAACTTACAAGCTATTATAAAGAAGTAATAGATATTTATCAGGGGGATGAAGATGCTGGGACCTGCAGGAACAGGTTCGCCCTCGGGAGGTTCAGCGAAGCTTTGCGTCTTTTTTACGCGGGTAGATTCCGTAGTGCGCGGAAAGTGATGGCAGAGTACAGGGAAAATATCGATTACGGACTTTTTGAGATAACAGACAACAGGGAAGCGGCCTCTGCGCTGTCAGCGAAAGAAGGCTCACCGCCTTTTCAGAAAAAACCTGCTCCGACAGTCTCTGTTCTTGTAGTCGCCTATGACACGAACCGGCTTCTCATCGAATGCCTCGAGTCTCTTGAGAAGCAGAGTTCTGGCGATTATGAAGTGATAGTCATAGACAACGGCTTCAATGATGCGGTGGCCGGCCGGCTAAGGGAGATGAACCTTCTTTATATCAGGGTTCCGCAGAATCTCTTTCTTTCGGAAGGAAGAAATATCGGGGCGCATTTTGCGAGAGGAAAGATCATAGCTTTTCTCGATGATGATGCCCTTGTTCCCGATGATTACATCGAGACTATCGCCGAAGCATTCAGCAGATACAATATATGCGGCTTCAGGGGAAGGGTGCTGGAAAAGACAGAGAGCACAAGCAATGACCCTCTTGGGCACTACGACCTCGGTGACACCCCCTTCCCTTCGATAATAAATACAGAGGGGAATTCGGCATTCCTGAAAGAGATCTACGAGAGATTCGGCGGCATGGATCCGCTTCTATTCGGGCATGAGGGATGGGATCTTTCCTACAGGGTCTCAGAAGAAACAGGGGAGAATTCATTTATTTACTGGCCGAATACTATAATCTATCATGACTATGCCGATACGCAGTCCAAGCTTCGCAGCAAGAACGCGAGGCACCGTGTGATGAGCGATTATATAAAGAAGAAGCATCCCGGCGCCGCTGAATACCGAAAAAGGATGAAACGATTCATTACCGGTGATAAGACCATCGCCGAAAGACTGATCGACAGGAAATAGTATGAGGATAGCATACGTACATACTGGCCTCTGGCCTTCGAAAACGCCCAGTATGACATTTGCTGCCTACAATGTCATAGGCCTTTCAAAAAACGCCGACGAAGTCTTTTTCTATATTAAAAGGAATTCATCCCGCACTGCAGATGAGGTCCTTGAAGGTGAATTCGGGATCCTGTGTC
This sequence comes from Candidatus Krumholzibacteriota bacterium, assembly GCA_016933255.1. Taxonomy (GTDB): domain Bacteria; phylum Krumholzibacteriota; class Krumholzibacteriia; order Krumholzibacteriales; family Krumholzibacteriaceae; genus Krumholzibacterium; species Krumholzibacterium zodletonense. The sequence goes on from JAFGBF010000005.1 coordinate 60,037, forward strand.
CCGAAAATCTTGTGATCAGGCAGATGGCGAAGCCTGTTTTCAAAACGAATCGATTTTATTACAGGAGGATCTCAGAAGAGATCGTCGGCCGCCACAAGGATCGCCCCTTTGACGCGGTCATAACAAGAAGCCTCACCTTCCTTCCTTACCTGGTAAGAATAGGCAGGAGCTGCAATATTCCGGTCTATTTCGAGACGCACGATTTCTTTTCGGATCTTGAGATAAGAGACGATATAAGCGGCCGGAAAAAGATCAAACAGAAAAAGATCGAAAGAAGATATATTCCTCATATTTCCGGACTGATCTGTCTTCAGAACGCACAGAAAGCGCTTTACCAGAAAATTTATCCGGAAGCCAGGATCGAGGTAGCGAGGACAGGCATTCACCGGATCGAAAGGAGCGGCCGGAAAAGGAAGTATGTTACATATATAGGTTCTCTCGATCCTCTGAAAGGGGTGGATCTGTTTATAGATGCTCTTGCCCTGACTAATTCCAGGCCTGGTGTCCTGATCATCGGCGGAAAAAACAAAAAGGAGATAGACCGGCTGGAAAATTATGCGGGAAGGTATTATCCATCAGATAAAATACAGATCACCGGGTGGGTCGGCAAGGAATCGGTAGACGGATTCCTGAAAGAGTCCGCCGTCGGTGTATTGCCTCTGCAGGATACGTTCTTTAACAGGTTTATATCGTCGCCGTTGAAACTATTCGATTATTACAGCTATGGCGTCCCTGTCATAGCGTCGGATCTGCCCGCCACGAGGGAACTTATCGATGAGGGCAGGACTGGCTGTTTTTTCAAGGCTGGAGATCCTGCTGATCTTGCTAAAAAGATCGATGATCTTTTAGGTGATGAAGACCGGATCGAGAGAATGAGTGAAAATATTTATTCGACCGGTGAAAAATATCTCTGGGAAAAAAGAGGAAAACAGATCGTAGAGCTGATAAGAAGCGATAACGGAGGTTTTGAATAAAAAAATGGAAAAGTTATCTGTCTGCATGATAGTGAAGGATGAAGAAGAAAATATCGAAAGGTGCCTTCGCTCTGTCTCCTGGGCGGACGAGGTCGTCGTAGTAGATTCCGGGTCGGTCGACAGGACTCTGGAGATATGTGAAAGATTCGATTGCCGGATAGTGAAGACCGAATGGCTGGGTTTCGGAAGGACGCAGAAGCTTTCTGTGGATTCTGCCTCCAATGACTGGGTCCTTTCGCTAGGTGCAGATGAAGAAGTGACAGAGAGTCTGAAGGAGAAGGTGCTCGGCATCCTCGAATCTCCGCAATATAAAGGTTACAGCATCAAAAGAAACTCATTTTATCTCGGAAGAATGATCAGGCACTGCGGGTGGAATAGAGATTATCCCTTGCGCCTTTTCGACAGGAGATACGGCAATTACAATGACAGCATCATTCATGAAAAAGTAGTCATCGATGGGGAAGGGGGGAGGATCAACGAGCCGCTCCTGCACTATACCTATCCCGATCTTGCATCGCATATAGAGAGGATCAACAGTTATTCCATGCTTGGAGCCAAAAAGGCTTTTGACAGGGGCAGGAGGTCCAACCCCTGCTGCGCGATGGTCAGAGGGTTTCTGAAATTCATCAAGATGTACTTCATACAGCTCGGGGTTCTGGATGGGATCATCGGTCTGGTCCTATCTTTCAATTCTGGGTATGGAGTCTACCTGAAATATATCAAACTCTGGGAACTGCATCGTAAGAAAAAAATACGAGCTTCGGAATGAATAGAGACGAAGGATAAGAGGCCGGTGCTTAAAAGGACAGAACCAAAAAAGATCGATCGCAGTAAGATCAGAGTGTTGCATATTGACGCCGAGAAGGGATGGCGGGGAGGCCAGCAGCAGGCCGTCTATCTTTTCGAAGCGATGCTGAGAGAGGGATATGACAGCGTATTTGCCTGCAAAACGGGGTCTGTCCTCGCTGATTATCTGGAGGAAAGAAAACTTCCACATTTTACAACTGCGATGAGAGGAGAGGCTGATCTTTTTTCTGCTTTCAGGATCGCGTCATTCTGCAGAAAACATCCGATAAATATACTACATCTTCACTCAGCACACGCTCACTCGACCGGAATAGCCGTGAAGCTGTTTTTCCCCGCGTTGAAATCGATTGCGGTAAGAAGAGTGGATTTCAGGGTCGGAAAGAATCCTCTAAGCCGCCTGAAATACAGCACGGGCCTCGTAGACAGGATCGTCTGTATTTCAGGCGAGATCAAAAGAGTGATGACCGAATGCGGAGTCGCTGAAGAGAAACTTCAGGTGATAAGGAGCGGGGTCGATATCCACAAATTCGACGGTTTGACGAAAAACAGGGAGATCTACAGGGATTTCCATATTCCCGAAGAGCATATTATCGTAGGCACTGTCGCCGCCATGGCAGGCCACAAGGACTATCCCAATCTGCTGAGAGCCGCGAGGATCGTTATCGATTCGAGAAAATCTGTGACTTTCGTCGCTGTTGGTGCCGGATCTGATATAAAAGAGATGAAAAGACTTCACGGGGAGCTTGGGCTCGGGAGCCGGTTCATCTTCGCAGGATATCAGGAGAAGGTCGGACCATTCTTAAAGCTGTTCGATATCTTCGTGCTTGCGTCCAAAACGGAAGGTTTAGGGACGTCTCTTCTTGACGCGCAGAGTATAGGCCTGCCGATAGTGGCTACAAGAACAGGCGGAATACCGGAGATCGTGAACGATGGCGATACGGGAATTCTCGTTCCCCCGCGCGATCATGTGGCGCTTGCCGAAGGGATACTCGCTCTGATCGATAACGAGAGCAGAAGAAGAAAGCTTGGGTTAAACGGTTTAAGATCAGTCAGGGAATTCGATATAGCAAAAACGGTAGAACAGAACATCAGCCTCTATAAAGAACTGCTGGGGGAAAAAGGTTGAGTTATAAAAGGGTAGTTGTCATACAGACGGCTTATATAGGCGATCTCATTATGACGACTCCGCTGTTCAGGGAACTTAAATTGGCGTTTCCTGGCGTCGAGGTCGACGCTGTCGTGATCCCCGAGACAGCGGGAATAATAAAAAACAATCCGTATATCAGCAGGGTCTTTCTTTTTGACAAAAGAAAGAAGAAGACCAAGCTCCCCAGCTTTCTGCGGCTTGTCAGGGATCTTAGAAAGCGAAGATATGATGCTGCGTATTCGATGACCAAATCTATGACCTCTTCGCTGATCATGCTTCTGTCAGGGATACCGGAGAGGATCGGCCAGGAAGGGATGAGATTTCTTACACGGAGCATAAGGACGAAGGATAGGCCGCATATCAGGGAAAGAGCTGTCGAGCTGCTTACGGCAAGTTCCGGTTTCGATTCCGGTGATACTACTACAGAGCTGTTTCCAGGCCCTGATGAAAAAAAGAAAGCGAAAGGACTGCTTGCAGAAAGCAGAGCGAAGTTTAACATTGGTTTCGCTCCAGGATCTGTAAGGGAGACGAAGAAGTGGCCCGGGAAATATTTTTCTGCCCTTCTCGATCTTCTGGCCGCGGATGATATCAATATATTCTTTATAGGCGGCGCCGACGACCGTTCAGTCTGCAGAAAGATAATAGAGGGGAGTTCGAACAGGAACTGTCATAACCTTGCGGGTGAGCTGGGGCTTTCTCTTTCAGCGGCATTGATAGAGCTCCTGGATCTTATGGTGACCAACGACAGCGCTCCCCTTCACATGTCAAATGCCGTGGATACCCCAGCGCTGGCTTTTTTCGGCCCGACAGTCAAAGAGTACGGGTGCTATCCGTACAGAGATGATGACAGGATGCTCGAAATCGAACTTGAATGCCGTCCATGCGGAACTCACGGGGGAAATGCATGTCCCCTCGGACACCACAATTGCATGAGAGGCATCAGGCCGGAGACCGTTTACGGGGAGATCATGAGGTATATTAATGAAAACAAGGACTGAAAGGCCGCTCACTGCGTACCTGATACTGGTAGCCGTTCTCAGCGGCGCCTTTGTCATCGCCATGAGGCTGGCAGGAGAGTACGGCAACTATCTTGCCGGGCCGTATATGTTCACGCCTGCGATAGCGGCGCTTTTTACGAGGCTTTTCTTTTATGATAAAAGGTTCAAAGACGCGCGCCTCGGTTTTGGCAGGTGGCGTGATTATCTTCGTTTCTGGTGGATAACTCTCGCGGTAGTGGCATTTTCATATATCATCTTCACACTGGCCGGCGCGATATCATGGGATCTCAGCGGCGGCACCTTTCTCGGCCAGCTTGAGCAGCAGATGGAGATCTCCGGCAAGAGTATCAACGATCTCCCGGAAGGGATGACGCCAAAGATGATGCTGATCCTGTTTTTTGCCGGGGGCCTGACCATTCTGAGCATCCCGACGGCTCTCGTCGGGTTCGGGGAGGAGTTCGGCTGGCGGGGGCTGATGTTCCCGCTGCTGTGCCGCGATGGGCACCTCTTGCGCGGATTCGTGACAGGGGGCCTGATCTGGTTCGCCTGGCATCTTCCCTTGATGCTTGTGATGCCTTCCCCGGAGGGCCTTACTGTGCAGTACCATATCCTCAACGCCGTTGTGCTTGCCGTGGGATCTATCTTTACATTCGCCTTCTTCGCCTGGGCCTATCTCAAGTCGGGAACTATATGGGTCGGCTCTTTCGTACATGCCGTCTTCAACAACGCCTCGCGGTCATTCGCTTACTTTGCCAAGGTCGAGAATCAGCTTCTTGCCAACATCGGTCTCGCTGCAGCGATGATCCTGGTCGTGGCGTTTCTTTCCTGGCGCGGAGAACTGAAAGTCTTCAGGGAGTTTCTGCAGGAGCGGAAAAGGAAATCTGTTTCAGGCGGTGATCAGGACGCAAACCAGTGATACCGCCTTACTGGTCATTTCGAGACGCATTTGCTGCTATATTACTTCCCGCCGAATTCGCGGACCAGCTGTTGGTATTCCGGTTCATCGCGAAGCCCATCATAACGCGGATCCAGCTCGAAGCATCTTATCGTATAGATGGCGGGCATAGAAAGGATCTCTCTTATTAGTCTGATCGCCGCATCATTCTCTCCGGACACGGTGTATATCTCCGCCATATCAAGTAACCTGTCGACCCCCAGGATCGCATCCATCGTTATCGGGTATATCTCCATAGCCTTCCTGCCTGCAGCGATCGCCTCTTCTTTTCGCCCGAGGCCGGCATAGGTCGTTCCAAGCGAGCTGTGGATCCGGGGATCCTCAGGATTCTCTCTGACCGCGTCTTCCAGGAGTACCAGGGCTTCCCCGTAGAATGCTACGGCGCGTCCGGAGTCACCCATGAGTCTGCATGCATTCCCTTTCAGCATGCTAACAGGCAGGTAGGAGTTCTGCAGGTAGACCACATCGAATGCAGATCCTTCGAACATATCGAGGACTGCCTGATAGTCGCGATCAAACAGGTGCAGATAATATTTCCCCCAGATCATCGGCATTGCGGTCTTATCGGGGCACGCCTCAAGCGTTTCCCAGGCCCGCCGCACATCCCCCATCCCTATCACATAGGCGCCGGATTTGATAAAATAGCCCCAATGATCCTGAGGATCGATTGCGATCGATTTGTCTGCATACTCGAGAGTCTTCGCAGGGTTCCTGAGAGTCAGATACGTGTTGGCAAGCTCGACAGAGAGTACTGCGTCCATGGGGCTCATCGCATAGGCCGTCTGGAGGTTGGCTAATGCCTGCTCGATGTGTCCCTGGCGCCTCCATATGAAGGCAATATCCATCAACAGCTGCGCGTCGCTGGGCAATGTTCCGGCGAGGGATACGAATTCCTGGAGCGCCCTGTCATAGTCGAGAAGGCCCTGATAGTAATAGTAGCCGAGTTCCCGCCGCACTTCGGGCCCTTTCGGGTCGAGCTCGACCGCCCTGTCTATCTCTTCCTTTGCTATCCTGAGACGGTTTTCGGTCCGATCGTAACCGTAGAAATAGAAGCTCCGGTTCACGTGCGAGAGTTTGGCGTGGGCGAGGGCGAAACAGGGATCGATATCGATCGCCTGCTTCAGCAGCTCTTCGGCCCGCCGGTAGTTCACCTCCGGGCGTTGGCCGAATAAGATATGATCCGCTGCCCTCAGATAGATTTGATAGGCGACGATGTTCTCTGTCGGTTTAGCCGCAATGAAATTTTGCTCGCCCCCCGAGAGGGCTATGTCCAGCCGGGCCGCGACCTGTTCCGCGATCCTAGACTGGATTTCGAATATCGCGGCGAACTGCTCATCGTACTGTTCCGCCCATATGTGGCTGTCGTCGGAGACCCTGATGAGCTGGGGCGTCACACGTACCCTGCTTCCGCCGCCAGGGCTCTGCTCCCAGCGCACCGTTCCCTCCAGCACGTAATCGACATCGAGTTCGACTCCGATCTCTGAGATTGTTTTGTCGGAATCCTTGTAATGAAGGGCGCTTTTCCGGGATATTACTCCCAGCTCCTGTAACGCGGCAAGACGGCTCGTGATCTCTTCGGTGATACCGTCGGCGAAGTAATCGTCCTCGGGGGGGCCGAGGTTTTCGAAGGAAAGCACGACGAGCCTTGTTCGATCATCAGCCGCTGACCGCTCCGGTCCTTCCTTTTGCCCGGCAAAGAACCGCGGGATCACCTGTATGATAAGAAGCGCAAGGAGAAGTGACGATAAGATCCATGCGGTCCAATTTAATCGTCTCCTCGAAGGTTTGCGTGAGGCGGCTGTTCGGGTCACACCTTTACGCAGCGCATCTTTTTCCAGATGAAACAGATCGGCTGATAAGTCTGCGGCAGACTGGTACCGTTCCCTTGCGTCCCTCGCGAGGCATTTGAGGATGATCCGCTCGAGTTCGAGCGGTATGCCGGAACGCAGGCCTGTGACCGGTTCGGGCACTTCGTTCATGATCGCGTAGATCACCGCTGCCTCGTGCTCTCCTCCGAACGGCGCCCGGCCGGTGATCATCTCGTACAGCACGGCCCCCAGCGACCAGATGTCGGTGCGCTGATTCACTTCTTCGCCCCGGGCCTGTTCCGGGGACATATAGGCGGCCGTGCCGAGAGTCGTTCCGGTACGTGTCATCTGGGCCTGGCCCTTCAGCTTCGCCACCCCGAAATCCAGGATCTTCACAAGTCCGTCGGCGGTCACGAAGATATTGGCCGGCTTTATGTCCCTGTGCACGATTTCCCTCTCGTGCGCCTTGCCCAGCCCCCCGGCGATCTGCCTGGATATATCGAGGGCGTTGTCCAGAGGCAGCGGTCCCCGGGCGATCCTTTCCTTCAAAGTCTCGCCGGCATAGCAGGCCATGGCGATGAAAATGCGGCCGTCTTCCGTCTCATCGACCTCAAAAATGGTGCAGACGTTGGGGTGGTCAAGAGCCGATGCCGCCCGGGCTTCCTGGACGAAGCGGGCCTTGGCCCCGGGGTCTTGTGAGAATTCTGGAGGGAGGAACTTCAGGGCGACGGTGCGCCCCAGTTTTGTGTCCTCGGCCTGGTAGACCTCGCCCATCCCTCCGGCGCCGAGCCTGGCGGTAATTCGGTAGTGAGAGATAGTCCTGCCTATCATGACTGTTTCCTGTGATATTGTTTTCTTTGTTATATCCCTGGATGCATGAGCCTTGGTGCGCAGGGACAGAGTCTACAATATCCGGTTCTCTGCATGCCAGCATAATTTTCGCATTGGCGAAAGAGATTCCCGGCAAAACAGGGGGAGATCAAAACTCTTTACAGCGTTGACAACCTGATTGCCAGAAGATATACTGGCGCATTGTTCCTTATCACTTTCCGGGTGCAGTATACCGCGTCAGGAGTGGTTTTGAAAGAGATCGTAAAAAGGATAATAGAGACTGAGAAGGAGATCCGGGACAAGGTAGAGGATGCTCATTCGCAGGCCCAGAAGATCGTCAGAGCTGCCGAAAGCGGCAGCCGGGATATAATCGAGAAAAAGCGGCTGGAAGCGATGAAAGAGGGTCAGGCCCTCATAGAGCGTTTGACAGCCGAGGCTGAGGCGAAGCGTACCCTTCAGGTCGAAAAGGTCAGGGGGGGCAGCGCCGAGCTGCTGAAAAAACGGAGTAAAGAGGTCGACAGAGCTGTAGGCAGGATAGTCGATATGGTCACAGACAGCGGCAAGGCCTGAAAAAACCGCCCGTATCAGCAGACAGAATGTATTATGGCGCGGGCTTCTGAAGATGGCTGGACTTGTGACGGGGCTTCAGGATACAGCGGGATCGATTTAAAGGATTCTGGAGATTGCTCGATCGATGATACCCTGTTCCGGACAGAGCAGAGCCGATGATACCCGATTCAGGAGACTGAGATGATATTCGGACCGGTCAGCAAATATTCTCTTGTAAATGCAAAGGTCAGGGCCCGATTGAGTACTCTTCTTGATGCTGAGCGCATAAACCGGCTGGCGGAGGCGCGCGATCTTTCAGAGTTCTATTCTACTCTCGACGGGACTTTATATGAGGAGATCTTCTCCAGGCCTGAAATAGCATTCGATCCCAGGGTAGGAGAAAAATTGCTTCTGGAAAGGGAAGTGGCCTGGCATTCTGAGCTTCTCAGGGATCTGGGAGGCCCCGAAAAAGAGCTTGTCTCCCATTTTCTCGAAAAATATGAAATAGAGAACCTTAAGATCGCGCTCAGGATACGTGAGGGAAAACGTGAGAGCGAGGATATGAAATATCTTGTCAGGGAAACGCTCCCCCATTCTCTTCCATACCAGGCGATATCCGAAGCGGCCTCGATCGAGGACGCGCTTTCCTATCTCTCGAGGTCTCCTTTTTACAATTCTATAAACTCTGTTATCGATGATTACAGGGAAAGAGGGACCCTCTTTCCCGTGGAGATAAATCTCGAGATAGATTATTACTCACGGCTTAAGGAACGGATCGAAATGCTCTCGAAAAAAGACAGAGAGATCGCAAGAAAACTTGTCGGTCTGGAAATAGATCAGAAGAACCTGGGATGGCTGATAAGGCTTAAGTTCTATTACGATATGCCTGTCGGAGAACTGATAGGTTATAATATCCCCGGCGGGTACAAAATGACACGGGACAGGCTCAGGCAGGCGTTCAAAGCCGATTCGATCGAGAATGTCCTTTCGGCGGCTCTGGAGAAATCTGTCGGAGACCTCTCCGGGATACTTGTAAAGGGCCAGGACCTGAGCAAGCTTTACCTTCTCGAGATCATTCTGTGGAATATCCTTATATCGGAAGCAAAAAGGACTTTGGGTGGATTTCCCTTTACAATAGGTACCGTTCTGTCGTACCTGATACTCAAACGCACGGAGATCCGCAACGTCATTACTATTATGAACGGTAAGGTCTACAAGATGGATCGCGGAGAGATAGAAAGTCATCTGAGAGTCTCATTCTGAGGTTGGTGATATGTTTACTCCTGAAAAGATGCACCAGATCAATGTCATGGTCTTCGAAACAGAAGTCGATGAGGTCGCGAAAGCGATCGTCCGCCTGGGGATCATCCACCTTGTGCAGCTTGATGACAAACAGCCCTGGGTAGAACAGCTTGGGACATTCAACGCCGGCATGATGAGCGATAAACTCGACAAGCTCGGTCAGCGGGTCACAGCGCTGATGAAAGACCTCGGCTTAAGAGAGCTGCCTCTTGAAGAACGCGACAGCAAACTGCTCGAGGTATCCGTGAGCGATCTTGATGAGATGGAAAGGGAGATGGCCTCCCTTGAATCGAGGGTGCAGGATATCGTCCGGCGGAGAAAAGAGTTCGAGGTCCATCTGGAGAGGATGCAGGGGATCTTCAACGAAGTATCTCCTCTGGCTGAAGTTGGGCTTCCGCACCAGAGCACTCCGTACACTTTTCTTGAGATCCGCTATGGACAGGTCAAAAGCGAGAACCTTGAATATATCAGGGAAAAGATCGCTCCGCTCGCGGCTGTGGTCCTTCCTCTTGCCCAGCGTGATGACGCAGAAGTCATCCTTCTGATAGGCCTGAAGACCGACAGGCTGAAACTCAAAAAGATCCTGCGCGAGGCTACCTTCGAAGAGATCGAGATGCCGGCCGAAAAGGGCGAAGACGGTGAATCGTCTCTGGTCATCGATGGGCTCGAAGAAAAGATCGCCGGCATAAAGGGCAATATCGATAAACTCACCGAAGAACTCCGGAAGATCAGGGAACAAAGCGCGTCAGCCATCACCGATTACCACAGGTCGATCAGGGTCGCAATGCTGCTTGTCAAGGTCAAGAATTACCTTAAGAAAACAAAAAAGACTTTTATATTCTCCGGGTGGGTCCCCAGTAACAACAAGCGCGAAGTCGAACGTGAGATCCTTCGCGCTGCACGAGGAAGAGCCATAATCGAGATCACTCCTCCCGAGCAGATAACAGGAGTGGATGACGGCAGGATAAAGGTCCCCGTAATGCTTAAGCATCCAGGTTTCTTCAGGCCGTTCGAGATGCTCGTCTCAAGTTATGGCCTGCCGGAATATACTTTCATAGATCCGACATGTTTTGTGGCTATCAGTTTTCTTTTGATGTTCGGGATGATGTTCGGTGATGTCGGGCACGGCGCTGTCCTCGTCTGGATAGGATGGATGCTGGGGTTCAGGAAGAGCAGAAGGGATAGTACCGAGGGTCCGGTCCTCGTGGGAAAACTCGCGTTCTACTGCGGGCTGTCATCGATCGTGTTCGGGTTTCTTTACGGATCTGTCTTCGGCCTCGAGGACCTTTTTCACGGGATATGGATGAAACCTATGCATAATGTCATATATTTCTTCAAGGTGGCGATCTATTTCGGTATTGTCCTTATATCGACCGGCATCCTGCTCAATGTGATAAATGCCGTCCGCGCGAGGAATTTCAAAGCGACCTTTTTCGACCAGGCAGGGCTTGTCAGCGCGGTAATATACTGGTGCGGGATAGGCGCGGTCTCGATCTTCCTTTCGAACAGGCCGATCCCGGTGAAGCTGATCATATTCGGTATCGGGATCCCCGTCCTTCTCCTTTTCCTCAAAGAGCCCCTGACTGCTCTTGTGGGAAGACGTAAGGTAAGATTTGAAAAAGGCCTGCTGACCTATTTTATGGAGACTGTTATCGAGGTTATGGAGATAGTGACCGGATACCTCGGCAATACCGTCTCGTTTATTCGTGTCGCGGCGTTTGCGCTGGCTCATGTAGGGTTGTTCATAGCTGTTTTCAGCCTCGTCGATATGGTCAAGGGCGGGGTGTCCGGAGCGATCTATTCAACCTTGATCCTGATTCTCGGAAACGCTGTAATTATAGCCCTTGAGGGAATGGTGGTAACGATACAGGCCATCCGTCTGGAGTACTACGAATTTTTCGGCAAGTTCTTCATGGGTGGCGGCGTAGCTTATAAACCGATCGGCCTCGGCGGCATGCCCGGCCGGAAAGAACGAAAGGAGACCCGGTAAATGTCACAGCAAGAGGAGCGCAGGAAAAAGATGAAAAGGTGGATCACCCTGTCGACCGCAGCTGTTTTTTCAACTGTAATCATCGTCCTGCTGATTACCCTTATAAGTACCGCTGCCGATGTCTACAGCCAGGGGCATGATCCTGCAGCAGCGGCGGCAGTGCAGGAAGATTATTCTCCTGAACGGGCCAAGATCATTATGTGGGGCTTTGCAGCAGCAGCATTTTCGACTGCTATCGGAAGCATCGGTGCCGGAATAGCGGTAGCGTATGTGGGTTCGGCGGCGCTTGGCGCCATAGGTGAAAAACCGGAGCTGGCCGCAAGAGCACTGATCTATGTAGGACTGGCAGAAGGAATTGCTATTTACGGGCTGATCATTTCGATAATGATCCTGACCAAGATCTGATTCGATCGGTCAGGGCGGTCCGCTGTGTTTCAGAGCGGGCTGATGGGTTATCAGATGATCAAGGATGAAAGAGCTGGTCTATGAAGTTCTATGTGATCGCAGATGAGAATACGATGACCGGATTTAAGCTCGTCGGGCTTGACGGTGAGGTAGTTGAAACTGCCGATGAGGCGAGAGAGGCCCTGGTCAAGGCATTCTCATCCGATGATATCGGCGTAATAATCATAACCGAAAGAATAGCCGCCTCTATCAGGGAAGAAATGGAGGAATTCATATTCGGCCACAGTTTTCCGCTGATCATTGAGATCCCCGATCGCAAAGGAGCACTCGAAGGAAGGGTCTCGATCAGGGAGATGGTCAACGCGGCGGTAGGGATGAAGATCTGAGCGGCCCCTCGAAAAATGACCGGAAAAGGGAGAGGATCCATTGGTTGATAACGAATCGGTAGACAGGATAGTCAGCCAGATAATCGAAGACGGCGAAAAAGAGATCGCCTCTATCACCGATAAGGCTGAACGTACTGCATCTGAGATCACCGAAAAGGCCGAGAAAAATGGTGAGGCCATAGCTGAAAAGATCCTGAAAGAATCTCAGGAAAAGGGCGAGGCGATCCACAGGAGAACGCTTTCCAGCGTTAACATAGAGGTTAAACGGACAAGGCTGAAAGCTCGGGAGGAGATCGTTTCCGCTATCAACCTGAAAGTGCTGGGAGCGCTTGAAAATATAAGGTCAGGCGGCGATTATCCGGATCTGATGGCCGATATGATCGTCGAAGCGGTCATGGGGCTGGAGGGCAGCAGTTTTCAGGTTTATGCGGATCGAGGCGACATTGATCTTCTGAAGAACGAAGTTTTTGATATCGTAAGGGAAAAGGCTCTGGGAAAGGGGATAAAGATAGAACTTCTTGAAGCGATGGTCCTGGAAAAAAGTTCAATCGGAGGAGCAAGGGTAGGAGTCCCAGGCGGAAGAGTGATATTCGACAATACGTTTGAGGCGCGTATATACCGGATGCGTGATGATATAAGGAACATAATATTCGAAGAGGTCTTCGAACCGGAAGGAAGCGAGGGTTCGAACAGTGCTTGAGATCATTGGAAAAGTCGACAAGGTAATCGGGCCCGTGGTCCATGCAAGAGAGATCGATAAGGCGAGGATGCTTGATCTTGTTGAGGTCGGAGATTATCACCTTGTCGGTGAGATCGTGAAACTCGACAGGGACAGGGCTGTCATCCAGGTTTACGAGGATACTACCGGTCTGGCGCCGGGAACCAATATTTACAGTGCCGGAGTACCCCTCTCTGTCGATCTGGGTCCGGGGTTGATAGGGACTATCTATGACGGTATCCAGAGGCCTCTCGAGGTGATAAGGGATTCGTCGGATCAGTATATCCAGAAAGGGATCCATGTGTCGCCTCTCGACAGGGAGAAGAAGTGGCAGTATAAACCGTCTCTTGCCCCGGGGATCGGGGTATCCGGAGGGGAAATCGTCGGCACGGTACAGGAAACGGTACTGATCGAGCACAAGGTGCTGATACCTCCCGGTGTCGCCGGAAAGGTGACATGGGTGATCGATGAGGGTGAATATAACGTAGATGAGACGGTAGCGACGGTAGAAAACTCTGATGGCGATTCTGTGGCTGTAAAGATGAGCCAGCGCTGGCCGGTCCGAAAAGGGCGGCCTGTCAGGGAGAGAAAGCCTCTTTCTATTCCTCTTATCACCGGGCAGAGGGTGATCGATACTCTTTTTCCGGTGGCCAAGGGAGGCACTGTCGTTGTGCCGGGCGGATTCGGGACCGGCAAGACGATGATCCAGCACGCCCTTTCGAAATGGAGCGACGCCGATCTTATCGTCTATATAGGCTGCGGCGAGCGCGGAAACGAGATGACAGACGTGCTTATCGAGTTTCCGAAGCTGATCGATCCGAGGTCGAAACGGCCGATCATGGAACGGACGATACTTATAGCCAACACTTCCAATATGCCGGTCGCGGCGCGCGAGGCTTCGATCTATACCGGCATTACGATAGCTGAATATTACAGGGACCAGGGATATCACGTAGCGATCATGGCCGACTCGACATCGCGGTGGGCAGAAGCTCTGCGCGAGTTGTCCGGGCGTATGGAAGAAATGCCGGCCGACGAAGGTTATCCCGCCTATCTGCCGACAAGGCTCGCTGAATTCTATGAGAGGGCCGGAATGGTGCAGACTCTTGGAGGCGATCAGGGATCTATCAGCATCGTCGGTTCGGTCTCTCCTCCGGGCGGCGATTTTTCGGAACCGGTGACTCAGCATTCGAAGCGGTTTGTCCGGTGTACCTGGGCCCTTGACAGGCAGCTGGCTAATGCGAGGCACTACCCCGCGATATCGTGGCTCGACAGCTACAGTGAATATGTCGAAGAGATAAGCGGCTGGTGGGAGGAGAACTTCGGCGGCGAGTGGATGGATCTCAGACGCAGGATCATGGATCTCCTTCAGAATGAAGGAAAGCTGCAGCAGGTAGTCAAACTCGTCGGCCCCGATGTGCTTCCCGATACGCAAAGGATAGTCCTGGAGACGTGTACGATGTTCAAGAACGCTTTCCTGCAGCAGAACAGCTTCGACAAGATCGACATGTTCTGCGTTCCCGAGAAACAGGTGAAGATGCTGCAGGTGATCCTGGAATTCTATGATCTGGGGCTCGAGAATATCAATAAAGGGGCAACGATACATCAGATCAAGAAGCTGGAGGTCACCTCCGATATCATGAGGATGAAGTTCTCTGTCGGGAACGATGAGATCGAAAAAATAGATGAAATAAGAGACAAGCTTAACCGCTCTATGCAGCGTATCGCAGAGATGTTCGAATAGGAAACGGTGGGGATATGACAGAGAAGAACCTGAAGCAAGCCAGAGAATATGTCGGGATAAGCCAGGTGGCCGGACCGCTTGTAGCTGTAAAAGGGATCCATAACGTCGGCTACAACGAACTTGCCGAGGTGATAGACCCGGACGGAAATGTCAGGCTGGGATCGATCCTGGAGTGCAGCGAAGGCGCGGCAGTCATCCAGGTATTCGAAGGAACATCGGGTCTTTCCATACCCGACACAAGGATCAGATTCAGGGGTGAACCTCTCACCATGGGTGTGAGCGGTGAGCTGTTCGGCAGGGTTTTCAACGGCCTGGGGCAGCCCATCGACGGTGGGCCTGCACCGAGAGCGGAGATGAATATGGATGTGAACGGCCTGCCGATCAATCCCACCGCCCGCGAATATCCCAGGAAATTCATACAGACCGGAATATCGGCGATCGACGGGATGAATACCCTCGTGCGGGGGCAGAAACTTCCGATCTTTTCCGGTACAGGCCTGCCGCATAACAGGATCGTCGCGCAGATCACCAGGCAGGCGAAGATCATCGGAGAGGATACTTCATTCGCCGTTGTATTCGCCGCGATGGGGATCAAACATGATGTGGCCCAGTATTTTATCAGGAACTTCGAGGAGTCGGGAGTCCTTGAGAAGGTAGTCCTCTTCCTGAACCTCGCCGACGACCCTTCGGTCGAGAGGCTCGTTACGCCGAGGACCGCCCTTACCGCGGCCGAGTATCTGGCTTTTACCATGAATATGCATGTGCTGGTGATCCTCACCGACATGACGAACTACTGCGAATCGCTCAGGGAGATATCGACGATCCGCGAAGAGATCCCGAGCAGAAAGGGATATCCGGGATACCTTTACAGTGATCTTTCCAACATATACGAGCGGGCTGGAATGATCTCCGGCATTGACGGATCGATAACTCAGATGCCTATACTTACAATGCCGAACGACGATATCTCGCATCCCGTGCCCGATCTCTCGGGGTATATCACCGAAGGACAGATTGTGCTCGAGAGAGACCTCGATCACAGGAATATCTATCCGCCGATCGCCGGGCTGCCCTCCCTTTCGCGGCTCATGAAAGACGGAATAGGCGAGGGGATGACGCGTGAGGACCATGCTCATGTGGCGAGCCAGCTTTTTGCCGCCTACTCGCATGTTAAAGATGTGAGGGCTCTTGCCGCGGTCATCGGCGCTGAGGAACTGACTCCTCTCGACAAGGTATACCTTGAGGTCGGCGACAGGTTCGAAAGGGAATTTCTCAGTCAGGGAGAATATGAGGACAGAAGCATCACAGAGACCCTCGATATTGGATGGTCGGTGATCTCCCACCTCCCGAAAGAGGAGTTGTACAGGATATCAGAAGAAGAACTGAACAAATATTATGGAAAATGATTCCGCCGCGGCAGGCAGGCTGCGAATCCTGAAAGCGGAAGAGTACCTTATAAGGAAAGCCGGGATCTGGCTGTAGGGGATCGATAAGATAATGGCACAGTACGAAATTGCACCGACAAAGACTAACATGATGAAGGTCCGCCGGGATCTCGGGTTTGCGTCTGATGGCTGGGAACTGCTCGATCAGAAAAGGCAGATACTTGTCGTTGAGTTGATGGGTCTGATAGACCGCGCGGTCGACGCGCAGAAAGACGTCGAATCGAGGCTTGCAGAAGCTTTCAAGGCCCTCGACCAGGCTATCCTTCGTATGGGCAGAAGGGAAGTCAACCTGATCGCGATCGGGATGAATATCGAGTCGGAGATCTCTATTTCGCAGAGAAGGGTGATGGGAGTCTCGCTTCCAAGGGTAAAGGTGAGGTTCGATGATAAATCTCCGTATTTCGCCGCTGCCGAGAGCAGTATTTGGATAGACGAAGCGATCAAGAAATTCAGGGAGATACTTAAACTGCTCGGTACTCTTGCCGAAGCGAGGATTTCTCTGATGCGCCTATCGAGAGAAGTCGCCAAGACGATAAGGCGCGTAAATGCCCTCGAAAAGATATTTATACCTGATTA
The DNA here is from genome assembly GCA_016933255.1 of Candidatus Krumholzibacteriota bacterium. Taxonomy (GTDB): domain Bacteria; phylum Krumholzibacteriota; class Krumholzibacteriia; order Krumholzibacteriales; family Krumholzibacteriaceae; genus Krumholzibacterium; species Krumholzibacterium zodletonense. Next base: position 76,672 of record JAFGBF010000005.1, read on the forward strand.
TAAAGAGACATTGAAATATATTGAAATGGCGCTGGAAGAATCCGAGAGGGAGTCCTTCTTCGTACTTAAACTTGTGAAGGACCGGCTCTCCAGGAGGAGAGGGGAAGCCCAATGAACGGACCGTTTAACAGGATACTTTTGTATATCGACGGAAGCGAATCATCTATAACCGCCGCGCAGATGGCCATTGCCATGGCGAAATCGTATGATGCGAACCTCAAGGTAATATATGTGGTAAACGAGAATCTTCTTAACGAGCTTCTGAAGGCGAAGATCTTTGTCCAGGTGGAAAAGATGGATTATGAACGGGATCTCGAAGAGGATGGCAAACGGTACCTCAACTATATTGTCAAGTTGGCAGACAAGAAGGGGTTGAAGATCGAGACGGTCCTGCGCAAAGGCCTTGTACACGAAGAAGTAGCGATCGAAGTAGAAGAGTATGGCGCTGATCTTATTGTACAGGGTGAACTCGGCGAAGTTCTCAGTCTCAGGGATTCTTTTTACGAAGAGGGAGAACGGATCCTGAGAAAATCGAAATGCTGCGTGCTGATCATCAGGGGAAGAGACAAGGTCGAAAGGATCTTCGATGAGATGTGATATATGGCCGGCTGCCCGGCTCGGTAGCCGGATAACGAGACCTTGCGCCGAGGTGCCGGGTTGATTATTATTCGTCAATGCTTCAGTGATCGGGAAGATCCCCGCGGGAGGCGGAAATAATGAGATTTTTAGATTTTATCAGGCCGGAATGCATTAACACGGATCTCGATGGTGAAGATAAGGGTGAGATCATCGAGGAACTTGTCCAGTTAATGGGCGAATCAAATCCAGAGGCTGACACTGACAGAATATATGAAGCGGTGATGGCCAGAGAAAGGGACGGAAGTACCGGGCTCGAACTTGGTGTGGCGATCCCTCACGCAAAATGTGATGCAGTCGGGAAACTGAGCATAGTCATCGGTATCTCCAGGAATGGCGTGGATTTTGACTCGCTCGACGGCAATCCTGCCCATCTTTTCTTTTTGATGATAGCACCGACCTCTGAATCGGGTCCCCATGTCCAGGCGATAGCAAAGATCGTAAAAATGATAAAGATCGACAGCTTCAGAAAGCAGCTCCTTAAGGCTTCGGGGAGCGAAGATATCATCAAAGCGATACGCAAGGTGGAAGAAGGGGATGAGTGACAGGCTCATTCTCCTTTCGAGAGACCTTTATGACTCCCCCTTCTGAATTATAACTCTTTTCAGGATTGTAATTATGATCCCGTCTGGTGATTCAAGGCTTATAGGATATTATGGGTTCCCTCTGAGGCGGCTTTTGAACAGTGCAAGGGAGAAGTTCGGGCCCGGTCTCGAGATGATAGATCTTGATATCGATCATGGCGCGCCGGATTCCGGCCTTTTGCCTGTTACTACATGCAGGATCATTTCCAATATCATGAACAATTCAGTGATGCTCCGCAGCAGGCTCGCAGTGATCGTCGCTGCCGTCGGGGAAGGAAAATGCGACAGGGGAAGGAATATTTCGTTTCTTCTTCAGGGCCTTGGCCTCAACGTTATCGAATCGCGGTTTGAAGAAAAAGAGTGGGAAGAGAGAGAGCTGATATATTCTTCCGGAAGGGGAACTCTTTCGGAAAGGATCGACCGCATTATGTATTCTGTCATCGATCCGTCTCCCGCGCCTGGGGTCCCGGAACCGTGCCGTCCTACGCACGGCTTCTGGGGCGTGCCTCCAAATGATTACCGTGTTCTGGACCTCTTTCCTGAAACGACGCATATATACGGATGGACGAGGTGCGTAGAGGCGGGAAGGCCATCCGATATGGAAATGGAATCATATGTCGATGAGGGTGTGCCTACCGTATTTTTTACACAGAGTTTCTGCGCCAAACAGGATCTTGCCCACTATCTCGCAGAGAAATATGGCGGGATAGAGGTAGATTGTCACAGGGAGATAAACGATTCGATACTTGCCAAGGTAGAGGCATTTATCAGGCTTTCGTAGCGGCTGGATATCAGCCGGATGATCTGGAGCGTAAAATGCTGATCGGTGACTGCGGTTCAACATGGACTAAGATGCTCGACACCGAATCCGGTGAGTTTGAGATCATCCAGACCAGGGAGCTGGTCCGCCGCAGGGAGATATTCTTTGATGCGGCGACGGGGCACAGCGCGAAAAAAAGGTGCAGGATCTTCCGCAATGAGCTGATCTCCCTTGCGCAAGGGGCGCTCTCTCTTGTCGAGGAGGAGGATTTCTCCGTAGTGGATGCCGGCGGCCGGGATATCAAATATGTCGAATTCGAGAAAAGAAAGATCAAAAAACTCGATTGGAACCTGACTTGCGGATCTTCCACGGGAACTACGATAGAACTCCTCGGCAACTATTATGAAGTCGATTTCAAGACGCTCCGGCCCTCTGAAAAATGGATCAATGTGACCTGCGGCGTGTTCGGAATGGAAAAGGTGCTTGAGCACGTTTCGACGGGGACTGAGGCTGAAGAGGCTGTTGCCATGTTCCTTCACGGTATGGTCAGGAACGTCTATGACTTTACCGGCAGGCCAGACAAGCTCTACCTTTCGGGAGGGTTTTGTGAAAACAACTGTTTCTTGAAAACTTTTGAGTCCTACTGTATTGTGATTCCGCTTGGAAGGATGGTCCCGCTTGAGGGACTGAGAGTCGGAGATTTTTGAGTAGAACCGCTAGATCAGCCGCCGGCCGGAGGCAGCAGGCCCGGCATAAACCTGCAAAGACCCGGGAGGAAAGCAGATGAGTCTTCGTGATCCAGTCATATTCGTTCTGGTCCTCGCGCTGGTCCTTCCCCTCTGTTCGTGCAGAAATAACCTCTATTCATCGATCGATCTTTCCGATATGGAGCTTTCGGAAGGAGAAGGGATCGATATCGACGCGAGGCTGCTGACCGACGCAAAAGAGATAGAAGATCTTTTCGGAGCGTTTCTCCCCGATTACGGGATCTTACCTTTACTTGTGGCAATACGGAATAACGATACAGTTCCTTTCCGTATATACAGCAGGAATTCCCTTGATCTGCGCGATGATTTCAAAGGGTTTTCCCTTCATCTGGATGGAAAGGAGATCTTTCCTGTCCATCCGGCGCAGGTGATCGAAGCTATCAAAGGGCTTTCCAGCCCTGCTGACTACCGTAAATACGGCGGGAAAGATATAGCTGCCGGTGTCGTTGTTGCTCCGCTGGGTGTAGTTTATGCCTGGAAAGGGTTTAAGGAGTACAGGGAATACAGGCCCCTGATCAATGCTTCGCTCCTGCCGGCAGATCATGGGGGGACTTTCAGGCCGCTGATGCTGGAACCCGGTGAGGAGATCAACGGATATCTCTATTTTCCTCTGATGCCCGATGAGGTTCCATATAAAACCGAAGAGATAAAGGTGACGAAATCGAACAAAATAAAGACAGGATACGTTCATATTTTTAACGGTTCCGTCCTTTCAGGTGCCGTTCTGAAAGCACGGATCTCTGACGCCGGGATCGACTGTATTCCCGGCTGCGATAAGCTTCCCGGAATCGATTCTCTCGAAATCTCACAGTCGGTTTTCTGCAGGAACGACAGAGAAATATCCAAAGACCCCCTGAGCGGCAGTTGCGGCAGGGCTCTTTTCGTTCTGACCGATGAATCGGGAGAGGCTGCTCTTCTTTTTACAGGCGAGAACGTCTTTTCGGGTGAAAAGGGTCAGGACCTGTTTGAAATAAAGCGGTTCCGGGGGAGTAGCGCCGTTATTGCCGATGCCGAGCAGTATGGAGGATATCTCGCCTGCGCGGTCAATTTCAAACGGAAAGCAAAGGTATTTGTAATTTATTCCGGCGGCTCTGGAAAGAGGCCTGAGATAACGGCAGTCCGGGATTATGAAAAAAAGGTAAGAAGAGTCTTTCTTTCCGATGAAGGCTTTACAGTCATAACTGATAATGCCTTCTGTTATTTCGAATCCTATTCGGGAGGGAATCCGGCTTACAGGAAGATCAGCGGCGATCTTCAGGACGCCTACGTTTTACGGGAAGGAAGTCTTTTTGTTCTCAGCGGAGATGAAGCCGGCCTGCTTTCAGCATCGGAGGATAACAGATTCAGGGCCGGGAAAAGAATCTCCCTTCCCAAAGCGGAAAGAGATATTTGCGGATCAATAGATACAGAGCTTGTCGCTATTTCCAGAGGAAGGGGTGGAAGGGGGGATACTCTCGTTGCATACGATACTGTCGATTTAAAGGAAAAGGCAAGGATCCCTTTCAGGGGAAAAATAGAAACGGCAGAAGTATACAGGGGCGGGATCCTGGCCCGGCTCGAAGAGGGCACGATACTTGACATTCAGTTGGAGAAAACAGCGGGATTTCGTATACACCACAGCGGCTGGTCCTCCTCGAAGTTTCTTTCGATGATTTCAGACTCAGGGTATCTGACGGCAATAGATGCAGGCGGAGGTCTTTTGTGCGCAGAGATAGACCTTATGCTTCCCCGGGCCGTTTCGGCAGGCGGAAAAAAGGTATTCACGACCGCGGTCGGGGAAATATCTCCTTCAGGGAACAGCCTGCCGGAAAAGAAGTAGATGATGAAAAAGAAAAATGCAGATATCGAAGACCTTCTGACTACCTTTGCCGATCATATAGCGGGGAGTTATCCGGAACCGAAGCAGTTTCGTGATAATATCGTCAGCCTTCTCGAACAAAAAAGGAAAGGCAAGACAGAATCCGACTATATCCTCTCTCTTGAGAAAAACATCATTTTTCTCAGCGACCTTGTGATTGAAGGAGAAGCGTTTCTTGAGATGCTTCTAAGTCAGATAAACGATGAATCGCCGGTCGACGTGAAGGTCGAGAACTATCTTCAGGAGATGGAATCACGGGTCCGCGCAAATATACCGGAACGGTACGATGAGATATTTTCGGGGCAGAAGAACGAAGAATTCGCTGAACTTATCGACGCCAGGGATGAGGGTGTCACGGCCTATCTTGAGAAACTATCGTTCACCTACTTTTATCTGACGACTTTCCGGATGCTCCTTTTCGAATTCCTGAACATTCTCTGCGTAGTACGGGAGGAATATGTCATAGGCCGGGTCGATTTCGCCGCTCCAGGCCACCTGATCAGCCATATCGAGATGACGGCCAATTACTATCTGGGCAATGTCGGGGTCGGGGAAATTACCGCCGATGAGGAAGATTAATAGATAAGTAACGTCTTGAAATAATTATCCAAAAGGGGTAGATTCTGGATATCGAGGATCAGTCTGAGAGACTGGTCATGGTCAACTGGGAACGATCGAAAGACTGAAAGGGGTTCAAAATGAATTCCGGAGTTGTGATTACAGGTGATAGGATGATGCCGCTGGCATCGACAGATGTCCTGAGGCGCGCCCGCAGGATCGCAGCCTTCGTCATCTTTACCGCGGTAGGCGCGCAGCTTGCGGTAAGGCTGCCATATACTCCCGTGCCTGTGACTATGCAGACCCTTTTTGTCGTTCTTGCTGGGATCGTCCTCGGCCCGCGCGACGGGTTCTACGCGATGATCTCATATCTTGTCGCCGGATTGGCCGGGGCTCCCGTCTTCGCGCACTTTTCCTTCGGCCCGGCAGTGATCGCCGGTCCCACCGGAGGATATCTGCTCGCTTTTCCGGCAGCTGCTCTTGTTGCGGGTTTGATCTTCCGTTCGTTAGGAAGAGGAAGCCTCGCTGTTCTGACAGCTGCTCTCTCAGGGACCGCACTGATACTCGTGGCAGGGACATTATATCTTTCCGTTTTCACGGGGTTATCACTGAGCAGGGCAGTATTCCTCGGCATCACACCCTTTCTCGCCGGTGCCTGCGTGAAGAGTCTTGGTGCGGTGGTGATTATCGGAAGCCGGAAGTGACCGGACCGTGATTATTTTCCATGGGAAAATTCTCGATCTTTTGTTCAGTCCTTGAAAAAAAAGAAGATTTATGTTATGATGCCTGTGTGGTATTGATTTTGCGTAAAAGTTGAGCCCTGCGAGATGTTTGCCCGGTTTAAAGTCCTTAGGGACCTTTAAGGGGGAAAGGGAACGGATCATACTGTCCGTTCCCTTTTTTTTGCCCCGCTGGACTGAAATTGTCAGAAAAACCGGGAGCCGCCAGTGGATCCGAATAATCGCTATCGCGGGGGTTGACAGGATTTAAAACCTGACTAGAATATATACAGGATGGGGGGACACACAGGGACATAAGTCGTAGTTGGACCCCGCACAGGAGATGAAGGCGGGTGAACCCGGGTCTCTGGTGGTCTTTTCATCATTCTTCTATATCTTTGAGACGCCACGGATTTCCATATTGCATGGGGACCCGTGGCGGTTTTTTGTTTTCGGGTAAAATGAATATGAAACGGGGAGCGGGCGGACCAGAAAGACCATAAGCCCTGAGGGCAGGTCAATCTCCGGAAACCATCCTGTCAAAAAGCTCCAGCTCTTTTGAAGTCCTCTCATCCCACGACATAAAGTTCTTCTTTGCAAAGGCGGAGGCCCGTTTACCCAGTCCCTTAACCATCACCGGGTCACGCAGAAGTTTTTCGATTCCGGCCGTCATCCCTTCGATATCATCGTTTTTGATCAGCAGCCCTGTTTCGCCGTCTCTGACGACTTCTGAAGTTCCAGCTATATCGAAGGCTACGACAGGCAGGCCGCAAAGAAGAGCTTCGCATGGAGGCATCGACATATTGGTCAGTTCATTCGTTCCTACAAAAAAATCGCAGGATTTAAGGAGAAGAGGGATATCGTTGTATTTTATTGCTCCGGTAAAATGGACTTTTTCGGAGATCCCCAGCTTTCTGCTGAGGAGCTTAAGGTTTTCAAGTTCCGGGCCCGCACCCCCGATGACTATCTCCGCTTCCTCCAGAAGATCTTTATCGACCGCCGCCATAGCTCTCATGAAAATATCGATCCGTTTCGACCTTACCAGTCTTGAAAAAGTCACGACAAGTTTCTTGTCATCGCGAATTCCGTGAGAGTGCCTCAGTTTATTTCGGTCGACGGCAAGATCGGCCCACCCCAGCTCCATTCCGTTCGGCAGAAATGTTATCCTCTCAGGGGGAATCCCTTTTTCCATAAGGGCATCTCTGCCCTGGGTCCCGTCATTCAGGACTATATAGTGATCGACCCTGTTTTTGAGAGCCACGATCTGTTCGTGATTATACAGTCTGTACCTTATCGGCGGAAGGTGATGATGGCCGAGATACATCACTCCGAAGAGTTTAACGGCAGCGGGCAAACCGGTCTTTTCGATTATTCTTTTCAGCGGAGCGAGGGAAAAGTACGAATATCCCAGAACGAGATCAGGGTCATATTCCTTAATAAGCCGAAGCAGGACAGGCATCAGTTTTCGGATAAACAGATCCCGAATAATGATGCGTCTGAGCGGCCCGGGGATTCCCGGCAGTGAACGGAAGATATTCGGATATGTATGATATCGAAGTCCGGTGTGTTGATAAAAGGCTGATTTATGCTGCGGTTCCGGGATAAGGTATTCGATCTCGACCCCTCGTTCCGTGAGTGTTTTGATAAAATGAAGTTCGTCCGGGACGCCGCACCCCTCTCCCAGAGACCACATCTCGTCCCATATCGAGATCACCAGCAACTTTTCCAGTCTTTTACTCAAATTGCCACAGACCTTTCACAAAACGCTTCCTGAGAGGAGTGCCCGATACAGGTACGTGTTCTACTTTTTGTTCATACCCTGTTTTATTCGTGTCATCTTCATCTTTTCGAGCATGGTCTTCGGTCCGACATATCCGGTTATCCGCGAGTCAGGTGTTTCCCTGCCCGTTTCGTCAAAGAAAATGATCGTCGGGACTCCTTTTATCGAAAATTGTTTCTTGAAAGCATTTTCAGTCTCTCCGGATTTTGTAAGATCGACTTTCAGAGCGATAAATCTTTCTGCTTCTTCCATGACCTTAGGATCCGTGAATGTATTGTGTTCGAGTTCGTGACACGGTATGCACCAGTCAGCTGAAAAATCTATCATGACAGGTCTTCCCTTTGAGACGGCACCGTCAAAAAGTATTTCCGTGAACGGCTCCCAGAGGATTCCCGTACTGACCTTCGTTTCTCTGAAGGGGCCGCCAGGGGACGCAAAGATGATTATCGCCGCAACCAGCCATATGCCTCCCACGATCTTTCTAAGTATCGAGAATCTGCCGGACATGCCGGGTACGCGAGCGACCCAGCCGAGGAATATTCCCGCTATTAGAGCTATCGTTCCATACAGGATTGAAGATATCGTATTTCCCAGAAGTGTCCTGGCAAAGTATACAGCCATTGTCAGGAGGATGAAAGCAAAGATCTTCTTGACCCATATCATCCAGTTGCCTGAAGAAGGGAGGCTGCCAGAGGCCGTTCCAAGAGCAATGAACGGGACCCCCATTCCCCAGGCGAGGGTAAAGAACATAAAAAATCCGAGGACCGGCCGTCCAATTTCGCCTACATATGTCAAAAGGCCCAGGACGAAAGGCCCTATGCATGGAGCCGCAACTATTCCTACGGTAAGCCCCATAAAAAGAGCTCCCCAGTAACCCTGTTTCGCTGTTCCAGTTCTTCTCGTCAGGAACATCGGAAGCCGGAACTCCCAGAGTCCGAACATCGATGTAGAGAGCCCTATCAGGACCGCTGCTATAAATAATACTATGACCGGGTTCTGAAGTGCGGATCCAAAAAGACTGCCTGTCATGGCTGCGACCATTCCGAGGATACTGTAGGTAATTGACATTCCGAATACGTATGTCAGCGCCAGGAAGAATGCTCTTGAAGGCTTTCCTCCGGCCTGGCCGCCGAAATAACTTATGGTTATCGGTATCAAGGGGTATATGCAGGGGGTCAGATTAAGAGCGAGGCCTCCAAGAAATATCAGTATAAACGAAAGAAGCAGGCCTTTCTCTTTCATCCTGTCGGAGAAAGAAGTTTCTTTTTCTGAAGCTGATCCTGCTGGATTCCCCTTGTCATCGACAAAGGGATAGGAGGAGAAGACTTCAGGATGAAGCGCTTCTGCAGTCTCATCCAGCCTTCCGACTCTGATCCGGGTGCTGATTATTATCGATGACGGTTCGAGGCAGGTGAGGTTGTTACACCCCTGATATTTCAGAACGACCGAGATATCGTACTCTCCCGGAGCCGTCTCTTTGCCGACTTTCAGTGCAGCTCCGATCACGATAGTCCCGTGATACAGGGACATGTTCGATTCGCTGAATTCGAGTCTCTGAAGATCGGGTTCAGGATAGAAGATCCCTGTTACTTCGATCCCTTCAGGAAGGTTTGTCTCGAGAACAGTCGGGATGAGGAATTTGTCGAGGGGAGAATTCGAATTTATATGCCAACCCTCTTTGACAGTAGTCTTCAGAGCCAGATAAGCTGTAGATCCCGGATGGAAGAGAGAGATCGAGATCAAAGGTTCCGCCGAGACAAGATTCTCCGACTGAGTGAAGAACCCCTGGGCCGCCGATCCGCCGAGATCAGGTGTTACCAGTAATGATAAAAGAATAAACAGGGCTTTTGACCTTATCGGTAGTTTGTGGAACATAATCATCACCTTTTCTGTATCTATCTTTCGATGTACCGGAAAATATAGACGCCCCCTGCGCCGCTTGCCAGATAAACAAAATTCCCGTCCGCGAACACGCCTCTTGCGTCATCGGCGGATCTGTGTCTTGCCGCTATGAAAGGTTTATGAGGGTCGGAAACATCCACAGCTGTTATCCCCTTCTTATGCGAGGCGATAAAGACCGTGTTCCCCCAGAGGTGGATCTCGCGGGCGATCGATCCTATATCGACCGATCCGAGCATCACCGGCGTTTTTCGATCTTTTATATCCGCTATATAAAGCCCGTTGCCGCCTTCTGCGAGATATATCATATTGCCTGAGACAAAAAGGTCATCGTTCCACCCTGAAGTATTGTATTTCGATACCAGTTCGGTTTTTTCTCCGTTCACCTTATAGATGTGAAACCCTTCAAAACCGTCGGAGAAATAAAAATATTCCTCGTCGGCAAATACTCCTCTCACTTCCGAAAAATCTTTACGCCAGACGGCTTTTGGTTTTTTCGGGTCGCTGAAGTCGACGATTTCCGCTCCTCCCATACCGCCGGCGAGGAATGCGAGTGTTCCCCGTGTGACTACCGCAGAAAGGAAATACGGGGAGGAGATCGATCCGATCTGAAACGGATCGGCCGGATCCTTGATGTCGATGACTTTCAGGCCATCTCCTCCATCGGCAAGTAGAAGGAGATCGCCGGATACGGCAATATCTCTCGCGACCGTACTTTTGAAGTGTCCCTTCCACTCGACATTGCCGTCGATCCCGACCTTTCCTGTCCTGATACCGTCCGAACCATTGGCCACGTAGAGCCAGCCGCTGTCGGCGACAAGGTCGAAAGCAAAACCGCCGTTCGGGATATGCGAGACAGGGCATATATTATCGCCGTCGATATTGAAAAGATAAAGCCCTTCCTCTGGTCCGAATGAGGCGATCTTTCCAGCAGCCACGGCCAGCGCACCGCCCGGGACCGTGTGAGACCTCTTTCTGCTTTTCAGAATAGAAAGAATATCTGTTTTTGCAGTCTTTATCCCGCATGCCTGCGTCATATCTACTTCAAGCTGTTTTGCGGTCCTTACCTCTCCCTTTGAATAAGTAAACGGGATCAGTTTCCCCTCTTCGGTCAGAGCGATTCCTTTGTGGCCATCGAAGCTGATCGATGAAATATCGTCGATCGGCATATCGGCGGTCTTCCGGGGAGGACCGCTGCCGGATATATCATATATTTTTGTCAAGCCGCGGCGGTGGAAAGTAAAAAGGATACTTCCGGTGATATATCCCCTTCCCTGACCGCCGGGGGATTTTATTATTAACGGCTCGCCGGCCGGCCGGTCTTTACCGATATCATAGAGGATCGTTTTTTCGCTGTAAAAGACAGCGATCATCTTATTCGAGGCGCCTATCGAAACTGCGCCAGGATCGAGCTCAAGCTTTTCGGTCAATTCGGGTTTTGCAGGATCGGACAGGCTGAAGATATAGAGACCTTTTCTTACCACAAGTACGATCAGCCTGTCAGAGGCTATCGCCAGGCCGGATGGCTGGCTTATCGCGAATGTATCGGTCTCCTTCGGGTTGTGAGGGTCTGAGAGATCTATTGTGACAAGACCGAAGTTCCGTGCGGCGGCATAGGCGTATTTCCCGTTTACCGCAAGATCCCTTATCTCTCCTCCGAGAGGCAGGAGCTTATACTCCGGGATCGATTCGGAAGGGTACGCAACTGCGAGAGCTGCTCCGGAAGCTACGATGATCCCTTCTTCATAGAATGATGCGGCGGTGATATTACCCTGAAGCAGAGTACGCGAAAGGAGTTCGAAACTGCCCCCTGCCGTCACGCCCGTGCGCAGCATGGACGCCAGAGCGACAACTGAAATTATAATACCTTTCCTGCGCATCCTGTTCTCCAGTCGAAATAATCGCCGCTGAATAAGATCCTCTTTCCGGTCCGGCACGGCACGCCCGGCCAGGTCTGCATCCCGGCATTATCCGTACGCTGCGTTGGCGCGTAGACTTAGATTAAATAAAAGCGCCTCCGATATCAAGGTATCTTGAGAAATATTCTCAAATCTGGTAGATTTGTCTCTCCGGATGGAGGTCATGATGAAGCAGAGCCCGAGAAAAATCCATATGGTAAGACACGGCGAGTCGCAGTGGAACAGTGAGCGCAGAGTCCAGAAGAATACGGAAGGAGTAGCCCTGAGCGAGAGGGGCAGGCGCCAGGCGGAGCTTCTCGGTCTGAGGCTCAAGGATATGCGTTTTGATCAGGTGTTCTGCAGCGATGTTCAGAGAGCCTCTGAGACGGCCAGGATCTCTCTCGGGGAATCTTACCCCGTCATCTTCTCAAACGAACTGAGAGAGATCGCTTTTGGAGAGTGGGAGGGAAAGCTTGTCAGCGAGATAGAGGAAGAGACTCCGGAGGTGATGTCGAGCTGGTACAGGTCGCCCTCGAAAGTGAAGATAAGGGGAGCGGAGAAGTTTCTTGATTTCCACGCAAGGATAGTCAGGGAGATAGGCAGGATAACTGATGCGACTTCGGGGGATATCCTGATAATCTCTCATGGCGGAGTGATCTGTACATGGCTCACCCACATCCTCGGCATGTCTCCGGACGATATCTGGTCATTTTCTCTTCCGAATGCGTCGATCACCACTGTTGTGCTCGAATTCAGGCCGAGGCTCAGGCTGCTCGGGGATGCGCATCATCTCTCCGGCGATTTGCTCGGGTTCGACGGGATGCCTTCTTCGATCAGGTAGGAATACCTGTGTCTTCCCATACTTCGGAATCTTCCATACTGAGATCGACGCGCGTTTCCGGGAAATATCTTCTTATCGACTGGTAGATATCCCTGTATATCCTGATCCTTTCTGGCCGGTACAGTCTCATTTTCCCTTCTCTGTCCCTGAAATACTCCCCCTTGAAAAGGGCAGAGGAGACTTTCCCTGCCTCTTCCCAGAGTCCCGGAGGAAATCTCATCACGCCGATCTCAAACCTGAGGATCGATCCGCGGCCTACAGAATCCGCGATCATTTCGACAAGCCTTTCGTATTCCTCTTTTCTGTAATACCATGGGATCACCGGGTCGAATCGGACTGCGGTATTTATTCCTGCCGCGGAAGCTTCAGCTATCGCGGCCATTCTTTCCTCTAATGAAGATACCATGCGCTCTTCTTTCCGGATCGCGGCGGACGGAGCCAGAGTCCAGGTTATAAGCAGGTTGTCAAGCAGGCCGGGGCGGTTTTTCGTCCCTTCGATGATGTGCCCTGTATTGGCACTCTTCGTTCTCGCCTCAAGAAGCGTCTTCGAACCGCTGAACAGGGGGAGGATATCGAGAGTGACTCCGGTAATATGATCAAGAGCAAGGCTGTCACCCATCTCGCCGGTCGTTATCCTCAGGACATCGGGTCTATCCAGGGCTTTCCGGATATCGCTTTTCATCTTCTTCAGATTGGTAAAGACTACGATCCTGCCGTGTTCAAGGTACGACTGCAGGTAGCAGTAAGAGCAGGTGAAAGGGCAGTTGAGCATCGTTATTATATATTTCTCTCCGCAGGGCGGAGTTCCCGGGGTGGAAGGAAAATCCTTTACGAATTCTCCGCTGTGATGAGTAAGGATAAGAGAACGGTCCTTTGCCGGTCTTTCAGCGATGAGGCGCGGAAGATCGTTTTCGTATTCAAATGGAATACCTGGAAGCCTTTCGATTATCCTTCCGGTCAGTTCGTCACGCTGGGCTTTTTTGTCGATTATGATCCGTTCAAAAGGAACTTTCATTCTTGCGCCTCATTCGTTTAAACAGGATCAATAATCGGTGTAACTGCCGTGCCTGAGCCAGTGGATAGTATCACCGGCCATCAGGTAGATCAACCCTACTCCGCCGAGGAATCCTCCTATATGGGCGAACCACGCGACTCCTCCGCCCTGGCCGCCGAGAGAAGCAAATCCGCTGAGAAGCTGTATGACGAACCAGAAGATTATGATCAGATAAGCGGGAACCACAGTCAGCCGGATGAATATGAAAAGGAAGATCAGCGTCAGAACACGGGCTCTCGGGTAAGCGATCAGGTACGCTCCGAGAAGCCCCGCGACTGCGCCGCTTGCCCCGATCGTCGGGATGAGGGAAGATGGATCCGAGGCGATGTGAGTCGCGTGGGCTATAAGGCCGCAGAGAAAGTAAAAGAGGATGAATTTCAAAGGCCCCAGGATATCCTCGATATTATTGCCGAATATCCAGAGGTAAAGCATATTGCCGCCGAGGTGTAAGATGCTGCCGTGCAGGAACATCGATGTGAAAAGGGTGATGACTATCGGATTGGGTCCTCTGGCGTGGACAAAATGCCCGATAGGGCCTGACAGATCCCTGAAATGGGTTATCTCAAATGGCGTAGCTCCGAGAGAAGCGACCAGCACCTGGCCCTGATGGCCCAGAGATGTCTGGTAGACAAAAACAAGAACATTGATGACTATCAACCCGACTGTGACAAAGGGCTTGTTGCGGGTCGGATTCATATCCTTAAGCGGTAGAAACATAACCTAAATCTACATTACTGCCTCGTTAATTCAAGGGAATATTTTCTGGTCTTTCTCTGGATCCGCGCGATATTAATTAATTGTAAAATACTTATGCAGAAGGTATTGTCTTGAAACAGAAATTCATGCTGATGATACCGGATCAGGTGATGCCGTATTACACCTGCAGGGGGTCGAGCGACAGGCGTGGATATTTTTACTTGAATCAACGAAACAGTGCGGAGGAAGATATGGATTCGAAGAAAAAATACCTGATAGATGATTTCAACATCAAGGAGTCATGGCGGCTTTTTAGAATACTTGCTGAGTTCGTGGAAGGTTTCGACAGTATGGCGGGACTGGGGCCTGCCGTCACCTTTTTCGGTTCAGCGCGGGTAGGGGAAAAGGACAAGTATTACAAAATGGCCCGCGAACTCGCGAGGGAACTTTCCAGGGAAGGGCTTGCGATCATCACCGGAGGCGGCCCCGGTATCATGGAGGCTGCGAACAGGGGGGCGCAGGAGGGCGGAGGGACGTCGGTGGGCCTTAATATCGATCTCCCTTTCGAGCAGGTGCCGAACCCGTATATCGACAAGATTGTCAATTTCAGGTATTTTTTCGTCAGAAAGATGATATTCATAAAATACGCGATGGCTTTCGTGATCCTTCCCGGGGGGTTCGGAACGATGGATGAACTCTTCGAGGCGCTGACACTCATCCAGACACACAAGATAGCGCCGTTCCCCCTGTTTCTTATCGGCAGTGATTTTTGGAAGGGTCTTAGCGGCTGGGTCAGGGAGACGATGCTCGAAGAGGGGATGATCTCCCCCGAAGACCTTGATATTATCCATATAGTCGATTCAAAGGAAGAAGTGATCAAAGAGATCATAAGGATACGCGATGTCGATCAGGCTATATAGGCTGCTGATAATCCGGAATTTTCTATCACGAGATCATATAGGCGATCACAAGAAGGATGCCTGTGGCGAGATGGCAGATGACCGTTGAGCCGTTCGCGCTCCTGAGAGTATCGGGGGAGTCATAGGCTTTTGAAGCGGTCACGACCGCCTTGACAGCCAGCGGAAGCCCTGCAAGCGCGATCAGGGTCATACGGGGAGCATCGCCGGTGAATACGCTTGTGACTATCGGTACGCTTGCGCCGAAGATGACGAAAGCGAAGAGCCATACGGCATTCTTTCTTCCAAGCCTGACTACAAGTGTCTTTTTTCCTGCCGACCGGTCGGAGTTCGTATCCTGAAATTCGTTGATAATGATGATCGCGGTCGTCAGCAGGCCGAGCGGGACAGCTGCGGCCGCTGCGGGAAAGTCGACACTTCCTGTCTGGACAAAGTATGTTCCCAGGCCGATCAGCCAGTATCCGGTAAAAACAGCTATTTCACCGAGTCCTCTTGCCGCAAGCCTTACCGGGGGGGCGGTATAGAAAAATCCGAGGAATATCCCTATTGATCCGAAGAGGATGATCACCGGGCCGGCATGAAGGAAAAGGAAAACCCCCGCCGCCGCAGCTGCCGAAAAGAATAAGACCGCCATTAAAAGTACTGCAGCCGGAGATATCGCCCCTTCCTGGATAAGCCGGCTTCCTCCTGTGAAGGGTCTTGCGTATTCGGTATTTGCTTCGTCGGCCCCCGATATATGGTCGTAATAATCGTTTGCGGTATTCGTTCCAAGGTGCAGGAATACGGCGCCGGCAAGGGTGAGCAGATAGAGAGTCAGATCCCACGAACCGGTATCGTAGCGGACTGCAGCTGTCGCGAGGGTAACGGGAAGTATGCTGGCGGTAAGGAATTCCGCTCTCATTTCTTTCAGTATTATTTTTGCAGAAGCCATAACAGGTCCATCGGTCAGGCTTGGAATGCGGAACTACCCGGGAAAATATATTTGAGTGCGCAAGATAAGTAAAGCGAAAACTCTTTGCCTCTGGCGCGGTATCTTTCAGGGCATAAAAAAAGCGGAAGGCTTTAGAAAACCTTCCGCTTCCCCTGCATCCGGATTATTACCAAACGCTTTTGCCGTCGACTACGAGTGCAATGACTATCAGTATGGCTGGTACTATTAACATGGTCGACTCCTTTCTTTGTGGTTCCCGTAATTTCCGTTTATTTACTTTCGTTGCTCACGGTCTATTGTTATAGCAGGTGGCGTGCCATAATTTCCCGTAATTCCCGGTTGTTTCTTGTATGTTGTAACTGCTTGTTTTGCAACGAGATAAAATATAATATAATTGGGCGGGCACTCTGCTCGGAGGCTGGATGTAAAGAAAAAATGTCAATTTATTTTGACAAATTCATATAATTCTCATAACGACCGTTAAATCAACAAGTTGAAAGGTAAACAATATTTTACTGTTTTGTAAATTTTTGTTTACAAATTGAACCTTGGCGGACTTTTCTGCCTTTTCGGCTCAGCGTTTCGGTACTATTTTGTAAAGTATTGATATGAATCTGGTTACAAGAGTGAGCCAGACCGAACCTCTTCGTTTTTGAAGTGATTCGGTTGATTTTTCCAGGTCTTCTTCCCTGATAAGCCCTGTCGCTGATGCCAGAATGATATATATAGCCATACCCGGGATCAGCACGAGAGAGACTCTCGCATAACTTCCGGCGGAGTGGAAGATCGATCCTATAACTGGAAATATGAAAGCGAGGATGAGCGGATGGATAAGAGTCCTGAACCCGATCTTTACCCCGGCGACAACAGACATCATACCCTGCAGTATCAGGGCAAGGACCAGGAAACTCGATATCGTCGCATAGGCGGCCCCTTCTATGCCGAATTTCGGGATGAGGAATATGTTCAGCACGATGTTCATCGCGGCGGCGATGATATAGGCACTTGCAGCCCTTCCCCCGCTTCCGAAGGCTACAAGGGAAGCCCAGGCGATACGGCAGATAATATCAATGAATCCGATGAAGACGAGTATCCTGAGTACTGAAGCGGATGCTGAATACCTGGGAAGTACAATCGCGTATATATCGTCGGCGAGCGTGAACAGGACAGCTGTCATCGGAACGAGAGCGATCAGCCCCAGCCGGCTGGTGTTCCATATCTGCTTTTTGAACAGCGCCATGTCACCCTTTGTTCTTGCGGCGGTGAGGGAGGGGATCAGTGCGGTTCCCGCTGTCGCCGATATGATGCTTAAAGAGGTGACCACAAGCGCCGCCATACCGTAGAAAGCCAGTTCTTCGGAAGGAAGATAGAATTTTACCATGATCCTGTCCGTCGAGTTTATGATGTTCCATCCGAGGCTTGCGAAGAAGAAAAGAAACCCGAACCCGAATACCTCTTTCATCCCTCTCGCGAGCGATGCCGCTCGTCCAGTAAAATCGCGGAGTATCTTTCTGTGAAAGAAGAAAGCGAAGAGGACCGTTCCTATTATTTCGGCGGCTAGAAAACCGCCAAGGATGAAGGTGACATCCTTTTTCCAGAGGACGACCGAGATCGGGATGATGATATTGAGCAGTCCGTAGATCACCGATATGCCGGCCCGGAGTCTTCCTTTCTGCGTAGCAAGATAGACGACGGCGTAAAAGGCGTTAAGTGCAAGGAAAGGTATGATAAGTGCATAGATCCTAACAGGCCCGACAGCTTCCGGCTGATGTGCCACATCCACGGCGAGCCATCTGGCGAATATCAGCATCGCACCGCTCCATAGCACACTAAGGACGAGGGTCATGAAGGCGCTCGACCGGTAGATCATCCGGGCGAGGTCGCCCCGCCCTTCCTGGCGGTATCCGGGGATAAGCTTGATGACAGCCGTGTTAAATCCGATATTCGAGAGCATCGTGAGGATCTGGACATATGGAACGGGGATTATCAGTATTCCATAAAGTGCAGGGCCGAGAAGCCTGCCGAGGAGGATGCCGCGGATCGGTTTGAGCAGATTCATTCCGACTCTGGCGGCCGAAACGAACAGCGTTTCCGAGATAACCTTCGAAGTCGAAAGATTTACCGGGCCTTCATTTTTCATCAGTTTCTCACGTTATTTTTTGAACCGGCTGATAAATTCCTCGACTTCAGGGATCCCCCCCTGGTAGATAAGGTATCCGTTGTGAGGTTCTCTATCGGTTATCTCTCCTGCGATCGGGGTGAGCATGATCTTTTTGACTTCCTCGCGGTCATTACTCTGGCCCAGCGCCCAGCCGAGTTTTACATAGGCGACCTCGGGGAGCATATTGGCGGCCGGGATGACTCCAAGATCCATGATATCGCGCCCGGTGTCGTAGACGTACATCTGTACATACCCCCACAGTGTCTGGACGGTCATATAGATATGGATCCCTTTGTCGGCGGCCCGTTTAAGTGCGGGGTACAGCGGTTTGTTCACATGTCCGAGGCCAGTTCCGGCGATTATGATACCTTTGTAATCGTTGTCTATAAGGGCTTCAAGGATATCAGGATTCATATTGGGATAATAGTAGAGGATCGATACACGTTCTTCGAATGCAGTATTGATCTTTACATTCCGGTCGCTGCGGCGTCTTTTGTAGTCCTCTCTCAGCGGGACGAACCGGTCCTTTTCCACCATCGCCAGAGGTATGTCGCCGATCGTTCGGAAAGTCGAACGGTACGACGAATGCATTTTTCTGACACGCGTTCCCCGGTGGAGTAATCCATACTGATCGCTGGTGGGGCCGAACATGCAGACCATCACCTCGGCGAAATCGCTGTGGGCCGCTGTCCTGGTCGCGTTGATGAGGTTGATCGCCGCGTCGCTCGATGGGCGGTCGCTCGAGCGCTGTGAGCCTACCATGACGATAGGAACGGGGGAGTCCTGCACCATAAAGGATAGTATCGCCGCGGTATGGTGCATCGTGTCCGTTCCGTGGCCTATCACCACGCCGCTCGTTCCTTTTCTGATCTCTCTTCCGATAGCTTCTGCTGTGCCTCTCCACTGCTCCGGGCCCATATTTTCGCTGAATACACCATAGAGTTTCTCAGTCTCGAGGTTGCAGATATCGGCAAGTTCCGGTACCGATCCGTAGAGTTCTCCCGGCGAGAAGGCAGGTATCACCGCTCCCGTTCTGTAATCGAGCCTGGAGGCGATCGTTCCTCCCGTGCCGAGGAGCTTTACATTCGGTTTTTTCGGATCGAACGGGAACTCCTTTTCGGGGATCTTGTAGTGGGCCTCCTTGCGTCCGTGTTCCGTGATCGAATTTATCGTATCGACAGCGAGCCCCACGTTGTAGCCGGTATCCATCTTTAGGACTATATGAGTATCGTCGGCGGTCTCCGACCTTGGAAGGATGATCCCCTTGAAATTGCCCCGCGTCGAATCGATCTCGACATCGCTCCACACTCCGGCCTTATTCTTCTTGAGGCACTCGAGTGCGCTTCCGCGGTATCCCTTGTATTTATCCGAGCTCAGAGAGGATCACCTCCTACGAACCTGTCGACAAGTTCAAAGAATCTTCTGCCGGACGCCTGACCAGGGAATTTTTCCTTGAGCCTTCCGATCAGAAAATCTACCAGCCTTTTTCTGTCGATGCCGGGCAGTTCCAGCGATCGAAGGTATTCTCCGGTCCTTTCCGGGAGATCCTTATCATCGATCTTTACAAATCCATCTACAGCCTTTTCAGGGTCTATCATCCCTCTGCCGCATGTCTGTTTCACCAGTATGGGGAGAGCTTCGGGACAAAGCCCCTTTTTCGCTGCAGCGACGATCGTCCTCTTCAAGATCGGAGCGGAAAGGTTTTCTATCCTGTTATTTCTCTCAAGGGACCTGAGAGCGTCGAGCAGGAATGAGGCGAGAGCCTGTTTCTCAAACCCCGATCCCTTGGACACCTCATCGAAAAGCTCCCTGAATGGGGATATACTCATCCTCTGCGCTTTTTCCTCAGATAATCCATCTTTGATATATCTTTCTCTCCGTATCCAGGGAAGTTCGGGAAGGAGCGATCTTATCCTCTTGATCCGTTCTTCAGTTATTGCTATCGGAGGGAGATCGGTGTCGGGATACATTCGATTCGGCCCCGGAAGGACCCTTTCAAACCCCGAGATACCGCAGGGCAGAGCCTGCCTTGTCTCATCGAGTACTCCGTCAAGAGCCTGCTCGGCCCTTATTATGATCTCCTTTACCGCTGTATCGAGGTCCTCTTCACCCCCCCAGACTACTATGACCGTGTCGTTCTCACCAGTCCCCGAGCTCTTCTTGATCTTTGTCCACTCCGCCCCTGAAAAAGTCTCCGCATCCATATCCGAATGAGCGATATTGGGAAGAATATCAAGACACGCTATGACCCGGACCCTGTCGGAGACCTCTTTCGCGAAGGTAGTCTCGGGTTGTGTCTTGATCGAAAGGATCCCCCGATATCCTTTCAGGGTCACAGCTCTGACCCCCATCCCCTTTTTAAGGGCTTCAGCGACGGGATAGTATCTTGTGCCTTTCAGAACCGCGGTGACATCGCTCGTCTGAGTCTTGAAAGTAAGGTGGTTTATCCCCCTGGAGGCGAGTTCATCCATTATCTCTATCAGAGTCACCTGACGGAAAGCCTCGTTATGGACAAGAAGGGGAATATCCTTGATCCTAGGGACTCCCTTGATCTCTACACGCTGCCCCCGGTCGACGGAGACGTTCACATCCTGTCTGGCAGCTCCGATCCCTGTCCTGACCCTGCCTGTCGAACGGACAAGATACCTTAGAATATTGGCGACATCGGCGACTTCCTGCGGAGATCTCATCTCGGGATATGTTACCGTCTCGATCAGCGGGATTCCAAGCCTGTCGGTCCTGTAGGTCCGCATATGGCCTGTATCGCTGACTTCCCTGCACGCGTCCTCCTCAAGCCCAAGCTGGATGATCCCTATTTTTCTGTCTCCGTAGGGTATCGACCCGTCTATCCCGAGGATCGTCGTCCTCTGAAACCCCGTCGGGATCGATCCGTCCAGATATTGTTTTCGCGCGATGTGTATCTCGCTGACCAGTTTGCAGCCGAGGAGCAGTGTCACTTCGACTGCTATATCCAGGGCCTCGCTGTTGAGTTCAAATGGAGGTGTGTCGTCCATTTCGTATGTGCAGACAGTCTCTTTATTGATCTGGTAGATAATATTCTTTTTCGTCTTGAACTCCATCAGGGCAGTTCCGTCATATTCCCCGAGTTCGGAGAGGGTGGGGCGCATATGCCGCAGGATCTCCGCATCGAATCTTTCGCTGTACGGGCGCACTGGACAGCGGCAGAACAATTTCTTTTCCGTATCGAGCTGCTGATGTATCTCAAGACCGCTCTTAAGTCCGATAGCCTGATAATCCTCAAGAGTCAGGTCTTTCATTTTCTTTAGTTCACCCAAAGCGTTACCTTCTTTGCACACTTTTAACAATCGAGATAGAACTGGACCTCGAGGGGATGCGTACGGTTGCGTACCGGAAGCACATCTTTTTCGGTCTTAAGCGCTATCCAGTCCTCTATCATCGTCTTATCGAAGACCCCTCCCTCGAGGAGAAAATCGTGGTCGTCGGCAAGTGCGTCCAGCGCCTTGCTCAGAGTGGCGGGCAGAGGTTTGATCCTGCATCTTTCCTCTTCGGAGAGGCTGAAGACATTCATGTCGAAGGGTCCGAAGCCGAGTTTTCCGGGATCCATCTTCTTCCTGATCCCGTCCAGTCCCGCCATAAGCTGGGCCGCCATTGCGAGATAGATGTTGCATGTGGCGTCCGGGGGCCTGAACTCTATTCTTTTTGTCTCCGGCTTGCTGGCGTATTTCGGTATCCTTATCGCCGCGGAGCGGTTGCCGAGGGAGAAAAAACTGTTTACCGGCGCTTCAAATCCCGGTACGAGCCGCTTGTACGAGTTGGTGCTCGGATTGGTGATAGCAAGCAGTGCAGGTGCATGGGCCAGAAGCCCCGCGATATAGTGAAGCGCGAGCTTGCTCAGGCCGGCATATCCCTTCTTGCTGTAGAAAAGCGGTCTGTTCTTTTTAAAAAGATGCTGGTGGAAATGCAGCCCGTTTCCCGCCTCGTCATGGAGAGGTTTAGGCATATATGTCGCTATCTTTCCTTCAGTATGAGCTGCCATCCTCGAGAAGTACTTTACCATCATTCCAATGTCGCCCATCCTTTTCATCGGAGCGAACTTCAGTTCTATCTCGACCTGTCCGTGGCCGCCGACTTCATGGTGATGGTAGTTCACCGGGATGCCTGAATCCTCGAGGAGGGTTATCGTACGGTCCCTTATATCGGAGACCGCGTCTTCAGGCGGTATCGCGTGGTATCCGCCTTTTGTCTTCAGCCCGAACCCGCCGGCATCTTCACCTTCGCATGGGATGATCTCGTACCCGAAATTCATGTGCGACATACTGACAAATACTTCGTCAAATATATAGTATTCGAATTCCGGTCCCCACATCGAAAGGTCGGCGATCCCGGTCTTCCTCATATACGCTACAGATTTTTCCGCTATATATCTCGGGTCTCTGGGAAAAGGGTTCTTCGAGTCGGCTTCGACTATGCTGCAGATGAAAGAAACTGTCGGCACATCGCTGAAAGGATCGATGAATCCGGTAGATATATCCGGAACAAGTGACAGGTCGCCGAGTTCGATAGTCTTGAGGCCTGCGAAATTCGAGCCGTCGAAACCGAGCCCGTCGGTAAAGAGGTTTTTATCCATAGAACGGGCAGGGACTGTCAGGTGGTGCCATTTTCCGAGAAAATCAGTAAATTTAAGGTCGATCAGCCTGATATCCTGTTTCTTGATCTCGGCTTTAAGTTTTGTAATAGAAGAAAAAATTGTACGACCTCCTGTCATAGAGCTTCGTTTCTCAGCCCTGATAACCGCGTGTCTCAATCGGTTACGGGTTTCCAATATAATTGTATGAAGGCCTCTCTTTCAAGGACTATATTTACCGCCGCAGAGTCAAATTCAGATTGACATATCTATCCCGTGATGATATTGAAAAGCGTAACTTATCCGGAGGAGGGAATAAATGAGTGAGCAGAAGGTGATGAACCGGTGGCTCGTCGTTGTCGGTGCGATCCTGATTCAACTCTGTCTCGGCGCGATATACGCCTGGAGCGTCTTTACGAAGCAGATAACAGCGGTTGACGGGATCTATGGGTTCAGTGCCAAACAGGCCGCTTGGGTCTTTTCGGCAGGGCTTGCGACTTTCGCGGTGGTCATGGTGATCGCCGGGAGGCTGCAGGCGAAACTCGGTCCAAAGCCGATCGCCGTGGCGGGCGGGATCGTCCTTGGGGCAGGCTATATCCTGGGCGGATTCCTGGGGAGCAGCTTCGTCATGCAGCTTGTCTGCATCGGGATCATCGGCGGCGCCGGTATAGGGCTGGCCTATGTGGTCCCTATAGCGGTGGGAGTCAAATGGTTCCCTGATAAGAAAGGTATGATATCGGGCCTTGCTGTAGCCGGGTTCGGGTTCGGCGCGACCCTCTGGGTCAAGCTGGCGGGGTCGTGGTTCGGAGGACTGCTCAATACGACCAGCCTCTTCGGGCTCCCCGGCGTGCAGAGTGTCTTTTTCATATACGGGATTATCTTTCTTGTCCTTGTCCTTCTCGGCAGTCTTGTCATGAAGAATCCTCCAGAAGGTTATAAACCGGAAGGCTGGGAGCCTCCCTCGGCGGGAGCGACGGCGAAGGCTACCGGGTCTGTCGAGCTCACCAGCGGCGAGATGCTCAGGACTCCCCAGTTCTATGCCATATGGCTGATGTTCATCGGATCGGGGCTGGCGGGATTGATGGTCATATATTGCATAAGGCTCTTCGGAGTCGATGCGCTTCAGGCTTCGGGAGCTGCGACAGACGCCAAGGCCGCCGGTATGATAGCGGGGACTGCGATGGCATGGTACGCTATTCTCAACGGACTGGGAAGGATCATCTGGGGAACGGTCTCAGACAAGATCGGCCGCAAGATCGCCCTCTTTCTGATGTGCCTCTTCCAGGGCGTGATAATGCTTTTCTTCTACAAGATGGGCCACTCACAGATCGGCCTTATCATCGGAGCATGCATCATAGGGTTCAACTTCGGCGGGAACTTCGCTCTATTCCCGGCCGCTACAGCTGACTTTTTCGGCAACAAGAATGTGGGTACAAACTATGGATGGGTATTCCTTGCCTACGGCATAGCGGGAATAGCCGGTCCGCAGATCGCCGGATATTTCAAGGACGCGGCGAAAGGCGGGGAAGTAAGCGCCTGGGTAACGCCGTTCATCGTGGCCGGGATCTCGTGTCTTGTCGCTGCCGTGATAGGCCTGCTGCTCAAGGCGCCCAAGAGAGATGCCGCATGACCGCCTGAATGATGCGGACAGGTTAAAGACCGGAAATATTTCATGGAGGGCGCCTGCGGAGGCGCTCTCCTTTTCTTTGAGCCGGTTGCAGCCGCAGTCCCTGTTTTATCCCTGTCACCCGTCCGAATTCCGGTTACTGCCGATTTTCCTGCAAAAAACCTTCTCGGCCTTTGAATATTCGGATGAAAAGTGATACCATCCGGCTGATCGTGATAAGACCAGACGCTAATACAGGAGATGATGATGGAAGAATATGTTCGTGGGATACTTAAGTCTCTCGGTGAGGACCCGGATAGAGAGGGGCTGGTCAGGACGCCGGAGAGAGTGAGCGAGTCGCTGAAATTCCTGACGAGCGGATATCGTGAGGATGTTGAAGGGATAATGAAGAACTCTATCTTCGAAGAAGAGCATGACGAGATGATCATCGCCAGGGATATAAGCCTCTACAGCCTCTGTGAACATCACATGCTTCCATTTTTCGGCAAGTGTCATGTCGCCTATATCCCGAAGGGGAAGATAATAGGCCTGTCGAAGATCCCGAGGATCGTCGAGGTATTTTCCATGAGGCTGCAGATACAGGAGCGGCTTACCAACCAGATCGCGAAGACACTGATGCAGCACCTGAAACCTTACGGAGTAGCTGTTACTATCGAGGCGGTGCATCTCTGTATGGCGATGAGGGGCGTAAGAAAAAGAGACTCGCTTATCATAACGAGTTCGATGCTCGGTGCCTTCCGCAACGACACCAAGACCCGGATGGAATTCCTGAACCTGATAAAGGGAAGCGACCGGCACAAATGGTAGATAAAGCAGTGCGGATCTTCGGTACAAACGGTAGTTAAAGACCGGCTCAGCTTGCTCTATCGCTGTTTTCTTTCCATCTGATATCGCAACACCCCCGGTGGTTTCGCGGCTGTTTTTAAAAAAGCTGATTTTTTTTCTTTACTTTCGGTTTTTTATCGGTATAATACAGGCGGACTCACCGAGAAACGGTGCGGGTCGCCGTTTTTATCCCGGTGAAGGTATCCGGAGATGAACCTCAGGAGGCGATATGGTCTATCTTACCAGGCGGCAGAAGGAGATCCTTGATTTCATAGGGGAATTCCAGGAGGTGAACGGTTATGCACCGTCGCTCGAGGAGATAGCGGCTCATTTCGGGCTGTCAGCGGTAAGTACCGTTCACGAACACCTTTCCAACCTCGCAGGCAAGGGGATGCTCAGGCGGGGATGGAACAGGGCGCGGTCGATAGAGCCGATCCATCGGCCGCAGCCGGGAACCTCCGCAGAGGTGACCCTTGCAGGTACTGTCGCGGCCGGTTCTCCGATAGAGGCACTTGAGGTTCCCGAAAGCATACCTTTGCCCCCCGGTCTTGCAGGCCGCGGGGAGAGGTTCGCGCTCAGGGTCAGGGGCTTTTCGATGGTCGGTGACGGGATCCTCGACGGCGATACGATAATAGTTGAAAAAACCGAACGTGTCAGTAACGGAACGCTTACCGTGGCTCTTATAGATGGAAGCGAGGCGACCGTAAAGCGGTTTTACCAGCGGGGCGGCACTGTCACCCTCAAGCCTTCCAACACGGATATGGAGGATATCGTCCTCTCTGCCTCGCGTGTCGAGATAAAGGGGCGGGTAACAGGGCTTATCCGTGATTACAGGCGGAGCTGAAATGAAAGATCTTTCCGGATTTGATACGAAGACCGGAGATACGGCGCTTGTCTACCGCAGGGTAGATATGATCCTGTCTTCGAATGCGTCGGGAGAGGTGATGGAGGGGGATTGTCTCCTCCTCGAGACGGGACGCAAGCCTGAAGAGGGCGAGCTGGCGCTGATCCGCTGCGGAAAAGTGGAGATGCTCTGCCGTTGGGAAGGCGGAGCGGTCGATGACCTGCTGGGCCTGGTGATAGGGGTAAGGCGAAAAATCTGATATGGCGCGGCAGATACTTCACATCAATACCGATGATTTCTATGCCTCCGCGTTGAGACTGCGGGATCCGGGGCTGAAGGGAAGACCCGTCATAATAGCAGGGCCGGCACCCCGCGGTATCGTCTTTTCCGCTTCATATGAGGCCCGCGGCGAGGGTATCGAAAGAGGAATGACTGTCTCTGCGGCAAAAAGGCTCTGTTCTTCGGGCCGGTTCTTTCCTCCGGACTGGGGATTATTCAGAAAGATCTCGGCAACTATATTTGGCATCCTGGAGCAGTACAGTCCCTCTGTCGAGGCTGTCTCTCTCGACGAGGGGTATCTGGATTATACCGGATGCGGACGGGTCTTCGGTCATGTGCTTGACACAGGGAGCAGGATAAGAAGGGATGTCCTTGCCGAGACGGGTCTGGATATATCGCTTGGAATAGCATCGAGCAAGCTTGTCAGCCACGTAGCGTCGCGCAGCGCGAAATGCGCGCATATGATAGATGTCTATCCCGGCTGTGAACAAAGATTTCTCGCGCCGGTCGATATAGGCCGTTTCCCGATAGTCGACAGGAAACATATTCCCCTCCTGCGCGAACTGGGGATATCCAGGATAGGAGATATCCTTTGTTTCTCCGAGGAGATATTTTCTTTCTGTTTCGGCAGATGGGGAAGCAGGCTTTACCGCGGGGCGGCCGGCATCGACCCTGACAGGGTCAGGAAAGGAAAGGAGCGTGTCGAAGAGTTCCGAATCGAGCAGCTGCTTCAGCCGGATCTGGTAGATAAAAACACGATCCTGGCGTTTATCTACCGGATGTCGGAAAGGCTCGGGGAGAAGCTCAGGGGCGAAAGACTGCTTGCCGGATCGATCGGGATGGAGATCCGCTATGCAGACTCCGTCACCTCTTCAGGAAAAAAACGGTTGTCCGGGCCGACATCCGACGACCGCAGCCTCTTCGATTCGGCCGGCGCACTCTTCGAACGCCTTTTTTCCCGAAGAGTGCGTGTAAGGGCGATCGCTGTATCCGCTGCCGATCCGGATCCAGAACCGCTGCAGATCTGCCTCTTCGGTGGAAGCTGCGGGACAGCGGAGAAGCAAAGGAGGATCTATTCTGTCCTGGATGACCTGCGCGGCAGATTTCCCGAGGGGATCGCCCCTCTCTTCGGCAGGGCGGTCTGCGCCGGTGGACTGCCCTCTTCCGGAAGGCAAGGTCGTCCGGATAGGGGCGCCCGCGCGGAGGCCGCTCCCGGGGACGGGGATCCCGGAAGAAAGGATATTTTCAAATAGTGGCCGGCTTTACCCACCTTCATCTGCATTCCAATTTCTCTTTCCTTTCCGGGACAGCGGCTGTGGAGGAACTTGCTGCCGCAGCCGCCGCATCGGGGATGAAAACGCTTGCCCTGACCGACACAGACAATATGTGCGCCGCTGCGGCGTTTGAGAGGGTATGCAGGGAGGCCGGGATAAGGCCTGTATACGGTGCTGTGATCACAGGCGGAAAACGCCGGAGTGTGGTCGTGCTGGCGCGCAACAATAACGGTTACGGTGAGATATGCAGGCTTGTGACTGCGCGCAGGCTCGACGCTGATTTCAGCCTGACCGGGCGGGTCTGCGGACTTTCGGACGATGTCTATCTCCTTTCAGATGACCGGGAGATCAACATGATAATGAAAGGCCGTAAGAATCTGC
This sequence comes from Candidatus Krumholzibacteriota bacterium, assembly GCA_016933255.1. Classification (GTDB taxonomy): domain Bacteria; phylum Krumholzibacteriota; class Krumholzibacteriia; order Krumholzibacteriales; family Krumholzibacteriaceae; genus Krumholzibacterium; species Krumholzibacterium zodletonense. Next base: position 104,567 of record JAFGBF010000005.1, read on the forward strand.
GCATCCCCCTTCCGACAGCGGAGGGAAGGGAGCAGGACAGCATAAGGTGGCGCCTCCGGCGCGAAGCGGAAAGGCTCGGAATCATAACAGTTGCGGCGGGAGGTATTTACTTTATTGACGCCCGTGATCATCTGATCCACCGCGTTTTGACGGCGATAAGGACCCGTACGACCATAGGCAGTCTGGAGGCGGGCGAAACAGCCCCGCCGAGCGCCTTTTTCCGGAGCGCCGCAGAGGTGAGCAGGGTCTTCGCCGATGACAGAAGATCTTTCGATGAATCGGAGCGGATCGCAGGCGACTGCAGGGCAGATCCCGGGCTCGGCCGCCGGCGCCTTCCGCGTTTTCCTCTGCCGCCGGGAGAAAGAGCCGCTTCATATTTGAGGAGGATAGCCTCGAGCGGGCTGGCGGAGAGGCTCGGCAGCACGGCAGGCCGGGCAGAGATCGAAAAGGCGAAAGAGACCCTTGATTACGAACTTTCGGTTATAGAGGGGAAGGGGCTGGCCGATTATTTCCTCATATGCTGGGATATCGTAAGGTTTGCTCACGGCAGGGGGATCCGTTCGGTAGGCCGGGGGTCGGCGGGGAACAGCCTCGTCTCGTACAGTCTTGGGATAACCGATCTCAACCCGTTGCGCCACAATATGTTTTTCGAACGGTTCCTTAATCCCGCAAGAGAACAGCTTCCAGATTTCGATATAGATTTCGGAACAGACGACAGGGAGAGGATACTGGAATATATCTTCAGGAGATACGGAAGAGAAAGAGTGGCGATGATCGGGACATACAGCACGCTCAGGGCCCGTTCGGCGCTGCGTGAGAGCGCGAAAGCGCTCGGCATACCGGAAGGGGAGATAACCCATCTCATAAAGAATATTCCCTTTTACGCATCGATCGAGAAATTTGACAGACTCTCTTCCCTTTCTCCCGCCGGCGCCAGACTTGATCCGGAGAAGGAACCTTTAAGGACGCTTTTACCGATCGCAAGGCGCATAGGAGGCTTTCCCCGGCATATGGCGACGCATCCATGCGGACTTGTCATCTCCCCCGAGCCGATCACTTCCCTTATACCTCTTCAAAGGGGGGACCGAGGGTACGACATAACGCAGTGGTCGATGTACGATGTAGAGGCGGCGGGACTCGTCAAGATCGATATCATCGGACAGAAGGGGCTTGCCGTGATCTGCGAGACGGCTGAAATGGCCTCGCTAAATGACGGCAAGGCCCTTCACAGGAAACGGATCGATTACCTCAATGATCCTGCAGCCAGAAAGATCCTCCGCGAGGGCAGGACGGAAGGATGTTTTTATATCGAATCTCCCATAATGATGCAGCTTATGCGCCAGGCACGCTGTGAGGATTTCGAGGTCCTTACCGCTCTTTCTTCTATTATCCGTCCGGGCGTCTCGAACCATGGAGGCAAGAGGGCATATCTCTACAGGAAATTGGGGCTGGAACCCGCCGAAGAGATGCATCCCGCCGTAGCCGAGGTCCTCGATGAGACACACGGATGCCTGATCTATCAGGAACAGGTCATAAGGCTCGCCGTCGCTGTAGCGGGGATGAGCTATGCCGAAGCTGACGGCCTTCGCAGGTGCATGTCTTTCAAGAATCTTGATAAAGAGACGATCGCGGGATACAGGGATCCTTTTATCGATGGAGCCCTGGCCCGCGGTATTCCAGCCGATACTGCCGAAGAGATATTCCGCCGTATATCGGCATTTGCCGGATATGCTTTCTGCAAGGCGCATTCGGCATCGTTTGCTCTCGAATCGTTTGAAAGCGCCTGGTGGAAAGCTCACTATCCCGCCGAATTCATGGCGTCGGTGATCTCAAACGGAGGGGGATACTACTCGCACGAAGAATATCTCGAGGAAGCGAAAAGGCTCGGCCTGAAGATACTTCCTCCCTGCGTGAACAAGAGTTCGATCAGGCACTATGGAAAGAGGGACAGGCTGCGGATCGGTCTTATGCAGGTCAAGGGGATCAAAAAGAGTACCGTTGAAAGGATCATCACGGAGGCTCCCTTCACTTCGCTTGAAGATTTTCTTGCCAGGGTGGAATCTTCAGAAGCGGAGACAAGAACGCTGATCCGGTGCGGTGCCATGGCTTCATTCGGACGGTCGCGTCCCCAGCTCATGTGGGAACTGCGCCTTTTAAAAGCGGTTGAAAAAGATATCCCCGAAGGTTTGTTTGCGGGAAGCTCCGGCGGCGCGGCGCTTTCAGACGATACAGTCTCCCGTTCGGAGAGGATGAGGTCGTTGGCGTCGAGGATTCCCGATATTCCCGATTACGGTTGTAAAGAAAAGATCGAGGCCGAAAGAGAGACACTCGATCTTTGCATAAGCGGCCACCCCCTTGAGATCTTTGAAGAGACGATATCGCGCCTTGCCGGCAGCTGCCGCCTTGTAGACTCTGCGTCTCTTGCCGGCCTGGAGGGGAGCGAGATAGATATCGTGGGCTGGAAGGTGACCGCTAAAACCGCGAGGACGGCCGCTGAGGGGGAGGAGATGGTTTTCGTGACCTTCTCTGACAGACTCGGAAGGTTCGAAGCTGTTTTCTTTCCGGAGACGTACAGGCGGACAGCCGGCGAATTGATCCGGGGCAGGGGGCCGTTTCATATCCGGGGGCGTGTCGAGAGTGAATTGGGGGTCGAAAGCCTCATCGTCAGCGATGCCCGTTTTCTCAAGCAGATCGAGTCAGGGAAGGGAGATTCCACACTTTGTCTTCCCGTATGATAGATGAAATCGTTTTACATCTGAAAAACTTCTTGTCTTATCCAGAGTCATCAGGTAGATTTTTGACTGGTTTTTTCTCTTTATCGGTCAGGTGTGACCGGGCATGGCCCCGGTTGACAGGCTGGCAGGTATATTTAGCTTCATTAAGCTGAATTTCCCGGCAATCAATAAAATATGAGAGGTCGTTCATGAACAGGATCCTTGAAAAAGTGTCTGTAACTCCCGAGATATTTACAATGAAGATCGAAGCCTCCGGCATAGCGAAAAAACGCAAAGCGGGACAGTTCATCATTCTCCGCGTAAGTGAAAAAGGAGAAAGGATCCCCCTGACGATCGCCGATGCCGATGCGGCCGAGGGATGGATCGAGCTGGTTGTCCAGATCGTCGGAAAAACGACGAAACTTCTTTCGCTGCTTGAGCCTGGGGAGGAGATACTTGATCTTGTGGGTCCGCTCGGGCGTCCGACGCACATAGAAAAAGTAGGTACGGTAGTCGTTGTCGGGGGCGGAGTAGGGATAGCACCCGCCCATCCGATCGCCCAGAGCATGAAAGCTGCCGGAAACCAGCTGATCTCGATACTCGGCGGCAGGTCAAAAGACCTTGTGATAATGGAAGAAAAGATGCGTGCCGCAAGTGACCGGGTGATGATCACGACCGATGACGGCTCTTACGGTATGAAGGGGCTTGTCACCGACGCGCTGCAGAAATTGATAGATGAAGGGCTCAAGATAGACCTGGTCGTTGCTGTAGGCCCGCCGGTGATGATGAAATTCGTCAGCCTGCTCACGAAAAAGTATGATATTCAGACACTTGTCAGCCTTAATACGATAATGGTCGATGGGACGGGGATGTGCGGGGCCTGCCGGGTGACAGTAGCAGGGAAGATGAAATTCGTATGTGTCGATGGTCCCGAGTTCGATGGACATGAAGTCGATTATGAAGAAATGATGCAGAGACAGTGCATGTATCGTGAACAGGAAAAAGAATCTATGGATCGATGCCAGAGCGAATAAAGGAGGAAACGGCTTGTCGGGAGCCAAAGTAAAATATGGAAGAGAAAAAGCTGACTCCTAAGGAAAGACTTGAGATCCCCCCTCAACGGATGCGCGAGCAGACGCCGAAGGATCGGATCGGTAACGTAGAGGAAGTGCCTTTTGGTTTTACCGAGGAAGAGGCACGGATTGAAGCCAGCAGATGCCTGCAGTGCAAGACAGCTCCATGCGTCCAGGGATGTCCTGTGGCGATCGATATTCCCGCTTTTATCAAGTTGATCTGCGAAGGTGATTTCGAGGGTTCGGCCAAGAAGATCAAGGAGACGAATATCCTTCCGGCGATATGCGGCCGCGTATGCCCGCAGGAAGAGCAGTGTCAGAAGACCTGTGTTGTGGGAAAGAGCCGCAAGTCGGTCGATGAGGCAGTCCAGATCGGAAAACTCGAGCGGTTCGTAGCGGATTATCAGATGAAAAATTGCAAGCCGGAAGCGCCTCATATAAAAGCATCGACAGGCAAGAAGGTGGCGATAGTGGGCGCCGGCCCGGCTGGCCTGACTGTCGCGGCTGATGTCCGCAGGGAAGGACATGATGTCACCGTATTCGAAGCGCTCCACAAACCGGGGGGCGTGCTGATATACGGTATTCCGGAGTTCCGTCTTCCGAAAGCGATCGTGGAACGCGAGGTTGAGAACCTTGAACGGATGGGTGTCGAAGTAAAGTACAATATGGTCATCGGGAAGATTTTTTCGATAGATGAGCTTCTCGATGGTGATTATGACGCTGTTTTTGTCGCGACCGGCGCGGGACTGCCGATGTTCATGCGGCTCGAGGGTGAAAATCTCAATGGAGTATATTCAGCCAATGAATTTCTCACGCGGGCTAACCTTATGAAGGCTTATTCTTTTCCCGAGACCGATACTCCGATAGTCAAGCTTAGGAATGTAGCGGTCTTCGGCGGCGGTAACGTTGCGATGGATTCGGCGCGGACAGCCTTGCGGCTGGGTTCGGAAAATGTCTATCTTGTCTACCGTAGATCGCGCGCGGAGATGCCTGCCAGGGTCGAAGAGGTCCACCATGCCGAAGAGGAAGGCGTGCAGTTTCTTCTTCTTCAGAATCCTACTAGGTTGATAGGGGACGAAAAGGGCTGGGTCAAACAGGTGGAATGTATCAGAATGGAGCTTGGAGAACCTGATGATTCCGGAAGACGCAGGCCGGTCCCGGTCGAGAACAGCGAGTTTACGATCGATGTCGATGCTGTGATAGTATCGATAGGCAATTCATCGAATCCGCTGATTCCCGATACGACACCGGATATAGAGACTAACAGATGGGGAAATATCATCGCTGATGAAGTGACGATGAAGACGAGCAAAAAAGGTGTTTTTGCCGGTGGAGATATTGTCCTCGGAGCCGCGACAGTCATCCTTGCTATGGGGCAGGGCCGTTTGGCCGCCATCGCTATAAATGAATATCTGTCGACCGGTGAATGGTAGAGGTCCGGAAAAATATACCTGAAATAGTGATATGTAAAGATGAAAAGCCGCCCATGCCCCGGGCGGCTTTTGTCGGTAATACTACTTTGCTCTGGATAAACCTGCCGAAGGCCGCTATAGTCGTATGACCTGCCGAACGCCGAAGGAGTATAGCGGCATGAAATGGGAAGATATAAAAAAGAAAGAAAAAATCGGCAGCGGCATCCACCGGATAAGATTGAATGTCAGGGGAAGAGTGCAGGGGGTCGGGTTCCGGCCGTCAGTATACAGGTTCGCAAAAGAAGCCGGACTCACAGGGTCGGTAAAAAATACAAGAAGCGGTGTGTTTATTGAGATCGAGGGGGATGCCGGCTCGATAGATCTCTTCGGGAGATCTCTTACAGAGAATCCGCCTCCCCTGGCAAGGCTGGACTCGGTGGATATCGAGAGTATCGATCCTGTCGGAGACGAGGCCTTTGTGATTCTGGAAAGCGAGGGGATGGGGGATTCCGACACTATCTTTCCCGTCGATACAGCCGTTTGCGCAGACTGTTTATCAGAGATGAGGGATCCTTCCGACCCCAGGTACCTCTATCCGTTCATCAATTGCACGAATTGCGGCCCAAGATTTACCATCATCGAGGGACTGCCTTATGACAGAGGCCTGACGACGATGAAGGAGTTTGAGATGGACGCTTCGTGCACTGCGGAATATTCAGATCCCGCGGACAGAAGGTTTCATGCCGAACCGATATCATGCCCTGATTGCGGACCGGTACTTACATTAATAAATGTCAAAGGAAAGAGGATCGGCAAGGATCCGATCGACGGAGCGAGACAAATTATACGGGATGGAGGCATCCTTGCCGTTAAGGGGCTTGGCGGATATCATCTTGCCTGTCTTGCGACAGACGGAAAGGTAGTGGAGCTCTTACGCTCGCGGAAAAGAAGGCCGGCGAAACCTTTCGCGCTGATGTTCAGGGACCTTGCTGCAGTAAAAGAGTTCTGCATCGTGGGGGAAGAAGAAACGAAGCTTTTGACCTCTCCGGAGACTCCGATCGTCCTGTTGAGAAAGAGAAAAAACGGACTCCCTGATATCATCGCGCCGGGTAACGGATATCTTGGTGCTTTTCTTCCATACACTCCGGTGCACCATCTCCTTATCGAAGGCTTCGATCTTCTGATCATGACTTCCGCCAATTTTACCAACGAACCCCTTATATCGACCGAAGAAGAGTTAAAAACGATACTCGGTCCGATTGCTGATGCTGCACTTGTAAATAACAGGCATATTGCTCACAAATGCGACGATTCGATATTTTTTGCGCCTTCAGGGGTGCCGGTCCCTCTGAGAAGAGCCAGGGGTTTCGTTCCCGAACCTGTGAAACTTCCCCAGCTTGTCTCGAGATCGATCCTGGGTACGGGGGGTCAGGAAAAAGGTACTTTTACGCTGACTAAAGGGGAGATGGCCTTTGTCTCCTCTCATCTGGGGGATCTCGGAGATCTGAGAGGGCAGATGAACTACAGGCTCGAATATGAGGCGTTCAAGAATCTGCTCGGCGTGGAACCGGAAATAGCAGTGTGCGATATGCACCCCGACTATTTCACGACGAGGTTTGCCGAAGAAATGGGATGTTCCACTGTGATAAAGGTCCAGCATCATCATGCCCATGCGGTCAGTGTAATGGTCGAGCACGGCATAGAGGACCCCGTGATCGGCGTCTCTTTTGACGGAACGGGGTATGGAACGGATGGAAAACTATGGGGCGGGGAATTTTTACTCGCTAGGCAGCACGATTTTACAAGGCTTGCCCATCTGAAGTATATTCCCCTGCCAGGGGGCGCTGTCGCCATTCGGGAGCCATGGAGGATGGCTCTGATGTATCTCTGGCAGCTGTATGGAGACTCTGTTCTCGAGAAGGCTGAAGCATTCCTTCCTCTCGACAGGCTTCCTTCGGAGAAGATCCTTCAACTTGCCCGGCAAAGGATCAATTCGATCGAGACATCAAGCATAGGAAGGCTTTTCGATGCTGCAGCATCGATCCTGCAATGCATGCAAAAAGTAAGTTATGAGGCAGAGGCCGCTATCATGCTTGAAGAGCTGGCGCTTAATGCCGGTACCGTAGACAGATACTATGATTTCGATATCAGTGACTCCGATCCGATCGAGATCGATCCATCTCCGGTCGTCAAGGGGATGGTAGACGATATTCTTGCGGGGAAGAGCCGCGAAGAGATCGCGGCGGCCTTTCACAATTCGGTGGCGCATCTTGTGACATTTCTTTCCTACGCGTTATGTAAAAAAGCCCAGATCGGGAAAGTCGTCCTTTCAGGAGGCGTCTTTCAAAACCGTTATCTCTGCGAAAAGATCTCCATCCTGTCCCGGTCTATCCCCCCGATATTTTACCAGCATCGTATCGTTCCCCCGAATGACGGCGGAATATCCCTGGGGCAGGTACAGGCGGGTGTAGCGAAAATAATAAAGGGACTGTTGTGACGGACTGAAGATCCGTGCAGGATCTTTTGTCCAGAAAGGTAACAGGGAGTTGGATCAGCAATGATGAAAAGAAATGAAGAGAAGATCCTGATGGCGCACGGCGGCGGCGGGATCCTTATGAAAGAGCTTGTGCGGTTTATTATGGAAAAACTCGGGAGCAATTGCGATTCTCCCCTTCAGGACAGCGCGATATTAGATGCCATACCCGGCAGGATGGCGTTTACGACCGATTCTTTTGTGGTCGATCCTCTGTTTTTTTCGGGAGGGGACATCGGCCATCTGTCTGTCTGCGGTACGGTCAATGACCTTGCTGTATGCGGGGCTGTTCCCCTGGCGATATCCCTTTCATTTATTATCGAAGAGGGCTTTTCGATGACCGACCTCGGAAGGATACTGGACTCTATAAGATCGGCTGCCGAAGAAGCGGATGTATCAGTCGTTACCGGAGATACCAAGGTCGTGGAAAAGGGCAAGGCTGACGGGATATTCATAAATACTTCCGGCATTGGAAAGGTCCCGGACGGGATCGAGCTTTCTTCAGCGTCAGCGAGGCCCGGCGATATAGTAATAATAAATGGTACTGTCGGTGACCATGGGCTCGCGATCCTGAGTATGCGGGAAAACCTTGATTTTGGAAGCGGACTCGAGAGCGATACTGCTCCGCTGTCGACGCTGATTGTCCCTCTTCTGGAAGAAACGGAAGGGATACGGGTTATGCGGGATGCGACCAGGGGCGGTCTTGCTGCTGTTCTCAATGAGATCGCCTGTGATTCTGAAGTATGCATACGTATCGACGAATCATCGATCCCGTTGAGGGAGACAGTCCGAAAAGGGTGCGAACTGATGGGATATGAACCGCTTCATATTGCAAATGAGGGTAAATTCGTAGTAATCGTCGACCCCGATCACGCCGAAAAGGTGCTTGAAAGGATCCAGAGGGATCCGCTGGGAAAGGAAGCTGCCATTATCGGTTCCGTCACCGGATCCCCCGTGCGCCATGTCATAATGAAGACTGTTTTCGGTGGCGAACGGGTCGTGGATCTTCCGTATGGAGACCTGCTTCCGAGGATCTGCTGAGGATACCGTCCCTTCAATCTTGACAGTTTTATTGACAGAAGGTATGTTGCAGTAACTATAAAAGGGAATATCGGCAATGAAAGGAGGGAGAAGGAGCCTGAAGCTCTTTCGAAACAGGTGAAAGAAGGAAAAATGATAAAGGAAGGCCTGACTTTCGATGATGTTCTCCTGATCCCTGCTAAATCGAAGGTCCACCCGCAAAAAGTCGATCTCAGAACGAATCTTACGCGGAAAATAAAGATGAATATACCTGTCATATCCGCAGCGATGGATACTGTGACAGAATCGGCCCTGGCGATCGCCCTTGCCAGGGAAGGCGGCATGGGTATAATCCACAAGAATTTTTCTATTGAATCTCAGGCTGAAAGCGTTGAACGGGTAAAGAGAAGCGAAAGCGGTATGATAACCGAACCTGTGACCATCTCTCCCGAACAGCTTGTAAGTGAAGCGATCGAGCTTATGGAGAAATACCACATATCGGGACTGCCTGTCGTTAACAGCAGGAATATCCTTGTGGGAATCCTTACCAACAGGGACCTGAGATTTATCGGCCGCCGGGATGTCGAGATCAGCAAGGTGATGACCAGTAAGCTGATCACCGCCTCTGAAGGAATAACGATGGATGAGGCGATGAGGATCCTCCATGAGAACCGGATCGAGAAACTGCCGGTCGTGGACAGGAAGAAATGCCTGAAAGGGCTTATTACAGTGAAGGACATGCAAAAGAGGATCGATTATCCCAATGCATGCAAGGATACAGAGGGCAGGCTGCGTGTCGGCGCGGCTGTCGGTATAGGCTCCGATACGATGAACAGGGTAAAGGCTCTTGTCGATGTATGTGTCGATGTCATAGTCGTTGATACCGCGCACGGGCACTCGACCGCAGTGCTGGAGACCGTCTCGAAGATCAGGAAAAAATACAGAACGCTTCAGCTTATCGCTGGAAATATAGCGACTGCGGCTGCCGCGAGAGACCTGATCAGTCTGGGAGTGGATGCGATTAAGGTGGGAATCGGACCTGGAGCGATCTGTACGACAAGGGTTGTGGCCGGAATCGGAGTTCCTCAGGTGACCGCGATCATGGATTGCGCGGCGGTCGCAAAAAAAGCCGGGGTTCCCCTGATCGCCGATGGAGGGATCAAATATTCGGGAGATATTACAAAAGCGCTGGCGGCGGGAGCCGACAGTGTAATGATTGGCAGCATGTTTGCCGGGACCGAAGAATCCCCGGGAGAGATCATCTATCACCAGGGCAAGAGTTTCAAGATCTATCGGGGTATGGGATCGATCGGGGCTATGAAGAAGGGGAGCAGCGACAGATATTTTCAGGATAATGTAACGGAAGAAAGCAAGTTTGTTGCTGAGGGGATCGAGGGCAGGGTCTCTTATAAAGGCAGTCTGGCCAGTAATGTATTTCAACTGATGGGTGGACTGAGAGCGGGAATGGGATATTGCGGTGTCGGCAAGATCGCCGAATTGAAGGAAAAAAGCCGGTTTATCAGGATAACTCAAGCAGGACTGCGTGAAGGTCATCCTCATGACATCGTGATTACAAAGGAAGCTCCGAATTACAGGACCAGTTAACAGGATAATTCTCAGCCGTGTGGAAGTAGAATGAGTTCGCAGCGACCTGAAAATAATCTGGAAACACTGAGAAAGGGTTTTGGCTCCCCGCCGGTCGATATACTTTCCAGTACAAGGATCGATAATAAAGAGATCAGGATCGATGCTTCGATCAGGGAGATCGCGCGCCCGCTGAGGTATGCCGTATCGATAGGGATCAGGTTATCTTCAGCTGTTCTGGAGACTGTCCAGAGATCTCCCACATGGACTTACTATTATCATTACAGGACTGTTAATTTTGCTCTCGACCAGGCTGCCCTGGCGATCGCTGGCATCTGCCAGAGAATGGGATACACAGCACTTCCGATCCCGGCGTCCCAGGTCCTCGACTGGGACAGATTGCTCGGTCATCTCTCGCACAGAGAGGTCGGTGCGATGGCGGGCCTGGGGTGGAAAGGAAGAAACAACCTGCTTGTGAACGGAAAATACGGTTCGCAGGTGCGATATGCTACGATCCTGACAGATATGCCGCTTCCGGATTGCGGCGAGAGTGCTCCGGAGGGCGGTTGCGGAGAATGCAAAAGGTGCATAAAGGTATGCCCTGTAGGAGCTATAAAAGAGGATCCGGATGATTTCGACCTCGACAAGTGCGCCGCACAGCTGAGACGGTTTTCCAAAAGCGAAAAGATCAATTCTCTTATCTGCGGATTATGTCTCAGGGTATGCGGCGGGGAAAAAACTGAAAAAACTGTTACTTATTAGATATGAAATCCATATTCCAGATAGTAAGATACTGGCAGAAGGCATGGATACGGATCATGGCGACAAAAGGAATACGAAAGGCAGCAATTGTCAAAGACACTTGAGAGGATCAATCAGTCTATATGGGAACTGCAGCAGAGGCTCGGCAGCGTTCCGGACGACCTGGATCTGAGGAAAAACCTTTTGAAATTCTTCCACGAAAGCAGGGTGTTCGTGGAGAGAAACGAAGGGGTCCCTGAAAAAGAGAGATCATTTCTGATGATGCAGGAGCAGGAGGCCGGCTGCTGTTTTCTGATCCATGGAGCAGGGGGCTCTCCTGATGAGATGCGCAGTATCGCCGATAATCTCTTCGGACAGGGGTATACCGTGTACGGTATCCGTCTCTCGCTCGATCCCGGATCGATCGACTCAGGTTTCGGCGGTTTCTTCAGGAACAGGATCGGAAGCAGAAAGCGGAGAAGAAATAACGGAAATCATTCCCGGGCAAGTTCTTCATGGTCTGTCTGTCTCGCGGAATCGAAGATAGCTCTGGAAACGATCCTCACTTACTCAAAAAGCGTTTTTCTTGTCGGATTGAGCTTCGGCGGCACGATAGCTTTGAACCTGATGAAAAAATATAAGGTTAAGGGGACTGTTCTCATAGCTCCTGCGCTGTTTCCTGTAAAGGGAAGGCGCTATCTCTTCTTTAAATTATCTCAAATGCTTCTTCCCTCCTTCGTAAAACAGATCGCTCCTGTAAAAACAACGATGATGGAGTTGATCGACAGGACAAGATTTGATATTCAACCGATAGATGACCCGCTCCTGGTCGTTCAGGCTGTCGATGATCCGGTTGTAAGTCAAAGGGGATTCAATTTTCTTAAGCGTCACAGCAGAAATCCGCGCTCAAAGTTCGTATGGATCAGAGACGGCGGGCATCTTCTTGTTCAGGGCGAAAGGGCTGAAGAGGTATTAAAGATCTGTTCAGATTTCATCAGGGATATCTGAGGGGCCGGCCAGGTCAGGATCAAATTCAAACGATCCGTCAAGTTTTTTCAGCTCCCGCATCTTTTCCTGTAATAAGGTCTTTGACTCGGTTGACTTTTCTTTCCGGAACCTTGAGTATGCGTCGAGAAATTCGTCGTATTTAAGACGGGTCCTCTTTTTCAGGTCGTCGCGTTCGATATCGTGGCTGAGGTGATATAGTTCCCCTTCGGATATCCTTCTTATAAAATTAAAGTGCTCACTTTTCATTACTGAGATGATTTTCAGATACTTTTCAAAGTTATCGGACAGCTTGCCGAGTATCTCCGTCATGGCTGTGGAGTGAAGGGTCGTCTGGAGCAGATAGGAGCGCGCGAGGTCATAATAAGCTTTCCCCCTCCCTATGTACGACCTTTCGGGAATATTCATATATGGGACGGAATTTGAGGCTCTGCCCTTTACACCGTCAAACAGCCCAATCGAGATAAGGAGAAAGTCGGCATTTACCCTGTAAGTCATATATTTGACCCTTGAGTCTGTCTCTCCCTCAATCGATTCAAAAAGCGGCAAATCATAGGGGATGACATACTTTTTCAGATTCCGGTGGTACTCCGGACTGATCAGCGATTCAAGGAGTCCGGCCAGATAGACATTTACATCTTCATCATACTGGTCGTTATTTGAGGGGTAACCGCTGTCGATACGGCTGTACAGAAGGTTATTCATCATGAAAAACGATGTATGGCCCTGCTCCGGATCGCCTTTTCCAATAAGCTTATATGTACTGGCAGCAGCCATCTCGATTCTCCGTTGTAAAGCAAAGGTGATGTCTCTGTTGTCTGACAGAATCTTTTCAGCATAGAATGTGCCATCATATATTTGTTAAAAATCTGCAGATATAAATTAATTGTTTATAATTTTCATCATTCTGCTACAATGGCACCTGATTTCGCGGTCATATGTCTGATTATTGACAGAAAGAAGAGGGGAATAATGAAATTAGGGTTCCTCCAGATGCGTTGCAGGTTCGGCGAAGTCAAAGCCAACGTGAAAAAGGCTTCGACTTTGCTCAGTAAGGTCTCTGACGCCACTATAGTGCTTCCCGAGCTTTTCAATACCGGGTATTTATTTAAAAACAGGGCTGAACTCGGGAAACTGGCTGAGAGAGTTAAAGACGGTTATACGACTACGGAGATGAAGAAAATAGCGAAAAAGAAGAATCTTCACCTCGTTTTCGGAATGGCCGAAAAATCAGGGAGAAATCTATACAATACAGCCGTATATATATCCCCCAAGGGTAAAGTCGAGGCTTATCAGAAGATACACCTTTTTGACAGGGAGAAACTCTTTTTCGACGCTGGAAAATCATTTAAGGTGGTAAACAGCGGAGAGGGAAAGCTCGGAATGATGATCTGTTTCGACTGGATCTTTCCCGAGGTGAGCAGGATCCTGACTCTTAAAGGCGCCCAGATCCTTGTCCATCCTGCTAACCTGGTTCTCCCATGGGGACAAGAGGCTATGAAGACAAGGTCGATCGAAAACGGCGTCTTCTCTGTCACGGCGAACAGGATAGGGACGGAGAAACGTGGAACGATGAGCCTTACTTTTACGGGCGGGAGCCAGATACTTGGCCCGCGCGGCGATCTGATAGTATCTGCGGGGGATCGGAGCGAATCGCTGAAAGTCAAAAATATAGAGTTGAGTGAAGCCGATGATAAGAATATTACATCGGGCAATCATCTGCTCAAAGACAGGCGGGCTCCACTCTATACCTCGATAGCGAAAAGTTCAGGCAGGAAATAACGGTTTTGATCATCTGCGGCAGACCAAAAATGAGATGAAACAGCATAAAACATTTCGTGAACCTGTCTTTGCAAAACGCATTGACGGTGAGCATATTCGTCCCTCGCTTTTCCCACGATTCTCTGGAATTTCCTATAATGTCCTGTTAATACAGGCACTTGCCTTAATTTCAACCTTGGCATAATCTTTGCGATTTTCCCGCGAGAGAATAATATAATCGTTGTTTGCGGACATTTCCTGGATGGGATATAGGGCCCGTCTCTATACGCTAAGGAGTTCATTGTGCGAAAATCCAAAAAAAGGCCTGTGCTCACATCGCCGTGGAAGATTGGTGTTTTTGTAGCCATGATGATGATGATAACCAGTTTCGGAGTCGGTTATTACATCACCCATGTCTATAACATAGATTTGACCTGGCTGAAAGGTAATGACGCCAGGTGGATCATAGATTCGTTTCAGTTTTTCAAGGAACTGTATCCTTTGGCGGCTGGAGTGATCCTCATATCTCTCTTTTCATATTTCAGTATCGCTTCATCGGTCAGAAGATACAAATCCTACCTTGCGTCGGGACAGGATTACACAAAGATGATATCACTTGCCGACAGTATTGATGATCTTACAAATCCTGCCCAGATCGCCAAGCTATCTGATTATCCGGCGTTACAGAATATTTTAAGGAACTACGGAGATCAGATCAAAGAGATCTCCAGTGAGATTGCCGAGATGGGAAAAGAGGAAAGATCTGTAGATCTGGAGATGGAGATCGATTCGATACTTAGCGGAAATGAGGTCCAGGAGACGATAATCGAAGGGCGCTGGTGGGCAAGCCTTGTACTTAAGGTCAAAGAGTTTGTCGCATTCCGGAACGACGAGATCGAATCGCTCAAACAGAAGATCGAGGAAAACAGGCGTGCGAGCGGGCAGATATCGTTGTCGATCGGAAAGATCACGGAATACGCCAGCGGGTCGAACAAAGATATCATCCAGATAGTAAGAGATCTCGGAGAGCTTAACAGTGCGGCGAACCAGATTGCCGAAGGCGGTTCGAGCGGTGCCGGAGTGAATGGTCAGGAGGCGGGAAGTGATCCGCATGCCGATACCGGTCAGGTCGGAGAAGCTCTCGAAAGGATAGCGGAAAACAGCAGAGTCCTGGAATCCTTTTCCGAAGAAAATAACGGGCTGGCTCTCAATATTGCCCTAATGGCCGCGCGCGGGGACGCTTCCGAACACAGCCTTGCGAAGTTTGCCGAGAAATTGAGAGAAACAGCGGAGCGATTCAACAGACTTTCAGGAGAATCAGCCGAAGCGGTAAGGGTATTGAAGGCTAATATCGGTTCAGGCGGAAATTCAGGCAGCAGCATCCCAGGCGCGGCACTGGATACAGAGGGTATAAGCCGTTCGATATCAGAGATATCGAAAAATATCGAAAAAAGAAGCCATTCCCTTCAGGAAATGATAATCAACCTCGATAACGAGCTGGAGTTGCTTGACAATAGCCTGCATCAGGCTGAGGAAGATAATAGCTGCGATGAATCTGCTCCGGTAGATGAGCGTATCCCTGAGATAGATGAGGATCCAGCGGGCGATTCAGACTTCGTCATAGACCATGGGAAGATATGGAAAGGGGATCAGGAAGATGAAGAGGCCATGGCTGTACATGATTTCGAGGCAGCTTATCTTAACGATGATGAGTTAAAGGTAGATGACCCTGCCGCGAGTGAAAAAATCTCTATCATAGGCAATGCGGTCGATATGAAAGCACCAGCGGAAGATGCTGAACCTTTCAGCTTCGTTTCGGCAGATGAAGCGGAACAGGATCTGCCGTCGGGTAGGATCGAAGCGGATTCCGGCGCCGATGATAATGATATTGATGATAAGATATATGATATCCCGGAAAACGCAGAGGTAAAATCTTCTCCCGGCCCCCACGAAGGTGGAGACTGGATGGAGATGCCGGGTAACAACTGGAAAAAGGTCGATGCCGTAGCGGACAGCGAAGAGGAACCGGCAGTGAGTGAAGCAGCTGTTTCGAGCGGTGCTGATTATACGGAGGAGAAAGAGATGGATGATTCTGCAGATTCGCTGGGAAGAGTTACGGACGCTATCCTGGCTGCCAGCGGACAGAATCTTACCGATCAAAACGAAAATATTTCAAGATCGGCCGAGGCCGGAGCGGATAACGAGGAACAGGTTTACGATCTTTTCGAACTGGGTGCAGTAGAATATATGGGGAAGGCCTAATCTGAAGAAGAGGTGTGAGCAGTGATCATCCTGAATGAAGAAAACAGAAAACTCTTTGGCGAGCAGGTCAACGATCATATCGCGAAACTGAACGATCTGATGATGCTGGGTGCAGGGGAAAAATTCATTGAACCTGTAATGCAGAAAATAAGTTTTGCGAACGGTCTTCTTGCCGGAAGTCTCAGGATGCTCGGAATGCATGAGTGGAGCGAGACACTGAATCAGTTCGGGATCCTGATGGATAAAGCTGCTGCAAGTACGGGATGCTGGGATGAGGCACTTTCACAGATCGTCTCAGAACTGCTGGAGGCGGAGGAACAGGTTGTGGCGGAACTGATGAAGGAAGGGCCCGGAGAACTCGAACTGGATGGCAAATTCTTCGGAATTCAGCAGGAGATCAACGTGTTGCTGGAGGAATCGTTTTATCAGGTGGATCCTGATACCGGGCAGGATGGATCAACCGATCCTGTAGAGGCCTCGGTACCGGTGAACTCTGACGAGACGATCTTTCCAATACCTTCGGCTGGAATCGATCATTCGGATCGGTCAGCCGACGAAAATTTCAATACTATGAACCGTCTTATTGCTTCCCTCGAGAAGGTCAATGAAAAACTAAACAGTTATCTCGTCGAGCCAAAAGGTGAAGCTGGAATCAGAGACCTCGAGCTGGCTTACGGAGAAAGCGAATTCTTTCTTGGACTTGTCGGAAATATTTTAAAACAGCTCGGTAACAGGAACAATTCATTCAGCGCAAAAGTCTCCAGCCAGACAGTACTTGACGGAGTCGAGGATTTCAGCGGAATTAATACACGCATGCATGGATGGCGGTCAAAAATCGAGTTATCAGCTGATGCTTTTTCTCTGGAACGAAAGGTTGCTTCAGATCTGGCCAAGATCCTGGAGAACTGTATTTTTGATATCAACAGCATGTATTGCGAGAGAGAGGATATCGATCTTCTGGTCAATGTAAAAATAACCTCTGAAGGTTTATATCTTGTCGCGACCATCTCGGATAATGGACCTGACTTCCTGTCCGATTCCCGGGTTGATAGAGATGACACGGTTGCTTTTTACAAGGGCTTGCTCGAAGTAAGAAGCATCCTCAAGAAGTGGGGCTGTCTCCTCTGGGTAGAGCCGGAAAACGGCAGGGGGGGAAGATTTAAATTTACATTCCCCCGTACGACAGTAATGACGGAATACCATCTTCTTAATGGATCCGGCAACAGCTTTGCTGTCGCCTCGAGGTCTGTTGAAGATTCGATTGATATGGAAGATGTCCAATGGGACGAAGAAAGTCACAGAAGATATGTGATTATTTCCGAAAAATCAGTTCCTGTCTGCCGTATTGATGAGCTTGCCACTGAGGATATCAAAACAGAAGTGGAAGGTGACAAGGTCGTAATCATCGGACAGGCGGAAGAAAGAATAGGAATAATCACTTCAGGACCCTTACAAAAAACGGAGGGGATAGTCGAACAGCTTGTTGAAGGGGTATGGACCTCGATTACAAGGCACTCGCTGCATATCTGCGAGAGAGAATATCCGGTGATCGATCCGAAACTTATTCTTGAAAGATATGAAATGATCTATGGAAACCAAGAGTCTCCGGACATGGCCGGTTCTTATGTCGAGGATGGAGACGCAACTGACAGTGATGAAGAGATTTCGCGTGTGTAAATACGTTTGAAAAGCCCGGTTCACTAAGAAATCGGGATAGACCCTGTAGCATGGAGAGGTTGTCATGGTGAAACAACAGCAGCACGATTACGGCAGTATCATCATCGGTGGGCATGACGACATCA
>JAFGBF010000006.1 GCA_016933255.1 Candidatus Krumholzibacteriota bacterium
ATGCCAGAGCTGGTTGAATGGGACGGTCTCGAAAACCGTTGAGCGGGTAACTGCTCCGAGGGTTCGAATCCCTCTCTCTCCGCCAGAAAAGAAGTTTCTTGCTGCAGGGAGCGTTTTCTGGCGGATTGTCTGTGATGCCGTCCGGATGATGCCGGGCGTCCCTTGCGGGGAAGATTCGGGGTGGGGATGTAGCTCAGCTGGGAGAGCACCTCGTTCGCAACGAGGGGGTCGGCGGTTCGAATCCGCTCATCTCCACCATTTTGTTGTTTTTTAGATCGTGCTAGGCGGGGAGGTAGCGGTGCCCTGAACCCGCAATCCGCTATAGCGGGGCTGAATCCCCGATTGAGGGAGTGTACTTTTCGAGTGATCGGCGGCGGGTAGTGGCGTTGATAGCCGGATCCCGCGCAACAGGAACCTGCCAACCCCGTCAGGACCGGAAGGTAGCAGCGGTAAGCAGTAATTTTTGTGTGCCGCGGAACAGTCTGACTGGAGTTAACCCCGTTGTTAGAGCCGGGAATGCCTCTCGATGTCGGGTGCACGGTCTCTGGATCTCATGATTGGTGGATCACTTATGGCTTATCTCGTACTGGCAAGAAAATGGCGTCCTAAAAGATTTTCAGAAGTAATAGGCCAGGATCATGTGACGCTTACTTTGAAGAAAGCCGTCGAAAAAAACAGGCTGGCTCATGCATATCTTTTCTCGGGTCCGAGGGGATGCGGAAAGACGTCTACAGCGAGGCTTCTCGCAAAAGTCATCAACTGTGAGGACAGAAAAGGCAGTGAACCATGTGACAAATGCCAGTCCTGCCTCGCCGTCAATGATGGATCGCATCTTGATATGATAGAGATCGACGGCGCATCCAACAGAGGTATCGATGAAATAAGGGACCTGAGGGAAAAGATCGGATACGCACCCTCGCAGGGCGCATCCAAGATCTATATAATCGACGAGGTCCATATGCTGACTCCCCAGGCCTTCAATGCCCTGCTTAAGACTCTCGAAGAGCCGCCGCAGCATGTCTACATGATATTCGCGACCACCGAACCCCATAAAGTGCCTGCTACGATCCTTTCAAGATGCCAGAGGTTCAATTTTAAAAGGCTTGCGACTCCCGAACTGTCAGGACAGCTGGAAAAGATTTGCTCCGAGGAGAAGATAGAGGCTGACAGTGAAGCCCTTCTTATCATATCGCGCAGCGCCGATGGAAGCATGAGGGACGCAGAGAGCCTGCTTGATCAGTGTATCTCGGCTTTTGATAAGAAGATAGATATTCAAACGGTCCGCCGGGTCCTGGGGCTGGTCGATTCGGCCATAATAACCTCTCTTTTATCTGCAGTCAGTCAAAGGAACAGAAAGGATGCTTTCGGGATAATCGATGCGGCGGTCTCGTCAGGACTCGATCTTGAGAAATTCTTCCTGGCCTATATCGAAGGTGTCCGTAATCTGATAGTCCTCAGTGTGGAGGATGATTCACCCGGCTGGCTCGATCTGACATCTGAAGAAGTGTCAGAACTCAGGAAAGTGGCCGGGATTTTCAAGACCGAGGACCTGCTTTTTCTCTTCAGATCGGCAAGCCGGGCTTTCAGGGAGATGAAAAATTCCAGCCAGCCGAGGTACCTTGTTGAGGCCGCCATCGCGGAAGCCGCCTCGTGGGATTCGGTAGTCGAGATATCTCAACTTATTGAAAAGATCGAAAAAGGTGGCGGCGGGGCCGTATCCGGAATGGAACCGAGCGGTACGGTCCGCAAGGGGTCCGGTTCGGGTTCGAAACCGTCTGACAGAACAAAGGAAGAAAAACCTGGCGCTGATCCCGGTCGAAAAGCTGGAAGCGCGTCGCTGGAAAGGAAAGAGTCCGGCCGGCCTGACAGGAAAAGCGGTTCCGGGAGCGAAAAAGGATATGCAGAGTTCGATAGTACCGGAAAAGCAGGTTCGGAAGAGGATTCTGCCGCACTTGCGGCTCTCGGCGGCAGAGATCAGTGGGAGAGGTTTCTTGCACAGGTAAGAGAGGCAAAACTGACATTGGGTATCTGGCTGATGTCGGCAAGGGTCAAGTCTGTGGAGGGTGAAAAGATCGTTCTCTCATTCAGCGCTCAAAATCGATTCGCTTCTGAAATGGTCCATGAGAGCAAGAACAAACGGTACATAGAATCCCACCTTGAAAGGTTCTATGGCAGAAAATTGGTCATAGGGAAGTCCAGTGTCGATAAAAATGCTCCGGATATCGGGGCACCTGAAGAAAAAAAAGAGGAGAAAATAATAGACTCCGGTACCGGAAATAAACAGATGGAAGATCTTTTTGAGAAATCTCCGATGGTCAGGCGCATCGTCGAAGAGTTTAACGGAGAGATCAGCAAGGATAACAGGGGGGGAAGATCATAATGAAGGATATCGGAAAACTTCTGAAGCAGGCGCAGCAGGTTCAGGCAAAAATGGCGGAAATGCAGGCAAAACTTGCCGAAAAGACTGTTGAATCCTCTGCTGGCGGTGGTATGGTCAAGGTGACCATGAATGGACAGCATGAGATCGTCACTGTCAGGATAGATCCCGAAGTAGTCGATTCTTCCGATATCGAGATGCTTGAGGATCTGATCATAGCGGCCGTCAATGAGGCAAAGTCGCAGGTCGACGATATGATTGCCAAGGATATGAGTTCTCTGACCGGCGGGATGCCTCTGCCCGGCTTATTCTGATCTTTTCGCGTTTTCCTGTTATAGAATATTTTAAGGCAAGATTCTTGCTTCAATGGGGGAGAGAGTGATGAATTATGAGCTTCCGCTGCTTCAGAAGCTGATCGGGCACTTCAAAAAGCTTCCTGGAGTAGGCGAAAAGACCGCTCAGAGGCTGACATTTGCAGTCCTTGATATGCAGGGCGGAGAGGTGACTGATTTTGCCGAAACACTTCAGCAAGTCAAAGAGAAGGTTCGATTTTGCAACAGATGCGGAAACCTCTCTGAAGAAGAAACCTGCAGGATCTGCAACGACAGGTCGAGAGTCAAAGGCGTGTTATGCATCGTTGAACGGCCGTCCGACATTTACATTCTTGAGAGATCCGGAAAGTATCGGGGCGGCTACCATGTTTTACACGGAGTTCTTTCACCGCTTGACGGGATCGGACCGGGAGAGCTGAATCTGTCCGGTCTGAAGAAAAGGGTCGAGGAAGAAGAAATTACAGAACTGATAATTGCGACGAACCCCAGTATCGAGGGTGATACGACTTCGTTGTTCATATTGAAGATGTTTGAGGGAAAAGGCGTAAAGGTGACAAGACTGGCGAGAGGTATCCCTCTTGGAAGTACGCTCGAGTTTGTAGATAAAGGTACTATTTCGAAAGCATTAGAAGGAAGAGAACCGCTTTAGGGCCCGGAGGACCTGTCAAAGGCAAGGGAAAGAGAGAGAAGATGATCAGAACAAACTGGAAAGTATTCGAGGAGGATTATTACGCGATCAACACTACCCTCCAGGAGCTGTTGAATAATTCGAATGCTACCAGCGTAATACTGCTCGACAAGACCGGACAGATGATCTCGAACATAGGCGAAGAGCCGCGGTTCGATATGTACAGTTTTGCATCTCTCTGCGCTGCTGATTTCGAGGCCAACGCACAGCTTGCCAAACTGATCGGGGAAAAAGATTTTTCTACCCTGTATCACCAGGGAAGCAACGAATCGATGTACCTTGCCCGGGTGGAGCAGGATATCATACTGGTCATCCTGTTCGATAAAAAAACGACTCTTGGCCTCGTAAGGCTCAGGACTAAAAAAGCGGTCGACAATCTGTCAACGGTTATCCTCAGGCTATACGGTAAACTGGAATATGAGAATGAAGAATATTCAACGGATTTCGATGAAGAATTCACTGCTGGAGCTGAACTCGAGATAGACAGTCTTTTTTCGGATTAAAGGGGATTCAAAGTTGTCTCTAATAAACTATTCGTCGCGCGAAATTAATGTAAAGATAGTCTACTACGGTCCGGGACTGTGTGGAAAGACTACAAATATTCAGTATATCTACGAAAAGGTATCGCCTGACACAAAAGGCAAGCTCATAACGCTGGCTACCGAGATGGACAGGACCCTCTTTTTTGATTTTCTTCCCCTCGAACTTGGAACGGTGAAGGGTTTCAAGACCCGTTTCCATCTCTATACCGTCCCTGGACAGGTATATTATGACGCCAGCAGGAAACTGATCCTCAGAGGAGTCGATGGAGTGGTCTTTGTCGCCGATTCGCAGAACAGCCGTTACGATGCCAATATCGAGAGTCTCTACAACCTTCATGAGAACCTCTCTGAATACAGCATCAAACTCGACGAAGTGCCCTATGCGATCCAGTATAACAAACGCGACCTTCCCGACGCCCTGGATGTCTCCGATCTAGAGGAAGAGCTGAACCCGAAGCATTTCCCTTCTTTCGAAGCGGTCGCCGTCAACGGAACAGGTGTTTTTGACACTTTGAAAGCTGTTGCAAAAGGTGTCCTTCGAAACCTCTCATGATCCAATTTACACCGTCAGAGGATTAATTCACTTGTCAGGCCGGTCTAATCCGGCTAGTCTTCGCTGGGCGGCTGGAGATCCCGATACCAGATCGGTCTTCTTCCTGGCGGAATCGTCTGCCGAGCGGGATGACCGCCTGTTCGGCAGTTATCGGAACTCTTTTACGGTTCATTCAGGTCTGACGGCCGTAAAAGTCAAGAGGCAGGAGATATGGTGAAAAGATTTATTGTGACACTTTTCGGTTCTTTTTTTTATACGGGATTTTTCCCGTTTGCGTCTGCGACTTTCGCCTGTGCTGTCTGGCTGCTCGTATGGCTTTTTGTCCCGGGGGCCGGCCTTATTACGCATCCGGTATTTGTAATCCTCACAATACCTGCGGCGATATACCTTGCCTCCGTGATGGAAGGGTATTACGGGCACGATGCCTCGCGGATAGTGATAGATGAGTTTGTCGGTATGCAGATAACCCTTTTTGCTATCGAACCGGCCTGGAAGGTAGGGGTCGCCGCGTTCATCCTGTTCAGAATATTCGATATCACAAAACCCTTTCCTGTAGGAAGAGCTGAAAAGCTTAAGGGGGGGGTCGGCGTGGTCGCCGATGACGCGCTGGCCGGAGTGTATTCGTTTATTGCGCTATTTATCCTCATGCGGTTCTTCGACCTTGCATAAGGCGTAAGATCTGTATCGGTAATCAATAAAGTACGGCAAATGAAAGGCAACGGTTTGAAGGTCGAGATAATCACAATCGGCAACGAAGTGCTTCGAAGCGAGACACGTGAGAATAACGGGGAATATCTCTCCAGAATCCTCACCGGGTCGGGGATCGAACCGGTCAGGATAACGGTTCTGCCTGATGATCAGGACCTCATCACCGAAGAGATGGGAAAGGCCGCCGGACGTTGTGATGCCGTGATAGTGACTGGCGGACTCGGGCCGACCGTCGATGATCTGACCCGCCAGGCCGCGATCGCTCTTTTCGGCGGTCAGACTGAATTGAAAGATGAGATAACAGAATCGATAGAAAAGCGGTTCAGGGAGCTCGGTCTCCAAACTCCCGAGAGTTACAGGGATCTCGCAAGGATACCGGCGGGGGCCAGGGTCCTGCCCAATAGCGTGGGCGCCGCACCGGGGCTTGCGCTTAAATACGGCCGGTCCGAGATATATCTTCTTCCCGGAGTACCCGCAGAGATGCATTCTATTTTCCAGTCCTTTGTTTTACCGGAGCTCTCCGGGGGGGATGGGGAAAAAAAGACTGTAATACAAATATTCGGGCTGATGGAGACATCGGTGGAGGAAAGGCTTTCCCGCCTTTTTGATGAAAGACTTAAGGCGCAGATTTCGATAACGGCGGATCCCGCGGGGATAAAGCTGTATCTTCCGGCCCGTCTGGTAAAGGATGATACGATTGACAGCTTGCGGAAACTTTTTGGAAGCCATATCTTTTCCATCGCCTCTGAAAAGATGGAGGATGTCGTTATCGATCTTTTGAAGAACTCCGGCTCGACGCTATCAGTCGCCGAATCGTTTACCGGGGGGCTTCTGGCGTCCACTTTGATCTCTGTCCCCGGGGCCAGTGAATCGTTTCTCGAAGGATTCGTGACTTATAGTAACGAATCAAAAGAGGAGAGGCTGGGTGTCGATCACCGATTGATCGGCCGATGCGGAGCGGTAAGCGAGGAGGTCTGCGTCTCGATGGCGCAAGGGGCGCTGAAAGCTGCGGGATCTGATATCGCCCTGTCGACTACCGGGATCGCCGGACCGGGGGGAGCCACTGCAGGAAAATCAGTCGGTCTCTGCTACATAGGAATGGCAGCGCAGGATTCTGTGTACTGCAGGAGAATGCAGTTTCCCGGAGACAGATATACAGTCAGGCTGAGAGGAGTCTATGTCGGCCTCGATATGCTCAGGCTTAGACTGTCGGGAGAAAAGGAAAGATTGAGTAAATACATTGTCACAGATAGATAGGTTCGGGCCCTGATCTTTCAGAAGGGGTAAGAAGGAAGAAGGAATGATAGCAGCAATAACCGGGATTATGCAATCTGGCAAGAGCACGCTTTTTTCTGCGGTAAGCGGAAAAACGCCCGCTCCCCCTGGACACGCGGAAATAAACGAGGCGATCGTTTATGTCCCCGACCTGAGATTTGAATGGCTGGTAGAACACTATAAGCCTAAAAAAGTCACATATGCGAGCATAGACTGCCTCGATATTCCCGGATTTGATTTTGGAGACGACGGGGGCCGTTCGATGGCAAGGAAGATATTCGCCAGGATAAGACTGGCAGATATGATCGTGCTGGTGATTCAGGCATACGGACAGGACCCTGACATCGAAGAGAATGTACTGGAGGATCTCGGCACGATGCGGACCGAGTATCTTCTGTCCGATCTTGAGACGGTCTATAACCGGGTCGAGAAACTCGAAAAGGAAGTCAAAAAAGCGACGAAATTCCAGGACCAGAAAAAGGAAGAACTCGGCATCCAGCGCAAGATCCTGGAAACGCTTGAAGCGGAAAAACCGGTGTCTCAGGCCCGGCTCAGTACTCGTGAACTGGAAGTCATCAGATCGCTCGGGCTGCTCACGCTGAAGCCGATGATGGTAGTACTCAATACTGACGAGGATGACCCGTCGCGCAGTTTTGATCTTTCGGGCATAATCGGCGACGATGTCCCGGTCATATCAGTCTGTTCAAAGCTTGAACAGGAACTTTCGCTTCTTGACGAGATAAACAGGGCAGAGTTCATCGCCGAACTCGGAACAGGTGAAAGTGCGGTTTCGAGTTTTGTCGCATCTGCCTATAAGGCAATGGGACTGATCAGTTTCCTTACTGTGGGGGATGATGAGGTGAGGGCATGGCCGATAAAACGGGGAGAGATAGCCCACGACGCAGCTGGAAAGGTCCACAGCGACATAAGAAGAGGTTTTATTCGGGCAGAGACGATGGCTTATGATGAACTCCGAAAGCTCGGATCGGAAAAAGCTATGAAGGCGGCGGGAAAGATGAGGCTCGAAGGGAAGGATTATGTAGTGCAGGACGGCGATATTATATCGTATCGTTTTAATGTATGATTTTATTCATGGGAGATCATCAGACCGGAGAATCTTTTATCGGCTGGTATCGATAACTGCCGTAGGAGGAAAGGGTGAGGATCTTTTTTGCGGTCCCGGTCTCGAATAATATCAAAGAGGCTGTCGACGGTGCCCTGCGCCGATCGCCTTTATCCTATGCTCCATGGAAATGGATAGATCCTGGCAACTATCATCTCACACTCAGGTTCCTGGGTGATACTGATAAGAGGCTTCTTCCGCCCCTCAGAAAAGCCGGCGGGGCCGCGGCTCAAAAGAGATCACCGTTTGTCATAAGGCTGGGCCCTTTTGGGGGATTTCCGGATCTCCGAAAGCCGCGCGTCATATTCTGCGCTCTTGAGGAGGGTATGGATGACCTTGCGCAGCTTGCTTCGCTGCTTGATCAGGAGATCGAATACCTTGGATTTGAAAAAGAAAGAAGGCCTTATAACGCTCACCTTACTCTTGCGAGAGTAAAAAGACCTATAGATCGCATCGTCGCAGAACAACTTGAATCTCTTGAGCCGCTTCCTGAAGAGACGATTCAGAAAGTAGACCGTTTTGTGCTGATGCAGAGCCGTCTTTTGAGGAGCGGTGCTTCGTACGAAGTGATAGATGAGTTTATTTTATCAGGAAATTAGACAGGAACAGTTTTGACATTACGGCGGTGTGGCCTATGAGATCGATCGACAAAGGCACGCAAGGCAAAGGAGAACATGTTCAACGGGGTATTCCGAGGAATATTGTGATCCTCGGTCTCGTCAGCCTTTTCACCGATTTCGGCAGTCAGATGGTCTTTCCGCTGATCCCTCTTTTTCTTACAGGCGTTATTGGTGCCGGAGCTTCGATCGTCGGGATCGTAGAAGGTGTCGCCGAGACTACCGCTTCTCTGCTCAAAGTCTTATCCGGGTATTACTCCGACAGGATTAAAAGGAGAAAGCCATTTATCCTTTTTGGATATTCGGTCTCTTCAATAGCGAAGCCGTTTTTGGCTGTCGCCGGTTCGTGGCTCCATGTTCTTTCCATCAGGGTCGTGGAAAGGATCGGGAAAGGATTGAGGAACGCTCCCAGAGACGCTCTTGTAGCCGAATCGAGCAGCGATAGCATACGGGGGCGGGCGTATGGTTTCCACAGGGCGATGGACGGAATAGGATCGATAGCCGGAGCTTTATCAGCTTATCTTCTCCTTCCTGTTCTAGGATACAGGAAGCTTTTTCTTCTTGCAGCGGTTCCGGGGATTCTGGCTGTTCTGATAATATTCCTGCTGAAGGAAAAGGGACCATCTGCGGGCGGCGGGCCCCGATGCAGACAGCCGCGGCCCGGGCTCAAATCGCTTCCGGGAAACCTCAGGTTGTTTATTCTCGTCGCGTCGATCTTCGCCCTGGGCCATTTCGGGTATGCGTTTCTTTTGCTAAAGACCAAGAATATCGGGCTTACTGACAATACGGCGATACTCTTCTATGCCGTATTCTATATAGTATATACGCTTTGTGTGATGCCGTTCGGCGTTATTTCAGACAGAATCGGAAGAAAACCGGTCCTGCTGGCGGGATATTCGGTGTTTGCAATGACTTCAGCGGGCCTGGTATTTGTTTCCGAGAGTTCAAGCCTCCTGATATTTTTTGTCATCTACGGTCTTTTTTATGCGATGACCGATGGTGTGCAGAGAGCGTATGTCGTAGATCTCGCCCCCCCGGGACTTAAAGCCACAGCGCTCGGAGCCTTTCATACAGCAATAGGCCTCGTTGCACTTCCCGGCGGGTTTATAGCGGGGCTTATCTGGGACAGGGTGAGTCCGGAAGGAACCTTTCTCTACGGCCTGATCTGCAGTCTGGCATCGATCATACTCTTTATCATGGTCAAAGAGAAAAATCCTCCGAAAATCTCGAATAGAAGATCTCCAGGCAATGAAATTAATTGAATAATTGATTGTCGGATGATATAAAGACGTATTGATCGGTTGTCGTGCGGGGGTGAATAAATCAGCTGTCACTATTTATCCGGGGGATGAAGTGGGAGGCCGGAATTGACTAAATCAAAGCCCAGGACAAAAACGGTACAGAAAAAGAATGCAGCAGGTTCTGACGACAAACAGAAGGCGATAGAACTGGCTGTCGATCAGATTGAAAAACAGTTCGGACAAGGGTCGATTATGCGTCTGGGGGAAGAAGGGGCGCACTCGGAGATCGAGGCTATATCCACGGGAAGCCTGACTCTTGATATCGCGCTTGGGATCGGTGGTGTCCCGAGGGGAAGGGTCATAGAGATTTACGGGCCGGAAGGTTCGGGAAAGACGACCCTTACATGTTCGATCATAGCGAACGCGCAGCGCAAGGGCGGCGTAGCGGCATTTATTGACGCAGAGCACGCCCTGGATATCGGATATACGAGAAAGATCGGTGTCGATGTCGACAATCTTCTGATCTCGCAGCCTGATACCGGAGAGCAGGCGCTTGAAATTGCCGAGGTCCTGATCCGAAGCAATGCCATAGATGTGGTGGTCATCGATTCTGTCGCCGCTCTTGTCCCCGCCCTGGAGATAGAGGGACAGATGGGCGACAGGCATGTGGGACTGCAGGCAAGACTGATGTCTCAGGCTCTCAGAAAGATCTCGGGTGCGATCTCAAAATCGAATACGACGATGATATTCACAAATCAGATAAGGATGAAGATAGGCGTACTCTTTGGGAATCCTGAGACCACTTCCGGCGGCAATGCGCTGAAGTTCTATTCTACGATCAGGATGGATATCAGAAGGATCGGCCAGATCAAGGACAGGGATACTGTGATCGGCAACAATACCAGGGTTAAAGTAGTAAAAAACAAGGTCGCTGCTCCTTTCAGACAGGCAGAATTCGAGATACTCTTCGGTGAAGGTATCAGTTATGAGAGCGATCTGATAGAACTCGGAGTCGCATCGGGAATACTTACCAAGATGGGCAGCTGGTTTTCGTTCGGAGAGACGAGGCTTGGACAGGGAAAAGATAATACGAGGATATTTATCAAGGAAAACCTCGATATCCGTAAGGAGATTGAGGAAAGTGTCCTGGCTCACTACGGAATGGGAAAAGCTGTGCCGGCGACGCGACCAGAGGGTGATTCGATCGGATAGGAAACCGGAAGAGGTGTTGGAAGTCCGAAGGAAGGCCGGAAGGTTGAGGGTGCTGGCCACCTCTGCCGGGCGCGGATATCTGATCCTTGACCAGCCGGGGAATGAAAGGTATCTCAGACCAGGAACAGTACTGGAACCGGATGAACTTTGCGAACTTGAGACCGTTGCCGCGCGGGAAGCCGGCCTTGTGCTGGCTTACAATCTTATCTCAAGAAGGGACCGGAGTGTTTTCGAGATACGTAAAGCCCTGACAGATGAAAATATAGAAAACCAGGAAGTAATTGACTATATTGTTGGGGCTCTGCAGCGTCAGGGATACCTCGACGACCGTCGCCTGGCTTCGGATTTTGTCGATTACAGAAAAAGACACGATCCGGCAGGACCGGGCCTAATAAGAAAAAAATTAAGAGACGCCGGAATCGATGAGGAGATAATCGAGGCGGAGATTGCGGGAAGCTTTTCAAGAAGCGAAGAAAGGGAAGCCGCGGAGGCTCTGGCGGGAAAACGCCTGGAAACCATGAGATCTCTCGGCAGAGAAACGGTTGTGAGGAGGATCAACGGGTATCTCGCAAGGAGGGGATTCTCGAGATCGGTGATAGACGATATCTGCGCTTCCATATTGAGAAAAGATTTTTTCGGAGAATGAAAATGAACAGGGATATTAGAACAGCAGATCAGATCAGAAAGGCATATATAGATTTTTTCCTTGAAAAGGGTCATACCAGAGTTCCGAGCGCTCCGCTTGTCCCGAAAGATGACCCTACGCTTCTCTTTACATCTGCGGGAATGGTCCAGTTCAAGGAATTTTATCTTCAGCCTGACAACCTTCCCTACACAAGAGCAGTCTCGGTCCAGAAATGTCTTCGCGCAGGTGATCTTGAGAGTGTAGGTAAGACGCTTCGCCATCATACCTTTTTTGAGATGCTCGGAAATTTCAGTTTTGGAGATTATTTTAAAAAAGAGGCTATCGTCTGGGCATGGGAGTTTGTGATCGATATTCTTCAACTTCCGAAGGAAAAGCTCTATATAAGTATTTATGAGGATGATGATGAGGCGTTTGACATATGGAACAAAGAGGCTGGCCTGCCGCCGGAGAGGATCGTCAGGCTTGGCAGGAAAGATAATTTCTGGGGCCCGGTCGGGAATACGGGTGTCTGCGGGCCGTGTTCGGAGATCTATTATGATGCCGGTGAGGAAAAAGGATGCGGCAGCGGGGATTGTTCCCCCGGTTGCGATTGTGACAGGTATCTTGAGTTCTGGAATCTTGTCTTTCCGCAATTCTTTCTCGAGGAGGACGGGACCTACAGGCCGCTTAAAAGCCCAGGGATAGATACGGGAGCCGGTCTTGAACGGATAGCAATGATAATGCAGGGAGTCGAGGATAATTTTCACACCGACATATTTGCTCCGGTCACCGAAGCCATAATGGAAAGGCTTCCGGAAGAGGCGGTGATCGGTCCGACAGAACGGCTGGATATAAATATGATAGCCGATCATATTCGGGCCCTTACATTCACTATCGCCGAAGGGATCTATCCTTCCAACGAGGGGAGAGGTTATCTCCTGAGAAGGATTCTGAGGAGGGCCCTTACCAGGCTCCATCTCTTCGGCGTCGAAAGCGCCTTCATGTACGGGATCGTCGGAGTGATCGTGGAAGTTATGAAAGACGGTTATCCGGAGCTGAAAGAACGCGAGGCCGATATTGAGAGGATGATAAGGTCTGAAGAGAATAATTTTTTCAGGACTCTTGAAGACGGCCGGGGACGTTTCAGTTCGATAATAGACGAGGTGAAAGAAGAGGGGTCGGACAAGATAGACGGGGAGAGGGCGTTTGTACTTTACGACACTTACGGATTCCCCCTAGAACTTACGGTAGCCCTTGCCGGGAAGGAGGGGATGAGCGTCGATGAGGCCGGATTTTCAGCCGCCATGAAGAGACAGAGGGAAAGAGCTCAGCAAAGCAGCAGTTTTTCGGCCGAAGACCCGGCATCGATCACCATGACGGTGGTCTCGGAAGGAGCTTCTTCGATCTTTTCCGGATACGAAAAGAATGAAGATGAATCCGAGATACGTTCTTACAGGAAGATTGGGAAGATGGAGAGGGAAGATGTCAAATGGTCAGCTTCTTCGGGGGATGCATGGGAAGTGATATTTGAGACGACGCCTTTCTACGCTTCATCGGGCGGACAGATGGCGGATAGAGGATCGATCGAGATCGCCGGTAATCTCTTTTCTGTCAGGGATGTGTTTAAAAGAGGGGGAGAAACGGTCCACCTTCTCGAATCTGACGGCACCGGTTCCGATCTGGTGAAGATCCTTGAAAAAGAAAATAAGGCAAAGCTGAAGATAGACAGGGCATGGAGATTGAGAACGGCCTCGAATCATACCGCGACTCACCTGCTCCACGCAGCGTTGAGGAAAATAGTGGGAAAACATATCACTCAGGCCGGTTCGAGCGTCGATGGTGACAGGTTGAGATTCGATTTCAACCATTTTCAGGCACTCACGTCAGGGGAAATACGCCAGATCGAAAAAAATGTGAATGGGTGGATCACCGAGGCCCTCCCCGTCAAGACTGAACTGATGGATTATGAGGAAGCGGTAAAAAAAGGTGCAATGGCTCTTTTCGGAGAAAAGTACGGAGCGAAAGTAAGAGTGATCAGGACCGGAGATGTATCGACTGAGCTGTGCGGAGGAACGCACCTGGATAACACCGGCCGCGCGGGGTTGTTTGTCATAATCTCGGAAAGCAGCGTCGCGGCAGGGATAAGAAGGATAGAGGCCCTTACCGCAGCGCCGGCACTTGGATATATGTATGAAGTCTTTGACAGGGAAGAGACAGTCGCCGGTTTGCTGAAAGTATCTCCTCCTGATATGGCTGCAAGGGTTGAATCTATTCTCGCCGAGATCGATGAGATGAAAAAAGAGATAAAAAAACTTGAGCGTGGAGAAGCCGGCGGTGAACTTGAAAAGATAATCGGATCGGCAAAATCCTTTAAGGGGATCATCGTCGCATCCGGGAGAATAACCGCAAAAGACGGCGGAGGCCTGAGAAGCCAGGCAGATATTTTCAGAAACAGGGTCCCGTCAGGTGTCGCAGTGCTTTCAAGCCCTCAAAAAGGCAAGATGCAGTTCGTGGTCGCTGTTACAGATGACCTGGTGGAAAAGGGAGTGGAAGCTGACAGGCTTGTCGTCGAGCTTGGGGACGTGGCGGGCGGCGGCGGCGGCGGCAGGAAACATCTCGCTCAGCTGGGTACTAAAGATCTTGAAAGTGAAAAAAGAGTCTTCAAGGCTCTTCCCGATATAGTCAAAAAGCTTCTTTCGGAATGAGGAAAGAATAACATGCGTGATTTAAAAAGAACTCTTCTCCTGCTCCTGGTCGCGGCTCTCATCCTCCCGGCTGGTCCGGTCGGGGCCCAGATCAGCGAGAGAAGACTGGTCGACGATGTCGACTCGGGCGCCGATGAAGTGAAGAAAGAAAAGGAGCCGAAGGATCTCTTGACTGGAGATCTGATGCGGCTGGAGCAGGCGATCGATCCCGATGAATATATCCTGGGTCCCAACGACGGGATCATTATCAATCTTGTAGGCCCCCAGCAGAGGTCGTTCACGTTGTCTGTCCTTCCGGAAGGTGTCGTATTTATTCCCGGGATGGGCGCCCTGACAGCAGACGGCTTGACGCTTACGCAGTTTCGCGAGCTGCTGGCTGTCGAAGTCGAAAAGTATTTTCACGATATCGAGGTCTACTGCTATCTGCTGCAGCCAAGGGTTTTCAGGGTATTTGTCACCGGTGAAGTCGGCATTCCCGGACCGGTGGATGTATCGGCTGTCGAGAGAGTGTCGGATGCGGTGGAAAAGGCTGGAAGTATCATTTCAAGCGGATCCAACAGACAGGTGCTGCTCGAGAGGGATGGAAAGAATATAAACGTCGATATCCTCAGATTTGTCGTAAAGGGTGATTTTCGAAGTAATCCGTTCCTTTCAAATGGAGACAGGATCCACGTCCCGGTCGCAGGAGGCCATGTGCTGATAAGAGGGAGTGTGAAAAAATCAGCGGTCTACGAGATAATAGAGGGGGAGACTTTCTCCGATATTATAGATCTTGCAGGCGGGTTCACAAGTGAGGCGCTTTGCGATACGCTCCTGTTGAGCAGGGTCCTGGAAAACGGGACTGTATCCACGATCGCCGTTCCGGAATCCGATTTCACCAATATGATACTTCAGGACCGTGATGAGATAAATGTCATGGACGCGATGACAGGTACGAGCCGGGTCTATGTCTTTGGAGCGACCGAGAAAACAGGGCACTATTATATTACCGATGGAGAGAGGCTGACCGAACTGGTGGGAAGGATAGGCAGATTTAATCCGGACGCCGATCTCGCGGCAGCGTCGATCGAACGGAGTGATGGGGAGATCATCAGGATCGATCTTAAAGACTATATCCCTCCCTCCTTGATCGGAGGCTTGACTCTCAAAGATGGCGATATGCTTCATATTCCCAGTATCAGCAGGATGGTCGCTGTCGGAGGAGAGGTGGTTCTCCCGGGAAGATTCGCATATGAAGGAGACTGGACGGTTGCTCAGTACGTCGGCCTGGCCGGCGGGCCGAAAAAAGAAGGAAGTATGGACAGGATAGTCATCTATTCTCCTGACGGCCGTTCGAGGAAAGGGGACAGGAATATGCGTCCCAACAGAGGGGACGTGATAATAGTCAAAAGATCGAAGGGTAATATCTTCGGAGGATTTTTCACGCTTTTTGTGAATGTGGGAACTGTAGTCATTACAATGATAGTCTTGACCAGGTGATGACTCGGCAGGAGCGGAAACGGTGGATGCAGGATGAATGTTGATTATACAGACCAGGTTGTTTCAGAGATCGATAGCCTCATAAGCCTTCTCAGGGATTTTCCCGATGGAGAAAAGAAGAAGATAGTGGAGATGGCCAGGATCATGGCTGACGCCATAGGCGGAGGAAAAGTCGTTTTTACCGCTGGTAACGGCGGAAGCGCGGCCGATGCGATGCATATCGCGGGAGAACTTGTCGGAAGGTTCCGGAGAAAAAAGATCAGGGGATACAAGGCGTTCGCGCTGACTGTCAATTCGTCAGTAGTCACCGCTCTTGCGAATGACTATTCGTATGAGGATGTCTTCTCGAAACAGCTTGAGAGTATGGGGACCGAGGGAGACGTCCTTCTCGTACTTTCTACCAGCGGCAACTCCGCCAATGCGGTCAAGGCGGTCGAGATGGCAGACAGTCTCGGAATGGTCTCCCTTGCTTTTACCGGCGGAGACGGAGGACGCCTGGCCTCAATAGCGGAAAAGAGCCTGACGGTACCCCATCAGGATTTTGCCAGGATACAGGAAGTGCATATGGTGGCGGGGCACATACTGTGCGGGCTTGTTGAAGATATGCTGGTTAACGGCAGGTCATAAAGTGGGAGTCGTATGAATACGGTTTGGCATGTTTTGGTCTCGTTAAGACCGAAGCAATGGACAAAGAACCTGCTTCTTTTCGCCGGAGTGGTCTTCTCGAAATCATTTCTGGATTTTTCGCT
This sequence comes from Candidatus Krumholzibacteriota bacterium, assembly GCA_016933255.1. Taxonomy (GTDB): domain Bacteria; phylum Krumholzibacteriota; class Krumholzibacteriia; order Krumholzibacteriales; family Krumholzibacteriaceae; genus Krumholzibacterium; species Krumholzibacterium zodletonense. The sequence continues at coordinate 16,227 of JAFGBF010000006.1, forward strand.
GGTACGAAAGAGTTTTTTGGGTTTTCTTCTCTTCTGTGCCTTTTCCGGAGCGATCTATATTATCAATGACCTTTTCGATCGCGACAAAGACCGGGAACACCCGTCCAAGAGGACAAGGCCTATAGCGTCGGGAACGCTGGGCACCTCTGCTGCTGTTATTGTCGCGGCGGTGATACTGGTCATTTCTCTGCCTCTCTCATGGTTATTAGGGAGCGAATTTTTCTTTTATTCTCTGGCGTTTATTCTGGTCAACGGGGCATATTCGGTGATCCTCAGGAATGTCGTGATACTCGATGTGATTTCCATCAGTTTCAGTTTTCTGATAAGGGCGGGCGCGGGAGTGGTCGTTCTTCACACTGCGATCCCCGATCTGGAGTTTTCACCGTGGCTGTGGATATGTACTCTTTTTCTTTCGTTGTTCCTTGCGATCTGCAAGAGGCGAAATGAGTTTTCAAATCTTTCAAGCGCGGGTGAACACAGAAGATCGCTGAAGGAATATTCCGAACATCTGCTTGATCAGCTTGTAGGCATGTCAGCTACATCGGCTATAATCTCATATTCCATATATACTGTCTGGCCGGAGACGGTTATGAAGTTCGGTACGAGAAGCCTTGTCTATACGATCCCGTTTGTAGTATTCGGAATCATGAGATACCTCTACCTGGTCTACAACAGGCAGGAGGGAGGAGACCCGTCCGGCGTGCTCCTTACCGAGAAAGCGATCATTATAGACGTGTTTTTATGGTTTGTGACGACTCTCATAATAATAGTAACGGCGTAGTCGATTCAGGCGGCGGTCCCTGAAGGGCCGGTATCCGGGAGGCGGACGAAATGGCTTCAAAAGTTGGAATCCTTAGAACCAGGCCGGAGACGGTCGTTGATGATTATCACCGCGTCATGGTGATGGCCGACGCTGAAAGATATCTGACCGCAGAGAATGACCTGCTTCTCAAGCTGAATCTCTCATGGACAAAATACTATCCCGCCTGTTCGAGTCAGCCGTGGCAGCTCGAAGGAGTGCTGAAAGATCTTTTTCAAAGAGGATACCGGAAAGACCAGCTTCTTCCGATCGAGAACAGGACGGTTGTGACGAATCCTCGAAAAGGCGCAGTCAACAATCTCTGGATGCCGATCCTGGAAAAATACGGACTTCCGTTCATAGCGCTTCCGGAGGTCGAGTGGATCGAATATAGATTCAAGTCTGATCTGATCAAATTGAACAGTATTTTTCCCGAAGGTATAATCATTCCGGCGATCTTCAAGGGAAAAGATATTCTTCATCTCCCCACGGTAAAGACCCACGGACACTCGACGACGACCGGCGCGATAAAAAACTCGTTCGGCGGGCTTCTCAAAGAAGTGAGGCACTACGCTCACAAGTATATACATGAGGTGCTTGTCGACCTGCTTATGATGCAGAAGGAACTTCATCCGAATGTATTTGCCGTGATGGATGGAACGATCTGCGGGGATGGCGCCGGCCCGAGAACGATGGATCTCTATGAGGGGAACCTTATCCTGGCAAGCGGTGATTCTGTAGCTATTGACGCTGTTGCGGCAAAAATTATGGGGTTTGATCCGATGTCGATAGATTATATCCGTTGGGCGACTGAGCGGGGGCTGGGCGAAGGCCGGATTGAGAAGATAGAGATTGCCGGTGAAGATATCGACCGCCTGAACTTCCATTTCAAGACAAAGAAAAGCCTCGTGATATGGGGAGACCAGATGCTTAGAAAGGGAAAACTGAGATTTCTGGAAAAACTGGCTCTCCATTCGCCTCTTGTCGTATGGGCACCGGCGGCGAGCAATATCTATCATGATTTTATCTGGTATCCGACTATAGGGCGAAGCAAGATCAGACAGTTTAACCGTACCCGGTGGGGCGATCTCTGGAAATCCTACAAAAAGAGCTGAAGCACTGTAGAAATCCGTCCTTAGGCTGTTATTGCGGCGAGGTCGTGCTGTGAGCGATTATGACAGATTGACCATACTCTGCGCCGCCAAGGTGAATCTTTATCTTGAGGTGCTGGGAAAACGCCCCGACGGCTATCATGATATCCTGACTTTTTTTCATCCGGTATCTCTATATGACAGGCTGGAACTGGAAAAATCGGACGGGGGAATCTCCCTTTCCGGCAGCGATCCGGATATTCCCTGGGATGACAGGAATCTTTGCTGGAAAGCAGCCGGAAAGATATTCACTAAAACGGGATTTGACGGCGGGGTAAGAATAAAGGTCGCAAAGGCGATCCCTTCCGGAGCCGGACTCGGGGGAGGAAGCAGCGATGCTGCTGCAGTCCTGTATGGCCTGAACAGATTATACAGTCTCGGTTTAGAAGAAAAAGAATTGACTGATATCGCACTTGAGCTTGGTTCGGATATCCCCTTTTTCCTCGGCGGCCGGCCCGCGGTCGGGAGGGGCCGGGGAGAGATACTTGACGAGGTCCCGCCGCTCCGGGAGGGCTGGATCATCATTGCGAAACCTGAAATATCGATCTCAACAGGAGCGGCATATGAAAATCTTAAATTAATGTTGACAAGGGAAGAGGGTATAGATAGACTGAATCATCTGTTGAAAGGGTTGAAGGAATTTCCGGGCAAAGTGCTGAGTACGTTTAACAGTTTTGAGGGGCCTCAGTCTTTGAAGTATCCGGAGATCGCCGGCCTGCTGAAGATGTTCAAGGATAGGGGGGCTGAGCTTAGTTCACTAAGTGGTAGCGGGGCCGCCTGCTTTGCGTTGTTCAGCGATAGGGACAGAGTCATGGAAGTGAAGGATCTTTTATTGAGGAGAGGGTTCTTCGCGGAGATTACGCAACCTGTGGATCAGACGTTTATACTCCTTGATGAGGAGTAGAAAAGGAAGTTCAGGGGGGCCACATGGATATCACCGAAATCAGGGTATCGTTGCGTGACGACAATAAGTTGAAAGCTTTTGCCAGCATTACGCTGGACAATTGTTTTGTCATCAGAGGCCTCAAAATCATAGAGGGTGCCAAAGGTGTGTTTGTCGCCATGCCGAGCAGAAAGCGTCCAGATGGGACCTACCAGGACGTAGCCCATCCTATCAATAACCAGACGAGGGACTGGATGGAAGAAAAGATAGTTAAAGCGTATGAACAGGAAGTAGAAAAAGTTCAGGCCGAAACAGGTCTGGAGGTTACAGAATCGGAAATATGATATAGATCGAGTTAGTATTTTGGGGCGTCGTCAAGCGGCAAGACACAGGATTTTGGTTCCTGCACCGGAGGTTCGAATCCTCCCGCCCCAGCCAGATAGGTAATCGTGACCAGACAGGTCATTTTTTTTTCGGAGGATTTCATGATATGGCTGAAATGATCAAACTGATATCAGGCACTGCGAATACTGATCTTACATCCAGGATAGCTTCCTATCTTAAGATGGAGCTTTGCGATGTCTCGGTGGGAAGGTTCTCGGATGGAGAGATCAGAGTAAGTATCAATGAGAATATACGTGGTAACGATATCTTTATCGTACAGCCTACCTTCCCTCCGGCAGAAAATCTTCTGGAGCTCCTGGTTCTTGTCGACGCCTGTTACAGGGCCTCTGCAAACAGGATCACGGCTGTTATCCCATACTACGGATATGCCCGTCAGGACAGGAAAGACCAGCCCAGAGTGCCTATAACTGCGAAACTGGTGGCAAACCTTATTGAGACCGCAGGAACGAGCAGGGTCCTCGCTCTCGAACTGCATGCTGCCCAGATCCAGGGATTTTTTGACGTTCAGGTCGATAATCTTTTTGCGACTTCGGTCCTTCTTGAATATATTAGGGGGAGAAATTTGAAGGACCTCACAATCGTTTCTCCCGATGTCGGGGGGATAAAGATGGGAAGGGCCTTTGCGAAGCGTCTGAACGCAGATCTTGCTATAGCCGACAAACGCAGGACAGGCGCCGACGCCTCGGAGGTCATGAACATAATAGGTGAGGTCAAGGGCAGTGATATTATCATCCTCGATGATATAATAAGTACTGCAGGGACGATTACGACGGCCGCGGAGGCTCTAAAAGCAGCCGGCGCGGGAAAGATCATAGCCGCGGCGACCCATCCGATCCTTTCCGGCAATGCGATCGAGCGGCTTGAAAAGTCATGTATCGAAGAAGTCGTAGTAACGAATTCGATTCCGTTGAACGGCAAGGAAAAATGTAAAAAGATCAAAGTCGTGGATGTATCTGCCCTTCTCGGCGAAGCGATCCTCAGGATCCATAATGACGAATCGATCAGTATGTTGTTTATCTAGTTCGGAGGAAAATTTGAAACAAGAAAAATTAAATGCCCGGATCAGGACCGAATCAGGGAAAAAAGTATCCCACCACTTGAGGTTGAAAGGTGAGATACCGGGTATTCTTTACGGGCACAGTGAAGAACCCGTATCTCTGGTCATTCCTGAGCACGAATTCTGGAAGATCCTTCATCACGCGACTTCCGAGCACCTCATCCTTGATGTCGCCATAGATGGCATGGAACCCTCGAGTGTGCTTACGCTTGTAAAAGAGATACAGCACCATCCTGTTACCGGTGATATCCTTCATGTCGACCTTCAAAGGATCTCGAAAGACGAAAAGATCAAGGTCGGTGTACCTGTGACTCTTGTGGGTATACCGAAGGGAGTGAAGGATTTCGGAGGAATTCTGGATCATGGAGCCAGAGAGATCAGGATAATAACGACTGCGTCTAAAGTGCCGGAATCTCTTGATATCGATGTTACGCATATGCAGATCGGTGATTCGATCCATATTTCTGATCTGGCCGAAAAATTCAAAGATATCGATATTTTTGATGATGAGTCGACTCTGATCGCTTACATAGCGGTTCCGAAGAAGATGGAAGAGATCGAAATTGCCGAAGGCGCTGAGGAAGGGGCCGAAGAAGCAGCCGGGGATCAGGCCGCTGAAGCTGAAGGTGATAAAGAGGAAAAGGGCGACTAGGCCGGTATGTCCGAGATATCTTTTCTTTGCGGGCTGGGAAATCCAGGAGAAGAGTACGCTTCTACAAGACATAATCTGGGGTTTGATACTCTTGACCTTCTTGCGCGCAGAAAAAGGCTTGGGTGGAGAAAGAAGGCCAGCACAGCCCTTGTCTCCCGGTGGGACAGCGGCAGCGGGACAGTGGTCCTCATCAAGCCGTTGACATATATGAACCTTTCAGCCAGAGCGTTCAGGTTCTACCCATCTGTCTCCGAACAGTCTCTCCTGGTTATTTGTGATGATATCAATCTTCCGCTCGGCCGTTTAAGGATAAGAAGCAGCGGAGGAAGCGGAGGGCACAAGGGGCTTGAGTCGATAAGCGGGTATTTCGAGAGTGATGGTTACCCGCGCCTGAGGATGGGTGTAGGGCCTTCTCCGCCGGGAGAGCAGTGGAGTGACTTCGTTCTCGCCCCCTTTGCCGATGGAGAGAGGAAGATCGCCGAGAGCATGATCGAAGATGCGGCGGATGCCGTCGAAATGATCGTGAGAGAGGGGATCGAAGCATCGCAGAGAGAATTCAATAAGCGGCCGGACAGAAGATAAACGGGTATGATCCGGCTTGACTCGATAAGGTTTGTCTGTTATATTGCCGGGGTCGTAAGGCGGCCTGAGGTCGACGTTTTTTGCGGGCCGCACTAAAAATCAATTGCTGAATCCCTACTTTCCCCTTGAATAAAGAGGGAAAGTCGAGAATGTCCGAAGGGAGGAACCTGCCTATGCGTACCTATGAGTGCGTTTATATTCTCGATCCATCTCTTGAAGAAACGGCCGTAAAGGAAAAGACCGGACGTTTCACGGAGATCGTAACTACCAGAAATGGCTCGGTAGAAGCGGTAGATATCTGGGGTAAACGCAGACTTGCTTATCCCATCGAGAAAAAGTATGAAGGAACCTATATCCTGATGAGGTTTCACGCCGACAGTGAGATCCTCGGCGAACTCAACAGGATATACAGATTCGATGATGCCGTACTGCGTCATCTGATAGTCCTGGATGAAAATCCACCGGCTGTAAAGGCTGAAATCGCAAACGACGAGATAATGGAGTAGCAATTATGGGTGGAAAATCAATAGCTAAAAAGAAGAAAAAAGACAGGAAGACTACGAGCAAGCCCTGCCGGTTCTGTGTGGATAAGCTGACTATAGACTACAAGGATGATGTTCTTTTGCGGCGTTTTGTCACGGACAGGGGGAAGATCTCCCCAAGAAGGATCACCGGTACATGCGCGCGCCATCAGAGGCAGCTGGCACAGGCTATCAAGCGTGCGAGGGCGATAGCACTTCTGCCATTTGTAAAGATATATTTCCGATAGGGAGAGGTTGTAATGGAACTACTATTGAAATGCGGCGTCCCCGGTCTTGGTGATCGAGGGGATATAGTAAAAGTCAAGCCCGGCTACGCCAGGAACTATCTAATACCAAAAAAGATGGCTGTAAAGGCCACAGACTCGATGAAGAGAGTGATTGTGGAAGAGAATCGTCTTTTTGAGATAAAGGAAGACAAGCTCAAACGCTCTCTGCATGAAGTGGCAAAAAAGATGAAGGACCTGTCCTGCACCATAGTCGTTCAGGCGGGTGAAGAAGACAAGTTGTACGGTTCTGTCAACGCGCATGATATAGCCGAAGCGATATCACAACAGGGATTCGAAGTAGATCAGAAAATGGTCCTCCTTGAAGAGCCGATCAAGATGCTTGGTGTATATACAGTGGATATACGTATTCATCGCGAAATAGAACTGCCTGTCAAGATCTGGGTTGTGAAAGAATAGGATATGAGCCTGAGATCGGAGGACTGTCATCGGTATTCCGAAAAAAATATTCAGAGAATATGATATAAGAGGGCTTGTCGATATAGATCTTACCCTGGATGACGTCAGGTCTCTCGGATCTGCGATAGCGACCACGCTGAGGCGGGAAAATATCGGGACTGCTGTAGTCGGAAGGGATGTCCGCCTGAGCAGCAAGAGTTATTTTGAAGCGCTTTCCAAGGGGCTTATGAAAGGCGGGATCGATGTCGTCAATATCGGTGTCGTACCTACGCCTGTCCTGTACTTTGCCGCTGAGATATGGGGAATAAAGGGCGGCGTCATGATCACTGCCAGCCACAATCCCGCTGAATTCAATGGTTTTAAGATTCTCAGAGGCGGCGGGTCTATCTACGGAAAAGATATTCTCGAGCTTCACGCGATTATTACGGCAGGCGGGATGTATGTCGATGGAAAAGGCGCGATGACGGAGAAAGACGCCACCAGGGAGTATATTGACTACATATCTTCCAATATCAGACTTGAAAGGCCTGTGCGCTTTGCGGTCGATGGCGGTAACGGTACCGCCGGGATAGCAGCACCGGAGATATTTAAAAAACTCGGATGTGCCCCTGTAGAACTGTATATGGAGCCTGACGGGACTTTCCCCAACCACCATCCCGACCCGACTGTCGAAAAGAATCTTGCCGGCATGAAGGCCGCCGTTTTAGAAGGCGGGCTGGAACTCGGAATAGGATTCGATGGGGATACAGACCGGCTGGGAGTCCTTGACGACAAGGGCACGATCATATGGGGAGACAGTCTCCTTGCCATATTCAGCAGGGATATCCTGAGAGAAAACCCCGGCTCATCGATAATCTTCGAGGTGAAATGCTCACAGGGGCTTGAGGAGGAAATTCTCAAACACGGCGGACGGCCTATCATGTGGAAGACGGGGCATTCCCTTATAAAAAAGAAGATGAAGGAAGAGGGAGCTCTTCTGGCTGGTGAGATGAGCGGACACCAGTTCTTTGCCGACAGATATTTTGGATTTGACGATGCGATATATGCTGCCTGCAGGCTTCTAGAGATAGTATCAAGGAGCGATATTCCGCTTAGCGAGATCTATCGGAGCCTTCCGCAGTATGTCAATACTCCGGAGATACGCGTCCCATGCGATGATGAACGCAAATTCGAGATTGTCGGTGAGATAAAGGATTATTTCAGCAAAACAAGGGATGTAGTCGATATAGACGGTGCGAGAGTAAGATTTGATAAGGGATGGGGTCTGATCAGAGCTTCGAATACCCAGCCTGTCCTGGTTCTCAGATTCGAAGCTGCTGATGCCGAAACCCTTGCCGGGATCTATCAGGAATTCATCGAAGTGCTTGGTAAATATGTTGATGTTTCGGGAATTATTGACGGATGATGTGGTATAATATCAGGCCGGTTGAGTCCTGTTTGTCAGTAAAGAAACTGTTGAGGGGTTTTTCGTGTATGCTGCTATCCTTGCAGGAGGAAGAGGTAAGCGTTTCTGGCCTTTAAGCAGGGAAGAAAGGCCGAAGCAGTTTATCGATATCACAGGAGAGGGAACGATGCTGTCGGTGACATACGGCAGGATCTCTTCCCTGGTAGATCCCGGCCATATATTTATTCTGACGGTTGCCGATCAGGTCGATCTTGTCAGAAAAGAACTGCCGGATCTTCCCGAAAAGAATATCCTGTCAGAGCCTGTCGGAAGAAATACCGCTCCGTCACTTGCCCTTGCTGCTATGGCGGCCGCTTCAGCCGGGGATGACGAACCTTTGCTTTGCTGTCCCTCGGATCATATCATAAGCGATACTGCCGAGTTTCATTCGGTCGTGAAAAGAGCATCAAAAATTGTTTCGGAGAAAGATCTCCTTTTGACTTTCGGTGTCAGGCCGGATAATCCTTCGACCGGGTATGGATATATCGAATCGGGGGACCGCTGCGACGAGGGAATAAAGGATCTTTTTTCAGTAGACAGATTCCATGAAAAACCTGACCGCAGAGATGCTGTCCGATATCTTGAGCATGGCGGATATTACTGGAACAGCGGCATATTCATGTGGAGGCCGTCCGTATTTCTCGCTGCATGGAAGCGTTTTATGCCTGACGGTGTGGAACCGCTATCCAGGATCGCCGACGCGTTCGGAAGTGGCCGATTCGATGATGTTCTCGGTTCCGAGTATATTTCGCTGCCTGCGGTATCGGTCGATTACGGAATACTCGAAAAGGCCGATAACGTAGCAGTTATACCAGTAGAATTCGGGTGGAATGATGTAGGATCATGGGATGCCCTTTACGGGATATTATCAGAGGACAGTGATGGGAACAGGGGCGCAGGTTTAATTGAATCTATCGATTCGAAGGGAAATATCTTCTTCAACCCGGGAGGAACGACGGCTGCGATAGGGATAGAGGATCTTATCGTCGTCGTCGATCGCGGCACGGTGATGGTATGCAGAAAGGGCGACAGCCAGAGGGTAAAGGACCTGCTGGAGAAGATGGAACAGAAAAGAGTGAGTGAAACTTCGTAAAAACTCAAGCGACAGGAGGTCGAGATGAGAAGAAAAATGATATTGGTCGCGGTCTTTATACTGATTCAGGGGCTGATCCTCGTGTCTTGCGGTGAAAAACGGGAAAAACTTCTGACGAACGATGGAGTCGCAGCCAGGATAGGAGACAAAAAGATCACCGATGATGATGTAGATGAAATATTCGGTTCTCTTTCCGAAAGTCAGAAGAATGATTTCAAAGGACCGAGGGGCAGGGCAAAATTTGTCGATATGGTGATAAATGACGAGCTCCTCTACATCGCTGCGAAAAACAGTAACCTCGCAAACGATCCGGAGATAAAAAAACAGATAGAAATCACTACAAGAAAGATCCTGATATCTGCTTATTACCAGGATACGGCGTTAAAGAAAATTGAGATCACCGACAGTGATATCGAGAAGTACTACGACGATCATAAAGAAAGGTACACGAACAGGGATGTCTTTAAGGCCCAGCATATTTTTTCGGTCGACAGCATGAAGTGCGTCAAATGGAAAAAAAGGATCGAAAAAGGAGAAAAGTTCAGCGCTATAGCAAAAAGTGAATCCGAGGACAGTTTATCGGCTAAGGATTTCGGGTCCCTGGGATATTTTAATCCGGACGGATTTATACGATTCATAGGAAAGTCGGCAAAATTTGCCGATCAGGTCAGGGCGCTTGAAATAGGTGAAGTCAGTGATGTCATCAAACATGAAAAAGGGTATTCGCTTGTGCGCCTGAGCGAAAAAAACCCCCAGTCTTTGCAGCCGCTTTCAGAAGTCAGGGAAGGTATTATTGAGATACTTCGCAAAAACAGGTCGGAAACAGCGATGAATCTCGAGATAGAAAAACTGAGAAAAAAATATAATCCGGTCAATTACGCGCAGGAGGAGGTCCTTCAGATAACAAGGACGCCGGAGCAGTTATGGGAGATCGCGCAGGCTGAAGACGCCGCGTATACGCGTATCCTTTATTACAGGGAACTTGTGCACAGGTATCCGGATCATAAATATGCGGCCCAGGCTCTCTTCATGATAGGTTTTGTATATGGCGAAGAGCTGCTGGATCTGGCACAGGCGAAACGGACCTATGAAGAGCTGGTAAAAAAATATCCGGATTCTGAAGTAGCCGAATCGGCAAAATGGATGCTGGACAACATTTACGAAAAGCACCCTAAATTCGAGTCTATCGAGAGCATACAGGAACAGATGAAGAAAGAAAGCGAGTAGTCAGGGATGGAACTTCTTCAGGCCTATGTGAGCGGAATCGCCCTGGACAGGGAAAGGGAACATCCGGTCGTGCTTCTCAGGTCAGATGGAGAAGAAGAAGTCATGCCGATCTGGATAGGCCCCGCTGAAGCAGCGGCGATCTATACAGTCCTGGCAGGTGATTCTTTTGCCAGGCCGATGACGCATGACTTGCTGAAACTGATCATCGAGGAACTCGGTGCCGTCGTCAGCTCGATAGAGATAACAGGGATACAGAAAGACACATACTTCGCGAGGATTATCCTTAAAAGAGGAGAGGAGACCTTTTATATAGACGCAAGACCGAGTGATTCGATATCGCTGGCTCTCCGTTGCGGTTCACCGGTCTTTGTAGACAGGGAACTCTTCCAGAAGTACAAGCGGGATCTGAGGGTAGGAAAAAGCGGGGAAGAAGATATAAGGAAACATTTTCAGGAACTCGATCCAGAGGATTTCGGGGATATCGATCTGTAGGAGAGGGTACCCGGCCTTCGCCGAAGGGCATAGACGGGTTCCCGCGTCAGGGATGTGAAAATGAGGATCAAATCAATATTTGCAATTACCCTTGTCACTCTTTCATGTGCCGTTTCTCCTCCTGCTCTTCAGACCGATCAGTCGGCAGAGGCAGGGGATGAGGCCCTCCTGACCGGGATCAGGAGCGCTGTTTCCGAAGGAGACCATAAAGAGACGCGGAAACGAGGGATGCTTTATCTCGAAAGATACCCCGATGCTAAAGAAGTACCTGAAGTAAGACTGTATGTGGGAGAGGCTGAATTGAATCTCGGCTATCTGACCGATGCGAGGGCAGTCCTGGTGCCTCTTTCCGAACCCGGTGTCCCTTCTTCGAGCAGGAGGCCTGCTCTTAAGCTTCTGTTCCTGATCGACAGGGAGAAAGGAAGGTACGCGGATGCAGCGGCGCATCTTCTCGATGCTATCGGTGCAGAGATGGACGATTCGGAGTATCGTGAATCGAGGAATCTTCTTTCCGGGATATCGGGATTTCTCTCCAGTGAACAGATGGATAAGCTGAGGCTCGATTACTCTTCCACTCCCGGCATTGATATTATTCTGGAAGGATCTCTTACTTACGCGCTTGCGGGAAGCGACACGGCCCGCGTAGCGGAACTCAGGCGGCATCTGGAGGCTGCTGATTCGCTAAGAGCCGTTCCGGACCGGGTTATAGCCAGGAGGACAGTGCCTTCCTTTGACAGAGCTCCCGGCGCGGCAAAGGGAGGGGAGATCCGTTCAATAGGTTTCATCTGTCCGCTGAGCGGAAGGTTTGCGCCTCTCGGAGAAGCGTTTCTTGCCGGTGCTTCGACTGCCCTTGCTGAGGCAAGGCTTCACGGAATCAGCAACGTCGAGCTTATAGTCGGAGACACCAAGGGAAGCGCTCTTGAAGCGCGTGAATTGACTGAAAGGATGATAAAAGAGGAAGGCGTATCGTCATTTGTAGGAGGAGTGCTGAGTGCTCCGACGATCGCGGCGGCGCAGGCTGCACAGTTCAATAAAGTCGTGCTGTATTCTCCTGTTGCTTCTGAATCAGGAATAGACAAGATAGGGGATCATATCTTTCAGGCGCAGACGAGTTCTGATGCCGAGTTAATAGCTCTTGCGAGGGTCGCCTGCGTTATGATGGGAAAGAAAAGGATCGCATTTCTTTCAGCTGACAACCACAGCGCAAGGATATCTGAGGTTCTTTTTCGTGAATCTGTAGAACTCCTCGGAGGATCCATCGTTATCTCCGATTTTTATGATCAGGGGAATACCGATTTTAAGATAAATATTGAAAGGATAAGAAACGCCGATCCGGAAGCGCTCTTTATCGCTTCCAACGCGGAAGATCTCGTACTGATCCTGCCGCAGCTTTCGTTTTATGAATTCGGAGTCCAGCTGCTTGGGACAAGCGCGTGGAATTCACCAAACCTGCTTCGCATGGCAGGGCGCGATATGGAAGGCGCAGTTTTTCCCGCAGTCGTCGATCTCAGAGATGATGAGGCGTTGTACAGATCCGCTGCCGCTTTGACTGACCAGCAGGTGAATGAAGTCAATCGTTTCGTGATCGGCGGATATATCGGTGTCAGAAGAATGCTTGATATTATTGCAGGGAGCCGCGAGAGCGGCAATACGATCCGCGAGGAGATGACTCGGTCGCTTGAGAACACCAGGCATAAATATATTGAGCTGGTATCGGGAAAGGGTATCCCGTTCTATTCGGTCAAGAATGAAAAGTTCGTCGACTACACTACTTTGACTCTGGGGCACTGAGCAGCAGATTGATTCCGGGGGATCCTCTCATCTGATCAGTCTGAACCTTATAAGGAAACTGATCCAGAAGGAGCTGGGGGCTCCGCCTTCGACTACCGGTTTGAATTCGAATTGGCGCACCGCATCGATCGATGCTTTCTCGAAGCTTTTGATTCCGAATACCTTTCTTACGTATGCCTCCTCTACAAGACCGAGTTCATTTACGTAGACTTCGACAAGGACATATCCCTCGGAGTGTCTGGCTATGGCGTCTTCCGGATACTCCGGCTGGATCATCTTGAGAATGACGTAATCGTCTCTGTAAGGTACTTCAGTATGTGACGGGTAAGTGCGTTTGTAATTCTTGTCGATTATATCGTCGAAGGTGATCTTTTCTAAATCTTTTTCGGGGGCCGTTGAGATCTCCGGGTCTTCTTCGTCGATATCTTCTTCCTCATCGCTGACAAGTTCGATCTCGTGGACAACAAGATCATGGCGCTCCTCCGAAAATACTTCGGCTTCGATCCCCCTGTCGTCGACTATGGTAATTTCAGGTATAAACTTTTTCGGTCCTTCATATCCTACTGAAAAGACTTTATCTACCACCTTAGATCTTTCAGCCGATATGAAGAGTATCAGCAGGATCACCAGGGCGATCGGTATCATCAGAAGGAGTCTCTTTGTAAGCTTTTTGTCGTACTCGATGATCTTTCCCATATTTTTCCCCGCCATGCCTTAATATGAGAGATAGCACAGGATAAGGCAAATAAAGGCTCTTATCACCCTGTCCACTGCTGTTCCTGGTTCACCCGGTGATATCGATGACAGACTCCTCATCAGAGGGACCCGAAATCTCGAAATACCGGTATACCGCCCTTTCATTTCCGGGTGGAGTGATCGACATCATATGTCTGCCTTCATCGAGAAAACGAAATATTGCCTTACCGTCACTGTCAGTGACCGAGCTGAATATCCCGTCTATTGATATGGAGGCGTTTCTGACAGGGGAGCCTCCTCTTACCAGGGTGATCCTGCGATCGAGGCAGATAATCGATTCCGGAAGAAAATATCGGACAAGTCCGGCTACGATTCCCTGGACCTGCATCTGCATCCAGACATCAGATGAAAAGAGTGATTCGCTTTTTTCTGTCATCGCCGCATGCAGCTCGCATGAAGGCGCTTTCGTCTGCTGTAGAAACAGGTTCGCCGATTCAGCTATCGCCGGATTTCTGAAGGGAGGGATCCTGCCTGTAAAGTCCATCATGCTTAGAGCGGCACGCCGGCCTTTACTGCTCCCCGGGTAGTGAAGGAATATCGGTTCGTCATCTTTCAGGGTACTTTCAGATCCGAAATGCAGCCTTAACGCAAGTTCTGCCCCGCTGATGTTTGTCCTGTAGATCCTTTCATCCAGTGAAAGGGTTTCTTCACCCTCGCGGGTAAGAGTCACATCGGCTCCGGCGGTGGTAAGAATGTCTCTTAACCTTTTTGCTATCTCAAGATTGACGGTAGCGCCTCTGAGACGCATCGGCCCTCTTCCTGAATCGTCGATGCCTCCGCCGGCAGGGTCGATAGATATTATTTTCCCCTGGAATGCGCCTCCAAGAATGGGATCAAGGACCAGCCGCCAGCCGTCCGAAGATCCGGCAGATGATGCGTTTTCCATGATAATCGGGCGGTAACCAGGCGCCGATACTATAATACTGCCATCAGAGAGATCAGCCGGTACAGATAGAAAACCGTTCCTGCCCTGAGAATAAACAGTTCCGTCAGGACAGATGGCAAAGGGATCGTCGACCTTTTTGCCGCTCAGACGGCAGGTGACCATAATGGAGAGGATATCATCGCTTTTTTCTTTTCTGAAATAAAGAGTATCGCCCAGGTCGGATGTTTCGAGAATAAACTCCGAATCGATCGCGTCTTCTGCTGCGGTGAAGGTGAAAGTCCCTTCTCTGGAGCTTCCCTCTATTATTTTTCCCGATGCTGGATGGATCACTCTTACCGGTTTGCCGTCAGCTACCTGTTCGCCCAGGGCATCGAGCAGTTTTACAGTCAGGGAAAGGCTGCGATCCGGTGAATTCTCGCAGGAGAGCGGAAGGATGTGTCTTACAGGCCTGTTTAAAAGCAGATCAAAGGGTTTGCTCAGAGCGCTGCCCCCTTTTACGCTTCTCGCTGAAGCTCGGAAACTGTAGCGCATGTTTGGCGCATCATGCGGCATTGCGTGTGAAAGCCTTCCAGACAGAGGGTCCCAAACGGAAGGGATCTCATCGTCTCCTGCGATGATCCTCAGCGAAGAGGGATCGATCGGAATCCCGTGGTCCGGAAGGACTGTGAACGATACCGTTCCCGGTCCAGTGATCGTATCGGACGCAAGAGGGACTCTCTCAATGATCGGGATACCTCTGGAAAAATATGAGACAAGTCCCAGAAAATACGATTCCGCTTCAAGCTTCTGTTTCGAGGATATCTTCAGTCTTTTTTCCATCTCAGGGTGGGAGATATAACTGGCCTCTGCCAGGACCGAGGCCCCCGCCATGGAATTTCTAAGGACATAATAGTTGCCTGGCCTTATCTTCGATTCTTCTATCCCGAGATTTCTCGCCAGATGTTTCTGTATATCAGTAGCGAGTTCAAGCGAAGCATCCGGGTCGGAGCCGCGGTAATATACCTCGATCATGTTTTTTCTGCGGTCGAGAGAGATATTGGAATTATGGTGCAGCGAGAGAAATACTTCTGGATCGAAGCTGTTGGATATCCTCATTCTTTCGGCAAGGTCGTCCTCCAGGGTGATCGAACTGTCGGGAAGGAAATCCCGGTCAGTACTGCGCGTCATCAAGACTTCAGCGCCCGCTTCATCGAGAAGCCCCCAGAGATACAGCGCGACCCCGAGGTTGACCTCGGCTTCAGTCAGGCTGTCTATCCCCGTTGCGCCTTCAAAATATCCTCCATGACCCGGGTCCAGAACGATCCTTCTTCCCTTGAGGATCTCGGTCCCGACCCTCTCGGGATCCTCACTCAATTCGGAATAGAGCCTGTCCCAGGCTGTGTGCTTCGGAGCACATCCGGCGAGCAGGGACGCCAGGATGAGAGCAAGTATTCCGTGGGCTACCGACCGGTTCATCTGATCCTCCTTCCGGCGTCGTCTGTAAGGGGCTGATGTCTTTCTGCCGGTTTTCATAATGCCAAGATCTTTCGTTCATTACCCGGGGGAAATCGCAATTATTTATTGTTTAACAGATAGTTGCGATATCTTCAAGGGTGATTTATTCTCTTTTCCAATATCGGTCGTCCTGTATATCGGCCGATCAGACCTCCAGTTTAACAATATATTGAGATATTAGTTGACGACTGCCACAATATATGGTAGAAAATGGCGAGTTTTATATTTGTACTACACGAAGATGGAGGAGTTTATCCAGACAGACTTGAAAAGGCTCCCTTCTGTTGAGAAGGTCCTCGGGGAGCGGTGCGTTTCGGATCTTGTCTCGAGGTATTCCAGAGGTGGGATCACTCGGATCATCAGGGATGAGATAGAGTCGTATCGCGAATATTTACTGCAGGATACAACCGGCAGTCAAAGCAGCGAGGATATCCTTCAAAAGATCGTCTCCGCGGTCACCGGGGAGATAGAGTCAGTTTCCTCTTTGCATCAGAGAAGGGTTGTCAATGCGTCAGGAGTCGTGCTGCACACGAACCTGGGAAGGGCTGTCCTGGGCGAAGAGGCCCGTTCGGCGCTCGATTACGTCTCGGCCGGATATATAGACCTCGAAATGAATATGGAGAACGGCCGAAGAACGGAGCGCGACTACAGGGCGGCCAGGCTGCTCAGCCTCCTTACCGGTTCGGAGAGCGCTCTCGTCGTGAATAATACCGCAGCGGCTGTTTTTCTCGCGGTCAGTACCTTCGCAGGTGAAGGAGCAGTAGCTGTTTCCCGCGGAGAACTGGTGGAGATCGGAGGCAGTTTCAGGCTTCCCGAGATCCTTTCCGCCGCCGCGGGGCGCGTTATAGAAGTAGGTACGACCAACAGGACAAACCTTCGGGATTATGAAAGGGCGATCGATGACGGAGCGACGCTCCTGTTGAAAGTGCATACAAGCAATTATCGGATCGTAGGATATACCGATGAAGTCGAACTTGGCAGACTCGTCGGTCTGGGGAGGGAAAAAAAGATCCCTGTGATGTATGATCAGGGAAACGGGATCCTTTTTCCTTTCGGTGAGGGCGGTCCGGGTGGTGAAGAAGATGTAGTCTCTTTGCTGCAAAGCGGGATCGATATCCTCTCTTTCAGCGGAGACAAGGCGTTGGGCGGGCCGCAGGCAGGAATACTAGTCGGGTCAGCTGATCTTATGGAAAAGCTCAGAAAGAACCACCTGAGCCGGGCTTTGCGGATTGACAAGCTCACGCTGGCCGCGCTCGAGAGAGTTCTGCTGCAGTACTGGGCCGGCAGGACCGATGGTATCCCGGCCGTAAACATGATAATGGAGAGTAAGGAATCGATAGGCAAAAGAGCGCAAAAATTCTCTTCCGCCCTTTCGAAGAAGTTTCCTTCCTCAGCAGGGAAGATAACCGTTGTGGATGGTGAATCATCGATAGGAGGAGGAAGTTTTCCGATCGATCCGCTTCCGACCGTGCTTGTAAGGATTGAGCTGGTCAGGGGCGGTGCGGTCAAGCTTAACGATCTGCTGCGCAGGTCTGATCCTGCCGTGCTTGCAAGGATCAAAGATGAATCGTTGTATTTCGATCTCAGGACTGTGGGCAGAGACGAAGAAAAAATGATCCGGGAGATCCTGGTAAGAGGAATAGAAGAAATCTCAGCGAGGGAGTAATTACTATGGGTGATGAAGAGTATGAAAAGGAGCTTCCTGGCTCCTGTGAAGGAGGAGGATATTCGATCTTCCTCGATGAAAAAGATATGTATGCCTTCATGGAGGAGGGAGATTTCTCCTCATCGCGCAATCTGGACCATTTTCTAAACGTCGAGACAAGTATCGAGAAAAGGCTGGTCGAAGGGAAAGGGTTTACGATACTCGCCATGTCGATGCCGGAAAGCAGGATCTCGAGAGATTTCTCCGTTCTTCAGATCGCTCATCTGCTGTCCAGGAACGGTAAAAAGGTGAATATAGTCGATTGCGATTTTTTTGACCCGGGGATGAACGGGCTGGTTCAGAATATCGAAGACCATGGATTCCTTGATCTGCTTCTTTATGGAAGCTCGCTCAAATCGGTCATGAAACCGACAGGGATAGATGGTGTCTACATCACCGGCGCTGGTTCTTTCCCCGTTTCAAGAACGATTCCGTTTGCTCTGAAGGAATTCGGCAAAGTGAATGAGTATCTCTCCAGTAACAGTGATGTGGTGATATACTGCTCCACCCTGTACACAGATGATAACAGCGTCAATCCCCTGCCGCAGTTTGTCGACAGTATTTTATTCTGCTGCAGTATCGATAAGATGGAAGAGGGTGAACTTCAAAAGATCCTGAAAGATATCGGCCCTGATCTCCCCCCGTCAGACCTGGTCTGTTTCTGTTCGGCAAAAGAATCGAGAGCGGCGATTTCCGGGGAAGAAACCAGGGATGATGATATCATGGATCTTGAACCTGAATCGGAGATACTCGATCATGATTCCGAAGATGATGATGTCAGGCCGGAATTCATCGAAAAAACAGAAGAGATAGATTCTGTCGGCAGAAAAGAAAAAAGATGGATAAGTTTTCCAAGGCTGGTGACGTTCGTAATCTCGGCTATGATAGTCATATTCATCGTATGGTGGGTCTCCATTGATAAATCGGTCCAGGAAAAGGAAGGTACGGACCGAATGTCGGAACTGATCCTGAAACAGCAGGATGCCAGAGATCTGGCTCAGAAAGATGATCTGCAGCAGGTTCAGGAGCAGACAGGCGTAAGTCCGGCCGCCGGAGTAGAAGATCCGGGCTCTTCCGTGGAGGATGCGGCCAGACTGCCGTCAGGGGAGGCCGGCTCGCAGGCCGCCGATGACCTCGATCTTCAGAAAGATCCTGGAGAGGGGTCTTCGGCCGTGAGGGATAGCGTGGAGCAGAAGACTCTGGCCCCGGAAGGCACTTGCTACTCGGTCCATATCGCTTCCTTTCTCGATATTCAGCGGGCAGGGACTGAAAGCGATTTCTTTGAGAAGAAAGATTATGACGTCAGGGTCGTGGAAGTCATGGTGAACGGGAAAAAATGGTACAGGGTGTTTATCGGTGAATATGAGACTCTGGAAGAAGCAGAGGCGATGAAAACAGAGCTTCTTTCCTTCAGAAGGATCAGGGAAGCAAGAGTATTGAATGTGAAATATGATTGAGGGTCGTATGTAACACCACTCGCGGAGGTTGATGAAGG
Organism: Candidatus Krumholzibacteriota bacterium; assembly: GCA_016933255.1. Taxonomy (GTDB): domain Bacteria; phylum Krumholzibacteriota; class Krumholzibacteriia; order Krumholzibacteriales; family Krumholzibacteriaceae; genus Krumholzibacterium; species Krumholzibacterium zodletonense. Next base: position 35,364 of record JAFGBF010000006.1, read on the forward strand.
TGAGTCTGAATAGACTTGAAATGTTTGGGTTTAAATCTTTTATGTCTCCAGTCTCTCTGGAGTTTAAAGGTGGGATCACAGCTATCCTTGGCCCGAACGGGTGCGGGAAGACCAATGTCGTCGATGCTGTACGATGGGTTCTCGGCGAGCAGAGCGCCCGTCAGCTTCGAAGCAGTAAGATGGAAAATGTCATCTTTAACGGGACTCAGCTGCAGAAGCCGACCGGGTTTGCAACGGTCACTATGACGATCAACAATGAAAAGGGGGTATTCCCTCTTGATTATTCAGAGATCACAATAAGCAGAAAGGTATATCGATCGGGAATAAGTGAATATTTCATCAACAAGACTCCCTGCAGATTAAAAGATGTCAGGGAGCTTTTTGCAGATACGGGAACAGGCAGCCATTCATACGCCGTGATAGAGCAGGAGATGGTCGAATACGTTCTTAACGACACGCATGGAGAGCGGCGGCTCATGTTTGAAGAAGCCTCGGGCATAGTAAAGTACAGGATGCGCAGGGAAGAGGCAAAAAGAAAACTTAAGCTTACCGACGCGGATCTGGTGCGTCTCGACGATATCCTCGATGAACTTGGCAAGAATGTGCGTTCACTCCGTTACCAGGTCGGGAAGACAAAACGGTACAAAAAGATAAGTGAGAGGATCAGGGATTGGGGAATAATACTGCTGAAAAAGAACCTTTCGGGATATCTCGCCGAAAAGAGGGAAGCCGAATCGGAACTTGAATCGGCGAACGGGATGTCTGCTGAGGATAGCGATTCGCTGAGCAGATTCGAAAAGAAGGTCGAAGAGGAAAAATTCCTTCTCATTGAATATGAAAAAAGAAATTCTGAACTCCAGAACAGCCGATATGAAATAAGAAGAAAGATCCAGGGATCCGAAGAAAAGGTCATCCAGTATACCGAGCGAAAAGGAGAGGCCGAAAGGAAGATAGAAAGAGCTCTAAGAGAGATCGAAGAAGCGAAGTCGAGGATGGAAAGGATCGTTGAGAGGATCTCGGGAGTAAACACTGAACTGAAAGAGACATCAGAAAATGCCAGGGAGGAAGAAGACGCCATACGAGGCCTTGGAGGGAGGTTTGAGGAAATATCCGTAAGGATCGAAAGGGTCAAGAATGAACTTATCGACCTGAAACAGACGCAGCTTGATTTTCTGCAGGATCAGGTAAGGGTCCAGAGCAGTCAGGAACATTATGATGCTATCCTCAAAGAGCTTGACTTGAGATCGAATGAGATGCGTGAAAGGATTACGGGACTCGAAGCGCAGATATCAGATCTCGCCTCTTCGATGGAGGAAAAGGATCTGCAGTTCCGCGATTGCAGAACTACTCTGGCCGGTCTGGAAAAAGAACGCAGCAGTGCGTATGAAACTATGCAGGCCGTCGACAGGAGCCTGCCGGAGAGAGAATCAAAACTCTCAGAAAAGAAGACAGAACTCGCCAAATTGATCAGCAGACATGAGTTGTATTCGAGGATGAAGGAAGATTTCGAGGGATTCCCCGGCGGGGCAAGGTATCTTCTGAAAAAAGGGGATACGCGGGTCAAGGGCCCTCTGGCAGAGATGCTCAAAGTCGAAGAAAAATATAAAGGGGCTATCGAAGCGGTCCTTGGAGGGCTGAGCGACGGAGTGGTAGTCGATGATCTTTCAGGAGCCATGGAGTTGATATCCGAGATCTCGGACAGCAGGCTCGGAAGCGTAAGGTTTTTTGTTGAAAAGACCGAGAAAGGCGAAAATCCGTATTCTCCGGAGGATCATCCTGGATCGATCGGGAGACTCAGCTCTTTTGTAGATGTTCCTGGATCGAGAAGAGGCATGATCGAAGATCTTCTCGGCAAAACGATCCTTTTCGAGGATCCGTGGAAAGCTCTGGAGTTTGTAAATTCCGACAAGGGGCGTCTCTTCGATGCTGTCACTCTCTCCGGGGTCTATTTCTGCAGGGGAAAAGGTATCTATTATTCAGGCAATTCTACGGAAGAGATCTCGCTTCTTGGCCGCTCCGGAGAAATAGAAAAACTGCAGAGCAGCATGGAAGATCTTAAAGAAGTTATCACTGGTGAGGAATCTGAATGTGATAGAGAGAGGAAAGAAAAAGAAAGACTGAGAACTCTGCTTATCGAGATAGACGCGAAGATCGGCAGCACGAGGATCGATCTTGCCGGAAACCAGGAAGTGTTTCAGAAGGTGGAGCGCGATTTTATCATGAGCAAGGAGAAGTGCTCTCTCCTGATGAAGTCGCTCGATGAGATCGAGAGCTCAAGAGTCGAGACTATTGCAAAACTTGAGGAGTTGAAGTTGTCCATAGCGATGCGTCAGGATTCAGGCGAGGTCTCCGATACGGTGAAGCTCGAATCTGAGCTTGCGATGCTGACAGGGCGGAGAAACGAACTGGAAGCAGTTCTTACAGAAAGAAAGGTAAGGCTGGCATCGCTGCAGGGAAATATGGACAAGCACAAGGAAGAGATCCGAGGACTCAGCGAGATGGAAAAACAGTTCAGCAGTATCATGCAGCAGAGAAGCGAGGAGATCAGTTCCTCGAAAAAGGAAATAGCCATACTGGAAAAAGAGGTGGAAGAGGAACGCAGGATCGTGACCGGTTTCCTTGAAGGGGAAAGCGCATTCCAGAAAGATATAGATGAGCTTCGCGGGATAGTCGATGAAAAACGCGAGGGAATAACCCGGATGGAACTCGATTTGAAATCCCGTCAGGAGGAAAGAGAGAAGATATTTTCGAGGATCAACGAAGTAAGGATCAAATTGTCTTCAATAGATACGCGGATGAAAGATCTTGTAGAAAGGGGCATCGAGATATACAAGGAAGACCTTGGATCGTATCTCGAGGGGAAGGAGACTGTCCTTACTGAAGAAGAAAAGAAGATCACGCAGGAAATGCTCGAGAAGCAGAAAAGAAACCTGGAAAGTATAGGGCCCGTAAACCTCGCGGCGATCGAAGAATATGAAGAAAAGAAAAACAGGATGGACTTTCTTCTTTCGCAGAAGGAAGACCTCGACAAGGCGAAAGAAGAGCTGCAGGAGGCTATAAGCCGGATCAACAAAAGGGCCAGAAAACTCTTTGTCGAGACTTTCGATGTCGTTAAAAAATATTTCAGCGAGATCTTCACCGTTCTCTTTGAAGGCGGCGAAGCTTCCCTTACGCTCGAAGAAGGTTCTGATCCCCTGGAAGGAGATATCGTGATCTCTGCCAGGCCCAAGGGTAAGAGGTTTCAGGATATTTCACTCCTGTCCGGGGGCGAGCGAGCGCTGACAGCGATGGCGCTGCTCTTTGCCTTGTACAAGGCAAAGCCTTCACCTTTCTGCATATTCGATGAGGTAGATGCTCCTCTCGACGATGCGAATATTCAGAGATTCGTCAGGATGCTTACGAAATTCTCGGAAGACACGCAATTCATTATTATCACTCATAATAAACGTACGATGGAAGCCGCTGACAGACTGTTCGGAGTGACGATGGAACAAAAAGGGATTTCAAAGATCGTCTCTGTCGATCTGACCGAAGTCGAATCTGTGCTTCAGAACAGGGCAGCTCCCGAGGGAGCGATGGCCGAAGCACATGTCTCTTCCAACTAGGAAAGAAATCAGCCGATGAACAGGATCGTCCGAGGACTTGGCAAGACGAAGGCACGCCTTATTGCGCCCCTGCGCAATATTTTTTCATCCGGAAAACTGAGTCAGGATACAATAGAAGAACTTGAGGATCTGCTTTTTTCGGCTGATCTGGGAGTAGAAGCGACCGATAGGATAATCGAAAAAGTAAGAGAAAAACAGGGGGCGCCGCATGAGGCATCCGTGGATTTTCTCGCGATCGTAAAAGAGGAATTGATCTCTGTGATCGAGGAGGTCCCCCAATATCTGGTGCCGGACGGATCCCCAAGGGTGATAGTCGTGATCGGAGTCAATGGAGTAGGAAAGACCTCTACTATAGGCAAGCTGACGAGCCGTTTTAAAGCTGAAGGGAAGAAGGTCCTGCTTGCTGCCTGTGATACGTTCAGAGCCGCGGCTATAGAGCAGCTCGAGCTATGGGCGCAGAAGACGAAGACCCCTGTCGTCAGGCAGAAGATGGGATCTGATCCGGCGGCGGTCGCCTTTGATGCCGTGTACTCCGCGACCGCAAGGGGGATAGATACTGTCATCATCGATACGGCCGGAAGGCTCCACACAAAGTCAAATCTGATGGAAGAACTCGGAAAGATATTTCGGGTACTCAAGGTAAAGATGCCTGATGCGTCGGTCGAAGGATGGCTTGTCCTTGATGCCAACGCCGGTCAGAACAGCATTCGACAGGCGGAAGTGTTTGTCGATGCGCTTCCGGTCACAGGACTGGTGCTCACTAAACTCGACAGTACGGCCAAGGGGGGAGCGATTATCCCGATACAGAAAAACCTTCGGATCCCTGTGTTGTATGTTGGCGTCGGCGAAGGTGAGGATGATCTCGAGCCTTTCGACAGCCACGCGTTCGTCAGCGCTTTACTGAGCGATTAGTCTGCAGAGCCGGCTGGTCATGGTTTTTACTTGCTTGACAGGCAGAGATTATTTCCTATAATTGTGGTACGGGTATTCTGATACCTCAAAGACCTTCGGGGCGGGGTGAGATTCCCCACCGGCGGTGAAAGTCCGCGAATGGGCCGAAAGGCCCACTGATTCGGTGAAATTCCGAAACCGACAGTCATAGTCTGGATGGGAGAAGGTTAAAGGGATCTGTGCCTCTGTATCGGTCGAGGTACGGGCCTGTCCTCTTCTCTTTGTTTCCCCGCGCAATATTTATAGGGAGCCTGATTGATTTGCTCGAAGAAGATGCCTATATATCGAGGGCGCTTGATCTTGCCAGGAAGGGTACAGGCAGGACATTTCCGAATCCTCTTGTCGGTGCGGTGATCGTCTCTGACGGCCGGATCGCCGGAGAGGGGTATCACGCCAGGGCTGGCGGTCCCCATGCCGAAGTCGAAGCGATAATCAGCGCCGGGGAAAAGACGGCAGGAAGCACTCTGTATCTGAACCTCGAACCCTGCTGCCACTACGGGAAAACTCCCCCCTGTACGGATGCGATCCTTGATGCCGGAATAGCAAAAATAGTGTGCAGCATATATGACCCCGATCAAAGAGTCAGAGGAAAAGGGATCGAGACCCTTCGAAAAAATGGAATAACAGTAGAGATGGGTGCCAGGGCTGAAGAAGCGCTGGAGCTTAATCTTCCATATATACATAAGGCGATTACTGGAAATCCCTTTATAGTCCTGAAACTCGCCTTGTCTCTAGATGGCAGGCTGACGGTGCCGGGGAGCAGATATCTATCTTCCGAACGATCGAGAAGTGAAGTTCATCGATTGAGATCCGTTATGGAGGCTGTCGCTACGGGAACGGGGACTTTTGATGAGGATGATCCGATCTTCGACAGGAGGATGTTCGACGAATCTCTGCCGGCTCCCGATCGGATCCTTTTCGATTCACGGCTGTCATTTCCGACCGGACATCGCTGGACCGATACACCGGACCGCCTTACAGTCTTCTGTCTTGCAGGGGCTGATAAGAATAAGCGCTCAGAGCTTTCCCGCATGGGAGTCGAAGTCGTGGAACTTCCAGGGAAAAACGGGAGAATAGACCTGGGGGCCTGGATCGATCATATCTCTTCAAAACCTGTCACTTCTGTCCTCGTCGAGGGTGGCGGAAAGATTGCGACATCGATGATGAGAGAGGGGATTGTCGACAGGTTGATCCTTTTTCATGCTCCGCTGCTGTCGGGTGACGGTGGAGTCAAGTGGTATCAGGAGAGCGGTCCGCCGGGATGGTTCAGGAGGGGAGACCTGAAACTGACAAGAGTAGAAAAGATAGACGATGATATTATGGCTGTCTATGACAGAAAAGAACTCGGTCGGTATCTGGAATTTGTAAAGGGAACGGAGTGACAGATGTTTACCGGTCTTGTCGAAACCAGAGGAAAAGTCGTTTCACAGCGGCGAAGCTCAAGCGGTTCGCGTATAAGTATCTCATCGGAACTTGAAGGTCTCGAAATCGGAGAGAGCATAGCTGTCAATGGAGTCTGCCAGACAGTCGTTACGACGAGCGGCAGCAGGTTCTCCTGCGATATACTTTCCGAGACGCTGCGCGTAACCAATCTTGGGGATCTTAAAACGGGCTGTGCTGTAAATCTTGAGAGAGCGCTCCTTCCCGACAGCAGGATCGGCGGTCATATAGTCAATGGACATATTGATGGGACGGGGAAGGTGAAAAAGATCATCAGGAGCCCGTTGAGTATAGAAATATCCGTCGATCCGGAGATCGCCCGGTACCTGGTATCTAAAGGCTCTGTCGCGGTAGACGGAGTCAGCCTTACGATAGGGCCTGATCCAGGGAAATCAGGATTCAAGGTTTTTGTTATCCCTCATACCTGGGAAAATACCACTTTAAGCGCGATCTCACCAGGCAGCAGAGTCAATATCGAAGTCGATATCCTGGCCAAATATTTATATAAATTCTCCGGAAGATGAAATTTTGTCATGAAAAGAACGTGGAATAAGAGGTGAGACCAGGTGAGTGGATTCAGTTCGATCGAAGACGCGCTTGAGGATATCCGCAATGGAAAGATGGTTATTGTAGTCGATGACGAAGGCCGCGAGAACGAAGGCGATATCATAATGGCCGCCGAAAAAGTAGACGCGGAAAAAGTAAACTTCATCGCCAAGCATGCCCGGGGACTGATTTGTGTCGCGCTGCTCGGAAATCGGCTGAACGAACTTCGTCTCGGCATGATGGTCCAGGAGAATACGGCAAGGATGAATACTCCCTTTACTGTATCTGTCGATGCGGTCCATGGTACCACGACGGGGATATCTGCATTTGACAGAGCGATCACCATCAGGGCTCTGATAGATCCTGAGACCCGCCCGGAGGATCTTGCAAGGCCGGGGCATATTTTCCCCCTTCGAGCCGTGGACAGCGGAGTCCTGCGCAGGGCGGGCCATACCGAAGCTGCTGTCGATCTGACCAGGCTGGCCGGTCTGAAAGCAGGCGGTATTCTCTGTGAAATAATGGCCGAAGATGGAAGTATGGCACAGGGGCCTGAACTAAAACTGTTTTCTGAAAAGTACAACCTGCGTATGATCACGATCTGTGACCTGATAGAATACAGAAGCAAAAAAGAAAAACTGGTCAAGCGTATCGCAGATGCGAGCCTGCCTACCAGGTATGGAGAATTCAGGCTGATAGCATACAGAGGGATAATTGACGGATCGGAATCTGTAGCGCTTGTAATGGGAGAACCGTGGAAGCAGGAAAAGGCGCTGGTGCGCGTTCATTCACAATGCCTCACCGGGGATGTCTTTCATTCACTGAGGTGCGATTGTGGAAATCAGCTTGATGCCGCGATGCAGAAGATCGCAGAGCGGGGCAGCGGGGTTCTTTTGTATATACAGCAGGAGGGCCGCGGAATAGGCCTTGTAAACAAAGTAAGGGCGTATGAACTTCAGGACAAGGGCAGAGATACCGTAGAAGCAAACGAGGAACTTGGTTTTCCAGCCGACCTCAGGGATTATGGAACGGGGGCGCAGATCCTGGCCGATCTTGGTCTGCACAAAATCCGGCTGCTGACAAATAATCCAAAGAAGATCATAGGACTGAGGGCTTACGGTCTCGAGGTCGTAGAGAGAGTGCCGATCGAGACGACGCCAAACAAAAAGAATTACAAGTATCTGTCTACCAAGAGAGACAAGCTTGGGCACCTTTTCGGCGACCTGACAGATGAAGCCAAAACGGTGGATCGTTAGTCTAATATCTCAGAAAGGAGAGATCATGGTTATCGAGAAAAATGGACAGTTGATCGGAACCGGCAAAAAGTTCGCGGTCATCGTCGGCAGATTCAACGAAATGGTCACTGGGCATCTTTTGACGGGAGCCCTCGACTGTCTTGTAAGGCACGGGGTAGGAGAGGATGATGTCGAGGTCTACAGGGTTCCGGGATCTTTCGAGATACCGCAGGCAGCCAGGAAGGCGGCAGCAACCAGGGTAGATGCTGTTGTCTGTGTCGGCACCTTGATCAGAGGCGATACTCCCCATTTCGATCTTATCGCCGGACAGGTCGTCAAGGATCTGTCGCACGTAGCCTTCGAATCTGGAAAACCGGTGACTTTTGGTATCATTACGGCCGATACGCAGGAACAGGCCCTGGAGAGGGCGGGAAGCAAGGCTGGAAACAAGGGATGGCAGGCTGCTCTGTCGGCGATAGAGATGGCCAACCTCTGGAAAGAGATCAGCTGATATGAGCCGAAGACGTAAATCCCGTGAAATAGTCCTTCAATCGCTCTATGCCGATAATATTTCCGGGACAGGCTGGAAGGAGACACTTAAGAATACGGTGGAGCGGAGAGGCTCCACAGACGAGACTGTCGAATATGCCGAGAGGGTCATATCGAATATAATCGAGTCACGGGAAGAACTTGATAGAATGATAAAAGAATCCCTTGAAAACTGGAAACTGGAAAGAGTAGCGGTCGTTGACAGGATAATACTTCAGATCGCTCTTGCCGAGCTGATCTACTGCCCGGAAGTGCCTACAGGAGTGATCATTAACGAAGCGATAGAGATAGCTCACAAATTCAGTTCCGGGAAAGCTGGATCTTTTGTAAACGGGATCCTGGACAAGCTGGCAAAGGAGATCCGAAAAGATTAAGTGCATTTTATAAATCTGCTCGAAAAATGTGTTTTCCCGGGCACGCAAATATTTCTATAGTGTATACTTTTGGTGACCGGATCAGAGATGTAGTTCCAGGAGTTGCTTTTCGGGCCGGGACCGGCTGCTGAGATTCGCGGGGTGAACAGGTTGAGAATATCGGAAAAGAAACACTGGAGCGATTTCTGGGATGAATCTGGAGATGTCTCTGATGTCTATGACAATGAGGGAAGGGTCAGTAAACATTTTTCCGCTGTCCGCGGTTTCAAGGGACTTAAGATCCTCGAGGTCGGCGCCGGCACCGGCAGAGACGGGATATATATGTCGCGGCAGGGTGCCATGGTGGTGTCTCTTGACTATAGCCTGTCGAGTCTCAGGATGATCAGGGGACAGGTAAGTGAGCAGGATAATGTCGGATTGTGCTGCGGAGACGCTTTCAACCTGCCGTTTATGGAAGGGACCTTCGACCTTGTTTTCCATCAGGGGCTGCTGGAGCATTTTCGCAACCCGCAAGATATGATAACCGAACATCACAGGGTCCTCAAAAAGGGAGGGTATATCCTTGTTGATGTTCCGCAGAGATGGCACTACTATACGCTGATAAAACACCTGTTTATCATGATCGGAAAATGGTTTGCAGGGTGGGAAACGGAATTTTCTCCCCGCGAGCTGGAAAATATTCTAAGAGAGGGTTCATTCGAGATAGTCAAGACTTACGGGGAATGGCTCAATCCGCCTATCTGGTTCAGGATCCTTAGAAAGGCCATCAAGCCTTTTGGGATCATACTGCCTATGTACCCTGCGGTATTTACTGTATCAAGGCGCATCTTTTCGGGTTTTCGTGACAAAATACTCAGTATGAGGTTTGCCCTCTATTTTACCGTTGTGACCGGTTCGATAGCAAAAAAAGTATGAAAAGGAAGATACCTTGAGGATACTTGCCATTAACTGGAGAGATATGAAGCATCCCGAAGCCGGGGGCGCCGAGGTGCATCTGCATGAGATCCTGGTCCATCTTTCCCGCTGGGGACATGAAGTGGTGGAGATGACTTCAGGTTTCCCGGGCTGCAGCGGCGAAGATGAGATCGACGGCGTCAGAATAATCAGAGCAGGACACTGGTTCGACGCAAATTTTACACTTCCGCTCGCCGCACGCAGATATCTGAGGGATAACCAGTGCGACGTGATTATCGAAGATATCAATAAACTTCCATTCTTCATGCCGTTATGGACAAAAATTCCCGTAGTCGGAGTTATTCCGCATCTTTTCGGAACGACTGTCTTCAGGGAGGCAAACTGGCTGATCGGTTCTTATGTCGTCATTATGGAAAAATTGCTTCCGCTGGTCTTCAGGAAGAACAGATTTATCGTTATAAGCCCCAGCACTGCCGATGATCTTGCAGCTCGAGGAATAGAGAGGAAAAGGATCGATGTAGTCCTGTGCGGACTTGATCATGAGAGATATCGTAATCTTTCCTTGAAAAGATTCGATCGTCCCACCATCGTTCATCTTGGGAGGCTGCGTAAATATAAAAGTGTAGAAGTCGTAATGCGGGCTATGGAAACGGTAACGGAAAAGATTCCCGGAGCCAGGCTCGTTATTGTCGGAGACGGCCCCTACAGGGGTGAACTCGAAAAGGAAGCCGCAAAGCTTGATCTCGGAGATGCTATAGAGTTTAAAGGATATATGGAGCATGATAGGCTGGTGGAATTTCTCAACAGGGTCCATCTGCTTTTTAACCCGAGTCCCAAAGAGGGATGGGGGCTGACTGTAGTCGAGGCGAACGCGTGCGGTGTCCCGGGAGTGGCAAGTGACAGGCCTGGATTAAGAGATTCTGTGATCGACGGAACGACCGGGTTCCTCGTTCCATACGGAGATTCTTCCGCTTTTGCCGATAAAGCGGTCAGGATACTTGGAGACGAAAAGCTCTGGAAACGGATGAGTGATGATTCACTTGAGAGAGTAAGAGGTCTGACCTGGGAGCGCTGCGCGCGGGAGACGGAAGAACTGCTTCTTGAACTGACTGGTCGTAACGAATAACGGGAAAGTACTTTTGAATATAAAGAGAATATCATTTCAGCTTTTAAAGGTGGTAGTGAGCGCCGGACTGATTATATTTCTTCTCAGCAGGAAATCTCCGGGCGAACTCGCTCCATATCTTAAGGACCTCGACCCTGCCTTGCTCTTAACGGCCGTCGGCATCTTTTTCTCAAGCAGTCTTCTGGGGGCTCTTCAGTGGTTTATTCTTCTCAGGGCGGCCGATGTGATCCTTCCCTTCGGCAAAACGTTCCGGCTGTATTTCACAGGGCTGTTTTTTAATAATTTCCTCCCGGCCAACGTAGGAGGAGATGCCCTGAAGATCTTCGACGTCGTCAGGACGGGGAACGACCCACACAAGGTATTTGCCGTCACACTTCTGGACAGGGTGTTTGGCATCACAGGGCTCTGTCTGCTTGCTCTGATCGCTTCATTTTTTCTCTATGCTCGTGATTCGGCTGCTTACAACTGGTTATATATATTGATATTCCTGTCGTGTATCGTCCCGGTTTTCCTACTTGCATTAAACAGGAGGATATCACGGTCGTTCAGGTCTGTTCTTGGTAAAATAGGTCTTTGGGGGATAGGGAGCAGGATCGATCAGGTACTGCTCCATCTTGGCAATCTGAGAAACCTTCGTTCGATGTCTGTCAGACTGATCCTGCTGACTTTGTTGATACAGTCCCTTCGAATCGCTACGCACATCTTTGTAGGGAGATCTCTTGGCATAGATACGGGCTGGTGGGCCAATATTCATTTTTTTGTCTTTGTGCCCCTTCTCGGACTTGTAATGACTCTTCCGGTATCGATAAACGGTCTGGGTATCAGGGAAGGAGCGGGGGTCGTTCTTTTTATGCAAATAGGAATTGGTGAGGAACTTGCGGTACTGATGGAGTTTATAACATATGTTGTACAATTGGCGGTGAGTCTTCTTGGCGGAATCTTTTTCATCATGAGAAAGCATGAGACATCTGGATGACGAACCGAAAGGATTTCCGGGAGTATTTGAATGTCTGCCGCCGCCGATGGCCGGTGGAATATAAGAAAGGGTTACTGCATGTCGGAGAAAACGTTTAACAGGTCCCTGGCGGCTTTAATATTCGTTATCAGCCTGATCGTCTATGTTATGACGATGGCTGCCACGACTTCCTTCTGGGATTCAGGCGAATTCATAGCGACCTCATATATTCTGGGGATCCCCCATTCGCCGGGTACTCCCCTGTATGTACTGGTGGGCAGAGTATTCTGTCTTCTTCCTTTTGCTGTTTCAGTCGCTCAAAAGGTCAATCTGCTTTCTGCCTTTTCGGCCGCACTCGGAATACTGATGGTTTATCTCGTTATCGGACAGGTAATAAGGTTCATGTATGGAGCGGGCAAGACTGCTCTTGAAAGATTTATCAGGTATGCTGGGCCTGTTGCCGGTTCTTTCTTTCTCATGTTTTCAGACACATACTGGACGAACGCTTCGGAATCGGAAGTGTACGCGCTGAGCACTTTTGTGATGGGGCTATGCACCCTTCTGGCGCTGCGATGGCTGAAGAACCCTTCCTGCGAAATAAGCGCCTCTGAAAAAGAGGAGATCGTTCAGTCGGCGGGAAAGGCGGAAGGATCGAGACTTATAGAGGGCCTTATAGAAAAAAAGAAAGATCATTCGAGGAATATAATCCTTTTGATCGTCTACCTTCTTTCTCTCGGAATCGGATTTCATCTTGGAACAGTAATGGTCTACGGCGGGATCTTCCTGATGCTGTTTATCGTCAAGGAAAAGGTGTTCAGTAATTTCGAACTCCTGGTCTTTACATTCGGATTCGGCGCAATAGTGGCCGATATGACTATTCATAAACATTCCGGCCTTACAGTCGTCCTTCTGATTATCTTCGCGATATTGGTGATGTGGACTACGATGTCCAAAAGCAGATTCGTGTTGAGCGCTTCTCTTCTTGTACTGCTTGGAATATCAGTTCACCTCTTTCTGCTTATAAGGTCTCATTGGGACCCGGAGCTTGATATGGTCGATCCGGAAAACTGGAGGGCACTGTACGCTCATCTCAGAAGGGAGCAATATCCTCCGATCAATGTCATGGTGCGAAAATCTTCTGTGCTGTTCCAGGTGGGGCAGTTCGCCCGCTATTTCCGCGAACAGTTCCGTCTCGCAGGGGATCTTTTTCTGGGACCTTTAAACCTCGGAAAAGCATCTATCGTAATTCCCGTTACACTCGGCCTTTACGGGATCGTTACCAATTTTGTCCGCGACCGCAGGACATGGATACTGAATTTTACAAATCTCGCGATAAATACCCTGGGGCTGATCATTCTGTTGAATTTCAGCGATCAGGAGCCCAGGGAAAGGGATTATTTTTACGGACCTGGATTTTATTTCTTTGCCATTTTCATCGGGATAGGAGCAACGGCTTTTCTGATGATGATGCTCGATTATGCAAGGGAAAAAGGCCGTGTTCTGAAGCAGGCCATAGTCCCCGCAGGTATTCTGCTCATTATTCTCTCCGTCATCCCAGCTGGTTACCAGTGGCACAAACATGACAGGTCGAACAACTATCTTCCCAGGGATTATGCCTATAATATGCTGGCAAGTCTTGAACCGGACGCGATACTGGTCACAAACGGAGATAATGATACGTATCCCCTCTGGTATATCCAGAATGTAGAGAAGTACAGGACCGATGTAAGAGTGATGAACCGGATGCTGCTGAATACTCCGTGGTATATCAAACAGATCAGGGATAATTACCCGAAGGTACCGATCACGCTGACTGATCAACAGATCGACGGCCTCAGGCCGGTCCGCAGCTCGGTTGACGGAAGCATTATCTGGGTCTATACGAGAATGCTCGATCATGTCATCAAGAATGTCAGCTGGAAACAGCCGATCTATTTCGGAGTGACTGTACCAAGCGAAGTCTGGCAGAGATATTCCGACTACCTGGAGATGGAGGGGATGGTTCGGCGGCTTGTGCCGGTGAAAGGCAGGTTCATGGTCAGCGACTTCATGATGGCTCGAAATATGGGGGAGATCTACAGCTGGAGGGGCGTGCTGACCGACGAAGGCCTGACTGATGACTCGGTGTACAAACCGGAAGATGTGATAAAGATGTACCAGAACTATTCTGTAGCCGCAATGCAGCTCGCGGTCGATGCCGCGAATGCGAATGATTTTCCCGGCGCGGTCAGATGGGGCGAGATGGCGTTCAACATAAGCCCCAGTTTCAGCTGGGGTAAAAAAGAGATGGGATTCTACTATATCAGAAACGGCCAGCAGGATAAGGCGATAGAATATTACAACAAACTGATAAAGATGGAACCGGGCAACGGAGACTACTGGGTCGGTATCGCTGCCGCCTACGAAAGTTCCGGCCGGATAGATCTTTCTCTGAGCACCCTTCTTGAAGGTGCGGCGGCAGCGCCGGATAACAAAGATGTATTCAAACACGGCTTTCAGGTGGCCGCCCTGCTTGGTAAAAGGGAAGATGCTGTCTTTTTCGTCAAAAAATGGGTCGAGCGTCATCCAAGCGACAGGGAGTTTATTTCTCTCTATGAGAATATAGACCGTGTCCTGTATGAGGAGTTCGGAGTGGGTGCGGACCCTGATTCTGCCGGTGAGCGATAGGAGAATTTTCTTCCAATCCCCCGGTAAATATTGATATCCTCGAAGCCTGTAGGTTGTCGGGGGATCTGAACCAGAGGCACAAGATTCCCGGAAAGGTACTGAAATGTCGGAGAGATTGATTCACCGCTCACTCGCGGCCGTTATATTTGTTACAAGCCTTACGGTCTACGTGATGACGATGGCCGCAAGCGTCTCATTCTGGGATGCCGGTGAGTTTATTGCGGCATCGTATATTCTCGGTATTCCTCATTCGCCCGGGACTCCCCTTTATATCCTTGTCGGAAGAGTATTCTGCCTTCTTCCTTTGGCGCTTTCCGTAGCGCAGAAGGTGAATTTTCTCTCCGCCCTTTCCGCCGCTCTCGGTGTCCTGATGATCTATCTTTCCAGCGTCTATTCTGTGCGGTTCATATTCGGGAAGGGCAAGACTCTTGCGGGAAAGATAGCGAGATACTCGGGGCCTGTCGCCGGTTCATTTTTCCTCACATTCAGCGATACATACTGGACAAATGCGTCGGAAGCAGAGGTTTATGCGCTAAGCGCCTTCGTAATGGGTTTTTGTACTGTACTCGCGCTGAAATGGCTGAGATCCAGCGATGGACAGACCGGTACAGTCGAACGAGAGAGAATAACGGCTGATGCGGCCGGAGCCGGTGGAGATAAACTCATAGATGAAACCTCCGAGAAAAAGAGAAGAGATTCCAGGAATATCATACTTTTGATAATCTATCTGCTCTCGCTCGGGATAGGGTTCCATCTGGGAACGATCCTCATATACTCCGGCATTTTCATAATGCTTATGATGGTAAGGAACAAATCTTTCGATAATATAGAGCTTCTCGTTTTTACTTTCGGTTTTGCGGTCATAGCCGCCGACATGACTGTCCACAGGAATTCGATACTCACCGTCATTCTTCTTTCGATATTCATCATTATGCTGATATGGGTCACTATCTCCAGAGGCAGGTTCGCGCTGCTTGCTACCGGCCTGCTCGTGCTCGGGATATCGGTTCATCTCTACTTGCTGATCAGGTCGGGGATCAATCCGGCAATCGACGAGGTCGACCCGGAGAACTGGAAGTCGCTTTATGCTGTTCTTCGGAGGGAACAGTATCCGCCGATGGATATATTTACAAGGAAGGCTCCGCTGATCTTCCAGATAGAGCATTTTGCCGATTATTTTTCCAGGCAGTTCAGACTGGTCGGCGATTATTTTGCAGGCCCGGTCAATCTTGGGGTACTTACGGCATTCGTTCCCGTAGGGCTGGGTATTTTCGGTATTGTTGCGAATTATATGAGAGAGAAAAAAAGCTGGGCCCTCAACTTTACGAATCTTGCGGTCAACTCGGCCGGCCTCATTTTATTTTTAAACTTCACTGATCACGAAGTCCGGGAGAGAGACTATTTCTACGGAGCAGCCTTTTATTTCTTCGCCATCTTCATCGCAATAGGGGCGACCGCGCTGCTGATCATGGTTGCAGAACAGGCTAAGAAGGCCGGCCGGAACCTGATAAGATCTGTCGTTCCCGCTGCTCTTCTTCTTATCATCATTTCGATCCTTCCATCCGCTCATCAGTGGCACAGACATGACAGGTCGAATGATTTCATTGCGCGTGACTATGCGTACAATATGCTTGCCGGACTCGAAGCGGATGCGGTGATCTTCACAAACGGCGATAACGATACTTTTCCGTTGTGGTACATTCAGAACGTCGAGCATTTCAGGACCGATGTAAGAGTGGCAAACCTAAGCCTTCTGAATACATCGTGGTATATCCGCCAGATAAGGGACCAGTACCCTTCCGTTCCCCTCGAATTGACAGATTCCGAGATCGACCTGCTGAAACCGATCCGTGTCAAGGACGGCATTCTGTGGAAGAGGGATCTGGCTGTCAACCACATCATGAGGAGCATAAACTGGACAAGACCTATTTATTTTGCCGTGACAGTTCCGTCGGATGTGTGGAGCAGATATTCTGAAAACCTTGAGATGCAGGGTATGGTACGGCGTTATGTCCCAAGAAAGGGTAAATATCTGGTCAATGATTTCCAGATGACAAGGAACCTGTCGGATATCTTTGTCTACAGGGGTATCCTGAATAAGGATCTGGAAAGAGACGATTCGGTCTTCAAATCGCAAGATATCGATAATATGTTTATCAACTTTTCTATTGCTTCATTCCAGCTTGCCCAGTTGAGGTCAAGAGATGGAGATGATGAAGAAGCGGTCAAGTGGGCAGAACTGTCTTATAACTTCTCGCCCGGTTTTGAATGGCCGAAAAAATATTTAGGTATCTATTATATGCGTAACAGGCAGTACGAAAAGGCGGTCGGCCATTACCGCAGGGAAATAGAAAAAGATCCGAAAAACGGAGAATTGTGGGTCAACCTGGCTTCTGTCTATGAAGCGGCTGGCGATCAGGAGATGGCGCTGGAGGAGCTTAAAAAAGGTATTACCAGCGCGGGAGAGTTCAGGGATCTGTTCGGGCAGGCTTTCAGGGTCTCAGCGATCCTTGGCCGGCCTGCTGAGGCAAAAGGGTATATCGAAGCCTGGCTGAAAAAAAATCCTGGCGATGAAGAATATCAGGCTCTGTACGATGACATAGATGGTGTGCTTCAGAGGGAGTTTGGTATAGGTGACGAGATCATCCCCTGAGGCAGTGGAAGGAGCAAATTGAAAAGAAAAGTAGTTGTAACCGGTGCGGCTGGATTTATAGGATCTCACCTGTGCGAAAGGCTTCTTGATGATGGATATATCGTGACAGGTATCGATTCATTCACTGATTATTATGATCCGGAAAGGAAGAGGGGTAATATCAGGGCTTCTCTTTCCAGGGACGGGTTTGATCTTGTCGAAGAAGATATCAACAAATGCGATCTTGCCGGCGTTTTCAAGGGTGCCGAAACAGTATTTCATCTCGCGGCGCAGGCGGGAGTCCGAAGAAGCTGGGGGAGCGAATTCTCGTTTTATATTGACTCGAATATCCTTGCTACGCAGAAGATCCTTGAAGCGTTGAGAGAGGTCGGGGGAGTGAGGCTGGTCTATTCGAGCTCCAGTTCTGTGTATGGGGAGACCAGGGATCTTCCGATGAACGAGGAGCACCGGCTAAAGCCTGTTTCTCCGTATGGCGCTACGAAGCTTTCCGGGGAAGACCTTTGCGCGCTTTATGATTTTAACTTTGACCTCTCATACGCCGCGCTTCGTTATTTTACGGTATACGGTCCGCGGCAGAGGCCGGATATGGCGTTCAGCCGCTTCATCACCGCTTCCCTCGAGGGAGGGGAGATCGAGGTCTATGGCGACGGACGGCAGACGAGGGATTTTACTTTCGTCTCCGATGCTGTAGAAGCGAATATCCTTGCAGCGCGGTACACAGGTGATGAAAAGATATTCAATATAGGCGGAGGCAGCCGCGTGTCTGTGCTGGACGTACTCGAGATCATCAGGAAAGAGACCGGTAAAGAGGTAAAAACATCATTTCTCGAGCGGGCAAAAGGTGATGTTCTCGACACATGGGCGGATACGACGAGGGCTTCTTCAGAACTCGGGTTCGCCCCTGCCGTAAAACTTGAAGAAGGTCTTGCGAAAGAAGTGGCATGGTACAAGGACCTGATCAGAAACCGTAATGGGAGGCAGGGATTTGGAAAATAATAGAAAATATTATATTTCGGTCATTATCCCTCTTTTTAACGAGGCGGATAGTATTGTGGAACTGTATTCCATGCTGATTCTGGCGCTTGGGAAAATATCGGAAAAATACGAACTGATATTTGTAGATGACGGCTCGACTGACGGATCCCTGGGAATCATAAGAAAACTCAGAGACAAGGATACAAGGGTAAAGATAATCAGCTTCAACAGAAACTACGGAAAGTCTCCGGCTTTGTCAGAAGGGTTCGAGGCTGCGAAGGGAGATATTGTCGTCACGATAGATGCCGATCTGCAGGATAATCCGGATGAGATCCCGGGGATGATAGAGAAACTCGATCAGGGGTATGACCTGGTCTCCGGATGGAAGAAGTACAGAAAAGACCCGATTACCAAGACGCTTCCTTCAAGAGTCTTCAATTTCTTTACCGCCATGATAACCGGAATAAAACTTCACGATATAAATTGCGGACTGAAAGTCTACAGGCGCGAAGTGATAAAACGGATACACGTCTACGGTGAGCTGCACAGGGTGATCCCGGTCCTTGCGGGCTGGGAAGGTTTCCGGATCGGAGAACAGCAGGTCAGCCACTTTGAAAGGAAATACGGTCACAGCAAATATGGGATGAAAAGGTTCCTTAACGGGATATTCGATCTTACAACTGTCATGTTCATTACCAGGAGATCTACTACTCCTCTGCATTTTTTCGGAAGAATTGCAGTATTCTTTTTCGGAGTAGGGGGGCTGATCAATCTTTATTTTCTTCTTCAGTGGATATTCGGCAAGGGTCTTCATGTCAGGCCTCTGATGGTAGGCGGACTGGTAATGCTTGTAATTGCAGTACAGATAGCGTCAATAGGCTTACTCGCCGAACTCTTTTCCTCTAATCTGAAGAGCACCTATTCCTATCGTGAGTACCTGATAGATGATTGACGAACCAGGAAATAACAGGTCCAGGATCTGTCTTATCGGTCCAGCTCCTCCTTACCGGGGAGGTATCTCCCACTACAATACCTGTCTTGCGGGGGAACTCTCGAAGAATCACGATGTTCATATGGTCAATTACAGCAGGCTCTACCCAGAGTTTCTATTTCCGGGAAAGACCCAGTTTGATGAAGGTGAAGGCTCTCTGGCTGTCGAGTCGAAACGGATCGTTGATTCTGTCAACCCGTTAAGCTGGGTGAAGGCGGGGTTTTATATCGCCGGCCTCAGGCCTGAGGTTACTATCGTACAGTGGTGGCATCCGTATTTCGCTCTTGCTCTCGCCAAGATCTGTGCGATCATAAAAATAATGCGCAGGGGGAAGGTCGTCTTTATCTGTCATAATGTCCTTCCCCACGAAAATTCTCCATTCGGCCGCGTGCTCTCATCGATTGCCTTTCTGAGCGCAGACGGGTTTGTAGTACAGTCGAGGGAAGATCTTGAAAATCTCTCTGCGATCAAAAAGAACCCGAAGGCGGTCTACCATCCCCATCCGATCTATGATTTTTTTAAAACGGAAGATATCGATAAAGCCCGGGCGAGGAATCTGACAGGCCAGCCTGAAGGGCCTCTTCTTCTGTTCTTTGGTTATATCCGGCAATACAAGGGACTCGACTATCTGTTGAAAGCGATGCCGGAGATACATCGCTCTACCGGAGCCCGTCTGCTTGTTGTGGGAGAGTTCTACGAGGACAGCAGACGCTATTTCGATCTTGTCTCAGAGCTCGGAATAGGGGGATTTGTGGAATTTGTAGACCGGTACGTTGGAAACAATGAAGTAGGCAGATATTTTATCGCGTCGGACCTTGTGATGCTTCCTTACATTTCAGCGACTCAAAGCGGGATAGCCCAGATCGCTCTGGCTTTTGACCGTCCGATGGTCGCTACGTCGGTAGGAGGGCTGCCGGAAGTCGTTTCTGAAGAGAAGACAGGGTTTATAGTCCCTCCTTCAGACCCCGATGCGATCTCGAAAGCTGTGATCCGCTTTTTCAGGGACGGGTGGAATGAGAAGATGGTTCCGAATTTTGATAAAGAGAAAGAACGATTTTCATGGAAGGCCATGGTCTCCGTGATCGAAGGCCTGGTCGCAAAGCTGTAAGCGGAAGGCGGGTTTAGATTGAACGAAACAGTCCTTGATGTGATTATTCTGAACTGGAATGGAGAGGGGGTCATCGTTCCCTGCCTTAGATCCCTTGCCGCGGTAAGATCCCCCGCCTTGAGAATTACAGTCGTGGACAATGCTTCTACAGATTCTTCAGTAGAGATGATAAGGGAGAAGTTCCCTGAAGTGGAGATCATCGTCAACAGCAGCAACCTTCTATTTGCTGAGGGAAACAATGTGGGGATCAGGCATGTTATAAATAACGGAGGCAGATATATTCTCCTGCTGAACAATGACACGGAAGTCGATCCGGAGTTTGCGGAAAGGATGATGGAAGCTTTCTCGCATCCCGAAGTAGGGATAGTCGGGCCCAAGATATATTTTTTCGATGATCCTTACCGCATCTGGTACGGGGGAGGAGTCTTTATCCCCGGCATCTGGATACCAAGGCACAGAAGGATAAGGAAGAAGGATGGCGGAAGGGGCGGCAGGAGCGGTGAAACCGGGTGGGTGACGGGATGCGCCATGCTTGTAAAAAAAGAAGTGATCGACGATATTGGACTTCTCGACAGGTCATATACGATCTACTGTGAAGATATTGATTTCTGTCTCAGGGCTAAAGATGCCGGATGGAAATCTTTCTATGAAGATTCTGCAAAGGTCTGGCACAAGGTCAGTTCAAGCAGCGGCGGGGGTATGACTCCGTTCAAGCTGGAGAACCGCCTGGCGAGCACGTACAGGCTTTTTGTCAGATACCGGTCTTTCCTGTGGCGTATTATCGTTTTTCCGGTTCATTTGACCCTTTATCTGCTGCTTCTGTCCGGTTTGATCCTTTCAGGCAGGTGGTCCCTTGCGAAAGGGGCTCTTAGGGGCATCCGGAGGATAGTATCTCCGGAGTGACCCTGTCTTCCGGCGTCTTTCGCAGGCTGTCGTTCCTGCGGGTATCCTTACGGAAATATCGTAAATCCGATCTCCGGCCTTTCAACAAGGCTCCCGCCTTTTCCCATTCAGGAAACTCCTTCAGCCAAGAGGGTATACGCCGGCGGGCCATATTGATTTTGAAGGTTTACTAGAGTCGGGGAAAATGCTATCATTGTTGAAATTGAGTATATGATCCGAGGAGGCTGTATTTGTCAAAAATAGTCAGGTCGGGTGGTCAGAACCAGCCCGGGATCGACCCTGTGGCTTTCTTTGATTCGAGTTCCGGATGGCGGAAGGCTCTGGTCGTGGCGCTCGTTCTCGTTGCCGTCCTGTCGATTCTTATGCCGGAGCTGATCTTTCAGGGAAATATTTTTCTTGTCCCCGATACAAAAGCTCCGATCAGTTTCAGTGAAGTGGGCAGGAGGTCTCTCGAATCAGGCAGCTATCCTCTCTGGAACCCGTATATATTCTGCGGGATGCCCAGTTATCCAAGCCTCTCCTATACTCCATACGTCTATCCGGTCTCGTTCGTGACTTATATGCTTCAGAGGTATCTGGGATTCCCGGAAATGACCTGGCTGCTGATTCACTATATAATGGCGGGGGCAGGGGTATACCTCCTGCTGCGTTCTTTTGGGGTCAGAAGCTCGATATCGCTTCTCTCGGGCATACTTTTTATGATAATGCCCAATCTTATGGCCAACGGAGCAAACGGACACGGTTCGCAGGCCTGTGCCGTGGCGTACATGCCGTTTGCCTTTCTATTCTGCAGAAAGATCCTTTCGGGCAGAAGAAGACAGGTCAACGCAGGCCTTCTCGCTGTTGTACTGGGTCTTCAGATGCTCCGGGGGCATGTTCAGATATCGTATTACACATATCTTTTGACCGGGCTGTTTTTTCTCATGGAATCTATTCACCTCGCCAGGATGAGAAAAGGAAAAGAGATCGCCGTCAACTTCGGCTTCATAGCCGGCGCGGTGCTTGTCTCGATCGGGATAGCCTCAGTGCTGGTTTTTCCCGTCAGGGAGTACGCCGATTATTCGATACGGGGAGGAACCGAAGGCGGCCTCGATTACGACTACGCGACAGGATGGAGCCTTCCTCCAAAGGAACTGCTCACCCTTGTTTTTCCCTGGGCATCGGGATTCGGCAAGACGACCTACTGGGGAAAAATGCCTTTTACCGACTACCCCAACTATCTCGGAGCGGTCGCAGCTGTTTTCTCGGTCATAGGCCTTATAATCGTCCGCAACAGATGGAAGTGGTATCTGGCGGTCATCATAATAGTATCTACGTTGATCAGTTTTGGAAGGTTTTTCCCTGTTTTTTACGATCCGTTGTTCAGATTCCTTCCTTTTTTCAATAAATTCAGGGTTCCCGTGATGATCCTTATAGTACAGCAGCTCGCTTTCGTCGTATTGATGGGTATCGGGATCGAGGAATATCTACAATCCGTTTCAAGAGAAGAACTTCCGGCGATCCTCAGGAAAGAAAAGATCAGATGGGTCCTAGCTATTTCCGCGATACTGCTGCTATTGGTCATTGCTGCTTCAAAAGGTATCCAGCAGAACCTCTCAGGGAGCGAGGCGGTCAGAGGGAGAGTAAGTCCGGGATGGATAAGAATGGCAGTCTCGGCTTATTCAGCAGACCTGATCAGAACGGTTTTCTTCTTCTTTGCAGTAATCTCATCTCTCTTTTTTATTTCCTGGAAAAAGCCAAAAAACGGATTGATAGTCATTGTCCTGGCCGTTCTGCTCGTGCTGGATCTCTATTCAGTAGATCAATCGATACTGCACCCCGAAAAGACATGGAAGACGGAGAACTTCAGGATCATAAGATCCGCATCGGCAAAAGATGCGTACAAGAAACCAAACAGGATGGCAGAATATCTTTCCGGAGACTCTTCGTATTTTCGTATATTTCCGATCCCCGATGCGAGACCCGGAAGCTGGAGCCATAATTCTTACCCGTTCAGTGATAACAGCTACATGATGTCGGGGATATTCTCATTGGGCGGATATCACGCTGCCAAGCTGAAAAATTATCAGGATGTCATGGACGTGATCTTTGCCAGCTTCAACAGAGGTGTCATTCCGAGACAGATACTTAATATGCTTGGTGTGAAATATTTTATAGCGACGCATCCCGTTTTTCCCGAGAGATCCGCCTATTCGCTTGTCCATCAGGAAGAAAACGTTTACATCTACAGCAATCCCGAACTCCTTCCCAGGCTCTTCTTCGTCGACAGGATCAAAATTATGAAAAAGAGTGAGGCACTCCTGTCTCTGCTCTCCAAATCCTTTGATCCATCGCGCGAAGTCATTCTGCAGTCAATGCCTGCGGTAGAGATAGAATCGGCGGAGGGGAGCAGCGCAGAGATAACCAGCTATGGCCTTAACTCGATCAAGATCGATGCTCATATTGAAAAGCCGTGCATAATGGTACTCAGCGAGATCGATTACCCGGACTGGAAAGTGTTTGTCGATGGAGCGCGCGGGGAGATACTGACTGCCGACTATTGCATCAGGGCTGTCGCTCTTGATCCGGGCGACAAAAAGATAGAATTCAGGTTTGAATCTCCTGTCCTGAAAAGATCTCTTCTGCTTTCGGTGATTTCTTTTGCTTTTGCATTCCTGACCGTTACTGTCTCGATCGTCTTGACCGGAAGAAAGGGGGGCTGAGGTGGAAGCACTGGTCGTTATTCCCACTTATAATGAAAAGGAAAATGTCAAAAAAATTATCAAAGCCGTTCTGAAGCAGGATGATGGTGTTGAGATACTGATCATTGATGATAATTCTCCCGATGGAACAGGAAAGATCGTCGATGAGATGGCGGAGTCGGAATCGCGGATCCATATCATTCACAGGAAAGGAAAACTTGGGCTTGGGTCAGCGTATATAGCTGGGTTTAAGTGGGCACTTGCGGAGACCGATGCAAAGTATGTGTTCGAGATGGATGCTGATTTTTCACATGACCCGAAAGATATCAGGCATTTTCTCGAAGCGATAAAGGATAACGACCTTGTGATAGGTTCACGGTATCTTGACGGGATACGGGTCGTGAACTGGCCGTTAAGCAGGCTGATACTCAGTACCGGGGCGAATATATATACCGAGATCGTGACCGGACTTCCCCTGAAGGATTCCACCGGAGGCTTTAAATGTTTTCGGAGGGAGACCCTGGCCGGGCTTCCTCTGGATACGATCAAAAGCGACGGGTACTCATTTCAGATCGAAATGAATTTTTTATGCTGGAAAAAAGGTTTCAGAATCAAGGAAATACCGATAATATTCTCTGACAGGATAGTTGGGGTATCCAAGATGTCAAAGAAGATCATATGGGAAGCGGCGTTTATGGTCTGGCGCCTGCGGTTTATGTCTCCCCGTCGATGGAAATAAATGGATCTTTCAATAATAATCATTACGCACAACAGCCTTGTACCTGTAAAGGAGTGTCTCAGGTCACTCGAGGAGCATCCTCCCTCCTGCAGCTTCGAGATCGTCGTCATAGACAATGCCAGCAGTGATGGTACTGCCGATATGATAGCCGGAGATTTTCCCCGCTGCAGGCTGATAAAAAACACGGTAAACAAAGGATATTCGCGCGGTGTGAACCAGGGTATCGACCTTTCTGATTCAGGTCTTCTGCTTGTGCTTAATCCTGATATAGAGGTCCGGGAAGGGTCGATCGACAGGTTGACACGGTTCATGGAGGATAATCCATCGGCAGGTATGGCGGGGTCGAAGCTTTTTTATCCCGACGGGCGGCTGCAGTATTCATGCAGATCTTTTTATACGATCAAGGCCCTGTTTTTAAGGCGCACCTTTGTAGGCAGGCTTTTTCCGAACGCAAAGGCGCTGAGAGATCATCTTTTGATCGACTACGACCATAAAGAGACGAGAAAGGTCGACTGGCTTATCGGTGCGTGCCTTATGGTCCGGCGTGAAGCTATCCGGAAGGTCGGGAAGATGGATGAGAGGTTCTTCCTGTATTTTGAGGATACTGACTGGTGTTTCAGGATGAATCAGCATGGCTGGGGTGTCTTCTATCTTCCATCATCAGTGATGACGCACAGATATGAAAGATCAAGTGCAAGATCCGTCTTCAAGAAACCATTTTTGATGCACCTGGTAAGTCTTCTGCGTTATTACGAGAAATGGAACAGGCTTTTCTTTTTCTTCAGAAGGCACAGGGGAGCACTGAAATCTATCGTCTTCACTTTCTCCGATCTCGTATCGGTAAATGCAGGGTTCTTCATAGCCTATTATCTGAGAGGTATTTCCCAGCAGTTTTTTACCAACAGCCTTTATCCTCTTGACTGGTACGCGTATTTTATTTACTTCTGCAATTTCATCTTTTTCTTCACTTTCCTCTTCGGCGGCCTTTACCAGATAAGAAGGGAGACAGGATCAGCGCTGGAGTTCTCGCAGGTTGCCAGGTCGGTCTTCGCAGCTTTCGCCATCCTTCTCGGTGCGACATATCTTGCGCAGATAAGGATATATTCAAGAGCCGTTCTCGGCGTGCAGGCGATACTGACGCTTATATTCGTATTTGGGCTACGGCGGACGATAAGGACTCTTCACAGACAGCTTGTCAAGGCATCGTTTGATCTTAAACGTGTCGTCCTTGCGGGCAGTGAGGCCGAGGTAGAAGAATTCAGGGAACTGGCTCATTCAGATCCTGGACTGGGAATCGATATTATAGGAGATATTTCCTCTCGTCCGGGTTCCCTTGGAGATATAGATGATTTTCCGGGGATCGTCGAAAGGTTCAAGATCCAGGAAGTAGTGGTCCTCCCGTCATATGTGGAAAATGAGCTTATGTTTCCCTTTTTCTGTGCGCATGGCGGGCGTGTGCTGGAAGTGGGGATAGTATCTCCGGCAGCAAGATTTCTCGGCAAAGGGGTCCGTGTCCGGAAGATCGGAGATTATTACATGTTTTCGATAGAACGCGGAGCACAGTTCCTTTTTCTCGGCCTTTTCCGGCGTGTATGCGATATCATGGCTGCCTCCGTATTCCTCCCGGTTTCGATCGTCTGTTCTCTGATCTTCAAAGCTGCAGGGGGGAAAAACGGTAAACGGAGATTTTTTTCCGAGAAACGCGCCGGCTACAGGGGGAAGCCGTTTGACTGGCCGAGGGTTATTACCGCTTCTGGCGCGGAGGGATCGGATATTGTCAAACCGTCCCTTTGGATCCATCTTTTTGCGGGGAGGCTGACTCTTGTAGGGCCGCCGTCGCGCATCTTTTCGCCGGAGGTGAAAAAGTACGGATCATCGGGAGGGACAAGACCGGGGATCAGCGGAAGATGGAGGCTCTCTCCTGATATCGACTGGAGAAGATCTTTTGAGAACGAGATCATAGAATCGAGGACCTGTTCCGTAACTGATTATTTGGAAATAGGTTTCAGGTCTATTGGTCTCTGCATCTCGGGCAGGTACCCGCAGTGGTATTTTAACAGGGGGGAGAATCCGTGAAGAGGCGCGGTATTTTAATTATTCTGATATCGGTGCTGACTGCAGGCCGGGCGGTCTCCGCCCCCGGGGACTGGAGCCTTTTTCTTGATGCGAGCGCTGTCAACAGGATAACCTGCATCGGGGACAGCCTCTGGTGCGGAACTTACGGAGGGATACTTCTTTTTGATCTTACCGATTCGACTTTGACTCAATTTTACAGCGGACTCGAACTGAGGTCGAATGATATATCAGCGGTCACTGTCGATCGCGAACTCAGCGTGTGGATCGCGTACCGCGGAGAAGGGATAGCAAGGATAGATGACCTGGGCATTGACCCTGAGGTGACTCACTATAACGAGAATACGGTCCTTATTCTAAGCGACAGTGTCAATTGCCTGCTTTCCGTTGATGAAGACGTATACTACGGGTGCGATAACGGTATCGCCAAGTTTTTTGACAAAACGCATTCTCTCGAGCCGAATCTTTCCGAAAACCTGAGAGGAAAGAGGGTCAACGACCTTCTTGTAGATGACAACAATATCCTCTGGATCGCATATGAAGACGGTGTCGCGGAATTCGACAGGGATACGTATGTGCTTGATCTCCATCCGATCGGATATTCGTTCTCGATGACTCTCTACGAGGGAATGATCTATTGCGCCGTATCGACGGGAATTATGAGGTTTGACGGCGATTCGTGGGAGGAGTTCGGAACGACTTTCCACAATGAACTTGTACCGCTCTGTATAGCTTCCGGGGGAGGCGGGATATATGCGGTGACCGCGGAAAGAGCATACAGGTATAACGGACTCTACTGGGAGAGCCTGGAGGCAGCCCAGATGAAATCGGTCTTTAATGAAGATTACAGGATAAATCAATTTCATCTCAATGCTCTGGCCGTCGATGATCGCGGAACTCCATGGATCGGGGGGAGGTTGCCGTCCGGAACTTCCAGGGGAAGCTATATTTCGGGTTTTGTCGGTTCCCGGTGGATCAACAGGGCGGTATCGAATCTGAGCCAGAACAACGTTATCGAGCTTGATATTGCTCCTGCCGGGGGAGTATGGGCCAGCACGATGTTCGGCGTCAATTACAGGTCTCTGGCAGGAGAATGGATCAATTACAAAGAAATCCGATCAGATGTCGGCAGTGATGACGCACTTTCGTATTTCGCCTACAATCTGGCGATGATCTGCGATTCTCAGAACCATCTGTGGTGCAATTCGCAGACTTATGACCTCGATATGATCGATCTTGGCAATATCATGGATAAGGGTGATGATATATGGGAGCATTTCGCGGTTGAAGACGAAAATACGATAACGACAGACAGGTTTGTGAAAGCCAAAGAGGATCCGGGCGGAAACAGATGGTTTATGTCTGATGATGATTATTATCAGTCTGATGGAATGTGGGGCATCAACATAATCAATGCGGCAGGATCGGAATGGTTAGAGGTAAATCCCTTCACCATTCCGGAGATGAAAGGCGGAAACATATTCGACTGCGCGTTCGGTCAGTACGGAGTGTATATTGCTATCCAGGGATATGGAGTCCAGTACTGGCGTACAGGCGGTTTTGGCTGGAGCACCCTCACATCCGGCGACGGTGATTTCTGGACAACGCTGATGGATGACTCTGATCTTCTAAGCACGGAGATCGAGGCTATAGAGCTGGGAGACGACGGCTCTGTCTGGGTAGGGACTGCCGCGGGACTTGTAAGATATGAATCCGGGACACTGGAACTTTATAAGGAGAAGGACGAGAATAATCATCACGGCATCATCGGGTTGTCTGTAAGAGACCTTGAGTTCGACAACTACGGAAATCTCTGGGTGGCGACAAACAAGGGATTAAACAGGATCGACCCTGACGGGGTCATCGATCGAGCCTATACGACTGCTACTTTCTGGGAGGATTACGTCCAGCCGTACTATCCCGAATCGGTGATCTCTCCTCTCCCTTCTCATCTATGTGAGGTCCTGGCGTTTGATCCGGACGAAAGCTTTCTTTGGATAGGTACCGACAGAGGGTTGGCGCGTTTCGATGTCAGGCCTCCCGTGGAGCCTGATATTTCCCTCTCCAAAATGATCCTTTATCCCAATCCTGTCCATCTGGACAGAGGCGATGCGTCATTGAAGA
Organism: Candidatus Krumholzibacteriota bacterium; assembly: GCA_016933255.1. GTDB lineage: Bacteria > Krumholzibacteriota > Krumholzibacteriia > Krumholzibacteriales > Krumholzibacteriaceae > Krumholzibacterium > Krumholzibacterium zodletonense. Next base: position 63,971 of record JAFGBF010000006.1, read on the forward strand.
TTTCCCGGATCTCCGGAAAGGTCGATATCAGGATATATAATCTTGAAGGTGAACTTGTTCATGAGATCGATGGTGTCTCCGAAGGAGAAGATGCGTGGGATCTGCTTACGATAAACGGATTCACAGCTCAGTCGGGAATATATATAGTCAGGGTATTCGGAGGCGGCAAAACTGAACTGAGAAAGGTTGCGGTCATCAGGTGACAAAGAAAAACAGGAAAAATATTCTGATAGTGGGTGCCGGTGAGGCGGGCCGTATGGTCTTCCGGGAGATCAGGAAAGATCCCGGGATCGATTCGAGAGTGATCGGTTTCGTCGATGATGACCCTGAACTCGAGGGGAGATCGATAGAGCAGATCCCGGTTCTTGGAACGACAGAAAAACTGGCGGAGATCTCCCGGGCGATGGAGGTCGACGAAGTCATTATTTCCATACCTACGGCACCAGGCCGATTTGTCCGGGAAATGATAAGGCGGTGCCGGACAGCTGGAGTCGAATACAAGATCGTTCCCGGAGTCATGGAGATAATAAAAGGCGATGTCCGTTTCGATCAGATCAGGAATGTGGAGGTCGAGGACCTTCTGGGCCGTGAAACGGTCGATTTCGACCTTGATTCGGCCAGAAAGGAACTATCAGGGAAAAAGATACTGGTTACGGGAGCGGGAGGTTCGATAGGCAGCGAACTCTGCAGGCAGCTTGCCAGAGTCCAGCCGGAACGCCTTGTCCTGGTCGGCAGGGGAGAGAACAGGATCTTCGTGATCGAAGAGGAACTCAGATCGGCGTTCCCGGATCTAAAAATATCGACCGTGATAGGCAATCTGACAGACAGTGGAAAAGTGACGAGGATAATGGATGATTTCTCTCCGGATATCGTTTATCACGCCGCGGCTCATAAACACGTACATTATATGGAAAGGGATCCTTCGGAAGCGGTCATCAACAATGTGGCGGGAAGTATAAATGTAATCAGGGCAGCTGAAGAATGCGGCGTGCAGCGCTTTGTCTTCATATCTACGGATAAGGCGGCCGATCCAGGCGGAGTCATGGGCGCGTCGAAGAGGATAGTGGAACTCTTCCTTGATATCTTCAACGGCCGGAGCCGGTGCAGGTATATTACCGTTAGATTTGGAAATGTGATCGGCAGTTCGGGAAGTGTAGTTCCCCTTTTTCTCAGGCAGATAGAACGGGGCGGCCCCGTTACGGTAAGCGAACGTGAAGCGACAAGATTTTTCATGTCGGTCAGGGAAGCTGCTCTCCTGGTGATCCGTTCCTCGATCATCGGCGGCGGAGGAGAGACCTTTATCCTCGATATGGGTGAACCGCTCAATATTTATGAAATGGCAAGAGACATAATATTACTTACCGGGCACGAACCGGAGACCGAGATCGAAATAAGGATCTCAGGGCTCCGCGAAGGTGAAAAGCTTCATGAAGCGCTTGTAAGCGAGAAAGAACTGCTTGAGCCTTCCGGTGAGGATAAGATCCTTCTGGCCGGTTCGAGCTGCGCTCCGCCCGCCGGGTTTGAGGAAAAAATCTCTGCCATGGTCGAAGCGGCCAGAAAAGGCGACAACGGGAATGTCCTTGAGATGATGTCGCTTCTTATTCCCGGCTTTACCCGGCGGGATGTATGAGATCTTCGGTCGAATGGAGTGCCTGTGAATATTGATATCGAATATGACATTAACGACGAAGAGATACGGGAGTATGTCGATTCCTTTCAGGGGGCGACCTTTTTTCATACGCCTGCCTGGATGAATATCCTCGTCGCTTCTTTTCCGGGTTTCAGGGGCGGCTGGATAACGGCCCGGAGCCGGTTCTCGCTTGCCGGGGTGATGCCGTTTATCAGAATAGACAGGGGACCTTTTTTTTCAATCTGGTCGATGCCTTTCGGAACATATGGGACGCCTCTTTCCAGTGAAGATAATATAAATATTGCCCTTACTGATAAATTTTCCCGGATCGCGGGATCTGCCCGCTGTTTCGACGGAGCCGCCTTTCTTTTTGATACAGAGACCGACAGGAAGAGTATTTTGAGCAGTTCTGTGGCCGGCCGGGATCAGTGCAGCATTATCCGGCTTGATGGTGATTTTCAGATGTACAGGTCAAATCTTCTGAGCAAGAAGAAAAGGCAGACCTGCAACGGATGTGAGAAGGAAGGTGTCGAGATAAGATTGCTCCGCAGCAAAGAAGACCTTTCGGTCTTCTACAATATCTATTATGAAGGATCGCCCAGGTGGGGAGGGGTTCACCCCTACCCCAGGAAATTCTTCGAACAGCTTTTTGACAGGCGCGATGAAGGGATCCTTTTCTGGGGAGCCTTCATTGAAGGAAGGATGCTTGGAGGACACGTCGATATCTATTACAAATGCCTGGCTCAGGCCTGGCAGGCCGGCGTTTCGGAAGAGTCCCGTTCGACGGGGGTCGCTTCATATCTTGTCTACAGGGCTGTCGAAGAGGCGTATAAAAGGGAAATGAAGATATTTAACCTGGGAAGCAGCGGCGGCGATAGAGGCATGTTGTTCTTCAAGAGGTCGATGGGAGGAATAGAACATATTTATCCGGTGCTCGAAGTTCAGAAGAAATGGTGGAAATGGTTGAAGAGGAAGTAATCCGGGGCAGATCGAAGATTGCCGGAAACTCTGTCTCGCTGGCTGTATCCGGCGCGGCCGGAATGATATTCACTCTTGTTCAACTCAGTATCCTGAGCAGGACACTGGATGGCGAGCTTTTCGGCGCCTACGTGGCGTTAAGGGGCCTTTCACTTTTTCTCGCGACTATCATACTTATAGGCCTTCCCCAGGTGATCATACGATTTCTTCCCTCCTTTCAAAACAGGGGAGAGGTTTCCAGGGCGTTAAGGCTTTTCATATATTCTTCGGTTGTCGTTCTATGCTTCGGTTTTTTGATCTTCTTGTCTATAGACAGGCTTAAAGGTCTGCTCTCGGACGCCCAGGCGGCTTTTCTTACCGATGAGGTCCTTTTCTGGATGGCGGTATCGTCGGTCGCGATAGCCTTGAAGCTGATACTTTATGGAGGGTTCAGCGGATTACGCGAGATGCGGCTGCAGATGATATTCGAGATCTGTTATCTCGCGGCACTGACCGGGTTGATTTTTATTTATAAGAGTTCTCTTTCCATCACAGTCCTTTTCAGGATGATATCGATACTAAACGGAGCTGTTTATCTTGCCGGTGCTCCCGTTCTTATACGGTATATAAGCAGGCTGATAGGAAAAGTCAGCCGCAGGGAGACGCCCGGAGTCGTGCAGCCCGCATTCTTATCATATACGGGGTATTCGCTTCTGCTGAGTTTCGTCGCTCTTGCCTTCACGGATTTCGACAGATTCGTCATGTCTTCTGTTCTCCCGTTTTCAGCGATCTCCATATTCCATGTCGCTTCGAGGATCAGCGGCCTGATAAAAAGATTTCTCGGATTTCCAGTAGTCGCCCTTCAGCCGGAAGTGACAAGGATCTATGAGGAGGGAAGGTGGGATCAGCTTCCGGCAAAGATCGCTCTTTTTACTAAAATAACTGTTATTGCTTCTTTTTTCTTTGCTGTTCTGGCCGCCATATCAGGAGAAGAGGTCATCCATATTCTGAGCGGCAGCAAATACTCACAGGCCTACCCGGTAATGCTCGTCCTGCTTGTGAGTATTCCCATTGCTGCATTTATTGCGCCTGTCCTTTCGGCGATGAGAGGGCTTAACCATATCAAATGGGCGGCACTGTGTGATTTTCTCTGGATGGCAGTCTATTTCGGATCTTTTTATTTTTTTGCGACGAGATGGGGGATAATGGGGATGGCGATGGCTCAGGTGCTGGCGTCGATGGCGCAGATGTCGGCGGCGGTAGCCCTGTCAAAGAGGGAGGGGTTCTATGGCGGTCTTGGGCATGGTACCTGTAGAGCTGTCATTGCTTTTTTACTGATCGCCCCTCCATGGATCCTGCTCTTGCGCAATCTGGGGCTGTACGCCGTATTGATCTCGATCGCAGTCTCTCCTCTGGTTTTAAGGACGGTTCTGGTAAGATTAAGGGTCTTCGATCATCTGGAAGTCGAGACTCTTAGTAAAATGGTTTCCCGAAAAACCCTTCAAAGACTGCTGCTGTGGCTGATAGGTCCGGGGGTCTGATTGAACAGCAAAAAGATATTGATGGTAATCAATTTTTTTCCGCCTGCCGCCGGAGGAGGGGTATACCGCCCGCTCTCCTTTGTCAAATATCTTTCGGGTTCGGGATGGGATGTCACTGTCGTTACGCCAAAACCTGGTGAGTTCTGGATAAACGACGCGGAGCTTGAGGAAAAGGTCCCCTCCGGAGTCCGGGTTATAAGGACACCGTCTATATCAGGGCAGAGGATGCTTGGGCGGTTCAGAAAAGAAAAGAATGAGGTGTCGTCGAGATCTTCATCAGGGTTTGGCGCGCTGAGGAAAATAAGTGAATTCTTCCTTGTTCCGGATACTTATGTCGGGTGGATACCATTTGCCTCCAGAGAAGTCATCAGGTTGTGCGGATCGGAAAGGTTCGATGTCATATATTCCACGAGTCCTCCCGACAGCAGTCATCTTGTCGCAAAAAAAGCGGCGAAGCGCTATAGCATTCCCTGGGTCGCTGATTTTCGTGACCCATGGATCTCCCTTTATCTGAGAAGGCCGCCGACCGCTATGCACGCAGCGATGCACAGGAATATGGAGAAGGGCGTTTCCAGGGCAGACAGGGTGATAGTCACGACCTCGTGGCAGAAAGAGAAGCTCGAATCTCTTTTCCCTTGGTGCCGCGTCGAAAAGATCCCGAATGGCTACGAGGAAGACGACTTCCTCGTTCCTGCGGAAACTGCCGGCGATAACGGCAAATTCACTATCCTTCACAGCGGAATGCTGACTCTTGGAAGAAGTTCCCGTCCTTTTCTCGAAGGATTAAGGCTTTTTCTTGACAGGAACCGGGGAGCAGAAGAGCTGGTCGACGTCACCTTTCTCGGACCGATGGAATCAGCCAATGAGGTATGGGTGGGCAGGCTCGGCCTGGAAAAGACCGTCATCTTCCAGGGTAATCTTCCGCATAGCGAGTGCGTGGAGATCGAGAAAAGGAGCTCCCTTCTTCTCTTGATAAAACATGACGACCCTAGATATCGAGGCCTTGTTCCCGGGAAACTATTTGAGTATATAGGTGCAAGACGGCCGATCCTCGCGATCGCACCGGAAGGAGAGGCCTCTTCCATAATAAAGAGGCTGAACAGGGGAGAGGCAGTATCAGCTGGAGACAGGGAAGGGATCGCCGCAGTGATCGAAAGGTTGTATTCTCTCTACACTTCAGGAAAGCTTGACAGTTCATATTCACTCGGAGAGGAAAAGGAATTTTCACGGCGCGTCCAGGCGATGAAATTCGATAAGCTTCTCAGGGAGATGATCAGCGAACGGATAATATCATGACCCGCAGGGATTATTTTATAGTTGCGGCCTGCATGGCAGTGATGGTCATACTTTCTCTGCCTCTCACAGGATCGATGACCGATGACACATATATACATATGCAGTATGCAAGGAATCTTGCGGACGCCGGAGAACTTTCATTCAACAGGGGGGATCCGACGTATGGGGCTACCAGCCCTCTTTGGGTCTTCCTTCTCTCGATAGTATACAGGCTGGGCGGGGATATGGCTCACTGGAGCCGGATACTGTCTCTCTTTTTCGGTGTCGCATCGGCATATATGGTCTATCGGCTGGCGCTCGGGATAGGCATGGGGCGATATCTGTCGGCTCTTGCAGCTGCGATCTTTTCTTCCGAAGCGTGGGTGATCCGCTGGAGCTCGGTAGGTATGGAATCTTCATTCGCAGTATTCATCGTCATCGCGGTGATCATTTCGTCTCTCGGGGCGACCCGTTCGTCGGCGCGGTCACTGCTGTTTGGATCGCTCCTTTTCCTTGCGTATCTTGTCAGGCCTGAAGCTCTGCTCCTCTTTCCGCTCGCAGTCATCTCGTTCATGATCTTTCGGGGGTCGGCAGGTCTGTTGAGAAGGTTTCGATGGCTTTTCGTCTATCTCCCCGCGATGGCTGTATGGCTTATAATGATCAAGGGGCATACCGGGACATGGTTTCCTCTTACGGCAGGAGCAAAGCAGGGAAATATAGATCTATCCGCGATCATTCTGACCAGGGCTGTTGTTCCGGCGAGGATCATAACGGCGACTGTCGGACTACCGCTGGCTGTTCTGGTACTGTTTCTTCTCTTCGGGATCTTTTGCAACAGGAAGCTGCTTTTCATCGATGATGAGAGGAAGCGTCCGGGAATATTCCTTTCCCTGATCTGGATATTCGCTCTTCCAGCAGCATATCTGCTCATCGATTTTCAGATCATTTCAAGATATCTCATTCCCGTTTCACCTTTCATCATAGTTCTTGGAACGGCGTCGGCAGCGGTCTTTTTTGAACATTACCTGAGGCGAAGTTCGAAGATAATACTCTCGCTCTTTGCGGCTCTTGTCATGATCCAGAATGTCATATTTCTTAATATTGTAGTCGTAGAGCCGACTAAAGCTTTTTCCGATGGATTACAGAAGGTTCTCGTGAAGATGGGCATATACCTCTCTGAAAATTCTGACCGTGATGATCTTGTAGCAGCTCCCGATATAGGGGCTATAGGGTATTACTCGGGGAGAAGGATCCTTGATCTTGGAGGGCTCGTCTCTCCCGAGATCAATAAGATGCGTTCTGCAGTCGACTATGAGACTCTTATCGACAGGGGAGATTATCTCATCTTTGGGGCCGATTATTTTCTTGACCGCAGCACGGAACCGATGCGGTTCAGTGGGCGTGTAATAAAGGGGATCGCCTTTACCCCTGTCATGAGCGGTACAGTATCGAATCTGGGGATACGGCAGCCGTCAGAGGTGACTTATGTCCTTTACCGTCTGGATAATATCTCTGATGGCGCAGGCCCATGACCCTCGCGATGCAGCAGATCGGATACCGGGGGCAGGGATGATGAATTCGCAGGAGTGCGGTGACAATATTGCGGCGCGGCATCCTCCGGGATGATCCGTTTAATGGAGGTCAGATGCTGAATCTTCCGGAGCCGGTGATCCCCGGCGATATCCCTGACGATAGGCTCCCCAGCCTGTTGAGCAACTGGTTTCTTGGAACCAGGGCAAAAAGGTATCTCAGCAGAAGACGGTTTGTATCCGTCACCGGAATGACCCCGGAAAGATCCGAAGGAAGGGCTCTCGATGTGGGATGCGGATGGGGATATAACCTGTTTTTGCTCCGAACGAGGGGATTTGATACCTGTGGAATAGATATAGTGCAGAACGACTTTTACGCGGCGGAAAAAATCGCGGCAGCGAATGGATATTCCAACAAGCTGGCCGGGGCTGATATGAGTGCTCTTCCTTTTGAAGACGGGATTTTCTCCGCCGTAACGGCAGTAGAGACATTTGAACATGTATTTTTCCCCGACAGAGCGGATGCAGTCCGTGAAGTGGCCAGGGTGCTTGTTCCGGGCGGGGTCTTTGTACTCTCGACTCCCAATTATTACTCGATCGTCGAGGCGGGAAAGAGAATCATTATAAAATTTCCATCGTTAAAAAAAATCTTCCCCCCTATGTGCTATCCCGTCGGAGAGATCGTAAGAGAGGAGTACCATCCATACAGCTATCACCGCCCCGCTCCGCTTCGAGAGATACGGCGTCTACTTGAAAGTGAGGGGCTGGAGATAGAAGAGACGAGAAAGATCATATTCATCTGGAAGTCTGTACCAGATTTTCTTTTCCCCTTCTGCAGGTCCCTCGAGAGCCTATTCGAGAGGATACCGCTGCTGAAAGATCTTGCCAGCACCCTTGTTGTTTCCGCCAGGAAAAGATAGAAGCCGGTCCCCCGGCACCTTACATGAAAGGCGCCTTCGACCAGCCGGTCTGAACCGACATTTGCCGCAATAAATGATGGGAAGAAGTGGGGAATCGATAAATATTCCCCAAAATTGTAAAAATAATTTTCTAGCCAACCGTAACCTGTTTAATAACAACAAAATATGATTTGTTAAAATATCGTCCCGGTCGATATTTTTGCTTGACAGGGTGGGAGATAATGGGATAAAGTGGGTCGCAATGGTAATTAAGGGTGTCAATATCTCCTGATTACAGTATATACGGGGCCTCCCCGCAGGATTTGTCTTTAAACAGGGTCCGGGAACAGCGATGCAGAATTTTTTGGGAGATTTCGATTGTACCGTTGATTCGAAGGGGAGGCTTATGGTCCCCGCAAGATTCAGGCGCCAGCTCCCTGAATCGGTCGAGGGTACATATGTTCTCAGTATGGGAAAAGACAGGTGCCTCAACCTCTATCCTCTGGCCGAGTGGGACGAGGTTGTCGTGAAAAAACTTCACGAACTTCCTCCCGGTCCGGAGAAAAGGCAGTATATCCGCTTTTACAGCAGGAAATCACGTACCGTGAATCTCGACAGATCGGGACGGATCGCAATTCCCGCGAATTTTCTCGAAGCGATCGGCAATCCCAGAAAAGTAGTCGTAGTCGGAGTCCTGAATTACATGGAGATATGGGCCCCCGACGATCACATAAAGATGAGTAAAGAAGGGGACGAGACTTTCTTTGAAGGCGACTGGGAATACTAGGGTGGAGGATGAGCTATGAGAGTAGACCGCACAGAGTATGAAGGTGTAGCGCTGCTGAGGCTGTCGGGAGAGGTGGGTTTCTGTGATGCCCCAAGACTGCTCGGTTTCATTGGGGACCCGGCGCGTTTATCCGGGGACGGCTGTATTATCGATTTTCAGGGTGTCGAACATGTGAATTTCCACGTCTTTGAGCTTCTTGAAGAGTGGTTTTCTGTTCATCCAGATCTTCTTGTCAGCGGATTAAACGATTATATCCTTGATATCTTTGCTTTTGTACGCAGGAAGGATGTCATCCCCGTTTTCTCCGATTGGAGAAAAGCATATCGTTTTTTTAAAGCCGAGAACAGAAAGCTTTCTGCTTCGAGTGCAAGAGGCCTGTTTGCAAGTTGCTGAAGTGGAGAAACTAGGGCAGTGCATCATATTCCTGTAATGTCCGGGCCTGTCATCCGATTTTTAATAACCGATCCGAAAGGTAGATACGTGGACTGTACTCTGGGACTGGGTGGACATTCGCTGACGATCATGGAAACTTCAGGGGATGAATTGCATCTGACAGGGATCGACAGAGACCAGGCAGCTCTGGCAGAAGCACGGAAGCGTCTTAAAAGATTCCGAAAGCGGATCACCTATATCCAGGGAAATTTCGTCGATATAGACAGCCACCTGAAGGATCTGAAATACACGGGATTCCTTCTTGATCTGGGTCTTTCTTCATTTCAGATATCAGACAGCAAAAGAGGGTTCAGTTATCTCGACGACGGTCCTCTTGATATGTGCATGGGAAGTAACGGGCATTCGGTGAGAAAGTTGATCGCGGCAGGGACCGAGGGACAGATACGGCAGATACTGTGGGATTACGGCGAGGAAAAGAATGGCAGGGCAATAGCCAGAGAGATCGTAAAGACCAGGGAGGAAAAAGAGATCAGCCGTACTTCTCAACTTCGTTCGATCGTCGAGAGGGTCGTTCCCGGGCACAGGCTGATAAGTTCTCTTTCCAGGGTCTTTCAGGCTTTCAGGATATGGGCGAATGATGAGCTCGAAAATCTTGCCGGGTTTCTTCCCAAGGCTGTCGATATGCTTGAACCCGGAGGACGCATAGTTGTGATGAGTTATCACTCGCTGGAAGACCGTATTGTAAAAGATTTTTTTAAACGCGAAGAAAAAGGGTGCATCTGTCCTTCAGATTTCCCGGTCTGTAACTGCGGAAAGAGCCCTTCTCTGAAGGTCCTTACCAGACGCCCTGTATGTCCGTCCCCAGAGGAAATCGTGGAAAATCCAAGAGCAAGGAGCGCAAAACTCCGGGCAGCAGAGAGGTTGTAATATGAAAAGTCACAGTCACTATCTCGATGTCGTCTCTATTGTGCTTAGAAAAACATTCGAGGGCAGATTGAGTCCGCTGAATTTTCTGCTGCTTCTCGGATTCTTCTCAAGCCTTGTAATGCTGTATATATCCCTGCACGTACATTTCCATTCCCTTTCCGAAAGGATAAGCGACGGGGAAAAAAGAAAGGAAATACTGCGCGAGGAAAAAATATACCTGATAGCCGAGCAGGACAGGCTTACTTCACATGACAGGATAATCCCTATAGTACAGGATCTCGGTTTTAGAGCAGGATACTCGAGCGAGATAAGCAGAGTAGCTCTTTATTATGACCGAAAACAGTTCAGGAGAGAAGCCCCGTTCTGGGCTCAGGCACAGGCGGCAGGGATAGATGTCTCCATGCCGCCGGGTAATACGGAGCGTTAATGGCAAGAAATTTTCCAGAATGGCGCTTGCGCCTTTTAATGGTCTTTGCGGCCGTAATCGTCTGTGTCCTCTTCTGCCGCATAATTCAGATCCAGATTATCCGTCACAAATCATACAAAGAGATCGCTCTCAACCAGTGGATGGTGGAAGTAAAGTGGTCTGCCAGAAGAGGAAATATCTTCGACAGAAACGGTTATCCTCTGGCTGTATCGTACAGGTCCTATGATATCGGGATAACCCCCGGCAGTTTCCCGGATACGGACGAAGCGGTCAAATACCTTTCTGATATCCTCGGCAGGGAGAAGGGATCTATCAGACGCGCCCTGAAAAGAAAGGAAAAATATGTCCTTCAGGCGAAGAACGTAAATCTGACCGCAGAGGAAGTGACGAAGCTTTCCTCGTTATCAGGGGTACGGCTTGATTCATATCCGGAGAGGCTTAATCCTCTGAGCTCGATCTCACCCGGGCTGATAGGGACTATCGACAGGGATGGCAAGGGAATGGGGGGGATCGAGAGCGCCTTTCAGGAGGATCTTCACGGGATCGACGGATGGATACTGAAAAACAAGGATGCGATGGATAATACCTTCAAATTCGTCAATGCTCCTGCGATGCCGCCGGTAGACGGAAACGATATCTATCTCGCAATCGATTCAAGGATCCAGTCGATAGTCGATTTTGAACTTGAGCAGGGCGTCATCAGGTACGGTGCTGCCGGAGGGATAGCCCTTATCGTCGATCCCTGCAACGGGGACGTCATTGCACTATCGGAAAAAAAGGGGAAAAAAGGGAAAACGGGGTCGGATGAATACAACAGCGGAAAACTCTTCTCGACAAGCTGCATATATGAGCCAGGCTCGACCTTCAAGCTTATTACAGGAGCTTTTCTCCTCGAATCGAAGATGGTCGAACCATACAATGTCTTCTACGGCGAGAAGGGGACTGCTGATTTTGATTTTGGAAGATTCAAGGATGACCATCCTGCAGAGTGGATGACGTACAAGGAATCATTCGTCCATTCAAGCAATATCTGCACGATCAAGGCGGTCAAGGACGCGGAAAAGCGCAATTTTTACAGTTTTCTCCTGAGAGCGGGTTTCGGCAGCAGGACAAGTATCGATCTTCCCGCGGAATCAAAAGGAAAATTGAGAGAACCATCCCTGTGGTCCGGACGTTCTCTGGCCAGTATTGCTATCGGACAGGAAATAGGCGTCACCCCTATTCAGATGGTGATGGCGTACAGCGCTCTTGCCAATGGAGGGATGCTCCTTGTTCCCAGGATAGCTCTCCAGATGAAAGATTCCCATAACAAGGAGATCAAGAGATTCCCCGTGATAGAAGTCCGCAGGGTCTTTTCCCCCGGCACTGTCGAGACACTGACAGATTTTTGTACGGACGTGATAAAAGAGGGGACGGGGGTCAACGCGGCGGTGGATGGCATCGAAGTCGCTGGAAAGACCGGCACCGCGCAGAAATCGGATGGCTACAGATACAGTGAAGATAAATATGTCGCAAGCTTCATAGGATTCGCGCCAGCCGGTGATCCGCGCCTTGTATGCCTGGTACTGCTCGATGAACCTGAGCGCAGCTATCATTATGGAGGGACATCTTCCGCGATCATATTCAGAAAGATAATCGAAGGTATAAACCTTTCCACGGATATTTTTGTGGATGGAAAATACAGCGATTTTGCCATCGGATATAAAAAGGGAAAGAAGACCAAAGCTCCCAGTTTTCTGAGGTTGACATCTGCCGAAGCTGAGCAGCTGGCCCGGGATAACGATGTAAGGATCTCCTATTCGAATGGTCAGGGAGAAGTCTTTTCTCAGGTTCCGGGACCCGGGACTCTTATAGTGGATGACGAAGAGATCATTCTCTCGTTCTGCTCAGGAATCAGTGATGGATCTTCTACCGTGACAGTCCCCGACCTCAGGGGCCTTTCTATCAGAAAAGCCAGAAGGATGCTTCTTGAGCGGGGCCTGAAGAGCCGTATCGAAGGTTCCGGGACGATCAGGTCCCAGAATCCGGGCGCGGGGCGTTCGTTAAAAGCAGGAAGCGTAGTAAAACTCAATTGCGGTCCCTTTAATAATTATCAGGATGGGCTGGCGATGGACAGACGGGTCAAATAGAGAAAACGGGAGATTTCGGTTGAATTTGTCTGAACTTATAGAAGGAATCGGGATCAGAGAAAGACACGGTTTTCGAGAGGTTGGAATATCTTCTCTTTCGACAGATTCCAGGAGCGTCGACAAGGGGACCCTTTTTATTGCCGTCAAAGGATATACGGTGAATGGTCATGATTTTATAGCAAAGGCGGTAGAAGCAGGTGCATCTGCTGTCGTAGCCGAATGTTCTGTCGACCTTCCTGTCCCGGTGATCGTGGTGGATGACGCTTCATCTTCAGTATCGCTGCTTGCGAAGAGGTTTTACGGAGATCCGGCGTCGAAGATGTTCGTTGCGGGGATAACAGGCACAAACGGAAAGACCTCTACTTCATTTCTCCTGAGGTCGATCCTCGAAGCAGAGAAGGGACGTTCAGGGATCATAGGGACGCTCGGTTTCGGATCTTCTGAAAAAACAGTCTCGACAGGCCATACTACCCCTGATTCGAATATGCTCTTCAGGATACTTGATGATTTTGTCAAGGAAGGATGCAGTTCAGCTGTTATGGAGGTCAGCTCGCATTCGGTAGTACAGGGAAGAATTGAGGGGATCGAATTCGATACGGGGATCTTTACGAATATTACCCGTGACCATCTTGATTATCATGAAACGCTGGAGAAATATGTCGCAGCCAAGGAGGCTTTCGCAAGGACACTGGTCTCTTCTGGAAGAACAAAACCGGCGGGTGCGCTTGTATATAACTCGGATGACAGATATGTCAATGAGATAGGAGAACGGTTTTCAGGGAGAAAGATCTCATTCGGATTCTCCTCCGATGCCATGGTCAGAGCTGAATCACTGCAGGCTGATCTTGATGGAACCAGGTTCTCTCTTGTCACCGAAAATGGAAGCATCGGTATAGGACTCAGGCTTCACGGAAGATTTTCCGCCTACAACGCTCTCGGCGCTGCCGGGGCGGCCCTGACCGCCGGAGTCTCGCTCAAAGGGATAAAAGAGGGGCTTGAAAAGGTATCCAGCGTGCCTGGACGCTTTCAGGTCTTAAGAACGATCGGGGGGCCGATGGTCGTCATTGATTATGCCCATACTCCAGATGCGTTGAAGAACCTGCTTGGATTCTGCAGGGAGCTTGGTGCTCAAAGGGTCGTCACCATATTCGGATGCGGCGGTGACCGGGACAGAGGCAAACGGCCTATGATGGGCAGCATAGCTGCTGAATTAAGCGATAAGATATGTATTACCAGCGATAATCCAAGGTCTGAGGACCCTGGCAGGATCATTGAGGATATTCTTGAGGGCACGAGGGATTCGAAGACAGAGACTGACGTCGTCGTCGATCGGGCGGACGCGATCCGCAAGACCATTTCGGGCTCATCCAAAGGTGATCTGATTGTGATCGCTGGAAAAGGTCATGAGGACTATCAGATCCTGAGCACGGGAAAAATAGATTTCAGTGATTTTGAGGAAGCTGAAAAGAACCTTATGGCGATGGAGGAAAAAGATTAAGACTGATCTCGAATGGGTGGGCGGATCGTTGAGGAAGGCAGGCTTCCGGGGTGAAGTCCCTTCAGGTGTCGGTATTGATGGGGTTTCTATCGATTCGAGGAAGGAGTGCGCCGGAAAGCTGTTTGCGGCGATAATCGGAGATAATACAGATGGACATCTCTATATACGCGAGGCTGTGTCAAAGGGAGCAGCCGCTCTCCTGGTCGAGATAAGCAGGGAAAAAGGGATCAAAGGCAGCAACCCGGGGATACCGGTCCTCGGAGTTCCGGATACTTTGACCGCTCTTGAGAAGATCGCCAGTTCGTGGTGTAAAAAAACGGAGCCGAGAGTGCTTGCGATAACCGGCAGTACGGGAAAGACCGGGACAAAAGAGCTTGCTGCTTCAGTGCTTTCAGAGAAGTATATTGTCCATTCGACTGAAGGAAATCTCAATAATCATATCGGGGTCCCTCTAACGCTTCTCGCTATGCCCGAAGATACGGAACTTCTCGTCGTCGAGATGGGAGCGAGCCGCAAAAAAGATATCAGTCACCTGACTACTATCGTCCGTCCGGATGTCGGGATAATAACAAATATCGGATACGGCCACCTCGAACATTTCGGTTCACTCAAAGGAGTAGCTTCTGCCAAGGCCGAACTTGTCGAATCTCTCGACAGCGGCCGTACGGCGGTCCTGCCTGCCGATGATGAGTTCCTGCAGTATCTTCAGAAAAAAACAAGAGCAAGGATCATCACATTCGGATTCAGCGAATCTGCCGATTTCCGGATCGAGAACGCCGAGAAAAAGGAAGAGGCCGGATATCGATTCAGTATCGCCGGGACAGAGATGGAGACATGCAGGTATGGAAAACATCATCTGGTCAACGCGGCAGCCGTTGTGGCGGCTGCTTCTGTCTTTGACGTGCTTCCTTCCAGAACGGCATCTGTCATTTCGCGCAGGTCCACCGTAGAGGGCCGCGGATCGGTTTTTGATATAGGCGGTATTATCTTTGTGGATGATTCTTATAACTCAAACCCGTCGTCACTCAGAACCGCTGTCGAGGCGTTCATGGAGATGCCCGTCCCGGGGAAACGCTGGCTGATAATCGGGGATATGCTGGAACTTGGGAGTATGAGCGCCGATCTTCACAGGGAAATGGGAGAATTGTGCGGCAAGGCCGGTGTAGACGGATTGCTGACTCTCGGCGACTTTACCGTTGAACTCAACAGGACGGCTGCCACGCAGAGAAAAGCACCCGAGAATATAAGCCATTTTCTTGATGTGGAGAAGCTGTCGATTTATCTCGATTCATTTCTGAATGAAGGTGATGGCGTTTTGGTCAAAGGATCCAGAGGTATGCATATGGAGAGGGTCATCGAAGAAGTCGAAAAAATAAAAGGAACGGAAAAAAGGAGAGTGGACTGATGCTTTACCATCTTCTTTATCCTTTAAAAGAGTATTTTTTCGCATTCAATGTTTTCCGTTATATTACTTTCAGAGCCGCTTACGCTACTGTTACCGCTTTATTGATATGCTTTATTATCGGGCCCAAAATGATCCGCTGGCTGGAAAGATTCCAGATCGGACAGCGGATAAGGGAGGAAGTTCCGGAAAGGCATAGCGCAAAAGAAGGTACTCCTACGATGGGCGGAGTACTTATGATAGCAGCTATCGTAGTCCCGACCCTTCTATGGGCAAACCTGGCAAACCCCTATATACAGCTGGTTGTCGTAGTGACGATATGGACAGGCCTTATCGGATTTGTCGATGATTATCTCGGAGTCGTCAAAAAAAGGGATAAGGGGCTTGTAGGAAGATACAAACTTCTCGGTCAGCTTCTGTTCGGGGCTGCGCTCGGGGTCTATCTCTACTTGAATCCTCTTGTCAGTGAAGGGATCACCAGCACTGCCGTACCGTTTTTCAAGGACCTGTATATAGACTGGGGTTTCTTTTATATCCCTCTGGTGATGCTTGTGATAACAGGGACTTCTAATGCGGTGAATCTTACCGACGGGCTTGATGGGCTGGCAACGGGAGTCGCTGCGTTCTGTTTTCTCGCTTTTGCCCTTCTAGCCTATCTGAGCGGCAATATGGTCTTTTCAGAATATCTTAATATTACCTACCAGGAGGGAGCTGGAGAACTGACAGTCTACTGCATGTCGGTAGTAGGATCTGCCCTCGGGTTCCTGTGGTTCAA
This sequence comes from Candidatus Krumholzibacteriota bacterium, assembly GCA_016933255.1. Lineage (GTDB taxonomy): Bacteria > Krumholzibacteriota > Krumholzibacteriia > Krumholzibacteriales > Krumholzibacteriaceae > Krumholzibacterium > Krumholzibacterium zodletonense. Next base: position 80,140 of record JAFGBF010000006.1, read on the forward strand.
TACGCATCCCGCGCAGATCTTTATGGGAGATACGGGATCGCTTGCTTTGGGCGGAGCTCTCGGTACAGTCGCCGTCCTTCTTAAAAGCGAACTTCTTTTGATCATTATCGGCGGAGTTTTTGTCGCCGAAGCGCTGTCGGTGATCTTCCAGGTAGCGTCGTTCAAGATCACCGGAAAGAGGATCTTCAAAATGGCCCCGATCCATCACCATTTCGAACTTAAAGGGTGGACCGAGGGACAGGTGGTGGTCCGGTTCTGGATAGTCTCGGCGCTGCTGCTTCTTCTCGGAATGAGCACGCTGAAACTGCGTTAATAATAAGGGGCCGAGAAAATGGATCGTATTGCAGACAGAAAGGAATCAGAGGCGGGATGAGTTATGAAACGAGGAAAAAGGTCCTTGTCCTCGGGCTTGCCAGAAGCGGACAGGCAGCGCTGCACCTTCTCGCCTGTAAAGGATTGGATTCAAGGGGAGCCGATGACAGTGAACTGGTAACGCTGTCTGAAGAGCTCAAGGAAATCGAGATATTCAAAGGAGATCATCAACCGGAGGAACTCCTCGACGGTGTCGGAGAAATAGTGATAAGTCCGGGTATTACGGAAAATCACCCTGTCATCAAAGAAGCGTCGGGGATGAATATTCCGGTGATAGGAGAACTTGAACTCGCTTTCAGATTCGCCGAGGCCCCTGTTATCGCTGTTACAGGAACGAATGGGAAATCCACAACGGTATCGATGATAGGGGAGATCCTGAAAGAGGATGGACGTGATGTGATCGTGGCCGGCAATACAGGGACTCCATTCAGTTCGGTAGTGATGAAACTCGGCCCCAAAGGGATATTCGTTATTGAAGTAAGCAGTTTTCAGCTTGAGACGATAAAAGAGTTCCATCCCGTTTCTGCAGGAATTCTGAATCTTACTCCGGATCATCTCGATAGATACGAAAATGTGGAAGATTACTACAGGATGAAGGAGCGGATCCTGGAAAACAGCGGTATTGGCGATCTCTATTTCTACAACGCAGATGATCCGCTGTGCGTTTCGATCGCTGAGGATTATAGAGGAAGGCTGGCTCCTTTCTCATCCAGAAAAGCGGTTGAAGGAGGTGTATTCCTCGATTCCGACCGCATAGTAAGGTCGGTCGATGGAAACAGGGAAGAGATCATCATCGAGAAAAACGATCTGGGAGTAATAGGTCTTCACAATATTGAAAACGCGATGGCAGCGATAGCTTCACTGCAGGGGGAAAACGTCTCAAGGGATGCGTGTAACAGGGCTCTGAGAAGTTTCAGGGGATTAAGGCACAGGATGGAGAAGATCGCCGAATCTGGCGGTGTGACCTATTACAACGACTCAAAGGCGACGAATGTGGAGGCAGCCGTAAAATCGCTGACCGGCCTGCCCAGACCGGTTGTATTGATTGCGGGAGGATATGATAAGGGAAGCGACTACTCGAAATTCAGAGAAGTCCTTTCAGGGATCAGAATGATCGTGACCATAGGTAAAGCGGCGGTCCTGATTGAAAACGCCCTGAAGGGGATGGTCGAGATCAAAAAAGCGGATTCTATGGAGGATGCCGTCAGGAAAGCCTCCGATGCGGCTCTCGACGGAGATTTCGTGATACTTTCACCGGCCTGCGCCAGCTTTGATATGTTCAGTGATTTTGAAAACAGGGGAGATGTTTTCAGGGATTGCGTCCTGAATCTCGGGAGAAACAACAGGTGACCAGAAAGTCTAAATACGATCTTACTCTCTTTTGTGTGACGCTCATTCTTGTAGCGTTGGGGCTTATAATGGTCTTTTCCGCAAGCAATGTGATCGGCAGGGAAAAATTCAAGTCCTCATTCTTCTTCATGCAGAACCATCTGATAAGAATCGCTATAGGCCTTTGCTGTCTCTTCATATTTACAAGGATACCTGTCTGGATATACAAGAAACTCTCAACGATGCTGCTTATCGCTGGAATCATCCTTCTTGCAGCCTTGTTTGTGTTCGGCAAGAATTTCAGGGGATGTGTCCGCTGGCTGCATATATTCTGGTTTGTGTTTCAACCGGTAGAGATCGCCAAATTCACTCTTATCATATTCATTGCATCCCAGATCGCAGAAAAAAAGAAGAAGATCACCGATCTGAAAGAGGGCTTTCTTCCTATCATAGGAGTGGTCCTGCTGACGGCTCTTCTTGTGGGACTTCAGCCCAACCTGAGCAATGCTATACTGATAATTCTTCTCTCTTTTGTCCTGCTGTTTATAGGAGGCTGCAGACTTATTCATCTGTTATCTCTTGGCGGAGCGCTGGTCGCGGGTGCGGTGCCGGTGCTCTTCAGCTTTCCGCACGTCCGTGAAAGAGTGGCCGTCTTCCTGAACGGCGGAGGAGATATTCAGGGTTCCGGGTATCATATCAATCAGTCTTTGATCGCCATAGGATCCGGTTTTGTCTTTGGCTCAGGTCCGGGAAACGGGCATCAGAAATACCATTTTCTTCCGGACCCCCATACCGATTTCATCTATTCGATAATAGGTGAGGAACTGGGGCTGATCGGTACTATAACTGTACTGATTTTCTTTTTTGTGATCCTGCAGAGAGCAGTACGGATTGCTAAACGGTCTCAGAATGAGTTTGGATATATGCTGGCGATCGGGATAGGCGTGATGATCTTTTCGACGGCATTGATAAATATTTCGATGACACTCGGGCTTGTCCCTGTTGCAGGTCTTCCGCTTCCATTTGTCAGTTACGGAGGGACGTCTCTGGTCATTTCGATGTCAGCGATAGGTATTTTGCTCAACATCTCTGCGAACGGCAAAGAACCGGCAGCTGCCAGAAAACGCACAGGAACAGAAAGGCGGTACAAAGTATACGCCAGGCCGATAATCCAGGAGAGAAGGGCATGATCCGTTGCAGGAGACTCTCCTGTCCAATATCGGACGGAACTTTGATCATGAGCGGGAAGGTATCGATCAGATGAGGGTGTTATTCGCAGGTGGTGGAACAGGAGGACATGTCTATCCGGCGCTCGCCGTTGCGGACAGACTCGCCGAGATCCACTCAAAATTCGAAGCTCTCTTTGTGGGGACCAGGGCAGGACTTGAATCCAGGATCGTGCCGGAGAACGGATACAGTATAGAGTTTATTACTTCGAGAGGCGTAAGAGGACGGGGCCTGGCCGGTAAAATAATGACGATGGCGAGTCTGGTTCCCGGTGTAGTCCAGTCTTCCATGATTTTGAGAAGATTCGATCCGGATCTTGTCTTTGGGTCCGGAGGGTACGCGAGTGCTGCAGTGATCTTTGCAGCATATCTCCAGAGGAGAAAGATTGTGCTTCAGGAACAGAATTCGATCCCCGGTCTGGCAAACCGGTTCCTGTCGCCGTTTGCCGACAGGATATACCTTGGTTTTGAGAAGGCGGCCTCATATCTGAAAAAGAGAAAAGGAGTCATCTATACAGGCAATCCGCTGAGAAAGTCTATTACGACAGATGGCGGTACTGGAGATCCCGGTGCGTCTTTCGGGTTGAACAGCGAGATGCCTGTACTTCTTGTGTTCGGGGGGAGCCAGGGCGCAAGCAGACTGAACAGGGCGGCGACAGAATATTTGCTTGCAAACGAGAAGATGCAGGGAATCATTCAGACCGGAGAAAAAGATTACAGTGAAGTGAAAAGCAGACTCCAGCCGGCCGGAAGCAGAGTATTTGTCTCTCAATACATCTCTAGGATATCAGACGCATATATGGCGGCAGATATTGCTCTCGCCAGATCGGGAGCACTCAGTGTCTCTGAGCTGATTGCGGTGGGGATACCTTCCATCCTGGTACCCTATCCCTGGTCGGCAGATGATCACCAGATCCATAACGCCGAGGCTGTCGTCGATAAGGGAGGGGCGGTAATGATAGCAGATTCTGAACTTGACAGTGAGACCCTTGCGTCGGCGATCGAGGAAATAATGCAGACAGAAGGCAGGATAGAGAGCATGAGAGAATCTTTGTCAAAAGCAGGAGTCATAAATTCTGCTGATATCATAGCCGGAGATATTACACGGCTGATCGAGAAAGGGATCTCTTCAGGGGCCGATCATTTGGGGCGGTAACGCTCAGGCAGGCAGGGTATGAAATGGGAGACAAGAAGATAAAAATGCTTGGGAGCGCGAGACATATCCACTTTGTGGGGATAGGCGGCATCGGAATGAGCGGAATCGCGGAGGTCCTCCTTAATCTGGGATTTCATGTGAGCGGTTCCGATCTTCAGCGCTCGCCCATAACGGAACATCTCGAGGATATCGGCGCGGTGATATATGAAGGGCACGACAGTAAAAATATCAAAGACGCTGACATAATAGTCGTTTCCTCAGCAGTGTCATCCTCCAACCCGGAGATCATGGCTGCTGTAGGGAAAAAGGTCCCGGTGATCCCGCGTTCAGATATGCTTGGCGAGTTGATGAGAATACGGACCGGTATTGCTATAGCGGGAGCGCACGGCAAGACGACTACTACATCCCTCGCCGCCGTCGTTCTCCAGGAAGCCGGGCTTGACCCTACAGTCGTGGTCGGAGGCAAGCTCAAAAGCCTCAATACCAACGCTACGCTTGGAGCAGGGGAATTCCTCGTGGCAGAGGTCGACGAAAGTGACGGAAATTTTGTCCGTCTTTCTCCGGCGATCACATTGATAACCAATATAGATGCCGAACATCTCGATTTTTACGGCAGTATCGACAGAATAAGCGAAGCTTTCATAAGGTTCGCAAGGCAGGTCCCTTTCAACGGAACAGTGATCTGCTGCCTTGATGATCCTCAGGTAAGAGTCATTCTTCCGCACCTGGACAGAAGCATTCTCACCTACGGTCTTGACATGGCATCAGATATAAGGGGAGAGATAGTAAAGAACGGGCCCGAGGGCTCGAGCTTCAGAGTCATAATCGACAATGTCGAAAAGGGTGAGATATTTCTCCGGCTTCCCGGTAACCACAATGTTCTGAATGCTCTCGGAGTCATAGCGCTGGCTCAGGTCCTTGAGATAGAATTCAAGTTTATCGAAAAAGCCCTGTCAGGATTCAAAGGGGTGGGAAGACGGTTCGAAAAAAAGGGAGAAGCGGGCGGCGTGCTGGTGATAGATGACTACGGGCACCATCCGACAGAGGTAAAGGCTGCAGTAGAAACGGCGCGGGGAAGTTTTGACAGAAGGCTGGTCGTCGCATTCCAGCCTCACAGGTATACCAGGACAAGAGACCTGCATAAGCGTTTCAATGAGTGTTTTCTCGCCGCCGATGAAGTCTTTATTACTTCTATTTTCCCGGCTGGAGAGCATCCGATACCCGGTATTGACGGAGAACTTGTCTACCGAAGCGCTCTGGAAGGGGGAGCTAAAAGGGTAACCTATATTCCTGAATGGGACCATTTCCGCGATGCCGTATTCGATTCTCTGCGTGAGGGAGACCTTCTGCTCACGCTGGGTGCTGGAAATATCTATCTTCTCGGTGAGGAATTACTGAAAGAAAAGAGGAAGAAATAATGACCGATTGGACGAGGGATGGGGCAAGAAGAAAAAGGAAGAGATCAGGGCTGAGCACCAAAAAGACTGTAATCTCTCTAATATCGATCATTTTGATAAGTTCACTTTCCTTTATTGTGTTCTTCACTTCCCTCTTTGAGATCAGAGAGATCAGGCTGCATGGAGGAAGATATCTTCCATTCGATTCTCTGAAGACCGCTGCGGATGATTATATCGGCTGTAATATCTTCAGTTTTTCAGCTGATGATCTTGAGAGATCGATGATGCACTATGCGGAGGTCTGTGACGTGAGTTTCAGACGGAGGATGTTCCATACTCTGGATTGTTACTTCCATGAGCGGATCCCGGTCGCATTGGTATCGAGTACCGATATGATCGGAGTGGATGCACTGGGCGTCATTATCCCCCAAAGACCGGGTTCGGTCTCATGGGATGTCGATCTCCCCGTCATAACCGGAATCGATTCACAGGAGATTGAGAAAGATGCTGGAAAGATCAAGTTGGCAAAAGCGCTGAAAGTGCTTGAACTTTTAAAGGAGTTCGGTTTTTCGCCTGCAGAAGAACTCTCCGAGATCCATCTGGAGAAAGATGATGTGGTGCTGGTCTGGATGGGAAATGGATCGAGGATTCTTATGGGGAAAGACGGTTATCATGAGAGAATACGCAACTTCAAGGCAGTATACGATGTTTTGGAAGAATCTGAAAGTTTTCCAAAGTCGATAGATCTGAGATTCGAGCGGCAAGTCGTCATCCGTTGATGGCAGGAGGAGGTGGAACAGCAGATATGCATCCGGAATATCTTGTAGGCGTTGATATTGGAACTACGAAAGTGGCTGTCCTCGTCGGAGAGTTCAGTGAAGAAGGGAAGCTGAGGATAATCGGAGCGGCGAGCGAACCTTCAGACGGGATAAAGAAAGGGATCGTTGTCGATCTTGAAGAGGCTGCTTCGTCGATGCAAAGATCGATCGATCGCGCCTCAAAAATGGCAGGTGTGGAGATAGAGGGAGTATGTGCTGGCATATCGGGGCCGAAGATCGGCAGTATAAACAGCCGCGGGACGGTCTCGGTGGGCAGGATCGGCGATGAAGTGACTGCGTCGGATGTCTCAAAAGTCACTGAAAGAGCAGGAAATATCACCCTTCCGGCGGACATGGAAGTGATCCATATCCTTCCCCAGGATTACACGGTCGATTCGCAGGCCGGGATAAAAGACCCCGTGGGTATGACCGGATCGAAACTGGGAGCCGGTGTCCATCTTGTAACTGCCCAGACGTCGCATGTGGAGAATCTGATCAAGATCTTCGAGAAAAACGAAGTTGATATTATTAACATGGTTTTTCTTCCGGTAGCCTCGGCCGAAGCGCTCCTTACCAGAGAGGAAAAAGAGTCAGGCTGTCTTCTCATAGATATTGGAGGCGGCATAACTGATTATGCTTTTTATTACGGAGGCTCGATCAGGGCAAGCGGAGTGATCCCGGCAGGAGGCGACAACATTACACGCGATCTCGGGATAGGATTAAGAGTCTCCGAAAGTGTCGCTGAAGAGATCAAAATAAGGGATGGACTGGCTCTCGAATCGCTGGCCGGAGAAGATGAGGTCGTTGTCATGCCGGGTGAACAGGAAAACGGCGGACGGGAAATAAGAAAACAGATAATCGCCGCGATCATAGAACCGAGATGTGAAGAGTTGTTCAGTATGGTCAAGGATGCGGTCTCGCCGAATCGGTATTATTCCATGATGGGAGGAGGCGTCGTTATAACAGGCGGAGGTTCGAAGGTGATGGGGATGAAAAATGTCGCATCCCAGGTATTCGATATGCCGGTGCGCAGGGGTGTTCCGGAAGGCCTTGACGGGCTTGCCGAGATCGTCTCCGAAGAGTCGTGGAGCGCCGGAGTAGGCCTGCTTGTATTTGAAAGTGAAAGATTGATCCGCGAGGAAGCAGAAAAAAGGAAGCAAAAGAGTTTTGACTGGATGTTCAGGAGTATCAGAAAGATCGCGAGCCTGTTTTAAACAGGTTCCGGTCAAAAGGAGGGAGCGGAAAATGAGGTTTGAATTCGATGAGATCAGTGAACTCGCTCATCTTAGGGTGATCGGGGTCGGAGGCGCGGGAGGAAATGCCGTAAACCGGATGATATCCTCGGGGCTCCAGGGTGTGGAGTTTGTCGCCGTCAACACCGATGCCCAGGTGCTGGAACTGTCTCTCGCCCACAAAAAGATGCAGATCGGCGGCAGGCTCACAAAGGGACTCGGTTCCGGAGGCAATCCCGGTATGGGGAGAAAGGCCGTGGAGGAAGATGAAGATCTGATAAGGGAGATGATCGACGGCGCCGATATGGTATTTGTAACTGCCGGGATGGGAGGTGGAACGGGAACGGGAGCTTCTCCTTTTGTCGCGAGGCTGGCAAGAGAACTTGGCGCCCTTACTGTAGGAATCGTGACGCGTCCATTCTCTTTCGAGGGAAAGAGAAGGGAAAAACAGGCTATTGAAGGTATCGAGGCGCTGAAAAACGAAGTCGATACACTGATTGTGATTCAGAACGACAGGCTGCTGTCCCTTGTACCCGACGATACTCCGCTCGCCAAGGCGTTCGCGAAGGCTGATGAAGTGCTGCACCATGCGACAAAAGGGATATCCGACCTGATCATGACACCTGGCCTTATAAACCTTGACTTTGCTGATGTACGCTCTATCATGAGCGGTATGGGAGACGCACTTATGGGGACAGGGACGGCCGAGGGAGAGAACCGCGCCGCTGAAGCGGCGAGGATAGCGCTGAGCAGTCCTCTTCTCGATGATATTTCGATAAGGGGAGCCAAGGGAGTCCTTGTCAATATTACAGGTAACGAGAACATGTCCCTGCACGAAGTCTCTAAAGCGACTGCTATCATCAGTGAAGAAGCCGGGGATGACGCGAATGTCATATTCGGTGCGGTGATAAACAAGGAAGGGGCGGACACTATCAGTGTCACGGTGATCGCTACCGGTTTCGAGTCTCAGGAAAGAGAAATAATATCCTCTTTCGTCGAGCAGAATACAGCACCGGGAGTATTTGAAGTCGAAGAGATAAAAGAAAAGATCGATTCCACCTCAGGCTTCAATGAAGAAAAAGAGTTCGATATGGTGGCTTCAGGGTGTGCCGGAGGGCAGAATCTTGATATACCGACCTTTCTGCGCAAACAGCTCGATTGACCGGGGGGAGTAAGGTTTGTCTATCTGGGGAAAGATCTTTGGCCTTGAGAAGAATCCGGAGTATGAACTCGGCATTCGATACTTCAATGAAGGGAAGTACGATCTGGCCGTGCAGGAGCTTGAGAAGGCGATTGCAAGCCTGGGGCCGAGTGATCCTGTATACGCTCTGGGGATGTTCTATGCCGCAGAATCGCATGTCCATCTCGGAACGACTCTTTTCCACGCCGGTGACCTGGAAGGAGCCTTCCATCATTATGATGTCGCAGTCAGGGAGAATCCTACTTACCCTGACCTTTACTATCGGATGGGCATAATATATCACCAGAGAGGTAAGCACGAAGATGCGGTAAAAATGCTCGAAAGGGCCATAGGACTCAATAAAAACTATTTTGAAGCGGTCTGTTATCTTGGCATCGTGCTTCATGAAAAAGGTGACAGCGAGCAGGCTGCCGGCGTCCTGGACAGGGCTCTGGAACTTGTGGCGGATAACCCTTCTCCCATAAGTAAGTTCCTCAGCGATCATATGGCGAGCCGCGAAACTGATATTCCCCCCCTTGCCAGGATCAGAGAATTCGTTAAAGCTGACTCAGAATTCGAGATGTCGATAAAAGACGGAATAGAAGCCTATAACACGGGTGATTTTCCTCTTGCCATAACCGCGTTTACCTCTGCTTCGAAGATCCATCCAGATTATGCCGATGTCAGGTTCAAGCTGGGGCTTTCTCTGCTTCGCGACGCCAGGAAAAATGAAGCCAGAAAAGAACTGGAAGAGGCTGTCAGGATCAATGAAAATTATACTGAAGCGAGTTTTTATCTGGGAATCGCCTATCTCGATGAGAAGATGTTCAGGGAAGCTTTGCCTCACTTCGAGAAAGCTGTAAGGGAGCAGCCGGCATATGCCGACCTGCAGTGTTACCTCGGTGCTACCTATTATTATCTTGGAGAAATATCCAAAGCGCGGTCTTCTCTGGAAGAAGCTTTGAGGATTTCTCCGAATTACTCGAAAGCGGAATATTATTATGGGCTCCTCCTGTATGAATCAGGGGAGAAGGCCGATGCGATAAAGTATATCACAAACGGAATCGGGCACCATGACAAGCCGGGCAACGCCAATATCAGTCTGGCCCTTGTGCATCTCAGGGAAGATAACCTGGAAGAAGCGATGTTTGTCCTGAACGAGATCCTGAAAACCGGCGGAGAGAGTGCTGATGTACTCTACTTTATCGGTGATGTCTATATGCGGATGAAGCGGCTCGGCGATGCTGAGGAGTTTTTCCGAAAATCATTGAAGATCAATAAATATTTTACCAGGGCTAGAGAAAAACTTGCGTCGATCCTCATAAAACGGGGAGAATATCAGGAGGCTGAGGAGCTTCTCGAAGGGAATGGAGATAATTTTGCGGATCTCTTCAAGATCATGGGAGATATTCAGTTTTATAAAGGAGACCTGGAGAAGGCGGAGATCTACTACAGAAAGAGTCTGCAGATCAATTCTGAATACGGCGAAGCGATAATATCCCTGGCATTGACTTTGAGAAAGAAAGGGTCTGACAAAGAAGCAGAGGAGTTGTTGAAAGAACTCCTGAAATACGATCCTGAAAATATCGTCGCCAGAAATCTTATAGGCGATGGAGCGATCGAACTCGATCGAAAACGATCGTTGTGAGGTCTCCTTGAACTTGCCCGCATTGAATCGGAAATTCGATAAATCAGCTATTAAAGAAAGATATCTGGAATCTCTTCCATCTGTGCCGAAGCGTGCGAGGCCGGTCTATGTCGGATACCCGTCAACCTACAGGATCGGGATGTCGAATCTCGGGCTGCACTTTATCTACCGGTCACTTGCATCAAGAGGCTCGATGAGGGTCGAAAGGTTCTTTACCGATACGGCCCCTTTGACCTTTGAGACGGGAGCTGGAATCTCTGATGCCTTCGCTCTTCTTTTTTCCGTCTCCTACGAAGAGGATTATCTTGATCTGATCAGGATACTTGTGACTGCCGGCGTGGAACCGCTGCGGAGCAGAAGAGAAGGCGGGCCATTAATTATTGCCGGCGGACCGGCAACAAGCGCCAATCCTATGCCCCTTTCGGAGATTGTTGATGCAGCTGCGCTTGGTGAAGGCGAGGGGATCATCGGTGAAATAGCAGAAATACTGGAGTCTGCGGATAATGATGACCGGAATTCTGTAGTCGACAGACTGGCAAATATAGAGGGGATGTACGTACCCTCCAGACCCGGGAAGATCCCGGTAATAAGGCACGGGTCACGAGGTAGTGTCTTTCCTCACTCGATAATACTCTCATCCGATACTGTATTCCCCGATACGCTGCTGATCGAGACTGGACGGGGATGTCCGGGAAGCTGCGGATTTTGTCTCGCAAGGTCCCTGTACAGGCCGTACAGGCCCGCATCTTTCGAAGCGATCGCACGGTTGCTTGAAAAGACCTCCGGAAAGGTCGATAAATTAGGCCTTGTAAGTACTGCCGTGATCTCTCATCCGCGGTTTAACGATATCATGGGTCTTATTAGGAAATACGGATTGAGTGTCGGGTTCAGTTCGTTTAAAGCTGAAGATATAGATGCGGAAAAGGCATCTATGATATCGGAGGCCGGTGTACGCTCGGTAAGCCTTGCCCCTGAATCGGGGAGCGAAAAGGTGCGGTTCAGGCTTGGCAAAAAGGTACCTGACGAGATATATATAGATGCGGTAAAGGAGCTTGTCAAAAACGGTATCGTAAATATCAACCTCTATCTGCTGACCGGGTCTCCCGGTGAAGACGGCAAAGCGCGCGATGATACGAGGACCTTTCTGAAAAGGGTCAGAGAAGTATCCGGAAAAGGAAGGGTCTCTGTTCATACAAACGTGCTGATCCCGAAGCCCTGGACGCCTTTACAGTTTTATCCCGTTCCCGCAGCGGGCGAACTAAAGGGAAATATCGAGGCGATATCGAAGATCTGCAGGGATACAGGGATCTCTTTTGCTGCAAAATCGATACGGTCGTCACTCAGGCAGGCGATCCTTTCAATCGGGGGAAAAGAGGCGGGGAATGCATTGATAGCCTATTCCGGAGGCTCAATATCGTGGAAAAAGGCGTTCAGGGAGAATGGGATAGATCCTGACGAGGTCCACGAAGAGAGGGGGATCGGACGGCCGCTTCCATGGGACCGGATAACCGGCCCGTGCGGAAAAGATTCTCTTCTTTCCCGATATAAAAAGATGGTCGATCTGAAATTTCCCTGATGCGGGGAGAAAGAGGGCCGAGGACTCCGGCAATGAAAAATAAAAGGCCGGGAACGACGGTTCCCGGCAGGTGCAGATAAAAAGAAACGGTTGTCGATCTGAAATGTCAGGTAACCTTTTTTGCGGCTCCGCTTTTAATGCAATTGGTGCAGACGTAGGTCTTTTTCGTCTTGCCGCCGATCTCTATCCTGATCTTCTGAAGATTGGGAAGCCAGCGCCGCTTTGTAAGGTTGTGTGCATGACTGACATTATTGCCTGTCATCGGTTTCTTTCCGCATATCGCGCATTCTTTACTCATATCGTTTCTCCTTATATATTCGTATATACAAAAGATTCTATAATTTAGAGGATAAAAACCGGCTTTGCAAGTATTTTATGGGAAAAGAGATGTATAAAGAAGATCTTCTAGCCGAAAAGAGTCAATTTGTCAAGGGCGTCGGACCTTCAAGGCAGGTGCTGCTGGCGAGACTCGGGATTGAGACTGTCGAAGGGCTCCTGACACATTACCCCCGCGATTATTATGACAGATCAGAACTGAGCGGGATCAGCTCCCTGGAGGCCGGAAAGAACTCCGGGTTCACAGGGATCGTACTGGCTGTTTCGAACCGGAGACTGGGCCCGAGAAGGTCGCTTCTGACGGTTGTCGTCGGTGATGAGACAGGGATAATCAACCTGGTTTTCTTCAATCAGCCTTATCTGAAGAGTCAATTCAGACAGGGGCTCCGGATCATCGCCAGCGGGACTATCCAGATCTACAGGGGACAGAAACAGATGATCGCTCCTGAATATGAGATCATAACCGGCGAGCTGGGAGAAGAGCTTATTCATACAGGAAGGATAGTACCCGTCTATCCCCTTACCGCGGGGATCAGCCAGAGGATGATCCGGAGGATAATAAAAGCGGCTCTGGCAAAGAGTGAGGGACTGATCCCCGAAAACCTTCCTGAACGCCTCATAAGGTCTATGGGACTGCCCGGAAGAGAGGAAGCGCTGAGACAGATCCATTATCCGGATGACTGGATATCTCTCGAAAAAGCTGTCAGACGCCTGAAATTCGAAGAGGTCTTCTATCTGCATCTTCTTATAGGGCAGAGGAGAAGATTATTTTCAGGAAGCAGACCGAGACCGGCTATCAGCCGTCCATTTTCGCTTGTCGAGGATTTCCTTGGGTCTCTGCCTTTTGATCTGACGAAGGCGCAGAAGAGAGTCCTCCAGGAGATAGAGAAAGATATTACCGGAAAAAGAGGTCTGGGAAGACTGCTTCAGGGGGATGTCGGAAGCGGAAAGACGATAGTGGGGCTTGCCGCGATGCTTATGGCGGTGAGTAACGGATACCAGGCGGCGATGATGGTTCCGACCGAGATACTGGCGCAGCAGCATGCCTTTAAGATAAAAGAATATCTGGAGCGGTCATCAATCCGGATAGAACTTCTCGTCGGGTCGATGAGGCCCTCAGAAAAGAAGGAGGTCCATCAGGGACTCATAGATGGTTCTATCGATATCGTAGTGGGAACACAGACATTGATCCAGGAGGGAATATCTTTTAATAAACTGGGCCTGGCGATCATCGACGAGCAGCATCGATTCGGCGTAAAGCAGAGGGCAAGACTTGGAAGTGGAGATACTATCCCTCATTTTATGGTTATGACGGCGACACCTATTCCCCGCAGCCTTGCTCAGACGGTATACGGGGATCTGGATCTTTCGATCATAGATGAACTTCCTTTCGGGGCAAGGAAAGTGCGGACCGAAATTGTCGAATATAGCGGCAGGGAGAAGGTCTTTCAGAGGATGAGGGAGCTTTTTGATTCCGGCCGGCAGGGTTTCATACTTTACCCTCTCGTCGAGGAAAGTGAGAAAAGCGATCTGAAGGCTGCGGTCGATCAGTATGAAAGATTGCAGAAAGTGGAATTTGCCGGATACCCTATTGGACTTTTGCACGGAAGGATGAGTTTTGAGGAAAAATCAAAAGCGATCTCTATGTTTCGTGAGGGTAAGATATGCGGACTCGTAACTACGACGGTGATAGAGGTAGGCGTGGATATTCCTAATGCTGCCGCACTTATCGTAAATCATCCCGAAAGGTTCGGGCTTGCCCAGCTGCATCAGCTCAGGGGAAGAGTCGGGCGGGGCGGTGGCGAAGGTGAATGTTATCTGATGCCCGGTGAGAACGCAGGAAGCGGCAGCAACAGGCGGCTGAGCTTTTTTGCCGGAAACGATGACGGTTTCAAAGTGGCCGAAATGGATCTGAAACTTCGAGGACCTGGAGAGATATGGGGGCTTAGACAGTCTGGATATCCGGTTTTCAAGCTGATCAATCCGTTTTCTGATAAAGAGATCGTCGATATTTCCTGGAATGAGAGCCTCGCTCTGCTGGATGGAGATCCGGGGCTGAAAAAGAAAGAAAACGAGGTTGTCTCAAAGTATTTTCACGGTTATTGTAAAACGAGGATGGAACTGGCAGATATTGGATGACGGTATAATATCGAAGGGAGAAGATGTTGATTTCCAGGCGAGAAGCGATGGTACTTGTCGAAAAACACCTTACAAAAAAGAATCTGGTAAAACACGTTCTTGCTGTCGAGGCGATAATGAGAAGACTTGCCGGGATCTTTGGAGAAGATGTCGAGTTATGGGGGATGGCCGGCCTTCTTCATGATCTTGACTATGAAGATACATTCGATTTTCCGGAAAAACATGGATACCTTACCCTGGATATTATTTCAAAATTGGATATCCCGAAGGAAGTCGGCCAGGCGATACTGGCCCACGCGGGCCAGATTGAGTGTAAATCACTAATGGATAAGGCTATATACTGCTCTGACCCTGTTACTGGCTTGATTGTTGCATCAGCGCTGATGCACCCCTCAAAGAGCCTGGCCGGGACTGATGCCGGGTTTGTGGGGAAGCGTTACACTGAAAAGAGGTTTGCCGCGGGAGCAGACCGTGAGGCAATTGCAGGTTGTAGTGAGCTGGGTCTGGATTTGCACGAGTTCTTCGAGATTTCGATCGGCGCAATGACAGATATTTCTGATTTACTTGGATTGTAGGTTTTTTCGGCTGGCTCACCCAGTAACTTAAGGAGTAGACAGATGATCGTCACCTGCGGTGAATGTCAGACGAAGTATCTTCTGGATGAAATAAAGGTCCCGGACAAAGGGATAAGGGTAAGGTGTCCGAAGTGCAGGTTTGTGTGGAGGCTTTCCAGGCCTGTCGCCGAACCGGACTTTCAGATAAACAGGAGCAATTATAGTTCGGAACCTGTGGTTTCTCAGCCGCAGAGGGCAGGTTGGGGGGCGGGTGAAAGTAAGACTTCCGCTGTAATGGCCGAACCGATCCCTTCAGCATCCAGTAAAGAGCATGTGATCTCTGAAAAGGGACCGGAACCTGAAGCTGAAGTTCAGGAGACTCCCGAGCAGAAGAAAGAAAGGGAACGCACGAAACGTTTGGCGCGCGTCTTTGTAAGTGATATACTGATCTACAATCAGGAAAAGAGAGATCAGGCTCTTCTGGAGGGGAACCTGATGACTGCTCTTGGGTCGGAGATAAAGAAAGCCTGGGAAGCCTACAAGGAGAAGGTGGGGCCGGATGTAGTCGAATCGAACGACTATTTCCGAAATGCCCTTAATGATATCCTTGCTGACGGGCAGAAAGTATTCTGATTACGCGTGTGAATAGCAAGTATCTATATATTTTGAACCTTGCTCCGGATCTCTATTCGGAGTTTTTCGGGGAGACTAAGCTGCCGGATGGTATCGACGTCAAAGTCTACAAGACCTACTCCGGACTGATGAGGGGACTTGAGGCAAAAAAAGTCGATGCTCCCGGCATAGTCGTTTTTCTGAAAGACGCGAAGCTCGATCCTGCCAAGACTCGAAAGCTCAGGCTTGCCGGATTGGATTCACCGATTCATATCGTGTCGGATCACTGTGAAGAGAAGACCTGCCTGGTCTACCTTTCAATGGGAATAAATTCTATCATTACTCCCCCTTTCGGCAAGGGAGATCTCCTTTCGGTCGTTAACAGAAGAGCCGACAAAGAATTATTATTTCCCCGAAATAACGATCTGATCAAGGAAGGACAGGTCCGTCTTGACTTTCTGGTTCCAAGCAAATTGTCGAGAATACTTGGCGTAAACCGCCTGATCTCTTTTCTTGCCGCGGAATTCGGATTTCCCCCCGAAGAATGCAGGGTCAATCTTCCCATGGTGATGGATGAGGTGCTCAGCAATGCGATAGAACACGGGAACAAGGGAAATGAAGACCTGAAGGTCCATATCAGGATATATGTAAGTTCCAGCCGGATCGTAATAAAAGTGGAGGACCAGGGAGAAGGTTTCATCCCTGAAGATGTTGATGATCCGAGGGACAAGGAAAACCTCTACAAGGGTTCCGGCAGGGGAATCTATCTGATAAAAGAGATGATGGATAAAGTCATTTTCAAAAATGGCGGCCGGCTCATCGAGATCGAAAAACTGAATCCTCTCAAAGGATGACAGGGGATCCGCATTCATTCCCCCCATTTTTCACGGGAAATCTTGTCGAGGAGAGAGTCGATCTGACTTTTTACTCTTTCATGCTGATCAGGTTCGAATAGGACCTTTTTGATGCGCCCCTCTTTATCTTTTTTTACATAGCGGAGAGCTTTTATGTTTTCCAGCGGGATAAGGATATCCTTGCTGACTCTGACTTCTATGCTTTTATCATCGAGATTCTTGTCGGGGCTGTTGAACGGATGCATCCCCATTCCCCATCCATGAACGAACATCGAACAGATTATTGCTCTGAACGTATTCTGTCTCTGGATCGAATCGAGTTCGAACGTATCCTGAAATTTCTCCATCATACCGTCTATTACGATCTGGAGTTTGTTAAGGATCTCCGGTTTGGGCTCGTTGTTGAGAAGCTTATGAAATACTTCTTTAAGGATTCTTTCCGTTATTTCCATCATGCCCCCAGTCAGATGCGTTTCCTTCAATGAATGTGGTGGCTGCAGAATCTATGCAGTCTGTCCGGTCAAAGATGCAAAAAGAGTACCAAAGCAGTGTAACTCCTGATTCGTAAGCGGAATATCTTATCGGAAGATAAATGAAAGGCGTCATGAGGCCGAAATGGCACACTTCTCGCTTTATGACCAGCATGGCGTAAAATCAGGAGGAGATAGATTGCAGTCTACTATTGAGATCACGATTTTCATGCAAAAAGCGATTTACTACTGCAGTAAACTTATTGCTGCCAGAGGGATCATTGAACTTACCGACAGGATGCTGAATTTTGAGGTCTCTTCACTCGATGCTTCATTCGGAATAAAGAATATCTCGATCGATCTCGGAGATGTCACAGATGTCAAGATCTTGTGCGGAGACCTGAACCCCAAGATCGTTTTGTACGCCAACGCAAGGAAATACGAATTCGTATTATCCGGAGGGCAGGAACTCTATGACAGGCTGAAAGATGTCCTGTCGATGTCCGGGGAGAGGCCCCTCTGTGTCGATAAATCATGTTTTACCCACAAATGCAGGTGCGGAAGAGAGATCAACAACAATTATCATTTCTGCCCCTGGTGCGGGGCCAAAATATAGCGGGCCCCTGAAATACGAATTTTTTCAGTTGTTTAAATCTCCCCTATTTATTACATTTATCCCAGACAGTATACTGCTGGTAATATTGGATGTAGTCTCCAGGAGGTCGGGATTATGCGGATCGGTGTTTTGTTATTGATCAGTAGTCTGTTGCTGCTGTTCTTTGTATCGGGCTGCAAGGAAACACAGTCTGCAGAGGAAACCGGTTTTAAACTGGTCGCGGATAACTGTATCTCGATAGGGATAAAGGTATTTATCGATGGTGAGTACGAGTGTACAGTTTCAGCGGATCAGCCATATTTCTTTCCTCTTTCGGCAGGGACTTACGATCTTTTTGCCCGCAGCAACGCCACGCTCTCTATAAGCGAGCCGGATCCTCTTTGCTGGACAAGGCAGGTCTCGGTCTCTGACGGAAATATCACCGAAGTCCTCCTCGACTGCGCCGATGCGGAAGATTGCAACGAGTAGTGATCCCCGGTTCGAAAAAGGCGCTCTGGTATCGCAGATTACAAAGCTCTTTCTCATTTTTGGGAAAGAGCTTTTTTTTTATGCGATTTCGGCACCTGTAACTGCTTCTTATCAAATAAGATATAAAACGACGACAGGCAATTAAGGTGGCACGTTAATTGCGAAAGCGATTGTGTCGGGGTGGATTATTCCTGGTTCTAACGAAATAGATAAACACCCTAGCTCAAGTTACGTTAGCCTGCTCCGGGTTCTGCTTCATTCGTCTCTGCACCGAGTGAGCGGGATGGAAGCTGCCCCGACTTTTAGAGCAAGGAGATTGACAGCATGGCGGTATACAATTACGCGGGCGGAGAGATAAATGTCAAGGTAGTCTATTACGGGCCGGGTGTCAGCGGGAAAACCACTAATCTGGAACACATGTATTCAAAACTTCCCAAGGAAAGCAAAGGGAAGATGGTCTCGATGAAGACCCGCACCGACCGTACCCTTTTCTTCGATTTCCTTCCGATTGAAATAGGCGATTTCAAGGGCATGAAAGTCCGTTTTCTGCTGTATACGGTACCGGGACAGGTCTATTACAACGCTACGCGGAGGCTGGTTCTCAAGGGAGTCGATGCAGTAGTATTCGTCGCAGATTCAACTCCAGGTAAAATGGACGAGAATATAGAAAGTCTCAATAACCTGGAAGAGAACCTCAATGAGTTATGCCTGTCGCTGAACTCGATCCCCTGGGTCATGCAGTATAACAAAAGGGATGTCGATGGGTGTGTAAGCCGGGAGGTATTAGACGCTGAGCTTAACACCTGGGATGCCGAGGTCTTCGAATCTGTAGCTACAACCGGGAAAGGTGTATACGAGACTTTCAAGGGGATAGCACGAAAAATATTCGAATCTATGAAAAACGACCTTAATGAGTCGTCTATACGGGAGAAAGTCCAGGATGACGATGAACCTTCAGAAGAAATAAGCGCCGAGGTAGTGGCGCAGGGTGTGTCCAGGAATAAAAACTCGGAGGCGGATGAGAGCGAGTCTTTAGGTTACGCAGAGGAGAGAGAAGAGGAGCACAAGTCTGTCTCTGAGTTTGTTGACGATGTCTTGAAAGAGGAAAAGCTTATGGAGAACGGAGCCGATCAGGGAGTGGCAGGGGAAGGATATGAGGAATACGGACATGTAGTAGAACTCTGCGGCGACAACAGGAATGAAGAGGAAAAGCTATCTGAAGAAGATCGATCCGATCCGCCGGAGGCGGAAGAAAACGACAATTTTATTACGAATTCTGTTGAAAACCTCTCGGACAACGATACGGAAAACACGGCGTCTGAACCTGAAGATCTGAACGTCAAACCTGCGCCGTCATTTGAAAAATACGTTACAGTTCCCCTTGAATTAACGGAAGATGATATCAAAAACAGTGTGCCTGTAAAGGTCGTATTCGAAATAAAGGTGAGATCCTGACGGGGAGACCGCCTAGCAGATTCCGGGTCGAATAATAGAAAAACCTCATCAATACAGTTGTCTTTCAGTAAAAACTCCTTGACCAGCTATAAAAATATGATGAATATAATCAGGGGCTTGAGTAAAGCGCGCCAGGCGGTTTTTCAAGGGGAGTTCAAGTATGGCTAAAATACTGATCGTTGATGATGAAGCGAACGTGAGGAAACTCTATAGCGAGGAACTTCAAAATGATGGTTATGAGACGGTTCTCGCGGAGAATATCAGTGAGGCGATAGCTTCAGTGCAGAATGATGATCCAGATCTTATAATTCTTGATATAAAACTCGGTGAGGAAAGCGGTATCGATGCTCTTACAAAGATAGTGGAAGAACGCAAAGACCTGCCGGTGATCCTTAATTCAGCATATTCTGTCTATAAGGATAATTTTCGGACATGGGCTGCGGATGCGTATATAGTAAAATCGATCGATCTTGATCCGCTGAAAGAGAAGATCCGGGATCTGCTCGATGCCAGGACGGGCGCCCGCGATCAAGAGGTGTGATCATGTCCAGGGTGTATTTGGCTTTAATTATCATTTTCTTTTCCGCAGGCCTGCGCGGTCAGGCGCCGGAGACGGAAAGTGTATTCAATGATTATCTTAATCCATCCCCGTCTTCTTCGTTTATGAGTCTTCCCGGGCTGACCTTTAACAGCTCCGTGGGTTTCAGCTATTCTTCCTATGGAGATTACGGCTCGCAGGGTTTCGGTTATTATCTGGGGCACTTCCGATACAGTCTCGGGCCGAAATGGTCGTTGAACTGGGATGTAGGCGTACGTTCAGTCATGGCGGGGGAGAATTTTCAGGAAGACCCCAGTCTTTTCATACCGAATTTCGACCTTACATACCGGTCCGGCAGGAAATTCATGGTCAGTTTTCAGTACCGCCAGTTACAATATCCGTTGGGTCCAGGGTATCTATACCGGTAATCTCCAGTCTTCAGTGTTGATATTCTGAAAATCCCTTGACAGCAAGGTGTTACTGGGATAGCCTGCACCCGAGGATGATAGGTTTATCAGTAGGTGCCGAGGGGAGTAGAGATATGAAGTTGCGCTGGGATAAGCTGCTGGAATTTACGAGGGCAGAGGCCAAAGAAGACAGCAGGGAGATAGCGCGGCTGAAGCGGAAGTATGATTCAGGTGAGGCTTGCGTGGAAGAGATCCTGGATCTGGCCAAACATCTGATCTACAAAAAAGAAAACAGGAGTTCGGAGAGGCTTTTAAATGAGCTTCTGACACACCCTGATATTGAGGAATCGGTTCTTTTCGATGTCTGTTCTCTTTTTGAAAGGGCCGGAAACTACGATGCGGCCTTTACCGGATATCAAAGATTCAGCGAATTATCCGATCAGGATGCGATGCCTCTGTACCGTATGGGAAGGCTCCTGGAGATGCAGGGGAAACTCGATGAAGCGATAGAGCTTCATAACAGGGCACTCTCTCTTGAACCTGAAAACCCTGAATGCTATTACAGACTCGGAGTCGCTTTTACCAAGAGCCGCAGATTTGATGAGGCGGAGAAGAACTACAGGAAAGCTCTCGAAATCGATCCTACTCATTCAAAATCATATACAAATCTGGGATATATCCTTGATCTGGGCGGGAAGCGAAGCGCCGCACTGCAGCAGTTTCGCAAAGCCGTTCAGCATAACCCGAAGAGCGCTGAGGCGCACTTCAATCTCGGCGCCCTTTACGGGGAAGAAGGTGATCGCGAGCTTGCGATAAAGGAATTTCGCATAGGCCTTGAGATCGATTCAAACTGTATAGAGGGGCATTATAATCTCGGCGTGGCGCTATTTAAAAAACACCGTTACGATGAAGCGATGATCGAATTCAAAAAGATCCTTAAGATAGAGGGGGATAATGTAAATGCCCTCTTTTACCTGGGATGGATCTACTATCGCAAGGGAGTCTATTCCAAAGCTTTGAAGTACCTTCAGCATGCGTCGAAGCTCAACCCCGGGAATTCTACTATTCTCTTCTACCTGGGAGAGTCTTATAACAAGCTTGAACAGCCGGATAAGGCGCAGGAATATTTCAAGAGGGTCGCAGAGATCAATCCCGGAGATCCTAAGCTCTGTTTCAGAATGGGAATATCATACGAGAAACAGGATGATAAAAGAAAAGCCAGAGAGTGGTACCGTATGGCCGGGGATGAAAGATCCTCAAAGATACGGGAGACGCACCGGATAACAGGATGAGACCTGACTCCTTAATATTGACGATCCTGCTGTCGGCGGGATTCCTGCTGTTCGTCGCGCCCGTTTCGGTCCTTTCCTCAGATGAGAATATATCCCCTGATTCGTGGGTCTATCCTGCCCTCAGGTCGTTTGAGCTTGCCGGCTGTCTTGAGCTTCCCCCCGATATGCCCTGGACAAGAAGAGAGGTGGAATCTTTCCTCGACAGGATCCTGGAGTATAAAAGGGACGATGTGAGGCAGCTTACTCCAAGGCTGGAATTCCTGCTTGTGAGATTGAAAGATGAATTCTACGGAAAAGGGGATGACCCATCAGAGCGTGAGGATCCTCCCCTCTGGTCGATACGGGAGGGAAAAAGGTATCTTCTTTTCGATCTTTCCGCGAGATGCGCGGTCCGGAAAAGGCCGGAGAGAGATCGAGGAGAGGTCGACGGGCTGGCGATCCCTTCACTTCTGGCCGACCTGGGACGAGGGGTAACATTTTACTGCTCATACAGGCTGAAGATGGAACCGGAGTGGGAAACGAATATTGCCGGGATCAAACCGTCAGCAAGAGAAAGATCGTTTCGTGGTCTCACATCCGAATATGAAAGGGCATATCTTGCGGTGAGCGGAAACCGGTGGAGGGTGCTGGTCGGCCGCGATTACCTCAATTGGGGAAGCGGAAGGGATGAAGGGCTTCTTATCTCAAGGAGCGCAGGTTCCTTCGACCAGCTGAGTGCTTCAGTTTCGCTCGGAAGGTTTACTCTGAGTACAATACATGTGGTCCTTGAACCGGAGATGCCCCGGCGCCTCGCCGGCCACAGGCTGAGGGTGAATCTTCCCGGAGGGGCGTGGCTGGGTCTGAGCGAAACGGTCGTTTATACCGGCAGGGATATCGACGGCGCATATCTGCTCCCCGCCGGGTCATACTACGCTAATCAGTATAACGAGAGCGATGATGACAATATCCTTATCGGTCTCGACTGGAAGATTCCCGTGATCAATGGGTTGATACTCTATGGGGAACTGCTGATAGATGATTTCCAGTATGAGGATCGCCAGGATGCCCCGGACCGGATCGGTCTCAATATTGCCGCCGAAGGCAGGTTCAGCCGATCTGGAAGAGAAATCGAATTGATGGCCGATTATACGTATATCGACATTTTTACCTATGCCCATAAAGATGAGCTGGTCACAAGATATGTGACCGGAAACGGCGACCAGGATCTCAATCTGCTGATAGGTTCGCAGCTCGGGCCTGATTCCGACAGGTGGCGGATAAAGGCGAAAGTGCCTTTCCATCCGAGAGTAGTGCTCTCCTCCGGATTCGACTATATAAGGAGGGGGGAAGGTAATGACCTCAGGGAATGGGACAGGGCAGAAGATCCGGATCCTGCATTTCCAAGCGGGGATGTAGCGAACGAAAAGGATCTATATTTAAGTGCTCTCTGTGATCTGGGAAAAGGATCGTTCGTAAACGCAGGGGGCGGTGTGCGAATGGTCGACATTCCCGGACAGGATCTTGAAAATACAGGTTTTGCATGGTTTGAACTTCTCCTGGATTTTTAAATGCGCAGATTTATAAAGATCATTATGATCATCCGTCCCCATAATGTGGCCGCGGCAGTATTGTGCGTGTTGACCGGGTATCTTCTCGCTGCTCCCGGATATCGGTTCCCCCTGCCGCTGCTGGCGGCAGTCGCCCTTGTCACGGCAGCAGGGAATCTGATCAATGACTACTATGATCTTGATATAGATTCTATTAACAAGCCCCGAAGGGCGCTTCCTTCCGGATCAGTCTCGGCTGTCCAGGTCAGATCCGCATATTATCTTCTGCTGGCGGTGGCCGCTGTGCTCCTTATCCATACGCCGGCAGTTATGAAGATATGGATCGCGGTCTGGGTCCTCCTGCTTCATTTGTATTCCGCTTTGCTCAAAAGGAGATATCTCTACGGAAATCTGGTTGTTTCCGTAGTGACTGGGAGCGGGTTTCTGCTCGGAGCGTATGCAGGGGGAAGGATCATCGAAGGGATATTTCCCGCAGCAGGCACTTCCCTTTTCGTTCTTGGAAGGGAATTTGTCAAGGACTGCGAGGACATCGAAGGGGACCGCAGATGCGGTGCGCGCACATTTTCAGTCGTTTCCGGTGAAAAGGCAGCCCTGAGGGCTGCCGCCTTTCTTTTTCTTTTACTCGCGGCGGCATTTCCCATGGCGGGGCTGATGGGATATTATTCGCGCGGATATACTGGAGTAATGCTGATTTCCGTTTTGCCGATACTTGTCATTTCCTCTATATTCTCTCTGCGCGGTGAACATCCTGCATTTTCCAGCCTGCTTCTCAAGCTTGGGATGTTTTTCGGTATCGCTGCTTTTTTATTAAGTTAGATCGATGATGGTTTTGCCGAAAGGTCTGTCAGAATGTTTTTTGATATAATAAATGTACTGGTGCTGGCGATAATCCAGGGGCTGACAGAGTTCCTGCCTGTCAGCAGTTCCGGGCATCTTGTCCTCGCCGGATCATTTCTCGGCAGTTCAGGGGTGGATGCGGAAGGCTCACTTATATTCGAAATAGCAGTCCACGCAGGAACACTCGGAGCCGTGATCGTGATATACCGTGACAGGATCGGTTCATTGATTAAAGCCCTGACCGGGTGGGCTGTCTCCGGCTTCAGAAGCGGTGATGGAAATACCGGGCAGATCCGTTACGCCGGCTGGGTCCTTCTCGGATCGCTGCCGGCAGCTTTGGCAGGGGTCTTTTTTCGCGAAAGGATCGTCGGGCTTTTTGATTCCCCCGCCATTACATCAGCCTTTCTGGTCGTTACAGGGATATTTCTATTATTTTCAAGAGGGAAATCCGGAGATGCTCATCTGACATGGAGGATCGTCCTTTTGATAGGCGCGGCGCAGGCAGTGGCAATAATCCCCGGGTGTTCCAGAAGCGGATGGACTATTACTGCCGCTCTGCTTGCCGGTGTAGGATTTGAGAAAGCTGCCGAATTTTCTTTTATGCTTTCGATCCCGGCGATCCTCGGGGCGCTTCTACTTGAACTTATCAGTGGGTCTGTAGTGTTCACCGGGAGAGAGCCGCTTTATCTGATCATCGGAGTCGTTGCCGCTTTTGGATCGGGGCTGCTGGCTCTGCGGCTCCTTATCTATCTTCTGAAAAGAGGCAGGATGTACAGGTTCTCATGGTATCTTCTCCCTGCGGGGAGCTTGTCGCTTCTGTACTTTCTGATCACCGGCTGACAGAGAGATTATGACCGCTGTCCGATTATTATTGAGTCGATGTTGACCGTGCGTGCGGGCTGTGATAGATTACTTGTTCTGATAAAACAACCCTGAGCTACGCAAGTTAAGGAGAGAGAATGCTCGATAAGGTCTATGATCCGATCTCGATAGACAGTAAATGGACTGCAGTGTGGGAAAGGCAGGGCGTCTTCAACGCCGATTCCGAATCTGACAGACCTTCATACTCGATAATACTTCCCCCTCCCAATGTCACAGGCAAGCTGACAGTAGGCCACGCGCTCGGTACGACGGTGCAGGATATACTGATAAGATGGAAAAGGCTTCAGGGGTATAATGTGTTATGGCTGTCGGGGACGGATCATGCTGGCATAGCGACGCAGAACGTAGTCGAAAAGGCTCTGAGGGAAAATGGTATCGGGAGGGAAGATCTGGGACGGGAGAAGTTTCTCGAAGAGTGCTGGAAATGGAAAGAAAATTACCACGGAAGGATCGTCGAACAGCTCGGCAGGCTCGGCGCCTCACTCGATTGGAGCAGGGAGTCCTTTACTCTCGATCCCGGTGTTTCCCGGGCGGTGAGAAAGGTCTTCGTGACTCTCTATGATGAGGGAGCGGTCTACAGGGGTAAATATATAGTCAACTGGTGCCCTTCCTGCCAGACGGCAATTTCGGATGAAGAGGTGGAATTCAGAGAAGAAAGCTCGAAACTCTATTATATCCAGTATCCGTTTGCTGATGGTGGCGGTGGAGTGGTCGTGGGTACGACCAGGCCGGAGACAATGCTCGGAGATGTCGCGGTTGCGATGAGCCCCGAGGATCCAAGATCGGCCCAATGGCAGGGCCGGAGAGTTCTGCTTCCCCTCACAGGCAGGGAGATCCCCATAATTCTCGATGAAGCTGTAGACCCCGAGTTCGGTACCGGCTGTCTCAAGGTGACTCCGGCTCATGACGCTACCGATTTCGAGATCGGCCTCAGACATCGTCTGGACCCCTGCATAGTGATCGACAGGGGTGGGAAGATGAATGAGGAAGCAGGCGCCTTTTCCGGTATGGATATATTTTCTGCAAGGAAAGCTGTGCTTGAAGAGCTGGCAAAAGAGGGGTTACTGGAAAAGACAGAGGATTACAGGCATTCAGTCGGATATCACGACAGGTGCGGTACTGTAATTGAGCCGTATATATCGAGACAATGGTTCATGAAGATGGAAGGGCTGGCTGCTCCGGCTGTCGAAGCTGTCCGAAACGGTGAGATAGAATTTTTCCCCGTCCGCTGGAAAAACATCTATTTGAGCTGGATGGAGAATATCAGGGACTGGTGTATTTCAAGACAGCTATGGTGGGGCCACAGGATCCCCGTATGGTACTGCGGAGACTGCTCCGAAGAAATAGTGGCGATGGACGACCCCCTGGAATGTCCGAAATGCTCAGGTTCTGATCTAAGACAGGACGAAGATGTGCTCGACACATGGTTTTCCTCGTGGCTGTGGACCTTTTCTCCGATGGGGTGGCCGGAGAAGACCAGGGAGCTTGATCTTTTTCACCCGACCGATGTGCTTGTTACCGGGGGAGATATCATCTTCTTCTGGGTGGCGAGGATGATCATGGCCTCGTTGAAATTCATGGATGAGATCCCCTTCCCCAGGGTCTACATTACAGGGATAGTCAGGGATACGAAGGGGCGGAAGATGAGCAAGTCTCTCGGCAATTCTCCCGATCCGATCGATATAATCGACCGAAATGGTGCCGATGCTTTCCGTTTTTCGCTGATGATGCTTTCACCTCCGGGCCAGGATATCATGTTCGATGAAAAGAAGGTAGAGGTCGGCAGGCATTTTGCGAACAAGATATGGAATGCAACAAGATTTGTCCTCGGACAGGGAGAAGGAGAGCTGGATCTTTTTGGAGGGGAATGCGATCCGGCAGAGAAAGAACCGATCCTGGATCTTTTTGGTTCACTTTATGGCAGAGTGCCGGCCGGAGAGATCGGATTCGGATGGGAAGACAGATGGATTGCAAGCCGTCTCGTGACAAGATTGCGCGAGTATGAGAATTATCTCTCCTCTTTCAGATTTGACGAGGCTGTTAAAACGATATATGATTTTTTCTGGCACGAGTTCTGTGACTGGTATCTCGAACTTTCCAAGCCGGCATTCAGGGAGGGGGGCCCGAGAAGTTCTGGAGCTGCAGTGACGGTAAGAAGTGTCCTGGGCGTTTCGATGGTGATGCTGCATCCTGTCATGCCGTTTATCTCGGAGGAGATATGGAGCATGCTTTCCTGCGAACCCCCTCTTCTTTCGGCTTATCATTTTAAAGGCGCAGATGAAAAGTTGATAGACGGGGAGCTTGAAGATGATGTAATGGTTTTTAAAGAGATCGTTACCAGTATCCGGAACCTCAGACAGAGTTTTAATATTCCTCACCAGAAAGAGGTCGGTATCGTAATAAACTGCGAGCCGGGAAGATCGATACCCGGTAAACTCTCGCGTTTCAGCAGCCAGATAGCTTCGATGGCAGGGTTGAGCGCTCTGGAAATCTCCGACGGTGCTCCTAAACCTCCGGGCAGTGCGGCTGCGGGACATTCCTCTATAGAGATATATCTCCCCCTCGAGGGGGTCATAGATATTGAAGCGGAGAAGGAAAAGCTGGAGAAAGAACTCGGAAAACTTGCTGCAGAATGCGATAAGACGGCGAGAAGGCTTTCCGATGAGAAATTTACGGGAAGGGCTCCGGCAGAGGTGATAGAAAAAGAGAAAACAAGGTATCTGGAGATGACCGACAAGAGAGGAAGGCTGGAAAGGATTCTGGAGGATCTAGGGTGAGCGAAGAAAAAATGGAAGAGACAGGCAAAGAGGAAATCTTATCCGAATCCCTTGATATAAAAGGGGAAAAGACGGTAGGAGAGATCCTGCTTGAAGCGAGGGAAAGGTCAGGTCTGAGCCTGGAGGCTGTCAGCCAGGAGACCAGACTTCCTAAAAAATCGCTGGAGTATCTTGAAACAGACAACTTCGAGTCGATACCAGCCAAAGTATACGTGACAGGTTTTCTGAGGACGTACGCAGGCGTCCTGGGTCTGGATGTATCCCAGATCCTGAACAAATACGAGGTCCAGACAGGACAGACGCACAGAAGCAGGGGAGATTGCTGGGAGATCGAAGAAAGTACGATAGAGGAGACGATCAGGTCTCCGAAACTCTTCAAAAAATATTTTCTGCCTGCCGTTGCAGTCATCCTGTTGATTGTCGCAGTTATCTGGCTTGTCAGTAAGGCCGGCGGGGACAAGGGCGGTAATAACGAACTGCCTGATCCCTCCGCCCGGCAGGAAGAGGGCATAGACCGGCAAGACCAGAGAAGAACCGCTGTTGGACAAGGTGAAGGGTCTTCGGGTAAAGAGATCCAGTCGGCAGCTGCCGGGAAAGAGGATCTCGGACAGGTCGAGGCGGAAAAAGTGCAGACTGCAGAGTCGGAGCCTGCAGAGCCCGAAAAGAACAAAAATGGGGGGTTCGAGCTGAAGATCGTCGCCAACAGAGAGGATACGACCTGGTTCGATGTCGTAATCTATACGGAGGAAGATTCCGGTGCTGACAGTATCTTCCATGATTTCATCCTATACCCCGGCCAGGTCGAATCGTTCAGAACGGAAGGTTCGATCCTCTTCAGGACTATAGGAAATGCCGGCGGTTTTATTTTGGAAAGAGACGGCCTTAAGCTCCCTTCTCTCGGCAGAAGAGGCCTGGTGAGAAAAAACATCAGGGTGACACAGTCCGATATCACCGGAGAATAGGGAGGCGGCCGCAAAGCGTTATATCCTGCGCTCATCCGGAAAGATCCGGAAGGGGAACGACCCCGCGGACCTGAATATACGATCCTGGCCGATTATGACTTTATACAGACTGCAAGCAGATTACGATCCGACAGGAGATCAGCCCCAGGCAGTTGAAGAGCTTGTTGCGGGGTTAAACAGCGGGAGCAAATATCAGACGCTCCTTGGCGTGACGGGATCCGGTAAGACCTTTACGATTGCCAACGTTATTGCCAGATCGGGTCTTCCGGTACTTGTAATATCGCACAACAAGACCCTTGCCGCGCAGCTCTACGGTGAATTCAGATCTCTTTTTCCCGATAACGCCGTAGAGTATTTTATCAGCTACTACGATTACTATCAGCCTGAAGCGTTCATTCCCTCGACAGACACCTATATTGAAAAGGATGTATCTATCAATGAGGATATTGACAGGCTCAGGCTTCGCGCGACCGGTGCTCTCATGACGAGGAAAGATGTGATAGTCGTTGCAAGTGTATCGTGTATTTACGGCCTTGGATCACCGGAATCATTCTCGAAAATGACTTTCACCCTGAAAGAGGGAGAAGAATTCAGTCGCGACCGGCTGCTGAAGAAACTGGTTGATATCCGTTACAAAAGAAACGATCTCGATTTTGCCAGGGGCACATTCCGGGTCAGGGGCGATACGATCGAATTGAAACCTTCCTATCTGGAGCAGGGACTGAGGGTCGAGATGTTTGACGATCAAGTCGAAAGAATATCGGTGATCGACCCTCTCTCTGGAGAGGTGATAAGAAGGGCGCCGGATGTCTCAATATTTCCCTCCTCGCATTTTGTGGTATCGGAAGGGAGCATTGAAGCGGCTGTATCCAGGATCAGATCCGATCTTTCCGAGAGAGTGGCGGAACTCAAAGCCGAAGGGTTCGACTATGAGGCAAGACGGATCGAAACGAGGACAAAGTACGATATTGAGATGATGCTGGAGATGGGGTACTGCACGGGAATAGAGAATTATTCGAGATATTTCACGGGAAGGGCTCCCGGGGAACGCCCGGCGACTCTGATCGATTATTTTCCCGATGATTTTATCGTAGTAATAGACGAATCACATGTCACCATCCCGCAGATCCGGGCGATGTATAAGGGGGACAGAAGCAGAAAAGAAACACTCGTAGAGCACGGGTTCAGGCTGCCGTCTGCTCTCGATAACAGGCCGCTAAAGTTGGATGAATTCGAAGATATCATCAAGAGGTTCATATATATTTCGGCGACTCCTTCCGAATACGAGCTGTCGAAATGCGGTGGGGAGGTAGTAGAACAGATTGTCAGGCCTACCGGCCTCATCGATCCTGTCATCGAAGTCAGGCCTGTCAGCGGGCAAGTCGACGATCTTTTGGGAGAGATACGCAAACGCGTAAAAAAATCCCAGAGGATCCTCGTAACGACGCTCACCAAGAGAATGGCTGAAGACCTTACCGCGTATTTTGCCGGACTTGGAGTTAAGGTCAGGTATCTTCACAGTGATATCCATGCTCTTGACAGGATGGAGATCCTGAGGGATCTTCGTTTTGGAGAGTTCGATGTGCTTGTAGGCATAAATCTTCTCCGCGAAGGACTCGATCTGCCCGAGGTGACCCTGGTGGCAGTCCTTGATGCCGACAAGGAAGGATTCCTGCGGTCCAGGACCTCGCTGATACAGACGGCGGGGAGGGCCGCGAGGCATATAGACGGAAAGGTCATCTTCTATGCCGACGAGATAACGGGATCTATGAAAAAAGCGCTCGAAGAAACCAGCAGGAGAAGAAAGAAACAGGAAGAATATAACAAAAAACATGGCATTACACCGAGATCGATCATCAAATCAGTAGAGGACGTCAGACTTTCCACTTCCGTAGCAGATGCAAAAGGAAGGAAGAGGAAACCTGAAGATGATGAGGTATTGCTCCCGGCCGGCATCTTTGACCCGCGTCTTATCGAAAGGCTGGAGCAGGAGATGATAGAGGAGGCAGAAGCTCTGAATTTTGAAAAGGCGGCAAGCATCAGAGACAGGATCGAAGAGATCAGGATGGATATCGACAGGAGGAAAAAGGGTGCAGACTCTTGAAGAAACCATAGCCGCGATCGTAAAGCAGGCGATTGAGGAAGACTCTGCCCACGATGATCTGACTTCAAAGCTTACCATTCCGGAAGGGATGAAAGGTAGCGCCGGGATCATCGCCAGGGAAGAAGGCGTCATATCGGGACAGGACGCCGCGTCGGCAGCTTTCAGAGAGGTGGATCGGACGACCGTTTATGACGCGGTCATTCCAGATGGCGGAAGAGCCGGTGAAAATGATGTCGTGGCGCGGATAAAGGGAGATTATGCTTCGATCCTTTCAGCAGAAAGGACCGCTTTGAACCTTCTCGGGCACTTGTCGGGGGTTGCGACCCTTACAGCCCGCTACGTCAGGATGACCTCGGATTCGGGAGTGCAGATACTCGATACGAGAAAGACGACTCCGGGAATGCGGCTTCTGGAAAAAAGGGCAGTAGCCGATGGCGGAGGCATGAACCATCGTCTCGATCTTGCATCCTATATCCTCGTCAAGGAAAACCACATTCAGGCGGCAGGCGGGCTCTCGAAACTGAGCGGCGTCCTCGGGACGAGGATCCTGGAGGCGGAAATAGAGGTGACATCTCCTGATCAGCTGAGGGTCCTTCGATCGACTCCTCCTGCCAGGATCATGCTTGACAATTTTTCTCCAGGTATGATCAGGGAGGCTCTGGCAGAGATGGACAGCTGGAAAGCCGGCAGGCCGGAGATCGAGGTGTCAGGCGGAATCGATCTTACGAATATATCTTCGTTTCTGATAAAGGGAATCGATTACATATCAGTCGGGGCATTGACTTCCTCGGCGCCTTCTCTCGATCTGACCCTCCTTAGTGAAGGAGCTGCATGAAGATGGAAAAAAGATCTGCCGCGGCCGGTCTCTCCGGCGGGATCGAACTTCACCCTGCGAGAATAATGAATATGATTTCGGCGGCGCGATTCGGCACTACCGTGATACTCTGTGAGGAGGTCGATTCAACGAACCGTATCGCCGCCGAGGCGGCGGCCGGCGGAGCTCCCGAGGGGACACTCTTCGTGGCTCTGCGCCAGTACTCGGGAAGAGGCAGAAAAGGAAGAGAATGGTTTTCGACTGAAGCCGGAAGCCTTGTATTTTCAATAATACTGAGGCCGCAGGAGACCCCTGAATCACTTACTACTCTTATGGGGCTTGCTGCAGCCCAGACGATAGATGAGTTTTATCCCGGGATCGAGACTTCGATCAAATGGCCTAATGACATCTTTATCAGCGGAACGAAGGTCGCCGGTATCCTTGCTGAATCCAGGGGAAAAGATGTGATAGTGGGGATCGGGATCGATGTCAACGAGACAGAAGATGATTTTCCCGTTGAGCTGAAAAGTACAGCTGTTTCTCTGAGGATAGCTTCCGGCAGCAAGCTTGACAGGGGTATGCTCC
Source organism: Candidatus Krumholzibacteriota bacterium (assembly GCA_016933255.1). Classification (GTDB taxonomy): domain Bacteria; phylum Krumholzibacteriota; class Krumholzibacteriia; order Krumholzibacteriales; family Krumholzibacteriaceae; genus Krumholzibacterium; species Krumholzibacterium zodletonense. The sequence goes on from JAFGBF010000006.1 coordinate 112,323, forward strand.
TCGCTGCCATTGTCGACAGGTTCGAGATCCTGTATACGAGGTGGGAGATGGAAGGGTTGAGCATATTCAGGTTCGATATCGAGAAGAAACTTTTGTGGAAGGGGATGGAAGCTTCGATAGAAACGGGGGACGGTGATTTTTCAGGGACGGTCTCCGGCGTAACATCCGAAGGATACCTCAGGATCAGGTCGAACGGAGAAGAACGGATTTTCCGGGCTGGCGACCTGAGTCTGAGAGTGGAGGAGAGATGAGCAGGGTATTGGCTTTGGACAGAGGCAACTACAGCCTCAAGGCGGCCCTTTTCAGTTCGGGATCGATCGTCGAAAGATGGGACAGCGCTCCCGGATCTTCTGCTGAACTGCTTGAAAAGATTTTGGACGACGCGGCGCCCGAGGGGATCGTATATTCCAGCGTCGTTCCGGAGTGGAAGCGGCTGCTCTTAAAGGCAGCAGGAGGCAGGAGACCTGTCGTACTGCTTGAAGCAGGGTATGACAGTGATCTTCCTTTCGAGCTGCTTCTGGACGATCGGTCTTCAGTAGGGTCCGACAGGATCTCGGCAGCGGCAGGAGCTGTCTCGGAGGGATATTCGGAAGCTGTGATCGTTGATGCCGGTACTGCTGTTACTGTGGATCTATTATCCTCGTCGGGATTTGAAGGGGGTTCGATATTCCCCGGTTCCGGCCTGCTTCTTTCTTCCCTGGGAAAAGGTACTGCAGCTCTGCCTGACCTTGCTCCGGGAGGCGGCCTTTTCAATCCGCCGTTCAGGAATACTGCCGATGCGATGATATCGGGTTCCACGTGGGGTTTGATCGGAGCTGTCAAAGAGCTTGTCCAAAGGACGATCGAATCGTCATCCGGGCGACCAGAGGTCATCCTGACCGGAGGTTCAGCAGGGCTGCTTAAACCGCATATCGGATTCGACGCGAAAGTAATACCTGATCTTGTATTCAAAGGGCTTTTCTGGATTTTTACTCATAATCCGGGCGGATCATGATCTTCCATCAGAATAAAAGGGATATATACCTGTTTTGATATAAGCCGCCGGGGGTCCGGAAGGTCCCGCTGCCGCCGGGCGATAAAAATATTCAAATGATATTTTTTTCTTGAAATAATCCGGGTTTCACAATATATTATGACTCCCAAAAGATTGGCACTCTAGGGTTGAGAGTGCTAATAATAAGTAAATAAAAAAGTTACCAATTGTTAAAACAAAAAAGGAGGGAAAAATGAAGATTACGCCACTGGCTGACAGGGTTCTGGTAAAGCCTGTAGACCCTGTGGAAGTAAAGAAGAGCGGGATCATCATCCCCGATACAGCCAAAGAGAAGCCTCAGGAAGGCGAGATCATAGCAGTAGGCAAGGGACGCGTAAACGAGACGACTGGCGAGAGGATACCTCTCGAAGTAAAGAAGGGCGACAAGGTCCTTTACGGAAAATATTCCGGTACGGAGATCACCATAGATGACAAGGAATATCTGATACTCAGAGAGAGCGATATTCTTGCTGTCGTATAGCCTGCAGAAGGGAGTGAATTTCAATGGCAAAGCAGATTAAATTTGATGTCGATGCCAGGGATCGCCTGAAAGCGGGCGTTGATATCCTGGCTAACGCGGTCAAAGTGACACTCGGCCCGAGGGGGCGAAACGTAATCCTTGATAAAAAATTCGGTTCACCGACGATCACTAACGACGGAGTCACGATCGCCAAAGAGATCGAACTTCAGGATCCATGGGAAAACATGGGTGCCCAGATGGTCAAGGAAGTAGCGACAAAGACACAGGATGTAGCGGGCGATGGTACGACTACAGCGACGATACTTGCGCAGGCGATAATCAAAGAGGGCCTCAAGAACGTCACTGCGGGTGCTAATCCGATGTTTCTCAAAAAAGGGATACAGAAGGCCGTGGATGCCGCTGTCGAATATATAAAGAAACAGTCCAAGCAGGTCCGCAAACGGGAAGAAATAGCTTCGGTAGCCACGATTTCTTCGAACAACGATGCGGAGATCGGCGAGCTTATAGCCGATGCGATGGAGAAGGTAGGAAAAGACGGAGTGATCACTGTCGAGGAAGCAAAAAGCATGGATACCGCTCTCGATGTCGTCGAGGGTATGCAGTTCGACAGGGGATACCTCAGCCCTTATTTCGTTACTGACGCGGAACGGATGGAGACTGTCATCGACAGTGGCTATATCCTTATCTATGATAAGAAAGTCTCGGCGATGAAAGATCTTCTTCCAATCCTTGAGAAGGTAGCGCAGCTCAACAAGCCTCTTTTGATAATCGCAGAGGATATCGAGGGCGAGGCACTTGCAACTCTGGTAGTCAACAAGCTTAGAGGGACGCTTCAGGTCGCCGCGGTCAAGGCTCCCGGATTCGGAGACCGCCGCAAGGCAATGCTTGAGGATATAGCGATCCTTACAGGCGGCCGGGTGATCTCTGAAGATGCCGGATTCAAGCTCGAGAACGCGACTGTTGCCGATCTTGGACAGGCCAAGAAGATATCGATAGACAAAGACAACACGACTATCATCGAAGGTGCCGGCAAGGTAGCCAAAGTCAAGGAACGGATCAACCAGATCAAGGTCCAGATCGAAGACACGAGTTCAGATTACGACCGAGAGAAGCTTCAGGAGCGTCTTGCCAAGCTCGCCGGAGGTGTCGCTGTCATCACCGTCGGAGCTGCGACCGAGATCGAGATGAAAGAGAAAAAAGCGCGTGTCGAAGATGCTCTCGCGGCTACAAGAGCAGCGGTCGAGGAAGGTATCGTCCCCGGAGGAGGGATCACTCTTCTTCATGCCGCCGCTGTCGTTGAAAAAATGAAACTCGAAGGGGAAGAAAAGCTCGGAAGCGAGATCGTCGCCAAGGCTCTTTATGAACCGGCAAGGATGATCGCGATCAACGCAGGTAAGGAAGGTTCTGTGATCGTTGAAAAGATCAAGAATTCCGGCTCTGGCATCGGATACAACGCAGCCACCGGTGAGTACAGCAACATGGTAGCGGACGGGATCGTCGATCCGACCAAGGTCACGCGGTCTTCACTGCAGAACGCGGCGAGTATTGCAGCCCTGCTGCTTACTACCGAGGTCACGATCACGGATATTCCCGAAAAGGATAAGGGTCCGGATATGGGTGCCGGTGGAATGGGTGGAATGGGTGGAATGGGCGGAATGATGTAAGAGTCTCCCGCTTGTCGATATGGGGGTGCCCGGGTTCGGTTCCCAGGCACCCCTTTCTTTAGAATTCGCTTGAATTTCAATCTGAATGTTAATATTTTACAACCAGTGAGGACTGATTATTGTCCGGCATGGATCGCCGGAAGAAGATGCGGGCGCAGTTTCCGCTGTCAGGTTTTTCGGACACAAACATGGAGGTCTCAAGTGAGCCGGTGGAAGATAGTCGGGCCGTGGACGTTGACTCTGGTGTTTTCGCTTTATCTGGCGATATTTGCCGGCTGTAACGATAATCCGGTCGATGGTGATACAGTTAGTCCCGAGCTTGAAACATTAGAGATACTTTGTCACGATCTTTCTCCTTTACCTGATTCACTCGCGCGGCTTACTGTGCTGGTCGAGGGTGTCAGTCCGGGCAACACCTGGCCTACATATACCTGGGAGGCTGACGGAGGGTCTTTTCCCTATGGGAATACGGGGATATCGGTAGAATGGAAAGCTCCGAGTGAGACCGGCATATATGAGGTATCTGTCAGGGGGACCCTTGATGGCGTGGCCGACACTATCTCAAAATATGTGATGGTAAGAAATTTTGAGGAGATCAATACTGGTAAGAATTTCAGCTGTTCCCCGGTACTTGTCTCCAATATTCTCTATTTCTTCGGCGGTTCAGACGGCCTTTCACCGAGAAGTACTGTATTTAAGGGGTTCCATTGCTACAGGTACGGTTCCCCCGGGGTCTCTTCGCTCATCTCCGAAACTGGAGAAACCGTCGGAGGCGGATATGGTCTGAGGATCAATCCGATCGGACGGAGCGTTTCAGGATCATTTCACGGAGAATATTTCCCCAGTCTGCTTCAGCAGAGGCTGGATGTCTGGATATTTCCTCTCCTGTTCGGTACTGATTATAATATCACAAACGATGATGGCGGGGTAAACCTGAGGAGAAATCAGCATGTCAACCCCGGGCAGAATCAGGCAGGCGACAACGTCGTTTGGGAAGCGAGGATCGTCGGAACCCGTCCCGACGGGACCGAGGACCTTTCCAAGATAGGATTCTGGGACAAACCGACGAATCAGAAGGTATATGTTACCCAAAGCCATGATTCATTTACCGTCCTGATCAACGGTATTCCCGTGGTCACTCACAGGTATTACAACAATATCAAACCGACGATAGTGCCTGCGGGAGACGCCATGGTATATTTTGTTGATACTACGGGAGTCTTTGAACCCTGCAAGATGAATATCGGCGACTTTCCGGTAATATCATCACGGGTGGCTATGGGCGGTATCTTCAATCAGGCACGTATCAAGATCGACCGTACTACGGTCTTCATCTGGAACAAGACTTTTGAACTCCTGGGATTTGTCTCATTAGGGGGGAAACTCTGTTTCGTCGATTACAGGAACAACTCGGTGACCGTGGCCAGCGGTATCGAAGGTATCCAGGAATTTGCCTGGTCTCCCGACGATACCGAATGTGCGGTCGTCAATGAAGAAGGCATATGGATCGTCAGCGCCGCCGGTGTCGTCTCGAACTCTCCGGTCTATGTCAAGGAGAGGGCGACCGATGGTATATTCGGCGTAAACTGGTCGCCCAATATAGAGGATCCGAAGATCGGGTTCCGAATGGTAAGAAAAGGAAAAACGGTAGAAGATTCATATTCTGCCCTTGTTCTGTGCATGCTCGATTCAGACACAGGCGAGTGGATGCATGTCTACGCATCGCGGAGTGTGAACTGGACCTCTTCATATGAACCGAATGTTGATTATTTGTATATGAAGGTGTTTTTTACAAGTGAAGAGGTTATGTACGTTCCTTTCCCTACGCCTCCGTGGTCGGGAGATCCTCTAAGAAGAGTCGAGTGCACGATCTTCCGCAGTTTCGAATAGATGATGATATATATATTGACGGAGATAAAATTTTAGATGCAATCAAAGAGGCTCGGAGAACTTCCTCCATATCTGTTTGTTGAAATAGACAGGAAAAAGGAAGCACTGGTCCGCGGAGGGCGCGAGGTTCTAGATCTGGGGATCGGGGATCCTGATCTCGGAGCCTGCCACCTTCTGCGCGATTCTCTCAGAACTGCGATCGACAATCTCAAGTACGACAGGTATCCCCCTGACAGGGGCCTGCCGGTTCTTGTAGAAGCTATTCGCTCCTGGGCGAAGAGAGAGCATGGCACGGTACTTGAAAATGATGAGATCCTTGTTACGATAGGCAGCAAGGAAGCTATTGCGCATCTTCCTCTTGCTGTGGCGGATCAGGGAGATATAGTACTCGTTCCCGATCCGGGATATCCGGTCTATAACTCATCAGCGGTATTTGCGGGAGCTGCTGTCCACAAGATGCCCCTTTTGAGTTCCAATCGATACTGGCCGGACCTGGGCGCCATTGATAAGGGTGTGCTCCGCAGGGCGAAAGTGGCGTATTTCAATTATCCCAATAATCCTACTTCGGCGACAGCTTCAGAAGGGATGTTTGCCGATGCGCTTGAATTCTGCAGTAAGAACGGCATAGTAATGGTAAACGATGCCGCCTACAGCGAGATAATCTACGATGGACGCTGGTCGGGACTATTTCCCGTTGCAAAAAGATCCGGCGCGTCGTATATAGAGTTCTTCTCCTTTTCAAAGACCTTCTCCATAACAGGGTGGCGGGTCGGTTTTGCCGTTGGATCTTCCGATGTGATCTCGGCTCTTGCCAGGCTGAAGACGAATATAGATTCGGGCGTGTTCGGCTCTGTCCAGAAAGCAGTCGCTTCAGTATTGAATGATCACTTTGAAGAGGTAAGATCTGAAGTGGTTGCGAGGTACAGGGAGCGAAGAGATCTTCTCGCATCCAGTCTGGATAAGGCGGGATTCGTCTACGATACCCCTGAAGCCACCTTTTATTTCTGGGTTCCCGTTCCTGGCGGCGGAGGAAGTTCTATTGATTTCTGTGGACATCTGATGGAAAAGACAGGTATAGTCGCTACTCCGGGAGTAGGGTTCGGCCGTAATGGCGAAGGGTATTTCAGGCTTTCAGTGACGTCTCCGACAGAGACCATCCGCGAAGCGGGAAAAAGGATCATTGATTTTACAAATAATAGTTGAGATTCAGGGAGGTCTTCCTTGGTCGATGAAAAGGTTATTCTGAAGGGGATCACCGTCTTCGGTTATTACGGCGTTTCGCCGACCGAAAGGGAAATAGGGCAGAAACTGCAGATCGACGTCGAATATTTCCACGATTTCACAAAAGCCTGCGTGACTGATTCTCTCGAAGATACGGTAAATTATGAAAGAGTCTACTCAAAGGTGATGGAGACGGTCGAGAAAAACAAGTTCAATCTGCTCGAGACCCTGGCTGATGCGATCTGTAACGATATTCTCGAGGAATTTCCAATAAACAGGATAAAGACGATTATAAAAAAACTCACCCTACCTTTTCCGAACAATCTTGATCATGTCGCTGTTATCGTCGAACGGGAAGCCTGATAAAAACAAGGTGATCGATGTCATCCTTTCTCTCGGATCAAACGTCGGAGAGAGAGAGTGGAATATCATCCGGGGAGTGAATATGCTTTCCGGCTGCGGTGGGATAGAGGCCGCGGGGCTCAGTTCGCTTTACGAGAGTGAGCCTGAGGGGAGCGGTTTTTCGGGCAGATTTGTCAATGCTGTAGCTCTTGTAAAAACAATACATCCCCCCGAACGCTTTCTTGATCTGTGTCAGAGGGTGGAGAGGAGAGCGGGCCGTGTCCACGCCGCAGCCTGCAGGGACAGGACCCTTGATATTGATATAATCTTTTTTGGCGGCCTTGTTATAGACACAGAACGGCTGAAAGTCCCCCACGGACTTTACAGAAACAGGGAATTCGTGCTCAAACCGCTTCAGGAGGCCGCCCCGGAAATGCTCATTCCTCCTGACAACATACCCGTCTCCGTGCTTCTTGACCGCCTCGGCAATCCTGAGCGGGTGCGAAAAATATCTGCACGGGCGATTATCTAAACCAATTGATTCATAAACAGTTGGATTGATATTGACATATCATTCAATATTGACTACCGTAGATGCTATGGATGAATTCAGGGAAAAACTGCTGCTCAGCGGTATCAGGTATATTTCGATCGAGGGTAATGTCGGTGCCGGTAAGACGACGCTTGCAAGGCTTATAGCCGGTGAGACAGATGCAAGGCTCTTTCTCGAAGAGGTCGATGATAATCCTTTTATTCAGAAATTTTATCAGGATATGGCGGGGTATGCGTTCCAGGCTCAGATATTCTTCCTTTTGAACAGGTACAGGCAGCAGATCGATATCGCGCAGCAGGATCTTTTCGCCGATCTGATGATCGCCGATTATCTTTTCGCAAAAGACACGATCTATGCGCACGCCGTTCTGGGAGATGACGAACTTGTACTGTACAACAGGCTTCATTCGATGCTCGAGCAAAGGATCGTAAGGCCGGATCTTGTCATCTATCTGCAGGCTGATCCTGATGTCCTTTTTCAGAGGATCAAGAAAAGGGGAAGGGGTTTCGAGAAAAATATAAATGAGGACTACCTCGCCGGACTTAACGACGCTTTCAACCATTTCTTTTTTCACTACGATGAATCTCCTCTGCTGATAATCAACACAGACACGATAGATTTTGCCAGCCACAGGGATCATCTTGAGGATATATTTACGAGGATCACAGAGAAATCCGAGGGGACACGTTACTATATTCCTTCCTGGGAAGGGGACCAGTAGTGGAAAAAAAAGTAACCAAAAGTACGATTTTAAAGATGAAAAAGACCGGTGAAAAGATCGCTGCGATAACTTCATATGATTTTCTCTCTACCAGATTGATCGACAGGACTGGGATCGATCTTATACTGGTCGGCGATTCACTCGGCATGGTCATCATGGGGTATGAGAATACGATCCCGGTGACGATGGAAGAGATCATTCATCATCTTAAAGCTGTCACAAGGGCAAGACCGAGGGCCCTCGTCGTCGGTGACCTTCCTTTCATGTCATATCAGGCAAGTGTGGAGGATGCGGTGCGCAACGCTGGACGGCTTGTCAAGGAGGGGGGCGCCGAGAGCGTCAAGCTTGAGGGAGGAGAGAGGTATGTGCCGGTGATTGAGGCGATAATAAATGCTTCGATACCGGTCGTGGGGCATCTGGGGCTTACTCCCCAGTCACTTCACCAGATGGGCGGCTACAAGATACAGGGACGGGATGAAAAGTCCGCGGAAAAGATGGTGAGAGAGGCGCAGGCGCTCGAAGAAGCTGGATGTTTCGCGCTGGTCCTTGAGGGGATACCCTGGACTCTTGCTGAAAAGATCACCGATCATATATCGATTCCCACGATCGGGATTGGCGCCGGGATACACTGTGACGGACAGGTACTGGTTCTGAATGATATGCTCGGCATCTATGACAACCCCCTTCCGAAGTTTGTGAAAGTATACGATCAGCTTGGCAAGAGGATAACTGACGCTGTCTCGGCTTATGTTGAGGAAGTAAAGGGCGGCCGTTTTCCGACAAAAGAACACAGTTATTCCAAAATAAAGGAATCTGAGAAGTGATCTGTGATGAAAAAGGTTAAATCCGTCTCCGAGATCCGTCGGCTCATTACTGAAAGCAAAAAAGCAGGAAAAACAATCGGTTTTGTTCCCACAATGGGGGGGCTTCACGCGGGACATATCAGCCTCCTGAAGAGGGCACGGGAACTCTCGGAGTTTGTTGTCGCTTCAATCTTCGTCAATCCTGTACAATTCGGGCCGGGAGAGGACTTCAGTGAATATCCCCGCGATGAGGATGGCGACTGCAGGATCCTGGAGGAAAACGGGTGCGATCTTGTCTTCCTTCCTGATGCTTCGGAAATATTCTCTGACTCCAGAAAGATCGGGATATCTATCGATCGCCTGACCGACCATCTCTGCGGAAGTTCGAGGCCGGGACATTTCGAGGGTGTGCTTCTGATCGTCGCAAAACTGTTTAATATAGTAGCGCCTGAGATGGCTTTCTTCGGTCAGAAAGATGCTCAACAGGCGGTCATAATACAGAGGATGGCGGCAGAACTTGATTTTCCGGTAAAAATCGTCATTTGTCCGACTGTAAGGGAAGAGGACGGCCTTGCGATGAGTTCGAGAAACCTCTATCTGTCAAGGCAGGACAGGATATCTGCTGCGGGGATGATCACGGGTCTGCGTGAAGCTTTTGCTGCAGCTGGTAAAGGAGAAAGAGACCCGTCTGTCCTGAAAGCCCTTATCGAAGAAAGGATGAAAGCTTCCGGTTTTGAACCGGATTATATAGAGATCGTACGCGCCGGTTCGCTCGATCCCGTGGACAGGATAGAAGGGACGGTCCTTATGGCGGCGGCAGGGTATCTTTCAAGTACGAGACTGATAGACAACATTGCTTTTCGTGCAGCCGGAAAAAGGGTCGAAGAGGTCCTTCTCGAATTCCCTGATTGGAGCAGGCATGGAAAATGATCCGGGCCTCGCGGCAGTGATCCTTGCGGCGGGACAGGGAACAAGGATGAAATCGGATATAGCCAAGGTCCTGCACACGGTCTGCGGAAAAAGTATGATACAGCACGTAATCGATGCGACGCGTCCTCTGTCTCCTGAAAGGACAATCCTGGTAGTGGGGTATCAGGCGGAAGCTGTCAAGAAAGAAGTAAAAGGAGACGGGATAGAATTTGCCATACAATCCGAACGTCTTGGAACGGGGCACGCTGTCTTGCAGGCTGAAGCGCTGCTCGCGCGGTTTTCCGGGACTGTCATGGTTCTTACCGGTGATACTCCGATGTTGAGGAGCGGGACACTGAATTCTTTATATGACCATCACAGGAGGGAAAAAGCTTCGGCGACTGTTCTTTCTGCCGTTCTTGACGATGCGCGCGGATACGGAAGAATCATAAGGGATGATCTGGGAGGAGTCCTGAAGATAGTCGAGGAAAAGGACGCGACCGACGAAGAAAAAAAGGTACGGGAGATAAACAGCGGGATATTCTGCTTTAAGGGGAATGAACTGTTTTCCGCGCTTCACAAGGTCGGCAGGGGAAATGCCCAGAAGGAATACTATCTTACTGATGTTATTGGTATCCTTCGCGGATCTGGGAAAAAGGCTGCGGTCTATCTCTGCGGCGACAGGAGAGAAGTAATAGGTATAAACAGTATAGAACAGTTGAAAGATGCAGAGAGGTTGATGAAAAAAGATGGATAGGATCTATGCTCCGTGGAGAAGCAGGTATTTCACAATGGAGAAAGATAAGGGATGCCTTTTCTGTAATATCCAGAATGAAAAAGAGGACAGGACAGCAGGCATCCTGAAAAGGGGAAGGCACTGGTTCGTCATATTAAACCTCTTTCCCTATACAAATGGCCATATTATGGTTGTCGCCAGGCGGCATATAGGGGAACTGGGAGAGATCAGTGAAGAGGAAGGAAAAGAACTTGTCCCCCTTCTTGCTCAAAGCGAGAAAGCGGTAATGGAAGGGTATCGGCCCGACGCTATGAATATTGGCGTCAATCTCGGTGCTTCTGCCGGCGCCGGTGTCGTCGGACACCTTCACTTTCATATCGTTCCCAGATGGAACGGAGATACCAACTTTATGACGGCTATATCAGAGACCAGGGTGGTATCCGAGGATCTTGATCGGAGCTTCACCAAGCTCTCTCCTTATTTTTCGGACCAGGATGGATAGGGGATCTAAAGGCGATCCTGTACAGGCGGTTATGAGAGGGAGAAGTGGCCAGGAAAAGCAAAAGAAGAAATAGCAGGATAATATCTGTTAAATCGGTTTCTGTCATATCAGTTTTTATTGTAATGGCTGTTTCCCTTTCAGTAAGATGGTCGGGAAAGGGCAGAGAACTTGCGTTGATCGAAGAGCCTTTCGAGATGGAAGTATTGAATGGAACTGGTGAGCCGGGGATCGCAAAGATGATAACGAAACAGCTTCGTATCATCGGTTTTGATGTCGTGCTCGAAGGGAATGCCCCGCGTTTTGATTTCAAGGAATCTTTACTGGTGGATCGCAGGAATAATCCCGGCCTGATGAGGAAGCTTTCCGGTATTCTGGGATGCAGAAGGGTGTTGAAACAATACAGGGATGATTCCGAGGTAGACGTCACCCTTATTATCGGGTGGGACAGGGACAGGTTGAAGATCAATGTCGATCGGTGAAAGGCAGATTGAATCCTTACTGTAATAATGGAGGTTGTTTTTGGTGGTTAAAAGACGGATAGGTTTTGTGGCGATGGTATTTTTTCTTGGAGTGATCCTGGGCGGCGTGGTAGGCGAGACGATAGGTTATCTGCTGCCCGAAGGAAATCCGATCCGTGAACTCTTTGTCTCAGGAAAGGAACTTCAGATAGGTCCTGTCTACTGTAATCTGATCGTGTTGACCCTTACTCTGGGGTTTTCCATAAAAGTCAATCTTGTCAGTGTTCTTGGTATTATACTGGTAGCATTTCTGCTCAAATGGTATTGCTAGAAGGGAAGGGGTATAATGTCTCTGTTATCGGTCTTTTCCGGGATGAACCCGGGCTTTCTTCTGATCGGGCCTCTCGGATGGTCAGAACTCCTTATAATCCTTGTCATAGTCCTTATCTTTTTTGGTCCGAAAAGACTTCCCGAGGTCGCTGAAGCGATAGGAAAATCGCTTCAGAAGTTCAAAAAGGCCTCCCGCGACGTAAAGAGCGAGATCGAATCTGAAAAGATGAATGTTTCGGAAGATGAGGAAAAGCGGGGTTAGACCGGCGAGCGGGTTCCAGCTACGCAGGAGGGGAGATTATCTTTGTCCGCTCCTGAAACCGGCCGACGGCCTTCCTGTGATGCGGGGCGGAGGCTTGCCGTCTGCAGGGAGCAGGCTCGGCGGTAAAGCAGAGCATTTAAGATCTGCTGAGCGGCGCAGGTCAGTTCAATGTCATCTCGCGCATATCTTCGATCTTGGCATTTTCCCTCAGATCGCGGTACCACCCCGCGAGGAATTCTGACGTCTTTTCCTGAATCAATTCACCCAGGATGGTCTGCCGCTGAGAGGCGAATTCGTTCATGTCCGGAGATGATACGGATATGACTCTTATAATATACCATACTTCATCTCCCTGCACAGGAACGCTGAAACTGTCGACGGGAAGCATGTGGCACGCAGTTGAGAATCCTGTTCCAGTACCTATCCCCGGGAGGTTGCCGTCGATCTTGAAGGGGGCCGTCTCGCTGAATTCCAGCTCGCGGGAATGCGCGACCGCCTCGAGGTCGCCACTTGTCACAGCCTCTTTTCTGATCGTCTCCGCGATCTTCCTGGCATTTTCTTTTCTATGTTCGCGCCGTACGTTTTCTATTACCTGTTCCCTGACTTCATCGATCGTCTTCGTCCTCTCAGGGATCTCTTTAAGCACCTTTACATAATAGATCGATTCATCCGCTTCGATAGCCTTACTGATAATACCGATCTTATGGGTGAAGGCAAAATTGACCACTCTGGGAAGATAGCCGTGATCTTTTATAAAGAATCCTCGCGTGAAAGGAGCTGGATCCTTGGTCTCGAGCCCAAGGCTCTTAGCGCCCTCTTCGAAACCCTTTTCCCTGATCGCTTCGTTGATCTCCTGAAGGAGGGTAGAAAGAGAATCTACGGTCTCATATCCGGGTTCTACCCTCATCAGAATATGGGATGCCTTTACCTGCTCTTTCCCGTCCTCTGTCTTTTTTTCTTCAGCCTTGATAATATGGTACCCGAAAGAAGTCCTTACCGGTTCGCTTATTTCGCCGATTTTGAGATTGAATGCTGTTTCAGTGAATATGCTGTCCAGCCCTGTCTTTCCAAAGAATCCCAGATCCCCGCCTTTTTGCGCAGAGACATAATCTTCCGAATGGATCCTGGCCAATTCCGCGAAATCTTCACCGCCGATGATCTCATCCCTGATCTCTTCGAGCTGAGTCCTGACATCTTCTTCATCCAGGTCGGTCGGCTCTTTCTTCAGTTCTATCAATCTCACGGTTCTTTTTTCAGGTTCCAGGTAATCTTCCTTATGCTTTTCGTAGTAGCTTTTGATCTCATTTTCAGCAGGTTCGTAAGCCGGGTCATCCGGCCCGAATGGAACGGTAATATACCTGGCAGTCACTTCCCGATTCTGTTCGTTGAACCTCTCCAGAATATCCTTCTCAGGTACGTGTATCTGGGAGACGAGGTATGTCTCCAGTTTCATCGATGGCAGTACTGACATTCCCCATTTTTCCAGTTCGGTCCAGTCCGCCTGGGGGTCAGAAAGAGCCTGGAGGTATGCCTGATAGTCGAAATCACCATTCTCATCGACGAAAGTCTCCCTTAATTGGGGATGAGGTGTCCGTCTGAGAAACGATACCAGCTCATTTTCGGTGATCGTTATTCCAAGCCTGTCTATTTCCCTGTTGAGCAGGATCTCCTGAATGACATTTTCCCACGTCTGTTCGAGGAGCATATGCTGATCGGTAACGCTCATCTCGAACTCCTCACCGCGCTGCATCTTGATCTGGTTATAGATCTCCTGATATTTGTTTGAGTAGAGTCTTCGTGATATCTCGATCCCGTCTACTTTACCGACGATATCCGAAGCCACCTCCTGCCTCTGATCCCCCGATCTGATATTCATTCCCCAGATGCCGAAAATCGATACAACGAACGCCACTACGACTATCCAGAGAATAGTCTTTGTATTTTCCCTCAACTGCTTCAACATTTTATTCGATCCTCTTTCAAATTCCCGGAAAACTGTAAATTATCGTGTAAAAATATCATATCAACGCGAGATGCGCAAATGTTTTAAGAAAGCGCGGTCCGGATCCTACGCCTTTCTTTTTCTGCTCATGCGCAGCTGACCGCACGCCGCGTTTATATCATTTCCCTGGCTTCTTCTTACGGTAACGGCAGGCGCTTTTGGAAGAAGTATTTTGATAAATCTTTCGATCGACCTCTCAGAAGGTCTTCTGAACTCGCACCCGTCCCACTCATTGAACGGGATCAGATTGATCTTGAAGGGCCTTCCGGCAGTAAGCGACGAAAGGCGCCTGGCGTCTTCCGGAGAATCGTTGATTCCGGAAAGAAGGACATATTCCAGCGTTGTCCTGGTTTTTCTCTTCACGGCAAATCTTTCGGCTGCATCAAGTACTTCATCGATCCCGCCGGCAGCCGGCATCAATTTTTTTCTGATTTCACTGGTCGTCGAGTTCAGGGATACCGCGAGGCTGAATTTCAGGGGAGATCCTGTTATCGATCTTATCTTATCCGGAAACCCCGCTGTACTGACAGTGATCCTTTTCTCGCCGAGGGCGAACGCATCGATGTTGTTGATGATCTCAAGTGCCTTTCCTGTATTCTCGAAATTAAGCAGAGGGTCTCCCATCCCCATGAAGACGATGTTGTATCTTCTCCTGGGAGGGATAAGCGTCTTTTTATGGAAAAGGATCTGGTTCAAGATCTCGTCTGCCCTGAGGGATCGCTCGAAACCGCCGGAGCCGGTAGAACAGAAAGCGCATCCGAGCGGACACCCTATCTGACTCGAAACGCATACCGTATAGACACCCCTTGCCTCCATCAGGACCGATTCGATATGATGCCCGTCCTCGGTCGATAAAAGAAACTTCTGGCTCTTGTCCTCTTTCGAGGCTACACTACCGCTGACTTTCAGGCTGCTTATCCGGAAGATCCGGTCGAGCCTGTTTCTAAGTGTGACAGAAAGGTTCGTCATCTCCGAGAAATCTGTGACGCCTTTCTGGAAGAGCCATTGAAGGACCTGGGTCGTACGGTGCCGCTTCTCGCCGAGATCGGCCAGGATCCGGGATATCTCCGCTGGAGAGAGGTTCTTGATATTAAGTTTTTCTGTCGGGTATTCATTCATGACAGCGAATGATAAGTAAAGTTTGAGATATGTCCAATACAAAAGATGAGGTAAGAGGCTGCATCGACCTGGGCAGCAGCTATTTCAGACTCCTCGTTGTCAGAGGGCGATTCTGCGTTGGGGGCGGGACTTCCCCTGTCTTCCGGCCAGAATGCGTCGAGATCAGAGGAAAATCATCCCTACACCCCGGCGGTGTGGAACTTCTTTCACATCACGAATCGAGAAGGTATATCGGATGGGGCGACTATCTGCAGAAAGACGGAAAGATCCCCGGCTGGAAGATCGATGCTGCCGGAGATGCTCTCGTGGAACTCGAAAAAGAAGCTGTCGTCCTTGGATGCGACTCACTTTATATTGTTGCGACAAATACGGTCAGGATGGCGGCGAACAGCACTGAGATCATCGAAAGGTTCGGAGAAAGGACAGAGAGACCTGTATCGATATTGACCTTTACAGGCGAGGCTGCTCTCGGGCTGACCGGTGCCGCCACGCTGGTGGATCGCTCCGGGGAGATCCTTTTTGCAGATCCGGGCGGGACGAGTACCGAGATCGCATCGAGCCGCGGGGGCCGAATCGACAGGTGCTCGAGGTATCCGTATGGCACTCACAGCGTCCGGTCGATGATCGTACGGCAGGTCAGCGGGGCGATATCGGCGGAGGAGTTCCTGAGCCTCTCGCGGAGAACCGTCAGGGAATTGAAATACAGGTTTGATGCCTGCCTTCAGGATTCGGATCCGGCCGGCTTCGAGCATTCTCTCTTGCCGGAAGGCCTGGAAAGTCCTACAATACTTTTTACCGGAGGAACGGCGGTCAGCCTTGCCGTGATCCTTGGGTCCATGAAAAGGAAGTCTCCGGCTTTTACTGAACTTGCCGGGGTGACCAGGGGTGATCTGAGCCTCATATCACGGCGCCTCGCGGGGCTCTTCAGCCGTGGCAGGCAGAAGGACCTTCCTCTGGCAGCAGAGAGGGTCGAGCTGATCATCCCCGGTCTGATCCTGGTACGGGCTCTGATGGATCACCTGGGAATCGACAGCTACAATGCCGTAACAAGAGACCTCAGATGGGGTGTAATACTGTCTGGAGGCAGAATGCCGGGAGGGTACTGCGTCAATGAGTAAACAAGTCCTGATAGTGGATGATGAAGAGAGTATCCGGAGTTCGCTGGAAAAACTTCTTTCGTTTGAAAAATATAATGCATTGACCGCGCCGAACGGTAAGACTGCTCTCGAGATCGTCTCCAGCGAGCGGATAGATATCATCCTGCTTGATATAAAGATGCCCGGGATGGACGGGCTCGAGGTCCTCGAAAAGATAAAGGAGAAGCACCCCGGCATTCCGGTCGTCATAATCTCGGGGCACGGTAATATCTCGACCGCCGTCGAAGCAACAAAATTGGGAGCATTCGATTTTATTGAAAAACCGATCGATCTCGACAGACTCCTGCTGACAATAAGGAATGGGATCAAACAGGGAGATCTTTCCCGGCAGAACGTGATGCTCAAGAAGGAAGTCAGCGGCAGGACGGAGATCATCGGTGAACACAAGGCGATACTGGATATCCTCGATACGATCGGAAAGGTCGCTCCGACAAACGCGAGGGTCCTTATAACAGGAGAAAACGGGACAGGAAAGGAGATGGTCGCGAGAAAGCTGTACGAACTGAGCAACCGCAGCGATCAGCCTTTTATCGAGGTCAACTGCGCCGCGATCCCTGAGGAGCTTATAGAGAGCGAACTGTTCGGGCATGAGAAAGGGTCGTTTACCGGAGCTGTCTCCCAGAGGGTCGGAAAGTTCGAACTTGCCGACGGTGGCACGCTCTTTCTCGATGAAGTAGGCGATATGAGCCAGTCAGCACAGGCAAAGGTATTGAGGGTACTCCAGGAAGGAGTCTTTCAGCGCGTAGGCGGGGCAGAGACCAAGAGGGTCGATGTCCGGGTCATAGCCGCATCGAACAAGAACCTGCTTGATGAAGCAGAGAAAGAAAATTTTCGTGAAGATCTCTATTATCGATTGAATGTCGTACCTATCAAGATCCCACCTCTCAGGGAGAGAAGGAACGATATCAAGATACTTTCTGCGTATTTCCTTTCGATGATCTGCGAGGATCTGGGTATTACAGAAAAAAAGTTTGCTCCTGGAGTATACGATGTCTTCCTTGCCTATTCCTGGCCCGGCAATATAAGAGAACTAAGGAATATGATAGAGAGACTCTGTATTCTTGTCCCCTCTGACACGATCGGAACAAAAGATCTTCCCCTCTTCGAACTCTCTCACGAAGCGGGAAAACCGAAAGACCCTTACGAAGCGAGGAAATATCAGGATTTCAAGGATTTTTCCGAGAAGCAGTACCTGATCAGAAAACTGCGGGATAATGACGGAAATGTCTCCCGTACCGCGAGAGAACTCGGAATGCAGAGAAGCAATCTCTACAAAAAGATCGAGAAACTGGCAATTGACATCCGGCATGAAGGCGGTTCGGCCGACGAATAGTATCGGATGCGAAACAGAGTCGGTTAACGATCTCATCCCGGTTCCGGCACGTAATCGTCCCGAGCCGGTTCTTTTTTAGTTCCTTTTTTAGCGTCTGTCACCTTCGCTTTTTCGTTGTTGTATTTTGAAATAATTAAGACAAACCGGATAACCTCAATCTCCACAATACTTTTTACGATTATTTCATTTGACTTTATCTGCCCCTGGTGTTAGATTCTAGGTGTGGTGTTCGGGGTTTGGCGTGTGTTCGGAAGCTTCAGGCTTCGAGGGAGGAGATGGTACCGATGAAGAGAATCACTCTTCTGCTTTTAGTGGCATCGTTCCTTACCATTACGGTTTCTTCCGATCTGCTTGCTTCTTCACCTGTCGCTGGGGGCAGGACTACCTCTGTGTCAACAATGCTTTCACATTATTTGATGATCTTTGTGCGCGCATTCGACAGACAGGAAGTCGATCTGAGGCCTTGTGCCGATGATTCTGAGATGCCTCTGATTGGCGGAGACGCAGACGATCTTGCTGACGGCAGGATTGACCCGGAAGAGGATGGTTTCGATGTGCCTGTCTTCGATTTTGGCCCGGATAACAAGACATTGGGTTTCTAGGTAGTTTTTTCGGGCGTTTTAAAAACCTTATTCGCTTTTCATGGGAGTTGACCGATGCCAGACAACCCTCAGGGAAACGACAGTTTCGAGTACGATAACAACCGGAATGGGAACCAGTACAAGTCCATCTGTTCTGAAGAGGAACTGGGGGATATGCATCTGGCTACCGAAAGTTATTCCGTTGCTCTCGAATATTATGAAAAAGCTCTCCAGAAGGCCCATGCGGTAACGCATGAGCCGAGCGACCTGGTCCGCGTATACCTCAAGATCAGCGATTGTTACCGAAAAAAAGGATTTATCAGGGAAGCTTCGGCCTTCCTGGAAAGCGCGTCGTCGCACTGTACGGAAGAAGATGTTATAGGCGAAGGTACTATTGCGTGCAGGAGAGCGATTATATTGCGCATGCGCGGAGAGATCAAGGAGGCCCTGCGTGAGGGGTGCAGCGCATACAAGATCCTCAGGCGGAGCGATCAACACAAGGAAGTGGCTCATACGCAGCTGCATATCGCAAACTGCTACCTGAGACTTGGCCGGCATGAAGAGGCTGAACAGTTCTTTCTCGACTCTCTTTCATCGTACCGGCGTATAAATGATTCAGTAGGAGAGTCGTATGTGCTTAACAACCTGGGGCTGTTCCATAAAAATGCCTGCCGCTGGGGGAGGGCGCTTCAGTTTCTGAACAAGGCTCTCGTCATATGCGAGAAGGTCGGATTGAGCCAGCACAAAGTCCGGGTTACCCTGAACATCGGCGTGGTGCATCTCAAGAAGAGAGATTTTGCGAACGCCGAAAGTTCATTTTCTGCAGCGCGTGTAATGGCCAGAAGGATCGGCGACGATATCAAATATACAAGAGCGACTCTTATGCTTGGTGTCAAGGAGACTAAGTGCGGAAACCTTATCGCCGCCGAGAAACACCTCCTTGAGGGAAGGGTGATCGCTGAAAGAAGGAACTACTTACGAGAGATCTCTCTTGCTGACGAATTCGTCGGCGACCTGATGCTGACAAGGGGGGATTTGAAAGGCGCCCTGGAAAATTATACGATAGCGCTTTCCGAAGCGAAGAAGCTTTCGGAGATCAACGATGTTGTAGCGGAGCTGATCCGCAGGATAATGTATATCCATCTGATCCGGAAAAAGCCCGAGCAGGTCATTTCGATGAGTCATAACGCCCTGAAAGTCTGTCGGAAAGCAGGCGAGCTGCACGAGATCGGTTACGTGGAGAGGACTATCGGACAGGCGTACGCCCTCATGCGTGACGATACAGCTGCTGAAAAGAGTATTAACCGCAGTATCAGGACTTTTCTGTCGGTGAACAACCCTTATGACGCTCATATCTCCGGTATCGTTCTTGGAGAACTCCTGATAAAGCGTGACGACAGAAAATCTGTAGTCATGGCGAGGAAACTGGTCGGCGAGACAGTTTCCTTCTTCGAGAGGAATGAGGAGTTCAGGGATCTTGCCAACAGCCACTTCCTTCTCGCCAAGATAGAGGAGATGCTCGGAAACAGAGACGAAAGCCTGCTTCACATATATGAAGCAGAGCGTCTTGCCGAGGATCTTGACGACCGTAATCTCAACCGCCGCCTGAGAAGGATGCGCAAAAAGATCGAGATCGACACTGCAGGCGACAGCGTACACTCCGGCGGTACTTTCACTCTCCCGGAAGATGTGTTCTGTTTTGCTCATGATCCGCATCTGCGTTCATACCTCGACTATATCTTGAGCGACATGATGAGAAAGGTAGCGGCGGGCCACGGATTTGTTGCTCTGACCGGGAGTAGTACGGAAAATAACAAACCGTATGTCCTTGCCAGCAGCGGCATCTCGGAGGAGAATATATTCAGGCTTACCGATTGGTTCATGTCCAGGTCTGATAATACAGAAAAATTTTTAGTCACGAATTCATTGAAGGACAGGCGGACAAAAGAAATACGCGATATATTCCCCGGAGGGGATTCTCCTGTTTATTTCCATCCCATGAACAAGGACGGCAAGCCGTTCGGGCTTATATTCTTTCAGTCTGAAAACGACGGGGGGAAGGTGCCGAGGGTCGGTTCCATCTTTGATATCGTCTCTACCTATGCCGGATCGATCGGTTTCCTCATCAGAGGGATCCTCGGCAGCGGAGAAAATACAGCAAAAGAAAAATTCGATAGACGCAAATTCCAGAGGATCATTACGAGAAGCGACCAGATGCTGCGGATCCTCGATCTGGCGGAGAAGGTCGCAGTCTCCGGCTCGACGGTGCTGCTTATGGGAGAGACCGGTACCGGTAAGGGTCTTATTGCTAAAGCGATTCACAGGCTCAGTGCCCGCGCAAACGAGAATTTTATTCATGTCAACTGTGCTGCGCTTCCGGAGCAGCTCTTTGAGAGCGAACTCTTCGGGCATGTAAAAGGCTCGTTTACGGGGGCGGTCGATAACAAGAAGGGACTGCTGGCCGAGGCTGATGGAGGAACGATCTTTCTTGACGAGATAGATAAGTCTCCTTTGTCGATCCAGGGCAAGCTCCTTCAGTTCCTCGACTCGAAAAAGATCAGGCCGGTCGGCGGTAATGAAGAGTTCAGCGTAGATGTAAGACTCATTTTCGCATCTAAACTGGATCTGATCTCCAAGTGCAGCGACGGCACTATCCTTGAGGATTTCTTTTACAGGATCAATGATTTTCCGATCACGGTGCCTCCTCTAAGGGACAGGACAGAGGATATCACCCTTCTTGCCGAACATTATCTCAGGCTCTTCTGCGACAGGGCTGATAAGAAGATAGTAGGTTTTTCAGAGGAAGCGCTTGATTTTCTTAAGACAAACAGGTGGCCCGGAAACGTACGTGAATTTGAAAAGACTATCAAACGCGCTGTCATTCTCGCCGATGATAATGACCTGATAACCCTTTCTCATCTTACTCTGGACGGCAGCTGCGATAAAATGGGATCCGGCAGAGCCGGGATGACTCTTCCTGAGAAGGTCAGGGAGCTTGAAAAAAGATCTCTCTCCGAGTCGCTCGATAGAAACTCCTGGAACAGAAAAACTGCCGCAAAAGAACTCGGCATAAGCTATCCGACACTTCTTAAGAAGGTCCGTGATTTCGGCCTCTCCTCTGGATGACCTCTGTTAAGCTTTCCGCAGGATGATCAAGACTTCCCAGCTTTTCCGTCCGGTCCGACCTCCGGTTTTTTCTGGAGGCGGAGAAACGGCCTTTAGTGGTCCGCCGGGTTCTCTTTATCATATTCCGGTATGCGATGGAAAAGGAGTTGTATCCCCAACCTTTTTAAAATCAACAGGATACAAAAAGCCCGCCGATGGTGTAAAAGAGCTTTATCCGCCGTGGCCCGGATGGTACGGGATTAAGATATACTGAAATTAACCTTCCGCGTAACTCGTTATAATAAAACATAATACAGATTGTCCTAAAAACTTCCCCTGCAGGTAAATGGTATATCGATTGCAATGTATACTTCCGGTATCGGTTGGCGAATGGGAAGTGGGAATCCGGAGAGATGTCTGATTTCAGTCCTGTAAGCTCTCTTTGAAGCTTAAATAGGGTACAGGTGGGGTCTCTAGGGAATGAAATCCAGGGCATCTTTCCGGATCAGTGCCGCTCAAACCTTTCCTTTCGGGCTCCGGAGGTCCCCTCCGGCGCCCCGCTTCATCTGCTTCTTGCGCTTATTATTCTGTCAGAAGATGAGTGTCCCCTTTCAAGGACGACATTGTAGATTCGAATAGACGTTTTACCTCGGCCGGGCGGATGGTACAGTCCCTCCCAGAGCTTCTTTCCCGGTCATCTGGTTATTCTATAACTGTTGTTTTATAAAAGAATTAGCGCCTTTTGATATCTCTGGCCCATAGCATGCCGCAGGAGAAATTTACCTGTGGCACGACAGTTGCGTTATACAGGGGACATGGAGACAACAGGCACCGATAAGGCAACGAGATTTCTTGCATCAGTTTTGACAGCCGCAGTGCTCTTTATTTCCTGCGGTGAAAAAAATACGATCGTGGAGGTGGAGGTCCCAGCGGATAACCCTCCATCTCCACCTCGTAGCGTCTATGCGACCAATTACGACCTTCAGGTCTCCATATGCTGGGAGCCGAATCCCGAAGAGGATGTAAGGTACTATGATATCTATAGGTCCACAGATCTGTACGGCGCTTATGAACGTATAGGTTTTATCGAGGACTTTTATCCCGACGATGATCCCTGGGAGTACTGCTATGACGATGTATCTGTGACGAACGGTGTCCAGTATTTTTACAGCGTCGTCGCAGTAGATGCGGGAAATAATGAAAGCACAGACCCTTTTGGCGGATATCTCACCGAGATCGTCTCGGCGACCCCGAGGTTCGAGGGGACGATGACCCTTTACGATATGCATTCCGATCCGGAAAACAGCGGGTTCGATATCGAGGATTATATCGATCCTGCTCCGATAGGTTATCTTGAGCCTGAAACGGACCTTTATTTTGCCGTTACCGAGGGCAGTTCAATACCGCAGATGATAGCCGATTCTCCGAGGGTCATGATACAGGATTACGGCTTTGTCGATTACGAGGCTTATGGATTCGACGCAATAAACTACGTGCCCGCAGATGGCTGGTCACTTCCCGGGACTGTAGAAGTCATCGATGGGCATATATATATCATAAGGATAGGGATCCTTGACCAGTACCACTACGCAAAGATCTGGATCGGAGAGGTG
The DNA here is from genome assembly GCA_016933255.1 of Candidatus Krumholzibacteriota bacterium. Lineage (GTDB taxonomy): Bacteria > Krumholzibacteriota > Krumholzibacteriia > Krumholzibacteriales > Krumholzibacteriaceae > Krumholzibacterium > Krumholzibacterium zodletonense. Next base: position 135,138 of record JAFGBF010000006.1, read on the forward strand.
ACCTCCGAATCAACGACTTTCCTCTGGGCATATCAGACAGACATGAATAACAGGGAGCTCAGCCCTCCGCTGCTCGATGAGGGAAGTGATGGCGGCAGTGACGGAATTGACATGATCATCAAAGACGGCAGCGGCGGAAGCCGGAAAGTCGAGAAGATAAAAAGAGCCTGGATAGGTCGACAAGTCCCCCCGACGTCAGAGGGTAATAGTAGCGTTATAGACTGCCTGCAGCAGAAAACCTTTCTTTAAGCTGGCACTTTGAGAGGGTTTCCGTTACCCGGAAGGTCGACCAAAGGGGAGAATGAAGAATGCAATTGTCGA
>JAFGBF010000002.1 GCA_016933255.1 Candidatus Krumholzibacteriota bacterium
AGGTCGATACACCAATACGTGCTGATACTTCTCCTACCGAATAGCCGCGATCTGTAACCTGACGCACCGCTTCTTCCTTAAACTCAGGCGAATATCTCTTGCTACCCATCGACTCCTCCTTTAGGCTCTATTTTAACCTATAAGGTGTCTAGAGAACCAGGGGAAGTCCACCTTGATTATTCCGCTGACATGGTCCATCAGCTTCTTGCTGGGCCTGTACTTACTTTGCTCTATTTTACCCAGGACTTCCAGGCCATTGCCTTCCTTCAATTTGTCTTGAAGATACTCACTCAAGGCGGGTACATCATCAGCAGAGAAAGATGGCGACCGTTCTAACTGCACTGAGAACTTGTCATCGAGAAGCGGATCATCAGTGTGAAATCTGTAATTGTGTAAGTAACTGCAGGAATTCAAGACTACGGGAATTTCCCCCTCATAAAAAGCCGTGTGAACATCTTCAAGATACTGCCTATAATTGTCCACTTGCACGGATGGATGCAGGACCTCACGATCTGTTCCTCCAAGAAAAGTGACAACCTCGTTATCAGCATCGGATCTTTGACACAGTTCCCATTGCTTTAATTCGACTATTACAGCATTTGGTTTGTTCTCCGAATCCAATCCCGAAAAGAGGCAATCCAGCCTAAGGGAAGTGAGGGGAATTTGGTATTCCAGCATTACACCATGATCCAGAAGGTCTGCATATTGGATTACCTGTGACATCGCCATCAATGAATTGCGCCATGATCTTATCTCAGATGGAGATGGATTGTATCCCATCTGATCAAAGAAGCTGTTTTTAAGTTTTTCGGCGATCTGGTTCAAGGAGGAGTCAGCGACGAACTGCTTTGTAGACCCTGAATATAGTCTCATCAATCAAGCTCCGTGTATTTCTTTGCGGAACCCCTGGCTTTATCAACCGGGTATTTTTCTTCATTCTTTTTAAGCTTCTTTCTGACGATCTCATCAAGGTCTAGCCCCAATTCATGACATAGAAGACTTAGAAATATATATACGTCAGCGATTTCATCTGCTGCTTTATTCAGATTAGCAGGATCCAACGACTGTGATTCTTCTTTGGTTTTCCAGAGGAATACTTCAAGTAGCTCAGACGCTTCAATGACGATAGCTTCGGAAAGGTTCTTGGAATCGTGAAATTGTTTCCAGTCGCGCTTATCCCTGAAATCGACGATCAGTTTCTCAAGTTCTTTCAAAAAACAGAGCCCCTGTGGAGATAATCATTCAAGCCACATAGATATTTTCATTGTGCCACTCAATAAACTTTTCACTCGGCCTATCTTCTACCAAATCAGGAAGATTTTCAATCTTTTTCCCGTGTAGCGGATAATACTCTCGCCCATTCTGGAATTCTTCCTTTATTCGTTTGCTCACAACTACATGAAAATCCGGAGTTATCGATATATAACCTCTGTCGAAAAGAATATGGAGATCTGAGCGGAGTAATAATCCGTTGTTTGTTCTGTTTGGTCCTTCTTCAGCAAAAGGTTTTATGTGCGATGCCTCGAGAACTGGAAGAGTTCTCTCTCCCGTAATTGTACACGATTTATGATATGCCTCTGTTACCATGACGCGGAAAGCCCCCTGTCCCAGCCTCGCTTTCAATAGGTATTCCTTGCCGTAGGGCTGTCTTTCTTCTAATACGTGATCCGATGCAAATTCTTCCCTTTCTAGACTCATCCTTGATAGGTTGTACAGTACTTGATCCCACAGCTTCCCTCCTATGGCATTCTTGGTGTCGTAAGTCTTGCCGGTCACTATGTTCTGGCTCCATCCATCAGGTACAGGAATCCAATACTCTTTTGGGAAAAAAAATGGTTCGTTCAGAATTGTGCACCCTATCTCAGGATCGATGGCCTTTTCACTTCTGTAAGACAATATCATTTGTTTCAGGGCCATATAGTCAGGTGCTCCGTTTTTTTCCTTAAATGCATCCCAGGCTAATGACAATGGAAGCTTATAAGAGTTAACAAAATATCCACCTCCAGCAATATAATTCAATGGACTGTGAAGTTTGAAAAGAAATGGTGCACCAGTCTCAATTGCGCCAAAGAGCCTACCGCTTGGCCTCCAGAAATTTACTTCATCTGGATTGCTGACAGACAAGTAACGGAACCAGGAATTATCAGTTACTCCTATAAATATTTTCATAGATAAGTGTAATTTCCCTGTTCTTATTGTTTTGAAATCACATCAGGCCCGGTTGTATTACTCATTGTGCCACTACCTGAATGTAGTTTAAATCAATAAATATCTATTTCAAATACAAATTACCAATTATTATCGATCATTAGATCGAAGCAATCCATAATCTTGTACTTGGTCTTCAGATGTCTTCTAAACTGTGGCAAGTCCAAATAGCATCGTTAATTGGTTGGTATCACTCAAAATGAAAAAGTACACCGCCAGGGAATCGAACCCCGAACCTACTGATTAAGAGTCAGTTGCTCTGCCAATTGAGCTAGCGGTGCACACCAGGCGGATTTGAATTTTCGTGCCCCTAATGTAAGGCTCCCTACCTGAATATGCAAGAAAAAATCACCGCACGGCAGCCCCCAGCCGCCTCAACAGCATCCATCCGCCATGACCTTGTTCAGCACCTTTATAAGATCTGCCCTCCTGTACGGCTTCTGGATGAACCCTGTCAGTTTTTTCCCGGAAAACCGGTTCACGACCTCCACCTCATTGTAGCCGCTGGACATGATCACCTTGACGTCGCTTTTCAGTCTTCTCAGCTCCCGGAATGTCTCTTCCCCGCTCATATTCGGCATCGTCAGATCCAGCACGACGCAGCATATCTCATCCTTGTGCTCTTTGAAGACCTTCAGCGCTATTTTCCCGTCCTCGGCAGTAAGAACAGATAGCCCGAGCTTCTCAAGCATCGCCTTTCCAACCGAAAGAACAGTGTCTTCGTCATCCACCATCAGGACGGTCCCACCCCATTCGCGCTCCATCCCCATCTCTATCATCAGTTCCTCCGCCGATGCGGCGGTGTGATCCATCGCGGGGAAAAGCACTTTGATCTTCGTCCCTTTGCCGACTTCGCTGTCGATCTTGATCGCTCCCTTATGCCCCCTGACAATACCGAGTACCGCGGCCATCCCAAGCCCCCGCCCCGCAAACTTCGTCGTAAAGAAAGGATCGAATATACTGCTTTTCGTATCCTCATCCATCCCGCAGCCGGTATCGGCAACCTCGATATAAACGTAAGGCCCCTCGGGAAGATCCTTATCAAGATATATCTCGTTCAGACATTCGCGGTCGCATTCCATGACGCCGGTGGAAATGGAAACCACTCCATTATATTTGCCGATCGCCTCGGAAGCATTCGTCAAAAGGTTCATGACCACCTGGTGCATCTGCACCACATCAGCCTTTACGGCGGGAAGCTCTTTCGAAAAATCGTATTTTATCTCTACATTCTTATACCTTACGACTTCAAGAAGATTGGACATCTCCTCTATCATCTCGTTCATGTCAAGTTCCTCGACCAGATACCTGCCCTTGCCGGAATAGGCGAGCATCTGTTTCGTAAGCTCTGTCGCGCGAAGCGCCGCAGTCTCGATATGCTGGATCCTTTTCCTTATCGGAGACTCCGCCGGCAATTCTGACAGCGCCAGATCGGCGTTGCCGAGCACTCCCAGAAGCAGGTTGTTGAAATCGTGGGCGATCCCGCCCGCGAGAATACCGAGGCTTTCGAGCTTCTGGGCGTGCTGGATCTGCCGCTCCAGTTCAAGGCGCTTCTGCTCGGTGCGCTTGCGGTCGGTGATGTCGATACAGACGCCGACCCATCTCTTCGGCTTTCCCGAGTCATCCAGGATCGGGACACCCCGGTCCACCCACTGCAGCCATAACCCGTCCTTGGTTTTGATCCTGTATTCCTCAAAGATGGGTTCGACAGAAGTCCTGTGCAGTTCCACAGCCTTCCTGAGTTTTACCTGGTCCTCGGGATGGATCTGTTTCACCCATGCCTCGATAGTATGGGGAAACTCTCCCTTTTCAAAACCGAGGGCGGAATCGATATTTCCAAACCAGGACAGCTTATCCGAATCGATGTCCCACTCGTAGATTATATCGGACGCGACTTTGGCTGCCAGTTTAAATCTTTCCTCACTATCGCGAAGGATCTTTTCGGCCTTTTTCCGGGGGCCGATATCGGAATGCGTCCCGACCATGCGCGTCGGTGCGCCTTTTTCGTCCTTTTCAACGATCTTGCCTCTGCCCCGGACCCATATCCAGGTTCCATCCTTGCGCTGAAATCTGAATTCTACATCGAAGACCGGAATTTCCCCGGCAAGGTGCGCCTTGGCCTGCGTCATAACCTCTTCCAGATCATCCGGGTGTACCCTGTTGGAAAATTCATCGAACTTGTGCGGAAACTCCTCCGGCTCGTACCCTGCCATCGTGTAGTAGCGGGGATCAAAATAGACTTCATCAGTCAGCAGGTTCCAGTCCCACAGGCCGTCATTCGTTACGGCCATAGCCAGGTTGTAGCGTTCCTGGCTCTCACGCAGAACGATTTCGGCCTGCCTGCATTTCTCCATCTCTTTACGAAGCGCTTCAATGGAATCCTGGGATTTTTTAGTACTCATATCACAGTTCCCCCATGATCTAAAACAAAAACCAAGGGATATTTAACAGATTGCATCGTGGTTCCGGAATTCTATCGGATTACCTGATATTTTGCAACACGATTTTAAGGCGCAGATCCGATACTACGGCCAACAGCCCTGAAGACGGTTTGAAGATTACCTGAACAGACACAAATTTTTTCTTGCATTATGCTTGATATCGGTGAATATGAGACGGTAAGCACAAGGAGGTTAGAGAAAGCGAGGAAGGCCATGGACGAAAAAGGAAACAGAAAAAACGCCGGGCAGGGCAGCGGCCAGGGGCTTGGACGCGGCGGCGGAAGAGGCCGGAACAAGGGTGGAGCTTTCGGCCCGGGAGGATATTGCGTATGCGCAGCCTGCGGACACAAAGAACCGCATTCACCGGGGATCAAGTGCACCACGGTCAAATGCCCTGAATGCGGAAAACCGCTGGTAAGAGAAGAACTTCTGAACAAATAGCCCCTGGGGAGCAGCGATGGGACCCTACGATCTGGTCGTGATAGGCGGCGGCCCCGCCCTCGCCCCGAAGGAGGACAATTCCCTTATTTTTTCAGTCCCGAAGGCACCTGCGGAGTCGACAGGATCCTTTCGAACTCTTTCCAGCTCTCTTCGGCCGATTCCGCGCCGCATCCTTCCATGTGTTCCTTGATCAGGTCATACCCGACATAGTAGTTCACTATGTATGTCCTGAACTGCTCGAAAAAATCGACGACCTTGCGCGCCCTGTCGGGAGAAAGAAGGACATTCCTCGAAAGATATTCCGCCGTCTCCTCAGCGTCTGCCTCTCCCTCGAGATAGAGCCTCGCCGCTTCCATCCTCGCGTAGGAGAGCTTCTTCGTAAGTCTGCCTATCCTGTCGTAGAGATCGGCGTTCGAAGGGTCAAGCCCCGCCAGGGGATAGAGTACCTCTCTTTCGAATTTTTTGCGCTCATCACCGGGAAATGCCATCTCGATCCCGTAATTCGCTGTCCCCTCGGCGATCAGCGATTGGGGACTGTAGAGGGGATATACGCAATATTCCACCCAGCCGCGTTCCTTCGACAGGTGCTGCTCGAGAAGGGCGTTATAGACGTGATGCCCGGGATAACCCTCGTGGGCCGCCAACCCCACAGGCGCGTCGATATATGTCGGAAGATCGATATTGACCTGTATCAGGGAGTGGGCGTTTCCCTTGTACCAGTTATAAGCTCCCCATGAGACGCCTGTGACAAACTCGACATCGAAAGATTCATCATCTGGAAGGCTGATATACTTCTTCGTCCTTTTTCTCGCTTCATCTATGACGGCTGTGAAGACACCCGCCACCCTGTCTGCCGGTATGATAAAATTTTTTCTAAACCGTTCGAGCCTTTCGGGAAGCGTCCCCTCCCCTTCAGGCACAAGCGCTTCGACCTCTTCCATGATCTTTTTGAAATCATCTTCTGTATAGCGCGGTACCTCGATATCATACAGAGCCCTTGATTCCTCGTCGAACGGGTGTTTCGCGCCGCCGAGGACGCTGAGATGCATCGCCAGCGCTTTCAGCTGCTTGAGGAGATATTCCCTGCGGAGTTTTACTATCTCATCCGCGCCGGAAAGATCGGCCTCGCACAGCCTGCCGATCAGCGCTCCTGTCTCGGAAGATAATTCTCCGAGGCTCTGCTGTCCTTCCTCCGCCTGCGTTTTCCACTCCCCGGGCCCGTAATAGGCGTCCACATACATCGGATCGTGCTGGCCGGCCGCAAGGACCAGCTTTACATACTGCTCTGCGATACTGTTCATCATACTCTCTCTATCGCTTTTGGTTGAGGCATCTTCCGAGGCAAAGGCGCTGCCCGGCGGAACCAGGCATACCGCAGATATCAGCACCGCCAGAAAAATAGAACAGGCCGTCATCATCGCCGGAAAAAAAACGGGACGAATCCCCTTAAAATATCGAATCGACATATCTTCTCCTCTCAGAATCAGTATCTGCCCGATGATATTACATATCTATCCGGTTATTCCATGAAATTGTTCGGCTGAAAGATAAAGAGGAGACAGGAAACAGGACCACTCAATACCGCCGAGTGATCCTGCTTTCCCGCTTTCGAAGTAAAAATCCACGCCCCCCCCACATAAAAGGGCGCGCGAGCTGTTTCTACTTCTTCAGAGTCACATGCCCGGAAGCTGTCGTCATAAATATCTGCGGATCGTCGCCATTTCTGGTAAACGACTTTTTGAGATAAGTTTCGCCATGCTTCTTGAACTCTTCCTCATTATCAAAACCAAAGGGGCAGCTGATACGCCCTCTTCGTTTTCTTGCCTCGAATTCAAAATATCCGCGGACTTCCTGTCCGTTATAATCGAGAGTGACATCTCCCGAGGCGGTCGAAAGTTCGAGATCATATTTGCAGCTTTCGGCGAGCACTACCTCGACCTCTCCCGAGGCGGTCGAAAAACTGCTCGCGCCGGTGAAACTTACTTTCTCGACAACGATCGTCCCGCTTGCGCAGCTGAGTTTGAAGGTCCCTTTGCAGTCAGAGACTTCTATATCGCCGGATGCCGTGCTGAACTTCAGGTCTCCCTCCATTTTGGACACTCTGATATCGCCGCTCGCCGTACTCAGCCTCGATTTGGCATTCGATTCTTTTATAGTGATCTCTCCGCTGGCGGTAGAGACCTTGTTGCCTCCGTACGCCTTGATCAGGGTGACCTCTCCGCTCGCTGTCGATACGCTGACGTCCCCTTTCGTATCTCTGACCTCTATATCGCCCGACGCCGTGCTAACTTTGACGCTGCCGAACGGGCCTGATGCATCAAAATCGCCGGAAGCTGTCGAGAACTCTATGTCGATCCCTTTCGGAACGGCCAGTGTCCAGCGTACTTCTCCCCATGTAGATCTGCCGTGCCATTCTTCCTTTATCTCCACCCTGCTGCTTCTGTCGCTTATTTTGTACTCGAACGCGTCCTCTACATCCACGTCATAGAAAAGATCTACTGTCACCTTATCGGAGTCGTGCACCTTGATGGTCACATCTCCGCTTACAGTACTGATATCGATCACCTTGATGCCGGAAAATTCCTTGCGGACCTCTTTCCCGTCCTTCGCCTGCATCAGGCAGGGCATAAGGACCAGGATCATGGCACAGATGAATATGGCAGTTACCTTTTTCATGCTGTCCCCCCTTCTTTAAGGTTACAGGGCCCTGCGGCGGCCCCACGGTTATAATACCTTCACGCATAATACGCGACAGCAGGCGGCGCGGTCGCCCGGTATTGCAATCCAGAACGAAAAATTCGGACGGAATTTCAATTTCGACTGTTCTTTTTCCTGAATTCGGAAGGGCTCATTCCGGTAAACCTCTTGAAGGCCGTATTGAAGGTGGATTTTGAATAAAATCCCACGTCGTAGATGATCTCGGAGATATTCCTGTTGCTGTATTTTTCGGAAACGAGTCTTTTCTTCGCCTCCTCGATCCGGTAGTTGTTTATGAAATGGCTGAAACTGACCGAAAACCGCTCGTTTATTATCCTCGAGAGATGGTTGTAATGTATCCCCAGGCGCTTTGCCAGCTTCTTGAGCGTCAGGTCGGGGTCAAGATAGACCGCTTCCTCCTCGATCAGGGCGGTAAGCTTTTCGAACGCTTCATCCATCCGTTCCGAGTTGATATATGAAGTGCTGTATTTGTTCTTCTTTTTCAGATTCTTCCGATACTTCGCTCCGGCAAGCGCCCCCGCCGCGGCGAGTAAAACCGCAGAAGCTGAGAGTATTATAAAACCGGCCCGGCGGTAGAAGGGAGGCCTGACTTCAAAGACCAACGGCTCTTTCTCTTCGCTCCATACTCCACCGTTTCCGACCGCGCGAAGTTCAAATAAATACTCGCCCGGTTTAAGGCCGCTGTATACCGCGATCCTCTCTGCCCCCGGCCCGACTGTGATGGCCTCGCGGTCATACCCTTTCAGCCTGTAAAGAAAGCGCACCTTGCCGGGATCGGCATAATCAAAAGCGGTAAAACGGATCTCGATCCTGCCTGCGCCGTGGGAGAGGATATGCGTGTTTTCCCGGGGATCGATCTGAAGCGGCTTTCCATCTATCAGTATCTCTTCTATGACGACCCTCGGCCGTTTACCCGGCATTATCCCGGCCTTTGCGTCAAAAAGGGCCAGACCTGCCGCAGTGGGATAACAGATCCCTCCGCCCCCGGTCACGAGAACCGCGGGGGAACAAAGGCCGCTGCACCTTTTCGACGGCATCCCGTCTGAATCGTCAAAAAGAAAGGCCGAGAGGATACCGCTTCCTCCATCGATGCCGGAGCTGAGCGAATCGGCCTGGATCGTAAAGACCCCCGCCTCGCAGCTGATCCATAACCTGCCTGGAGGAGTCTCGATAATACTGTAGATAAAATCACCGGGCAGGCCGTCTCTCGATGTACAGCTCGATATTCTGCCGCCACTGACAGATCTCAGTCCGTCCCCTTTCGTACCCGCCCAGACCCTTCCGGAGGAGTCTTCGAGGATCGAGATGACATCAAATTTCGAACCGCCGCTGTCACCGGCTGCTTTTTCGAATACAGCTCCCGACAGGATCCATAGACCGTCTTTCGTCCCGGCATAGAGGACACCTTCGCTGCTTTCGTGAAGCGCCTGTACGGCCTGATTCCCAAAGATCACTGAATTTCCCGGCCTCCCGACAGCGCCTGAGCTGAAGAAATTCAGGCCTCTGTCGGTCCCGACCCACACCGTCCCGGTCCTGTCCTGAAGAAGAGCGGTTATATTGTCGGAGAGAAGCCCTTCTGCGCTTCCCATATGCAGTATCGACCGTGCTGCTTCGCCGGAAAGAGGCAGAGTGCGGTCTCCGGTGATGACCGTAAGGCCCGCATCTTTCGTCCCCGCCCAGAGCCTGTCCCTGTCGTCTATTATGACGGCGCGGACGATATTTCCCGACAGACCGCTCTCTTTATCAAGATGCCCGGCAGCCCGCCGGCCCGCGACCTTCCAGAGCCCGCTGTTTTCACTGCCGACCCATAGAGCGCCGTCTCTGTCCTCGGCCGGGGAATAGACGGCCCCCGCCGGAAACCCCTCCGCGACAGCCGTAGAACCCGCCTTTTTCTCTCTCAGCTGCTGAAGCCCCTTCGACTTTGTCCCTGCCCAGATAAACCCGTCCCTGTCGCAGAGGATCGAGAGCATGTGTGAACTGGCCAGGCGGTCTTCACGGAAAAGGTCTTTCAGGCTGCCGCCCCTTATAACCTTCAGCCCCTCGACCATAGTCCCTGCAAGCACACTGCCGCCTGCTCCCGAGCTCAGGACAGTCGTGGGAAAATGTTCAGTCTCCGGCAGGAGTACAAAGGAGTTACCGCCGGCTTTAAGCTCAAAGATCCCTTTCATCGTTCCGGCCAGGATCCTGCCGCCGCCGCAGGCAACTATCGAAAGGACCCGCTCTTCGATGAGGCCCTCGTAATACCCGAATTTTTCGGCCAGGTCCCCCTCGAATCTGGCAAGACCGCCCCGCATCATCCCCACCCAGAGGCGTCCGAGTTCATCGACGGCAGCAGCAGTGATGATCGCGTCAGGCAGCCCTTCGTCGAGCCCGTAAACAGTGACCTCATCCCCGTCGAACCTGTAAAGCCCGAGTTCGGTTCCGCACCAGATATTCCCCTGCCAGTCACCGGTGACGGCGGTGATATGCTCGCTGGCAAGCCCTTCGGCGCTTCCGTACTTCTTCCACTTTCCTTTGTTTATCGAATACAGCCCGCCTCCGTCGGTCCCGACCCATAATTTCTGATAGATATCCTCATAGAGGGAGGTGATCTTGTTCTCGCTGAGTACCGGGCTGTTCCAGCGGTCGAAGACAGCAAAGTTCACCCCGTCGAAACGGACAAGCCCGGCCGGCGTGCCGAGCCATATATATCCATCTGCGTCCTGCAGTATAGCCCTTATTTCGTTATGGGGAAGTCCCGAATCGGTGCCCCACGACCTGACGGTCATGCTGTCCGGATCAAGCCGCGGCTCGGGGTGTGGATCGGCGGCGACAACAGCGTGCGGATCAGCGGCGATAAAAGATAACGAAAGCAGCGCTGCGGAGAGAAACAGCGGAAGGCGCGGCTTCCCTGACCGAACCCCGGAGGCAGCTTTATTGAATACGCTGAAGATATTAGTACACTTTCTCACGATTTCGTCAATCAGGGTAAAGTCCCAGCCTCCGGACGGGCGGATCATTCGCCGGTCATCCCTGCGGTCCGCTGCGGTCGACTCTGTCTCTGGCTATATCTACGATTCTCTGCGGCGAATGGTTTCAGCAGCGGCAGGAAGGCCCGATTTCCTCCTGTCTGAGTTCTGCCTGACGCGCGAGGCCGCCGCCCGGACGCAAAAAGACCGGAGCCGATCGATCATCGGCTCCGGGTTCACCTTATCGGGGCTTTGCTTTGAATCCCGCCCTCATAAACCGGGGCAGAAGCTGGATCTTCCTGTAAAGGAAAATTTACCGCAATTTCTAGAACGGCAGATCGTCGTCGTCATCGCCGGGCGGGATCTGTGATCCCCCGTCTTCATCCTGCGCCTCGGGCGGCTCGTCAGTGACGATTCTGCTTCCCCCGTCCCCTGCGCGCCCGAGCATCACCATCTGATTTGCGATGACCTCTGTCGTATATTTTTTGTTGCCTGCCTGGTCTTCCCAGCTTCTCGTCTGAATCCGGCCCTCGATATAGACCTGTTTGCCTTTTTGCAGGTACTGGCCGCATATCTCGGCAAGCTTTCCAAAAGCGACGACCTTGTGCCATTCGGTCCTTGTCTGCCGCTCACCTTCACGGTTCTTGAAATTCTCACTGGTAGCGAGACTGAAATTCGCTACGGTCGTCCCGCTTCCTGTATGCCTAAGCTCCGGGTCGGAGCCGAGATTACCGACGAGTATAGCCTTGTTGACACCACTCATCACCGCACCTCCTGCCAAAGAAAAGATTGTGAACCGCTCCCGGCATCTATCCTCCACCACTCCCCATAAGGTTCAATCAACATTGTATATGCAATTTTACGACGGTCAAGTAAAATTCATCTCTGGTCAATATCACAGATATAAGGTAATATTACTCAAATTTCGGGAATCGGAAGATTATCGGGCAAGTTTCCTTGACAACTCTGAAGAAAAGACCGATAATACTAATGGTTCTTATTTGAGACTTGTTATTGTTGAAAGGAGAGAGAGTGGCACAATATTCCGTAGGCGATAAGGCCCCTGATTTCGAGCTTATCGAGTCGATGGAATCGGCATGGAAACTCTCCGAACACCTTGGCGGAAAAAACATAGTCATGCTTCTTTTCCCGCTTGCCTTTTCCCCTCCATGCACAGAAGAACTCTGCAGCATGAGAGACGGCTTCAGGGAATTTCAGGACCTGGATGCCGATGTTATCGCGGCCAGTATAGACAGCCCTTTTGTCCTGGCCAAATGGAAGGAAGAACTCGGCTTGCCATTCCCGCTGCTGAGTGATTTCAACAACGAAGTCTGTCAGGAATTCAATGCTTGCCATGCCGCTCTAGGCCCCCTTCAGGGCGTGGCAAAAAGATCAGCATTTGTAATAGACAACACGGGGATAATCAGGTTCTCATGGATCTCAGATGATCCCGGGATCCTGCCCCCACTGGACGAGATCAAAAAGGTGCTGGACAAACTGGATTGACCTGGCACTCACACCATCTCAGCAAAGAAACCCGCTGCCCACCCCCTGGGCGGCGGGTTTTCCTTATCAGCCCCAAAAGCGGCCTGGAGCACCCGCCTCGGTCTGATCTTGATCGATAAAAAAAGCCCACCCTCTCCGGGCTTGTAAACGCCTTCGAGGATGGACTTTGTAAACATGGGGTGGACAACGGGAGTCGAACCCGCGACAACTGGAACCACAATCCAGGGCTCTACCAGCTGAGCTATGTCCACCATATCCGAATCTATAATCTACCCGCAAGCAGGGCCCCTAGCAAGCAAAATCAGACGCGGGCGCAGACGCCTCCTCCACGGGGAAAACTCAATTCACGCCCGACAGGATTCGAACCTGTGACCTACGGATTAGAAGTCCGTTGCTCTATCCAGCTGAGCTACGGGCGCATAACAAATGATTCAATAAGGTAGCAATACCGGAGCGCTTAGGCAATGGGAAAATACTTTTCGCGATTGCCATCGCTGATACGAGGGTTTATAAATGATGTATGACCGGAAGGAAGATATGTTTTTTCAATACCGCGCCCCGCTGGGGGGGCGGCGAAAAATGGAATTTCGATATGGCCTCCGGCCTCGAAAGGCTTGGCTATGACGTGTCCGCCGTAGTGGGAAGCAGTGGAAAGTTCCGCGAAAAGATCAGGCGCAGCGGCATTCCGTTTTTCACCGTCGATATATCCAATCTCTCCTTTCTGAATATCTTCAAGATCAGAAAAGTCCGCGATTTTCTCACCGGCAATTCCATCGACACCCTGATCATAAGCCTTCCGTCAGACCTGAAAGTCGCGGGGCCGGCGGCGCGGATGGCGGGGACACGCTCTGTGATCTACCGCCGGGGAAGCGCGATACCTTTGCGCGATTCGCCATCGAACCGCTACCTTTTCAAAAACTGCGTCACCTCGGTAATAGCAAACTCGGAAGAGACAAAAAGAACGATCCTGCAGAATAACGCGGAGATATTCGACCCTGCGAAGATCGAGCTGATCTATAACGGGATCGATCTCGATGAATGGGACAAAAGAGACAGCCATCCCCTATTCGATTATAGAAATGAGGGGGTCGTGATCGGGACGGCAGGAAGGCTTGAGATCGAGAAGGCGCACGACCGGCTGATAGACCTCGCGGTGATACTTGAGGAAAGGGGCCTGGATTTCAGGCTTCTTATAGCGGGGAGCGGCCGGCTGAGGAAAAAGCTTGAGAGGTACGCGGAAAAACGCGGGGTCTCCGGCCGGATCGTCTTCACCGGATTCGTCGAGGAGATGAAAAGCTTCATGGCAGGTATCGACATCTTTCTTCTTTCTTCCCTCTGGGAGGGATTCGGTTACGTCCTGATCGAATCGATGGCATCCGGGGTCCCGGTCGTCGCCTTCGATCTTTCAAGCACAAGGGAGATCATTGAGGATGGAAAAACAGGGTTCCTTGTGCCGCCCGGAGAGGTCCAGGAGATGGCTGAAAAAGTCATCGGCCTGGCAAAGGACAAGAATCTGCTAAGGAAAATGGGAGAAAACGGCAGAACCGCTGTGGAAAAACGATTTACAGCCGATTCGGCCCTGAAAAAACTTCAGTTTTTCATAGATTTATAGTGGTATGAACTCATATCAGGGCCGTACAGCTTCCAGGGGGACTGCTACAGGTCATAAATACATAGTGGTATTTTCTCATATTTAATTAAGAATAATATTGAACTATTCGCTTATCTGTGGTATCATCCATGAGTTGAATGGCGTATTGTAATTTTTCTTGTTTTTTTTCTTCACAGGTAAGGAGGAGATTATGCACTTGGCTAAGGCGTTTAAGGTTGTGTTGGCTGTAGTTGCTCTGATGCTTTTTTCGTCACTGGTTTTCGCGGATCATTGTCTCATTCTCTATCCCGCAGGCCCGTGCATCTATGAATACGACGAATCGGAGTACACCCTCATAGGCCCGGGCGATCCTGGCTATGACGCGTTATCCGAATTTTCGCTGGAGGGCGTTGTTCTCGTCGCTATAAAAGATGGCGCGATCGATGAGGCTATATACCAGGCACCGGAGCTCAGGGGCTTCCGCCCGTCGCGTGATGGCAAATTTGGATATGTCTTTGACCTGACCGAGTTCACTCTTGTCGTCGACGGTTTTTCAGGGACCCCGACTACATATGAGAATATCCTGTTGATCTTCGACGGCTTTGTTCCCGCCGAATGCATCCCGACAGTATATTTTGACTATGAGCTTCTTACGAATTTTACTGTTCCGATAGGAGATCTTGTCGTATCTACTCCTACGGACTATGGAAACAATTACTCCGATATTCTGACATTCGATGTCGTCTGGAGCGGTTGTTACGGACTCCATATATGGGCTTTCGCCGATGAGAATCATAATGGCCAGAGGGATGGAGGCGAATGTTTTACTGCCTACTCCCATGATATACTCGTCCCGGCTGAAGAAGCAAGTTGGGGTAAGATAAAAATTCTCGACCGGGACTAAGTGCCGGGGGCAAAATAATCCACATTCCGGGGGCTGTCTCTGCAGGCGGCCCCTTTGTCTTTAATAGTGCGATTTTTCCGCGCCAGCGATTTCGATCGGCCGGGTAAGCCCGAAATAAATCAAACTTTTGCAAAGATGATGCGTATACTGTATATTATCTCCGTTTCAGGATAGTCGGCATTTCAGACGATTCGTGCTTTGCAGTCATGGAGTAGATCTTGTTGAATTGGCGGATCCGGCCTTTCATCTGTTTTTATATTTATTTGATCGCTGCCGCTCTGGTCTTTTGTCTTTCGGCCACGGGCGCGGCTTCGGACAGGTATGATCCCTTCGACTCCAAAGATTCCTTTCCGGATCTCACGCCGGTAATCGGCGGAGAATTCGTCCACAACATCGGCAATCTGCAGATGAACATAACCAACTGGGGTTTTGTCGGATCGATGCCGAACAGTTCCCTTCCGATGCGCGACTCCCCTTCAGCTCAGTATCCCGCAGGGTCAGGGATCGAATATCTCTACGCAGCCGGGATCTGGGTCGGCGCAGTCAATGGCGGGATTCCTTTCGTCTCGACAGGTTATCCCGAGACGGAATTCCGTCCGACAAGCGATCCGAAAGATACGATCTACAGAACCAGGGAAGGAGATATCCGCGGAGGACACTTTCCCTCCCACGCGGATGACGACAACGACGGGTCGTGGGACGAAGATTTTCTTAACGGGCACGATGATGACAGTGACGGCCTGATCGACGAGGATTTCGCGGCAAGAAGCGACCAGATGTTTTCCTGTGAATATTTCGATAATGTCCCGGCTATTTCCCTGATCTGGCCCGAGCATGAACCGATGAAGATCAGGGTACGGCAGGAGAGCTATCAGTGGGGGGAAGACCTGATGAATGATTTCGTCGGTGTGAGGTACACGATCACGAATGTCGGGTTCAACTATCTTACAGGCGTCTATGTGGGAATATACGCAGACCTCGACGCAGGGGGCAGGGACAGGGGGACCTATTACATGGATGACCAGGTCGCCTACTGGCAGGGAATACATTGCGCCCAGAAGGGATCCGCTGAATATCCGGTCAATCTGAAGATCGCCTATGTCTATGACGATAACGGCGACGACGGATACACTACCGGTTATTTCGGGATCCTGTTCCTCGGGCACACGACTACGGTCAACGACAACAATGCTCCCCCCTATCCCTCCAAGATCGTAGCCGGCTTCCAGACGTTCAGGGGCCTTCAGCCGTATATTAACGGGGGAGACGCGACAAATGATTTTGAGAGATATGAACTCCTTTCCAGTTCCGGATTCGATCCTGACACGGAGGATCCCGGTGACTACAGGATCCTTCTAAGCACGGGGCCGTTCAACTACCTCTCCCCGAGGATGTCTATATATGTCGATATCGCGTTCGTAGCAGGAAGCAGTTTCGAAGATATGCTGGACAACGCGGCAACCGCCCAGATCCTCTATGACGGATGCTGGTACGATCTCGACGGCGACCCTGAGACGGGAGCGATCGGAAGAGAGAGCCCCGTAGTCGGTCCGATAGATGATTACGACCCTGATCCGTGCGACTCAGATGGTGAAAAATTCGATGTCGCCAAATACGACACGATGTGGTCCAACCTCGATTGTTATTATGAGAAATGGGCCATGAACTACAGCGGCTGTTACAGGCCGTACGGAGTCGAGCCGGAATACTACATGACAGGTATCGGCGGAAGGGAATATCAGCTTCACTGGATAACAGGAGCAGCTCCGATTTCTCCCAATATGAGAGTCGTACCCGGTGATCATAAAGTATCGGTATACTGGGATGACTTAAGCGAGGTTTCCGTCGACGTGATGACCCTTGAACACGATTTCGAGGGTTATCAGGTATGGAGAGCTGATGAGTGGCACAGGCCCCTTGGTACCAGCGAGGAAAACGGGCCGAGCCATGATCTGTGGTCGCTTCTCGACACCCGGGATCTCATAAACGGGATAACTCCCGACAAAGGTTTCATGGGGCCGCCGGAATCAGGCGGACTGGAATATGAACCTCTCCTGCATATTCCCGATCTTGACGATTACATCAGCAGCTTTGAAATGAGTCTTACTGAATACCCCGATGATTCTATTCCCTGCCCTCCCGAACTGACATCAGCGGAATGCGATACGCTGGAAAGGCTCGTGCTGTACAAGCTGGGCCGTGAGGGCGGAAAACGGTATTACAAATACACTGACTACTCGGCAAAGAACGGCATGCATTATTTCTATTCTGTCACGGCGTACGATCACGAGATCAAAAACGGCCTCCCCGTGGCACACGGAAGGTATAATTCCCCCTCGGTTAACTTTGAATATGCCGTCCCGTATTCTTCTTCACAGACAAGCGATGAATACGATGAAGAAAAGATCTACGCGGTGCCAAACCCTGTGACAGCAGAAAGTATGGCTCCATGGACACTGGGCCCCGTCAACGACGACGCTTCGGGGCTGAAGGTCGAGATCCGAAACCTGCCGGCCTGCCTATCCACTCTCCGAATATTCACTCTATCCGGAGACCTGGTATATATAATTGACCATGACGGCAGATCTGGAAACGGGACAGTCGCGTGGAACCTTGTCTCCAGAAACGGACAGGACGTGACAAGCGGGGTTTATCTTTTTTCAGTCAAACCGCATGATCGGAAGTTTTCTCAAAAAGTCGGGAAATTCGTTGTTATTCGTTAGGCATGAAAAATAAAATGAGAAGACCGCAAAAACATAGAAGATTATTTATTGCCCTGATTCCTCTCCTTGCATGTACTGTTGCCGCCGCCGCGATAACAGGCTGCACGGAAAACACTGTCTATACCGGTAATATCGCCGAAAACCTGGCTCCCAACATCGAATTGACCAACGGCCCCATCGAAGGGGATTCGATAGAATATCATGTTCATTTTTTCTGGTACGGCGATGACCCTGACGGAGAGATCGATCATTACGAGATAATATTGGTGGATGGCGACCCTGTCGGGTTTAACCCTGCCGATACGGCTGGAAGCGAGAAATGGACATCCACGATATCAACCGACAGCCTCTTCACGACGACAGCAGACATATTTGATAACACGGTGACTATCAATGAGGCTATTTATGCTGTTTTCGCCACGTATCACACACTTTTTATCAGAGCTATCGATGACCGCGGCGCCTCTTCTGAAGTCATATTAAGGTCGTTCAACGCCTGGACGCTCGCGCCCCATATAAATATTGATACCCCGCTGAACCCTCAGCCCGGATCGATGAACTATCTGAGCCCGCTGATAAAATTCACATGGTCCGGTAAAGATCCGATTGACAGCCCCTGGAATTATCAGGCGATCGATTCGGCGAGATACATGTGGATATCCTATTATCCCGGCATTGTAGACGATATAAATCAGTTTCCTGAAAATTTCGAGGATGATTGGAAAAAGTGGTATTCCATAGATTGCGAGGGCGATTCAGGTATCTCCACTATCCTTGGAGATGACGAGATAATTCCCGCAGGCCACCCGTATATAATCGCGGTCCAGGCCAAAGATGATGCCGGAGCAGTGTCGGCCGTATTCAACCTGGAGACCAATGTCAGGGCATTTACAGTAAGGGTCCCTACTGGACCGTTTCTTACAGTGAACGAGACATACCTTGGAAGATTTAAATTTCTCGGCATCGATCTTGTGTCGGTCACAACAAAAGTCCCCCCCGGTTTCCAGATGAATTTTTCCTGGACGGCCGATGCCAGCGCGTACGGAGGCGTCGTTTCATCGTACAGGTATGGATGGGATATAGAAGACCTGAATGATCCGGCGGACTGGGCCGTATTCCCAAGTCCATATGTCAAGGCTGCTTTGCCGAAGACCTACTATTCCGGAATCCATACCCTCTATATCGAAACCGCGGACAATATGGGGATCAAGACCCTTGCCGTGATCGAAGTGACGATCATCCCGTCGAGTTTCGAGAAGGACCTTTTGTGGATAGACGATTTTCCATCCTCGGATTTTCAGCAGGTCTTCTACGCCTTTCCCACAGAATCGGAGCACGACGAGTTCTGGATGGATATATGCCTGCGCTCGGCTGCTTTTAACCCGTCAAGAGATGTATGGGACGTCTCGGAACATGAATTCCGCATCCCCCCGATGGATGTGGTATTCGACTACAAGAATATTATCTGGTCTTACAGTTCAACAAACGATCCGGTCGCCGGAAGCTCATGGACAAGGCTCGTCAAGTTTACGCCCGAAGAGATCTTTCCTCTCGAGGAGCGCATACTCAACTACATCCCGTTTTATCTCGCAGCCGGCGGTCATATCTGGTCGGAGGGTATGTCGGCAAGAACTGGAGGTATGGCCTCGTCCCTGTCGACATACCTTCAGATCTTCCCCAATTACCTGAAGTGTCACTCCGGGTATTACGCATACGGATGCGTCGATACTCTCGGGGTCCGATCGATGCCGTACAAAGATTATTGTGTCAGCGTCATCGACAAGGTCGAAGGAATATTCAGACTCGACCTTCCGTACTACAGGGATAAGTCACTCGACGGCTTGAGATCCAATAAACTGGAGACGAAGGATTATTTCTCTACCAGCATCGTGGGATTCCCTAAAAAACTCGAACTCTGGGAGGTCGTTACAAGGCCGGGGATGTTCTTTGACCCGGACATAAGGGGCTTTCACTATGCCGAGATCTATAATCCTCTCTACGCCCTGATGATATTTGGGACACGCAGCCAGAGTTGTTTTCATCCGATATACAGGATGCAGGCGATAAGCGCGAGATCGGTGATCCATGACCAGCCCGTCGCCTTCTGGACGACAAAGCATATTGATGCAAGAGCATTGACTCCCGGTGCCGTATCGGCTCCCAGCGTTCATTTTGGATTGCCACTCTGGTTCTTCAGCCGGGCACAAGTCGATTCCATAGCCGATGCCATCTTCACCGTCTGGGATATCAAATGAAATGGCTTGACAGCCGTTCAAACCGCTGATACGATACGGATCGCAATCATAGTTTCAGGCGCTCTATATGATCAAAAGGGGAAGAGGGTGTGATTCCCTCACGGACCCGCCACTGTGATTGGCCTGTCCCGTGCCGCTGCTCTTGAAGCGGGCGTTAATACGCGATAGGCCATAAGTCAGGATACCTGCCTGAGACACACTTTGTCCCTGGACCTCTTCGAGGAATGAGAGGATAGGGAGAGGCTGACACCCCCTCCACCTTTTTTTCCAAAAAGGACCGGAGGGTTTTCTGTATCCCCCGGCCAAGAACTGGATCCTCTTTTGTTCTTCGATGAGATTCTGCTTTGCGTTTCGGCTTCGGGCCGGTTGGAGCAGTATGAAGGTGACTCGGAACAGACACCTCTTTTTGGCGGGGATCATCACGCTTTGCGCGATACTTCTGTTTCCGCAAGCATGCAAAGGAAAAGGGGACAAAAACCGGCCGGACGGCGGCGCTAAAAAGAACGGGGCCCGGCTCAAAGAAGCCCCCCCAAAGAGCAGCTCGATTCCGGACACCCTCTTTTTTGCCCCCGAGATCATAGTCGAAGGCTTCTATATATCCCCTGAGAAAGAAATATTCAACCGAAGCGGCTTTGTCGGCTTGATAGAACTGAATAATAAAACGACCGCGATCGAGGATGCCGCCGATATCCTTTCCAGGACTGTCGGAGTCAAGGTCAACCAATACGGCGGCCTGGGTTCTTTCGCTACCATGTCGATACGGGGATCATCTTCGACGCAGGTGCAGGTCTATATAGACGGAGTCCCGCTGAATGACGCATATTCGGGGTTCACCGACCTGTCTGACCTTTCCCTTGATGATATCGGAAAGATAGAAGTCTACCGGGGATTCAGCCCGACAGGGTTCGGAGCATCCTCTGTGGGCGGCACGGTAAACCTTGTTCCAGGCTCCAGCCTGGCCGATGGAAAAGGAAAGGCCCCCGCTGCCCTGACAGCGTCGGCATCATCGGGTTCGTTCGGCACGAGGAAGTATTCCACGGCATTCGATCTCAACAACTCCATTTTCAGTATGCACGCGCATGGCGGATATATGGAGAGCAGGGGAGATTTTTCATTCCTCGATGACAACGCGACGCCTGAGAACCTTCTCGATGACGAGATCGCCGCGCGTGAAAACAACGATTTTACGAAATGGAACATAGCCGGAAAACTTGATCTTGAAATGCCCGGGTTCAGGGCCTTATCGCTGAACCACAGCAGCGTGATCCGCGAGGGCGGCGTTCCCGGGATCGGGGCTGACCAGTCTTCCAGGGCGCGCCTGGAGCGCGATCGCCGAATCTCATGGCTGAAGATCAAACCGGAGACCTGTTTTACGGGTTCGCTGCAGACAGACGCGACAGTCTTCTATTCCTCGACAGCCGAATCGTTCTTCGACCCGGGAGGAGAAATCGACCTCACCGTTCAAAAAACCGACAACAGGATCATATCTTTCGGAAGCAATCTGAAAACAGGATACGCCCCGGATTTTATGCCGCTGTCGATAGAGGCTTTTCTTGAGGGGAAAAAAGAAAGATTCCACCCCGTAGAATATCTGCCGATATACCAGAGCGGCCCCGACAGAAAGAGAGAGACACTGACCTTTGCATCATCAGGCGACCTTTCTTTTTTCGATGAAAGGGTCATTGTCACGTACGGCCACCGGTGGGAATGGTATACAAGTGAATTCTATGATGAGCCTTTTTTCCCGTGGCTTCCGCCGACTCCTCTGGGGAAGATCTCGGGAAGGAAAGATTCGCCGGGAGCCGGCATGAGACTTCGGCCGTTTCAGTACCTTACGATCAAAGGGAATATCGGCCGCTACTACAGGGTCCCGACATTCTTCGAGATGTTCGGCAATCTGGGCAGCGTCACGGGAGATTCCGGACTCAAACCGGAGAGCGGCCTCAACCGGGATATCGGGATCATCCTTTCGGCAGACAGATTCTGGGGGATCGGAAATCCCTTCCTCGAAGCCATATACCTCTACAACGAGATCGACGACCTTATACTCTTCTTTCCCAATTCGCAATCGACCGTTAAGCCTGAAAACATCGGATCGGCGAGGATCAGGGGGATCGAACTTTCCACCGCCGGGACTATTCCGGGATCGCTGAGGCTGTCGGGAAATTACTGCTGGCTGGAAAGCACCGACACGGGGCCGATACCGTATTATAACGGGAACAGCCTGCCGGCAAGACCGGAGCATGAGACTTCCGCCGCGATAGAATACCTGGGGAAGATGTGGAGCGCCTCCTGGGAACTCCACTACACAGGGACGAATTTTCTCGACAGGGCGAACGGTAAAATGGTGGACGGCCGGACGATCCATAATCTGAACCTCACTCTCAAGTCTGTCATTGAAGATATGACTTTAACTATAGAAGGACTGAATATCGGTGACGAGCGGGCCAGCGACGTGGCTGGGTTCCCTCTTCCCGGCAGGAGTTTTTACGTATCGGTCAGGTACCGGCTTTAGGGAGGCTTAGTATGGTCCGAGATCTGAAATCATTGGCGATCCTCACTCTTTCACTCTGCTGCACGGCAGCATTCGGCGTCGCCTCGCCCTCAGCGGCTGAATATGCGTTCATAACGACTTCAGACTACGAGACGGGATCGGCGGCCGAGATCCTGCTCGATAGTTCATATACCACTCACACGGATGTCGCAGATATCCACAGCGACGCAGTGGCCAGATGGTATAACGGGTTGATCTATGTCGTAAACAGAGGGGGCGACAATATTCAGGTCCTTGACCCTGAAGACGGATTTTCCACGCTGAGGCAGTATTCGACGGGAAACGGGACAAATCCGCAGGACATAGCCTTTCGCTCGGAGACAAAGGCGTATATCTCGAGCTTCGACACTAACGAACTGCTCATAATGAACACCGTCACAGGGGAAATAACAGGCAGTATCGATCTTTCTTCATTCGCCGACAGTGATGGACTCTGCGAGATGGCATATATCTTTATCAAGCATGACATCCTGTTTGCCGCCATTCAGAGGATCGACCGCAACAACTACTGGGGGCCGGTCGGCGACAGCTATATCGCGGTCGTTGACTGCGCCGCCGACACGCTGATAGATTGCGACCCGGTTACTCCCGGCCTGCAGTCGATAGCGCTTACCGGCACGAATCCATTCTCCGAGATCCGGTTCGATCCTGTTTCGCAAAAGCTGCATCTTTCCTGCGTCGGATGGTGGGGGATGCAGGACGGCGGCATAGAGATCGTAAATCCATATACCTTTCAGTCTGAAGGGTACCTTTTGACCGAAGCTGCGGCGGGAGGAGATATCAACGACTTCGATATCCTGGGCGCCGAAAAAGGGTACGCGATCGTCACGAACTCGATTTTCCATACCGAGCTGATAAGTTTCGACCCGGCGGCCGGGATCAAGATAGCGACCCTCTATTCGCCTGGCGCCTATGTGATAAATGATATCGAGCTCTCGCCATACGGCGAGCTTTTCCTCGCCGATCAGACTCCGACAGATCCCGGGATCCGTATCTTCGACACCGGGACGGACTCCGAGATCACGTCATCTCCCCTATACACCGGGCTGCCTCCCTTCGACATCTGTTTCAGCATCCCATCGTACGCAGGCGCAGGCGAGACCCCGCCCGCGACATTCATCGGGCAGAACTATCCGAATCCCTTCAATCCGGCGACGACGATCCCTTTCTCTATCAGCAGGTCACAGGCGGTTAATATCGCGATCTATGACCCATCCGGCAGAAAGATCCGGGAACTCACATCGCGCTTCTATGAAGCGGGAACTCATAAAGTCGAGTGGGACGGGAAAAACGATGGTGGCTGTCCCGCATCCAGCGGAATATATTTTGCGAGATTTTCAAGCGGCGGGTTCTCTGATTCGAAGAAGCTGATCCTTCTGAAGTAGGATTTCCAGAGAACAGGTCATCCTCTGTTTTCGTTGTAGTCTTCAGCCTTGTGGCGGATGATCTTTCCCTCGATCATGTAAATGACGTCTTCCGCTATATTGGTAGCCTGATCGGCTATACGTTCGAGGTGTCTGGAGATCGAAAGCTGGTGAATGAGGTTCTCGACGTCGGCCGGTCTTTCTTTTATCTCTTTCTGTATTTCGAGAAAGAAATCGCTGTTCATCCCGTCGACAATCTCATCCGATACGCAGACCTTGTGGGCCAGGATCGAATCTTCATTCACAAGGGCGTCGAGGCTGTTTTTTAGCATCTCCCTGACTTTGGTCGTCATCTCGGAGAAATCGAACAACGACTTGTCCCTGCTGCTCTGAGCGAGGAACAGCGCCCTCTCGGCGATATTGACTGAAAGGTCGCCGACTCTCTCCAGGTCGTTGTTGATCTTCAGTATCGAGATTATAAGTCTCAGGTCCACGGCGACCGGTTGATGGAGAGCGAGTATCTTGAGACACTCTTCCTCAAGTTCGACTTCCATCCTGTCGATCTCCGGATCACCGTCTATAACTTCTTTCGCAAGTTTTTCGTCCCGCGACTCGAGAGACTTGACCGCCTTGAAAAGACTTTCCTCCACCGAAGTGCCGACAGTCAAAATCGCCTTTTTCAACTTATCGATTTCCACGCGGATATGCTTGGACATCCTTTCTCTCCTCCTGTTATTTATCCGAATCTTCCGGTAATGTAATCCTCAGTCTGTTTCTCGCCTGGTTTCGTAAAAATCTGGCTCGTCTCACCGAATTCTATCAGATCACCCTCGTAAAAAAAAGCCGTCAGGTCAGAGACTCTCGCCGCCTGCTGCATGTTATGCGTTACAATAAGGATCGTGTATTTACCTTTTAATTCTTCTATCAGATCTTCTATCTTCGACGTGGAACGCGGATCCAGAGCTGAAGCCGGCTCGTCCATGAGAAGGATCTTCGGGTTGACCGCAATGGCCCTGGCAAGGCACAACCTCTGCTGTTGGCCGCCGGAAAGCCCCATGGCGTTATCACCCAGCCTGTCCTTCACTTCATCCCACAACGCGGCCTGCTGGAGACTTTTCTCTACCAGGCCGGCAAGTTTCGACCTGTCACGGACTCCGTGGATCCTCGGACCAAAGGCGATATTGTCGAATATACTTTTGGGGAAAGGATTCGGCTTCTGGAAGACCATTCCGACCTGTTTCCTAAGCATCACGACGTCGAGTCCCTGCGTGTATAGTTCCTGGCCATCCAACCTGAGCGATCCGCCCGCCCTGCAGCTCGGAATAAGATCGTTCATCCTGTTTACCGCCCTGAGAAAGGTGCTCTTGCCGCATCCGCTCGGACCGATGATGGCGGTAACAAGGCCTTCCGGTATTTCGATGTCCACTTTCCTGACTGCTTCATTGTCTCCGTAAAAAACAGAGAAGCTTTCGGCTTTCAACAGGTCTTTCTTGCCCGGAAAATCCATTATCAGGTCATCCTCTCAATTTCTTCGTGATCCTGGCCCTCAGCAGGATCGCGGTCAGGTTCAGCAAAAGTACCATGGCCACAAGGGTGAAGACCATTCCATACTGTACGTGACGGATCTCGTCTACCGCCTCGTGTTCGGTCGCAAGATTATAGATGTTCCACGGCAGGGCCGGAGTTGGCTGCGACAGCGTTTCGAACAGTCCGAGCGGCTTACCGACGCTTACGGCCGCTGTGAATATTATCGGAGCCGTTTCTCCCGCCGCGCGCCCCAGGCTTATAATAGTGCTGGTCAGTATGCCGGGAAGCGCCGCTGGAAGTATGACCCTGGCGATCGTAAACCACTTTCCCGCTCCAAGGCTCATCGAAGCTTCCCTGTATCCTCTCGGAACGGCGAGGATCGCTTCCTCTGAGGCCCTTATAATAGTCGGAAGCACCAGCAGGGCAAGCGTCATCGATCCGGCCAGTACGCTCTTTGAACTGGACACGTGCATCGTATTAATGAAGAACGCCAGGCCGAAAAGTCCGAACACAATACTCGGAACTCCCGCGAGCGAGCTGATACATGTCCTCAGCAGGCTTACGAATTTACCGTGTCCGGCGTATTCAGCGAGATATATCGCGGTGATTATCCCTAGCGGAATGGCGAATATCATCGAGCCGATCGAGAGATATAATGTTCCCAGCATCTCCGGCCATATACCGCCGAAGAAATGAGCGTCCTTCGATTCGTCGAAGAGGAAACGCCAGTATAGGGTCATCTTCGGCTTCAGCATCTTTTCGATATCACTCTCAAGAACGCCGAAAAGCCTTTCTATCGTCGTTCCGGCAAAAAGCTCCGCCCTCGGTGTCTCGATACTTTTGCCCATCCCCGAAGTATCCGAATAATCGTATCCCTCGACGAACAGTACCTGGTGCAGCTTTATTAGCGCCCGGTCGTATCTGGTCTGGCCGTACTTTTTTCTTATCAGCGCTTTTTCTTTTGCGCCTTCTCTCGGTCCGAGTAATTCGGTGATAAGACCTTTTAGTTCGCTGAAATCCGATCTGTACTGTCTTCGAAACTCCGGGCCGGACTCCTTCATCTCCTCTTCAAAAGAATCGAGAATATCGTAAACAGGTT
Organism: Candidatus Krumholzibacteriota bacterium; assembly: GCA_016933255.1. Taxonomy (GTDB): domain Bacteria; phylum Krumholzibacteriota; class Krumholzibacteriia; order Krumholzibacteriales; family Krumholzibacteriaceae; genus Krumholzibacterium; species Krumholzibacterium zodletonense. The sequence goes on from JAFGBF010000002.1 coordinate 26,280, forward strand.
TTCTGGCCTCCAGCGCTTCATCCAGATCCCTTGCCAGGGCTTCTGCGTTTCCACGGCCGAACTGCTCCAGAGACATTTCCCTGTACTCTACCGTGCCGCGGAATATGAAAGCTTTCAATCCGCGAACGATGATCGGCTGCAGCAATATCAGAAGCGCCATACCCATAAGTATGATCGCAAAGAATCCTACCGAAGTGAACGAGCGATCCAGCAGTTTTCTTGTTCCGACTTCCATCTACGAGCCGCTCCTTCTCGATTTTCTCACGATCATCTCGCTGACGAAATTGGATATGAACGCAAATAGCAGAAGGCCCAGGGCCATGGCAAAGAGGACATGGTACCTCGCCGAACCGGTGACATGATCCGCCTCGCCCATATCTCCCGCGATCGTCGCGGTAAGCGTCCTGACAGGCTCGAGCAGGTTGAACCATGGTTTCGGTATCCTCGCGGCATTGCCCGAAGCCATCCAGACGACCATCGTCTCGCCGATAGCTCTCATAACCCCGAGTATCACCGCCGCGGTGATCCCGCTTTTAGCGGCCGGAACGACCACCTTGACCAGTGTTTCAGCCCTTGTGGCCCCCAGCGCGTAGCTCCCCTCCCTGAGATCCCTCCCCACCGCGTTCAGCGCGTCCTCGGAGACGCTTACTATCGTCGGCAGTGCCATTATTCCGAGAATGACCGAAGCGTTAAGAGCGTTGGTACCGCTCGCTATCTCAAGCCCGTTTAGAAAAACATAGATCCTGCTGATAAAATAGAAAGAGACTGCCGAACCCGCGAGCCCTGCCGCGACACGCGAGATCTTTCTGACATTCCTGGTGAACATGCCGCTCAACAGGTCGCTTGTGACGATGACCAGGATTGCCGCCAATGGGATCAGCACTACAAGCGCAGCGGCACTGAGAAGCGAACCTCCTTTTTCCTGGAGCATCGGAGCAAAAACGACCAGCGCGAAAAATCCGTAAACTACCGAAGGGATAGCGGCAAGCATCTCTATGACCGGCTTTACAACCTGCCTGAGAGAGAACGGGAGTATATCGCTGAGACAAAGGGAGGCGAGAACGCCTACCGGCACGGAAAACAGGATCGCCCCGAGGGTAACCAGACCACTCCCGATAAAAATCGCCAGCGCTCCGAATTCCGCTTCTTCTCTGGACGGATACCACCTCGAGCTTCCGAGAAACTCCCTGAACCCTTCGAGCCTGAAAAAGGGGAAAGCATCCTTGATGATGAAATAAAAGATGAAAAGAAGGGCGATCAGAGAGCTCGAAGCAATGAGTATAAGCGTGGAATGGCCGATACGGGAACCGATCGATCTGAAACGCCTCTCCCTGGCACCCATCATCAGTCGGCTCCCGATCACCTTGTCGTCTTTGTCTGTTTTCGCTTCGGCCATCTGGGTCCCTTACATCTTAATAATATCCTAGTACTTGGTCACGGGGATAAACCCGATCTCCTCTATGATCTCCTGTCCCTTAGGAGTAAGATAGAGCGAAACAAAAGCGTGAAGATGTGTCCCGAGTTTCGGATACTTGTCGGTGAACATGAAAAGAGGCCTCGCGATCGGGTAGGTGCCGGAGGACACTGTGTTGCGGTCCGGCATGATACCGTTGACCTTGAGAGCCTTGACGGTGCGGTCGACGAATCCGAGTCCCGCGTAGCCGATAGCGGCCGGGGTGCTCTGGACTCTCTGACGCACTGCTCCGTTGCTTCCTACATACTCGGTGTTTTCGTGGATCTTTTCCTTTGCCATGACCATCGTCTCGAAAGTCTCGTATGTACCGCTGTTCGTGTCGCGGCTGACCCTTACTATCTGAACGTCCGGTCCGCCGACTTCCTTCCAGTTTACTATCTTGCCCATGTAGATATCACGGACCTGCTCGATTGTGAGATTCCCTACAGGATTACCCGGATGGACAATGATCGGGAGACCATCGACCGCCACGACGTGCGCTACAGGCATTCTACCCTTCTCGACCGCGGCCATGAACTCTTTCTGCTTCATGAAACGTGACATGTCCGCGATATCACACATGCCGTTGATCAGGCTCTTAGCTCCGTTGCCGCTGCCCGATTCGCTCACCGTAATGTTGACATCCTCATGAAGGGACATGTAGTACTCGGCGAACGCCTTGGCGATCGGTCCAACTGTCGTTGACCCGTCGATTATTATTCTTTCTTCCGCCGCGGCATTTCCAACAGTCATCCCTGACAGCATCACGAGCGCGCATGAGAAAACGGCGATGGATTTTAAAATCGATCTCATTTGATTCCTCCTTTTTACTTTACCTTAATGTCATTCAGGCGGATTAGGTCTTTATTAGTGTTCTGTTAGATTTCCGTTAACAAAACCCAGGACTTGTCCGCGTTAGAATTTTAGTGCTATATCTACCTGGAGTCTTTTGTAATCGACTTCTTCGTCGATCCCCTTGTTGTTCATGAAAAAGCTTACACCCAAGTCAACCTTGTCCGCAAGTCCGTATCCGAGACCTAACTCGAATCCGTTCCCGTCCGTTCCGCCTCCCCTGAAATCGGAGTCGGTAAAGACGCCGATGACCGCGTCGTCTTCTATCTCACGGTAGTTCAACGCAAACTTGGCGTTTCCCTTGCCCTTGCCGCGTTTTACCGTTGCTCCAAAAAGATAGCCGGTGTTGAGGCTGTCGGCGGCGGTGTTGTTCACGTAGTTGCCGTATACCGAGAATCCGAGTTTGTCCAACTTGAACCCGAACTCACCGAGGAGCTCGAACTGGTTGAAATCGTTGGCGTAGAAGTAGTCTGTGTCATCACCATCGACGACTACGTCAGCGGTATTACCAAACGGGTCTTCATTGTCGAAAAAGAGCGGGGTCTTTCCCGGTTCTATGTTGTAATCATAAAAACCAACGCCGGCCATCAGGTGCATGTCGTCAGCAGGCTTTACCTTCAAGGCTCCCTGCGCGCCGATCATCCTGAAATCGTCGGAAGAACTGTTTTCCTCCACATAGAAGAAGCCGGCACCAAGCATGACCGTTACCTTCTCGTTCAGGTCGCCCATGAAAGTCGCGGCGAGTCCCTCCGGGTTCAGGTCGCCGTCCCAGATAAGTTCAGTCTTCTGTACTTTCTGGAAGGGAAGCTTCATCTTTCCGCCGATTACGTTCAGGCCCTTTACGGCCGTAGGATGAAAATCGAAATATGCAAGGTCGAGATTGAACGGCTTGGTCGACCAGCCGCCGTCGAGGCTCTGGTTGGTCGAAACCGGATCATCCGACCCGCTGGCGAGACGAACACCGACGGAGATATTTTCGCTGATCTCTGCCGAAAGCATCAGTCTCGCACGTATTCTCCATCTGGTCCTGTCCTCGTCCTTCGATTCATCCTGTATCAGTTCGTGGCGATGGCGAAAATCTCCACTGAGTTTGACCTTATCATACCAGTTACCCGCCTTCGCCGCCGCGGTCATAAGCATCACCAATGCTGCCGCGATTACGATAGTTCTTTTCATAAATTTAATTCCTTTCAACTGATCCTTTCAAAATGATCGAAATTTACTGAATCCGTTTCGATCGCCTTATTTCGTCTCTTTACGATCTCGTCTCTTTATCATCCGCGGGCCTTTCTTTACAACCTCCCGGCCACGCAAAAACACAAGTCGTTTTTTTTAACAACGTATAAAAGTATAGAAAAGAAGTGTTAGGCGTTTATGAAGGGAAAATTAGAAAATAGTTAGCTTCAAATCGTTGTTATTTGCGGGGTATGCGTATCTTAAAGACGCTGCCTTTGCCGAATTTGCTCTCCACCGAGACTCTTCCCCCATGTACTCCGGCGATGTGTTTGACTATCGCAAGCCCGAGCCCGGTGCCGCCCAGCTTGCGGCTCCTCGCCTTGTCTATACGGTAGAACCTCTCGAAAAGCCGTGCCTGGTTTTCAGGTTCGATCCCACATCCCCGGTCGATCACTTCCACGGCAAGATACGCGTTCTCCTGGAAGGCCTTGACGGTCACCTTGCTGTCCTTCTCGCTGTACTTTACCGCGTTTTCAACGAGATTGATTACAGCCTGCTCCAGAAGTGCGGGGTTTGCTCGGCCTTCAAGGTCCTCATCGCAATCGACCTCGATGATTATATTCTTTTCTGCGCCTTTGACGGAACATACCTGGCGAGCGTCGTCGAGGATCTCCCTGATCTTCGTTTTTTCGAACCTAAGGCTTCCTGCCTCTTCTCCCCCCTCGACCTGAGCGAGTAGAAGAAGATCGTTTATTATGCTGCTCATACGGTCCGCCTGCCGGTCTATAATCGAAAGAAACTTTTTCGATTCGGCCGGGGAATCTATTGCTCCATCAAGCAATGTTTCGACAAAACCTCTGATCGCCGTGACCGGCGTCCTCAGCTCATGCGAGACGTTGGCTACAAATTCTTTCCGAACGTTTTCCAGTTTCCTGATCCTCGTAACATTGTTGAGCACGATGACGGCGCCCGTACCGTTACCGCTAACGCTATTAAGAGTCACACCCCTGGCCTGTATGAACGTGCTTTCCACGCCGAATCTAAGCGCGAAATCGGTCTCCACTGGAATATCACTGGAGAGAGTTTCAGCTACGAATTCCTGGAGCTGCTGGCTCCGGACGACCTCCTGTATAGATCTTCCGCAAGCTTCTTCAGGGGTGAGGCCAAGAAGCTTTGAGGCACCGGGATTCATTCGGACAATCTTTTCGTCTGAATTCACTACCAGGATCCCTTCGGGAATGGCCTGGAAGACCGCTTCCTGCTCGCTCTTCTGCGATTCCACGGTATCGATCCTGTTCCTGAGTTTCGAAGCCATATCGTTGATAACTCGCGCCAGTTCACCGACTTCCGCGAGCCCGTACGTCGGAATCCTGTAATCGAGATCCTCACCCTCGAAATGCTCTATCCCTTTTTTCATTTCCTCCAGAGGATTACTGATCCTTCGAGATACCAGAATACTGAGGATCGCTGAGATGAGCGCCGCGACGACGCCAGCGATAAAGAGGCGCCTGTACATCACCGACAGGCTGCCCTCGACTTCCGTAAGAGGGATCGAAGCCCTTACGGTGCCGAGGATAATATTTTCTGACTCGAGCGGAACCGCCACGTACAGAAAGTTCCGCTTGAGAGTTCCGCTGTATCTTTCAGATATCCCTATCGAGCCGGAAAGCGCTTTTCTGACTTCCGGCCTGTCCGCGTGATTCTCCATCCTTGCTGGATCTTCTTCCGAATCACCAAGAACGACCCCGCCGGGATCGATCACGGTAAGCCTCATCTCTGAACGGTCTCCGTATTCGTCGCAGAGAGAATCTATCGCCGCGGAAGTCAATCCGGCGAAACCGGACGACAGGTGCATCGATACGATACCTGCCCGTTCCTCGAGACTGCGGGAGATATCCTTCTTGTGAAAATCTTTCACCGCCTTCGACGCGTACCATGTTACCGATATAAGTGCCAAAAAGATTATCAGAATGTAATAAGGCAGGAGATGCCATATGATACGTTTTTTCGCCATCCTACTTCTCCCTGAACCGGTAGCCGACGCCCCTGACCGTCTCGATCATCTTTCCAAAGTCTCCGAGTTTTTTTCTAAGGCTGACGATATGGACATCCACCGAGCGGTCGGTCACAGGATAATCTTCGCCACGGGCAGTGTCTATAAGCTGCTGCCGCGTGAAAACCCAGCCGGGTCTTCTCACCAGCTGATGGAGTATGAGAAATTCCGTCGAGGTAAGCTCTATACTGTTCCCTTTTACGAGCACTTCGTGCCTGCCGGGATGGATTTGAAGGTTGTTTATCGATATTACGGCGTCTTTCCCCGGCGCGGGGGTACCGGCCCGTCTGAGTACTGTCTTCACCCTCGCGACAAGTACCTTCGGACTGAACGGTTTCGTAATATAGTCATCGGCGCCCAACTCAAGACCGGCCACGATATCCGATTCATCTCCCTTTGCCGTCAGCATCACGATCGGAATAGAGGCAGTCCTCGTATCCTGCTTCAATGTGCGGCAGACTTCGAGTCCATCGATTCCTGGAAGCATAAGATCGAGGAGGATAAGATCGGGAGATTTGTCCCGCGCCGCCTTTACGGCGTCCTCTCCCGTCTCGACCCGGGCGACCTTGAATCCGCTGCGTTCGAGGTTGTAACTCACCAGCTCCAGGATATCCTCCTCGTCGTCTACCGCCAGGATAAATTCATGGGCCATTTCTCACCTTCCTGAAATTAACAAATAAATTTCACTGTAATAACAATTAGGTGAATTTTGTTAAGCGCTTATTGCCAATTCGTGAGATTTTCGTTAATTCTAACAGTTCGGCAGAAATAATTAAAAGATAAAAGGAAGTCAGGCCGTTTAAAATATTATGGCGCTGATTTTCCGCGATTCACATAACTAGCCGGCAGGAAACAATAACTGGTCGGGGTGACTGGATTCGAACCAGCGACTTCCTGCTCCCAAAGCAGGCGCGCTAACCGAGCTGCGCTACACCCCGACACAAGGACAGGTCTATATATACAAAATGCCGCGGTCAAAACATAGAAATATATTTTTTGCCCGCCTTATCAGCTTCGCTTCAGATACAGGCTCGCCGTCGCGGACCTTGCCCAAGCAAGGGGTAGACCATGATTCCGCTACGGGGTTGCCTGTCTGTAAACCCCTACTTCATTGAAAAGTCGTTTTCCAAGTCGGTCTTTTTCCACTTCCAAATCATAGCTCGTCTGCAAATTAAGCCAAAACCTGTCAGTGGTTCCAAAATACCGTGAAAGTCTCAGCGCAGAATCAGCAGAAATCGCACGCTTTCCATGAACGATCTCATTAATCCGTCTGGCTGAGACATTGATGTCCTTAGCAAGTCGATATTGGCTAAGTTCCAGAGGCTTAAGAAATTCCTCCAACAAAACTTCTCCAGGGTGAATGGGATCCATTTTTTTTGCCATAATGATGCTCCTAATGATAATCTACTATCTGCACATTGTGTGCATGTCCATTTCGCCAAACGAAACAAACTCGCCATTGATCATTTATGCGAATGCTGAACTGCCCTTTCCTGCTGCCTGATAACTTTTCAAGTCTATTCCCTGGGGGATTTTTAAGGTCTACTAAAGCTTCCGCAGCATCGACCATCACAAGTTTCCTAAGGGCAAGACGTTGCAAGCTCCCGGAAAGTTTCCTGACTCTCACACGGTGAAATATCTTTTCAGTGTCTTTGTCCGCAAATGATCGAATCATAATCATATAATAACGCGTCTCGCTATTAACGTCAAGCGTTATTATTGTCAGTGAGGTATCAACGGATTCTTTACAATCATGGAGAATTATTTTTCGCTTCTCCTGCCGGTCGCTCCGCCATAATCATGGCGAATTATTCTTCAGGTGTTTTCCCCGTCGCCTCGTTATAGAGACCTATTATCTGGCAGTAATGGGCCTCTGTGTCGTAGAGTTCCTCCGCCTTTTTTCTCCCGGCTTCGCCCATCCGGCGCCGCATATCGCGGTCGCCCGCCATCCGGCCGAGGCACTCAGCGAGCTTCTCCCTGTCGCCTGCGGGAAAGAGGAGCCCGTTGACCCCGTCCTCCACCATCTCGGGTATCCCTCCGATATCGGCGGCGACAACCGGTTTGCCGACGGCAAGCGCTTCCATCACCGAGAAGGGAAGGTTCTCGTACCATCTCGACGGGACCACCACACAGCTCGATTCCTCGAGAAGGAGCCGCAGGTCATCCCCCGTGACAAACCCCAGGAATTCCACATCCGCCCCTTTTTCCGCGACAAGCTTCTTAAGGTCCGCTGAAAGCGGGCCTTCGCCGGCGATCTTGAGCGAGACGTTTTTCATCGAAGAGACTGCCTCGATCAGAAGATCTATCCCTTTCTCATGCGAGAGCCGGCCGAAATAAAAGAAATACCCTTTTTCGGCCCGCGGGGTGAATGATCCCACATCTACAAAATTCGGTATCGAGACTATTTTCTCTTTCTTTATCTTTCCTTCGACAAGCTTTCCCATCAGAAACCTGCTCGGAGTGATAAACCTCTCCACCTTCGACGGGACTCTTGAGACCCTGTCGCAAAAGGTAGTCATCATAGCCACGATGCTGGCCGGAAGGCTTCCTTTTTTGCATTTGTGCATGACGCAGTTCCAGTACCGCTTTGGGAGGCAGAGCTCGCAGATCTTGTCTCCGCGCAGAAATGTCGTATTCGGACAGACGAGGCGGTAATCATGCAGGGTCCATACGATCGGTATCCCCCTTTTTCTAAGGGGAGCTATTATCGATGTGGTCAGATGCCCGTGGATATTGTTGAAATGGGCGATATCAGGCCTTTTATCCTCGATCAGCCGGTCTATCGCCTTCCTCGCCTCACTGTTATATATGCTTCTGGAAAGGACCTTCAGCGCAGCCCCGGCAGAGGACTCTGCAAGAAGTGAGGGGAAATCTATCTCGCTGGTGAAATACCCAGAATATTCAGATTCGATGTTCTGCGGGTGCTGCATGGCAAAATGGATCACCTCGTGCCCCTTCTGCTCGAGGAGGCGCGAAAGATTGAACATATATGTCGAATCTCCGCCCCGGTAGTAGTGATATGTCTGAACCATCAGGATCCGCATTCTCCGGCCCCCTGTTAAAATAAAAACCCTGCGCCCGGGGAAGGCCGCGCTTTGAGACTCTGAATCTACACCAATATCCCTTTGATATCAAAGAAAATGAATGCCGTACGCTTTCGGAAGCCGATATAAACAGCTTGACTATCGCCATTCCGTATATTATAGAAATTGTATAAGAATATGATGTTTATGACGCTCTGAACGGAGGATGGCGTTGAGGAAAAAAAGCTTTATTCGGGGGATCTCTCTTTTTCTGTTTCTATGTCTGGCGATGACAGGCACAGCCTTCGCTCAGGCAAATTCAAACAAGGCGGTCATTCATCTCGGCGGGTCCTACAACAAGTCGCTGGTCGATGACACAGGCGCCGGATTTTTCGGGCTCGACATCTATGTCGGAAAGATGATAACCAACGAACTATGCTTGGGATTCTCAATCGGATATGATGTCGTTGTTTACGATACGCCCGCGGAGGAACTCCTGAAGGAAGAACCTTTCAAGGAGATGCTCGGGGTCATCCCCTTCACGCTCAAAGCGAAATATTATCTTACATTTTCACAGATGGTCCAGGCCTACGTCTCAGCGGGCGCCGGAGTCTACCGTGCGGCTCCGTCCCTCGGAGGCCGGCCGATCCCGTCTCCGCCCGAGGTAGGGACTATCGGCTCGATAAGGGGATCTGGAAACTGTCCCGGCGGATCGATAGGTGTCGGACTTGATTACTGGTTCCTGCTTACGACAGGTATCGGGTTCGAACTCGAATATCATATGTTCAAGGTACCAGACGGAGATAACTTCAGTTATGTCCAGGCCCGTGTAAATTATTGCATGATTAAATTCTAGGGCCTGATTTGACGGCACTGAAGACCCGGATATCTTTCCCATCGTCGTAACTGGCTATATCCTCATAGAGCCCGTTTTTCCTGAAGAGCCTCGCTATTATCTTATCCTGTCCGGCGCCGATCTCGAAAGCCAGCATTCCGCCCGGTCTGAGAAAAGCCGGAGCTCCCGCGATCAGCCGCGTGAAGATATCAATCCCGTACGCTCCCGCGTCAAGGGCCTCTACAGGTTCATGATCGATAACTTTCGAACCTAGTTTTTCGAGCGAGCCTGTCGGGATATACGGGGGATTACAGACGACAAGATCAGCTTTTCCCTCGAGCCCTTCTCCTTCAAAGGCGCTGAAAAGATCCCCGGTGAAGAGCTTAACCTTCTCCCCGACCCCGAAACGCTCGACATTCTTCGAGGCGACAGCGATCGCTTCTTCTGTGATATCAGAAGCCAGGATGAGAGTGTTTTTTGTATTGAGAGCCAGCGCCACCGCTATATTGCCGCTTCCTGTCCCGATTTCAGCCACGGTGATATCAGCCTTTTCTTCCTGCATCTTTTCAATGAACCCTATACACTTTTTTGTCAGCAGTTCCGTCTCTTCTCTCGGAATCAGGGCGCCGGGCGCACATAGAAAGAGTTCGCCCATGAACGGAGACTGCCCGAGAATATACTCAAGAGGCGTGCCCTCTTTTCTCATCGCTAAGAGCTTCCCCAGGTCCAGCCCCGCCTTCTCGAGAAAGCCGGGGGAAGCTGCTCTCAGCCTTCCGCCCGATATTATATCGGCGAGAAGCAGAGTCTCTTCAAGGGGATCTTCAAACCCTTCTTCCCTGAAACGTTCGTATATTTCCTTCAGGAATAAATACATTTTCTGTCCTTACTTATCATTCGGATCCTTCGGCCATACCGAGATAAAGCTCATGATACTGCCTTGCGATAGCTTCCCAGCCGTGATCAGCCCTTATTTTTTCCATCGCCCTCTCGCCTTTCCTCTGCGCTTCTTCAGGGTGGAGCAGCATATACTCGAGTTTTGCAGCCAGGTCGGCCGGGTCGGATACGCGGAATGAAAAACCGATTCCGGCAGCGACAGCTTCGTTTTCCGGAATGTCGCTATAGACCGTCGGCGTACCGAAAGAGAGCCCTTCAAGCAGAGCGATCGACATCGCCTCATACTCTGAGGGAAAAATAAATATCTTCGCGTGGGCGTAAAGAGCGAAGAAATCGTCCCCGGTAATGAACCCTGTGAACTTTACTCCTTCCGGAGCGCAGTTTTTAAGTTCTTCGAAATATTCGTAATCAGTAGCCTCTCCTCCTCCGGCAATGACGAGAGGGATATCCGTATCGAGCGCCTTGTACGCATCGATAAGAGTCGAGAGCCCTTTCGTCCTTTCGATCCTTCCCGCCGAACAGAAGAAAAACCCGGAACGCTTCAGCGACCACTTGTCGAGAAGAGATTCGTCCGGCTTTTTCCTGATCTCGATTCCGTTCGGAATATGTATGACGTCGCTCTGATATCTCAGGTTATAGTAGTCAGCAAGCGGTTTCGAAACAGAAGTCCTTACCTTGGGGACTCTTATAAAGACCTTTTCGGCGATCTTGGAAAGCGACCTTGGAAGCAGGCCCCATTTTTTTCTTATATATGCCTGGCCGTGCGAAGTGACTATCACCCCGTATTTCGGCCGTGGGAGCCAGGCAAGTATGGCGGGATCGACGCTGTGAATATGGACGATGTCATAATCTTCTCTTCGCGACTTCATAGACGCGTTCCACATGTGAGAGACCATCTCGAGCGATTTTCTCCTGCTCCCGGCCACAGAGATGACTCTCGCCCCGTGATAATCAGCGATATCCCTGCAGTATGAATCATATCCGTAGATGGTGATCTCGTGGCCCAGGGCGGAAAGATGGGGGACAAGGGAATCTACCACCACTTCGACGCCGTGGTGTCCGGGGACCCCTTTTATCCCTAGTATCGCAATCTTCATCAATCGGCTCCGATTATCTAATCAAGGCAGACCGGTTTTCCCCGCATGACCCTCAACCTGTTCCTGGCGACCCACAGGATCGGCTTCAGCGGATTCCTTCTCATCGCGGGAACTGCGGTTCCGGTCATCCAGCAGTTTCTTGTACAGGAAGCGACCTGTCTTCTCACTTCTTCGGCCTTTTCGCTCTTCCATATCTCTTCGAAAGACTGTGTCTTGAGATCGCCCATCACAAGCGGTTCAAGCGAGCCGTTGCAGGCGAGCACCTGCCCCCATGGATCGAGAAAAAATGTGTCTGTTCCCGCCCTGCAGGGTATAGGCCTTGCCTTGCCCTGCATATGTCCGAGAAGGCCCAGGTTCAGATAGGCCCTGAACCAGTCCTTGACTCTCTTCTTCAGCTTCGCTCTCGGAGAGGAAAGAAGCGCCTCCATAAACTGCTGCATGGTCTTTTCGACCTCTTTGATGTTATCGATACCGTTATCCTCCTTGAAAAAATAGAAGGAATTGTGCACAACGGCATTGGCGAATTCTACACCCATCGAGGCTACAAGGGTATAGAGGTCGAGAAGGTCGTGGCTGTTGTCCCCTGATATCGTCATCGCGAACCCGATATCTTTCACTCCCATCCTCTTGAGCCTGAGGATCGTCCTGAGAGCCCTGTCAAAACCGTTTTCCAGCCCGCGAAGCCTGTCATTCAGCGCCGGCAAGCCCTCTACGCTGACGCGTATCGTTATGTCGGAGAATTCTCTGGCGATATCTATGATCCTGTCGTGGAAAAACCCGTTCGTACTTATTTCCAGTCTTTCCGATTTCGTATCAAGGATCTCGACTATCCTGCGGATATCCTTGCGAAGCATCGGTTCTCCCCCTGTAATATTCAATCGCTGCATCCCGCCCGGGATCTTCTTGAGTATTTCAGGATCGAACTCTTCGGATGCTTTACTCGGATTCCGCCAGGCATTGCACATCTGGCATCTCGCGTTGCACCTGTATGTAGTTATTACCGCGCATTCCATTTCAGTTACCGCTGCCTTTCCTCACAGGATGGAGCAATATTTATGACAATCGAGCCGTGCAATACCTCTATCCTTCATATATCAGGCTCTTTTCATCCACTTGAAGATCTCTCTCATATCCGGACGCTTGCCGTACATGAGAATACCGATCCGGAATATCTTCGCCGAGATCAGGGCGGAGATATATATGGCTCCCAGCATTATCAGGATACTCAGGAGTATCTGCCACGCCGGAGGAGTAAGGATATTTATCCTCATGAACATCACTATTGGCGTAAACATCGGTATAAGGCTGAGCAGAGTCGCAAACATGCCGTCAGGATTCTGTATTATCATCATCGGAACGATGATCGTAAATACAAGACACAGGACGATAGGCTGCTGCAGCTGCTGAGCCTCCTGGTCGGTATTGCATACGGCTCCGACTCCGGCGAACATCGTAGCATAGAAAAAGAAACCGAGGAGATAATATACGACAAAATATGCCATCGTCGCCGGAGAAAGGTTTGCCGCGATCTCGGCAACAGGGCCGCCCAGGCTCAGACCGTAAAGTGCGAAAACAAGAGCGCAAGTCACCCATATCAGATATTGCGTCAGCCCTACGGCGCCGACGCCGATGATCTTGCCGAGGAGCAGGTCTATAGGCCTGAGAGAAGAAAGCATTACCTCGATCACCCTGTTGTTCTTCTCCTCTATGACGCTTCTCTGAACCACTATTCCCCACATCAGGATCGACATATAGAGAAGCATTATAAAGACCATCGTCGACATGAAGATCGAGTCGAAACCTTTCCCTGCCTCTTCCTCTCCCTCTTTGATCTGGATCATCTCGATCTCTACTTCTTTTACAAGTTTTCCTACGACATCATACTCAAGGCCTTCCCTTTTCAGCCTCTCGCTGATGACGACGTTGTCGATCGCCGATTCAAATCTTTCCATCGTCTTGATATTGCCGAGCTTCTTGCCGAAAAAGGTCGCCTTGCTCTCTTTTACCACATCTTCCGGAAGGACGAGGTAGCCGTCTATGACATCGCTTTCGATCTCCAGATTCAGATCTCTTTTGATAGTGTTGAGCTCAAGCCCGCTCGTTTCGATCTTTCTAAGTTCGTACTTATTTGTCCCGTCCGGCAGCGTATCGGAGAGAGCCGATTCGATTTTATCGAATATCACTCCGCTCCCGTCTATAACGGCTATTTTTACTACCGACTCCGGAGTGAACTTCATGAAAAGGGCTGGAGCGAAAATGATCCCGCCCATCAGAAGAGGGCCGAGTATCGTACCGATTAAAAAACTCTTTTTCTTGACTCTCTCAAGATACTCTCTTTTTACTACCTTAAACATCTTCTTCATCGAGCTCACCCCCTTTTTCCTTGACCTTGATTATGAAAATATCATGCAGGGATATCTCTCCTATCTCATATCTCTCGACCTGCCCCTTCTCGATCGCGAAGCTGAGGATCCTGTTCGGGTCGGCGCCGTCTTTGAGGTTTATGCTGAGATCGTTCCCGAATTCACTTATCTTCTCTACATCAGGATACCCCTCCAGGATCTTTTTATCCCCCGAAAACCTCATCGAGACGACATTCTTGCTGAATTTGAGTTTGAGTTCGCTCAGCTTGCCTTCAAGCACCTTTCTGCCCTTGTTGATCAGGCAGATCCTTTCGCAGAGCTTTTCGACCTGATCCATAAGGTGGGTGGAGAGGATGACTGTCCGCCCTTCGTTTTTCATCGTGATAATAATATCCTTCAGGATCTGCGTATTGATCGGATCGAGCCCCGAAAAAGGTTCATCGAGGATGACAAGCTGCGGATCATGGAGCACTGTGGATATGAATTGAATCTTCTGCTGCATTCCTTTCGACAGCGCTTCCACTTCCTTGTCGCGCCAATCCCCAAGCTCTACCCGGTCGAGCCATTCATTCGCCCTCATGACCGCCGTCGATCTGTCGATTCCCTTTATTTCTCCCAGGAAGACCAGGTGGTCGAGGACTTTCATCTTCCTGTACATGCCTCTTTCTTCAGGAAGATATCCGATCTTTTCTTTTGTCTTTTCACTGAGAGGAGCGTCGAATATATCGATGCTCCCTTCATCCGGCTGGATGATATTCATGATCATCCTTATCGTCGTCGTTTTTCCCGCCCCATTAGGTCCGAGGAGTCCGTATATCCCTCCCGGCTCTACGACTAGCGAAAGATCATCTACAGCGGTATGGCCGTCATACCGCTTCGTGACATTTTTTATCGAAAGCAATATTCATCCTCCCTTTTTTGCAGAGACCATCCCTGGCGCGGCTACGCCTTCCTGTCTTCTTTAAAATCGCCGAACTCTATCAGCCCTCTCATTTCGACAAGCGCCCTGTATCTGTGGCTGATCATATTTTTACGGTCCAGGTCCATTTGAGCGACAGTCGATCCTTCCTCAGGGAGATAGAATACCGGGTCGTATCCGAACCCGTTGCTGCCTGCCGGCTCTTCGGCTATCATCCCCTCCAGGACTCCTTCTGTCATCAGGATTTTTTTATCTGTTCCCGGGGCGGGAAACAGGACCATCACGCACCGGAACCTGGCTTTCCTTTCATCGCCTTTTTTACCCCGAAGCTCTTCAAGCAGCAGCTTCGAGCGGTCGGAGTCGCTCGCGCCATTGCCTCCGTACCGCGCCGATCCTATTCCAGGCTTTCCATCGAGCGCGTCGACTTCGATTCCGGAATCATCGGCAAGCGCAGGCAGCCCTGTCGCCTTATAGGCAGCTTTGGCTTTTATCAGGGCGTTTTCAAAAAAACTGTTTCCGGTCTCTTCCGGCTCAGGGAAAGGCGGAAAATCATCGAGACTTGACATTTCTATCCCGGTGCCCGAGAGCATCTTTTCGATCTCCCTGATCTTTCCCCTGTTTCTTGTACCGATCACTATCTTGAGCGCCAATTCAAAACCTTTTTCTGATACTTGATTATCTGTTTTATCCCCGCCTTTGCCGAAGCAAGCATCTTATCGAGCTCTTCGCGTGAAAATGCTTCTCCTTCAGCGGTCCCCTGAATCTCTATATATTCATCCCTGTCATTCATCACGACATTCATATCGACGTCAGCGGTTGAATCGAGTTGGTAGTCGAGATCGAGCACTGGCTTTCCTTTTATCATCCCGACGCTTACTGCACCGACAAACCCTTTCAGCAAAGGCGCGTCGAGCTTAAGCTGTTCGAGAGCTCCGGCCATCGCTATGAGCGCTCCGTTGATCGAAGCGCATCTCGTCCCTCCGTCTGCCTCGATTACGTCGCAGTCGATGAAGATCGTTCTCTCCCCGATCTTTTCGAGATCGACGACTGCGCGAAGCGAGCGGCCGATCAGTCTCTGGATCTCGTGCGTACGGCCCTTGATCTTTCCCTTCGCCGATTCCCGGGGGATCCTCGATGGGCTCGATCTGGGAAGCATACCGTATTCAGCCGTTATCCAGCCCTTCTGCGTCCCACGCAGAAAAGGCGGAACAGAATTCTCGATCGTTGCCGCACAGACCACACGGGTCCTTCCCATCTCTATCAGCACAGAACCTGGAGCACTTTTGATATAGTTCAGGGTCGCCTTGATAGGCCTGAGCTGATTAAGGCTTCTCTTTGTTTTCACTGTCATCGGTATGCCATCCTTTGCCATCTTTCTCTTTTCCGACATGTTCGACTTTTAGTATCGGCATTCTCAGGAATCTTTCTCCCACTTCCTTGAAAAGATAGGGGGTATCGCTGACAAAACATTCGAACCTGCCTCTGCTTTCCATATCATTCAGCAGGTCCTTTTCCCTGAGGATCTTCTCGATCTCGATCGCCGTCTCGGCCGCCGAATCAACGAGAACGACCGACTCGCCCGCGACTTTCGAGATGACCTTCTTCAAGAGGGGATAATGCGTACACCCGAGCACAAGAGTGTCGGCTTTGAAATCGGCGAGAGGCTGAAGATACCTTCTCGCGACAAGCTCCGTGACTTCGTCATCGAGCCATCCCTCTTCGGCAAGAGATACGAAGAGCGGGCATGGATGGGATCTTGTCTCGAGATCTGGATCTATATCGAAGATGGCTTTTTCATACGCCCTCGACCTTATTGTCGCGGCTGTCCCGATCACTGCGATCCTTCCATTCCGGGTCGCCCTGGCGGCCGCTCTGGCTCCCGGCAGCAGGACCCCCGTCACCGGGAGGTCTTCTTTTTCCTGTATCTCCGGAAGAGCTATCGAAGAAGCCGTGTTGCACGCGACCACGAGAAGTTTTACATCTTTTGTCTTGAGGAACTCGATATTCTCCGAGGCGAATCTGCGGACCGTGTCGGGACTTTTCGACCCATAGGGAACACGCGCCGTATCACCAAAATAGACGATCGCCTCTCCCGGAAGACGTTTCATTATCTCGTGCACGACCGTCAGCCCTCCGACACCTGAATCGAATACGCCGACAGCTTTTTTTCTTTCATCGTTCATGCTTGTTCTATCTGTTCAGGCTGCAGGTCTTATCTCCAGTTGAGGAGGTCAAGAGGGCCAGTGGTGTCATAATGGCCGGCTATCGTCTCGACTGGATAGCCGTCGACCAGGAATTGCAATTTTCTGATCTGAGGGAAATTGGAACTGATCGTCCTCAGGATCATGCTTATCGTATAATACTCGCTGACTCCACCTCCGGGATGTCCCGAGATAAATACCCTGTTAAAATCCACGTACACGGTCTGTGACTCCTCCACCCAGAACACTTCTATTACATCCGTGCCCTGAGGGAGCGCGGAGATCATCTTATCATCCTCCGGGCCCTGGGCAAGGGCTCTTATCACGCCTTTTACCTGCTCTTCGATCCCTTCGCGCACGGCTATCTCTCTCGTCTCCGAAAGAAGGCCGCTCGCGTCTCTGCCGGCAAAGAAAAGAGTCACACTCATAGTCTGCTCGGGAACTTCAACGGGAGCCGGGGTTTTCTGGACATTGCTCAGGCGGGTCGATTTTTCGATCAGAAAAATCGAGACTATCACTATCGCGACAACGAGCAGGACGATTATTATGTTTTTGCCGGAAATGATAACCTTATCCTTTCGCAAAAAATCCGCCT
This sequence comes from Candidatus Krumholzibacteriota bacterium, assembly GCA_016933255.1. Taxonomy (GTDB): domain Bacteria; phylum Krumholzibacteriota; class Krumholzibacteriia; order Krumholzibacteriales; family Krumholzibacteriaceae; genus Krumholzibacterium; species Krumholzibacterium zodletonense. Next base: position 43,741 of record JAFGBF010000002.1, read on the forward strand.
GAAAGTCCTGAAGCACGCTTGATCGGCGCCGCGGCGCGATCCTCTTCGGGACAGGCGATTACCTCGTCATACTGACAGTTTCAGTATATTTTTCCTGGAACCGTCTTACGGCGTTGACTATCCCTTCGATCACCCTTGCCCTGAAAAGCGGGTCCTGCACCAGGATCTCCTCTTCAGGATTTGACAGGAAAGCGATCTCGACTAGTACCGCCGGCATCTTCAGGCCTCTTAAAACCAGCAGCCCGGCCTGCTTGACACCGCGGTTTCTTATTGAAAGACGATTGCTCATCTCTTTTTGTATCAGTTCGGCGAGCTCGCTGCTCTCGCTTATAAATTCGTTCTGGACTATGTCCCAGAGAATAAAATCAAGTTCGTCGAGTTCTTCCGGCTTGAGTTCTGGGTTCTCAAACTGGATAGAGGCGTTTTCCTCCCTCGCGAGCCTCAGATCATCCTCGCTGCGGGCCGGGGCGAGAAAGAAAGTCTCAAAGCCGCTGGCGTCCTGATGAAACCACCCGTTGCAGTGGATGCTTATAAAGAGGTCAGCGTCTTCCGAGTTCGCGATCTCCGCTCTCCTGCTCAGCGGTACAAGAATATCGTCAGTCCTCGTCATCACGACCTCTACACCGAATTCTTCGACAAGCCTCTCGCTGAGAAGGATCGAATAGTCAAGGTTCACATCTTTTTCATAGATTCCGGAAGAGCTCACCTTTCCCTTGTCGACACCTCCATGCCCGGGGTCTATCGCGATCTTCAGTATCCTGTTTCCTCTGATCGTCTCAGCATCGAGGATCTCCGTCATCTTCATCCCGGCGAAATCAGGATCTGGAATCTCCGGCAGTTTAGTTTTCTCAAGGAATATTACGAGCTTTCTTGCGCTTCCGCCGCCTTCTGCATCATCAAAAAACTCCACGCGGAACCTCGCTGCCGTCTTTTTCACATCAAAGAAAAGGTAAGCGTCATGTTCCGTCTGTTCAGCCCTTGTTTTGTTGAACAGCCCTTTTCCTGCCGTCACGGAGAATTTCAGCGTGTTGAGCCTGCCGCCGTATATCTTCACCCTGAGAAGGCCTGGAGTCTCGCTGTCAACATGGTACAGAAGCTCCTCCGTCAGATCCAGAACAGCTTTTGACCAGACCTCGTCATCGGTGAATGTTATGCCGGTGACGTTATATTCGGGGGATCCTATCGTAAGGATCAGCGTTTCTTCATCAAGATCGATCTCTTCAATCGTCGATGAAGCGAGGATTGCGGAAATAAACTCGATAGGGATCATGACCAGACCCTCGGAATACCTTACAGGGACCCTCATCAGGACCGGCTGGTCATCTACGATGACGACCCTCGTATCAAGCGTGAACATGAACCTGTGCCCGGAGATACTGAGAATAAGTTTGCGGGCACCGGGATTCCAGTGCCTGCTCGCCTTGAAGACGCGCGCAAGGTTATATCCCGAGATAAACAGCTCTTCACTGTCCTCCTCCAGCCCGAGGAGGGGAATATCCTCGGTCTGGCGTCCGTCCGCGTAGACGACCCCCAGAGTCTTCTCGGCTTCGGCTCTTTCGTCCGAAATCAGGGGACTGCTGAGGCCGGAAAGCAAAGCAAGTAAAAGAGCGGCCACTGACGTCATCCGGCAAAAAACAGAATATCGTTTATTCACTGGCATCCCTTCCTACCTTTCGCGATCCTTGTCCTTGATCGCCCGGGCCAGATCTCTTTTAGCGTCCCTATCGGCTATCGATCGCCTTTTGTCGTACGATTTTTTCCCCTTTGCCAGCCCTATCTCCACCTTGACTCTTCCGGCGTCGTTGAAATAGACCTTCAGCGGAATAAGAGTAAGCCCCTTTTCACGGGTCTTTCCTATAAGGCGCTTTATCTCTCTCGCGTGCACAAGAAGTTTTCGTGTACGGGTCGGCTCGTGGTTATTCCGGTTGCCCTGTTTGTACGGGCTTATATGCGCGCTGAAGAGGAAAAGCTCTTCATTTTCGATAGAGGCGTACGAATCCTTCAGATGAGCGCTCCCCGCCCTGAGAGATTTTACTTCTGTACCGGTCAGAACAATACCAGCTTCCATCGTCTCGATGATAGCGTAATCGTGCCTGGCCTTTCTGTTCGTGCAAACGATCTTCATGACACCTGATACACCGCGCTCCCCAGCGAATTCCTTCCGCATTGATAAAAAAACCGGCACTTGCCTTCGCTGACCTTCCCCCGGAAGAAGATCGGATCATCGACAGGCGAAAACTACCAGAGAGATAGCGTATTTTCAAGCAAAAAGGGGCATCCCCGCCGGCCGGACCGGAAAGGTCCGCCGAAAACGGGCTGGTCTTTTCAAAGGTGCGTAAATTATGAGGGGCCCCGGCGAATTTCACGCATTGACAAAAGGGGTCTGGTTAATTATTGTAATTACCTGAAATTATAGCTTATGCCTGAGTGGTGGAACTGGTAGACGCGCTGCGTTCAGGGCGCAGTGGGGGTAACTCCGTGGGGGTTCAACTCCCCCCTCAGGCATTATTTATTTCCAGGGAGAATATGATGGACCTGATCACAACATTTACCGGTCAGTACAGCAACAGCACTGCAATAAAGGGATACAGCATCAGGACAAGCCAGTCAGCGATGAACGGCGGGGACGATGAGAACCCCGCTCCTTTCGACCTGCTGCTGACATCGATCTCAGCCTGCAGCGCCGTATATGTCGATTATTTCTGTCAAAAACGGGGGATCCCGACCGAAAATATACGCGTGATATTGAAGACCGTGGTCGATCCGGAGAAAAAGAAGATCGGAAAGATAATAATAAATGTGGAGATCCCCGCTGATTTCCCGGAAAAATATATCAAACCGATGATGAAATCGGTCGATATGTGCGCGGTGAAAAAACTTATACTCGACCCGCCTGAATTCGAACTGGCCGCGGTAACTACGCCGCTCTGATCCCTCGGCGCTTTCTCTTTTTTCTGCGGTTGTAGCTCGAAACCAGCTCCATGAATATTCCAAGATCGTTTTCAAGATCCATACGGTTTGAGTCGAAGTAGAACGGGCGGATCGGGATGTCGTCATGATCGCGGCTTACGCGCGGATAGACCGACTCTGATACTATTCCATTCATGCATGTGAACGGGCTTATATCGATTATTCCATCGGCCCCGTTCTCGTACATATAGATACTCTTTCCTACGCTGAGCACCATCTCGCCGAGGGCTCCGTGCCAGGGAAGGTATGGCTCTGCAAGATCGAGTATTTCTCTTATCTTCCCCGGTTCTTTCATAGGCGCGAGGGAGCCTTTCAGCGGTTCAAGAAGTTTGTGTTCCAGCCTTTTCTGGAAAAATTTCTTCAGCTGAACGCCGGCCATTGAAGCTGATATGCCGTTGCCCCTTATCTTCAGGTTCTTCACCTGTTCCTCATCGGTGTACCATATCCATTCGGTAATATCGGAAAGCCAGGCCGTAGCCCCGAAACGCTCCAGTCTGCGTATCAGATCATCGTTGCTGAAAGTGTTAAGACGGCAGAATATTTCGCCGACGACACCTACAAGCATCGTTTCTTTCTCCGTATCGACAGGAACAGCGCGGAAGATATCCCTCGCGGCCTCCATCGTGCCGGTCAGGCGGCGTGATACCGAGTTCTTCCGGAGAGGACCGTTTTCAAGTTCGTCGCAGAATATTCCAAGCGCCTCACGATGCGCGGCGTCCGCGGCCCCCTCTTCCGTCTCACGGGGACGATGCGTATGGAGCATCTTGCGCAGCGCGTCGCTTCCGACAAGGGCGAGCCAGCCAAGCTGCATAAGAGGAGCGGCATATCTTCCTATCCCGTCGTATCCGTTCTTACTTGTGGGAGAGAAGACCATCAGCGATTCGTACCCCATATCGTCGAGTATCTGGCGGAGAAAGGGCGCGTACTGCCCGAACCTGCAGGGGCCTCCTGCCGTAGGCATGAGAAACGCCGTCTTTGAAGGGTCAAACCCCGGCGATTCGATGACCCTGAGAAAATTCCCCACCGTCACCCTCTCGGGCAGGCATTCGTCTCCCGACGTATACCGGCCGGCCAGATCGAATGTCCTTTCGTTTCCCTCGGGGACGACTTTGGCGTCTATCCCGAAGTGCCGAAACGCTGCTGCAAAAGCTTCGGCTCCTCCTGAGGACATTCTGGGAATGTAGAGGGTCCTGTCTTCGAGAGACCAGCTTCTTTCTTCCACCACCTGAGTACTCCCTTGCTGTCGAGATAAGCTTCACATCTTGTCATCATGCCGGCGTCGTTTCCGTGGGCATCGAACTGCAGCGCGAGCCACGGACGCGACGACGCCCTGTTGCAGAAATGTTTTACATATGAATCGGGGCCGCATTTGAAATTGGTTATGTAGATCAGATGCAGGTTCTCTCTTTCAGAGGCGAATTTCGCCGCCTGCAGTATCTTTCTGCCGTAATTCCAGAACATGTTCTGTCCCTCCTCCTCGATATCGATCCCGTCCAGGGGAAGGAAGAAGAGAGGGATGACATTCGCCCCGTAATAATCCCTCAGCTTGCCCGGCACATCCATGTTGATTTCCCGGTCCATCAGATTATACGGTCTTCCAACCAGGATTATCCCCGGCTGATTCTTTTCGTCGAGCGCCGCCAGGGCTTTTTGCCCGCAAGCCTGGAGCTCACCCTGAAAAAGCCGCTGAGCGGCGTATGCCGCCCTGACCGCCAGTCTGCTCCGCCGCCTGCTCCTGCCGTATCTTTTAGCGAACCGCCACAGCTCTTTTTCTACAAATTTTTCTCCCTCCCTGAAATGGACTATGGGAGAAGCTATGATCCCCTCCCTGCCTTCCAGCGCCGGCATGCTCCGGATGACGAAAGGCAGAGTCTGCCCCCAGGGACAAATATATGATCCGGTCTCCTCATGATCAGTCTCGGCATCTATGATATTGGGGATGAAGATCAGATCGGGGTCCTCTTCAAGCAGCCGGACGACGTGTCCATGCGCCACCTGGACCGGCGCGCAGGGCTCGGCGACCGAACCTTCGATACCCCTGTTGACGATCTCCCTGTTCGTCTCAGGAGTCGTCACCAGCTCCATTCCGAGAGCACTCAGAAATGTGCTCCAGAATGGGTATGTATCGAAGTAGAACATCGCAGACGGGATCCCTGCCGTGATCCTTTTTCCGCCAGGCGGAGGAGCCGTGTCTATTTTTATTCCCAGCTCTTCTTCGACCAGCGGGATCGTATCCCTTTCAAGAAGGTTCATATATACTTTCATAAGATCGGGAACGGCCGGCTTAAGATGGGCCCTTGCCCTTTTGTGGTATCTTTCTCCGCACTTGTCGCCCCAGTATGTCTTGCGGCCGGCTACGGTGAACTCCTGAATATCACAGAAATTCGTGCAGCCGCTGCACGGAAATTCGCGGATACTGTATTCTACTTTCGATATATCCAGCCCGCGGAACGAACTGACGGTTCCGAGAGCAGTCATTTTTTCTTTCGCAAGCAGGGCGGCGCCGATAGCCCCCATCACTCCGTTATATGGAGGAACGATTATCTCCTTTTCGAGTATCTGGCTGAAAGCGGCGGCTACCGAGTCATTGTACGCTGTCCCGCCCTGAAAAAAGACGACGTCGCCGATCTTTCTGCCGCGCACGATCCTGTTCAGATAGTTCTGCACTACCGAACAGGCAAGCCCCGCCACCAGATCGGATTTGCCGGCTCCCATCTTCTGGTATGACGAGAGGTCGCGTTCCATATAGACGGTGCATCGTTCTCCCATCCGCAAGGGGGCCTTTGAAGCAAAAGCCTCTCTGGAGAATTCATCGATAATATTAATGTCAAGTTTCGAGGCCTGCTCCTCGAGGAATGATCCGGTCCCGGCCGCGCAAGCCTCGTTCATCGTGAAATCGACGACTATCCCGTCATCGATCGAAATATATTTGGAATCCTGGCCGCCGATCTCGAATATCGTATCGACTTTTTTACCAAGCAGCCTTTCTCCGATGAACAGAGCTCCGGTCTTGTGCGCCGTGATCTCGTCATTGACAGTATCGGCTCCGACCAGTTCGCCTATAAGTTCGCGTCCCGATCCGGTGGCCCCGACTCCCTTTATCCTGACCCTGTCCCGGGTCCTTTCAGAAAGGATCCGAAGGCCCTCTCCGACGACATCGATCGGCCTTGCCTGCGTTCTGAGATATATCTCCTCTATGACCGATCCGTCTCCGGTTATAAGGGCGAGGTTGGTGCTTACCGAACCGATATCCAGTCCGAGGTATGCGTCTATCGGAATATCCGGTTCACCAATCGAATACGTATCCACGCGGTCGCGCAGAAAACTCACCTTCTCTTTTGACAAACGGTCCCAGGACGGGAATTCCTCTCTTTCGGAGATATTTTTTTCAGCGACCTTTTCGGCAAGAAGCGCCGTATCTGAATCTTCACAGCTGGCGCGCGATGCTACGATCGCCGATCCTATAGCTTCAATATAGGCGCACAGGTCGGGGACGAAAAAATCATCGGCGCTGAGCCCGAAGACCTTTCTTACAGATTCAGCGACGCCTCTGTTCATCGCCACACCGCCGATAAAGGCGGTCCTGCCGGTGATCTTTCTCCCTTTGGTAATATTACTCTTGAAGTTTCTTGCGACCGCTTCGCACAGCCCTTTGAGCACTTCTGCGGGCTGATACCCTTTCTGCTGCGCGTGTATCATATCGGATTTTGCGAAAACACTGCACCTGCCGGCGATCTTCGGAGAACGCATCGTATATGATACGATCTCCCCCACATCCTCGATGCCGTAACAGAGGCGGCTCGCCTGCTGATCCATGAACGAACCGGTTCCCGCCGCGCAGTCTCCGTTAGTCTCATATTCGATTATAGAGGTATTGCCGTTTTCGCTTGCGATCCTGATATATTTCGAGTTTTCTCCGCCCATCTCGAAAATATTGACGATATCCGGATATAATCCGCCTATACTCGCCGCGGCAGCCTTGAACTCGTTTTCGACAGGGATCCCCAGCGCCTCCGACACGAGTCTGGCGGAAGCTCCGGTCACCACGGCTGACCGTATCTCGGCGGGGCTGATATTCTGATACAGTTCCCGCAGCGAGCGGATGACGGTATCGAGAGGGTCGCCCTGGACTCTCATATACCGCGAGACAGCTATAGATCGACCCGGGTCGTTTCGGTAAGGATAAACGCCTGTTATAAGGCCGTTTCCTTCTTTTTCCAGAAGCTTCAGGCGCTCTGTCTGGCCGAGCAGGGCCCATCTTGCGCTTACTGTACCTGTATCTATACCGAGCGATAAACCCATGACACCTTTCAAATCCGCAGTATGGCCTTCAGATCATTTTCCTGTTGGATCAGATGCGGGCCGCGGCTGGAAACATCCCCTATCCGGATAACGCCGGAACCAAACAGACATCCATTATATACCTTATAGAGGTATATTCTCAAGACATTCCCTGAGACTGCTTCCGATAATGCCGAAAGATCGTCCAAAGACCAGGGAAATACGCACCTTTAATCGTCATCGCCTGAACCCTGATTACGCGCCGTCAGGAACCGTCACCCTGAACCAGAGGTCCTGCGCTTCTTTTTATATATATCCCTGATAGCGGAAAGATCATCCATATACAGTCCCTTTTTGAAATCGGGGAAGGTCCATGGAAGGGTTATCCATCTACCCTCCTGATACATAAGGACCGGATCGGCGTAGACTCCTTCTCCTATATATATCTTCTGGGGGCCCTCCTTGAACGAGGCAAGGACGGCTTTGAAAAAATCGATATATCCGGGATCGATGTTGATCCTTCTTTTTCCGTCTTTCGAGAAGCTGTCTTCAAGAGATCTGGCCGAGTGTTTGACCTGTACAATATCCATCGCCTCGCCGAGAGGGGCAAATGATACTATTACCCTTGAGATACCCGGCCCCATCTCATCTTCGTAATAATCGGTCATGTCGAAAGGAAAAGCTTTTCCCCTGTAATCGATCGGACCCAGGATCCCCTCTAACTCCTTAAGCAGCTTATCCATATCGGCATGCGCGGCTGATCCCGCCATTTCCTCGCTCAAAAGAAGAGCCGCAAAAAACTTTACAGGTGCTCCACTTTCCGGATTCCCTGCTTTCGGATGGCCCATTCCTTTTTCATCCTTTCGATATATTCACGCGCTTCGGCAGTCACCTCTTGCGAGATCCCGAACTCATCCTCTATTCTCGACTCGAGGCTCTTCCTTATGTTCTCGTTTATCTTCTGGTCGCCGCGCCGAAGCCTCAGGTGATGATTCTTGATATAAAGATGTCCATTTTCAGTGAGCTTTGTCAACTGCAGCGAATTCATCATCGGAAGCGAAAAAGATTCTTTCCAGTATCTTATGAACTGCGCCTGAGCTACCGGAGTCGTTCTTACCCTGTATCTCCATTTTTTTTCGCTTCCGGTAACTGTGTACAGATCATAACTCTCCATCCCCTTCGGCCTTAGTTCCACAGTTCCGAACGCCGTACTGATCGATGCGGGAAGAGAACCGAGTTCTACCGGTTCCCCCAGAAGATACCCCGGATCGATCAGATACCTCTTTTTGCCGGCATGTACGACGAGTGCGCAGTGAATATTTGTTCTTTTCATATCGGCCATTACGGGGTAGCACCTGTATCCGGAATTGGAGAGGATCGAGCCGAGGCACCAGGTAAGGGAGAAACATGTCCCGCCCGTATTATCCCCGATATAGCCGCTGATGACATCTTCCGGACCGCGCAGACGCCTGTCGGGATCATCTATCGTATATTTTGTTATGATCTTTGTAAGGTTTTCATATGGAAGTTTTGAAAAATGAGACGCCACTGCCCGCAGCAGGTCATATTCAGGGTCGCCTGAAGGGAGTGAAAAGTGTTCAAAAAAAAGTTTTTTCGCGTTAATTCCCGCTCCGCCCAATTTTTTTCCTTTCACCTCAAATGTCCCGTCACTCCGGCCCGAAACGCCTTATGACCAGGCGCCGCTGCCGAAGCGGACTTTTCTCGCCCGGCCACTGCCGGCACCTTTCCGGTAACCTCCGGAGCTATTGACACTGCTTTAGATAGCATCTTTTCGCCTTTCGATGCAACAAAAACCGGACCTCAGCGATATTTCGCGCGCTCTGCGGCTCTTTCTCCGTTTCCTCTCACAGGTTGACATCGGCAAGAGGTTTCCTTTATATTTAGCGTCCGGCTTTGAATAGATCCTGGCCGGAAATCCAGCAGCTGCCGCAGTCAGCCGGCGGCATCAAGTATACTAAAAGGGAGGCTCGGTCTTGTCTAAAAAAGAGTCCAGCAAAAAATTCACTTTCGGCCCAAAGCGCGGATATTACGCGGAAATCGGACCAGACAGCAGCTCCAGCCGGGGCAGTGAAGAAGCTATCAGGATGTTCGATGATTACGACCTGGTCTACAGGTCTCTTTGCGGCATTCTGTACAACTTCGTCCCGAAATCGGGCCACCCTGGAGGATCGATATCCTCCGGCAGGATCGTCGAAAGCCTCCTCTTTAATACTATGGACTACTGCATAGGCGATCCCGAATGCACTGGGGCCGATATCCTCTCATACGCCGCGGGGCACAAAGCGATGGGGCTCTACGCTATGTGGGCGCTGCGGAACGAATGCGCCAGGATCGCCAGCGCAGAGCTGCTTCCGGGCCCGGAAAAACAGCTCAGGATCGAGGATCTGCTCGGTTTTCGCCGCAACCCGACCCAGGAAACTCCCCTTTTCTCAAAGTTCAAGGTAAAGCCGCTCGACGGACATCCATCCCCGATAACTCCCTTCGTCAAGCTTTCGACAGGCGCGTCTGGAGTAGGAGTGACGACCAGTTTCGGACTCGGCTTCGGCGCGATGGACGCCTACGGCAAGAATGCTCCTTTCGTACACGTCCTTGAGGGCGAAGGCGGGATGACTCCCGGCAGGGTCTCAGAGGCTATGGCAACCGCCGCTTCGGCGCAGATGTGGAACATCATGCTCCATGTCGACTGGAATCAGTCGTCTATCGATTCCGACAGGGTCTGCCGCGACGGGGAGACTCCCGGAGACTATGTGCAGTGGTCGCCCACGGAGTTCTGCTACATGCACGACTGGAACGTCATACTGGTAGAGAACGGCAAGGATATCGGGCAGGTCCTCGCCGCGCAGGAACTTGCGATGAAGAGACAGAACGATCAGCCTACAGCGATCATCTACCGCACGATAAAAGGATGGCAGTACGGGATCGAAGGAAGAAAATCACATGGCGCGGGACACGACTTCTGCTCCGAAGCATATTACAAGACGCTGAAACCTCTCGAAGAACGTTTTGGGGTCACATTCCCGAAATTCGAAGGGGAAAAGACACCGGTAGCTATCGAAAAAGCCTTCTATGACGCGCTTATGGTAGTAAGAAAGATCCTGGAAGATAACAGGGAGATCACCGATTTCTTCGGCAGGATGCTGACCGAAGCCCACGACAGGCTCATCGGCGCGAAGAAGACCTTGCGCAAAAACGCCGGCGATGTCAGCCGGATCTACAGCGATGATATCAAAGCTGACAAGATCCCCGCCGAATTGACGTATAAACCAGGATCCAGCCAGACTCTCCGGGCTGCGCTCGGAGAGACGCTGAACTATCTGAATAAAAAATCAGGAGGAGCCATAATCTCCGCTTCGGCCGATCTGCTCGGTTCGACTTCGATCCTCAAGGCCGGCGACGGATTCGCCGAGGGGTTCTACAACGCCGTCTCAAACCCCGATTCGAGGATCCTGTTGACCGGGGGGATCTGCGAAGACTGTATGGGCGGGATCATGGCCGGGCTGTCGACCTTCGGGCATAACATCGGCGCCGGGTCCTCCTACGGAGCTTTTATCGCTGCTCTGACTCACATCACGGCCCGTTTGCACGGGATCGGACAGCAGGGAAAGCAGCAGTATAATAATGAGCCTCACAACCCCTTCTTTCTCGTATGCGCCCACGCAGGGCTAAAGACCGGCGAGGACGGGCCGACCCACGCCGACCCGCAGGCGCTGCAGCTTCTGCAGGAAAACTTCCCCAAAAACGTTATGATAACCCTGACGCCATGGGATCCGCAGGAGGTCTATCCGCTCGTGATAGCTGCCCTTAAAAAACGCCCCGCTGTCATCGCTCCCTTCGTAACGCGTCCGAATGAAAAGATATTCGATCGAAAAGCTCTGGGACTCCCTCCTGCCACAGAAGCGGTCAAGGGGATCTACGCGCTGCGCAGGGCCGACGGATCGAAGAAACCTTACCATGGAACCCTCGTCCTTCAGGGAAGCGGCGTTACGAACACATTTATTGAAGAAGTGCTGCCGAAGATCGATGAAGCAGGACTGAATATCAACATCTTCTACGTCGCGAGCGCGGAACTCTTCCTGATGCTTCCTGAAAAAGAGCAGAAGAGTATCTATCCCGACAGTCTGGCGAATGAAGCGATGGGGATCACCGGGCTGACACTGCCGACGATGTTCAGATGGGTCACTTCGAGCGGCGGAAGGGATTCCAGCCTTCACCCGTTCAAGCACGGTCATTACCTTGGCAGCGGACAGGCGCACAAGGTGCTTGAAGAAGCCGGCCTTCACGGCGCCGGCCAGTGGGCGGCCGTCGAAAAATACGCCGCCGGGATGGAAAAGAAAAATTCATAGGCCGGGCCGGGTGACAGCATAAGATCAGTGTTTCAAGTATCGAGGGGGTCGTCTGCTTGAAAAAGAACCGTCTTGCCGCCTGGTCGTTTGCCGTCCTGTCGATGATCCTTCCCTTTGCCGGGAGCTGCCCGGCCGAGGTCGACGGACCGGTGACATACCCGTTAAGAAGCGATATATATACATATCTGTCTGTATCGGATACAGATGACGCATCATCGATCTTCGTCAATCCGGCGGGGCTTGCGTTCCGTCCCTACAGATCGATGATCCTCAGGGGCGCGTACAGTTACGACAGGATAAACGAAATCACCCTTGGTCTTGCTTTCCCCAACATCGGTATCGGTTATTCCAGAATAGACGAGATCAGATACAAGTCAAATTCCCTTCTGCTCGGCCTTGCGCTACCTTTGGGCGGCAGGTTCAGCATCGGGAGTTCCCTTGCCTGGCAAAGCAGCAATATGGATAACGATCCCTCCCCATTTTCCGCGGGCCTCGGCTTTCTCATCCGTCCGAACCGTTTCCTTTCCCTGGGCGGAATCTGGAATAACGCAAACCGGCCGGATTTCGGAGGCGGGAGACTCGAAGACCGTTTTACCTTTGCGGCTTCGATAAGGCCGATGAGAGAAAGAATAACCCTTTCCGCTCAAACCGACCTCAAGGAAGGCCTGAGACCCGGATATCTTTTCGGCGCAGGCCTCGTACTGCTCCCCGGGTTCGAGATCTACGGGTCGTATATGAAAGATCTTTCAGGAAACGGCGCCCCTTACGAGGAGTTTTCCGCCGGGATGGCATTTTCCCTTGATTACGGCAGGGTCAGGACGGGGACCCGAATGGCCGCCAAAGGCAAGAGCGAATACAGCATCAACTCGGTCTCGATCGAAAAAAGCGCCGCGTACAGAAGAGATTCCCTCGTCAAAAAAGAGATCTTCGCCCAAATCGAGGTAAGCGGGAAATATCTCGATGAAGGAGGGAGATTTCAGCTTACAGGGACAAAGAGCCGAGACCTCCACCCGCTGCTCAAGGAGCTTCGAAACATCAGGGATGATGAGGATATCATGGGATTGATCCTCGACATAGGCCCGCTCACAGGCGGATTCATTGGCCCGGTCGACGCAAACCTTTCCGAGATACGCTCCGCCGTCTCGGAGATCAGGTCGGCGGGAAAACCGGTCGTCGCCTATCTCTCGTCGGGAGGAGGGGCTTCAGAACTCTATCTCGCTTCTGCCGCCGACAGGATCGTCTCTCCAGAACTCTCGCTTATCGGGAGGATCGGAGTATCTCTCGAAGTAAAAAGGCTGAAAAACCTTTTCAATAAATTCGGTATCGATTGGGACCACACCACGGCGGGCAAGTACAAATCATCGTTCCACACTCAGTATACCGACACATCTACGGTGGAGCAGGCTGCTGAAATTCAGGAAATGGTCGATGAAGCATACCGCGTCATTATAGCGGCGATCTCCGAAGGGCGCGGAATCGCGGCCGAGAAAATGTCCGCGCTCGCTCAGGGACAGATCTTCTCTCCCGATGAAGCCGTCGAAAACGGCCTGATCGACAGGGTCGGGTGGAAGGCGGAAGCCCGTGAGGAGCTTGGGCTTCTTGCCGGAAAGAAAGACCCGGGATCAGTATCCACTGCGTCCATAGCAGACAGGGTCCACTGGAATGACAGATGGGCCCCGCCCCCTGCGGTCGCTATAGTAGGAGCCTACGGGGAGATCCGGTCCGGCAATAACATCCTTGACCCGGTGCGGGGCTCAAGGACGATGGGGTCCTCTTCTATAGTATCCTCGCTGAAAAGGGCCTCTGACTATCCCGGCGTTAGAGCGATAGTATTCAGGGTCGACAGCGGCGGAGGGTCGGCGCTGGCCAGCGATGAGATCCTTGCGGAGATCCGCCGGATTCAGACTGAAATGAATATCCCTGTCGTGATCTCGATGTCGAATATTGCGGGATCGGGAGGTTACTGGATATCGATGTACGGCGACGCGGTCTTCGCAGATCCGCTTACGATCACCGGCAGCATCGGAGTAGTCTCGGCGAAACCGGTCCTGAAAGCTCTCTATGAAAAACTCGGCGTGAACAACGAGGTCTTCAAATCCGGAGAACATTCCGACGCGTATTCGTCCGGCAGGCTTTATACGGAAGAAGAGCGGGAGATGCTCGAAAAACAGATAGAAAATATTTACGAGATATTCGTCTCGAAAGTCTCGGAAGGAAGAAAGATCGAGAAGGAAAATGTATACCCTATTGCCGGCGGCAGGCTTTATTTTGGTACGCAGGCGCTTGAAGCCGGCCTTGTCGACGATCTGGGCGGAGTGTGGGACGCAGTTGATGCCGCAGCCCGGATGGCCGGAATCGAAGACGACTACACGACGATGTATTTTCGAGCCTTTAAAAGATTCTTCTTCGACAGTGGCGGGGTCTCTCCGCTCGGCGTGCTGAAAGCGGCAAAAGCCCTCTGGCCGGTCAGATCAGGCGCAGACCTTTTCGAAAAGCCTTAGAAGATTCGCCCCCATGACCCGGTCTGTATCTTCATCGGAAAACCCTCGATTTTTCAGCTCGGCAGCTATCAACGGGACGCCTGATATATCTTCAAGGCCGACCGGCATGATCGGGGTCCCGTCAAAATCCGATCCCAGCCCGACATGGCTGATCCCGGCGACAGATACGGCGTGTTCTATATGGTCGGCGACTTCAGCGATACCGGGCATAGGGATCACGGAGATCTGCTTCATGTACCGATCCAGGATCTCGCCGTCCACGCGCGCCACATCTCCGTCATATTTTTCGGCAAGCTCCGATCTTTCTTTCTTGTACCTGTTCCAGACAGACATCACCTGATCGCTGCATACCTGTTCGAGAAAGGCCGGAAAATAGTTTATCCCTACTACGCCTCCGTTTTCCGAGAGCGCCCTGAGCATATCGTCTGTAATATTGCGCGGAACATCACAGATCGCCCGCATACAGGAATGCGATACGAGGATCGGATTGGAAGCCGCCTCGATCAGGTCGAAAAAAGTCCGGTCGGAACTGTGGGAAAGATCGATTACCATCCCTGCCCTGTCCATCTCTTTGACCACCTCGAATCCAAATTCGCTAAGCCCGCCCCATCTATCTTCGCCTTCACAGGAATCAGCTATTTCGTTGTTGTTGTTCCAGGTCAGAGTCAGGCACCGGACACCGTTTTCGTACAGCCTGTGGAGAGCCTCGACATCCGAACCTACAGCGTGCCCCCCTTCGACTCCGATCACCACGGCTATCTTCCGATCATCGGTGATACTCCTGATCTCGGAACCTTTATTTACCACCCGCGCAGAACCGCTGTTTTTTTCGATCTGCCGGCGCAGCCTGCCGATCATCTCGATCGTACTTGCGTTCCATCTTTCAGGCGGGAGGTCGGGGTCGACCCAGCAGGCAAAAACCTGGGCTCCGTATCCAGCTTCCCTCATTCTTGGAAGATCGATATGCCCGTCAGGCAGCCGTTTTCCAAGATCGATACCATCGTCATCGGTAAGCCGTGTCGCCGTATCGCAATGCGCGTCAAAAACAAAACCTGCTCCCGCCTTATTCATCGGTTTCCTCCAACGGTAAAATGCTCTTTCACTATCTTTTAGATATTAAAAGATGGAGGGGATATTATACAGCAGATTAATGATCCTAATGGACGATCTTTGCGGAAGTGGCAACATCTCCATAGACGTAAAGGGCATATGGAAGAAGCTCTTCCTTGCTTCTGATCGCGTATTCCTGGACTGTCGGACCGCTGAAACGGATATCGATGCTGTTGCTGGCGAAAAATTCCCAGCCAGCCTGGTTTACCGATGTCGCTCCTCCGATATAATCGAAATCGGCCACGACTTTGCCCCCGTAAAACTGGAGCCATATCGTGTTCAATGTCGGGGGGAATTCATTTTCCATGGCGAAATAGGAAAATAGAGCGGTCTGGACGTTTTTAATATTCTGCACTGTGACCGCGACCTGGGCAGCTTTCTTGGAGCGATAAAAGTTTGATATGACTATAGTTGCGAGGAATCCAATGATCTCCACGACAATAAACAGCTCGAGGAGGGTGAATCCGGCGATCCCGATCCTGCCGAGAAGAGACCTTTTCTTTCTTCTTCCTCTTGCTCCGATTGCAAGAATACCTGTTAAATAGCGGAAAAATCGCAACATGCACTCCTTCTGCCCTTAAAGATCTAAGATTCCAGCACGCTGTGGTTTGAAGCAAAAAACATGACAAAAAAGAAGGGGAGGACTGAAGCCCTCCCCTCTGATCGATACGTTTTGAAGGTCGATTTATTCAAACGGTACAGGCACGACCTTGACTACCTCCGGAATCCTCTCCTTGAGAACCTTTTCGACTCCAAAAGTCAGGGTCATCTGCGACATAGGACAGCCTGCGCAGGCCCCTTTCAGCCTTACCTTTACTATACCGTCCTCGACAGAGACCAGCTCGATATCTCCACCGTCAGCCTGAAGGTTCGGCCTGATCTCCTCGAGTACTTTTTTTACTTTTTCGAACATTATTCATCCTCCATTAAGTTGTGTCGGAAAAAATATACTATATCATACTTAACAATCCAAGAAAGAAGTTTTACCGGATCGGTATCCGGCAGGCAAAACGAAGACCCTGGGCCATGCGCCGGCAGTAAATGCAGAAAAATTCCTTCCGAGGAAAAATAATCGTCTTCTTGCGCTGTTATCAAGTTGCTAATATAATACGGATCGACAGCGGGGCCCCCTTTGACCGGAAGGCTCCGGCATGCGGGCAGATTAACCGAGAGGATTAAATGGGCAGTCACAGCGGTCACGATCATCACAGCTACGGGATCGAAGCCGGCAGAAGAATCACTATCGCCAGCATAGCCATCAATGCCATCCTGATAACGCTCAAGATCTTCGGAGGCATTTTCGGGCGGAGCCGCGCCCTTCTCGCAGACGGCATCCATTCCATATCCGATTTTATCTCCGATTTCGTAGTCCTCGTCGGCCTTCATTTCCTGAGAAAAGAAAGTGACGAAGATCACCCGTACGGTCACGGAAAAATAGAAAGCGTCTCCACTCTATTTGTAGGGACGATCCTTCTCCTGGCGGCTTTCAGGATCGGCGTGGAAGCTGCGACTGCGATCTATAAGGGCGATATATCGATCCCCGGCAGATTTACCATAATAATAGCCGCTCTTTCTGTCATCTCCAAAGAGACGATGTACCACCTGACCGTCAGGGTCGGAAAAAAGGCGGGAAGCGAGGCGATGATAGCCAATGCGTGGCACCACCGCTCCGACGCCATATCTTCGATCATAACGCTTGCCGGCATATCTCTTGCCGTTTTTAACCCTTCTTTAAGGGTCCTTGATTCATACGCCGCCCTTCTGGTTTCATTCTTTATTATAAAGGTCGCCTTCGATATCCTGAAACCCGCCATAAACAAGATCATCGACACATCGCCATCAAAAGAACTAATTACTGAAATATTCGAAATCGTATGCGATGTTCCCGGAGTGATCGAATGCCACGACCTGATGGCCAGATATTACGCGGACAGGATCAGGATGGAGATCCATATTCAGGTCGACCCGCAGATGACAGTGATCGATTCGCACCGGATCGTCGACGATGTGGTGGGGAGGATCACAGAAAAACATCCCGAAATAGAAAAAGTGCTCGTACATGTGGATCCGCATAGAGAAAGGCAGCAGTGAAAAAAATAGAGTTTTTCAGACATGGTATCGGAGATGAAGAGATCGAACGTGTCGGCGGTGTGCTTAGATCGCTTTTCCTTACTACAGGAAACGAAGTTGCGGAGTTCGAGGAGACCCTTGCCGGTTATCTCGGCCTGCCGGAAACGGTCGCCGTCACGAGCTGCACGGCGGCGATGCAGCTTGCTCTCCTCGCTGAGGGGATAGGCCCGGGAGACGAAGTGATCACAACTCCCCTTACTTTCATAGGATCGGTCAACGCTATCCTGATGACCGGTGCCACGCCGGTCCTTGCGGATGTCGACCGCTCGACAGGAAATATAGACCCTGCCGCCGTTGCCGGGGCAGTCACCCCCCGTACGCGGGCGATACTCCCCGTCCACCTGTACGGCCAGATGTGCGATATGGAAGCTCTCCGCCAAATTGCCGACAGCAATGGTCTTTTCATCGTCGAAGACGCTGCCCATACCCTTGAAGGCGAGTGGAACGGGAAAAGACCGGGGCATTACGGCGACTACGCCTGTTTTAGTTTCTATGCGACAAAGAATGTGACTTCGGGGGAGGGAGGGGCGATATCGCTAAAAGACCAGGGTAAGTGCGACCTGCTCAAACAGCTTCGTCTGCACGGCTTCGACAGAAACGCGATGGAGCGATATACCGATCATTTCGAGCAGTACGATGTCCGGATCCTCGGCTGGAAATACAACATGGATAATATCCACGCCGCGATCCTGAATGAACAGATGAAGAAACTTTCTTCGATGCTCAAGAGGCGAAAAGAGATATACAGGATATATCTCGACGCGTTTTCAGGGATCGAAGGGATAGAACTTCACGATATCAGGCCCGAAGCCCGGCATGCCTGCCATATCCTCACTCTTCTTGTCGACCCGGAGAAACGCGATACCGTCATGTCTGAGATGCAGAACAGGGGTATCGGGATGTCGATCAACTTCCATCCCGTTCACCTCATGACCTACTACAGGGAGAGATTCGGTTACAAAAAAGGTGATTTCCCCGCAGCAGAGGAGATCGGCTCGAGGACGCTAACCATACCCTTCTACCCTAAACTGACCGCCGAAGAGATCGAATATGTGATCGAGAATCTTATCGATATCGTCAGATCTTCCTGAAAAGGCGAAATTCGGATCGATGCGGCTTTTTCCACTTCGCCCCCCCCGGGTTCCGAAAAAAGTTCCGTTTGACTTTTCTTTTCGACAGTGTTATTTTTTTCACATGTTAAGCTTTTCTCACAAACTGGGGCCGCAGGCAGAATTGCCAAGCGGCTGCCTGATTCGCTGTTTCAAATGGGCGCGTTAAAAATTTTGACGCCCTGGAAGGAGTTCCAGAATGAATAAGTCTCTCTTGTCCTTTGTTTCCGCAATCCTTATCACGGTTGTGGCCTTCCCGGTCCTGGCAGGCGATATCCACAATGCCATTCAAAGCAGCGACGCCGCCAGAGTGAAAGAGATCCTGAAGAACAATCCGGAAAAGGTCAACGAACGGGCAGATAATCAGTTTGATGAGCTTCCGATACATACCGCCGCGACAACGGGCAACGTGGATATCGCCCGGATCCTTATAGAAGCAGGCGCCGCAGTCGATGCCGGCGACAGCGATAACAGCACCGCCCTTGATATCGCGGCGATGCGCAGGCACGCCGAAATGGTCACCTTTCTGCTCGAACAGGGAGCAAACGTCAACCATCGGGACCGCAAGGGCGACACTCCGATCAGTTTTGCCTCGTACCGCGGCAATGAAGAAGTGATTCGGCTTCTGCTCGACGCCGGCGCGGACCTTTATTATCGAAGGCCGGACGGAGAGACTCTGATGCATTTTGCCTGCGGCAGAAACCTGCCCTTTCTTGTCGAACATATCCTGGAAAACGGGACCGACCTCGAGACGCGGGCATCAAACGGAGGAACGCCTCTGGCTTATGCCGCAGGATCCGGAAATGCCGAGATAGTCAGGATGTTGCTTGAAAAAGGCGCTTCTCCCAATCCCCCCGTAAAAGAGGGAGGGATTACCCCCCTTATTTTCAGTGCATGGCGCGACGCGGTGGAATGCGCCCGTCTTCTCCTTGAAAAAGGCGCTGATATCAGCGTGAGGTCAAACTCGGGCAGAACGATCCTGATGGACGCGACCTCACAGTCCTCTGTCGAGATGATCAGACTGCTACTCGAGCATGGCGCCAATGTCAACCTGGCCGATGAAGACGGCCAGACAGCTCTGGTAATCGCCGTGGAAAATGGAAAAACGGAACATGTCGCCGCGCTGCTCGAAGCTGGCGCAAAGCCGGATCTCGGAACCGACAAGAGTGGAAGGACCGCTCTGCAGCTCGCATCGATCAGGGGCTACAGGGAGATCGCGGACAGGCTCATTACAGCTGGAGCAGGCTCATCTGACAGCGGAAAATGCGGTACGCCGCCGATTCTCTTCGCTGAATATTATGGAAACGACGAAGTTGCCAGTCTCTTAAAATCAAAGGGAGTCTCTGGAAAAGGCAAAAAAACCGACCGGTCTCTCGCCGCAACAGGCAACCTCGGTAAGAAAGAGGCAGCGATCTATTTTCTGGGTCACAGCGGCT
The DNA here is from genome assembly GCA_016933255.1 of Candidatus Krumholzibacteriota bacterium. Lineage (GTDB taxonomy): Bacteria > Krumholzibacteriota > Krumholzibacteriia > Krumholzibacteriales > Krumholzibacteriaceae > Krumholzibacterium > Krumholzibacterium zodletonense. The sequence continues at coordinate 63,642 of JAFGBF010000002.1, forward strand.
GGGCCGTCAAGACACGCAACCACCTTCTCATTATTGACTATTATAAACAGGGCGGCGATCCGGATCGAAAGGGCCTGTGCAACGGGACTATAAACACCGCGGAACTCGCGGGGAACAAGGTGACAGTCTTTGCTTCCCATTTCCACGGCGACCACTATGATCCCTGCATCTTCGAATGGAAGGATGAGGTGGAGGATATAACTTACTTCCTTGGTCTGCAGCCGAGAGACAGCGTTCCTCCATACGAGTTCATGGAAGAGCGTGTGTCAAAGGATTTTGGGGATATCAAACTCACTACCATACATTCCACAGACGCAGGAGTAGGAATGCTTATCGAAGTGGACGGCCTTACTATATTCCACGCCGGCGACCACGCAAACGGCCGTATCGGCCTGATGGACGAGTTCACGGACGAGATCGTTTTTCTCAAAGAAAACTGTCCGCGTCCGGATATCTGCTTCATGGGAATCAGGGGATGCAGCCTCGGCACGCCGGAGCAGGTCAAAGAAGGTGTAGAGTATACCCTTGAAAAACTCAGCCCCAGAGTATTTATCCCGATGCATGCCCGGGCAGATGGAGAGATATACAGGGAATTCATTGATGAAATAAGCGGCAAGTTCAAGAATGTCCAGATGGCAGCGCCCGGTAACCGGGGTGATCATTTCATATACAGGAACGGAAAGATCATCGACCCGAGGCCTTTCACTCCGGGCCTTGTTTCAGCTGCGATCAAATAAACCTGCAGCCCGGCAGACAGAGAGAGGCTGTGCCGCGCCATCAGACCAGTCTCGCTATATGGGCGTCCAGCAATCGCCCGACGATCCTTTTTTCGGTGAATTCCCCGGCGCGTTCAAATGCGCGCGCCGCGATCGAATCGTAAAACTCCCTGTCTCCGGCCAGCCGTGCCATCGCCTTTCCTATCTCTTCGGGAGACTTAACGGGGACAAGGATGCCTGTCCGCCCATCTTCGACCAGTTCGGGAATCGATTTCCAGCGGGTGGCGATCACGGGGACTCCCGCGGCGAACGCCTGGAGTATCACCGCCGGATGCCCCTCTCCCTCATGATAGGTGGGAAGAAGAAGGAAATCGTATTCGCTTAACCTTCCTATTACTTCATCGGGCTGAAGTCTGCCGCCGTATCGGCAATTGGTATTCGCCTCCAGTGATCTGTCAAACGGCTCTTTGTCGCGGGGAAGGATATCGCCGAAGAAATCTACGCGGACCTTTGCCTCGTTTCCAACCGCTTCTATTATATCGAATACTCCCTTTTCTCTCTTGATCTGTCCGATGAAAATACCTCTGCCGGAAAAACTCCCGGACGGCATCCTGTCCGGTATCATCGAGTCGGGAATGAAGTTTGGAAATCTGGCGATGCGGCTTCGGTCGATCTGAAGCCCGTCGATAAGATCCGATTCCAGCGCCGCGGTCTGGGGAAGAATAAGATCCGCTTTCCTTATCATCTTGATGACGATATTCCGCCTTAACCCCCGAAGCGTTTTCAGCTTATCGACGAAAAAGGAACCGAAGCTCTTTATGACGAATGGCTTGCCGGTCAATATGCAGATGCCGATAAGCGGAATCCCTATTGAACAGACGAAGGAACTGTTCACCCAGAAAAGCACGGCCCTCGCTCTGAATACTTTTCCTGTGAAGGAAAAGAATATTCTGAAAGCCCTGAGAATATCGCCGGGGGGGCGGCTGGAATTATGGACCCTGATGAATCCGCGAGAGGATGTATCGATCATATCCAGGGTGATCCCCGCCTTGGACCAGTAAACGCTTTTAAACAGATTGTATGTGGAGACCGTATCTCCACCGATCGGGGGAGGGAGCGGGCCTGTCAGAAGTACCCGTTTCTTTTTTTCACCCTTCTTTTCCATCAGTCTCTCGATTCCGATCCGGGACGCATCAGCCCTTGAATACGGACTTATGACGACTAAAGTCTTTTGTACCTTTCATCGGTCTTTATTCTTTTTTTTCAGTTCCCTTGCGAATTTCTTGATTTCTTTCCATTTCTCTTTTTCAACGGCGCTCGCCTTCATACTTTGCCGTTTCGCCAGATAGCCGTATTCTCTTTTTAATTTCAAATAACTCTCAAAGCGTTCTGGAGAAAGGATATTATTATTTATGGCTTTTTGAACCGCACACCCCGGTTCATCGCCGTGACTGCAGTCTCTGAACCGGCAGTCAAGTGCCAATTCTTCTATGTCGTCAAAGACATGCTTCAGCCCTTCCTCATCACCCCAGACCTGCAGTTCACGCATCCCGGGAGTATCGATGACCATGCCGCCATTCGGCAGGATAATTAATTCGCGAAAAGTGGTGGTATGCCGGCCCTTGCTATTTGAATCACTCACTTCCCTGACCTCCAGACGATCAGTCCCGAGAAGTGTATTTATAATGGTAGATTTTCCTACTCCCGAAGAACCTAAAAATGCGACTGTCCTTCCCGCACTGATATATCTGCCCAGTATTTCCATCCCGAGATTCTGAGAGGCGCTGATGGCATGCACATCGACCTCCAGCGCTATTGATTCCACTTCATTTTTCCGGTCTTCGGCATCAGGACACAGGTCGGACTTGTTCAGCAGGATGACCGGGACAGCTCCGCTTTCCCAGGCGACAGATAAATATCTTTCAATTCGGCGCAGATTAAAGTTCAGATCCAGGCCGGTGACGATAAAGACATAGTCAAGATTGGCGGCGATAACCTGTTCATCTGTCACCTCTCCCGCGACTTTTCGACTGAATGCGTTCTTTCTGGGAACAAGTCCGTGTATAGTCGCTTTATTTTCGTTCGAGCGCTCAGAGACGGCGACCCAGTCACCGACGGAGGGAAACCCGCCTTTGCTGGCGGTCTCAAACCTGAACTTGCCTGATATTTCGCAGGCATATTCCCCCTGCTCGCCATAAGCGATATATTTCCCCCTGTTCTCCCTGCTTATCCGCATCGCAGAAAAGCCCATATCCTGAAAAGGTTTGAATTCCTCTTCGAAATATCGATCCCATCCCAGATCAGACAATTTCATCCAGATCCTCCATCAAAATTGCGGCTTTGTAACGGTTTGATAATATAATATCTCGTCGTAACGACGTTTCTGGTCTTGAAAGAAACGCCGCGCGATTTCAGGTCTTCATCTATACGCCTATAGTCAAACCCGAAATGAGTGCCCCACCCGGATCTTTGATCCCGAAACCTGCTCATATCCCTGTATGTCATCAGCGACGACAGATACTTATTGTAGAGCCGGCCGTCCCTTTGCGGCAATTCATCGAGTTTATACTTATAAATCAGGGTCTTTGCAAGAAATTTGAAGATTCCGACCGGCCCTATTTCAATCGGCAGCGTAATCAGCAAAGTGCCTCCGCTTTTTGTCGCGTTCAGCAGATTATAGATTGCAGCGTGCGCATCGCCGACATGTTCCAGCGTCTCGAAGCAGGTCACAAAATCAAACCGCCCAATATCGGATGGCTTATTCAAGTCGAGCAGTTCAAATCGATACGACGGATAGTTTGATCTGGCTATTTCCAGATGTTCCGGATAGTGATCGAATCCGGATACTTCGGTAGGGCTGATAAGATCGGCGACGATCTTCGTTAAATAACCCGTACCGCACCCGATATCGGCATATTTAAGATCCTCGATCTCTTTGAGTGACTCTTTATCGATTACAGACTGAATCTCTTTAAGCCGCTGTCTGTGGGGCCAGTTCTTGATCGATCGGTCTTTATAGGTAAGCGAATGATCTTTTTTCATCTCACTCCTTCGAATCTATTGCCGATGCATATACCAGTTATGATAAGGTTGCAACTTCACATCGAGCCGCGCACGCTGTTATGCGTCAGCCTGCCTCCGCGCTTTTTTAAGTCTTACGATAATATTACTGCGTGAATCATTCATCAGTTTTAAACTGAGAAACTTCATCACCAGCAGCTCGAATATCACTAATGGGCCCAGCATCACAGAATCAGCAGGCCCCTGCAGCAGATCCATCCCGGCAAGTTCAAACCCTGCGAGCGGTGCATTCGTCCTTATCGTGTAGGGTCTGTTCAGGCGGTAACAAGTCGGATAGACATCCGCTTCATCGCGATTTTGAAGATATTTGATCGCCTTTTTTTTCAAGAACCCCGGACACGATCTTGCGATCAGTATCTTATAATTCTTAATGTTCGGAGTGTGAAAAATAAATAACCCATCTTCGGCCAATACCCTGTTTATCTCAGAAAGAAGAATATGAGGTTCGGGCAGATGCTCAACAACCATATTGGCGGTAATTAGATCAAATGAACGGTCGTTGAACGGAAGTTTCTCAATAGATCCCACGATCCTGTGCTGAATTATCCTGTTCGCCCTCAAAGCCCCGGGATCCCCATCTATTCCGACAACAAGCTTTGCGCGTTGAACCAGATCATGCTGCGAATATTCTGAATCCGGAAGTGAATTCGAAAAGATCCTGTGCCCGCATCCAAGGTCAAGCCAACGCGTTTCTCCGTCAATACAGGCCCTTAATCTATCACGATATACGATTTGCGGATTCACCATTCCGGGAATTAGCATTCCTTCGATCCTCGAATAGCACTTCCACAATCTATTCCGCATTGTCATCCCCCGTCAGTCAGCGCACTCAAAGCTCTCAAAGAACAGCATCAACTCTACCGCACCCTCCTTCGAGAGATCGATCTTCCACTTGTCGCAAAAATCACGAAATATCTTCAGGCAGTTCTTTCTCGTCCTTTTTTGAAAAATGCCTGAAGAGCAGCTCTGTCATGATGAATGAGATCGCAAAGACCACAGCGGGAATGACTATTCCGAATACTAACCCCTTCATCAGTTGTCCTCCCTGCCGCCATGATGTTTTCTCCACGAATACCAGGCGAGGATCAGACCCGCAAATGATGTCACGTATGCGAGCGACATTCCCAGCACCATCTTCAGTCCGTTATCCATTATTTTATCCTTTCTCAGATATTATATTTCCGGCCACGTAATATTTTGAAAAGACCGGCCGGCTATCCGGCGGCGATATCTTCCGAAAAGGCCGGCGCGCCTTGCGGCTGCGGAACCTGTTCCCAGACCCCGTATTCATTCCTCCCACTTCACCTTTTTTTCAAGCTCTTCGATATAATGTTTCTGTTTTTTCTCGTATGCTTCCGATATCGCCGAGAGCTTGGGATTGATTATTTTGACCATGACTACTATCAACACTATCGCCAATGCGAGCATTGAGAACCCGACCGGCATCAGGAGCGTACTCATCGCTCCACCAATCAGAATAAGCAGATAGATCAGCGGCGATATTATTACCGTTACCGTATCCTCAATAGTCCATTTTTCTGCTTCTTCGCCCGTCCACTCTTTTCTGAACATCGAGATCATCTCCTCGGTTACCTCCAGTCAACTAATCCGGCAGTTTACTAATATCATATTCAAAGTATTCTCATCTCGCAGACTCACAGCAACCCGCGTCTTATCGCTTCGCGCCTGACCGGCCCCCACCAGCCTACCGGCCTTGACATGACGTAAAACTTCACAAGCCTGTCCATGTCCTCAGGCCTGGTGAAAAATGTCACCGGTATGAAAACAAGTGCTCCCAGCAGCATCAGGAGCCAGAACTGGTGGTAATCCTGAAGTTCCGGCAGGATTCCGAAGGCCGGCAATACCCAGACCACAAGCCACGAAAAAACGAGGTTCGCTATCCACGCGGTCAGATATCCCCAGCCGTTGAACCTCCACCACATCACCTGGAGGATACCAGGCAGCCAGATCCCCGCAGCCATGATCCAGAGGGCGAAGATCAGCCACTCGGTTATATTCTCCATTATCGATCCGAAGACAAACGAACCGGCCAGCAACAATACAGTGCCTATGCGCCCAACCTGAACAAGCTTTTTCTGCGTCGCCCTGGGGTTGATATAGTGATGGTAGAGATCTCTGGTTATATATACGGCGCCGAGGTTCAGATGGGTCGATATAGTCGAGATGTGGATCGCTACTATCGCCGCGAAAAAGAACCCTATCATACCTGACGGAAGATTCTCGAAACCGAGCCGGAACCATCCCATCTCATAATCTTTCACATCGGTCAGGTTCGGATAGAGGACAAAGAACGCAAGGATCGCAGCGCCCCAGACCGCGTTCCTGACGATTACAAGAGCAGAGCCTGCCCAGATCGACCATGACGCGTCCTTGACAGTCCTTGCCGACTGGATCCTCTGGGCTTCAGGAAACCAGTCTATCGCCGTACCCATCCCCAGCCCTCCGAGTATTCCAATAAAGAGCATCGTTAGAAACCACGCGACAGGAAACTCACCGCTGAAAAATCCGCTGAAATTGAAAGGATTAAGCCTGCCTGCTTCTCCCATTACCTCGAGCTTCGCTATTATCCCGGACGCCCCGCCGGCTGCATAGATCCCCCAGAAAGAGACTATGATGATCACGATGAAAGCAATGATCCCCTGCTGGAAATCAGCCATCACGACTCCCCAGTATCCGGCGGCGAGAACATAAACAGCGCATACCGACGAGAATACGATCAGCCCGATCCACAGAGGCCATCCGAACATGAACCCGCAGACCTTCCCCATAGCGATACCGACCCACCCGAGAATGAACATGTTCAGAAATACCTGCCATCCGGCTACCCATCCGCGCAGAAGTTCACCTGACATCCCGCCGAATCGAAGCGACTGCCATTCTGCCTGCGTATAGGCGAGCGAGCGCCTGAATATTTTTGTCGATACGAAGGCGCTGATAGCGCACCACGCTGAAAAGAATGTGTACCAAAGACCGGCCAGCCCGAACCTGTAGACTACTCCCGATACCCACATCGGCGTATCGGTTGCGGTATGAGTCGCGTAGACAGATGATGCCGGAAGCCACCACGGCAACCCTCTTCCAGCGAGGAAAAAGTCAGACTCTGATCGCTTGCCGAGCCTGTAGAACCTGACTCCGCTCCCGACCATCAACACGACAAAGGCGATCAGCCAGAACCAGTCAAGTAAGCTGAAAACGACCATTGACCCTCCTTAAATTCAGATCTCTTTACTCGACACTGATCTCGTCTATAAATATCCAGCCTCTGTTCCCGGCGCCTGGGTGCCAGTCGGGGCAGAGGCCGATCGTCTCGGCTTTTACGCGAATATACCTGGCCTTTTCAGAGAGGCCGAAAGCTCCAGGCTCCCATACCAGGGAGTTTTTCTCCATGTCATCGGCGGTATTATTGAGCCTCGCCACCGTTTCAAACGACCTTCCGTCTTTCGACAAAGCAAATTCCACAGACCTTGGCAGAAATATCCATGAGCCCTGATCGTGAAGGAACCCTGCCGATATACCCCCGATATCCTGGACGGCTCCAAGATCCAGGACTGCTTCAAAATCGACCCCCTGGTATCCCTGCCATCCTCCCGTACGAAAATCCTCTCCGCCCCTTATCATATCTACCAGAGCCTGAGAGCCTCCGGCCGGATAGAGCGGACTGTATTCATTTTTCAACGTGACCGAAAGACCTTTTCTCATGCGAGTGAATGAACCCGTGACGACGCTGCTGGGAAGAGATCCTGCGCTGAAGGCGGCAGCCTTTACAGTAGCGGATTCTCTCAGAGTAAAAGATCCAGCATAAAGTCCTGAAGCTCTGCCGGGCTCACTGCCGTCTGTCGTAAAGCGTATTTCAGCATCTTTCTCTGCGCACGCCAGCGCTATTGTGATGCTGTCCTGAAACACCATTTCATCTGTGCTTATAAACGGAGCGGGGGTGATGATATCATCCTCGATCACTGATAGCGGAATATTGTCTCCCCCTCTGCCCCAGGCCGGGGAGGGTGAACGTCCCATCTTTAACCTGAGCGTTCCGCCTCGTACGATATCCTCATGATCGATATAAGATCTGTCATATTTATTTCCGTTCAAAATCGCCGATATTATATAGACGCAGTCATCCGCTGATGCGCGATCATCCGCATCTCTTTCGGCGATGATCGTGAAACTCCGGCCTTCTCCCGTTTCTATCACGACCTCATCGAAAAGAGGCGTTCCGATAATATACGACTCCTGCCCCGGAGTGACCGGATAGAACCCTGCCGCGCTGAAAACGAACCAGGCTGACATCTGCCCGCAGTCCTCGTTTCCGCAGAGACCGTCGGGCCGGCCGCTGTACATCGTCTCCATGATCTCCCTGACCCTGGCTTGCGTCTTCCACGGAGAACCTGTAAAATTGTAAAGGTATGCCATATGCTGGCTCGGTTCGTTGCCATGGGCGTACTGTCCGATCAGACCGCTGACGTCCGGCTGATCGAGACCTCTGAGTCCGCTGCTCTGCGTAAAAAGGGAATCGAGCTTCGCCTCGAGCGCATGCATCCCTCCATGCAGCCTCGCGAGGCCGCTTATGTCCTGCGGAACATAGAAACTGTACTGCCAGGAGTTCGCCTCTGTATAATGGAAATTCACTTCGACCGGATCGAACGGCTCGACGAATCCTCCGTTGAGCCTCGCTCTCATAAACCCGGTCGAAGGGTCGAAGAGATTCTTGTAGCTCTGCGCTCTTTTCAGAAATTCAGATTCGTCCGCCTTATCGCCCAGGGCGCCGGCAAAACGCGAGATACACCAGTCGTCATATGCGTATTCAAGCGTTCTCGACACCGATTGCCCGGCGTCTTCAGATCTTATATATCCGTGTCTTTTATACGATGCCAGACCGAGATGATCTCTGCGGCCGCCCGCCTTCATCGCTTCCAGCGCAAGTTCGGCGTCAAAACGATCAAGTCCCTTGAAATACGCGTCGACTATGACCGGTACGGAGTGGTAGCCGATCATGCACCCAGTCTCGTTGGCGGCAAGTTCCCAGACCGGCAGCGCGCCCCCCTCTTCGTACTGCCTGAGGAACGTCTTGATAAAATCAATGGTCCTCTCGGGCTCTATGATCGTAAAGAGAGGGTGGGCCGCCCTGTAAGTATCCCACAGCGAGAAGACCGTATAATAATCGAAACCGTCTGTTTTATGTATCATAAGGTCCCTGCCCCGGTAACACCCGTCAACGTCGCTGAAAATATTTGGCACGAGCAGAGAGTGGTAAAGCGCCGTGTAAAATATCCTCTTCTGCTCAGCTGTTCCTCCGCTTGCCTTTATCCTCGAAAGCGATCTTTCCCAGGTTCCGACTGCATTTTTAGCTGTATGAGCAAAATCCCATCCCGGTATCTCGGCATCAAGGTTCTTTCTTGCACCATCTATGCTTACTGCCGATATGCCGACCTTTACCATTATGACGCCGTCATCACCAGGTTCAAAATTGAACCAGCCGCGAAGGTCCTTCCCGGATCCTTCGGCGGCGCCAGGCATGATGACGCCGCCGGCCGAAAGGCCGCGGCTCACCACAGGACTGGAAAACCTCGCCACGAAGTATATATGCTGGTCCTCCGCCCAGGCCAGCGACCGGCGGAAACCTGTGATCTCGGTATCGCTGACGATATTGATAGCTGAATCTATCACCTTGTCCCTGTGCGCAAGGTCCAGGACGATCGATGCTCTTTTCCCCTCTGGAAATCTGTATTTATGGAATCCGCATCTCAGGGTCGCTGTCAATTGGACTCCGGCCTGATTGTCTGTCAGATATACCGAGTAGAAACCGGGGAGTGCCCTCTCGCTTGTGTGATCGAAGCTCGACCTGTACCCTTCACCGCCATCGGCCCCGTTTCCAAGGGGCGCTCTGGCCCCCGGAATATCGCCGGATATGCTGACCGGCATCAGCAGGATATCGCCGTAGTCCGAACAGCCTGTCCCGCTGAGATGGGTATGGCTGAAGCCGTAGATCAGGGAATCGGAGTAGTGATATGCCGAGCACCCGTCCCACCCGGTCAGCCTCGTGTCAGGACTCAGCTGGACCATGCCGAACGGCAGCGTCGCACCGGGGTAGGTATGCCCATGGCCGTCCGTCCCGATCATCGGGTCGGCGAGCAGAGCATATTCAAGGCCGCCGGTCAGAAGTTCGATAAATCTCTCGTGTTCGGATCGAAATTTCCGGAGAGATTCCGTGGATGTCGCGTCTTCGCCGGCGAGAGAGAGACCGCCTGCGACCAGTGAGGCCGTGAATGCGGCCAGGGCGAAAATATAGACGATATCGCTGATTTTCCGTGTCATAGCGGACTCGCGGAGCAATACATGGTATCTACCATTCCATCATCGTAATGTGCCTTCTAAGCTGCCCGGCGTTCCTGAATTTCCTTCTTATCAGGCTCTTCTTCAATCCGCAGCATATATCTTTGATCTCGGGAGGATGCCTGTGATAAGCATTCGCGCCCCCGAGCGAATCGTAAAATATCCTTATCAGGTCGAGCACATCTTCCTGAATATTCTCTTTTGTGGGAGCCCCCCAGTTGAACATATCCACGATCTTTACGTTGAAGGATATGCCGAGCCTGCGGACGATGATATTATCGTCGTGAAGATCCCCGTGGTATTCCTTCAGTCCGTGTATATATTCCACGCCCTGGGCCAGCTCGTAAAGGAGATGCAGCGCCTCGAAAGGAGGGAGCTTTTTCCCCGGCTGCCTTTTCAGATATTTATTGAGCAGCTCGCCCTCGACGAATTCCGACACGAGGACGACGACCGGGACGCCATCATACAAAAACCTTTCCTGAGTATGGTAGTGAATGACGATAGGACAGTGCCGGAGCTTGTGCAGCTTCCTTCCATAGAACCGTGAAGCGCTGTTCCTGTCATTCCGATGCGGGTAGAAGAGCTTTGCCGCCCGGTCGACCCCCATAGTCCTCTCCCTGACCCGGTAGACTTCTCCTTCCCAGCCGAAACCGAGTTTTTCGACGACTTCATACTTTCCGGCTATGACAAATCCCGGCTCCAGATTGAATTTTCTGACTTTAAGGTTCTCCCTGCTGCTCATCGCCCGTCTTTCGCCCTTCTCCATTATCTGACTGCTCAGCTATATGAGATTCTTTTTCAGTCTTGTTCCTTCCTGACTGGCAGTCAAATCGCTGTTGCTACGTTGTACCATTACGGAACATATTACATATGATATGCGATTACTTCAATCGGTTTAAAAAAAATATGGCACTATTTCATATAACGTTTTGAGGGCTCGTGACGGCGGTTATCACCTGCGCGAAGCCGGCCATAACAAGGCGCGAATGCGGCTTGAATACAAATATATCATAACAGGCCGACGATTCTAGCTCTCTTCGCTCGTAGGCTGGAATTCCTCTATCTCTTTATCGATAAAATAGCTGATCACGGTGCGAATAACGACGATCCCGCCGAGCAGGAGCAGTCCTTCGAGCGTCGGATGCGTCACCGTGCCGATGATGTCGGCTGCGATCAGGAACTCCAATCCGAGAAGCAGGTATGATCCCAGTTGATGACGCAGCGTCTCCCGCTCGCGGAAGATGGTGCGCTTTCTGAACCGGGTGATCTCGAGGCGAAGCAGGCGGAACAGCATGATAGCCACGCCCCACACGATCACGGCGATCCCGACGATCCCGATCGCTAATGATATATAATGTAGAATCTCCATCTGCATATCCTTTGACAGTGCCCGAATTGCCTAATGTCCCGACGATTCTATCAAACGCAGTATCAAATATAAAACTACCGCCACCGGTACCACCACTATCCAGTCGTTGACCTTCAGGAGGCGCGGAAGCGTGACATCCCCCCAGTCGCCTTTCGACAGGATCCCCTTTTGGAGTCTCGGGTACGCGGCGGCGAATAATCCGGCGCCGAGAACGATTCCTGTGATTCCTCCGAACAGTCCGTCGAGGTACCCGTTTCCGACGGCGCCCGCGATCGTCCCGGGGCAATATCCGAGTACGGCGAAACCGACGCCGAATATCAATCCGCCGGCAACGTTCGTGCCGAATGAGCCGGGCTTCGGCTGGAGCCGGACCCAACCGAATCCTTTCATCGCATATATACCTATCATCCCGGTTATGACCGCCGTAAGCATGATCTTAAGGACAGTGAAATCGGTGAGTAGCAGCTGGCCGATGATCACGTCGTACTTCGTGACGCCGCCCTTCTGGAGGAGAAATCCGAAAATGATCCCGAATATGAATCCCGCAATCAGCGTCGAACCTTTCGTCCCTGTCTCTTGCGCGTTTGCCATGGTCCCCTCCTATCGGCCGATAACGTTATACAGGAAGAACGCGGAGGCGATTCCTCCGATAAAGAAACATATGGCTGAAACCCAGCTGCTGACGGCGAGTTGAAGAGTCCCGCTGATTCCGTGGCCGCTGGTGCATCCACCCGCCCAGCGCGCTCCGAAACCGAGACAGATGCCGCCTCCGAGCGCTACGATAAAACGAAGCAGGGGACTGAACCCGAACGTCGCCGCCCAGCGCGCCGGCACCCACTGCCACGCGAAATCCCCCGACAAAAGGGAAGAAATCAGGGAACCGAATACGATGCCGAAAACGAGCATCCATTCCCAGTCGACGACCGGTTTGAATTTTTCGTAATACGGCTTCAACAAGACGCGCTTTCCCCTCAAGAGGCGCTCCACCATCCCGCTGGTGCGTGCGAACGCGGTCGAGCACCCGATCGGCTTTTGCGATATCAGAAATGTGAACCAGCTCAGAATACCGATCCCGACCCCCACTATATACGGAGATAATTGCCGCGCGAACAACCATTCCATCATTTCGTCCCCCTCTCATTTCTTCGACGAGAATTTCATCGGAAGATATTCCGTGTAGTAACGTGAACCGTGCGGATTGGAACAAACGACGCATCGCTTCGTGTACCCGGCCGCGCTGTACCCTGTCATGCCGCCGGCCGTATTGCTCACATCCTTGAATCCGTACTGCTTGAGTATGCTCGTGCCGAGACTCGAGCGATGCCCCGTGCTGCAGATGAGGTAGGTCGGTTTACCAGGATCCAGTTCCGCGTGCCGCGTGCGCAGATCGGGGGCCGGGATATTGATCGCCCCCTCGATATGGTTGTCGGCGAATTCCAGCGGAGAGCGGACATCCAACAGCACGATGCTCGATGATCCCGATACGATGTCATGGAGGTCCTCGGCAGATACCTGTCTCACGTAGTCCGTCCTCATCCCGGCAACCGCCCATCCGAACAGACTCCCGTCCAGGTACCCTGTGATATTGTCGATACCCACTCTTCTCGCCCAGGTCCTGGCACCGAGCGCTTCTTCGTAATTGTATGCCACGAGCAGAATGTCGCTTTCCGGCGGGAGGACCCACCCGGCAAATGTCGGGAAATTGCCGCCGAAATCGATATGCAGTGAACCGGGTATGTGCTGGCTTCCGAAGGCACCGTAGCTACGGACGTCGACTACGAGCGTCCCCGGTGAATCCATTTTCTCCTTGAAGCGTTTTGGGCCGAGTTCGAGAAGCTCCGGCATCTCCCGGATCAAGGTTGGGCCCTGCCGGTTGATGTCGCTGCACCTGGAGAAATGATCGGGCGAAGGGGGCATATTTGTCGTGAGGGACGTTATGAATTTCGACTTGTCGGGGATCTGCAGGGCCTTGTTGTACCTGCGCTCGTACCCTATCGTGCTCCGCCATTTCGCTCCCATCGACCGGCCGCAGAGAGAGCCGGCGCCGTGCGCAGGGTATAACTCGCAGAAATCGGGCAGCTTGAGCAACTTTTTATGCAGGCTGTCGTGCAGATTCCCGGCCAGCTCTTCCGCTATCTCCGGAAACAGGTCGGGGCGGCCTACATCGCCGACAAAGAGGGTGTCGCCGGTAAATACACCGATCGGATCCTCGCCGCGGGATGTGTCGACGACCACGTAGCTGATATGCTCTGGAGTATGTCCGGGCGTCTCCAACACCTGCAGCTTCATATCCTCAAGGTCTATGATGTCTCCTTCGGAGAGCGGAACATGGTCGAAGGCGCATGATCCCGATTTCGGAGCATAGATCTTCGCCCCCGTCCTGTCTGCCAGTTCCATATGGCCGCTTATGAAGTCAGCGTGGAGATGGGTCTCCAGAACGTGAGTGATATTCACCCCCAGCGAGCGTGCCGCGTCTATGTATATCTGGACGTCTCTTTGAGGATCGACTACGGCGCAGGATTCCCTGCCGACGAGGATATAGGAACTGTGAGCGATCTTCTCTATGAAGAAGTGCTTGAGAAGCATGGATGTCTCCTTTCCCGTAAGTTCGGGCCGCTATATATAGAACAGGTAAAACATGCAAACAACGACAACGAGGAAGAGGACGGTCATTCCTCCCCCAGCCCTGAAATAATCAGCGTTTTTGTATCCTCCCGGAGTAATCAACATCGCGTTGACCTGGTGGGTCGGCAGAACGAAAGAATTCGCGCAGCAGACGGCGACAAGCAGCACAAGCGGCCGCGGATCGAGCTGTCCGAGGTGCGCCATATTGATGACGAGGGGCGCCAGAACGACCATCGCGGCGACATTGGACATGAAAAGAGAGAAGAGGGTGGAGAGGAGAGCCACCACGGCGATAATCAGCACGGGATGTCCGTACCTCACGATCTGCATGACGTGCTCTGCGAGAAATGCGGCCGTTCCCGTTTTTTGCATCGCCAGTCCCAGCGGTATGAGGCCGGCGATAAGGAAGACGACCTTCCATTCGATCGCCCTATACGCGTCATCGATGCTCATCACCCTCGTCAGCACCATCGCCATCGCTCCCGAAAACATCGCCATAGAGAGGGGGAATCCGGCCACCGCCAGGGCGACGCCCCCGAAGAAGCAGGAGAGGGAGATCCAGGATTTCGATAATTCCTTTTTCTCGGCCTCGAACTGCGTGATCAGCATGAAATCGTTGCTCTCTTTCAAATTGACAATCTTCTCCCAGAGGCCGTGAACGACGAGGATGTCTCCCGCGCCGATCACCCTGTCCGAGCAATCATCCTTTATCTCCGTCCCTCCGCTGAAAAGAATTACAGGCTCTACGTCGTAATGCTTTCTCAGCGCAAATTGCCGCATAGTCAAGCCGACGAGACTCGAACGGGGCGGAATCAGCACCTCGGCAAAACCCGCCTGCGTCGGATCCTCGAGATCCTCGAATTTTTGAAGCCGCTCCCTCAGCTCGAGTCCGTTATCCCTCGCGAAACGCTCTATGTCATCGCCGTCGCCGAGCAATGCTATCTCCCGGCCCGCCTCGAGGGTCGTGCCCCTCCATGGAGCGTAATCGACAGCCTCCTCTTCTGAAATCGCGAGCAGATGCAGCGTGTACCTGTCCCAGATGCCGGATTTCTCGGGAGTCATCCCGGCAAGCCGACTCCCCTCCGGAATGAAGTACCGGTGAATCTTGAAGGGCAGGCGCCACGTGTCTATGAGCTTTCTCTGATCCGATCCGGCATCCTTTCCACCTTCACCTTTCGGAAGCACGAACCTTCCGAACAGAAAGAAGTAGAGGATCCCGGTGATCAAGAGGGCGCCTCCGACCGGCGTGACGCTGAAGAGCCCGTAGGAACGCAAATCCGCCCCCCGCAGAAGATCGTTCAGTATTATCAACGGCCCGGAAGCGACCATGGTCAGCGTTCCGCCCAGGATGGCGGCAAATCCCATAGGCATGATCAGCTCCGAGGGTGACATTCGCTCGCGCTTCGATATCGTCAGTACGGCAGGCAGAAACAGCGCAGCGGCGCCTACATTCTGCATGAACGCCGACATCAATCCGACAGAAAGCGACAATAACACAACCAGCTTTTTCTTGCCACTGCCCACCGCCGAGATCAGATGCCGCGACAGCTTGTCCATGATGCCGGTCTTTGCGATACCCCGCCCCATGATCATTACCGCCATCATCGCCAGAACGGCATTGCTGGAGAATCCCGAGATCGCCTCATGCGGCTTCAGGATGCCGGTCCAGCCGAGGGCAAGCATGCATAGGATCGCGATGACATCGACGCGAAATATATCAAGGATAAATAAGACGATAGTGATAGTCAGAATGGAGAGTACTATGGAAATTTCCACACTCATGACGCTTCCTCAATGAATTGGATCCTTGCCATATCTATTGGGGCCTGTTGTTCCCCGCAGGAACCCCGCCTCAATAAATAACCATATATCTATCAATGGTACAGGACTTTGTTCCTTATTTTGAAGCCTTTGCGAAAATCACATTATCTCCATTCCACATATATCCTTCAGGTAAAATATCTTCCCTGAAACTTATATCGACAAAGTTATGAGCATCTAACATCTTGCCTATATTGTTTTGAGAAAAGAAATGAGTCCAAAACCGGTAGGTTTCAATATTTTCTTCTGCGTCAATAATGATATGTTGGAATAGAATGAATGTTCCGCCTTTTTTTAGCACACTGTGAATCGTTTTCAAAAGTCTTTCTCTTGCGGTCGGCGATAATACTCCAAAGTCAGTGAATATCATTAAACTAAATCATAATTATCTGATTCCAAATCTACTTCTAAATAATCTTTATTTAAGTAGGTTATATCCATTTGTATTCTTTGCTTCCCGTTTAAAATTATGCAATTATGGTTTCTTTTAGCGCCCTGTGACCAGCAGGCAAAATGCTGTTTCTTATGCCGCACAACGTTGCGAGGGCTTTCGACGCGGGTGTCTCTGCGGCCGGGGTGACAAGCGATAATGCGTAAGACCTCTGTTATGCGATGAGCGCGTTTTTTGAAATATCTCCCGGGACCAGGTATTAAAGAACCCGAAGGCCCAAAGAAGACTAGCGGGCAAAATCCCCGCGGCAGACACGGAACCCCCAATTTCCGCCAAAGGCCGCGGCCACGCCGCGATTCGCAGTATAGCAGTACGAAGCGCTGTAGTGCCAGCTACCACCGCGAATGATACGAATAGTTCCACTTGCAGGGCCCAATGGATTGTCCTGAGAGATATCTGGATATTCACCATACCAGTCCCAACACCATTCCCATACGTTCCCACTCATGTCGTATGCTCCTAAACTGTTCACCTGAAGCTGCCCCACAGGTTGCGTACTTTCATCTGAATTATCCTCATACCACGCACAATCTCCTATATTTGGGTGCAGATTAAATCCGCTGTGCTGAGCCCCCAAAGAAACACTTGTACCATCTATATATCTGGCAGCGTATTCCCACTCCGCCTCTGTCGGCAACCTGAACCCATCTGCGTCCCAATCTACACAATCATTGCTTATATCTCCATCTTCCAATGAATTACGGTATGCCGTCGTTTGGTCCGAAGTAGTATAATATACTGGTGACATTCCTTCCTTCTCTGAATAAGCATTGCACCAGGCGATACAGTCTCGCCAGCCTA
Organism: Candidatus Krumholzibacteriota bacterium; assembly: GCA_016933255.1. Lineage (GTDB taxonomy): Bacteria > Krumholzibacteriota > Krumholzibacteriia > Krumholzibacteriales > Krumholzibacteriaceae > Krumholzibacterium > Krumholzibacterium zodletonense. The sequence goes on from JAFGBF010000002.1 coordinate 80,857, forward strand.
TATAGGTTACAGGATGCTGGTCTGTTGATGCGCCGGCATCAGATCCTTGACGGCCAGCACGCTCAAATGTATATCCATTCGACTCAGCCCAAGCCTTGACATCTGACCAAAGCTCGTAAGTCACCTCGTATTCTCCAATATGGAACTCATCCAAAGATACCGTGTGGACGGGTTCTGCAACGTATATCCACCCCATCAGATAGCCAGGTGTGGCGGGGACTGTAATCAATTCATAGTCATCACCTTCAGCGGCTGGATTTGTTGCTTTATCATCACTGCAATTAAAGAACGAAATTGAGACAAAGATAACCACGATGAATAGTGTGAGAATTTTTCTCATCCTGTTTTCCTTTGATATAATATTTAGTGTTAGTCTCTCTATAAAAAGCGCACCGGCCATGTCTGCCTCGCCTGTCACCCTGGGTGCCCCTTGCAGCCAGGGTGACAGGCGAGGATGCGCAAGACCATCTGTTATGTGCTGCCGCTTCGCGCCATCAGTTGATCGACCTCACAGGCCGGAAACCGACGAATGACCCGCTCTCGAGGGGTGAGTAACGGCCGCTTTTTGCTGAGCGGCAGTTAAGAGCTCCGGTATGCCAGTCACCACCTCGGAGCACCCGGAGAGTGCCAGAAACTGCGCCCACCGGATCCGTTTCATTACCTTCATAAATCCCAAACCAGTCGTTGCACCACTCCAGGATATTCCCGTGCAAGTCTCTCAGATCGAATGAATTCGCAGGATAACTTCCTACAGGCATCGACCAATTGGCAAACGAACCCAAGGAACAGTCGGAATATGGGAAATTACCATTGTAGTTCGCTTCTGTTCCTGCTTCCAAACAGTTCCCTGTATTGAATGGAGTCAGAGTCCCCGCCCGACACGCATACTCCCACTCCGCCTCAGTCGGAAGTCGATAGCCTGAAGCTTCATATGGATCGTTCCCGTTGCATTGCCAGGTAACGTGATCATAGGCGCGCGTAAATTCCTCACGAAGACTAAGCCAGTCACAGTACGCAACTGCACCATACCAGGTAACTTCCTTAACCGGATGATCTTCCTTTCCGGATTCAACTGTAAATATGCCATCGTTGAACGAAATCTCGCAATCTTCGTCATCAAATTCCATGAGTTTCTCCGTCGAACCGTCTAAAAAATCTCGCAAACTTATTGCATTCGCATTGCAGTAGTCATTTCCATATGCCCACTGAGCCAGTTCGGCGTACTGCTGGTTCGTTATTTCGTTGGTTGATATGAAGAAACGTTTTGTCAGGACCACAGTGTGCTGCGTCTCGTCGTATACACGATCAGGTTCGTCTTCCGGGCTTCCCATCGTGAAGGAGCCTTCTGAGATAGCCACAAATCCTTCTGGAGGGTCTTCCTTGTCGGGATCAGGCTTGGTTGGATCATCTCGACAGCCAGCCAGAAAAACAAACAGCGCGAGTGCTACAATTACCAAAATGTCGGATCTTCTGCTCCCCGATTTCATAACTAACCTCCTGACGTTTCAGTTTCAATAGCCACCTGCTTCACAAAATTCACATTTTTAGGCCCAAAGGGTATCTCCCGGGAGGCATTCTTCGTCAATTGTTGCTGGATATGTAACCGAACCATAAATGCATACGAACAACGCCAAGACTGCAAAGAGTGACTTATTCATCAAGCACCTCGTATTATTTTGGTGGGCTCTGATTAAAATATATCATGTCATGAAACGATACGCAAGATTTATACTCGGGCCGAGCCTGGCGCCCCGGGTGTCCCTGCAGCCAGGGTGACAAGCGAGAATGAGCAAGACTTCTGTTATGTGCTGCCCGTACTAAATGATTCCCACCATCTTCATTGTTATCTGCAGATCATTGCTCCGATATATGTTCCAGACGCATCGCTCACACTTTCGCAGATCAGCCGGAACGGCTGGCTTCGCTGTCGTCCTCGCCTGTTCTCTTCTGCTGATCGCTCCTGCCAAAGGTCAAGAGTCCAAGCGACAAGTGAACTGATGCTGCTTTGTGACATCAGAGGGGCGACCGCACGGGCCGAAAACCGACGCTTTGGCCCCCTTCGGAGGGGACGTTGTTGGGCCGAAATGCCGAGCGGCAGCTCTGGGCGTAGTTGAAAAGGCCGCCGCCGCGGATCATGCGGTTAGAGCCAGTAGATGGCCCCACTGGATCAGTCACATCATCGCCGCTATAATCTCCACCATACCAATCGTTGCACCACTCCCAGACATTCCCGTGCATGTTGTACAGGTCGAATGTATTTGCAGGGTAACTTCCTACAGGTACCGTTAAGCCGGCATACGACCCCGTGGGGCAACCTGTGTAAGGATAATTACCGTTGTAGTTCGCCTCTGTTCCCGCATCAAGGCAACTGCCTGTATTAAATGGGGTCTGTGTCCCCGCTCGGCACGTATATTCCCACTCTGCCTCAGTTGGAAGACGATAGCCAATGGCAGCGTAAGGAGCATTGCCGTTACACTGCCAAGTGGTATGATCGTATGCTCGAGGAAGGCCCTCACGAAGACTCAGCCATTCGCAGTACGCCACTGCTCCGTACCAGGTCACTGCTGCAACAGGATGATCCTCTTTTCCTGAATCCACAGTGAATGTGCCCCCATCAAAAGAAATCTTGCACCAATCAGAAATATCAAGATCCAGCAGTTCCTGCGTCGAACCATCCAGAGCATCTCTAAGACTGGCCGTTGTCGCAGTGACCAGAGGTGGGTCTTGGTCATACGCCCACTGTGCCATTTCAGCGTATTGCTGGTTCGTCACTTCGGTGGACAACATATAGAAAGCCATCGTCAAAGCTACCTGATGCTGAGTCTCGTCGCTTGCACGAAGGGGTTCGTCCGCCGGGCTTCCCATCATGAAGATGCCTGCCGGGATAGCCACAAATCCTTCTGGTGGGTCCGAATCTTCAGTATATGTGCCGTTGAAAATTATCGTTTCGGCGGCGTTCAGCGTCTGAGGGACACTGGAAGGCGTGAGGTAACCACTTACAGCATTCCATGCCAGCCCGTACACCCCGACCGGCATGTCGGTCAATGTCGTGTCATAGGAACCAGTCTCATTTTGCGGACCAGTAAGAATCCAACCAGCACCGCTCAAAGTACGCGAGGTCTGATCGATAATTATTGTGCCTTTTTCATCTTGATCCGGCGTGGTTGGAGCATCATCGCTGCAACCGACTATAAGAACAAACATCGCAAGTGCTACAATCACCAATAGGCCAGTTCTTATGCTCACTGACTCCATAGATCTCCTCCTATGTTTTGGCGCCCCTAGTTACGCGTAAGATCATAACATTAAACTTCTGTCTCGGAAAATCTATTTCACAACCTATTTACGGGTTTCACATAACGTTGCGAGGACTTGCGACGAGGCCGCAATCCCCTATCGATCTATCATCATGCACTCGATCTCACGCGGCCGTGACAGCCGAGCCCTGGCGAAGCCAGGCGAGTGTGCAAGTGATGGAATGGACTCCTCCAATAAATCGGCGTTATAATAACGCCATGAATAACAATTTCTCGAAAGGAGGAGTCCCTCATG
>JAFGBF010000007.1 GCA_016933255.1 Candidatus Krumholzibacteriota bacterium
GACCCGCGGATATCAGCTTGATGATCGTCGGTAACTGTCCTCCTCTCGTTATCAAACTAACGGTTGACACCAGCCGGATCCATATCACCTGATAAGCAGCATCTTGCCTGTCATCAGATCGATGCCTGACCTGATCGAATAGAAGTAGATCCCGCTTCCGGTTTTTGCCCCGTTGTCCCCTTTGCCGTCCCAGGGGACGCTCAGCTCGGATCCTGTGACTGTTCCGTTAAAAAGGTTCCTTATCAGTCTTCCATTTACATCATATATCCTGATATCGACTTTCAGCTCCTCGGAAAGATTTTCAAACCTGGTATTTATCACCGTCGCGGGATTGAACGGATTCGGGTAATTGGAAGCAGAAACGATCCTTCCCGGCACGGCGGACTCGCCGGACGAGGCCAGATCAGAAGAAATCAGAGTCAAAAAGAATCTATCCAGCCCTCTTACCTCATCCGGCAGCTTAAGTTCACTGTTTTCGATCGTTCCTGATAAATTCGCTGTCTCGGAACCGAACAGGTATCTGAAATCCTCTGCAAATATCTCCCTGGGCCTGTTCATATGGACGGAGTCATCTGTATATTCAGGATCGTCAAGGATCCCCCGGAGCGAGAGGTATCTGTCCCATGCCCTCTCATCCAAATCAGGCATGAAACGGTTCTGGACACTATGGCCTATCTCGTGAGTGACAGTAAAGGCGGTGACCTCGGCTGAGACTTCAATTACTCCAGGAGAGAGAAATATCATCATTCCCGAGGAGGAACTGGTCGGTATATATCTTCTCGGCAGTGGAAGTACGAAGAGATCTACTTCGACCGGTATCGAAACGCCCCTCATCTTGATATCTTCTATGGCTGAAAGGATCGCTTCTTCCCTCATCGGGTGGAACTCCCCGTCACCCTTGTTCACGACAGCCGGATCCATGATATCGGTGATCAGAGAATAACCTGCGTGGCCGGGAGGATAAAAAACATATCTTCCATATTCATCAGGCCGGACCATCGTTTCGAGAATATATCCGGGAGAGTATAGATTGACGGAGATCCCGTTATCAAAGCGGAGAGTCACTGGGGAATCTTGCGCAAAAGATACCCCGGAAAAGACAGCTGCGACTGCGAAAATCACGACTGCCATTATCACTAACTTATTGAATTTTAAAGGGTTCAATAACACACCCTTCCTGTCTTCCACTCCATTTGGACTTAAACCCTGCAGATAAAGACTGCATCAGGTGTTCCCTGCAGCGAAGAATCAGGCGGTTCCAGTCAAAAAACAGGGTCCGGGCCGCCTGGACCTCGGAAGGACAGGATCAGTGATTAGCTTTTATCTTATTTGGTTTCAGCGAGATAGACGATTAATCCTTACAAATCAGAGAACTCGGCAGATATACGGAAAATATCATGTAACTCGTTTTTTACCAGGAGACTTACGTGGAAGAAACTTCGGTTTTGGGGAAATTCCCGCTATGCATCGAGGGAGGCAAATATTGGTCAGATTGATATCTTTATAATCATCAATAGGTTAAATCATATTATCAGTATGCGTAAATATACCCACAGGCCGTCCGCAGCGAACTGTTTCAGCTGCGCCTGCTGTTTAAAACTGCTTATTGGTCGTAATAAAAAAGGTCGGCGTCTCTCCCTGGCAAAAGGCCCACTCTATCCGGATCAGATCCTGGAAAGGCGAGAGGATCTCGAAACCAAATCCTCCGGAAGAGAGAAATCTCGAGTCGTCAAGGTCCCTGAACGAACTCACCAAAGTGCCATTATCCATAAAAGCGACTCCGTTTACCGCGAGATCGAACCTGCCGATAAAGGGAAATCTGAATACGGACGGTCCGAATACAGGCCTTCTCCACTGGATCGAACCGATCACCCTGAGCCTTCCCCCTTCATCTCCCCTGTATCCTCTAAGCTCGTTCTTGCCGCCGAGCCTCATGTTGTAGAAAGACGAAAGATCCCCGTCGCGGTTTTCAATATCTACAGCCGCTATCAAAGAACCCAGGTTCAGTACCGGTTGATAGAGATTGCTTATGAATCTGTAGAAGGTAAACCGCTGCGCATATCCGTCGATCGTCGAAAACCTGTTGACTCCTACCGCGGCATAATACCCATCGAGAGGAGCGATAATATTATCTCTGCTGTCATAAGAAATGTTCAATCCGAAGGAGATCAGAGTTTGACTTATCCAGTCTCCGTCCGGATCCGCTGAATCATCATCTATCGATAATCTCGAAAGTCTTCCCTCCAGTCCGATACTTGGGGATAACCATATCTGCCTGACTCTGCTGTCGGTCAGCGGAAAACCGACCATCACCCTTCCCTCGTTGCGTTCCTTTATATAATCTATGTAATCAGGAGGTTCGAGCCTGAGATAATTGTACACGCCGGCAAAGAGCCGCATCCTGCGCCCCGCTGCCCAGGGAGAATACCAGCCGATACCTCCTCCGCGTTCTTTTGTGGGACGTTCCTCGTATGTCATCAGAATATCTTCCCCGGCACCCCTGAAGTTCTTTATCCTCCACCTTACCCCATAGCTCATTCCCTTATCGAAATCGTAATCTACAAGAGGAAGGGGATATTTCATAAACAGCCGGGGGCGTTCTTCGACGTTGACGATCAATCTGCACCGCTCCGCCCCGATCTGTTCGACAGTGATATCCACGACGGAAAAGAACCCAAGACCTCTTAGATATGAATCATCCCTGTACAGGATCTCATCATCAAGGCGGGAACCTATCCGGCTTGCCATCTCCCTTATGATCGTCTCAGGTCTTGTATTCCTGTTTCCAGTGACGATTATAGTGTCTATGACATTTCCCATACAGGGGGTCATCTTTTCCCTGAATTCGGCCCGATCCAGCGACGACTCGCCAGAGTCAGCCGAAAAGCCGCCGAACCCGAGTTTTCTCGCAAGATTATCCAGCATACTGCTCGATCCGCTGCCGGCCTTTTCATCTGATTCTTTCTCACCGGCTGAGGATATGCCGCCGCGCAGTTCTCCGGAAACGAGATCACCCGGAGAGATTAATATCGACAGGAAGATACACAGGATGAGGGATTTCTTGAATGTCAAAAGCTCAGGCTCCAGCTCCATATTTCCAAAGGTTGACTAAACACCTTAAGATAATAAGGAGCAGGGCCGCTGTAAAGGACTACATTCCTACTCGGGTTCCGGAAGCGATCTCCTGGCGCCGTATGAGATCTGGCCCATCTTAGAGAGGACAAACGCCCCTACCCCGGCAAAGAGAGCGAGGAAATTCAGGAATGCACTCATGCTTTTCAATATGACCCTCGCAGGAAGAAAATATGGAGCAAACCACATCATGCTGGCCAGAAGTCCCAGGATCATGAGCGCGAAGAGCCCTATGATGCCATGTACGAAGATGGAATCATTATCTATATTGAATTTTTTCACTATAAAGCGGCCCAGCGCCAGCGCGCTGACAAAATACCCTACAAGAATCAGAGCCGCAAAAGAAAGAACGAGAAGAATAGCGACCGGGATGCCGATTATCGTGATGCTGAGGATCGCTCCGACCAGACCGACTACCAGCCCGCCCACAAACAATACCAGGATCCCCACGCCGAGCGATTTGAAGAAAGATTCGAAGATATATTCGGAGGACCGGCGGATCCTGTCGGGAAGAAAATATAGAATGATCAGCAGAAGCAGTGCTCCGACTATAAAGGCGATAAATTTCGATATAGCACGGAAGATACCACCGCCGAAAGCGAAGAAGGGGACAGTCATCGGAGAACGGTTGCCCCATACCTCGACCGTTTCGCCCCTTACCCGGGCATCAGGATCCTCATCCAGAGTGCCGAGTACCGATACGACCTCTCCGTTGACGATCGCCGACGGTCCTATCTTTACATCGCCCAGAATAGAGACTACATCCCCGGTAACTTTCCCGTCGATCTCGATATTTCCGAAGAACACAACGACATCCCCCCGCACAAGCTCATTTCTGCCGATATGGACTTCATCCCCGAAAAGGACGATATCCTTGCTTCTTATGACCTTGAAATCCCTGTCCTCGATATTAAGAAAGTTGAAATCGTCACTTCCCGTAAAATCATTCATATCGTCGAGGTCTATCTCTATCCCTTCGATATCATCAAAGGCCTTTTCAAGTCCTTTCGATATCCTTTCCTTGTCTATATCGAGAAGTATCTCCTCCCCGTCGCTGGAACCCAGTTTGACCCCTTTGTCAGAGATCGATATCCTGAGGTTCTTCTTTTTTTCGGCGTCCTCTTTTTTCTTTTCCGACTTGTATTTTTTTATCTCGACATCACTGTCTTTTTCGTCTCTTGCAGCCTTTTCCTTTGTTGCCAGAGAATCTTCTCCGGCTTCCTGCTGACAGACCGCATGTTTGACAGGTACAGTAATAGCCTTCAGGAGAGTCCCGGCAACATTGTTAAAACTCAGAAGAAAAACCATGCAGCCGATCTGAATCGATTTCATCACGAATATGCTAAATAATTCCAACATGTGTCTCTCCTTTTCTCCAAGCCATCCTCGTCATCCTGATGATCAGGTAGAGGCTAAGGACTGTCGCCAGTATTCCAATTATTAAATATCCAGCCGAAATACCTTCCGTCTGTCTTTGCAGGGTCTTGACAAGAAGCCTTCCGGCAACCCGGTATTCCTGCAGCGAATTGAGATAATGCGTTATTATCGCCGGATCCTCAATCGCTCTCCTGATCAAATAGATCCCGGAAGCGCCGATTCCGATGATTTTTCTCATCGCAAATGCGAAGGTTGCAAGTATAGGTGTGTATACAGCGACGAAAAGCCCGAATACAGCTGCAATCGCGCCGGTTACACGAAGCGGAGTCGGCAGTCTGTTCCACCCGCTTCTGACCGATATCCAGGCCTTCCTGGCCGCACCGACCTTATACCGGGCCACATCGACATGGAGCATCACATTCCGGTTGAACTGTTCAGATGGTTCAAACAGCTCAATACCATCGAGCGCGGCAAGGACGGCCGAGTATTCCCTGTCGAGCTTTCCGCACTCCTTGCATTCCACGGCATGATTCTCATACTCAGCGTTTCCGGCCGGATCGAGCTCACCATCGTAATATTTCTGTATAAGCATTTTAAAAAGATGACACTTCATCAGATTCTACTCCCCGGGTTCCTCGATAGTAATATCACCGCTTGCTGATTCAAGAAACACTTTTGTCTTACCTCCGCGGACTATCCCATATATGCTGTTTCTCGCGACTTTTTTAAGATCCAGAGGAAGGTCGACATTGATCGTCCCGGACGTAGTCCCTACTTTCAGGACATACCCGCCCTCCATGATCTCAAGGAATCTCAGTACTATCTCACCGCTTGAAGAGGTGATCTTGTAATTATTATCCCCTTCAGGAACGGCCCTTAACAAAATATCGCCGCTCGCGGTAGACGCGTCGACCGACCCCCTGACATCGATGAAATCCGCTTCGGCATTCACTCCCCGATACTCTATTCCTCCGACTCCATCGACTACTATGGAACCGTATCCTATATCAGCCGCCAGGTTCCCGCCTATACGCAGGAGTTTTATTTTTCCGGAAGTCAGTCCGCTATGCACATCTCCGCCGATATTCTTGGCGATGATCATGCCGTTGGTCACTTTTAGAACGGCATTCCCCGATATCTTTACAGCTTCGATCTTCCCGCTTGTGACGCTGACTTCGATATCTCCGTCAATATTTTTAAGGTTGGCGTTTCCGTTTGAGACAGACACAGTTGCGTTTGCTCCGATATCTGTCAGAATCACCGAACCGTTCGCCGTAGTAGCCACAGCCTCAAAACCTTTTGGTACAACCAGGGTCATTTCCATCGTCATCTTCGGATGCTTGTCGATGACCATCGAGAGAAGACTGCGTTTGGTTTTGAACTTCTTGGGGAAAAGAGCCTCTATCCTCAGGATATCGTCTTTTCTCGAGATCTCGACCTCCATAAGGGAAGCTATCTTCCTCGCCTGGTCTTCATCCTCGGTATAAGCGGTCTTCACGACCTTGAGATAGATACCGGACCTTCCATCTTCTCCGGTAACAGATATATTACCGTTGATCCCTTCTATTACGATCACCCTTGCTTCGCCGGATTCTATTTCTCTTTCTATAGTTTCGACGTGTGATACTCCGGACTCCGCCGCAGCTACATTCAGCAAAACGATCCCCACTGCAAGGGCTGCTGCCAGTATCCTGTCTTTCCTTCTATTTCGATCTGATTTTATCATAACGGATCACCTTCTACAGTTCCGATCTCTCCTATGAATCCTTTTTCCATAAAAACCTGCTTGATCATATTCCTCGCCCTGTGAATCCGTGCTTTCACTGTTCCGAGAGGAATCCCGAGATTTTCCGATATCTCTCCGTATGACAGGTCTTCCTGATGCCTCAGGATGACTATTATCCTGTAATGCTCCGGAAGATCCGCTATTGCCTGATTCAACACTTCCATCATCTCCCTGTTTTCAAGTTCCCGGTCAGGGTCGACCGTATCGGCCGGCAACTGACGGGACATCTCACCATCCGAGCCGGATACGGGTTCATCAAGAGAATAAATATTCTTTTTTCTCCTGCGGATAAAATCGATACAAAGGTTCGACGTGATCCTGTACAACCAGCTTGAAAACGGGTACAACGGGTTATATCTGTCAAGAACGTTGAAAGTCCTGATAAATACTTCCTGAGCAAGATCTTCGGCATCCGAATGATTCTTGACCATCCGCAGGCAGATGCTGAATACAGGACTTCTGTATTTCGTAAGGAGTTCTTCAAAAGCCTTCTCATCTCCCTCCAGACAACGTTCGACCAGAATTGCATCTTCGCGTTTCAACGTCTACACCTTCATTACGTTACTGTATTAAGAATGTTTCGTCTTAATACATCTTTTTACATATTCTTTCCGCCAAACAGCAAAAAAGATAGCAGGATAATGGAAAAGTGAAAAGACGAATATTATCGCCCCCGGAGGAAACTGTGATCCGCCTGGCCGATCGACCCTTTCGCGCGATTAATTATACTTGACATAGATCGAAAGAAGTAACTAGACTCAGCTGGCTTGCAGAGCCGTCTTATCTATTGCGGTAATGCAAGTTACATTCAAGGAGGACGGAATGACCAGTATCGAGTATCTCTATGCGCGGGAAGTGATCGATTCTCGCGGCAATCCGACGGTAGAGGTGGAAGTTTTTCTTTCCGGAGGCGGAGTCGGAAGCGTGATTGTGCCTTCCGGAGCATCGACCGGCGAACATGAGGCGGTCGAACTGCGCGACGGCGACAAGAAACGGTATGGCGGCAAGGGTGTCCTTAATGCTGTAAATAACGTTAATGAGATAATCGCTCCGGAGATCATAGAGCTCGATGCCCTCGACCAGGTATATATAGACAGACTTCTCTGTCAACTCGACGGGACTCCCAACAAGGGGAGATTGGGAGCAAACGCTATCCTTGGAGTCTCTCTCGCGGTCGCCAAAGCCGCAGCTGACGAACTCGGACTGGCACTCTTTGAATATATAGGCGGTGTGAACGCCAAGGTCCTTCCGGTTCCGATGATGAATGTGCTGAACGGAGGGAAACACGCTGATAACAACGTTGATATCCAGGAATTCATGATTGTGCCTGTCGGGGCCGGATCTATCCGCGAGGCGGTCAGGTATGGCGCGGAGACTTTCCACGCCCTGAAAAAGATCCTGTCGGAGAAGGGATACGCGACCTCTGTCGGAGACGAAGGCGGATTCGCTCCCAATCTAAAATCTAACGCAGAGGGGTTCGAAGTCATCCTCTCAGCGATCGAAAAAGCCGGCTACCGGCCCGGTGAGGATATCGTACTTGCGATCGATTCGGCTGCAAGCGAGTTTTACAGGAAAGACGGATATCATCTCGATGCAGAAGGAAAGGTCCTCAGCTCCGAAGAGATGATCTCGTTCTACAGCGGCCTGGTCGGGAAATTCCCGATAGTATCTATCGAAGACGGCCTTGACGAGAATGACTGGGACGGCTGGAGATCGATGAACGAGATCCTCGGCAAAAAAATTCAGATCGTAGGCGATGACATATTCGTTACCAACACCGAAAGGCTGGAGAGAGGGATCAAAGAAAGATGCGCCAATTCGATCCTGATAAAACTTAATCAGATAGGGACTTTGACCGAAACGCTCGACGCGATCGAGATGGCCACAAAGGCAGGCTTTACTTCTGTTATATCCCACCGCTCAGGTGAAAGCGAAGACGTCACTATTGCCCACGTGGCAGTAGCGGTGAACTCGGGACAGATCAAAACAGGTTCGATGTCGAGGACAGACAGGATCGCAAAATATAACGAGCTGCTAAGGATCGAAGAGGAACTGGGAGATACGGCCATTTACCCGGGACTCTCCGCTCTGAAGGCTGCCAGAGCCAGATGACAAAGGTGATGAGCGACTGGAGGAAAGATGAAATCTCTCTGGGGACAGGGAAACCAGTATCTTAGGGTAAAACGGAATGACCTGGAGATCAGCACGAAATTCACCCGGGTGGTCCTTGTCGGCGTCCTGATCCTTATAAGCGCGATCTTTCTCGCCAGCGATGTCGGCCTCTGGCACCTCTGGAGATCAGAGGTGAAGATGAAGGCGCTGGAAACCGAGATCGAGGCCCTCACTGTCGAGACAGATTATCTCAAGACGACGATAGATGAACTGCAGACAAATCCTTTCATGATAGAGAAGATCGCAAGGGAACGTTACGGATACCTCAGGCCGGGAGACAGAGTCTACAGGATAATCCCTCTCTCTACCGATCAAGAAAACTCAGCTATTTCAACAACTCCTCTTGACATCAACGGAGCAACTGAATAATATTGGGTTTGAAAATGATGCGGGGTGGAGCAGTCTGGTAGCTCGTTGGGCTCATAACCCAAAGGTCGCTGGTTCAAATCCAGCCCCCGCTACCATATAAAAGGCGGTTTCCCGGTTTCCATAATGAATGGGATCGGGAATTGTCTTATCCGGGCCAAAGAGATATTCTATTCCAGAGAAAGAAACGCAAGGAAGAGGCCTATCTCACCACTACGATCTTTTCCGACCTTCTGATATCGCCCGTGACCGCCCTGCAGAAGTATATCCCGCTCGCTACTTCCCTCCCGCGATCGTCTTTCCCGTCCCAGTATCTCTCAAATGAATCGGAATGGACCTTTCCCCTGTAGAGGCGCCTTACGACTCTGCCTGCAGCATCGTATATCCTGATATCGATCAGGCCCGCATCATTTACATAGCTGTCAAGAGTCCCGTGGGGCTGATCGGCCTCGAGTCCTGCTGCCCTGAACCGGATCACAGTTCCGGAAGACAACGGATTGGGCATAAAAGATATTTCTACATTCGGGGTTGGAAGCGGGGTCTCACAGGTATCATCGGCATCGCACGGAACCCCCAGAAGTGTCTGATAATAATCGCGGCCTTCTATCAGCCTCGTTCCCGCATGCACCGAATCAGCCTCACACGGCCAGTCATCCCTGCGGCGGACAATATCAAGAAGACAGTCTATCCAGCGCACGAAATATTCAGCATCTTCCGGTTTGAATATCCTCTGCGCCTGCAGGTTCAGATAGACCGGGCTGGTGTGAGCGAAGAGATATTCCCCGACCGGCAGCCACCCGCTGTTCTCACCGTATACGCGCGAAGCGACCCAGGAACTTTCATTCACCTCTACATAAAGAGTCGTATCGATAACGCAGGGATCCGAGGAAGGGTATACTGTCTCGGCGACCTCTCCATTTATGACGACCTGCGCCATCGTAAGGGGCCATACTGACTCCACCCTTATAGACACCGGAAACTCGTAACTCAGCTCGCCTACTGCAATAGAATCACCAGCCTCTTTATCATCGACATGGAACTCTGTATAGAGAGGGCCGTTAGTAACAAAAGTCCTGCCTTTCGCCACTCCTTCGATCCACTCGTAGAACCCGAACTCCTTGTCGGGGATATTTACATAAGTCCTGTATGCTCCTATCGGAAAACTTGCGATAAAGTTAGGCAAAGCATCGGTCCCTCCGCATCCGGGAAGCTTGAAACCGCAATTGAGAAGCCTGTACCACAGGTCGGTCTCGACCCCGCACTCGCCGGCGTTGCTGTAAGTCATGACCTCAAAGGCATCGACCTTCCCGAACGCCATATCTACCGGAAGTTCTCTTGCGATCCCCGAGCCGGGCCACACGATTATCTGATTGAAATCATAAGAAGAGACAGGATGAGCCGCGACTACAATAGCCCCCGACTGGAGATGCGTTGAATCGGCATATTCCATAAGAAGAGGGCCCCAGTTGGAACCGACCGGTTCGATAAGTCTCTGCAGCCCCAACAGGCCGTAATGTCCCCAGACCCCGCTCCTGCGCTCCTCTGTCATATAAATAATACATTCCGGGGTGCTCGACGGGTCGGGGACTCCGGTGAACCCGGTGTGATTATCAAGACAGTTCAGGACGGCAAGGTCCTCTGCGAGCCCTATAAAGATCCCATCCTCAGGCAGAAGAGAATAGTCCCCCGGTTCGTGGGCAAGATGAAAATGTACATCTCCCGGATACCACCCCGCCTGCCTTAGATCGCAGAACCTTTCAAGCTCAACTGTCACCGTCGTATCAGAAGAAATATCGACCGTGGTAATTACAGGCTCATACTCAAAGCCGTGCCCTGCCCTGATCGTGACCTTTCCGTCATACAGCAGAACGGAAAAGGTGCCTTCCGTATAGAAATACCCGCCCAGGTATGAATAATGCAGATTGTATGTGTAAGGGTACCTTGCAACGGAGATCCCGTCTGTCACGGAGCATCTAGTCGCCAGCGTATCTCCGGTCGCGCTGTCCAGAGTGACCACTGAAAGATTCACAATCGACGCAGACTCGATCCCCGGCAGATCTTCAACTGATATCGGGGGTGAATCCGATCTGCCCCCCGGTTGTCCTCCAGCAGACATCTTGGCTTCACGGCCTGAAGCCGGAAAAACGAAAAGAACGGAAAAAAGGGCGGCAGCCACCCATGAAAAAAGCCGGACCCTCATTCAGAATCTCCTGTGACAGGGCAAAAACGACAAACCCCTAGGTGCCATAATTATATATGAAAAAGAGCCCGCATCATAGGATATTTATTCCTGTCTTTTTCCCATCTTTTTTAAAAGACCTGTGACGGCATCTTTATGAACGGTGTACGAAAGCATCTTCAGCTTGATATAGTCTTCTCTGTAAAAGATATACCCATGGAATCTACCGTGCCTCGAAGCCCTTGCCGAATCCTTGATCAGAAACCAGTCTTTTCCGCTTTTCCTGCTGAATCCGATAAGATGAACACCATGATCGTCGTCAGTGGTCTTCTTGAAGATCCTCAGTTCCCTTGAATCCTGATCGATATAATCCCATGGGATATCGAATGTGGGGATCACACACGCATCCTCCGGCCCATTATATCCAGGTTCGGAGACATCTCCCCCTATACAGACCGTGTAGCCGTTTTTGACAGAATTCCTTATCCCCTGGTAAAACTCGTCAAGAGGAAGATTGTAATAAGTACGCGTCGGCCTCCAGTTATCATGCACGTCAAACTTTGCCGTCTCGTAAAAAGGTTCCGACAGGGTAGAGATAAACTGAACGTAATCGGAAGAATCTACTTTCAGGACCTGCTTGAGAAATTCTTTCGGGCTGATCATCTTTCCCTCGAATTCGAATTCTGCCGGAGGGGCCCCCAGATACCTGTCAAGTATCGCCCTGATATGAGTGATATTCGCTTCCTCGTTCCAGTAGCCTTTCTCCCCGACCATATCGAGATAGTCCTTCATCTCGCTCAGCATCCTGCCGTGATTATGTTTATCATATTCTTTCAGGCCGGAATATGCCTCGGCAGGGACGATCCCGTATTTATCCCATATGATGAAGACTCCGTCAGATTCCGCGCCCTCTACGAACGGCTGGTTGCCCCTCTTGGCGATATAACCCCTCGCCTTCTCGACATACTCCCAGTAGACAGTATAGAGTTCGGATAGTTTTATCTTCCGGCCGGTGATCCTCGCTATCTCCGATTCCATGTATGACGTAGTGCAGAAACACCAGCAGGTGCCGGTCAGATACTGGGGAACCGGCGGAAAATGAAACAGCGGATCGAATTCCGCCACCGATCCTGGTTTTTCTACATTTGAAAAATCAAACCTGATGACCTTCCTGTTCTCCTTTTCATCTTTTTCGATCTTTTCATATCCGGCATTTATCTCATCAGTAATGCTGTCGGCCAAAGCCTTCAGGCTGTCGTTTTCAGCGATCATCTGTTTAAGGACCGGATCGCGGTACCTTTTTTCATAACGGACACTGTCCTTGCTGTCTGCACGCGCCACGGAAGCCATGACTCCCGCCTGCGCGATCAAAATGAGGGTGATCGGCAAAATAACTGATCGTTTCATCTGGCTCTCCCTTTTCCACCTTTTTCTGTAAGCGGCGGACTCCGGGTCCATGCCTGCGATCGGCACGGCTCCGGAGTCCTGCCGGCTGGCTTACTTACTCCTGTCAGGAGCCGGCGGCTGAATCACTTTCTTTTTAGGATTTTTCTTCAACTCCCCAAGAAGATACTCCACCGCCTTTTCTATCATCGGTTCACGTCCTGCCTGTATCAGGGTCGGATCATCCCATACATATATATCGGGATCGACACCGACAGCTTCGACATCCCACTGCCCTTCGGGATTCAGAAACGAGAAGCCGGGAACAGCGAATCTTCCGCCATCGATAAATGCAGGTGAGAACCCGTATCCTATCAGGCCTCCCCATGTCGTCTCGCCGATCAGAGGCCCCAGACCGGCCTTGCGGAAGTAAAACGGAAAGGCGTCCCCTCCTGAAGAAGAAAGTCCGTTGATCAGCATCGCTTTCGGCCCCTCATTGACTGGGAACGGCGTCGAATTCATCTCTGAGTCCCTTACCGCCCAATAGCTGTAGACTGTATTGCTCATCATCTGGACCATCTCGAATGGTGAATGCCCCCCGCCGTTATACCTTTCATCTATGATCAGGGCTTCCTTGTTCATCAGAGGCTGCCAGGCCCTCAGGAACTCTCTGTAACCGTCATAATAAGTATCGGGGACATGTATATAACCTATCCTGCCTCCGGAAAGTTCATCTACCGTCTTCCTGTTCCTCTCGACCCAGTCGATATAGAAAAGCTTGAGCTCTGAAGAGATCGGCCTGACCGTTATCTCTCTGGCTCCTTTCAGTGACGGCTTGTCATTGATCTTGAGGACTACCGGTATCCCGACCTTGTTCTCGAGATATTTGTACGGGCTTTCCGAACTGCTGATCCTGCTGCCGTCTATCTCGAGAAGATACGTCCCTTCGGCTACATTCGTTCCCGGTTCGGTCAGAGGAGAACGTTCATTGTCGTGCCAGTTCGCTCCACTGTATATCTTCGAGATCCTGTAATACTCCCCCGCCGCCTCCAGCCTGCATCCGAGGAGGCCTACCTGGACCCGCTCGACCTTCGGCATGTCCCCTTCATTGACATAGCAGTGGCCGGCGTTCAACTCGCCTACAAGCTCGCCTAGAAGATAATCCAGATCGCCGCGGTGGGCGACATATGGGAGGAGCCTGGCATACCTGTCATGCATCCTTTTCCAATCGACGCCATGCATACCCGGATCGTAGAACCAGTCGCGCATTATCCGCCAGGCGTCGTGATATATCTGACCCCACTCCGTGACAGGATCGATCCTCATATCCATTCCGCCGAGATCAAGCGTCCCTGCCGAAGATTCCTGGCCGGGAGCGAAATCGGTGATCCCGTATGTCATCGAACCGGAAGGGGAATAGATGAATTTCTTTCCTCCCGCGGCTATCTGGTAACCGTCGATCCCGCCGATAATATCTTTCGTCTCTCTACCGGCGAGATCGAATTTTTTAAGCGTCCTTTTGCCGGTCTCATCGGTCTCGACAAAGGCGACTCCGCCGTCGACAGCCGTAAGGTTGGAATATGTCCCCGCCTCTACCGGGATAGCCAGGACCCTCGAGTCGAATCCTTTAATATCGATCCTGACGGAAACGTCATCTTTACCGTCGCCATCCTTGCCGTCTTTGCCTTTTTCCTTCTTTTCTTCACCGGCGGATGCCTCTTCTTCGTCATTAAGAGGCAAAAGAGGATTGTCGATATCCGAGGCGAGGGTGGCTATATATATCCTGTCATCCCATTCTCTTTCGCGGTACAAGAAATCCCTGCTCGAGATGAAGTATAGATATTTTCCGTCTCTGGAGAAGACCGCCCCC
This sequence comes from Candidatus Krumholzibacteriota bacterium, assembly GCA_016933255.1. Lineage (GTDB taxonomy): Bacteria > Krumholzibacteriota > Krumholzibacteriia > Krumholzibacteriales > Krumholzibacteriaceae > Krumholzibacterium > Krumholzibacterium zodletonense. The sequence goes on from JAFGBF010000007.1 coordinate 14,266, forward strand.
CAATCATTAGTAAGATCACTTGTCAATCTTGAAGCTGTCCCGCTCTCGATCGAGTATGCCCAGATCGAACTGATCCAGTTCTCCTCGTTCTTTGTGTAGACCACCCATTTGCTGTCCGGCGAGAACGAATAGCTGCCGATCCCCCTCATCCTGCTTATATCGGCCTGCTTCCTGCCTCCTCCATCTACATCTACGACCCAGAGCCTGTTCTTCTTGTCGCTGTAAGCGATTCTTTTACTGTCCGGTGACCAGACCGGCCCCATTATCCACGAGTCCGTGCCCCTGGTAAGCTGCTTCGGTTCTCCCCTCCCGTCCTGAGGAGCGATCCAGACTTCATACTCTCCGCTCTTTTCAGAGAGATAGACGATCCATTTCCCGTCGGGAGACCATTCCACGGCCCTCTCCCTTACTGCATCGCTTCGGGTTATGTTTCTTGTCACTCCGTGCTCTGCCGGAACAGTGAATATCTCTCCCCTCGCCGCAAAGACCGCACGCTTTCCGGATGGAGAGATAGAGAATTCCGCGATCTGATCCTGTACATTTTTATAGACAGGCCTGATAAACGGTCTGTCGCTTCCGAGAGAGACTTCTATCTTCACTGGATCCTGGTTTCCAGCCTCGAGCCAGAAGAGGAACCCTCCGTTCTCGAATATCATCCTCTTTCCGCCCCTGCTCGGCCAGAGGACGTCATACTCCTTGAAATCGGTTACCTTCGACACTTCGTCCGATTTTTTGTCATAGCGATAGATATTCAGTTTTCTGTTTTCATCACGGTCTGAGGTAAAATAGATCGAATCGTCGATCCACATGGGGAAATTGTCTGTACCTTTGTAGGGAGCCACGCGCTCTACTTCATTTTTCACAAGATCGTATATAAAAATATCCTGTGCTCTTCCCGCATTATACCTCTTCCAGGTCCTGAATTCTCGTGACTTGATATTATAGGCGAGTTTGTTTCCATCGCCGGAAAAGGAAGCGGGGCCCCCCTCGGGGATCTGCAGCTCCTCCTCGATTCCCGGCCTGTCCGGGTCTATAAGAAAATAGCGCCCGACCCTGCGTCCGAAAGGAGTCCTGTTGCTTCTTACCAGGATCTTTTTCCCGTCGGGAGTCCAGTCGAGGACCATATAATCATATCCGCCCCGGGGAGGCATAACACCGACATCGGGATAAAAAGTCAGCCTTTTCGGCACGCCGCCGGCATACGGGACGACGTAGACCTGCCGGGTCCCTGAATACTCGCCTGAGAAAGCGATCCACTTTCCGTCAGGCGAGATCCTGGGAAAGACTTCAAGCCCTTCGGGGAAGGATGTCACTCTTCTTGCCCTGCCCCCCTCGACCGCTACAGTCCATATATCCCCGGCATAAACAAAGACTGCTTTGTCACCCATTATATGGGGGTAACGAAGCAGTCTCGCTTCTTCACTCTTTGCCTCAACGGCTGCCCCCGCAAGTATGACTGCCGGCAGCAGGACCGAGAGAACTATGGATTTCAGGCTCATCCGTTCTCCTTCTGAATAAATTGAAGATCCAAAAACAAAACAGCGTTGATACTAGCAAAATTACGTTTCAAAAGTCGATAAGTTCCATTCCAAAGGCTCACACAACAAAAATATCGAAAGGAGATCTTTTGATCGAAGCGGATTCCGCCTCTTCAGTCGTACGCGATCCTCAAGTCCTCATCACAGATAACGGGCCCGGTGATCTTTTCCCACCTCGCCCCTTTCCATGTACCCAGTCTCTGATGGACCTTGAGATATTTTTCCGGTATAGGATGTGTCCCGTAAACGACTTCCAGCCCGTACTTTGTCCGGATATATTCAGCAAAATCGGTTATGCGCGGACAGGGGGGATATCCGACGATAAGGCCGGTGGCAAGATGTATCACTTCCGCCCCGTTTCCCATCATCTCATCGACGGTATATTCTACATTACCTCCGGGGCAGCCGTCGCAACTTGTATATCCGACAAGTTCTACCTCTTTTCCTTCATATCTGTCAAAAGCCCCTTCTCTGTTTTTCAGCGCGCGAAAACATTTTCCTCCCGCGCAGCGGCGGTAGCGGTCACAGATTATTATCCCGACTTTGACTTTCTCATCCATGGTATTTTCCTTTCTGATTTTGTCGATCGGCCGGAAGTGCCGATCGAGGAAGGTGTCAGTGCCCACCCCCCTCGATCATTCTCAGGGCATGGGGAAGCAGGCCGGCGAGGAGCCCGGCGCAGAATGACGCGCCTCTGACCGAACCTGGAAGATTTATGATCAGTGAAGCATCTTTGATACCCGCTCTTCCGCGCGACAGGACGGCATTGAGGGTCTCACTGCATGATTCTCTCCTGAGATATTCGGCTATACCGGGGATCAGCCTGTCGCAGAACGCTTCGGTCGCCTCGGGAGTGTTATCCCTGGGGCCGAGCCCCGTTCCTCCGGTAGTTATGATCACATCATAATCAAGAGACTCTCCGAACTTCTTTTCTATCCCAGACCTGTCGTCGGAAATTATCCCTCTTGCGACATCCGCCTTCGGGATCTTTTCGATAAGTATCTTTTCGACCGCCGGACCTGACAGATCTTCATACTCTCCCTTTGAGGCCCTGTCAGATATCGTAAGAACCAGAATCTTCATCTTTGATTGTTCCGCCTTTCAGTACACGCGCGAAAATCCCTCTTTTCGGCATAATACATTCACCTGTCTGCTCAAGGATCGAACAGCCGCTGTGGCATTCCTTTCCGATCTGGGTCACTTCAAGACAGACATCGCCTATATACAGCTTTGTTCCGATTGGAAGCGCGGCGAGGTCTATCCCCCTGGTAGTGATATTCTCCGCAAAATCACCAGGCCGAAGTGTCTCGAGTTTTTCTCTCATCAGATCGATATCCTCTTCGGCCAGAAGAGAGACCTGCCTGTGCCAGTCCCCCGCATGAGCATCACCCTCGATACCGTACTGTTCAAGCAGTACTGCCTCCCCCGCCGGTTCTTTCGGCTGCCCTTTCTCTTTTGAAATATTCACCGATACGATCCTGAACTTTTTTCTCAAATATCTTCCTTTGTTTTGCTTTTCAAAGATATCTTCCCGATCGTCATCCCCTTGTCGACAGCCTTGCACATATCATAGATAGTGAGGGCAGCAATCGCCACCGCTGTAAGGGCCTCCATCTCGACTCCGGTCCTGGCGACATTGACGACCCTCGATTCGATCGATATTTTTTCTTCGCCGATCTTGAAATCGATCTCTATATTGTCGAGGGGCAAAGGATGACAGAGCGGAATAAGGTCTGATGTCTTTTTCGCCGCCATGATGCCTGCAACTCTTGCAGAGGCTATCGGATCTCCCTTTCTGATAGACCCGCTTGAAAGCATATCTATCGTTTCTTTCTTCATCCGTATCTCACCTGCTGCGGCCGCTGTCCTTTTGACGACGGTTTTCCCCGAAATATCCACCATCCTGATCTGTCCGTCCTTATCTATATGTGAAAATTCCATTTCATCCTCCGATCTGATACATCGACCTGTTGCAGCAGGCGGTCCCCTGGAAAGGCTTGCCTGAAACTGCCTCGAGAATACTTTTCTCAATATTATTCATATCGACCCTGATCTCCTTATCCGAGAAAAGGCACGGTTTCAGAAATCCGTCAGCAGTGAGCCTGATCCTGTTGCATTCGCTGCAGGGAGCAGGCCTGTCAAAGAGATCGACATCGCCGATCATCTTATCCCTGTTATAAAGCGAAAAATGTTTTATAGTCTGAAGGACCAACCCCCTATCGAGGCAGAATCCGCGCATCTCTTCGACTTCCTCAGCAGTAGTCTCGCTGAAGACGATCATATTGATCTTCACCGGATCGAATCCCGATTTTTTCGCCGATTCGATCCCTTTCAGGACATCGGCAATATCGCCGCCTCGGGTGATCTCGGCGAAACGCACCGGATCGAGAGTATCGAGAGATATGTTGATCCGGATGAGCCCCGCCTCCCTCAGAGTCTCAGCCATTTCGTCAGTGAGAAATACCGCGTTGGTTGTCATCGTAAGCTCTTTGATCTTATCGATATCCCCCAGCATCTTCGTAAGGGTACCTATACCCTTTCTGACAAGGGGTTCACCGCCGGTAAGCCTGATTTTTACGATACCCAGTCCAGCGGCCGCTGAAGCGATCGCCGCGATCGATTCAAAATCCAGAATACTCTCGTGCGGCTTGAGGGATATCCCCGATTCAGGCATGCAGTAGACGCACCTGTAGTTGCACCGGTCGGTCACCGATATGCGCAGATAATCGATCTCCCTGCCGAACCTGTCGATCAGCATAACCTGCTCTTCTCCCCATCAAAAAGTGCCTGATCGGACACAAAAGATGCCAGATCACAAGGTATTATAGCAAGTACTGGCCGAATAGTCTCATAAGTTTTTCAACAAACGGTCCCGGCACTCTCTCTTGTGGGAATATCAGGTCATAAAGGTGCGGCGTCTTCTCCGAATTCGCTTGACATCAACAGCCTAACATGAAAGCATGAGCGGAGTTGTGAATAGAAAAGGGGGCCTGTTTTAAAGGGGGTATAAATGGTCAAGAGGATACTGGTCTTCACGCTTCTGCTTGCAGTAGTGTCGATTTCGAATGCTGCAGGCAGTGATATAGAGGCGAAGATCTACGGCAAGATCCACCTATCGCTCGAAAGCCTCGGAGATGGAGACAATTCCAGCATCTATCTTTCGAGCAACACATCGAGAATAGGTTTTAAAGGTTCTCTGGATCTGGAAAAAGACCTGGTCTTTTTCTGGCAGATAGAGAACCAGGTCAACTTTGATGAAACAGGAAATGAATTCGCCTCCAGATCGACATTCGCCGGTATCTCGGGGAATTTCGGCAAAGTACTCTTTGGACGCGACGACACGCCTTTCAAGAAGATCAACAGAAAGATCGATCTTTTCAGCGAACAGATCGGTGATTCAAGGAATATCGCGGGTGTAGGAGGGTACGGATTCAACCTTAGGGTAAATAACGCGATCGAATACCAGACGAAAGATCTGTGCGGTATCTTCGGCTCTGTCCTCTATGTCCCCGAAGAAGGGGAAGACGACGCCTCGCTGCTGAGCGCAAGTCTATCGTACGACAAAGCTTGTGTATTTGCGGCAATCGCATATGAACAGCATGGGTCTGCCCTTACAGAATTCGATGACAGGACAGAAAACGGGCTCCGGCTGGCAGGCGGATACAGCAGGGACAAGTACAGGGTCGTCTGTTCATTCGAGACCCTCTCGAATATCGACGGGGTCAGAGATGCAGCCCGCAGCACCTTCGGTTTTGGAGGAAGCTTCAAAGCTCACGAGAAGCTGGTCCTTAAGGCTCAGTATCACCGGACACCCGGGATCTCAATCGACGGCGACAGCGTCGATGACACCGATGCGAGCCTGATCTCGGCCGGCATCGATTACCCCGCCGGTGAGAATACGAAATTCTATGCTGCATATTCTGTTGCTAGAAACGAAAATAACGCTGATTACACCTTCGTCGGAGGCGGCCATGGCGAGACCGTTACGCCCGATCCCGGTGATAATCCAAGCGGGGTCTCTTTCGGCTTTATCCATTTATTTTAGAAGAATTCTTCTTAAACAAGGGGCAGAAGGATCATATCCCTCTGCCCCTTGTTATAGGTGAAAAGACCGGAGATCAGCTGAAAAGTATCACTTTCACCCGGTCACCGGCTTCAAACCCCGAAACGCTTTCCGGGATAGCTATGAATCCATCTGCTTCAGCGATAGCCCCGATGTGAGCCGAACCATGATACTCGACCATAGATACCTCACCCGGCCCTGAATATCTCACCGGAAGGTGCGATCTTCTTCCGGTTTTCTTTCTGGATATTTTTTTCGAGACCGTCGCAACTGCCTCCCTGTGGATATAATCCGTTTCCATCATCCTGAAACAGAACGGTTTGACGAAGAGTTCAAAGAGTATAAACGTCGAGACCGGATTGCCGGGCAGGCCGAAGACCCAACAGTTTCCCTTTTTACCGAAGACCATCGGTTTACCCGGTTTGACAGCTACTTTTTCGAAAAAGAGATCGAAACCCTTTTCTTTCAGCACCCCCGGCACGAAATCATACTCTCCCATCGAGACTCCTCCGGAGAAGATAAAGATATCGATACCTTCCGCCCGTTCATCGATGATCCTCCCGACAGCATCCGGAGTATCACCGGCGATCCCGAGATAACGCGGGTCAAAGCCGGCTGCCGCTGCCTGGCTGCAAAGCTGGTACCCGTTGCTGTTTCTTATCATCGCCCCTTCAGGCTTTTCGTGCGGTTCGACGAGTTCACTTCCCGTGGCTACGATCCCGAGGACAGGCCTTCTGAATACCGGTACCGGGTCGATCCCGACAGAGGCAAGGAGTGCGATCTTCGAAGAACCTATTACTGTCCCCCTTCTCATTACAGGATCTCCAGCTTTGAGATCCTCTCCCTTATGGCAGACATTTCTTTCGGAGGTAATACTTGTGACAGTTACAAACCCGTCATCCTCTTCGGTATTCTCGACCATCACGACATTATCAGCACCCTGCGGGACCACCCCCCCCGTCATGATCCTCGAACATTCCCCTTTTCCGACAGTTTTTTTCGGGATTTTCCCTGCCGGGACGGTTTCGATTATCTTCAGGCGCCCCGAGTCGATATCCTCTCTTCTGCAGGCAAAACCGTCCATCGCCGATTTATCGAACGGCGGCATATCGATATCGCTGTAGATATCTTCGGCAAGCACTCTTCCTGTACTTTCAATAAGAGGGATATCCTCCCTTTCGATGAGACCGGCGGATCCGGTCACGATTTCCAGCGCTTTTTCAAATGAGATCATCTCTTTTTCCTTTTAAAGGTTGGATCTTATCCAGTAGATCCGGTTCCCGGAAGATATCCGCTACGATTTCCCTGCCTCTTCTTCCGCAAAGGAACCGGCCAGTCTTATTATTTCAAGTACCGTTTCCCTTTCCAGCCCAAGACGCGCCGCCAGATCATCGACCTTGCTCCTGCTGACAGCCTTTCCCCGTATGATATCCGCCTTTTCCTTTGCCTCTACGGCAGTCGGTTTTGGAGATCCGCCGGTGAGAAAGATCGCCAGGTCGGCATCGGTCTCCCGCAAAACCCTGTTGCTTTCTATGATAAGATAATCCCTGCCGGCACTTACTTCGGCTATTCTGTCGAAAGGGGTACCCTCGGGATAGAACAGATTACCTACCCCCTCTTTTGCCCTGCCGTGGCCTATCTTTATATGTACGGAATTTTGAAGCATCGACACCAGCTTTTCCGCAAGACTGGATTTTCCGACATTCGAGTGCGCCCCCGAGATCACGATCTTCTTCATCGAAAACACCCCAGCTGGCAGTTGGAGATCTTTATCTTGTTGCTGTTGCAATACCTGCTGATATCGCTGAGCTTTACTCCGTAATCATCAGCGATGATAAAAGCCTTCGCGCATGACAGCTTTTTTATCCCTTCTTCAAGAGTGACCGCATCTTCTATGACCTTTCCGATCTCTTCACCTGTCATTGTTTCCTCCCTCGATCAATTCCCTCAGGTACCTTTCATAAGCCTTCTCTATGCCATCCTGGACAGATACTCTGTATTCCTTCCAGGCGTCCAGCACCCTGATTCCATACTCCGTGAGCTCGGAGGATCCGCCTGTACTGCCTCCTCTTGCTCTTTTCACCAGTTTGCGCCCCAGCGCTTTTTCGGCTTTTCTTATGTCTCCCCAGGCCTTGCGGTACCCTCTCCCGAGGCTTCTTGCAGCCTCCTGCAGAGAACCATGTTCTCTTATGGCCAGAAGAAGCTGATACTTGCCGTCTCCGAAGAGCCCGCCGGCATCATCATCATGCAGAAAAAGTTTTATTCCCGGTTTCATTGCCACTAGACCTCGAGTATCCTTACAGCACCCGGCTCGAAAGAAAGATAGACCTCACTCCCTATTTCTATCCCCGTTTTTTTCTGAAGACCGTCAGCTGCCACGGCCGAAATTTCCACTTCGGATTCGATAACGACCTCGATTCCACTGCGGACTTTACTGATATCAGATACGACCCCCCTCATCAGGTTATCCGAGAGTGATGAAGGCCTGACCGGAGAGAGGGCGATATCTTCACCGCGAATGAGCGCGAAACATTCTCCTTCCGGGATATCCGCCTTCACTGAAAATCTTGTTCCTCCTGTCAAAAATTCCGAATGATCTCTGCCGTTATTTCTGCCGCGGACGATCTTCCCCCTGAAAAAATTCTTTATCCCGACAAAACCCGCCACGAATTCCGACCTGGGATGATGCAGGATATTCTCTGGCGTATCAACCTGGATTATCGACCCCTTTTCCATCACCCCGATCCTTTCAGCGAGCGAGACCGCTTCCTCATAGTCATGGGTAACGTGGATGATCGTTATCCCCTCCCTGTTCAATCTCCTCAGAAGCACCCTGATCTTCCTGCGGGTATTATTATCGAGAGAGGACAAAGGTTCATCGAGAAGTATGCATTCAGGGTCCAGAGCAAGCGCTCTTGCCAGCGCGACCCTCTGGGCCTCCCCGCCGGAAAGGGTCGAAGGCATCCTGTCGAGCAGGGATTCGATTCCCATCGAACGCGCAAGTTCGTTGACTCTGTCGTTTTTTCTGGCGCGGCTGATCCTTCTGTCCGAAAGGCCGTACGCAATATTTTTTCTTACCGTCATATGAGGAAAGAGCGCCTGATCCTGAAATACGATAGCGATCTTTCTTTTCTGGATCTTCTCATCGGTAATATCGGCCCCTTCAAGAATTATCCTTCCCCTGTCCGAGGTGATGATACCGGTAAGAGTCTCGAGGAGGACCGTCTTTCCTGTCCCGGATGCTCCCAGGAGGACAAAGTATTCCCCGGACGCTACGTCGAAAGAGATATCGTTCAGCCTGAAATCGCCGAGTTTCTTGGACAGGCCTATTACTTCAAGCATCTTCTCTCCTTCTCGCTATCACTCTCATCGCTACAAAGAAGAGGAGACAGATGATTATAAAGAGGACCGCTACGGGCCTTGCGTACTTCAGCCCGAAGGCTCCGAAACGTTCATATATCAATACGGGAGTGATCATCGGATGGTAGGCTATGACCAGGACGGCGCCGAACTCACTCATTCCCCTCGCCCACATCAGGATAAGGCCCGAAAGGATCGATCTCCACGCAAGCGGCAGGGACACGGTCAGAAATACTCTCACAGGGGAAGCGCCGAGATTCAGGGCCGCTTTCTCGAGTTCGACCGGTACAGAGGCAAATCCGTCCCGGGCGGCGTTTACAAGGAAAGGAACGCTGACAAAAGCCATCGCTATCATGATCCCCGCGTACCCCCCGACGAAGTGTATGCCGGCCCTGTCGGAAATCGAGCCGAGCCAGGTATTGCCGGACACGAGCCCAAGGAGCGCTATACCTGCGGCAGAGTGCGGGATCACGACGGGGATATCTATGATACCGTTTACAAGATCTCTAAATGGGACCTTCCCGCGCGCCAGAAGATATGCAAGCGGTATCGAACCGGCCGAGAATATGACAGTCGCACCCATCGAGGTGAGAAGGGTCAGCCAGATGCTTCCTGTCACCTCGCTCTCCCTTGCCGTATCTGCCAGTTCCCCCGGAGTGACATGAAAAAACATGCTGGCGAGAGGCGCGATTATAAAAAGCAGTACCGCTGCGCCGAGCGCGGTAAAGATAAGATGCATCGGCTCTGCTCTTCTGGCTTTGATGAAGGTTCCTGTCATCGTTTTCGGGCCTTCCCCCCTCAGAGCAAAGGTTCGAGTGCAAACCGTTTTAATCGATCCGGAAGAGAATCATAACTCTCGGACACCGACGGAACGACCGGCGGCTGGCCGCATTCCTCCATGATCGCCAGCCCCTTTTCAGCATCGAGAAGGAACTCGACAAATGAGAGAGCCAGTTCACGGTTTGGAGCGTTATGCGGAACTGTCACACCATAGACCATGGGAGCTCCCCGCTTGACCACCCGCGTCCCCGGTTCTTTCCCTGAGATTTCAACAGAGACTGAGTCGTAATATTCTGCGAGGAATGGTTCCTTGAGATTGATCTCATCAGGCAGGATCAGATACTTCAGACCATGCTGGCTTGCGACCGACCTGTAGATGAACAGATAATCTATAGCAGATGACTCGAGAAGAGCGAGAAGGTCGGTCTCTTTCGGGCGGATATACCTCTGGTCTTTTGCGAGTAGTGAGTCGGCAAACCCTTCCCTTCCGTAATATCTCTCGGCAAGCTTTGCCGTTAAAACGGTCCTGTACCCGCAGGGATCCGAATCGGGATCGGACCTGCCGTAAGCAGTCCCGCTGTCGAGAAGGATATCAAGCCAGTTTTTCGAATCGATCCCGTCACTCCCTTCAGATCCTTCATGATAAGTCACCACCATCTCGTTACTGGCAAACCTGATATTCCAGCTCGCGTGATCGGGGATAAGAAGCGTATTTATAACGGAATAGTCGGCAGAAGCCATTACGTCGCACGGACGGCCCAGATCGCTTATTTTTCTCGCGCATGTACGGCTTCCGGCAGCTTCCATAAGGATCTTAACGCCGGGGTGTTCTGTTTTATAAGCTTCGGCAGCCTTCTTGAAAGGGACCGAAAGCGACCCGGCATGAAAGATGATCAGTTCCTGGGGCTTCTCTTCTCCCTTTTTTGCGCAGGAAGAAAGGATAACGATCATCGACAGAAGGATCATCCCCCCTGACGACAGGTTCTTCCAGGTGACAGGAATAGAAAAGGTCCCGGCAATATTTTGAAACAGTTTAACGTTGCGATTCACTTGTTCCCCCCTTCAGCCGTATCCCGGTACGGCTGCCAAAAAGGTCAGGCCAAAACGGTACAGGACCGGTTCCAGCAGGCATATCCCTGAAAAAATATCATAAACCGTATTTTTGTCAACCGTTATGTTGAAATAAACATAACGGTAAAATATCTGCCGTCTCTCGTTGGAAACCTTCTTCATGTATCGTTTAACATGCTATTAATCAAGCTGTTAAGTCTTTTCTACAGACTCATTTGCCTTCCCGTAGGAGCAGGCCTCCGTACAAGTTTTTCCTTTAATATCGAAGCGAAAGAATGTATATTTGAAATCCTGAAAAAAAACCATACTTTACAGGAGGCTGCACCTATGCCGGATAAGAAGATAACCAGGATGAAGAAGGCTCACCGGGTCCTCTACGAATTTCCATTTGAAGTCGTACAGCTCGAAAAAGGATATGCCGACAGGATCCTCAGAATCGATCTCGATAAAAACGAGATAAAGATACTCCCCGTATCCCGGCAGATGAAAGATCTGTGGACGGGGGGCAAAGGGTTCGACCTGTGGCTTATGCTGCAGGAGATAAACGCGGATACCAAATGGGACGACAATAATAACCCGATCTGTTTCTCTCAGGGCCCTCTCGGCGGGACTGCCTCCTTCCCCGGTTCAGGAAAAACGTTGGTTACGGCCCTCTCTCCTATGACCAAATCTGTGATGGACTGCAATGTGGGAGGGTATTTCGGTCCGTATCTTAAATTCTCCGGATTCGACACTCTCGTTCTACTGGGGAAAGCCTCGGAAGACGTGATCATACTGATCGACGCTGTAAACGGCAGGATCACAATAGAAGCAGCTCCCGAGGAGAGTATTGATTCACATATTCTCGCTGAAGAACTGACCGAGATGTATGCCGATGACGAACTTGACAGGAGAAACATCGCCTGTGTCACCGCAGGCCGCGGAGCGGAACATACGCATATGGGAGTGCTGAACTTTTCTTTCTATGATTGGAGAAGGGCCCTTCCAAGGATCAAGCAGGCCGGAAGAGGCGGGATCGGCACCGTATTCCGGGATAAGAAGATCAAGGCGCTGGTCCTTAAAAACAGGCAGATAACACCCGCATGGAGGATAGAAGAGACCAGGGCCGCGAAACTTGTAACTCCTAAAAAGATCTCGGTCCAGAGGTCAAAGTCCGATATCGAAGAGATCGGCAGAATAATTGAAAAATGGCAGAGCGACCCGGAATACGCCATCGAGATAATGCAGGATATTCAGGATCGTTTCCGCCATGTCTCTAAGACGGCGATCGACGAGATATGCAAAAAAACGGGGAGACAGAAAGCTCACCTCTATCATATCGCGACTTTCTACAAGTCATTCAGCCTCGAACCGAAAGGCGAAACGATCGTCCAGGTCTGCATGGGTACCGCCTGCCACGTAAAAGGTTCAGCAAAGATCCTCGAATCTTTCGAACGGGTCCTTGGCATCAGCGCCGGGGAGACGACAGAGGATATGAAATACAGCCTTGAAGCGGCAGCATGTCTTGGGGCCTGCAGCATCGCTCCTGTAGTAAAGATCGGAGAAGAAGTCTATGGCAACGTGCAGGCGAAAGATGTCGAAAAACTGCTTAAAAATGCCGGAAAAACAAAGGAAGGCGCCCCTTCTGAGACCGATGAAGAAGCCGCTTCCGTTGTAAAGCTCTCCCCCGCCGATCTCGACAGGATATCCGGAAAAGAGGAGAAGGAAAATTCCGCGTACAAAGGGATACTCCTGGTATGCACGGGGACAGGGTGCGCATCGGCAAAAGGGTTCTCGATCCGCGACCGGCTCACTGAAGTCATCAGGGAAAAAGGACTTGATGGCGATTACCTGGTCAAGGGCACTGGCTGTCAGGGATTGTGCGCGATGGGGCCTGTTATCGTCGTGGAGCCGGAACGGACCTTCTATCAGAAAGTGCGCCCCAAAGATATCGAAGAGATCGTCGATGCCCTTGCTGAGGGTAAAACTGTGGAAAGGCTTCTGCACAAAGATCCCGTCACCGGCGCCGTCATCGGGAAGATCGACGAGATAGGATTCTTCGGCAGGCAGCAGCATATCGCTCTTAGAAACTGTGGACTTATCGACCCTGAAAATATCGACGATTACATAGCCCGTGGAGGCTACGGCGCTTTGAGAAAAGTCCTTGAAGGTATCAGCCAGGAGGACGTGATCAGGGAAGTGACCGCCTCGGGTCTCAGAGGACGCGGCGGAGGCGGATTTCCAACAGGCATCAAATGGGAATCCGGTTTTAACGCTGCCCGTGAAAAGGATGAAGAAATATTTATTGCCTGCAACGCTGATGAAGGGGGCCCGGGCGCCTTTTCGGACAGAAGTATAATCGAGGCTGATCCTCACTCCGTTATCGAAGGGATGCTGATAGGCGCATATGCCGCGGGAGCTACGACCGGGTTTATCTATATAAGGAAAGAATATCCGCTGGCGATGGAAAGGCTGAAGAAAGCCGTCTCCCAGTGCATAGATTACGGTCTTCTTGGCGACAATATCCTCGGAAGTGATCTCTCTTTTGACATAAACATCCACCGAGGCGCGGGCGCCTTCGTCAGCGGCGAATCGAGCGCGGTAATAGCATCCATGTCAGGAAAAGCAGGAGAGCCGAGACCCAAATACCTGCACAGTTTCGAATCCGGGCTCAGAGATAAACCCACCATCCTGGACAACGTGGAGACATGGGCCAATATTCCGGTGATCATAGAGAAAGGGTCCGGATGGTTCTCGTCGATAGGAACCGGCGACGTAAGCAAGTCCCCGTGGAACGGATCATCCGGCACGAAGGTCTTCTCCCTCACCGGAGACGTCAGGAACACTGGAATGATCGAGGTCCCGATGGGAACCACCCTCAGGGAGATCATCGAGGATATCGGCGGAGGGATCCCGGGCGGACGCGGGTTCAAAGCTGTCCAGACGGGAGGACCGTCAGGAGGATGCCTCCCCTCGAAGATGCTCGATATACCGGTCGATTTCGATTCCCTTATCGAAGCGGGATCGATGATAGGGTCTGGCGTAATAAGCATAATGGATGACAGGACATGCATGGTAGACGTAGCCAGGGACTCCATTAATTTTCTCATGGAAGAATCATGCGGAAAATGCACCCCGTGCCGTGAGGGTCTCCTTCATATGAGTAATCTGCTGACACGAATATGCAGCGGCGAGGGAAAGGCTGGTGATATCGAGACTCTTGAAGAATTGTGCCTGACCATTAAGGAGACAAGCCTCTGCCAGCTCGGCGGCTCGGCTCCGAATCCTGTGCTCAGTACCCTGAAATATTTCATGGAAGAATATAAGCAGCATATCGACGAAAAGAAATGTGCAGGCGGGATCTGCAAGGCGCTTATCACATATCATATAGACGCGGAGAAATGCACAGGCTGTACTCTCTGCGCGATCAATTGTCCGGTAAAGGTGATCAGCGGCGAAAAGAAGAAAACACACTTTATCGATACCGGCAACTGTATCAAATGCGGGATATGTTATGAAAGCTGCAACTTTGACGCGGTGGAGGTGATATAATGGCTACAACAAAGATCAAAATAAGTATCGATGGAAAAGAAGTCGAGGTCAAAAAAGGTTCCTACCTGCTGGGGATCCTCAGGGACAACGGGATCACCGTGCCGACCTTATGTCACCACAAGGATCTTACACCGGCCGGAGTCTGCAGGCTGTGCGTCGTCGAGATCGAACAGGACGGCAAAAAGAAGCTTGTCACTTCCTGCAACTATCCTCTCAACAGTAAGATCAAAGTTGAGACAGAATCTGAAAAGGTAAAGAATCACAGAAAAACCCTCGCCGAGATGTATCTTGGACGCTGGCCGAATGTGCCGGTTATCAAGGCACTGGCATCGGTCTGCGGTGCAGCCGACACTGAGAAATATAAAAGCAGTTTGACCGACGAAAATCCCAAGGCCTGCGTACTCTGCGGACGCTGCGTGCGTGCCTGTGACGAGTTCGCGATGGAGCGGATAATCGATTTCGCGGGCCGGGGTGTCAATCGACATATGACAATGCCTTTTGGTGAGGTCGATCCTCACTGCATCGGGTGTACCTCCTGCGCATATATCTGTCCTACCGGCGCGATCGAGATAATCGACGATCTGAACCATCCTGCCGATCCGAAGCTTATCAGAGATTACGGGATGAAGATCAATGCCGAGATGGCCACTCTCGATGATGAGCAGTGCCGTATGCGTCAGGTCGGGACCGCGAATATCGTCAACGTCATGGATAAATACGACCTGCTTCCGGTGCATAACTACAAGTTTGGTTCTCACAAAGATACTTACAAGATCGATTCGACGATCCTCAAGGCAAAGTACTTTACACAGAACCATCCCGACGGATGCTGGAAAGGCTGCACGATGGCTTGCGCGAAGGTCATCGACGGATTTGTGCTGAAGACCGGTCCGTATAAGGGAGAAGTAGTGGCGGTCGACGGCCCCGAATATGAGACGGCGGCGGCCTGCGCCAACATGGGCTGTTTTGACGCGGATTTCGTCGCTGAATTCAACTTTTACTGCGATACATACGGCGTCGACACCATATCGGCGGGCACCTGTATGGCATTCGTTATGGAATCTTTTGAGAACGGCGTGATAACGACAAAAGAGACTGGCGGAAAGGAACTCAATTTCGGCGCGTCAGCTGAAGTCCTCGAATGCCTCCACGAGATGGCGCGCGGCAAGGGGTTCGGAGTCGATGTCGGAATGGGTATACGCTGGCTCAAGGAAAAATGGGTCAGGGAACTCGGCGCCGACGCTGCCTTCCTCCAGGATATCGGGATGGAGGTCAAAGGTCTTGAATATTCCGAGTATATGTGCAAGGAATCGCTTGCCCAGCAGGCAGGATATACAATGGCTGTAAAAGGGCCGCAGCATGACGAGGCGTGGCTGATCTTCATGGATATGGTCAATAACCAGATCCCCACATTCGAAGACAAGGCCGAAGCTCTCTATTATTATCCGCTATGGCGGACATGGTTCGGGCTTCACGGCCTCTGCAAGCTGCTCTGGAACGATATAGTGCCTCTTGACAACAAGAAGTACAAACCTCAGGAAGCAGCGAAAGTCCCGGGGCACGTTGAGGATTTCTTCAAATTCCATGAAGGGATGACCGGTATTCCACTGGATGAGGAGAAGATGCTCGCTCAATCAGCCAGAGTCCATAACCTCGAGAGGATCATTATCAGGATGCTTGGATTCGGTACGCGAAAAGATGATATGCCTCCGTACAGGGCCGTCGGTCCCGTCACGAAAGAAGAGTATGAATCCCGCGCCGATAAATATTACGACAAGCAGATGAAAGAGATCATCGGCATCGATCCGGAAGGAAAGAGCGTCGAAGAAAAGATGGAGATCACTCGAAAATACCGTATGGATCAGTATAACAAGGTCGTTGACGCAGCCTACAAGCGCCGCGGCTGGACTGCCAACGGCGTCCCGACGATAGAGCGTCTCAAGCAGCTGGGAATAGATCTTCCGGAACTCGTCGAGATTATAAAAGACGACCAGGAATGATCCTGACTCTGTCTTTTTTACCGGGCCCGAAAAGAATACGTGAACCGCTTCGGAGGATATTATGAGAAATGAAGACCTGTCAGGAATATTTAAGCGGAACGTCCCCGGCTCTACGGAAATACTCCAGGAAGCATGCGTGGGAATCGCCGGATGCGGAGGACTTGGATCGAACGCCGCTGCCGCTCTGGTAAGAGCGGGGATCGGAAAGCTGATCTTGGCCGATTTTGACAGGGTCGAACTATCAAACCTGAACAGGCAGTATTATTTCCTTTCCGATCTGGGAAAATCGAAGGTCGAGGCGCTTGAGGCGCGCCTTAAAGATATAAATCCCGAAGTCGATATTGACGCCTGCGATATCGAGGTGACGCCTGAAGAAGTCGATGATATATTTTCCGGAGCAGATCTGCTTATCGAGGCGTTTGACAGAGCCGAAAGCAAACACTGGCTGATAGAAAGATGGTGCTTGAAATTTCCAGACAGGCACCTTGTCTGCGCAAGCGGCATTTCGGGGCTTGGCGGATCATCATCCATTTCCATAAGGTCGTCGGGAAAAATTCATTTCGTCGGAGATGAAAAGACCGGATCGGATATCGGCCTTTGCTCGGCAAGGGTAGGATTAGCCGCCAATATGCAGGCCAACCTGGCTATCGAGCTCCTTACCGGCCAGGAAGGATGGGCTTATGATAACAGTCAATGAGAGAGACAGGATAGAATGGAGATCCGGAATGACGGTACAGGATCTGCTCGACGAAATGGGTTACGATTACGCTCTCATCACGGTCACCGTCGACGACAGGCTGGTCCCCGAAGACGAGTACGAAAGCCACGGCCTCAAAGATGGGTCTTCGGTGACAGTCTTCCACCTCGCGCACGGCGGATGACTCTGGGACCGTCTATTCTTCGGCAGAATCAACTATCAGTTTTTTACCGAAACTTACGACTTCGTCATCTGAATAGCCGAGATGCCTGTAAAATTCTATCACGCCGGTATTGTGTGAGCGTATCTGAAGATTTATCTTCGGGCATCCCCTTTCAGCTATTTTCTTCTCGATTGCAGAGATGATCTCTCTGCCATAGCCGAGCTTCTGATACTCGGGGAGCACGGCAAGATAATTGATCCAGCCCCGGTGCCCCTCGTATCCGCCCATTACCGAAGCGACGACCTTACCGTCAATATGGCCGGTCAGAAAAAGATCGGGATCGACCTTCAGCTTTCTGTCTATATCTTTCGACGGGTCATACCAGGGAACCACCAGCCGGCATCTTTGCCATAACCGTATGACCTCTTCGCGTTCACTTTCGATAAACT
Source organism: Candidatus Krumholzibacteriota bacterium (assembly GCA_016933255.1). Classification (GTDB taxonomy): domain Bacteria; phylum Krumholzibacteriota; class Krumholzibacteriia; order Krumholzibacteriales; family Krumholzibacteriaceae; genus Krumholzibacterium; species Krumholzibacterium zodletonense. Next base: position 31,918 of record JAFGBF010000007.1, read on the forward strand.
GCCTTATCTCGAACTTTACAGTCAGATAAGTCCCCTTTTCCTCAGAAGAGGCTCGATGCTCGGATCTGCCCCCCTGAAACGCCTGTAAAGTACCATCGGGTCTTCCGACCCTCCCTTTCCAAGGATATTCTTCCTGAATGAGGACGCAAGCTTCTTGTTGAAGATATCCTCCGTCTCCCTGAAAGCCTGGAAGGCATCCTGATCGAGGACTTCAGCCCACATATAGCTGAAATATCCCGCAGCATAATCCCCTGCGCCGGAGAATATATGCCTGAAATACGTACTGCGGTATCTTGATTTTATCTCATGTATAAGGCCCAGTTCCTCAAGCGCCTTGTTTTCAAATTCTATGACGTCATGTTCTACAGGGACCGAGAGCGAGTGCCAGTACATGTCAAGATATGATGCCGCCAGGTATTCGGTGGTCGCAAACCCCTGATTGAACTTGCTTGATTTTTTCATTTTTTCAACGAGCTCATCGGGGATGATCTCTCCGGTCTTGTAATGCTTCGCGTAGGTCGCGAGCACCTCCGGTTCACCGGCCCAGTTCTCCATTATCTGGGAGGGAAGTTCAACAAAATCAGTGGCGACTGAAGTCCCCGACTGCCCGGGGTACGTACAGTTCGTCAGAAGCCCGTGAAGCCCGTGGCCGAATTCGTGGAAAAGGGTCAGGACGTCGTCCCATGTCAGGAGCGCCGGCTGATCAGCCGTAGGCTTCTGGAAGTTCCCGACGTTGGTGATCACCGGGGTGACCATCTTGCCCCCCATATTCGACTGTTTTCTGTAGGCCCCCATCCAGGCGCCGCCTCTTTTACTCTCCCGAGGATAATAATCGGTATAGAGCACTCCGATATGGTCCCCGTTTGCTTCCTTCACTTCGAATACCCTTACATCTTTGTGATATTTGGGAATATCTTTTATCTCCTCGAATGTAATGCCCCAGAGCCTGGTAGCGACGCCGAAGGCTCCGTTGATCACATTATCAAGAACGAAATACGGTTTTAACATCTCTTCGTCGAGGTCATATTTCGCCTTCTTGACCTTTTCCGAATAATACCACCAGTCCCAGCTCTCCAGCTTGAAGCCGCCTCCCTCCTCATCTATCATAGCCTGGAGTTCGGCAGCCTCTTCCTTGGCTTTCTGAAGAGAAGCCGGCCAGAGCTTGTCGAGGAATTCAAAGACCGTATCGGAATTCTTCGACATATTCTCCTCGAGTACGAAGTGGGCGTATGTCCTGTATCCGAGAAGATTCGCCTTTTTTACCCTGAGAGCGGCAATCTTCGAGAGGATCTTCTTGTTATCAAGTTCATCGTTGTTATCGCCCATGTTGAAATATGCTCTGTATATCTTCTCTCTGAGTTCCCGCTTTTCCGAATACTGGATAAAAGGCAGCATGCTTGGCTTCTGAATGGTGAAAAGCCACTTGCCTTCGTACCCCTTCTGCGCTGCGGCTTCCGCCGCGCCGGCTATGACTGCATCGGGAAGTCCGGCGAGATCTTCCTTCTTATCGATTAACAGCTCGAATCTATTTGTCTCCTTGAGCACATTCTCGGCGAACTGGATCCCAAGCGAAGTGAGCTCCTGGTTTAGCTCCCTTAGTTTTGCCTTCCCATCCTCGTCGAGATCGGCCCCGCCTCTTACGAAACCCCTGTAATAGTCTTCGAGAAGCCTTCTCTGCTCGACTGTAAGGCCGAGTTCATCGATCTTCGAGTGAACCACCTTGACCCGCTGAAAGAGTTTCCCGTTCAGAGAAAAATTATCCTGATGCTCCGCGAGCATAGGGCCTACTTCTTTAGCCAGGCCCTGCATTACCTCGTTTGTATTTGCTGAATTCAGGCCGAAAAAGACATTCGCAACATTAGTCAGCATCGCTCCTGACTTTTCGATAGCTTCGATCGTGTTGGCGAAAGAAGCCGGTTCGCTGTTATTGGTTATCGCATCTATTTCCTCATCATGAAGCTTGATCGCTTCCTTAAAGGCAGGCATGTAATGCTCTTCTTTTATCTTGTCGAATGCGGGCACTCCGAATGGAGTATCGAATTCAGAGAAAAACGGATTCTGATCTTTAGCAGAACATGAAAGTACCAGCAGAGCCAGTATACCCAGCAGAATAAAGCGTTTTCGCATATTCGCGCTCCTCGATGAAAAAGGTGAATGTTCGAAACGGCGATCCTGCCTGAAACAGCGCTGCGAGACGCTGTGCCACGGACTGCCTTTCTCTACGACAGCAAAACGGGCCGCGTTTAACGCGGCCCGGACATTCTAGACTATATAGAGATCAGAATCAACCGTTTTGCAAATTATTTCATCCCCGGCTTTTCATTTCGCTCTGCCATTTCGACCGTCTGCGCGATCCTTTTACCGCGGGTCCCTTCTCTTTTCGCCGATTCTATCCAGCCGATTAAGTTTCTCCTGTATGAGGGAGCCATCTTCTTGAAGTTGGCGGCAGCCTCCCCGTTTTTGGAAAGTGCCGACTCCAGATCGGGAGGGACCGCCTTCACTATCGTCTTATTTTCGGCTTTATTCCACTCGCCATTATTTTTGGCGGCTCTGATCTTTGCCATACCCGCCCCGGTCATCGAACCTGTCTTTATCATCTTGGCCGCTCTTCTCTTATTCAGATCCGACCATTTGCTCTTCTCTTTTCTCGGGGTAAATTTCTGCATATATCTATCGTCATCGATCCTCTTGACTATGCTGTCGATCCAGCCGAAACAGATAGCCTCTTCAACGGCGTCATCATATCGTATCCTTTCAATGCCGGTATGTTTTTTGTAGTAGATCAGCCAGATTTCAGTCTCGGTATCGCAGTTATTTTCAAGCCACTCGCGCCACTTTTTCCTGTCGGCAAAATATACTGCTTTGGAAGGGGCCATATTCATCTCCACGTATCTCTACCCGCCGGTCCCGGAAGATCAAAACAAGTTCGTGGAAAATAATATCAGCGGCACCGGTTATCTCGGAATCGCGATCGAGATCCCGCCGACAATGAAAAATCCGCTGAAATCAAGATCGATCTCCGGGTTACCATCGAGTATGTCCATCGTCCATTTTTCGCCGTCACTGTCCTTGAGGGTACCCGTCTTGTAATGCCTGTATCCCGCCTCGCAGAATATAGAGAAGGGCCTGCGGACCTCCCAATATCCTCCCAGCGACGCAGCAAGTCCTAATCCATGTGCGGTATAGGTATCGCCGTCGGGCATCTCAGCGGAGAAATCGATATCGATGACCGCCTTTCCGTAACACCAGGCTAATCCGGCTCCGACAAAAAGGTCGACCGCGCCGACAGGAATATAATATCTGGACTTGACCTCTGTCGCGAGAAGTGTGGTCCTCAGCTCGGAATCGAAGTCCATGAAGAAAGGGTCGCCGAAAGCATCCTCTCCTTCGATGGTACCATCACCCTCGCTGATACCCTTTAAAAAAGTTATCCCGATGTCGACCGAGATTCTTGGAGAAACCATATATCCTACGGAACCTGAGAACCCGGGGCCGGCTTCGATCTTATCTTCGAAGATACCCAACGCTCCAGACACCCAGTCTATATATTCATCATTGATATTTGACATATTATAGAAACCGATACCGCCCCCGAGATCCAGCCTCATACTCCCCTGTTCCAGGGTTTCTCCGGCTGAAACCGCATATGGGACACACGGCATCATTACAGCAATAATGGAAACAACCGACGTCAACACAGCTAACCTGCGCTTCATCATTCCATCCACCTCCTGCAGTCAGTCCAGATCGATTATCCTGATTGGTTCCCCGTTGCTTGTCTATGGCAGTTGTCCGGAAAATAATATTTTTTTCTGTTTCGGTCAATTAAACATTTTTTAATTTCGGCGCGACAGCACGAAAAAAAATGCGGAACGGGTATCCGGCCCGTTCCGCATCTGAAAACAGAATCGAAACTTTTTAATGTCCCGCAGATACTACCCGGCTTCTCCCGTAGGCAGTTCCAATCCGTATTTCTGGCGTTTGTCAGCCCTCTTGAGGCCGTACGCCAGGAAGATCGATATGATACCCAGTCCGACCAGCATGAGTATCGGATATGTGTAGTTATAGGGAGGTATCTCCCCTGCCAGTTTGAGCGCGTCGATCCTTGCCGGGATCTCCTTCAGGCTTACACCCTGCTCGATCAATGTATCCCTTGTCGTCTGGATCTGTGTGACGACAGCAGGATTGACCATATTGAGCACCTTGCCTATACCCCAGAAGAAAGCGGCCAGCCCGTAGTTCTGGATCGTGAACATCGTCGCGTATGCAGTCCCCAGACGGTTTTCAGCCACGATCTTCGCCACAGAAGGCCACATGGCTGCCGGAACCAGAGAAAACGCGATGCCGAGGGCCAGCAGACCCAAATAACCGAGCATGACGCTGTTGAAAACGGAAAGTGCCAGATGCGCGAAGATCAAAAGGAGCGATCCGACGATCATCAGCGTGGCGGCCTTTCCCTTTTTGTCGACAAGGCTTCCGAAAACCGGCGTAAAGAGGATCGTTCCCAGAGGAATGAGACTTGTCACCTTCGGCCCGTTATGGAAGAACTCTCTCACCTTTGTCCAGAAACTCATCCCGGACATATCAGGAAGTGCGCTTGTAAATCCGAACTTGTTGATCAACAGATCCGGAGCGTACATCACGAATGGGAAAACAGCGGCGTAAAAAGCAACGCAGAGAAGCGCAATAAAAAGGAACGAATGGTTTGTAAGAAGCGTGCCGAGATCCTTGAATTTGAAATCTGAATCTCCGGAAGATACCACCGTACCGGTGATCTCTTTCTCTCTCTTGTCGAACTTTACATCAAACATCAGATACGCGAAAAATGCTATGATCGAGATACCGACCAGTGAAGCTGCAAAGAGGAGTCCGGTTGAGACTGTGCCTCTTGCAATATCGACACCGAAGAAGTTTGCTCCGGCCGAACCGAGACGGCCGAATCCGACATTTATCGCCATCGCAAGAGCAAGTTCATACCCCTTGAACCACTTGACGATCGTCCTCGAAACCATAACGCAGACAGTCTCAAGACCCGTACCGAAAAGGATCCTTCCTATTACCATCCATATCAGCATCGTCTTTTCATCAGACCCGAATTTCCCGGCGCTCGCGAGGGCTACTATAAATGCCCCGACACCTGCGAGAACGGTAAAAAAGGTACCCGTCTTGCGAATACCCCATTTATCAAGAGCCATGCCGCCGAAGATTATCATCAGGGCGAGATTGGCCCATGTCGTAGAGGCGATGATCATTCCGAACTGGCTGCTGTCGAATCCCAGCTGGCTCTCCATCAGACTTTTCAGCGGACCCATACAATCCTGGAACCAGTAAGTCGAAAAGAGCAGCGTGCTGATGAGGATCAGAACGAGCCATCTCAGAGCTTTCGAATCGTTCAACCTTTTCTGAGCAAGTTCCATAAAACCTATACCTCCCGGTAAAGCCGCCTCATTACAAAACCTGTACTTCCGAACGACGATATACAAATTTGTAATATCTGTCAAATACAGAAACGCTCTTATTTGAACCTTTCGTCCGATCTCGTTTTTTTCTTCCGGACCGATTCGAGCCACCCGATACGAGGGACTTTGCGCGAATCGAATTCTCCGACGAACGGCTTGATATCAAGCAGAGGAGTGCCGTCGAGGATATCGAGATCTTCTACTGAAAGGATGTTTTTTTCCACGCCCGCAAGTCTTACCACCGACAGGCCGATAGGGTTCGGCCTGCGCGGAGCACGGGTCGCGAAAAGGCCCCGGGGCTGATCATCGAGGAATGGGATCACCTTCAGGCTGTACCCTCTGGAGAGGTGAAGATGGTAGAGAAGGATTATATGAGAGAACCCGTCGAGATCGCAGAGCCCTTCGACGAATTCATCGAAGATCTCGACCGTCCCTTTCGCTCCTTCCGAGCGTGACGGCTGTATCGGCATCCCCGCAACCTCCAGGAAGGGAGAATGCACGATACCTATCGGCCGAAATTCGACCCTTCCGTAAATATTTTCTGTTTCCGTCATATTTTCAGGTCCTGCTGTTTTTCTCGTTCTCTATAAGTCTCGTGATCTCTCCATCCTCGGGAAACCTGTTTTCTTTCGTCTTCTTTTTGCTGAAGATCAGCAGATCGTCATACCGGATGTCAAATATTCCTCCATCACCCCTGATCAGCTCTATCTTCAGCTCTGGAAAACTCGATCTTAACTCTGCCTCCACACGGGAAGCATACGGCAGATAGTCTCAAACAACGCAGTATTTTATAGTAAGATGCATTTTTATTCCTCCTCGATATCGCCTGGCGCAAGCTCAAGGATATCCGAAGCCTCACCGGCGGGCAGTTCTTCTACCTGTTTGAGTTTCTTTTCCATCTGCCTGGTGCGTCTCCCCGTCTCTTCGATCGTATTTGAAGCGGTGCTGAGCTGACGCTTGACTTTGCTGAGAACATCGCCGAACTTGCCGAATTCTGTCTTGACGGCGCTCAGTATCTTCCATACTTCGCTTGAACGTTTCTCTATCGCCAGCGTCCTGAATCCCATCCTCAGGCTGCTCAGAAGAGCAGTAAGAGTCGTTGGACCCGCGACCATCACCCTGTATTCGTTCTGAAGTCTCTCTACCTCGCCCGGCTGGCGGAGAACCTCGGAATAGAGCCCTTCAGTCGGAAGAAACATGATGGCGAAATCGGTCGTGTGCGGCGGGTCGAGATACTTGTCCCGTATATCTGCTGCAGCCTTATGGACTGCGTTGATCAAAGATTTCGCCGCTTTCTGCACCTCCTCCGCTTCTCCTGCTTCAGAAGCATCCACCAGCCTCTGATAATCCTCCTGGGGGAACTTCGAGTCTATCGGAAGATATACAAGACTGTCCTGATCATCCTCGGGCCCGGGAAGCCTTATCGCGAATTCGACGAGATCCGAAGAACCGGCCTTCGTTTTTACATTCTTCTCATACTGTTCATGTGTCAGTATCTGCTCCAGGAGGGCTTCGAGCTGCACCTCTCCCCATGTCCCCCGCGTCTTGACATTAGTCAGGGCTTTCTTCAGATCCCCGACACCGGTGGCAAGGTTCTGCATCTCTCCCAGCCCCCGCTGAACGGCTTCGAGCCTCTCGCTGACGAGATTGAACGACTCTCCGAGCCGTTTTTCCAGAGTAGACTGGAGTTTCTCATCGACAGTCTCGCGCATCTTGTCGAGTTTCTTCTCGTTGCTTTCCTGCAGATCCTTTAGCTTCTCATCTATGGTCGATCGAAGACGGGAGATCGTATTCTCGTTCGATTCGGTCAACTCGCTTATCCGCTTCGAGACAAGGTCGAGCTGGTCGTTCTGCCCCTTCCCGATCCCCGTGAGCGTCTTGACAAGGGTATCTGTCGTCTCTTTCTGTATCCCAGCTATCTCTTCCCTGAGATTCCTTGATGCTGCGGCAGATTCCTCCCGGGCTGTGCGGAACTCTTCCCGCAACGATCTCTCCACCCTTCCCTCAGAACCTCCTGCATTCTTTCTCAGAAGCAGAACCAGGATAACCAGATTCACCACTAAAAGAAGAGCTATGCCCCATCCTGAAATATCGTTCACCATGACCTCCGCTACGGCTTTGACAAAACTCCGGTAAGATATTCTTTAGCGGCCCTCGCCTCTGAAAGGCCGACCTCCAGATCGAGCAGGGGGAGCTTCCTGAGGCCGCGAAGATACGCGGCAAGCTCTGAAAAGTCGAAAGACCCTTTACCCGGAATCAGGTGATCGTCTGAAGCGCCGTCGTTATCATGCAGATGGATGGCTACCACCCTGTCTCCTATCCCCTCCCACCACTTTTTCAACGGAAGGCGGGAGAAAGCGTTGACATGCCCCGTATCGAGACAGAACCGCACTCGGTCTCCCGGCAGAAGTCCCGCCAGATGCTCCAGTATCTCGGGCCTGTCGTCCCACGTGTTCTCAAGCGCCAGGGTTATGCCGTATTTATCGGCACGCTCGACTACCTCGGGCATCCTCTCAGACCAGTTCCTGAACCAGTGCCTCTGCCCTCCCCTTGAAAACTGCGGAAGATAAGCAGTGTGCATCACCATTATTTTTCCGCCAAGGGCCGCAGTGACTTCCAGCCCGTGCATAAGGCAGCGTATGGAATATTCAGATATATTTTTATCGATCCCTGCCACGTCGATTCCAAAAAACGGCCCGTGCATAAGAGGCGTAAAAGAAAATCCGGCAAGCAGGTCTCTAAGACGCGCAAGTGTGTCTTCTTCCAGGCTCATCATATGATCTACATCCGTCATCCTTACCTCGGGCAGGAATCCCTCGGCCCTTACAAAATCGATATTTTCTTCCAGTTTATCCAAAGGAACACTGAGATAAAATCGCATTTTACGCCCTTCGACCGTCAAAGCCTCTTGACCTCTCCGCACTCCGCCATTATCCTTCCCACATATTGCCAGATATTCGGTTGCAAGACAAGGAGTGATAATCAATATGAAACTGGTCGAATGCGTACCCAACTTCAGTGAAGGCCGTGATATGGCCAGGATCGATCTGATCACAAAGGAGATCAGCGGTGTCGATGGAGTCCTTCTTCTCGACGTGGATCCGGGAAAAGACACTAACAGGACAGTAGTTACGATGATCGGTCCGCCCGACGAGGTCGTCGAGGCTGCTTTCAGGGCCATAAAAAAAGCTTCCGAAGTAATTGATATGGCGACTCACTCCGGAGCACACGCCCGCATGGGTGCGACAGATGTCTGCCCCTTCGTCCCGGTTTCCGGTGTCACTATGGAAGAGTGCGTCGAACTCGCCCATCGTCTCGGGAAACGGGTCGGAGATGAACTCGGCATTCCTGTCTATTTCTATGAATACGCTGCTTCGACTCCGAAACGCCGTAATCTGGCCGATGTCCGGTCGGGCGAGTACGAAGGACTGCCCGAAAAACTGAAAGATCCCGAGTGGCAGCCGGACTGCGGCCCGGCGAAATTCCTTCCCGGAGCCGGAGCCACCGCTGTAAGCGCAAGGGAATTTCTCATAGCTTACAACGTAAATCTCAATACAAGGAACACCAGGGTCGCAAAGGAGATCGCATTCGCTATTCGTGAAAAGGGCCGGCTGAAAAAAGACAAGAACAACAAGATCGTAAGGGATGAGAATGGAAATTCTGTCAGAGTCCCCGGGATCTTCAAGGAATGCAAGGCTGTCGGATGGTATATGGATGATTTCGGCAGGGCACAGGTATCGATCAATCTTACAAATTACAAGATCACTCCTCCCCACCTCGTGTTCGATGAGTGCTCGAGGATAGCAGCCGAACAAGGAGCCAGGGTCACCGGGAGCGAACTGGTTGGACTTATCCCCCTTGCCGCCATGGTAGAGGCAGGGAAGTATTACCTTAAAAAAATGGGCAGGATCACCGGTGTCCCCGAATCGGAGCTTATTCATATAGCATCCCTTTCGATGGGGCTCGGCGACCTCTATCCGTTTGAACCCGGCAAGAAGATCATTGAATATCAGTTCAAAAGAAAAGACAGCCTCGTAGCGATGCCGGCAACAGAGTTCTGTAACCTTTTGTCGACAGATGCGCCCGCGCCCGGGGGCGGAAGCGTGGCAGCGCTATGCGGCGCACTCAGCGGTTCTCTCTCGGCTATGGTCGGGGCTCTTACCCACGGAAAGAAAGGTTATGAGGGAGCTTTTGAAGATATGGAAGAGGTGAGCCTTCTCGCGCAGAACCTTAAAAATGAATTTCTTGCCGATGTAGACAGAGATACAGACGCGTTCAACAGAGTAATGGACGCGATGCGGATGAAGAAAAAGACTGACGAGGAGAAAGCGGCCCGAGCGGCAATGATAGAAGAGATGACGATAGAAGCGACCCTCGTACCGTTCAATGTGCTAAAAAGGACTGTGGAAGCGGCAGGCCTGGCGCGCGTGGTCTGCGAAAAAGGGAACAGGAACTCTGTCAGCGACGCAGGTGTCGCCGCCCTGGCGGCAAGGACTGCTGCTGAAGGAGCGTATCTCAATGTAGTGATCAATCTCCCTGGGATAGTCGATGAGAGATTCAAAAAAGACACCCTCGAAGAAGCAAAAAAGCTGCGCGCCGAAGCGGTAAAACACACGGAGGAAACGGTCCGGATCGCTGAAAAGATCATTTTCGATCAGGGATAAAGGGGTCTGCGGTGATTACTTTCGACACTGAAAACCTGTTCTCATATATCGATAAGGATGATTTCCAGAGGAAACTTCCGGTCGGTATCGATGCCCTGGACTCTCTCCTCAAAAGAGAAGGCGCCGGCAGCGAGATGCTCGGCTGGCTCGACCTTCCCGACGCGCCGGAAAGCGAGATATCGAATATAATCGATACGGGGAAACGGATACAGGATGAGAACGACTGCCTTGTCGTCGTCGGTATCGGAGGATCATATCTCGGGGCCCGCGCGGCTATCGAAGCGCTGCCGGCTGATGCGGCCTTTCCCGTATATTTCGCCGGAAACAACCTTTCTCCCGGATATCATGAACGGCTTCTCTCAAAGCTCGATGGAAAAAGATTCTCGGTATGCGTCATCTCTAAATCGGGGACGACGACCGAACCGGCGATCGCTTTCAGGCTGCTTAAAAGAAAACTTGTCGAAAAGTACGGGGCCGGCGGGATCAGGAACAGGATCATAGCGGTCACGGATCCTCACAGCGGGGCCCTCCGGCGGATGGCGGCGGAGAACGGCTGGAGGACTTTCGCTATACCGGGAAATGTCGGGGGAAGATTCAGCATTCTTTCACCCGTGGGGCTTCTGCCCTGCGCCGCGGCAGGGATCCCCGTGGCAGGGCTGCTTTCCGGCGCTGCTTCCGGTATGGATACCTACAAAAGGAAAGATGAAACGAATATCGCAGTAAGATACGCGCTGATGAGATGGCTCCTTCACGAAAAAGGAACCGCCATAGAGGTGCTTTCCACTTTTCATCCTGAACTTGCTCTTTTCTGCGAATGGTGGAAACAGCTTGCCGGGGAATCAGAGGGAAAAGAGGGGAAAGGGCTCTTCCCCGCCTCCACGGTCATGACTACCGACCTGCATTCTCTCGGACAGCTTCTGCAGGAAGGGGCGCGGGACATACTGGAGACATTCCTTATATCGGCCGTTCCGCTGAGAGATATGACTGTTCCGGCCGAAGAATCCGATCTCGACAATCTTAATTATCTGGCCGGAAGATCTCTCGGAAAGATCAATCAGAAGGCGTTCGAGGGGACAAGAGCCGCTCACATATCCGGCGGGCTGCCGGTCATTACTCTGCAGATTCCATCGATCACCCCTGATGCGGTGGGAAATCTCTTCGTCTTCTTCGAACTGGTTGTCGCCGTCACGGGAAGGCTTACAGGCGTTAATCCGTTCGATCAGCCGGGCGTCGAGGAATACAAATCGAGGATGTTCAAGCTTCTCGGAAAACCGGGGGCATAAGATTTTCCTGCCGGGGGCGAAAACAATGAAGACAAGAACAGCAATGATATGGCTTTTTGCGCTGATGGCGCCGGTATCGTTCGGTCTCTCATGCTCAAACGAAGCTCCGTTTATAAAAGAGACCTTCGTCATGGGCACAAGGGCGGTCATAACGATATACGGGCTTGATGATGAGACAGCTTCTGAAGCGGCGGGAAAAGCGCTCCACGAGCTTCACCGGATAGAGACGGTGATGAGCAACTGGATCGAAGACAGCGAGATCTCGCTCCTTAACCATAACTCCGAGGGGCTCCCTGTAAAAGTCTCCAAAGAGCTTTTCGATATTATCGAAGAGTCTTTCAGATATTCCCGTTTGACCTCCGGAGCTTTCGATATAACAGCCCGGCCCATAGTACAGCTATGGGGATTTCAGGGAGGCAGTCCAAGGGTCCCTTCTGAAGAAGAGATCGCGTCAGCGCTCGAGAAAGTCGGTTATCACCTCGTCAGGCTCGATCGTGAAAACCTGACAGTCACGCTTCCCGCGCGGATGGAGATCGATCTTGCCGGAATCGGGAAGGGATACGGCGTCGACAGATGCGTCAGCATTCTGAAAGAGAGGGGAGTAAAGAGCGCCCTGGTGAACCTCGGCGGCAATATGTACGCGATAGGCTCCCCGCTCGGAAAAGAATACTGGTCTGTAGGCATCCGTGAACCTCACGGAGAGGATGGGATAGTCGGAAGGCTCCTTCTCAAGGATGAGGCGGTCGCGACTTCAGGCAACTACGAAAACTTCGTTACGATCGGGGGCCGCAGGTACGGACACATCATCGATCCATCGACCGGCAGGACAGTAGATCATATCCTTTCAGTCACTGTCATCGCGCCTAGCGCGCTTGCCGCAGACGCACTGTCCACTGGAATGTTCGTTCTCGGGCCGGAGAGAGGAGCTGCCGCGGCAGAAAAAATCCCCGGTCTAAGGGCTGTCTATGCCCTCGAGGACGACACGTATGAATTCGCGGGAGAATTCGGAAAAAAGCTGATCCTGGATTGATTCACTTCGTTTTCAGGCCATGAGCCTCATCTGTGTCCGGTCCGAAGTCGAACCACTTCTGATTAAGGACACAGGTGGCACAGTCATGTTTTTTTCTGATCATCGGGGTGCGCCCCTGTTTTTCCGCAAGAGCTATCTCCACCTTGTTCATCAGCCCGAGCATGATCCCCAGGACAATGAATGCTCCCGGAGGAAGGATCATGAGAAGCAGAGGAACAAACCCTGAGCCGAAGATGCCTACTCCAAATATCGATCCGTTGCCGAATAGTTCCCTGATAGAGCCCAGGAATACCAGGGAAAGGGTAAATCCCAGCCCCATTCCCAGTCCATCTATAAGAGAAATCCACACGGAGTTTTTCGAGGCGAACGCTTCGGCCCGCCCGAGTATTATACAGTTAACGACGATCAGCGGGATAAAAAGCCCGAGGCTCTTATGAAGAGCGTGAAAATATCCGTTCATGACAAGATCGACGATAGTGACGAATGTAGCGATCGTCACAATGAAGGCGGGAATCCTTACCTTTTTCGGAATTATCGAACGAAGTAGCGAGATAACGAGGTTGGAACAGGCCAGCACGAAAGTAGTAGCCAGTCCCATTCCGATACCGTTTATAGCGGATGTAGTCACCGCCAGAGTCGGACACAGCCCGAGGACCAGCCGAAATACAGGGTTTTCACTCCAGAAACCTTTTATAAATTCGTTCCAGGCTCTCATCTCTGCTGATCGCCTCCCTTATCCTTTTCTGCGATGATCTCGGATCTGTTCTGCTTAAAAAACTCCAACCCCTTATGTGTCGCTTTCGTGATCGCTCTCGACGAAATAGTCGCTCCTGTGATAGGAACGAAGGTCCCTCCGTCCTTTGTGACCGCCCAGTTTTCCGGGTCGCCAAGGCTTTTGCCTCTGTATCTATCCTTGAAATCAGCTTCTGTGATCTTTGCTCCGAGCCCCGGCGTCTCAAGGTGTTTGAGTATCGCGATCCCCTGCACGACGCCATCGATATTGACGCCGACCATGAACCTGATATCACCCGAATATCCATCCGGGGCGACCACCTCGAAAGCTACTCCGACGATCCCTCCGTCTTTACGCCCGCGGTATATTTCGACCTCTTCCCCGTTTTCCATCTTGATCGTGACCATATCCTTATCAGGTTCGTTATCAAACTCGGGAAGGATCGCCCGTACGGCGGCCATCTTTTCTTCAAGTTCAGCTTTTGCGATCGGCTCAGCTGTCTCCTGGTTTACAAAGGCCAGAACACCTGCGGAAATCGCCGCAATGACAGTCAGCACCATACAGAGCCTGAATATCTCTTTCATCTAGCAGACACCTCCATCGCCTGATCTTTCAGGCCGCCGCTTTCTCAGGTTTTACCGCCCCGAACACCTTCGGTTTCGTCCACCTGTCGATAAGAGGCGTGGCAGCATTCATTAACAATATCGCGAAACTCACACCCTCTGGATATCCTCCGAAGAGCCTAATAATTACTGTGATGATCCCGCAGCCGGCCCCGAACATAAGCATTCCGTTCTTTGTCACGGGGCTGGTGACATAATCGGTAGCCATGAATATCGCTCCGAGGAAAAGTCCCCCGCTTATCACATGAAAAGTCGGATCAGCAAAACGCGTCGGATCGGCCAGGTGGAATATGCCCGTCATGACCCAGACCGTCCCGATAAACGAGACCGGAATGTGCCAGCTTATCACCTTTTTAAAAATAAGGAAGAGTCCGCCTATGAGAAGGAGCACAACCGATACCTCTCCAAGGCAGCCGGGACGGAACCCGAGAAGAAGACTGATGATCTCCTCTTTTCCGAAAGCCACATCGATGCGTCCGAGAGTGGCGAGGCTTTCTTTTGCCGCGGCGAGAGGGGTAGCTGTCGTGACCCCGTCGACCCCCCAGGGAGAACTTGTGACCCAGCGGGCAGTCATGTGCACCGGAAACGATATCAGAAGAACGACACGCCCGATAAGAGCCGGGTTGAACGGATTATATCCAAGACCGCCGTAAAGCTGTTTCGCTATAACGATCGCGAAGAAGTTTCCTGCCACTATCAGCCACCATGGACTCGCCGACGGAAGGTTCAGGGCAAGAAGCAGTCCGGTAAGCACAGCGCTGAAATCAGTTATCCGCAGATCCTTTTTCATCAATTTCTGGGCAAGAAATTCGAATATTACGGCGGAACCGACCGATATGACGATTACTTTTGCCGCGTCGAGCCCGAAAAGATAGACAGAAAAAAGGCTTGCAGGGAGCAGCGCGTAGAGAACAAGCCGCATGACAGAACTGACCGTCCGGCCGTCATGCATATGCGGTGAAGAACTTACAAGAAACCTCGGCCCCGGGTCCTCTTTCTTTTTCTGACTGGGAACCTGAGGATCCCTGCCTTCGATATTCTCTTCCAAAAAATACCTCCAGATACCAGCCGGGACTATCAACCCGCCTTTTTGACCCTGTTCCTGATCTCGGCCTTTGCCCTTCGGAAATGATGGACCATCGGCCTTCTCGAAGGACACACATAAGCGCAGCATCCGCACTCTATGCAATCCATTACATTATAGCTTTCCGCATCTTCGAACCGCATCCGTTCGGTAAATATACTCAGATGAGAAGGATTAAGATTCATCGGGCAGACTTCCAGGCAGCGGCCGCACCTTATGCATGGGTCGCTGCAATACTGTCCTACCTCATCCCTGGTCAGCAGGACAAGTCCGCTCGTACCTTTTGTCATACCGGCCTCGAGGGAGTGCTGGGCGATCCCCATCATAGGCCCGCCGTTTATGATCTTCATCGTATCGGCATCCATACCCCCGCAGAACTCGATAAGATCGCTGAATTTCGTCCCCACCCTCGCCATAATATTGCCGGGTTCACTGATACCTTTCCCCGTGACCGTTACGACTCTTTTGATAAGCGGCCGGTTATATCTCACCGCTTCACTCGCGGCAACCGCGGTCCCTACGTTCTGCACGAGGACTCCCACATCCATCGGAAGCCCCCCGGCGGGGACCTTCCGCCTGCTCAAGGCATAGATCAGCTGTTTTTCCGCTCCCTGAGGATATATGACATCCATAGATGCGACGCTGAAACCGTCTTTTCCCTGAATCGCCCTCTCCATGACCTTGATGGCATCGGGCTTGTTTTTTTCTATCGCTATTATGACCTTCCCAACGCCTATCACCGAAGCGAAAAGGGACGCCCCGTCAACGACCTCGGCAGCCCTTTCCAGCATCACGCGGTGATCGGCGGTAAGATACGGCTCGCATTCTGCGCCGTTTATGATCAACAGGTCTATCTTCTTTTCCGGTGGAGGAGAAAGTTTGACATGCGTCGGAAAAGTCGCGCCACCCATACCCACTACTCCCCCGTTATGGATAAGAGCCTTGATCTTTTCCCCGTCAAGATCAGCATTGCCGCGTTCGACATCGCACTCCGGCGCCCATTCGTCACTGCCATCAGGTTTGATCACCGCTGCCAGCATATCGGAGCCGACCGGAGAGGGCCTCTTTTCTATCGAAACGACCTTTCCCGATGTGGGAGAATGGACGGGAGTAGAAACAAATCCCCCCGATTCCCCGATGACCTGCCCTTTTTTGACCTCATCGCCTTTTTTGACTATCGGTTTGGATGGAGCACCCAGATTCTGGGAAAAATAGACTACCAGTTCGTCAGGCAGCGGCATTTCTCTTATGCTCCTGCTGTTTGCCATCTTCTTGTTATAATCAGGATGTACGCCGCCGGAAAATCCTCGACTTCTCATCACGCACCACCTCCCGCGGCTGTCTTTTCCTCGCAGCCGGATCTGGCATCGTCCCCCGGGTCTCTTACGACGATCGTATTCATAGGACATTCCTCAGCGACTTCGTACGGGATATCAAAATCATAATTGACTACGGCAAGAAAATCATCCATCACTATGCTGCCTTCAGGTGCCGACTTGACGCATTTCTGACAGGCGATACAGGCTGTTTTGCAGGCTTTTCTCGCGGCAGCTCCCTTGTCATGTGAAGAACAGAGTATGTGGAGCCGACGCTCGGCGGGCACCATCTTTATAATACCTTTTGGACAGGCGTCGACGCACTGTCCGCATCCCGTGCATTTGTCAGGTTCGACCTCGGCGAGTCCGCTCTCGAGCATCATGATCGCCCCGAACGGGCAGGCCTCGGCGCAGGTCCCCAGTCCCAGGCATCCGTACGAACAGGACTTGTCTCCGCCGAATATCAGGGCCGCGGAAGCGCAGTCATGTATTCCGTTGTAGAAAAACCGCTTGCTGGCCACCTGGTCGTCACCCTTGCAGTTGACCAGCGCGACCATCCTTACCTGTCCGCCTTCAAAGGAGATACCCATTATTTCCGAGATCGCTTTGCGGGTCTCCTCCCCTCCGACAGGGCAGTCCTCCACTTTTGCCTTTCCTTCGACTATAGCTTTTGCCAGCCCAGCGCATCCGGGATATCCGCATCCCCCGCAGTTTGCGCCGGGCAGAGCTTCTTCGACCAGTTCGATCCTCGGATCGGTCTCTACGGCAAATACACGGGCAGCGATCGCCAGCCCAAAACTGGCCAGAAGGGCGAGGACGGAAAGAGCGATAACAGCACTTAGCATTTCAGGTTCTTCCTTCGTATTGATGATCTATCATCTGATCCGCAAGATCCGGCTCCGCATCCTTGCGGAACCGCCAGGATATCTATAATTTTACAAGCCCGGTAAACCCCATGAATGCAAGGGAAAGCAGGCCGGCTGTCACAAGTCCGATAGCAGTGCCGCGGAACGATCGAGGCGTATCGCAAAGGTCTATCCTCTCCCGCAAGCCGGAAAAGAGTATCATCGCCAGACCGAATCCAAGAGCGGCGCCTATTCCGAAGATCGTAGTCTCAAGAAGCGAATAATCCTTCTGTATATTGAGTACAGCTACTCCCAGCACCGCGCAGTTCGTGGTGATCAGGGGCAGAAAAATGCCGAGAGCCTGATAGAGTGCCGGGCTCAGTTTCTGCAGTACAAGTTCGACAAGCTGAACAAGGCTGGCGATAACAAGGATGAAGGTCACTGTCTTCAGATATGTGAGGTCTGCGCCTATCAGCACGAAATGGTCGACCGAATCAGCTGAGACGAGCACAAAGTGGTAAATCAGCCATGTCGCTACCGAGGCCATCGTCATCACGAAAAGGACAGCTCCGCTCATTCCGAGAGCGGTCGACACCTTTTTTGAGACACCCATAAAGGGGCAGATCCCCAGAAACCTCTGAAGAACGAAGTTGTTGACAAGGACGGCACTGATAATTATGAGTAGTAACTTTGGCATTTGACACCTTCACTGCTATAGAAAAATCCCCGGCGAGGCACATTCCGGTGCCCTTAAAACATACGGCAGCAAAACGGCATCAAGGTAATACAGATGCAGGATTTAATCAAGTCTTTTTCTGAATGGCGGCGGATGTCATCTTCCATCGCTTCGGATATTAAAAGACCCGGCCTTACAGCCGGGTCTGGAATCATCTTTTCTCTTATCCCGGCCGGACAGCCGGATCATCTTTCCTTCCATGAAAGCATGATGACCGGCATCGTCGAAGCCAGGGCCTGGGAGATCGCTTCCTGACTGTACAGTACAGCCGCGTTTCCTGAGCTGAAGTTAAAATCCGATGTTCCTCTAACGATCATGCTTCCGAGGATCCAGGGAGTTCCGCTGAACTTTACGTCCCCTTCAACATATATAAGCCCATAGTATGTAAAGCTTCCGGCAGCTTTCAGATCCCCGGTGACATAAAGCAGCCCCTCTCCGGTGAGGTTGGTGGCAATATTCGCGTTGCCTATGATATATGTGATCCCGTTCAGAGGGTTTGTAATGGCTACGTTATCCGCATCGGCCAGTATGCTGTTAAGTTCGGCATCAGATATGCCGAGCACCTCAGAGAGTGAATAGAAGGGATTCGTAGGAGAGTTATCGATAGGTGCCGGATACCCTGTTACATCAACGCTCCCCTGGGTCTTTACCTGGTTACCAGTAGACGTCACCCCGGGCAGGTTCCCGGATAAAAGGTGATAACCTTGACCTGTAGCGCCCGGCTTCGTGCCCGGAGGAATACTGATACTGTGGTTGTATCCGCAGAATCCACTGTTTCCTGTCAACCGTACGGCCCTGTCGACATAAAGGGCTCCGAGAGTTCGGGCTACCATAGTCTTCTTTACGACTTCCGCCTCCACCACTCTCCTGCCGCCTGCCGCCTGCCCCGTCACCGTTATTATCTCTACGGGGAACCCCGAAGTAAAATTCTCGGGAGGAAACCGCATAGGATCGAATCTGACGATCTCATCAGCATCACGGACCCCGTCGCTGTTTCGGTCGACCCATTTATGCTCGATGGTGAGGACATCATCAGTTCCGCTCGAATTACTGTAGTGAAGATATTGGGAACTCGAACTCTGCAGCGTACCGGTCGAATAGACAGAACCGGCGCTCGCAGGAGCAGTCGCGGGCGAAGTCAGATAGATCCTCGCCTTCCAGTTAGGATCATACGGGCTGCTGTCTCCGATCGCGGCATTTCCGGTCCATCCGTCGACAGTGACGATCGAAGGGTTCGAAAGCGAAAGCCTGTGGATAGCCTCGTTCATCCCCGCCTCGGCTACGAAGAAAGCCTGCGCTGTCGTCCTCTGGTTCCCGGCTATCCTGAGATTCATCGTCGAGACCATTGCAAGCGTCCCGCCGATAACAGAGACGGCAAACAGGATGATCAGAGTTATCACCAGGATATTTCCTTTTTCTCCTAAAGGGAAACCCGTTTTATTTATATTCATTACGCACCATTCTTTCCGGTTAAGGTCAAAAATCATCCCTGCCCGAAAAATGTTGCATACAGATCATCTTTCCTTCCAGGAAAGCATCATGACCGGCATAGCAGAAGATAAAGCCTGAGAGATCGCTTCCTGGCTGTACAGGATCGCAGCGTTTCCGGAACTGAAGTTAAAGTCCGAAGTACCGCGGACGATCATGCTTCCAAGTATCCACGGCATACCCGTGAACATCACATCACCTTCGACATAGACCAGTCCCTTGAATTGAAAGCTTCCAGCCGCTTTCAAATCGCCGGTAATGTACAGAAGCCCTGTTCCAGTGAGCGCGCTGGAAGCTATATTCGCGTCACCATCGATATATGTGATCCCATCGAGGGGATCCACAATAGACGTGTTATCAGCGTTTGCTAGTATTCCATTCAGTTCGAGATCGGATATTCCAAGCGCCTCGGCAAGCGTATAAAAGGGATTCGTCGCCGAGTTATCGATAGGAACAGGATCCCCTTCTATGTTGACGCTCCCCATGGCATTCACCACATCTCCCGTAGCAGTCACACCGGGCAGGTTCCCGGTCGGAAGGTGATGGGCGAAGCAGGCATTCGGCACGGTACCCGGGGGGATATTGATATCGTGATTAAATCCGCAAAAATGAGACTGACCTGTAAGTTTCACGGCCTTGTCTACATAAAGAGCTCCAAGGGTGCGGCAGATCAGCATCCTCTTTACTACCTCAGCCTCCAGCACTCTTCTGCCTCCAGCCGAAGACCCTGTCACAGATATGATCTCGATCGGGAATCCCGACGTGAAATTCTCCGGCGGGATCATCATGGGATCATAAAGGACTATCTCATTTGCGTCACGGACCGAGTCGCCGTTGCGGTCGATCCATTTATGTTCGATTGTGAGAAGATCATCTGTTCCGCTCGGATTGCTGTACCGAAGGTACGGAGAACTCGAACTCTGCAGCGTCCCGGTCGAATATACGGAACCTGCGCTGGCAGGAGCCGTTCCCGGTGATGTCAGGTATATCCTCGCCTGCCAGTTCGGATCGTACGGTTTGCTGTCTCCTATCGCGGCATTTCCCGTCCAGCCGTCGACAGTAACGATCGTCGGATCCGATATCGAAAGCCTGTGAATAGCCTCGTTTATCCCCGCCTCGGCGACAAAGAGGGACTGTGCCGTTGTTCTCTCGTTTCCCGCTATCTTCAGGTTCATCGACGAGACCATTGCGAGCGTCCCGCCGATAACAGAGACGGCAAACAGGATAATCAGGGTTATCACCAGGATATTTCCTTTTTCTCCCAGCGGCAGTACTGTCTTATTATTATTCATATCGTACCATTCCTTCCGGTAGAAAGCCTTCTACAGGCCCTGTCCGAAAAATGCGACAAGCTTGCCCTGAATCGCCGAAGATCTTGTTCCGACGACAATGTCAGGATCGTTATCATGGTTAAAATCTGCGACATCGATCGATACGATTTCGCCGTGATCTGTCGAATTGATCTTCAATCCGTATCCCGACAGGGTGCCGTATGCAGGCAGAATATAAAGATCTCCCGTGTATAACGATGAACTCCTCGTCCCGTACAATATATCCGGGAAGATGTCGTTATTGATCTTCGTAGTCGCGAGACTCAGGACTTCTCCCAGGCCGTCCACGACGTCATCAGGCCAGTTCGGCACTTCTCCGAAACCGAATGGTGACATCCCGGTAGTGTCAGGAACTCCAAACTCTCCTTCATGGTTGATATAAAGAAGGATCAGCCCCTGATTGAATCCGGTACGGGTTCCGGCTATAATGTCCGGGTCTCCGCTGTCATCCTCTTTCATATCGAGCACCTCGAGATCGTTGACAGCGCCATCGGAGACGTACCTTGCATCCCAGACAAAATTAGCGGAAGCATAACCGGTATTTAAATATATATCTATGTATCCTGTAGTTGTTGTGAAGTGCGACCCGACGACGATATCCTGATCGCCGTCTCCATCGACATCACCTGTTTCGACCGCCCAGACCCCTCCGAGCGCGAAGATATCCAGGGGGCCTGCTCTTGTAATATATTCTCTGGAGGAGAAATCTCCGTCCCCGCCCCCGATAAATGTCTCGAATCCTCCCGTTGTACCTGCAGGGTCCCTGAGAGCGGCGACAAGATCCATCTCGCCGTCCACATCGAGATCTGCAAGGCTGCAGTCCATGACTTCGTTCAGCCCGCTCGCCATATACTCCTTGTCAGGACTGACCGGCAGGATACCGCCGGCCTGTGTAAACCAGAGCTGCAGATTCGGCTGGGTATTGATATCCAGGCCGGTGAAGATGTCATATACTCCATCATCGTTAAAATCATTGTCGAACATGACGTTGACATTATTCCCCGCATCTCGCCAGTATGACGGATCCGAATCGAAGAGTTCGGTAACAGGAGTCGCGGAGGTCTCACATTTGTTGTGGAAGACAAGCATATTTCCGAACCCTGCCGCGAGCGCGGTTCCGAGGACGATATCGGTATCATGTTTTTCATCCTCGTGAAGATCCGAGGTACTTACAGAAAGGACTCTTTCGGTATTCGAAATGTGGATCTCCACGAAATCCTGTTTTATTTCCAGGACATCCCCGAAATCGCGGACTATTACGGTATCGGCAGATATGGGGATATCGGTGAACTTGTTTACCGTTGTAGATGTGTAGCCATAGTGATCTCTTTCTTCGATCCAATACAGGTCCGGCTCAAGGTTAAACGAGTAATACCCCGCCGTGTTCGTCATCGTGCTGTCACCGCTCGAAACGGTGAGCGTTACGTTCGGCAGGCCCTCTTCTCCCGCGCCGCGGATCCCATCCTCGTTTTCATCAACATATACATAACCTTCCAGCGTTCCGGTCGTCGCGCCGGCAAAATCTCCGAAATTGATCGTCACAGTATCGCCGGCGGCGAAAATATTTGCCACATCTGAATTCGGTGTCGTCGATGAATATCCAGAAGGGTCTGTTTCCACGACGGTATAGTTCCCCTGCGGGACGGTGAATGCATAGTAACCATTCTCATCCGAATAGATCTGCTCACCGCTGTCCAGCGAGATCAGCGCACCTTCGATCCCTGCTTCGCCGCCGTCTATTATACCGTTCTTATCATCATCCTCGAAGACCATACCATAGATCACGCCGCTTGGAAGATCCGAGATGTCGCCGAAATTGACGACCGTCGTCTGCCCGGCGACAAGAGAGAGAGAAACAAGGTTTGCTGTCGTAGAAGTAAACCCTGAGGGGTCTACTTCCTGTACCGAATATTCGCCAGCCGGAAGAGCGAAGAAAAACGAACCGAAATTATCGGTGATAACATCCATTCTCTGGCCGGCAAGCCGGATCGTTACGTCGGGAATGCCCGATTCACCGCTGTCGATCACGCCGTCGCCGTCAGCGTCGTGAAAGACCTTCCCTGTTACCATTGAACTCATTCGTGACATATTCCTTACATATACTTCCGAATTCATGGTGACGTTGAGAAAGCCGCCGTTAGTCTCGTATTTTCTGTCATAGGTGTTCGATTCGCTCATAACGGTGATCTTGACACGCTGAATAGCGCTGAGAAAATTGTCCGGGAGAGGTGTTATAGCAAGGATCTCTCCTGAATCGAGTTGTCCGTCATTGTCAGTATCGCCCCAAAGCCTGTCAGGAGTGCCTACATCGTCGTCATGGTTATAGTAGTACTGGAAAAGCGGTTCGGGTATCATCCAGGTAGGAGCAAGATTAGGCCCGCGCAGGATAGCAAGGTCGTATTCGCGCATCTCGTTAGCCCCCGCGCCGTTGAATCCGTAAACTGCCTTTTTGAGAACAAAGAGATTGGTGTTCAGACCTGTCTCTTCAGAATCGTCTCCGCGGTCGGAATCGTTTATGACTCCGTCTCCACTGGAGTCAAGGGTGAATACGACCGTCTCCGCGTCAGAGACAAAATCCGACGAAGGTGAATATATGGTCGATCCGGATAACGGTACAATATGGGACGAGACGCTTCTGTCAAGAGTGGTCAGAGGAGTCATCCCGTCTATCACCTGGCCGTCATCGATATCTGCATTGAAAATAACCTGATAAGGCCCCGCGTGGACAATAGCCCTCTGTCCGCGCGAATAGTCTGTCTGCGAGCCAGCCTGCCTCAGATCCCCTGTCATATAATCAATAGCGATCCTTGCGTTCTGCTGGGCGTCGGCGTACTCCGAAGTAGTCGCTGCGCTTTTCTGAAAAAGCATAAAAACACCGGATATCGCTATAAGGACAAAACCCATGATCACGATACTGAGCATCATCTCAATAAGTGTAAATCCTGCGACAGATTTCTTCTTTTCATTGATCGTTCTTTTCTTACACATTCTGATTACCGCCTTGACGTAAGATACGTGCTCATCGTCACCACACTGTCTTTGCTGGACGTCTGATAGCTTACCGAGACAGTGAGTGTTTTCATATCAGGGACAGGGCTGTCATTGACGACTGTCCAGTTTCGCGTATAGTGAATGTCCAGAGGATTATCCGGGTCTGTATGGACGCCGCTTGACAAATCCGTACTGGAATGAGGAAAGCTCATAAGTTCTTCGACCTTCTCCTGGGCAAGATTAGTCGCTACAGTAAGGTTGCCTGCCCTTGTAGCAGCTCTGTTGCTGGAAGGAAGAATTCTGAGGGCAGCAGAGATCCCGACACCAAAGATCAGGATCGCCACTATTATCTCGACAAGTCCCGCGCCTTTTTCTGATTTAAACATGATTATTCATTCCTTTTTAATCTACAGTGATGTTTCCTGTTCCTCCGAAAATACGGATATCCTTGTTTTTATTATTAGTGTTTATGAGTGTTATCGTACCGCTTTCCCTTGTATTTCCCTTTGACCCGAAAGTCAGCCTCGTCGATGAAAAGGTATGAGCAAGGATACTCACATTGGGTGACAGACTGTATGTCGCGCTCAAATACTCGTCTGATGACCTGATTCCGTCCCTATTGAGATCTTCAAAATATGAATATGTGTTTTGTCCCACATCGAAGGAGAATACCACGTCAATATTCTTCATAACCGCCGACGAACGGGCACTTCGCAAGGCGACGGCAAACTGCTCTGTATCACCGTTCAGCCTCTGGTTTTGTATGAATCTTCCGAGCGCCGGCATCGAAAGAATGGCTAAAAGCCCTATTATCAGAACTACAACCATCAGTTCCGCCATGGTAAATCCCGCATTTTTTCGATCTCTTTGAGTCATTTTCAACACCATCATCTTTCAAGACATAGTCACGGTTTATCTCGCATCATGCCTGAGTAGAAAGATTCATGCCAAATAATACGGTTCCCCATAGTGCCAGATTGCTTCCTTTCGAGCTTTTAAGTGGGGGACCTCTCGCTGGAGATCCTTCCTTTTTGCATTGAAACCCGTTTTGCGCAGAAAATCGCGCCTTGTCATGCATATGGATCTGTCCCGATCCGTATGCGGAGCGCCGATGTTCGTTGACTATATCGATGACTTATATTAGACTTATCCATAGAACGGGATCACAAAAGCCGCGTTTGGATCTATCACCTGTCACCTGCGGAGCCTGCCCTTTTTGACCGGCAGTCCGAAGTCCTCCTAATCGGAGACCAGATGGAATTCAGGGTAATTGACCGTAAATCGCTTGATACATCGGCTTGGGAAGGGTTGACATACGGCAGTTCCTTCTTTCACAGCCATCAATGGGCCGATACCTGCGTCGACGGACTCTCCCCCGGAGCCCGCGCGGTATTTCTCTGCGGATATGAAGGCGGCCGCATGATCGCGGGAATGCCTGCGGTCATCACCAGAAATTTCGGATTCAGATCGTTTTACTCGATGCCGTACGGAACATACGGCGAAGTAGTAATGGCGGAAGGCACCGATGAGGCGAAAAGGGACGAGTTCTACCTGTTTCTTGTAAAATATCTCAAGAAAGGCCGGTTCTCAAGGATCGCGATCAATGATTTTGACAGGAATTTTTCGAGGCTCAGCGGACCTTTCCTGAGCCACACGGAAATTTTCACCCACATCATAGACCTCAACGAAGATGAAGATCACAGACCTCCGGACAGGAAGATAAACGGGCATATCAGGGCCGGACAGAAAGCTGACACAACGATCTTATGCGTGAAGACAAAAGACCAGCTCAGCGCATTCTACAGACTTTACGAGATGACGGAAAAAAGGCATGGAAGCCTCAAACCGCTGTACAGCAAACACTTTTTTACCAGTATCCTGAAACACCTGAGCATGACCGAGAAGTTATACTGGAACTGCCTGATGTATGAAGATGTGATGATCGGATCATGCATCAATTTCATCAGCTCCGAGACTCTCTTTAACTGGCAGACCGTCTCAAATTATGATTACAGAAGGTTCAAGCCGAACCACGTCCTTCTTTCCGAAGCGATAGATGTCGGAGTATCCATGGGGGTAAAAAAGATAAACCTTGGAGCGTCGCCGCAATACGCACATACCCTGATCGACTACAAGGAGCGCTGGGGAGGCGTAAAAGTGCCTTATGACTCGTATGTCTCTGATTCCTGGCTGAGGAGGATCTTTTCTTCGGCATGAACCGCCGGGGTCATAGACCCCTCATCCATTCTTTTCTTAGATAACCCTCGGGATCATTCAGCGCGTTATCGATAGTATCGATAAGCGCTTCCTTATCCTTCTGCAGGGTGCCTTTGAGCGGCAGATAGTTGGAAGCGTGATTGCTTCTGAATATGCACCTGTCGTTTTCGAGCGCAGCAATCAATTCTTTGAGCTCTTTCAGATCATCCTCGGGGCGGTTGAACTCAAAATCCGCACCCATCTTCTTTCTGAAACCTTCCTGATACTGCCCGAGCATCAGCGTAAGGGCCGAAAGATACCTCGGAGAGATCCTGTTGATCAGCTGACCTGTAAGGCGCGCGTGCTGCCGGCTCCCCCGACGCCCTCCAAGCCCCAGGATCACTGTGACCGATATCTTTAATCCAGCCTCCTGGGCTTTATTGCACCCTTCAGCCATCTGATCGGGCGTGGCACCCTTGTCAATAAGTTCAAGAAGCCGCGGATCGCCTGTTTCGACACCGTAATAAATGATCTTCAGACCCTTCTCTTTGATGGTCCTCATCTCCTCTACCGACTTGTTCAAAAGGTTGGCAGGGTTCGCATAGGCTGTCACCCGCTGAAGGGATGGAAAGGACGAATAGAGATAGTCAAGGATCTGTCCAAGCCTTTCTGAAGAGATAACGAAGGCGTCTCCGTCCGCAAGGAAGATCCTCTTTGTGCCTGGAAAGAGTAAAGAAGCTTCATCTATTTCGGATTTAAACTGATCCCAGGGTTTGACCCAGAATCTCTTTTGTTTATACATCAGGCAGAAAGTGCACCGGTTATGAGAACAGCCGACAGTCGCCTGAAGGATCAGGGAACTGCCCTCGCTGGGGGGTCTGTAAACCGGCTCGTCGTACTGAAAGATCATCTCTGCATATCGCTTGAAACCAGGGGATTTTTGTTTATTTAATTCCGTAAACGTGTTATCGTGACTCTGTCTTCAAAGTTATCATAAAACAGCTTTGTTATATTACCACACTCGCAACAGGAAGAAAATGATAATCGGAATTGGAATCGATTCGGTGTCGATCACCCGTATAATGAATCTGATAGACAGATACGGAGAGCGTTTTCTCGGCAAGATATTCACAGAAGATGAGATCGAAGAAAGCTCCGGAAGACACGATTACGCCCAGTTCTTCGCCGCAAGATTCGCCGCCAGAGAGGCTTTTTTCAAGGCGTTGGGAACGGGATGGGGCCGGGGCATCTCTCTGAAAGAAGCCGGCGTCGTCAAGGACGTTCACGGAAAACCGGGATTTTCCTTTTCCGGTACGGCGGCGGCTGCCCTTGAAAAAAAAGGCGTAACGGTATCGCATCTCAGCCTTACCCACGATGGAGAATATGCCCAGGCCTTTGTGATCCTGGAAGGAGGAGTGTAATGCAGAAAGTACCAAAGAGCATGATAGGGGTCAGCGGCAAATTGTTTGTAAATTCACTCCTTCTCAGGGAGGGGATTCAATGCGGCCAGGGCAGGGACGGCATCGACCTTGTCATCAATCTGAAAAAACCGATACGAAAATGGTCTATCCTGGTCACCACCAACCTTATGCCGAAAAAGGCCGGAGGCAAGGGGAAGATGGCGCTGGACTGGTGGGTTTCGGAAAGAACAGAAGCTGATTTTATCACATGCGTGGATATGAGCAGCCTGAGAGCATGGTTATTCACTAACCGTGAATTTCAGAAACTCTCCCAGCAAAAGGCGGGCGGAAGATGTCATCTTTACATGTATACTAACAGGGAGGTCGCGCTGAGGGGCAGCAAACTTATGAAATTCGATTATGAATTCGAATCTTACAGGCTCGAAAACAGGATATACAGGGGAGTATTCGAAAAATAGATGTCATTTACCAATCGTTTCGGCTGGTCGATCTCGCGTGAATCACTCTTCGAAGACTGCAGAAGAAAATATTATTTTCACTACTACCTGAGCTGGGAAGGATGGAAAAAGACAGCATCCCCCCTGCGGCAGGAAGCCTTCAAGCTTAAGCGCCTCGTATCGCTTCCGCTCTGGCGCGGACAGCTCGTTCATTATGTGACGGCCAAAGTACTTGAATCTATGCGCCGGAAGGGAAAGATCCCTCCTGCGAAGGATGTGGCCAGCTACACGGCGGAAAGGTTTCAGCAGCAGCTCGATTTCTCCCGGCGAAAATTGTACCTCAGCCAGCCTAAGAAACGCGGAGATAGACTGAATATAGACTGGCTCGCCCTGTTCGAACACGAGTACGGCAGAGAGCTTTCAAAAATAAGCATCGAAAGGACTCTTGATGAGTCTGTTCAGGGAGTCGAATGCCTTCTAAGGTCTCCGATCATTGATATCATCTCAAAAACAGATCCCGCGCACTGGATAATCGAAAATATCGACCTTGCCGAATTCGCCCAGGTATTTGATTTTGAAGGGGCAAGAGTATTCGCCAAGACAGATTTCATCTATACGGGGAATGACGGGAGCTTCAATATCATAGACTGGAAGACCTTCAGGAGAAAAGAGGGGGATACTGAAGATGAGAAGACTGGGAAAGCCGGGACACAGCTCGGAGTCTACGGTTACTACGCGGCAAACGTGCTTGGAAAACCGATCGAGAAAGTCCGGCTTTACGAGGTAAACCTTCTCGGCCCTGGAAATCATATCGAACAGATCATCAACCGGGAGAATATAGACACCTTCTGCGCACATATCCGCGGCGGCATCTCAAGACTGTCGTCTCTTCTTGTGGACCGCGATATCGATAAGAACCTGCCTCTCCCCCACCGGCATTTTCCGAAAAATGTAAGTGATTCCTGTCGATTCTGTAATTTTTTCAGGATCTGCCTTGATGAGAAAAGCTCTCTGAGGCTGGAATAGGCCGCTTTCTTTTGACTGCAGATAAAAACAGGTTGCCTGCGCCGCAAAAGCATATAAGATTCAGGTGTCATGGAAAAGGAGACTAAAGAAATAAAAAAGCCGGGGAACGGACATCTTTTCTGGGGGTTGATCTTCACCGCGATGGGATTCCTCTCCCTCTTCAGAGACATCATGGTAGTCGGGGGGATGCCGGTCTGGGCGTTCTCTTTTTTCCTGATCGCCGCTTCAAACCTGCTGAAAGCGCCTGTGATCCGGTCGATCCTGCATCTTGAAAAAGAAAGATCCGCAGCGGCGGGCCGGATAGCGGCCGCGCTCAATATCATGGGAATGGCGCTTCTTGTAATTACATTTATCATAGGGTATTACAGAAGCTGATTATATCCGCTTCCCTGACATATCTACAGCTGATCATATCCTGCTCCCCGGCATACGACTATCCCTGAATCCGGCAGCACCCTCTTTCCCCGCTCTGCTTCTTTTGTCTCTTGCTATCATCGGCAAGGGGTGATATATAGAATAATCGGGGCCTGATCGACAGATGATCATCGCTTTCAGATTGGATATCAAACCGTTTGCAGGGGGTTGAAGTTGGCTGTTACTTTGAATGGATCGGGACTGACCATTGAAAAACTGGTGAGAATAGCAAGAGATGGTGAAGAGGTTATCCTTGCTCCGGAAGCCGTGGAAAGGATCAAAGTCTGCCGGGCGATGCTGGAAAAAAAGATCGTCGCAAGGGAGATCATGTACGGCGTCAATACCGGTATCGGAGAATTTTCCGAAGTGGTCCTTGATGACGACCAGATCCAGGATTTCCAGAAGTACCTGATATATAATCACGCGGCCGGAATAGGCGATCCCGCTCCGATAGAATATGTCAGGGGAGCGATGGCCGGCAGGATCAACGTCCATGCTCACGGCAACTCTGGAAACCGCCCCGAGATCACCCTTACTCTTGTCGATATGCTCAACAAGGGAGTCACGCCTTTTGTCTGTCAGAAAGGATCGGTGGGGGCAAGCGGCGACCTGGCTCCGATGTCGCAGATAGCCCTTCTGATGATGGGTGAAGGGAGCGCTTATTACAAAGGCGAACTGCTGGACGGCTCCGAAGCTATGAAGAGGGCTGGGATCCCGATCCCCGGACTTAAGGCAAGAGACGGACTCGCAACTATCAACGGATCAAACCTGCTTACGGCGATGAGCGCGATAATGCTCTATGATTCGAACAGATGGCTGAAACAGGCGGAGATCGGAGCGGCTATGTCGCTCGAGGCTCTCAAAGCCAATATGAAACCATACAGCCCCCAGCTGCATAAGATAAGGGGATTCAAGGGGGCACAGAGAAGCGCTGCCGCGATTCTCAAACTGGTCGAAGGGGGCGATCTCGCCGAAGGAAAAGTAAAATGCAAGGTCCAGGACGCCTATTCGATGCGTTCTACTCCCCAGGTGATAGGCGCGGCGCATGACGCGCTTGCCTATGCCCGTTCACAGGTAGAGATCGAACTGAACGGCGTCGGAGACAACCCGATCTTCTTTCCGGATGAAGACCTTCAGCTCTCAGGCGCAAACTTCCAGGGTACTCCCGTATCGCTTCCGATGGATATGATCAGCGCAGCTGTAACCATGGTCAGCGTCATGTCTGAAAGAAGGATGAACAGGCTGAACAACCCGGCGTTGAGCGTCGGGCTGCCCGCTTTCCTGACTAAAGGCGCGGGTATGTTTTCGGGGCTTATGCTGAGCCAGTACACCGCCGACATGCAGATCGTCGAACAGCGGATCCTTTCGATGCCTGCATCAGTGCACTCGATCCCCGCAGCCGCAGACCAGGAAGATTTCGTTTCGATGGGAATGAACACTGCGATCAAGAATTTCCAGATACTCGATAACGCTTACGGAATCCTTGGAATAGAACTGATGGCTGCCGCCCAGGCGCTTGACTTCCGCGACTACTCTTTCGGGAAAGGCGTGACAAAAGCAAAGGAAGTAGTCCGCAGGCATGTGAAATTCCTCGATATCGACAGGCCGCTCTTTCCGGACCACACGGCGATGAAGGAACTTGTAAGATCATGCGAGATCCTCGAGGAAGTCGAAAAAGCGATAGGACCGCTGGAATAAATATACGGCGAAGGTTTGGGTGCGGGCAGCAAAGCGGGATCTCGATGGAGGGCTGAAAACGGCTTATGTAGCTATTTCGCCTACTATGTTTTCGAGAATATCCTCAAGAGTGATTATCCCCACTGTTTCCTTGCCGTCCATAACGATCGCCAGATGATCAGTCTCCTCTTTCATAGTCAGCAGAAGCCGTTTGACGAACTCGTCCTTGTCGACAAAAAATGGCTTCTGCATTATCGTAGCAAGTCTTTCTCCGCCATCAAGGCCGAGCATGTCGAAGAGGGAAATGACCCCGACTATCCTTCCGTCTCCCGGGGAAGTTAGAGGATAGCGCGAATAAGGATGACGGTTAACTTCTTCAATCACATCCTCTACCGACGCGGTCACTGGAAAAGAGACTACTCTGTCGACAGCGACCATCAGGTCTGAAGCCTTTATCATTCCAAATCTGAAAACCCGGTCGATTATCTTTGTCTCTCTCTTTTTCGCCTGATCGGAAGCCTTTCCTTTCCAGTGGAGGTATATCAGTTCTTCCCGCGTCGAGATGATATACCGGCTTTTTTCATTCTCTTTCAACCGGCCTGTCATAAGGCGCGTAAAAAGAGTCACAGGCATTATGACCGGCCAGAGCAGGATCCCGAACGCTTTTAAAAATGGAGCTACTATGATCGATATCCGGTCTGCGTGATCCAGATATACAGACTTTGGAATGACCTCCCCGAACACAAGGATAAGAGGCGTGATGACTACGGTCGCGATCAGCGGACCCGAGTCTCCGAATCTTGAGACAGCAAGAGACGTGGCAATAGCTGTGCAGACGATGACCGAAAGATTGGTGCCTACCAGTACTATACTGAAAAACTTCTCGGGATCCTGGAGAAGCCCTTCAAGGATACGCGCGCTCCACGACCCCTGCTTGGCCCTGCTTCTCAGCTTGACCTTGCTGCAGGATATCAATGCTGTTTCAGAACCCGAGAAGAATCCCGCCAGCAGAGTCGCAGCCACGATCAAAATTATGGAATCCAGCAAGCCCATCCTATTCCTCTTCCCTGAAGTTTCTTTCGATCTTGATCTTGTTGATCTTTGTCGCTTCCGCGGACAAAACGAGCCAGCGGTAGGAATCGATCAGGAACGTCTCTCCCTCTCTCGGGATACGGCCTATCTTTTCGATAAGGTATCCCCCCGCCGTTTCGACCTCTTTTGAATCGAGGACCGATCCGAATTCCACGTTGAGATCCTCAAGCCTCATGTTCCCTTCGACGATGATACGGTCCTCATCAATAAGGTTGAATTCATCCACATTGGCTTCACGCCTGTCGCGGATCTCCCCGAAGATCTCCTCGAGTATATCCTCAAGGGTAATAATCCCCTCGAAAGACCCGTGTTCATCGACCGCGAAGGATACATGCTTCCTGTCGGTGATGAATTCTCCGAACAGGTCCCTTATTTTTTTGGTCTCCGGGACGAAGTCAGCAGGGAGCATTATATCCCTGAGAGTCTTTTTTTCATCTTTTTCGTATCTCAGAAGATCTCTCGCGTGGAACAGACCTATGATATTTTCCGCCGAATCCTCATAAAGGGGTATCCTTGTAAATCCTCTGCTTCTGACTTCGATAACCGCGTCCTGGAGCTCGGTATCCGCGTCCATAGAGAAGACATCGACACGGGGAGTCAATATCTCATAGACCGCCCTCTCGGTAAATTGGAAGAGGTTTGTAAGGATCCTGCTTTCAAATTCGTCAAAAAGTCCGCTTCCGCCGGCCATCTCCACCGCGTCAACCAGTTCATGGGAACGATATTCTTTTTCGCTTACGCCGAACAGGATCCTGCTCCCTCTTACCGTCAGGTCGGAGATCAGCCCAAGCAGCAGTCTTACGGGAGTAAAGATGAACATAAGAAATCTCAGGATCGGCGATACAGCCAGAGCTATCGAGACAGAATGTTTCATCGCCAGGCTCTTCGGTGTTATCTCGCCGAATATAAGGATCAGCAAAGTCATCACGACCATCGATATCCCCGGTCCGCTGTCCCCCAGAGTCCTTATCGCGAGAGCAGTTACTACACTGGTATTGGCTATGTTAACGAGCAGATTGCCGAAAAGCACAGTGACAAGAAGCATCCTGGGGCTCTTCATCATTGAAGCAAGATGCTGTTCCCTGCTGCTGCCTTTTGCCATCTGGGCGAGATAAGATCCGGACAATGAGAATAAAGCGGTTTCAGCTCCGGAAAATAAAGCGGAAAGAGCGAGAAAAATGACTACTGAGATGATCAGGAGAATATATTCCATAATATCAGCTGTGCCTGCATACCTTCCACCACTACAAAGACGGCAGTTCTCTTTTCAAAATATATTCCGGAAGGACAGCAGCGTTTCTGTTATCACTGATCCAGCATGCCGCCAAAACGTTCTCTCGCGACAGTTGCTTCCTCACTGCCGGGATATTCCCTTACCAGCCTTCTGACCACGCCGGCGGCCAGATCATCGTCTCCGATATTGTGGTAAGCTACAGCCATTCTCAGCAGCGATGACGGGATCTTTTTCCCCCGCGGGTATTCCTGAAGAACCGAAGAATACTCTTTGAGAGCGTCAAAATATTTCTTCAGTTCCATATAGCATTCCCCGCGGATGAACCGGACTTCCTCCCCGAGAGGGTCTGCCGGATACTCTGTGAAGAAATCTTCTGATTCATCGATCGCGAGCTGATATTCCATCCTGCTGAAATCAAGATACAGCTGCCGGAACATCACATCAGGACCGGGCACAGAGACTACCGGTTCCTCAAGAAGAGAATCTGAATGAGATGACTTCCCCTCGACGGAAGAGACAGAATCCGGGGAAAAGGAAGTCTGGCCTGCGGCAGGTCTCTTGACCGGGACGCTCCCGGCGCGGGGCTTCCAGGCCTCGCTCCGGTCGGTCTCATCAAGGGTCTGAAGCAGGGCGTTCAGCTGATCTTTCAGTTCTTCCAGATCAAGCCTTGCCTGGGCATTTACACCCCGGGAATAATCTTTCTGATCGGAGATCGCTTTCTCAAGCGCGTAGACGCGTCTCTGCAGGACCATGTTCAGGCCGATCAGGGAATCGACCTTTGCCGATGTCTCGATCGCCGCACCGGGGGCGTGAAAAAATTTACGCCCCCAGCAACCGTTATCTATGACCAGTATCGCAAGGATCAGCAGCACCCAACCCCTGCGGAGATAATATTCTTTAATCACGATATGCTATTTTACCGCCATATGGGCACGCCGGTTCATGCTCCAGGCACTTTCGTTATGACCTGAGTCGAAAGGTCTTTCTTCACCGTAACTTACGATTGAAAGCCTCTTTGCGTCTATTCCGTAAGCGACATAGAAGTCGAGGACAGCCTTGGCCCTTTTCTCTCCGAGGGAAAGGTTATACTCGTTTGTGCCGCGCTCATCGCAATGCCCCTCTATGACGAGAACGACATCTGCGTACTCCATCAGCGCCTCGGCGTTCATGGTGAGGGTCGCCTTATATTCAGCTTTGATACTGAACTTGTCATACTCGAAAAAGATATCCTCAAGCATGATCGGCTCTACCTCTTCCACGATCACCTCTTCCACTTCCTCAATCACAGGCGGCGGAGGCGGAGGTGCTATTTCTTCCGCGGGTTCCATATCAGCCACGGGCGTCGTGTCTTTTTTTGCACATGCAGGCAAAATCATCAGCACTGCAAGTGTCAGGACGAGAAACATACCGAAACGGTTCATAAGGGACCTTCCTTCCTTCCCATCTCCTAACTGAATTTCTACTTCAGTCCTTCCTTCAAATCAATCGCTGACTATAATACCGCCTGACCGATATATTTAAAATAGATATTTTTCGTTTTTTTCAAATTCTTTTGGCAGCAGGGGGAAGGCCGGTTCATTCCTTCAACGGAGACCATGAGGAGGATTCTCCCTGGACAAGCCTCCTCTTCGATCCCGATTCCACATCTACGACGACTATCCAGGGGACTCCCGCAAACTGGACTGTCGTCGCCAGGTGACGCCCGTCCGGGGCCCAGCAGGGGTCTTCATAACTGTACATGTCGTCGAAGAGGTCCTCTTCCATCAGGCCGTCGGGCGAGATCAGCCGAAGCCTGTACAGCCAGCTTTCGCGCGAGACGAAAACTATCATATCCCCGCGAGGAGACCATGCGGGAGATGTGTTATAACTGCCTCTGTGCGTCAGCCTTCTGGTATTTCCCCCGTATCTGTCCATCACGTAGATCTGGGGACTCATTCTCCTGTCGGAGACAAAGGCGATTTCCCCGCCGTTGGGAGACCACGATGGAGAACAATCTATCGCTCTGTTATTAGTGACCCGGGTGACGACCTCTCCGCTGGACCTTATCAGATATATCTCGCTGTTTCCCTTTAAACTAAGAGTCATTGCGAGTTCGTCCCTCGGAGCAAAGTAGCTTCCTGCCACATTGATCCCTTTCCTGTGGGATATATTTGTCCTCGTATTCTTGACCGGATCGAAAAGGTAACAGTCCGGATTGTCCCTTCTGTACGAAGTAAAACAGAACCTGTCATGATCGATCCATTCGGGAGAGACAACAAGTTCATCTTTTGTCACCCGGCGTTCGCCGAAACCGTCGTAGTCAATCATATAAAGGTTTTTGAACTCCCCCTCTTTTCTCGTAAAGAGGATCCTTGTTGTCGCGATCCCGGTCTCTCCGGCAAGGAAAAAGAGGATCTCGTCGCAAAGATGATGCGCTATGGAACGTTTCGCATCGCTCTTGAAGCTGTAGCGCTTGCTGAAAATCACCTCTCTGCTCGAAAAATCGAGGAGTCTCGCTTCAAGGGTATACATCGCCTCATTTTTACTGAGGGAGCCCTCGACTATGGCCGAAGCCGTCCGTCCCTCGGCAAGCGTATCAGAACCGGCTTCATACCGGACCGGATCGAAGACCCCTGTGTATAGCAGATCTTTTTCGAGCACTCTCGAAATATATGCGGCGATTCCTGCCGAGGCGGAGATATCCGTCTCAAAATCACTTACCACGATAGGGATCGTCCCGCTTCCCGGCTTTTCAGTGCTTAGGTGTATGTCTGTCTGGCCGGATCCATCCTTCGTGAAAAATATCAGCAGCACCATCGCTAAAACGGTCAGTGATCCGCAACGCTGTCTGAGCATCATTTGTCCCTTCAGTCTTTAATCCTTCTGAATAAAAGTAAAATGTATTCCGAGCCATGGATCGGTAAAAGCTCTCGGCAGAGGAGGAAACGGTTCCGAACTCCTTATCGCCCTCAAAGCCGACCTGTCAAAATAGGTATTCCCCGAGCTTTCCTCGATCTTTACGCCGGAAACGCTTCCATTTCGATTCATCTTGAAATATACGACGCAGGAAAAACCTTCTCCCTTCCCCGAAGAGGAAGAAAACCAGTTCTGCGAGACCTTTCTCTCGATCGCGGCCAGATAGTATGAAAAGGGGAAACGGGGAGCATCGACAGTAAGGGCGGAAGGAGCGTCCTGCTCCTTGTCGACAGAGACATCGAGCTGTTTTTCCTCTTTTACCGGCTCGGGAGGCTTCTTCTCCTCTTCCTTCTTTTTGACCTCATCCTTTTTTTCAGGTTTAGGTACCGAAGGAGGCGGCGTCTCTTTCTTGACTTCAGTCTTTACCTCGGGTTCCGGCTCCTGTTTCCTCACGATCGGCTGAAGTATCTTCACTGAATAGATCTTTTTGGGCAGATCCATATCCGGCACGGCTTTAAACAGGTAGATTAAAGCGAGTAATAGGATCAGATGAACAAGGATCGATACCAGTAGAGATAACCTCATCATCCCCTGCCCTCTAACGGATCATCCGTTATTGTCCTGTTCAGCGATCAGCCCGAGATCCTCTATCCCCATCATCTTTACGCGGGCGATCACTCTCATGACATATCCGTATTTTGTATCTTTATCGGCTCTTAAGAATACTTTCGGAGCATTCGTTTCCAGTGCTTTTTTCAGCTCGGCTGAAAAATCGCGCCAGGCGACCTTGTCTTTATCGATGAATATTTCCCCCTCTTTGTTGACGGATATAGTGATCCCTTCCTGTTCTTCGATCACTTTGGCCTCCGCTTTCGGCAGGTTCAGATTCACCCCCGCCTGAAGAAAGGGGGCGGTCAACATGAAGACTATAAGCAGGACCATCATGACATCGACAAGATTCGTAATATTGATCTCCGCTATCGAGGAGTATCTTTTCGCTTTCATCAAGTCCTCCCTTCTACTTTCCTTCCATACTGCCGATATTACTGCGGCCGGCACCAATGCTGCCGATATCACTGTACCTGCCGTCGAGGATCCGGCTTCTGAACCGCACCGAGAATGAGGAAAGCTCCTCTTCTTTCCTTCTTACGATCCTGAGAATATAGTTGAATCCGATAACTGCGGGAATGGCTGCTCCAAGCCCGAATATCGTCGTTATAAGTGCATCGGCGATACCGGGTCCGATCACGTAAAGATTCGCTGACCCCCTCACCCCCATGCTGAGAAAAGAACTCATGATCCCCCAGACAGTCCCTAGGAGCCCGAGGAACGGCGAGACAGTAGCTGTCGTCGAGAGGAAGATCAGGTACGACTCCCATTCCGAGATTATCGAACCGATCCCGGCATCGATATATGTGTCTATGAACGAAAGATTACCGAGTTCGCCGTTCTTTATCTCCTTGCCGAGATAGCTTACGATCGCGGCCTCAGGAGATTCATTCATCCCGCCCGTCTTGTCCATCAGGGAAGAAAGGGAAGTCTCCTTCTCGAATAATTCTTTGAACCTGCTGCTCTGATTCGAGGCCTTCCTGAAATATCTGACCTTTTCGAATATGATCGTCCATGAAACGACGGAAAGTACGAGCAGAAGCGCAAGGATCGTTTTTGCCAGGGCCCCTGTGTTGGCGATAAGTTCCGTAAAACTGCCTGACATCTGAAGAAAGAGCGGCATCCCGTCATATATCATAATCATCCTCCTTTTTCCATTTCAACGCGCACACTATCATTGTACTCATATATGGTCAAGTTAGTTTCATCTGCGTAACGGTTTACCTTCCGGCCGAAAGACCGGTATAAGGATAGTTCCCTTTCTCTCAATAAAAAAGTGGAAACTTTCCACTGCTTCAGAACGAATAATATAGTGAAGGCGATATTTACCGGCTTTAGCCGGTGGGGCGGGCCTGCAGGGCGGCATGGATGGGATCATTCCCTCATTAAGCTGCCGACAGGCCGGTTCGGCGTGGTTTAACTTGTAAATTCGCCGGAATGTCACTATAATTACTATAGTGACTTGATAGTATAGTTGGGTTCAGCGCTGCCTTGCCAGTAGTGCGCGCGGAACCGGTTTGATTCAAACACCCCCTGGAAGGAGTGACAGTCATGAATCGCAAGCTACTGCTCTTCCTTCTGGCTTTTGTTTTTATTCCGTTGACCGTTTTGGATGCTTCACCGGTCGAGGTCACGAGAGCTCTTTCGGGCAGCCAGACCGCTGTGCGTGGAGATGTCGACGTGTCCATACGGCTTGTCGGAGGAAAAGGCTCTGTGCTGAGAGAGGGCAGAGATATCAACCTCACCTTCCGCACAAGCAGGGACGCGTATGTCATTATCTATAATATAGACAGCGAGGGCCTGGTGCAGCTTCTCTATCCTGAAAACGGAAAACTCCTCAAGACGAAGGGAGAGGAAGTCTATTTCCTCCCTGACAAAGACAAGGGGTTGTCGTGGGAAGTCAGAGGTGAAACAGGAATTGAATATATTCACGCCATAGCAGTGACTAACGGAGACAGGATCAATATCGAGGAGCTCCAGTATCTTGCCGCCAACAGGGATCTTCAGGGCGGCGAGCAGCTTCGCGTCGATATCGACCCTTACCTCGCCTTCAACATGATAGACGAACTGCTGATAGCGGACGCCGACAATATCGCGCCGGCTTCGGATTTTACATATTTCTTCATCAACCAGGAAGTCGATTATCCGCGCTATCTCTGCGCCAGCTGTCACGGGGAAGGCAGGATCGAGGATCCATACGCGGTGGAGTGCCCGGAAGTCGTGATCGAAAAAATGCTCTACGAAGAGGATCCGGTCTACCCGTACCCCGCGCTCTTCAGCGTACAGCATGTCGATGACACCGGCGGCGACGGCTACGCATCGGAGTATTACGAAGACAATCTTTCGGGAGGCCTGGGCGGTTACGATTCGTATGACGATGATAAGGTCTATCTGTCGATATACTACACCGACTACGATTATCCGTACAGCTTCTACTATCCCACCTTCAGGACCTGGAATACATATTACTACGATCCATGGGGATGGGATTATTATGACCCCTGGTATGACGGGTTCTATTTTACGGTCGGCTGGAACGATTACTATTATCACCACTGGCCATTCTATACCTGGTACGACTACAGGTACGACTATTACGCGTGGTCAGTCAATTATCGATACTACGACGGGTTCCTCGACTACTACTGCTACAACGACTATTACACCCGCGACCGGAGATCGATCTACTCCGGGCGGGATTTCAAGAAACGCTCTATAGACTACGCGATGGTAACGAGGACCAACGACCGCACCAGGACACTGCATGACAGCAAGGTGTCGAGGACAAAGAGTCTCAGTCCCGACGCGAGGATCCCCAGCAGTGCTCTCAGGGATAAGACCATCAGGGATAAGACTGCTGTCTCCAGCACCAGGGACGCGCTCAGCCCGAATATCCGTACGGGAAGTACCGTATACGACAGAAATGTCAAAAGAGAGGTAATTCACGGCGATGCGAGCAAGGTGAGGACAGGTGATCCGAGGACGACAAGGACCACTCGCCGTACCTATTCTCCATCCAAAGGTACAACTACAAGAAGGAGTTCGGAAGATAAAAAGACTCCTCTGAACTATAACAACAGCCGCACAACGACCGACCGGCGTTCCAACGGCGCCGATACGAGAAAGTCGAGCAGTTCCAGGAGTTCTACATCAAGGGAGAGGACAAGGAGTTCTTCTACTTCAAAATCTTCGACGAGCGTAAAGAAAAGCAGTACGACCTCGAAGTCCCGCTCTTCCAGCACAAAAAAAGCTGATAAACCAGACAGCAAGAGCTCGGCAGGCAGGAGTTCAACAAGCAGGAGCGTTTCGAGAAGCTCTTCATCGGCAAGCAGCAGCAGATCCTCATCGGGCGGATCTGCTTCCAGAAGCTCTTCATCCGGGTCTTCTTCCAGGAGCAGTTCCGGAAGGAAAAAATAATATTTAGTTATAAGGGTGTCTATCAAAAGGGAGGCGCAGAACGCGTCTCCCTATTTTTTTGTTTATTGAATATTCTATAACACCCTAGCCCTGTCCTTATCATTCGACTCCGCGCCTAACCCGCCTGGCGGAGCCCCAATGCCCTAAGGTCTTCCGCGTCCCTGACAAATCCCTCTTTCCCGTCGATCCTGACCATGAGCCAGGGCATCTGGTCTATCGAGATCGAGCATCCATAGATGCCCTGTTTGATCGCGACCTTTGTATAGGCGAAAACAAACTCCACCCTGGTCTCTTTCTTTATGATTATATGCCGCGGAGTGGAAGATCCGTTGGGATAGTCGAATAACCTTACAAATGTATCTTCAGCAGAAGGACTTCTGTCCACGACAACCTCACAGGCATAATAACCAGAAGCCACGGAATAGTGCAGAGGCACTACTTTCAGGTTGTCAAAAACTCTCAGGGGGACCACGACCTCGAACCATCCCGTCCACTCCCCGAACCTCATCGTGTCGTTCTCGAA
This sequence comes from Candidatus Krumholzibacteriota bacterium, assembly GCA_016933255.1. Lineage (GTDB taxonomy): Bacteria > Krumholzibacteriota > Krumholzibacteriia > Krumholzibacteriales > Krumholzibacteriaceae > Krumholzibacterium > Krumholzibacterium zodletonense. The sequence goes on from JAFGBF010000007.1 coordinate 72,442, forward strand.
AAGCCTCCGGGAGTTCGGGCTGCTTCCAGGCTCAAGTTCATAATTCGTCCCATACACGTGCAAAGGCAGGAACAGGGGAAGGAGCTTACCTTCCCTCATGGCGAAGACCTGGCACGATCCCCCTGATCCGGGTGAACTGGGTGTAAACCCGTAATATAGGACCAGCCCCGCCCCCGGGACATCCTTCTGTGGGAGTTCGACCAGCTTTCCAGATTCATTGCGGAAACCTTTCAGCCCCCTGCTGTCAAGAGCTGAGCCCCCCATCCCCCAGCTTTCGCCAAAACCTGCCTCGTCATATTCAAGAGGGAACGACTTCTCGTAATGCACCCTTCCATCCTGATCGACGATTGAAAACGATTCGACCGTCTCGTCAAACCCCATCGTAGCACCCGGATATTTCAGGTCCTTTATGACTACAGTAAAATCCCTCCCCTCGATCCTGAACGGCCCCATCTCTCTTTCGGTCCGCTGGATCTTTCCAGCTTTTATCTCATCGCCGAGATCTTTTGCCGGAGCGTCGCGGGCCGCCAGGGCGATCAGGGTTATACAGGAAAGAATTATCAGAGAGCGATCCATCCCGGATCTCGAACCAGTGGAATACTTTTTCAAAGAGACTGCCACGACTGAATACCTCCTTCAGAATCAGGTCCAGATAAAGATCAGGTCTCCGCCCTGCCAGGAAATAGAACCCTCACAGGTTTTTTCCTATATCATAAGCCTTCTCAAGGTTCTCCCGCCTGTAAGTATCGTCTTTCGGCATCATCCCTCCGAGGATCTCCATCCTCGCTTCCCTGACCCCCACTCCGAGAAGCCGGTCATCGAGCATGATCCGTTTCATAGACTCTGCGATCCCGGTCTCTTCCAGATGCTCCAGCGTATGGCCCGCCGAACAGATAACGACAGCTTTTTTGATCTCTATCTCCGTATGCCGCTCCTCGTTATCATCATAAAAGTAAGCATATCCATATGTAAAGACCCTGTCGAACCAGCCCTTGAGTTTTGCCGGGCAGTCGCTCCACCATACGGGATAGATAAAAGCCAGAGCATCGGCCCTCGCGATCTTCTCCTGCTCTGACCTGACATCATCAGGTACAGGAGCGCCGGGATCAAGTCCGACCTCCCGGCGGTACTGCTCAGCGTCCATCTCGGATTCAAAACCGATACTGTACAGATCCCCTGTCTCGTATGTGTGGCCGGCTTCGGCAAGGCCGTTCGTAAACTGCCCAAGGATCTCCCTGGAGAATGAATCTTCGCCTGGATGAGCAAAAACGATGTAAACGTGCATTTCAGGCCCCTTGAAACAGACTGGCCAGGTCACCCTCGATCGATCGCCGGGACCGAAAGATGCAGCCGGCTCCCGGTAGCCGTCATTTAGCGTAATTGATCACCGCCAGTATATGGCATGCCGTTCCCAGTAGGACAAATATATGCCAGACAAGGTGATTATATCGATAGCCTGTCGCGAAAAAAAACGCTACGCCAAGAGAGTACGCGATGCCTCCCCCGCCAAGCAATATAATTCCCGTGATAGACATACTGTCCCAAAGCGGTTTTATCACGGTCAGGATAAGCCAGCCCATGACCAGATAGATCACCGTGGATAAAACCGGATGACGCATTTTCCCTGAAACCTTTAATATTACTCCAAGGGCCGCCAGCCCCCAGATGACCCCGAACACCACCCAACCCCTGCCGCCGCCGAGCACGACAAGGGTAAACGGCGTGTATGAACCGGCGATCAGAATATATATCGCGCAGTGGTCAAACAGGTAAAAAAGCCACTTCGCCTTACCCTCGGGAAGCGAATGGTAGAGTGTCGACATTGTGTACATCAGTATTAGCGTAGCGCCGAAAATACTGGAGGCTATGACGCCTTTGGCTCCGCTGTGCCGGCTTGCAAAAAAGATGAGGACCGGCGTGATCGCCAGTGCCCCGAGCAGACCCACGCCATGGCTTATGCTGTTGGCGATCTCTTCACCCAGCGATTGCTTCCCTTCGCCCCACAGATTTTTTTTCATGAAGTCACCTGCTCGTTTTTTCTGACCAACCTTTGCGTTAAGGCGCGGACACAGCCGTTGCACAAGCAAGGTATGTGTCCGTCGGTCTTCAATGAATTGTTAGGCGCCCCCCGAGTATGCTGCATTCCTCCACTGCTCGACCTGTTCCTCCAAGGCCGCACGTATAGGCATGTATGAAAGGTCGAGCTCTCTCGTGGCCTTGCCCCCGTCAACCTGCAACCCCTCCTTCATTAGACGGATCTGATCTACTGACATATCGAGTATTGGCGGTTTTTTTACAAGATTGGCAAGGCCCGTAAGAAGATATGCCCCGAGCATGGTGAGGGGATCCGGCAGCGTGAGTTTTGGCAATTTTACACCGGAGATACCCGAAAGCGTTCTGTTGATATCGCCGAAGGTTATATTCTCGGATACTATCAGATACTTCTCTCCGATGTTGCCCTCCTTCTCAAGCCCCTTTACTATGGCCTCCGCAACATCCCGAACGTGCACAAACGGGAACGGGCTTCTTGTAAGAACCTGAACCGGCATCTTCCTGCGGATTACGTTCTTGACATATCGTCCGGCAGCTTTTGGATCATCCGGCCCCAAAACTGCCCCAGGATAGATTACGACGAGTGGCAGGTTTTCCTTTTCGTAAAGTTCCCAAGCAATTATGTCACCCTCGCGTTTAGTCCGTGCATATTCACTGAAGCACCTTGTTCCCATCTTACTGGCCTCAGTAACTGGCCACTCTGCATTGCCATAGACCGCTGCAGTGCTTACATGCACAACCTTGGAAACCCCCGTAGCGATGACGGCTTCCATCACATTCCTGGTCCCGTTGATGTTCACTTCATGATACGTACGCTTATCATGTGTCCAAAACTCATAGAAGTTCGCAAGATTGACGACCCACTCGCATCCCCTCATTCCATTCAATATCGACTGCTTGTCCGTGACATCGCCGCAAATTACGCTGGCACCGGCCTCTTCCAGTGCTCCGACTTGACTCGTCATCCTGGCAAGGCAGTGGAGTTCATGCTGAGTCTCTTTCAAACGTCGGATGAGATGCTTGCCAATGAAACCCGTTGCTCCTGTAATGAAGATTTTCATTTTGCCCTCCCGTCTAAGCACACGGCGGTGATTCAGACACAATGGCGTCCAACATCACTCGCATCAACTGGCGTCCAGGTTGGCGAGCCGGTTGCCCTGCAACCGGCGTGACCGGCCGGATCCGTCAGATGCAGGTGAGGGTTAGGCGGCCCGCCATGTACACCTGTCCACTGGTCAACCACTCTTTGACATCCGCAAGAACACGTACAGACCAAGAGAATTTAGAAATATGACGATCAATACAACAAATATTAGCATTCGGCTGGAGATCTGCTTGATTGCAAACAACGAAGCCGCAAAGTAGTAAGCTGCTACAAAAA
>JAFGBF010000008.1 GCA_016933255.1 Candidatus Krumholzibacteriota bacterium
TACAAGGTTGATAGGCCGGAGGTGTAAGCATGGCAACATGTTCAGCCGACCGGTACTAATAGATCGTGAGGCTTAACCAGTTTTTTTAATATCTTTTAAAGATAGCTGTTGTTTCTTTCCCTGATTCATTGTCAAAATTTATAGATTTTTCGGTGGCGATAGCGAGAGGGAAACACCCGTATCCATTCCGAACACGGAAGTTAAGCCTCTCAGCGCCGATGGTACTGCATGGGCAACTTTGTGGGAGAGTAGGACGCCGCCGGTTTTTAAATGGACCGTTCATCTTTTGGACGGTCCGTTTTTTTTGTCTCTTTCAGGAAGCAGATCCCTGCAGGTAGGGGCAGCATAGCTCCGAATGGCATATCGCCGGGATCTCCTGCAATATTTCTTCTGTCAATTTACATTGTTTCTTTTTATAATCAGCCGCTCCTAGGTCAGAAAGGTGGAGGTGTTTATGGAATTTAAAATATTTATTACTGTTTTCTGGACTGTTCTGATCGCCGAACTTGGAGACAAGACACAGCTTGCTACGATGCTTTTTGCTTCGGATAAAGAGGTTCACAAGGGGTCGGTCTTTGCCGGGGCGGCTCTGGCGCTCGTGACTGCATCAGCGGCGGCTGTTCTTTTCGGCAGTATTCTCTCGAGCTATATCAATCCGAAGGTCATGTCGATCATTGCGGGAGCGGGGTTTATACTGATCGGAATACTTATCCTTTCCAGGAGTTTTTCGGGGAGCTAGCGGTGCTCCGGGGATCGAGGACCATTCCGGATGCCCCGGGGAACGTCGGCTCAAGCCTTCTTTGAACAGTTGTCATCAATATAATCGTTCAAGAGGGCCTGAAGTCTCATGGTGACCTTTCCCGGTCTTCCATCTGATACGATTACTGAGTCATACGCAGTGACCGGTAGTATTTCTTTTGTCGTGCTCATTATCATCATCTCTTCCGCGTAGGCGAGTTCCTCTTTTTTGATCGGCCGTTCTTCGACTTCAATGCCAGCGCTTTTACAGAGATCGATGACTACGCTTCTTGTAATACTGCCCAGTATCCGGTTCGATTCAGGGTGGGTTGTGAGTGTTCCTGAAAAAACAGCGGCAAAACTCGAAGCGGAACCTTCTGTGATCACACCGTCCCTTACAAGGACCGCCTCTTCATGACCGGAATCGGCTGCTTTCTGTTTTGCTAGTATGTTGGGAAGTAGAGACACGGATTTGATGTTGCATCTGGCCCATCTCTCATCATCAAGGAGGATGACTCCAACCCCTTCTTTCTGTTTCCTGAGCGGGCGCAGGAAACGTTTTACGCACGCGTAGACGGTAGGTGTCATGACTGCCTGGTCGACCGCGTGCGAACGGGGAGCTGCCCCTCTTGTAACCTGTATGTAGATGATCGAATCGAGGGATGCGAGATTGTTCGCGTCGATAAGCCGTTCCGAGATCTCCAGAATATCTGCGGGATCGAATCCCGATATATTCAGTCCCGAGAGACTGCCGTCCAGACGCTGGATATGCCGCCATGCCTCGAAGACTTTTCCGTTATAACTGCTCAGTACTTCATAGACGCCGTCAGAGAATACAAATCCACGGTCATCGGGAGAGATCCATGCTTTTTCCCTGCCAATATACTGTCCGTTGAGAAAGACGATCTCTTTCTTGTAATCCATGAATTCCTTTGACCTCCCGTAAACAGCCGGGTCCAGGCCTTATGCCGGGGACAGGCCCGGGGCCTGCTTCGGAGGGATGATCCTGAACCGTCCGGAAAGACCCTTGTCTTCGGTACCGGGGAAGTATAACCTCGAACACGGCCCACTTCCAGAAAACTCTTCATCTCTCATTCCGATATTGAGACGACAAATCGGATCGGATCTCAGAAAATTCTTAATATCTTCCGCATATAATGGTATCATCCGGGAGATTATCCGGGATACTGTATCAGGATAAAGCTTTGGCAGAAAGAGAGACGGGAGCCCAAGGTAGATGAATGTATTTGATATTTTCAAAGAGCGGGGATTTTTAGAGCAGTGTACGGAAGAGCAGCGCGTCAGAGCGCTACTTTCCAAACCTGTGACATGTTATATCGGATTTGATCCGACCTCTGACAGTTTTCATTGCGGAAGTCTCGTTCCGATAATGGCTCTGGCCCATCTTCAGCGCCACGGTCACAGAGTGATCCCTCTGATGGGCGGGGGGACATCGATGATAGGTGATCCAAGCGGCAAGACGGAGCTCAGGCAGCTTATAACAGTAGAACAGATCGATTCGAATTCGGCAGGACTCAAGAAACAGTTTGCGAAGTTCATAGATTTTTCGGAAGACAGGGCGATAATGCTCAATAACGCTGAATGGCTGAGACCTTTAAACTATATAGAGTTTCTCCGCGACATAGGCAGGCATTTCAGCGTTAACAAGATGCTCTCGGCCGAGTCGTACAGGGTGCGCCTGGAGACAGGACTTAATTTTATCGAGTTCAACTATATGCTCCTGCAGGCTTACGATTTTCTGTACCTTTATGAGAACTACGACTGCATGCTTCAGATGGGCGGGAATGATCAGTGGGGTAATATCCTTGCAGGAACGGACCTCATAAGAAGAGTCACCGGAGGAGACGCGGAAGCTCTTACATTTCCCCTGCTTACTACGGCCAGTGGGACAAAGATGGGAAAGACCGAGAAGGGAGCGGTCTGGCTCGATGGAGAAAAAACGCCGCCTTACGAATATTATCAATACTGGATCAATACGGATGATCGTGATGTAGGAAAGTTTCTGGCGCTTTTCACATTCCTGCCGATGGAGGAAGTGGGCCGGCTTGCCGCCCGGGAGGGAGCCGATCTGCGCCAGGCGAAGGAAGTCCTGGCCTGGGAGGCTACCAGGCTGGTCCATGGTGAGGAAGAGGCCGACAAGGCCCGGGACGCCGCAAAAGCACTCTTCTGCGGTGAGGCCTCTGTAGATTCCGATTCGGTTCCGAGATACTCTGTCGAGGAAAAAAGATTGAAGGAGGGGATACCCGCATTTATTCTCTTTGCCGACTCGGGGATCGTGAAATCGAGAGGCGAAGCAAGGCGCCTCGTGCAGCAGGGCGGAGGTTATGTCAACGGGAGAAGGATAGAAGAATTCGATGAGATGATCTTTCTGACCGATCTGATCGATGGATGTATGCTGCTGCGTGCCGGAAAGAAAAAATATATCAGGATCGATCCTGTCCAGGGCCGGAGCTCATAACAGGGCAAGCGGATGTCGGGGGAACAGGGATGAAATGGTTTACGAAAGGACGGTCGGATGTCTCGTAAATGGAAAAAAGAGTTTGAAGGAGAGAGGTCCCGTCTTAACGAGCTGATATTTTCAGGAGGACACCTGGGAATAAAGAGGTTTTTTGCGCTTGATGAACAGGCATATCATGACGGGGCGCTTCCGGCAAAGACCAAGGAGCTGATGGGGCTTGCAAGCTCTATGGTATTGCGGTGTAACGATTGTATTGCATATCATATAGTGAGATGTTTCGATGAAGGAGTGACGAAGGAGGAATTTTACGAAGCCTTTAATGTCGCTCTTATGGTCGGCGGATCGATTACGATCCCCCATCTCAGGATCGCAGCGGAGAAAATGGAGGACCTTTTTGACTAAAAGAGATATGGCACGAAAAATCGCCGTTTTTCTGGTTCTATTTATTTTGGTGTCTGTTCCTCTGTCTGCTTCGGAGAGGGTGCTTGTCTTTCGTTTCAGGGGGACTGGGGTCGATGAGGACCTGCTCGATGCCGTGGCGGCCCTTTTTGACCAGGCGCTTGATGGAGAGGGCAGATATCAGGCTGTTCCGGCTTTCGAAGTAATCGGTGATGTGGAATGCCGGGAGGCCGATTGTGCGGCAGTCCGCGCCAGAGAGGCCGGATATGGAAAGGCGATTATAGGAAGTCTTACGAGGCTCGGGTCGAAAGTGATCGTCGGAGTCAAGCTTGTAGATGCTGCAAAAAGGGATGTGATCCAGGCGACAGAAGGCGCGGCTCTCAGCGAAGAGGATCTCGATGTCGTTCTGAAGCGGATTGCCATAGCCATTTCAAAAGGAAAAACGATCGATGCCACCGCAGAGGTGGGACTGATCACCGAGAGCGAATATACCGATGTCAGGAAGAGAGACTCGTTCAGCACCGGCGGGCTGAGAGCCGGTTTTATGTGGCCTTTGGCAGGTTCGTACGGCGGAGTCGACAGGATGACAGCCATAGACCTGGTATTTCAGCACGACACGAAAGATTATTTTCTGGCAGGAAAATCGGGGCTGAACTGGGGAGGAGATTTTGAAAGGGACGGAAGTTCGGCGTTTGGGCTTACGCTGTTTGAGGCAAAGATAGGAAGGTATCTGAGCAGAAACGATTTTTCTCCGTTCGTAAGCGCCGGTCTGGGAATATCCTGGACCAGGATCAGGATGGCTGGTCCTGAGGGAGAAGAAACAGACAGAGGATCGGGCCTTTCTCTCTCGGTAGGAACCGGATTTGCCGCGTTCAGGACCTTTGATTTTCAATTTCAGCTGGGGTTGGATTATATAATCATACTCGAAAAACTGGGGACGAAGTACGGGGAGATGGAAAATCCCCAGGGAATATTTTTTACATTCTGTATCAGAAGGGGAAGCGGTGATGATTAATCGACGGATGATCATCGTTACGATATGCTTCCGGGGCGATAACCGGAGGAATCGGACCCGATTCAGGTCAGACGGGGGAGATAGATGAATTTCAGGATCTTTCATTATCTGCTAAAGAAAAGAAAAATTATCGGTCTTGCCGGTCTGATACTGGCAGTGATCTCGCTGGTCTATCTATTGATCGCTGATCCTCAGTATAAATCGAAGGCGCTGCTGATGCCTCCTCTCGAAGAGGGTATGGAAGGGCTGCTGGGCGCGTGGATGGCAAATATGGACCTTCCTGCGATGGTCCTTCCAATGGCGGCAGGTTCGACGACCGCAGCTCTTCTTGTCGATATCCTGGAGAGCAGGAAACTGGCCGAGATGGTGGTTGAATCGGTTGATCTGATTCATTGGTACAAGACGGATTCCATAGATGAAGCTTTGAAAGAACTAGGAAGCAGAACCTCTTTTTCCAGCTCTGCGACAGGGATGATATCTTTATCTGTCAAGGACCGTGATCCTGAAACAGCGATGAGGATAGCTACAGCGTATATATCGGGTCTCGATTCGCTCAATATCCATCTGCAGTATACAAAAGCGGAAAGTACGATGGGTTTTGTCTCCGGCCAGATCGAGAAGTACAGGCAGCTGCTCGAAAATTCAAGAAAAGATATAAGCATGTTTCAGGAGGAACACGGGGTCGTGAATTTCGAGGAACAGATACGGGGAGCGATCGATGTTGCCGCCGCCGTAAAGATGAAGTCGATCTTGGCAGAGATTGAACTTGATCTGATAAGGGAATTTGCGACTGATAACGCCGTCGAACTGAGGCGCAAGGAGATGGAGTGCCGGAACCTGTCTCTGCAGTTGACAAAACTGATGGAAGATGATTCGACGACTATTGTCTTTTTCCCTCTGTCGAAGATGCCCGAGTTATACCAGAGGTATGCCGCAATAGAGACAGACCTGAAAGTCAATGAAAGGATATATTCATTCCTTCTTCAGAGGTATGAGGAAAGCAGGATCGACAGGGCACGGACTACTCCTTCTGTCCAGGTCGTGGATAGTCCGAATACTCCGGTCAAGAGGAGTGGACTTCCTGTATGGGTTACGGTAATCCTCTTTGCATTTGCCGGCTGGATATGGATGTCAATAATCTTTGCGTGGTGGGGGTGGATCAGCATGAGGGACCGCGAAGCTGAGGAAGAGATCGCTTTCAACGAGGTGGTCAGGATCGCACGCGAGGACATCTCTTCTCTGCGGAAGAAGTTGAAGATCTGATCGCTCCGTGCCTTCTTTTCCTGTCAGGACTATACCCGGACTATATATCGTAAAAATTCGTCGAGGCGGCAGATTTTGGAATATGAATTGCACTGAATGTTCCTGATGAAGTCGAAAAGCCGCATAATGACAGTAATTATCCTGATTATCAGTGCAGTAACGATATCCGGGACTCTGCCTGTTTTTCTGATTGATGCCCATTCACTCCCGTTTATGAGGTACAGGGTCGAACTTAAAGACCCGAAATTCGATCTGGTTACGATCACAGGGAGCATGCACGGCACTCTGTCCGATGAGACACGCCTTGGAATCCCCGACGGGGGGTTCGGCAGTAAACTCGATCCGATCGGCTTCGAGGCAACAGACATCGATGGAGAACTTCTCGAGACAGAGATAAAGGGCGATACCTGGATCATAAAAAACGGGGGAAGGGATCTGTCCTTCTCATATGATCTGGTCCTTACCGTCGAAGACAGATATTCGCCGGAGGTCAGAGATATGCTGACCCTGATCGAAAGAGAAAGGTTCAGGATGATCGGCCGCGATATCTATCTTGTCCCTTTGGACGAGGTCTCTGACGGAATAATCATAGATATTGAGTTATATCCCGGAATGACGCTTCATTCGACGTGCGCAAGCAACAGAAAGCGGCTGATCGTCCCGGCTTCAGCGAACCTGGCTGTGACGCTGGCTGTTTCCGGAGACTACAGGTATTCCCAGGCTCGGATCGGCGAGACAGACCTGATACTGGCGATAGCCGGAGAATGGTCCTTTAAGGACAGGGAACTTTTTGATGTCGTTAAAGATATTGTAGCAGATGAGATCGATATGTTCGGTTCATCGCCGAGAGAAAAATATCTTTTTGTCTGTGATCAGAACCCGATCAGGGGGGACAAGGGGTTCGATTTCTACGGTGTGCATTTTGGCGGCGGAATGCTTCTTCTTTTCGACAGGTCTATGGACAGGAGTAAGCTGTATGATACACCGATGGCGATAGTATCTCACGAGTTTTTCCATAACTGGAACGGAGAGGCGGTTGCGCCTGCTTCCGATTCTTTCGTATGGTTTACCGAAGGTGCTACGGTTTACTATTCCTATAAGGTGCTGCTTAGAACAAAGATCATATCCGAAGGCCAGTACGCTGAAAAACGAAAGGTCATAGAGGACCGATACCTTGATAATCCATATCTCGAGACTGTAGCGATAGGAAAAGCGGGCAACAACGACCTTTCCGACAAGGATATGGTCAATATGCTCTACGATGGCGGGTTTTTGGCGGCCGAGGCACTCGACATGTGGATAATCGAACATACCGGACGAAGATACGGGCTCATAGATATCCTCAGAACGATCTACAGGAAGCATCCGGACGGCGTGCGGATCGACGAACAGTATCTTATCTCCTCGGTAAATGTCGTAGCAGACCGGGACAGCTCACCGTTCATAATGGAACTTATCCATACCCCTGCGACCGGGATCCTTGCAGGAAGGCGCCCCGGGGGATCTACAAAGGAAAAGGCCTTCGACCCCTCTGTCTAGAGCGGGATATTAGATCCAATCATTTGGTCCGACCGCAAAGAGACTCGGGCAGCCAGCCCGAATAATTTTCAGAAAAATTTGTATATTCTTGATTTAATTATGATTCTGTAATACATTCTTTTCCGAAATCATAATTTGTACAGATAGATGATATATGTCATATGTCCAAATAAAGCGAGTGCGCGCGTGATTGTATAGGCAGGGGATATCATGTTTTTCTTTAGGATAAAGAACCTGATCATGCTTTTTTCCCTGGCACTGATCATTTCCGCTCCAGCGGCTGCCTTTCCTGTCATTTCAGAGGAGGAACCCGCGGATCCGGGTGAAATCGAGACCGCCGGCTGGCTCAATTCCGGAAGGATCTTCCGATTTTATCCGCGAACAGGAAGAGCGGGCAGTTCTTACCCGGGAGGTATGGAGAGGCATGCTCCGGCGCTTATGATAGAGGAGCTCGTCTGCAGTAGAGATACCCTTTGGATAGGAACTGAAGGGGGGCTGTTCGCCTACGGTACGCTGTCTGATTCCATTATGAAGGTCGAAGGTCCTTTCTTTAACGGAATAAAAGCCCTTGCGGTGGATGATGAAGGATCCGTCTGGGCAGGAGGAGATCAGGGCATAAGCGTAAGACGGGGCGGGCGGTGGTCTCACTACACCACGGATGACCTCTATTTTTTTGAACGGATAACAGGGATAATCAATGGTAATGGAAAGATGTGGGTGACCACTTTCGGGCACGGCTGCGGGTATATATCAGGAGATTCCCTGACTGTTCTGACGCGGGCCGATTCTCTTCTCGACGACAGGGTCAATTGCCTGATCGAGAAAAATGACCACCAGGTATGGTTTGGCACTGAAAGCGGTCTTTGCCTCGCCGACAGTTTCAGCTGGCAATCGCTCCGTTACGGCAACAGGATCCCGACAGGGTCGATTGAAGATATGATCCTTGATGAAGAGGGAAATATTTTTCTTGCGGTGAACGGCAACGGGGTAGTCCGGTATAATCTCGGCCGGGTCAACAGGTATGGTAAAAGGAATGGTCTTCCCGGCGAGGAGATCAACGCATTCAGCCTCGATCCTTCGGGAAAGGTATGGGGAGCCGGAAGATCAGGAGTAAGCACCTATGACGGTTCAGGATGGATTCCGCTTCGAGTACAGGGAGTATCGCTTACGGAGTATAATTTCCTTTCGATATGTCACGATGTCGAAGGCACTGCTTATCTTGGAACCGACAGGGGCTCTTTCCTTATTCAGTCGATAGATACTGTGAAGGAGATAGCTATCCCCCAGAGTTTTCCTGTTTCGATGATCTCGGAGATAAGGGAATACGATGACGTTCTCTGGCTGTCGTCAGGTTCCAGAATATTCCGCGTTGGAAAGGAAATGACAGAGATCAAGCTTCCGGATCCTTGGTTCGAAGGGGCATTGACCGGAGTAGCTGTCGACCGTTCGGGGATACTCTGGGTCTCAACACGGTTTGGAATACTTCAGTATAACAATGGAGCCTGGCAGATCTTCGATAAAAGGCTCGGTCTTCCTGCGGATCATTTCAGGTGGGTATCGAGGGGCGGCGGTGATGATCTGTGGTTTGGGACATTTGATGATGGTATCCTCAGGCTTTCAAAGAATGGATGGACCCATTATACCGACAGCAACGGACTCCCATCGAATGCTATTACCGGGCTCATTACCGATTCCGGTCAAACGGTGTGGATACTGTCCGACTCAGGGAAGATCGCCAGATTTGCTTCAAAGAAATGGGAGGCTTTCGATCTTCCATACAGGGGGATAGGCAGGCCTTTGACAGGCGAACCCGAGTCAAAGAAGGAACTTGATCCAGCGATCCGTTTTCTTGGAGAGAGGAACGCTGATCCGGAGGAATGGATGACTGCCAGGGGACTGGCTCTCGGAATGGACGCTTCCGGCAGGATACTCTTCTGCCGTTCTGACGGAATATTCAGGTATTCCGAAAACGGGTGGCAGGCGATCGATATACCTGAAGCCGGCAAGAGGTCTGTCCCCTCGTCTATCCTTGGTACGGCGAGCGGAGAAATTTGGCTTGCTACCAGGGGGTCGGGACTCTTTATCCGTAAAAGCGGAGGATGGACCAATCTAAGGGTGGCTGACGGCCTTTCCGGCGATGATATCCTTGCGATCTGCCGGGACAGGTCGGGACGCCTTTGGGCGGGTACCCGTGGCGGAGGCATAACTATAATAAACATAGGCGAATAGAGTGTGGATGGTCTATGCTGCCATTAAGAGGATTGACAGAAGGGCCAGAGAATAATATATTTGCAGAAGAAAAGGGGTTGTATAGAACAAACGCTACTGTTTTCTCGGTTTTCTAATTCGTGATGAAGCGAAAGGGTTGATGAAAGCAGATAGCGTATTTTTTTATACTCTGATCACCGATCGCTGAATTCATGTATGAATCAGGTGGCGGCCCATCGTCTTCATTCGTATACGGGGGAAGATTTAATGGAAATCGTGTTCAAGCTCCTTATCGCCTCTATCCTTTCTTTTGTTCTCTACACCTATCTGGGATACCCGGTCATTCTTTTTCTTCTGGGGCTTTTTAGAAGATCTTCAGAACTTTCAGGTTCCGGCGAACTTCCCAGCGTGGCGCTGATAATATCAGCACATAACGAGGAACGCATCATCAGGGAAAAACTTGAAAACTCTCTCAAGATCGATTATCCGAGCCGCCTGTTGAAGATAATTGTCGCCAGTGACGGTTCGGTCGATAACACCGATAATATCGTTAGGGAATTCGAGGAGATGAATGTAGTCCTGAAATCGTTTGAGCGCAGAGAAGGAAAAAGTGCGACGCTGAACAAAGCTGTCCTTGGGGTAGAAGAAGAAATATTGGTCTTTTCGGACGCAAATGCGTTTTACGAAGAGGACTCGGTGCGAAAACTCGTCCGACACTTTTCAGACGATAGGACAGGGTGTGTCGTGGGGAGGCTGAGGTATATCGACAGCGCCTCATATGTCGGGCGCGGTGAAAGTCTTTACCAGAGGTACGAGGGGCTGCTGAACCGCCTTGAGAGCCGTTTGAAATCGGTCCTCATAGCTACAGGGACGATCTTTGCCATAAGAAGAGAACTCTTCAGGCCCGTCATGAAGGATGTCGCCAATGATTTTCAGATCCCGGCAGAGATCGCTTCTCAGGGTTATGGAGTAGTCTACGAAAGTGATGCGGCAGCGCATGAACGCTCTACATTCTATTTTACCGAGGAATTCAACAGGAAGTGCAGGATCGTAACAAGGGGATTGACGGGGTTCAGCCACCTTCGTTCGAATTTTGGGGGAGCGTTCAGGGTATATCAATTTATTTCCAGGAAGATGTTTCGGTGGTGGGTCGGAGTGCTTCTGCCTGTCTTATATATCGCCAATATATTCCTTATTCATGAGGCAGTGTACGGGCTCTTTTTTCTTCTTCAGAACATCTTCTATATCTTTGCTTTGACCGGAGCAATTTTAAGAAGAGGACATATCAGGACCCGGATATTCTTTATCCCGTTCTATTTTGTTATGGTCAACGCGGCCGCGTTTACCGCCATCGTGACTTTTCTTGGAGGAAGGCGTTTTTCTTCCTGGGAAAAAGCGGAAACCTCGCGCGATGTAGAAGAAAATCAGTTTGAATCGCCTGCTCTCAGAGTAGTAGAAGGAAAGAAGATCTCAAAACGCGTTGAAGAACTGAACAAGGTCACCTGAAATAGGATGCAGGGTGTTCTGTCAAATGTCGGGGTCGGTACCCGGTTCTGTCAATGATCCGGGATTCGGCCCTGTTTTGCAGACCGGACAATCAAAGCGGGAGATGCCGGTGTCGTTTATCAAGGATGCTTCATATACATTCGCGACAAAATTAACTTTACTCATAATCGGTATTTTCAGCAGTATCATTTCGGTAAGGATCCTTGGGGCGGAAGGGAAGGGGCTCTTCACTCTGGGCATTATCTCCGCGTCGGTCATCTTCAATCTTGCCAATCTGGGAGTAGGAACGGGAGCGGGGTATTATCTGGGGCGGAAAAAGGTCGAGCTGGAGGACCTTGCGGGAAACTGGCTGAGCCTCTCGGTAATGATAGGTGCGGTGGTGACTGTCCTCTCACTGGCCGTTATGCCGCTAATCGCCGGATCGATCCTGCCGGCTGTCCCCCTGAAGCTGATAATCACGGGATTATTATCGATTCCCTTTATGATATTGACCTTTAATTTCCAGATGCTCAGCAAGGCGAATTCCGATTTTTTATCTTATAATATTGCTGAATTGATACAGCGGCTTTCTTTCGTTGTATTTTTCCCTCTTTTTATACTCCTTATTTCGTGCGACAGAGTCTTTCTGGCTGTGGTGATCTATATTGTCTCAACGATGATATCAGCTTTTTTTCTGCTGCTTAGATGGTCCAGGGTGGTGAGGCTGCGTTTCAGGCTGGACAGGGGACTCGCCGGTTCGGTCGTGCGGTTCGGGATTAAAGGTCATCTCTCGAATTTCCTGGGATTTCTGAATCTGCGGCTTGACATCCTCCTGATCAACTATTTTATAGGTCCGGCTGCAGTCGGGTTTTATTCCATATCTGTGATGATCGCAGAAAGAATGTGGTACCTGCCTGACGCGCTTGGAATAGCTCTTTACCCGAAAGTCGCCCATTACGATGACGACAGATCCAATAGAGCGACCGCTGCAGTATGCAGGCAGACTATGATCCTTATCCTATTATCCATAGTCGTTGTTCTTGTTGCCGGTAAAACCGTTATCAGGCTGTTTTACACCGATTCGTTCCTCGCTGCGCTCATCCCTCTTTTTCTGCTTCTTCCCGGAGTCCTTTCAGCGGGGATAACAAGGGTCGTTTCCAGCGATCTGCTTGCGAGGGGGCACCCAGGGGTCAATATGGCAGCAGGAGGGGCAGCACTTGCCGTAAATATCATTTCAAACATAATTTTGATACCGAGGATCGGGATCAGCGGAGCCGCAGTCTCGACATCCATTTCATATTTTGTGCAGGTTGTCGTCACTCTGATATCATTCAAAAAGATAACGAGGGTCGCGGCGGCATCGCTGCTGATTCCCAGATATGAGGATCTGAGACTTTTTGCGGGGGCTTTGAACCGCATCATCAGCTCATTCAGGCGAGGAAGCAGTACGCGTGAAGATGAAGGGGATACAGGCGGCGGCAAATGACAAGATCAATCTTACGAACGAATAAGAGGTAGCATCAATGGAGCAGAAAAAGGTACTGTTCATAACAAGTTCTCTTGATGGAGGGGGAGCAGAAGAACATATACTTAACCTCTGCAAGTACCTTAAATCCATTTCAGTCGCCACCGATCTGATTACGATCTCCCCGGAGAAAGGCAAACTGGAGAATAAATTCCATAAAGAGAAGGTGCCGGTCAGATATTTTCCCCTGTCGTCTCTGAAAGAACTTCTGCTGCCCTGGAGGTTGCTGGCGTTGAGAAAGCTGATAAGGGAGATCAAACCGGATATTATCCATGCCCATCTTTTTCACGGAGAGGTGGCTGGCGCAGCGGCTTCGTTTTTTACAGATGCGCCTTTCATCGCGACAAGGCACTGTTCAGGCGTAGAATTCGAAGGCTTTAGAATGACAATAATGAGGATGATGCGGAGGAGGATCGATTTTGTCATAGCAGTCAGCGAAGAAGCGGTAAATGAGTCGCTGAAGGGCGGGCATGCCATGGAAAAGATGTCAATGATACCGAGCGGGATCGATACAGATATCTTTGTTCCTCTTGGTGTTGAGGAAAAGAAAAAAGAAAAATCGATCTGGCTGAAAAAAATATTCAATGGAAACGCGAACGGGGATGAGATCGTGGTCGGGACGCTTGCTGCTATGAGAAAGGTCAAGAACCAGAGCCTCTTTCTCAAGATTGCAAGGAGAGTCGCTGATAGCCCGGGGGACGGCCGGCACGTCAGATTCGTTATTTTCGGCGACGGGCCCGAGAGAAAAAATCTTGAATCCCTCCATGCCGGCCTTCATCTGGATGGAATCGTTTCGATGCCCGGTTTCACAAGGGAACCCTGGAAAACGCTTCCCCTGTTCGATATCTTCCTTCTCCCTTCCCTTATAGAAGGGACGCCTCTTGCACTTCTGGAAGCGATGTCCTGCGGTGTCCCCTGTATAGCCAGTGATGTCGGAGATGTCGGCACTGCTCTTTCGGGGGCGGGCATTGTCCTCGAGAGTGAAGATGAAGAGGGTTTTTTCAAGCAGGTCCTGTCGCTGATAGATGATCCTCAAAAACGCCTTCTCCTGGGGAGACAGGCGAGAAGCAGGGTCGAGAAGGATTATGATATTGCCCCATGGGGGGAAAGGATCAAGGAGATCTACGAAGCGGTTCTGGGGGAAAATCGGTCCGATAAACGGAGAACCTTGATGCTGAGATCAAAAAAAGATCAAATAACCGGGAATTTTCCGAAATAAACTGAAACTTTTCCATCGGTCATGGATATATAACTCTGAAGAGAGCTTGTAGCCGTGATTTACAGACCCCTGAGGAGGTGGGGGCTGCCTGGAGGCAGCCGATACTATGAGAAGGAAAGTATTTCTATATGTTTTGTGCGTGGCGGTATCAGTACTGGCCATGACGACATTCGCTTCAGCCGAGGAAAAGGTTATCATCAAGAGTGGTGGTGATCCCAAAGAGATGAAAGTGGATGTTATCGAGAAAAAAGGCCCTTACATAGGCATCTTCATGGAAAACCTTGACAAGGAGTCGATCAGGGAACTCAACTATCCTAAATCTACCGGTGTCCTGATTATGGAAGTCATCGAGGACAGCCCCGCCGAAAAAGCGGGATTCGAGGACAATGATATCCTCTACGAGTTCGGCGGGACAAAATTAGAGGACCAGGAACACCTTCTCGAGCTCATTGCGGAAAAATCTGCCGGTGAGACAGTCGATGTCGTTCTCTATCGCGGCGGCAAAAAAAAGGAATACAAGCTTGAACTCGGAGAACAGGCCAAACAGTACTACACGATCAGTATAGATGACGAGTCCATAGATATCGGTGATGAGATAGGCAGGAGAGTCGCCAGGATGAAGCTCGACCTTTGCAGGGATAAAGCGGTGCTGGATAGAAAAATAGCCCGGGCAGGCCGCCCCGGATATAGAGACGACTATCTGTGGGTCAGTGGAGACAGGCTCTTTCTTGGAGTCCGCGTACAGGAACTCAACAAGGATCTGGCAGAATACTTCTCTCTCGAAGGTAAGGAAGGGGTCCTCGTCGTAGAGGTATTTAAGGATGCCGCCGCCGAAAAGAAAGGGATCAAAAGCGGGGATGTCATAGTCAAAGTGGAAGACGAGGATATCTCAGACCCGGAGGAGCTGATAGAGGCGTTGAGCGGTGTGGATGACAAAGTCGAAAAGATCTCGGTCACTGTCGTAAGAAAGGGAAAGAAAAAGATCTTCACTTTCGATACCGAGGAGATGAGATCGAATAATAAAGACCTGTTTTTTCATGGGGATATGAAAGATCTGAACGATTCATTCAAACATTTCAAGGTAAAGGTCTTTGACGAAGATGAAGATGGCATCAGGGTATTGAGAAAAGAAGATATCCTCGAAAGTAAAGAGCTGGAAGATCTGAAGGCCGAACTCGATCTGTTGAAAGAACGCCTTAAGAAACTGGAAAAAGGGCAGGATTGATCGAGGCGAATACAGGCGGCCGGTTATCACGCCGGCCGCCCCTGGTCTGTCATGCTGCTCCGGTAAAGATTTTTAACTACTTCATTTTCAGCTATATCTTATCCACATATAGATATACAATATTCGCGGGGCTGTCAGCGGGTGTTAAATCCTTTGACAGTGGGCGTAAAGTTGTCTATGTTGAAGCTTGTTCCTTTCTTTCGAAACGCGCTTGTTGGCACGGTGGTCAAGATTCATTTACAGGCTCAAAGGAGTAGGGAAATGGATGAGAATGTTGGTAATGGAGTCGAGAAGAAGATAGTCGAGGTCGGATCCGATCCAAAACCGGCCGGAGGGCTCTTTGCTTCGCTGATTGATATATTCATCGAACCTTCGAAAGTGTTCAGGCGGATCGATGCGGGAATGCAGTGGTGGAAAGGGTTTATTCCGCTTTTGATCATAAATCTGGTGATAGCCTGGTTCTCGCTGCCTGTCCAGAGGGCTGCTGTGGCGATAAATGAACGCGGACTCAGCACGGAAGAGCTCGAGAGAACACTCGAGATGATGAAAAAGTTCGGTCCCCTGGGGCTGATTGTCGTCCCTATCGTTATAATAATCATACTGCTTATATCTGCCGGCCTGACGAATCTGCTTGTCAATATCATCAGTGCTAAATCTGATTTTAAAAAGTGCCTTTCGCTTGTGACATTCGCGGGGTTTATCGCGGTGCTCGAACAGCTTATCTCTCTGATCATCATAATGAGCAAAGATCTCAGCGCTGTCGAGTCTGTCGCGGAACTCAAACCTCAGATAGGGTTTGGGGCTTTGTTTCCGGATCTGGAAGGGTTTGGGGCTGCCTTGATGCAGTCGCTGACCGTCTTTCAGATATGGTATTTTATCGTCTTTGTTTTCGGGTTGGCGTCGATTTTCAAGATCACCAGGAAGAAGGCCGCTGTTCCTGCTGTCGTTATGTGGCTGGTCGGTCTTGTTTTTATATTTATCAGTCAGAAATTCAGCAGTATGGGGTGATGTTTCCCGTCAGGCTCTCTGACCCGGTATAAACACGGTGATTCCCGATCGTTCGGGAATCGCTGTCTGAAAATCGAGAATGGCTTATAATAGAAAACCAGGAGGTAGTTCTTTTGAGAAAGTATGAAATCGACAACATACGAAACATTGTTTTCGTCGGTCATCAATCATGTGGAAAGACGATGCTGTGTGAAGCTGTTCTTTATAATGCCGGGGTGACAAACAGGATAGGCAGGATCGAGGATGGGAATACCGTAATGGACGCCTCTCCCGACGAGATAGAAAGACAGATATCGATTAACGCGGGACTGGCATCCTGCGAGTTCAAGAAATGCAAATTAAACCTTCTGGATGCTCCCGGATACGAGGATTTTATTGGCGAAGTCATGTCCTGCCTCGAGGTGGCCGAAGCTGCCATGGTCGTCGTAAGCGCGGACAGCGGAGTAGAGGTCGGCACTGAAAAAGTATGGCGGAATCTCGAACGTAGAAAATTTCCAAGGATGGTCTGCATTAACAGGATGGACAAGGAACATGCCGATTTTGAGAAGTGCCTTTCCGAGGTGCAGGAAAGCCTCAGTTCCAGGATCATGCCGGTAGTCCTTCCTGTGGGGCAGGGTGATTCGTTCAAAGGCCTGGTCGATCTTGTAAGAAAAAAAGCTTATATCTATTCATCGGGCGGAAAATTCACAGAGGAAGAGGTCCCCTCCGATATGGCCGAAAAGGTCAATGAATGGCGGCAGAAGCTGATGGATTTTGCCGCCGAAGCAGACGATTCCCTTCTTGAAAAGTTTCTTGAAGGCGGGGAACTTGACGACGCCGAACTTGCTCAGGGTCTGAGTGAAGGCTGTAAGGCAGGTACTCTGGTTCCTCTTATGGCAGTTTCCTCTGTTGAAAATGTAGGAGTGAAACAGTTGATGGATGCGATGACCACTATGTTTCCTTCTCCGGCCGGCAGGAAAGAGATTGAGGCAAGGACAGATTCCGGGGAGATAAAAAAGATCAAGATCAGCCCTTCGGAACCGACGCTGGCATTCATATTCAAGACGCTTTCGGAAAAGCATATTGGAGATATAGCCTATCTGCGCACGTTCTCCGGTGATCTGGCAGTGGGAAGTGAGCTTTACGATTCCAGCGCGTCATCATCGGAACGGATCGGCCAGTTGTACGTGATCCAGGGCAAGGAACGTCTGGAAGTCGATTCGATCCCGGCTGGTGATATCGGCGGTGCCGTGAAACTTAAGAATGCCAAAGTCAACCATACTCTATGCAGGAAATCAGATAATATCGTACTGAAGGGGATCGATTTTCCGAAGCCCTCGCTGCGTACCGCGATAGAGGCTAAAGCGCTGGGCGATATGGACAAGGTGGGAGCCGGGCTCCATAAGCTTTCCGATGATGATCCCTCTTTTAAAATGGAGATAGATCCCGAACTGCGGCAGACGATCCTTTCAGGTCAGGGCGAACTACATTTTGAGGTGATACTTGGAAGGCTCAAGAGAAAATATGGAGTCGAAGTCGAGATGATCCCGCCCGGAATACCTTATCGTGAGACGATTTCAGCTGTCGCTGAGGCACAGGGAAAACATAAGAAACAGAGCGGCGGCCGCGGGCAGTTCGGTGATGCATGGATCAAGCTCGAACCGATGGAGAGAGAAGGCGGCTTTGAATTTGTAAACGCCATCGTCGGGGGAGTCATTCCTACGAAATTTATTCCGGCGGTGGAAAAAGGAATCATCGCGGCGATGAGTGAAGGGGTGCTCGCCGGTTTTCCAGTCCAGGATGTCAGGGCGACGCTGTATTTCGGATCGTACCATAATGTCGATTCATCTGACGCCGCGTTCAAGATGGCCGGGTCAAAGGGATTCAAGGCTGCTGTAAAACTGGCGAAACCGGTGATACTGGAACCGATATATGATGTCGAAGTGATTGTTCCGGAAGAGTATATGGGTGATGTTATGGGTGATATGTCGATGAGACGGGGCAAGATCCACGGTACAGAGCAGGAAGGCAAGATGCAGAGGATCAAGGCTCAGGTCCCTCTTTCCGAACTGTACAAATATGCGACATCACTCCGATCGATGACGCAGGGCAGAGCTTCGCATACGCGGGAATTTTCCCACTACGATGTAGTTCCGCATGAGATCGCGCAGAAACTTATTGCAAAGGCTGAAGCAGAAAAAGAAGAATAAACAGTAGACTGCTGCAGGAGGCGTCTGTGTCAGGACATTCAAAGTGGAGCACGATAAAAAGAAAAAAAGGGAAGGCCGATGCTGAACGCAGCAAGGTTTTCACTAAGCTTATCAAGGAGATCACTGTTTCAGCGAGAGAGGGCGGGGGTGACAAGGACTCCAACCCGAGACTCAGATCGGCGGTTCAAAGCGCCAAAGACGCTAATATGCCCGTTGCAAATATAGAAAAAGCGATCAAACGGGGAACAGGGGAACTTCCTGGTGTCATCTACGAATCGTGTACTTTCGAAGGGTACGCGACAGGCGGAGTCGCAGTCCTCGTAGAATCCCTCACCGATAACCGAAACAGGACGACTGCCGAGGTAAGACATATTTTTTCCAAATTCGGGGGACATCTCGGTGAACCCAATTCGGTCTCGTACCTTTTTGAGAGCAAAGGTGTCATCATCATCAGTGAAGATGATGACATTGAGGAGAAAGTATACGAGATAGCTCTTGAAAACGGGGCTGAAGACGTAAGGTCGGAAAGCGGCCAATACGAGATAATATCTCCGCCGGACACTTTTGAAAATCTCAGGGAGAAGATAACCGGAGCAGAACTTGTCTGCGAGCTGGCGGAGATATCTCTTCACCCGAAGACGGTCGTCAGCCTGGATCTCGATACCGCGAAATCTGTGATAAAGCTGGTCAGCGCTCTTGAGGATAACGATGACGTTCAGAGGGTCAGCGCCAACTTCGATATACCGGATGATGTCATGATCGAGATCGAAAAAGAGTACTAGCATCTCGATATTTTCAAGGGGCGAGTCTGACAGCCTGCCATATTTGTTGAGATAAACGATTATAACGTGATATATCGGGGTGAGAAATTGTCTTTGACGGTCGGTATTGATCCGGGCAGCCGGATAACAGGATTCGGTGTTGTGGAGAAAAAGGGAAGCAGCATCGTATATGTCGCCTCGGGGATAATAAGGGTCGATACTAAGAAGCCCAAACATCTGAGGCTTATGGATATTAAGACCGGGCTTGATGATGTCATAACACGTCACGAACCATCCGCTATCGCGATAGAAGATATCTTTGTTGCAAGAAATCCCAAAAGTGCATTAACCTTGGGCGAGGCAAGGGGTGTAGCTCTTCTCGCTTCGGCCGAAGCCGGAGTGGATGTCTTTGAATATTCAGCGAGAGAGGTGAAGCGGAGCGTGGCGGGTTCCGGAGCTGCTCATAAAAGCCAGGTCGCCTTCATGATAGGAAAACTGCTGATGATGGATAAGGAACCTGCGACAGAAGACGAGACAGATGCTCTTGCTGTAGCTTTTTGCCATGTGCTCAGAACTTCCGGCATCGCCGGGAGGATTCGATGTATAATAGAGGACTGACCTGCGGTCTCCGTGTCGAAACGGACGCCGGTCCAGTTTCTGGGTATGCCTGGAGGTTGATTTGATTGCGTCGATAGAGGGTCTTATCGCGGAAAAAAGAGATGCCGGCGTAGTGATCGAGACAGGAGGTTTCGGAATAGATCTCTTTGTCTCGGAGAAGACGCTGTCCGCGCTGGGAGAGGCCGGTGAAAGGGTCCGCCTTCTTACCTGGCTTTATGTACGTGAGGATCAGCTTTCACTGTTCGGTTTCAGATCTGAAGCTGAAAGAAAGATTTTTCTGTCTTTGATAGGAATATCGGGGATAGGGCCCAAGGTGGCTCTCGGGATGCTTTCCGTCTCAGACCCCTCGGAGATAGCTGAAGCGATACATCTCGAAGACAGTTCAAAACTGGTGGCGATGCCGGGTATAGGGAAAAAAACCGCGGACCGGATCATTCTGGAATTAAAAGACAAGATAGATGTCTCGCTTTACGAATTTTCTGAAAAAGGCGGAGGAGTGATCTCCGGAAATCAATTGATCGATGAAGCGCTCGCTGCACTTGTGTCTATAGGGCTGAACCGGGCTGGCGCGAGAAAAGTACTGGATGATATCGAGCCGGAAGAACTCGGAGATTCGTACGGCGTGGAAGATATAGTCCGGATAGCATTGAAAAGGGTATCCACATAGGATACCGGCAGGAGAGATCGGATGTCTGACAAAATGATCACAGATCCCGCTCCGGCGATAGAAGAAATGCAGTCAGAGGCAAGGCTGAGGCCGGTAACTATCGCTGAGTTTGTCGGACAGGAGAGGCTTAAGGCCAATCTCGAAGTCTTTATCCAGGCTGCGAGACAGAGGAATGAACAGCTCGACCACGTTCTTCTTTATGGGCCTCCCGGGTTAGGAAAGACCACCCTTGCTCATATTATCGCCAGAGAACTGAACGTCAATATCCGTACATCATCAGGGCCTGTCTTTCAATCCCCGGCAGAACTGCTTGGGATCCTGACGCAGCTTGAAGCGAAAGATGTCCTCTTTATCGACGAGATCCACAGGTTGGGAAGAGTGGTAGAGGAGCATATTTACCCGGCGATGGAAGAATTCCGTTGTGAATTGATAGTCGACAAGGGACCGAACGCGAGGCATTATTCTTTGCCGATCGAACCTTTTACCCTCGTAGGAGCGACTACCCGCGCGGGGATGATCACTCCTCCGATGAGAAGCAGGTTCGGTGTGGTATTCAGGCTCGATTTCTACTCTCCTGATGACCTTCTTAAGATAGTCAAACGTTCTGCGCGCCTTCTTGACATATCGATCGAAGAAGATGGCGCGGTCGAGATCTCGAAAAGATCCCGCGGAACACCGAGGATAGCAAACAGGCTTCTCAGGAGAGTGAGGGACTTTGCCCAGGTCAAGGGTAAAGGGTCTATAGACCTCGAAATGTCTGATTACGCTCTCGGCATGCTTGAGGTGGACAGGAGGGGTTTGAATGAAATGGACAGGAGGATCCTTTCTACGGTCATAGAAAAGTTTTCAGGCGGACCGGTAGGTATAAGTTCGCTTTCTGTCGCTGTCGCAGAGGAAGGCGAGACGATAGAGGATGTATACGAACCGTATCTGATCCAGGAGGGGCTGCTTCAGAGGACATCGAGGGGAAGGATCGTGACTGATGCGGGGTATGAGCATATGGAAACGGTTCGCGGCGGTGGTCGGGATTCCCAGGGTGATTTCTTCAACAGTGACGATTGATCGGCAGATCGAAAAATCAATATGAAACTCAAAGAATTTGATTATGAACTTCCGGACGAACTGATCGCGCAGCATCCCACTGAGAAACGCGATGACAGCAGGATGATACTTCTGAACCGCGATCTGGGAGAGATCCGGGAGACAAAATTCTTCAACTTTGTCAGGTATCTGCATGAAGGCGAGCTGCTGGTCGTGAACGAAACGAAAGTGATACCGGCGAGAATCTACGGGGTAAAGGAGACAGGCGCAAATATCGAGATCTTTTTGACAAGGGAGATCGGCCGCAGACGGTGGCGGGCCCTCTGCCGCCCCTCGAAAAGGCTCAGACCCGGCGACATGATCTATGTAGGAGGGGACAGGCACCGGGTGACTATCGAAGAAGAGATCGGTGAAGGCGAATGGGTAGTCTCTCTTCCGGATTCGATCTCAGATATGGAGTTCATAAAAAGATATGGAAACGTTCCTCTCCCCCCCTATATAAAAAGAGAATCGGAAACAGAGGATATTGACCGTTATCAGACGGTATTCGCAAAGAGAGAGGGGTCTGTGGCGGCCCCCACAGCGGGACTTCATTTTACCGAAAAGATCTTAAGGGATATCGACCAGAGCGGGAGCACAGTCGTCCCCGTGACCCTTCACGTCGGCCCCGGCACTTTCAGGCCGCTGGAATCGGAGATTGTAGAGGAGAATGTCCTCTCTCCAGAATACCTGATAGTGAAAAAAGACTACTGGGATACGATCAACGAGGCAAAGAAGAACGGAAGAAGTATAGTCGCGGTCGGTACAACAGTCACAAGAGTGCTTGAAGCCCTTGCCTCCGGAAATATCAAAGAAAAAGAGATCAGAGTAATAGATAATGAGGAATATATTACCGGTTGGACCGATCTTTTCATATATCCGGGATTCAGTTTCAAGGTCGTCGATGCTCTCCTGACCAATCTTCACCTGCCGATGTCCAGTCTGTTTGTGCTTGTTTCTGCCTTTGCCGGCCGTGAAAAGATGTTGAGTACGTATAAATGGGCTGTGCAGAGAAGGTTCAGGTTTTACAGTTATGGCGATGTCATGTTCATAAGGTAGAGTCACGGGGAGTAGTTCTGTGCCATTCAGTTTTGAGTTAAAAGCGGTAGATCGATCGGGAGCCAGGGCGGGGTCCATTCAGACGGACCATGGATCGATCGAGACGCCGATCTTTATGCCGGTAGGGACTCAGGGGACAGTAAAATCACTTTCCCCCGGTGATCTTGAAAATGTCGGTGCGCAGATAATCCTGTCAAATACTTACCACCTTCATCTCCGGCCCGGTGAGGAGCTGATCCGTGAGGCGGGAGGGATACATCGTTTCATGTCATGGAAAGGCCCGGTGCTGACTGACAGCGGCGGTTATCAGGTCTTCAGCCTTGCGGATCTGAACAGGATCACCGATGAAGGAGTCCGGTTTAAATCCCATATTGACGGATCTATGAGATTCCTCACGCCGGAAAATGTGGTAAATATCCAGCTTGATATCGGCTCCGATATAATGATGGTGCTTGATCAGTGCGTCGAATATCCATGCAGCCGCGCAGCAGCGGAGGACGCTCTCGACAGGACTACATTGTGGGCAAAGAGAAGTCTGGAAGAACATGGAGCGAAGATGACCCGGGGAGGATACGAAAGGGTGCTTTTCGCGATCGTTCAGGGCTCGGTTTTCCATGATCTGAGGGAAAAATCGGCGAGAGAACTGGTTTCCCTCGATTTTCCGGGATACGCGATCGGGGGATTGTCGGTTGGAGAGCCGAAAAAAGATCTTCTGGAAATAACCGGATTGGTGGCCGGGATACTGCCTGAGGAAAAACCAAGGTATCTGATGGGAGTCGGATTTCCGGAAGATCTGGTGGAAGCGGTAGCCCGGGGAGTCGATATGTTCGACTGCGTGATGCCGACCCGCAATGCCAGAAATGGTACGGTATTCATGTCAAACGGCAGGACGATACTGAAAAATGCTTCCAACGCTAGAGATTTTGGTCCGATAGATCCAGATTGCGGATGCCATACCTGCAGAAACTATTCGAGGGCCTACCTGAGGCATCTTTTTATGGCTGGAGAGATGCTCGGGCCGAGGCTGGCGAGTTGTCACAATCTCTATTTTTACTTGCATCTTATGCACCAAATGAGGCAAGTTATAAAGGACGGAGATTTCCTTGAATGGAGACAGGATTTTTACTCGAAATATGGGGATTCACTTAAGAAAGATCAGTATCCCATATAGATAATTACAAGGATATTCAGTAAGGAGGAGTGATGTCAGGAATTATTTTTGCTCTAAGCGGTGCTCCGCAGTCAGGTGAGGGCAGCAACCCGTTTATGATGTTCGTGCCGATCATCCTTATATTCGTCGTTTTCTATCTGATCCTTATAAGGCCTCAGCAGAAGAAGCAGAAAGAACATAAAAACCTGCTTTCTCAGCTGAGAAAAGGTGACAGGGTAGTCACAAATGGAGGGATCTACGGGACTATTGTAGATGCCAAGGAACACGTCGCTGTAATCAAGATCGCAGAGAATGTAAAGATCGAGATCGTTAAAAGCGCCATAGCGACTATTATCGAAAAGAAGGATGAATAGGGTATTCCGGGACTATGGAGATGTGCCAGTGTCTAGGATCAATTTGAAGATCGTCGGAGATAGTATTCTTCGAAAAAAAGCGGAGAAGGTAGAGGTTTTTGACGAATCATTGAGTAAACTGCTTGATGATATGGTCGAGACGATGATCTTCGAAGGGGGAGTAGGACTGGCAGCTCCCCAGGTCGGAGTCTCGAAGATGGTTGCTGTCGTAAATCCCGAACCTGAAAACAGCGAGACACTCCTGAGGCTCGTCAACCCGAAGATCACCGAGACCGGAGCGGAGACTGAGTGTATAGAAGAAGGTTGCCTCAGTGTTCCGGGTATCAGGGGCAACGTCATACGTCCGGTCGTCATCGTGCTGGAATATCAGGATGAAAAGGGAAATGCCGCCAAAATGCAGATAGATGGGATCGTATCGCGAATAGTCCAGCATGAGCTTGATCATCTTGCCGGTGTACTTTTCACCGACAGGCTCTCTTTTGCAAAGAAGATGATGATCAAAGGTAAACTGAAGGAACTTGCCCGAAGGACAAAACAGGAGTAGCTTGATGCCGAGAGTGATATTTTTCGGTTCTCCTGAATTCGCGCTTCCTTCTCTTGAGGCCCTGATACCGACTGAATTCTGCCCTGAATTCGTAGTTACTCAGCCTGACAGGCCCGCCGGGAGAGGCAGAAACAGCAAACCGACCGCTGTCCGCGCGCTGGCTGAGCAGAACGGTCTTGCCGTAAGGGTGATAAGCAGTTTCAAGGGTGAGGGTGCCGTCGAGACGCTTACTTCCTCCGGGGCCGATTTCTTCGTTGTAGTGGCATTCGGCCTTATATTTCCGGAAAAGATGCTCAGAATCCCGTCAAAAGAACCGGTAAACCTTCACGCTTCTCTGCTTCCTGCCTACAGGGGAGCAAGTCCTGTCAATATGGCTATCAAGGACGGCATGGCATTTACGGGAGTCAGTACTATGAGGATGGTGAAAGAACTCGACGCCGGTCCCGTCTTTATGCAGGCGGTCGAGCCTGTCGATCCGATGGAAGATGCGGGATCGCTTTCATCAAGGCTGGCGCAAAAAGGCGCAGGACTCCTTTTAAAGACGCTGAGAGGGATAGAAGCGGGGATCTTGTCTCCTGTAGAACAGCCGCAAGAGGGGTCAAGTACGGTCGGTCTTCTGAAAAAAGAGGATGGATCGATCCCGTGGGAGAAGAATGCATTGGAAGTACACAATCATATCAGGGGAATGAACCCGTGGCCCGGCAGTCACACATCGTATCAGGGGGAGTATATAAAGATCCACGGGGCTGAACCTCTTGATCTTATTCCGCGGGGAGCCGATCCGGGGCAGATACTCTCTGCAGCCGGGAATTCGCTTGTCGTTGCCTGCGGCAGTGGAGCGGTCAGGGTGACGAGGGTTCAGGTTCGGGGTAAAAAGGCGATGGACGCGGAGGATTTTATGAGGGGATATCGGCTTGAAGAGGGCGGGATATTCGGTAAGGAGACGCGGTAATGGAAGAAAAAAAGAAAAAGACTTACCATCCGATCCTGTTTTATCTCTCCATTGCGGTGGGGGCGTTCATTGTCGGTATCTTTATCTTCAACTATCTGATACTGCCGGCTCTCGTCGGCAGGAGAGATGTAGTAATAGTCCCCGATATTACAGGTATGCAGATCGAACCTGCCGAGAAAATCTGCGGGGAAAAAGGATTAAAGATGATGGTCTCCGGACGGAGGCATTCAGATGAATTTCCTGCAGGGACTGTCATCGAACAGATTCCAAGATATGGAGAGAGCCTGAAAGGCAAGAGATCTGTCAGGGTATTTGTAAGTACCGGCAGGGAGCTCGAAGAAGTGCCTGATCTCGTGGGGGTTTCTCCGAGGCAGGCCGAGTTGACGCTTGAGAACGCCTGTTTTAAGAAAGGCCGGGTCGTAAGGATATTTTCGCATCAGGATGGTGAAAACAGGGTCATCTCTTCGAGTCCTTCCTCCGGCAGCCTTGCGCCCGTCGGGGCGGAAATAGATATTCTACTGATGATGACAGGGGAGCCGAAGGTTTACCTGATGCCGGATCTTTCCGGAAAAGATCTTCTTTTTGTCAAGGAGAGGCTTGAAAGAGGCGGGTTCCACGTGACAAGGGTGGTCAGCAGAAGGGATAGAGACAAGTTTCCCGACACGATCCTGTCCCAGACTCCTCCTGCCGGGTACTCGATAAAGGAAGGGGGCACTGTTGAACTCGTTGTTTCGACAGTTGACTGATTCAGGCAAGGTTGCTGTAGCTCCTTCAGTGCTGGCGGCGGATTTTTCGATCCTTGGCAAAGAGATCTCGGATGTCGAGAAGGCAGGCGCCGATTTTCTTCATCTTGATGTAATGGACGGATCTTTTGTCCCGAACATCTCCTTCGGGCCTATGGTCGTCAAGACGATCTTTCGACAGGCAAAAGTCCCTCTGATAACACACCTTATGATCAATGACCCGCTCAAGTACGCCGATATTTTTGTAGATTCAGGTTCTTCAGTTGTAAGCTTTCACCACGAAGCGGTAGATTCCGGTCATATTCAGATAATAGACAAGCTGCATGACAAGGGATGCGGAGCAGGGATAGCGATCAACCCCGATACACCTCTTTCATCTGTCGAGGATCTTCTCGAAAGGGTCGACCTCCTGCTTCTGATGACTGTCTTTCCCGGATTCGGGGGGCAGAAATTCATCAGAGACGTCCTTGCCAAGATCGAGGAAGCATCTCTGCTAAAGGAAAAACATCGGTACGGTTATCTGATAGAGGTCGACGGAGGGATCAACCTGGATACGGCCTCGTCGGTCAGAGATGCCGGCGGACAGATACTTGTAGCCGGTACGGCTGTTTTCGGGGCTGATGACTACTATTCCGCGATCTCGGCTATCAGGGGCTGATCAGGTTCCTTTTCCCGCCCTGGCATCAAACTGATTTCACTTGCCTGACTCTGGAAATCGTGTTACTTTATGGCTTTTACGACTGGAAGTGCTGACGGGTGTTTCAGGACCTGAGTGAGAAGTTTGCTCGTGTATTCAAGGAGCTGCGCGGCCACGGTAAGGTCCGTGAGGCTCACATTCATGGCGCGATGAAAGAAGTGCGCAGGGCGCTCCTTGAAGCAGACGTCAATTACAAGGTCGTTAAAGGTTTTATATCGAATGTAAGTGAAAGAGCTCTTGGTCAGAAAGTACTGGACAGCATTACTCCTGATCAACAGATTATAAAGATAGTACACGAGGAGCTTGTGAAGATCCTCGGCTCGGAACCGTCTGTTTTCAGGCTTTCCGGGTCGCCTTCAGGGGTGATGGTGTGCGGGCTTCAGGGTGCCGGCAAGACGAGTTTTACAGCTAAACTTGCTGTGCACCTGAAAAAAAAGGGAAGAAGTCCGCTGCTTGTCGCTGCCGACATATACCGTCCGGCAGCGGTAGAACAGCTTGAGGTCCTCGGAAGAGAGATCGATACTCCTGTCTTTGCCCCCGGAACAGGCCTTCCGGTCGCGGAGATAGTGAGGCGGGCTGCAGCAGAAGCGAAGAAGAGTTTTCGCGATACGATCATAGTGGATACAGCGGGCCGTCTTCATATAGACGGTGAGATGATGGCCGAGCTCAGCATTGTGAAGGATATTCTTCGGCCTGAAGAATCCCTTCTGGTTCTTGACAGTATGACAGGTCAAGAGGCTGTCAATGTTGCTCGGGAGTTTAAAAAAGAGATAGATTTCACCGGTGTAGTCCTTACCAAACTTGATGGGGATACACGGGGCGGTGCTGCGCTGTCGGTATCCTCAGTAGCGCAGGTGCCGATAAAATTTGTCTGTGTCGGGGAAAAAACGGGAGACCTGGAAGCGTTTTACCCTGACCGGATGGCTGGAAGGATCCTGGGAATGGGAGATGTCCTCTCCCTTGTGGAGAAAGCCCAGGAGACTCTGGATGAAAAGATGGTCAAGGAGCTTGAAGGCAAGCTCCTCAAGGAGTCGTTCACCCTCGAAGACTTCCTTGACCAGCTCCAGCGGCTGAAAAAAATGGGGCCGGTTGATCAGATCCTCGGTATGTTGCCTGGCTTGAAGGCAAAGAATGCCCTTCCGTCCGGTGTGGGCGAGAAGGAAATGAAAAAGATCGAGGCTATCATCCAGTCGATGACTCCTCTGGAGCGGCGTTCCCCGCAGCTTATCGGAGGGTCCAGGAAACGCAGGATCGCAAATGGCAGCGGTTCAAGCGTTCAGGATGTGAACCGTCTGCTGAACCAGTTTCAGCAGATGAAGAAGATGATGAAGCGATTTTCGAAAGTTGCGGGCAAGATGCCTGTCAGCTTTCCGTTCTCATGAAACCATTATGTTGAGTAGTCAATGGAGGTAGGAATTGGCAGTAAAAATCAGATTGAAGAAGATGGGTGCAAAGAAACACCCCTTCTACCGCATAGTTGCCGCGGATGCGAGGGCTCCTCGTGACGGCCGATTTATTGAGATACTCGGGTTCTATGATCCGATGACAGATCCGGCGAATATCAAGATCGATGAGGATAAACTGTATAAATGGCTTGATAACGGCGCTATCCCGACTGAAAATATGGCGAGTGTGTTGAAAAAAGAAGGGTTGCTCGAAAAATGGCAGCTTCTCAAGTCAGGGGTGAAGGTCTCGGAAATCGACTCTGTAATCGAGGCTAGAAGGGAAAAACAGCCCAAGGCAGAGGAGAAGAAGAGCACGAAGGTCTCGAAGAAGGCTCTTGCTGCTGCGGCAAAAGGGGCAGAGGAAAAATTAAAAGCTGAAGCTGCAGCAAAGGCCGAGAAAGAGGCGAAAGCTAAAGAAGAGGCGGCAAAGGAGCTGGAAACTGCGGCCGAAGAGACCGGATCTGAAATAGCGGCGTCAAAGGACGAAAAGGCATTGTCCGCCGGGAACGAGGATTCTTCTCCCGAAGTTGCGGGAGATGCTGAAGCAGAAGATACTCCGAAGGAGTAGATCGGAAAGCCGTATAACATTTCTAATATTATCGGGAGATAAATTGAAAAGGTGATCTTTCGATACGGGACCTTCCGGTCCTCGGAGGGAGTCAGGGATAGATGAATATTGAACCTATAAAGACGATGGTACATAAGATATGCGAGATGCTTGTCGACAACCCTGAAGCTATAAGGATATTCGAGGAGACTCGAGATGATACTACTATAGTAGTACTGTCAGTCGATAAATCTGACGTGGGAAAAGTGATTGGCAGGAACGGTCAGACTGCCAAGGCTCTCCGCGCTCTGGTCAATGCGGCTGCCACCCGTATGGGTGACAGGGTGCTTCTCGAGATCAGGGAATGAGCGTAAGATGCAGCCGGCCAAAGTGTATCTTGGAGATATCGTAAATACTGTGGGACTTAAGGGAGAGGTGAAACTTCTTCCAAGCCGTGATTTCTGGGCGGAGGTCCTTGATGCCGGTGGACTCGATCTTGTTTCACAGGCTGGAATCCGCAGGACCGTTCGTATCGAAAAATACAGGGAAAAGAGGAATGTCTTTGTCCTGAAGTTTTTCGGTATCGAAGATATAGACCAGGCGCAGTCGATCGTGGGAAACACCCTTGAGGTCTTGCTTGAGTCTCTGGATGGTCAGTTGTTGCCCAAAGAACTCAGGCTTTTTCAGGTGGCGGGAGCTGAAGTATTTCAGAAAGACGGAACCTTTGCAGGCAAGGTCGTTGACATACTTGACGGGACTCAGCAGGATTGTCTGGTCGTGGAAAAAGAGGGGGAACGATACCTGGTTCCGATTGTGCCGGAAGTCGTATGCTCGATAGACCTTGATAGATCCGTAATAGAGATCGATCCCCCTGAAGGATTGCTCGATCTGAGATGGTAGAAGGGATAAGGGATGGATTTCTATTTTATAACGATCTTTCCCGAGCTCTTTAGCGGTGTCCTGGAGACTGGTGTCCTGGGTATAGCCGCCAGGAAAGGAATTGCCAGGTATAATCTGGTGAATCTGAGAGATTTCGCGGTCGACAGCCATAGATCTGTCGATGACTATCCGTACGGAGGCGGTCCGGGTATGGTAATGATGGCTCCTCCGATAGTTGAGGCCGTTGAATCGGTCAGAGGCGAGGATGAAAAAGGCAAGACTCCTGTCATCCTGCTTTCTCCCACAGGGAGGCGCTTTACCCAGTCTATGGCCAGCGAGCTGGCCTCGGAGGAGAAGATCGTCTTTATCTGCGGAAGATACAAAGGTGTCGACGAGAGAGTCAGGGAACTGGTCGTGACCGACACCGTATCGATCGGTGATTATGTGGTCAGCGGAGGAGAATTGCCTTCTCTTGTAATTGCAGATTCGGTGGTAAGGCATTTCCCCGGTGTCCTTGGAGATGAACGGAGCAGGGATACTGATTCATTTGATATCGAGCGGGGAAAGTCGCTGGATTCGGCGTATTTTACAAGGCCGCCTGAATACAGGGGGATAAAGGTGCCCGAAGTGTTGATTTCCGGGGACCACGCCAGGATAGATGAATGGAGAGAAAATTCGGCGCATGAGCGGACAAGGTCATTCAGGCCCGAACTTCTCGATGATGCCTGAAAAGGATGTTATTGTTGGGAAGCCGGCATATAATTGCCGGCATGCCGGGCAGGACCCGGGCGTAAAATAGGAATTGAAGCAGATCTAAAAGAATGAAAGGCAGGAAATATGGATATTATCGATCAGATCTCGGCAAGGCAGATGAAAACCTCTGTCGCAGAGTTCAGCGTTGGTGATACTGTGCGTATCGATGTAAAGGTCGTAGAAGGAAAAAGAGAAAGAATACAGGCGTTCCAGGGAACGGTCATCCAGCGTAAAGGCAGGGGCATAGGAGAGACATTTACTGTGCGTAAGACCAGCCAGGGTGTCGGCGTGGAACGTGTATTCCCTCTGCATTCACCAAACCTTGCCGGCATAAAGGTGCTGCGAAGGGGAAAAGTGCGGAGAGCAAAACTCTATTATCTTCGTGACCTGAAGGGAAAAGCAGCAAGGATCACCGAGAAAAAAGACAGAGGAAGATAATGAACCGGTCGGCCCGTGCCTCTTTTGAGGATCTTGCGGTGTTCGATGAAAGAAAGAAAAAGCCTCCTGTCCGGTTTCTTGCAGGAGTCGATGAGGCCGGAAGGGGAGCGCTCGCGGGTCCCGTCGTCGCTGCGGCCGTTATTTGCGATCCATGCAGTGAACTTTCACTGGTGCGCGATAGCAAGTTACTATCGGAAAAGATCCGCGAGGAGCTCTTCGGGGTGATCATGTCGAAGAGTATCGGGGTCTCGGTCGGGATCATAGGGCCGGCCGTGATAGACCGCATCAACATCCTCCAGGCCACTCTGAAGGCTATGCGCAAGGCTGTTGAGGGTCTTCCAGTGACTCCGTGCCATGTGATAATAGATGGATGCCAGATTCCGCGGATAAACTGCAGTGCTGAGGCGATTACCGGAGCTGATAACAAGAGTTTTTCTGTCGCGGCTGCTTCTATAGTTGCTAAAGTGACCAGAGACAGGATCTTACGGGAGAATGAATTTGAGTTTCCAGGGTATGGATTTACCAGGAACAAGGGGTATGGTACGCAGGAGCATCTCGGCGCAATAGCAGAGAGAGGAAGGACGGCGATACACAGGAGGAGTTTCAGGATTAAAACGGATCTGTGAAGGGAGTGGTGGAAGTGAATGTGAACCAGGTCTGTGGGGCTTCCGGGGAGAGGATAGCGGGAGAGTATCTCAAACTTGTCGGCTACAGGCTCCTTGACAGGAATTACAGGACAGGGCATCTTGAGATCGATATAGTCGCTTCCGACAGAGGCTGTCTGGTCTTTGTCGAAGTGAAGACCAGGAAAAGTGACAGATTCGGCGACGCTTTCGATGCTGTAAAGAGAGATAAAATATCAAATATCCGCAAAGCGGCTTACAGTTATCTGTCAAACAAGAGAGACAATGTTATTTTTAATGAGATCCGGATCGATCTGATCGCGATAGATATATCGGCTTGCAGAGGGGAGATGCTTCTAAGGCACTTGAAAGGGGTCTCGTAGAAAAACACTTGATTTGACCTGGGTTTAAA
The DNA here is from genome assembly GCA_016933255.1 of Candidatus Krumholzibacteriota bacterium. Classification (GTDB taxonomy): domain Bacteria; phylum Krumholzibacteriota; class Krumholzibacteriia; order Krumholzibacteriales; family Krumholzibacteriaceae; genus Krumholzibacterium; species Krumholzibacterium zodletonense. Next base: position 32,035 of record JAFGBF010000008.1, read on the forward strand.
TCTATTTTACTGATACGTTAGAATTTGGTTTCTAAGGAGGGTTAAGGGTGTCAGACACGAAAAGATACGTCTCTCTGGCTTTGCTGTTCGTCCTGGTCTTTGCCGGTTGTAAGGTGGTCGATACGCAGAAAAAGGACCTTGCGCTGCAGGAAATGGATGCACTCGAAGAGAAGTATGTCGGGAAAAAAGCGTGGACAAGGTCCCTGCTTGTCAATATTGAGACAGATAAAAGAGTAGATCAGCAATCGATAACGATCATAGACAGGGATGTCGAGGTAAAGGTCCTAGATCTTGATATGCACTGGAACGGTGCTGTCACAGTAAAGGGACCGGACAGAAAAGTCGTAAGACACGCCCTTAATGTTGAAAGGCCGATGACGATCGAGTCTTATGAGGAAGCCTTGAGCAGGGCTCTCTGGTTTAAGAAACCGGAATACCGCTATAGGATGAATCTCAGGAAGTACGGGAAAAAGATGGCGAAGGCTATCGCAAATCATGAGTTGTTCAAGGGGATGGATATGGGGGCAGCTCTCGAGTCCTGGGGATACCCGAACGACAGGAACCAGAACGAGATCGGCGGTATTATGCAGGAACAGTGGATATATAAAGATCCCCGCGACAGGACGAAAAAACGTTTCATATACTTGAAGGATGGACTGGTGGACAGCTGGGACGAATAACTGCGGGAGAAGACAGACTCCCCTTAAAAGAAAAACGCCCTTCCCGGACCATGGTCAGGGGAGGGCTTTTTATTTGAAAGAAAGCCCCCGTTGCAACCGTGGATGTGAACGCCTCTGGAGCAAACTCTGTAAGAGCCGAGCCCGCGGATTTTTTCCAAAAACATTCGCTTCACCAATCTAACAGGAGCTTTCCCTTTTATTATATACCTAATCACCATCCGTGTCAATGATATGAGTCAGATTATACCTGTATGATGACGTATATATCTTATAACATTCATACTTAGACGTTCATATGATCCAGCGGCATCGGCTGGATTCAGCGCTCGACCGATTTTCTTATGAGCTAATTTCTTTTAAACAGCGAGTTTCTGAACCTCTTGTGATCCCTGGAAAAATATTCATCTGCAAGTTTCTTGACGACTCCTGATAGAACTGCGATCGCTATCAGGTTGGGAATAGCCATAAGGCCCAAAGCGGCATCTCCGAATCCCCAGACGATCTCGAGAGAGAAGACCGCCCCCACGAACTGCATGACGCAGAATACTATCCGGTACGGCATTATCGCGGCAGGCCCGAACAGGTATTCGATACTTCTGTCGCCGTAGTACGACCAGGAGATAGCCGTCGAAAGGGCGAAAAGAAAGACCGCGATCGTAACAATATAGTTACCCCAGTTGCCGAGAGGCGAGAGGCCGCTTCCGAAGGCCCAGGCAGTCAGCGGTGAACCATTTTGAAGAAAGAATCCCTGGAGCTGCATATCCGGGGAAGAGACTGAAGCTCCGTAGCGGTCCCTGAAACTGACAGACCCTTCGTCATCGATTTGCAGTGTTCCGGTAAAAGGACCGTCTGAGTACAGGAGAAGAGGAGAGTCGACGATACTGTGATTTCTGACAAAACGCAGCCCGGAGACCTCTCCTATAGAAACGGGAAAGTCTGCATCTGCAAGTTCTTCGCCGCTTATATCTCCGTTCTGTCCGACCTCATCTGCCGGACCGATGATATGGATCTCCGACTGTTTATCGAACGGGACAGATTCAAATCTTTTTTCCTTCCATACGCCGACAGTAATGATTACAAGGCCTGTGAGAGTGCATATCAGAAGAGTGTCTATATAAGGGCCGACCATAGCCACAAGGCCTTCACGGACCGGTTCGTCGGTCCTGGCTGCCGCGTGCGCTATCGGGGCGCTGCCCTGGCCGGCTTCATTTGAAAATATTCCTCTTCTTACCCCCCACAGCAGCATGAACATGAATGAAGAACCGACAAACCCTCCGGCTCCAGCCCTGGCGGTGAAGGCATCGGCGAATATCGTCCCTATCGCCCCGGGAAGTTTTGGTGCATGTAAAAGAAGGACTGTAATCGCGCCCAGGAAATATATTATGGACATTATCGGGACGAGCTTGCTTGTGACCTTCCCGATCCTCTTGATCCCTCCAATTATTACCATCGCGACCAGTGTGGCAAGGACGATCCCGGTGATCCAGGTAGGAATACTGAATTCGCTTTTAAAGGAATCGGCTACAGTGAAAGCCTGAACCGCGTTTCCGCTCCCAAAAGATGATATTACCGCACAGACGGCAAAGATGACGGCAAGGAATTTCCATCTGCTTCCCATCCCTTTTTCGATATAATACATCGGGCCGCCTGAGACCGAATCATCTTCGTGGACGCGTCTGAAATGAGTACTGAGAGTACACTCGACAAACTTTGACGCAGTGCCGAGGATGGCAGTGACCCACATCCAGAACATCGCCCCGGGTCCTCCGTAATGGATCGCGATAGCCACACCTGAAATATTGCCTATCCCGATCGTCGCCGAGAGGGCGGAGGTAAGGGCCTGGAAGTGGCTGATTTCGCCGGTGTCTTTGGGGTCATCATAGTACCCGGCGATCACGGCAAGGCTGTGCGGTACTTTTCTCAGTTGAACAAACCGCATCCTTATCGTAAGGAATATTCCGACTCCGAGAAGAAGAACGATGAAATAGGGCATTGCTGCGGGGAATTCCCAGATGTACTTTACTGCGGTATCGATTACAAGCTTCAATGACTCCATTTGTTACTCCCGTTGATTGAGGAAGCTGCATTCAGGTAATAATCGATGCTTTCAAACTCCGGCTTTGAAAATAAAAAAGAGTACTATCAGTATAACTACCGGGCAGAAAAATCTGAGAAGAAAAAAGAGCACCGGTGCGATACGATCAAATCCTGGAAACCCCTCGCGAAGTTCCTTCGAGGAGATTTCTTTTTTCCATACCCAGCCTGTAAAAATAGCGATGAAGACAGCCCCGATCCCCAGCATGATATTTCCGAACAGCCAGTCCATGAATCCGAGAAAACTGGTACCCAGTCCCGGCAGTTTTGCCAGCCAGGGGACCATTCCCTCCTGGGAGAGAGCGGCAGGCAGTCCCAGCAGGAAGGTCACGGCGGCTACGATCCAGACAGCTTTGCGCCTCAACCAGTGTTTTTCGTCGACCAGATATGATGTGACTACTTCGAGCAGCGAGATAGTGGAAGTGAGGGCCGCGATCGATAGAAGAATAAAGAAAAATGCACCTACTATCCTTCCCCCTGGTATAAGTCCGAAGATCCTGGGAAGGACCTTAAAGACCAGTCCGGGGCCTTCGTCAGGACTCATATTCATGGCAAAGATAGCCGGAAAGATCAGGAGGCCTGCCATAACGGCTATGAGTGTATCAAAGAAAGCGACATAACATCCTGAGGCTACAAGATTATCATCTTTTGACAGATAGCTTCCGTACGTTATCATCGCTCCCATACCAAGGCTCAGGGAAAAGAAAGCCTGGCCGAGCGCGGCGAGGACAGTACTTCCGGTCACTTTGCTGAAATCGGGTTTGAAATAAAAGGCCAGCCCCTCGCCGGCGCCTTTAAGTGTAATCGATCTTATGATAAGGATCACCAGCAGGACCATGAGAGTAGGCATAAGTATCCTTGCCCATCTCTCTATCCCGTTCTTGACACCGCCCTGGACGACAAGGACCGTTATTACTATGAATGCCAGAAAAAGAGGTATTGATACAAGAGGGTTCGACGTGAACGCCTCATAAGAGGTGCTGTTGCCTGCCAGGGATTTTCCTATATATCCGACTGTATATCCCGCGAGGACAGAATAATATGAAAGGATGCATATTCCGGTCGTTACACCCATATATCCTATAAGTTTCCACGGACTGCCGGGGCGTATGACTTCGAATGCCCCGACCGGATCCCTGCGGCTGTGCCTGCCTATAGCAAGTTCGGCGATCATTATCGGCAGCCCGAGCAGGATGATGCAGATAAGATAAAGGACTAGAAATGCGCCGCCGCCGTTTTGGCCGGTAGTGTATGGGAATCTCCAGATATTCCCGAGTCCGATAGCCGAACCCGCCGCGGCGAGGATAAAACCGAATTTAGAACTCCAAAGGCCACGCGCCTCGACATCTTTTTCCAGCATCGACCTCGATTCCCCCTGATTGTATATCCTGTCAGTGTATTTCCGGATAACCTCAATTTAAAGAACAAGCTACCCTAAACAGCATTCTGCTGGCAAGGATTTTCCCCCGATCGATCAGCCGTTCAGCACCGCCTGCAGGAGAGTGGACGCAATATTCTGCGGCTAGGAGGTGTTGACGATTCTTTGTTTCATCCTTATTTCAGACTGCGACATATACAGGCCGGTCAAAAGTATGATGCTTCCGATTATAAAAAAGCCGGTTATCTCCTCACCGAAAAAGAGATAGCCGGAAAGGGCGGCAAAGGGAGGATTGAGATAGATGAATGATGATACGGATGTTGCGGGCATATGGATCAGGGCAAAGTTCCAGATCCAGAAACCTGCCATCGTGCAGAGAAGGGTGAGGTGGGCGAGCGCGATCCAGTGCGAAGGAGCCATCGAGTCGACCTTCCCGAGGAACCTTTGATTGAAAAGAATAAGAAACGGCAGGGTACCGGCTATTGTAGAGAGAGATGTGATCGTAAATGCCGATCTCTTTCCCGCAAGGCTCTTTCCGATTATCGTGTAGATCGACCAGCAGAGAGGAGCAAGAGCTGCTATCAAAGCGTAGCGCAGATCAGCTCGAACTACGCCTTTCACTATTCCCATACCTATCTTGCCGTGGTTGACAACTATGTAAAGCCCGCCGAAAGCGATCAGTATTCCTGCGACAGTCTTCAATCCCACCTTCTCTTTAAGAAATATCAAAGCCAGAAATAGAGTGATGAGCGGAGAAAGGGTCGTGATCAGAGCGGCAGCTCCGGGTTTGATCTCCGCCTGCGCGACATAGAGAAAGAAGTTATATCCTGCTATGCCGGTTATCCCCATCATGATGATCTTGAGAAGCGAATTTTTGATAAGATCGATCGATTCCATCCTCCTTTTCCTGCTGACCGATAGATAGATTATGCTGAAAACCATAAATGGAAGAAATCTGGCCAGGATCAATTCGTCAGGAGTGAAGATCTCCCTGAGATGTTTTATCGCCGTAAAAGCATTTGACCATATGATGAAAAGCAGCACCAGCATAGCTCTCAGCGCCGGAAGCGGAATCGATTTTTTCGTTGGATCATAAGGCACTGCGGGGAACCTTTCGGAAGAAATGGAAATAACAAGCAGATACTTGTAATCATAAGGCAGTCTATGGTATAATATACCTATTCAAGATCCAAGGACAACATCTTTTGGATATACAACATGAAAGGGTGATGGCGATGGTTAAACGTTTGATCCTGGTCTTGGTTCTGGTTTCTTTTCTGGCAGCGGCGGCGGAGGCAGTTCCGGTTTATCGGGGAAAAAGGGGGCGCAGCTGTCTGCGGCATTGCCTCCTCAGTTCCAGGCTTACCTCCGATAAATTGGCTACATACGAGACTTATGGATATCCTGTCCACCGTATCCGTGTCAACGGATACGGCAGGGTCCTCGAACACTGGACCTATTATGAGATAGGACGGGAATTCATATTTGACGAAGATTCGAAGCTGGTCAAGGTGAATAAATTTTGGCCTGAGGACAAAAGAGAGCGTTTTAACAGGCGCTAGTTCTGCGCTGACCGGTATTGCGGGGAGAGTGAAGTGGTTTGATCACCTCACATTGGGGAAGTGCGTGCGCGAGGATAAAGGTTCCTGTGTTCGCCTTTTCCTATTTTCCCTCCGGGTCGGACCCTGTACTGCAGCCGCAGGGGAAGGCCCGGATTTTTTTATCTTCAGATTTCTGCTTTTTTGTTGCCGATTCCCGGCGAAACTGATTGAAAATATCAGGTAAAGTTGATATATTAAGCCGAGTTTTGTTCCGCTGTTATTGAGTGTTTTTTAATGTGTTGCAGTTATATAAATTAAGATTGCGAGGTGGCTATGAGCAGAGTGAAGATCGAAGCAGGAAAAGTACACGATTCTCTCAGCAGGAGTATGCTCGTCGATGGGTATCCTTTTGTTCTTGATCTCGAGAAGAGTCATGGTACGTGGCTGTATGACGCCGTGACCGGGAAAGAGTATCTCGATTTCTTTACATTTTTCGCATCCAGTGCCCTGGGGTACAACCATCCCGCGCTCACCAGCGATGAGTTTATTAGAAAACTTGGCGTTACAGCGGTAAACAAGGTCTCAAACTCCGATCTCTATACAAAAGAGATGGCTGAGTTCGTTGCCACTTTTCACCGGATAGCGGTTCCCGATTATCTTCCGAATCTTTTTTTTATAAGCGGTGGAGCTCTTGCCGTGGAGAATGGACTCAAAGCTGCTTTTGACTGGAAGGTCAGAAAGAATTTTGAAAAAGGGATCAAGGAAGAAAAGGGCCACAAGGTCATTCATTTCCGCGAAGCGTTCCATGGGCGGACCGGATATACCATGTCATTGACCAACACAGATCCGACAAAGGTCAATTATTTCCCAAAATTCGACTGGCCGAGGATCGAGAATCCGAAGGTGACGTTCCCGATAGAGGATCACCTTGAAGAGATCGAAGCAGCCGAGAAACGGGCGGTTGCATCGATCGAAAAAGCGATCGCCGACAACCCAGACGATATCGCAGCGATCATAATCGAGCCGATCCAGGGTGAGGGAGGGGATAACCATTTCCGAAAGGAATTTTTCCACGAACTCAGAAGGATCGCAGATCAGAATGAGATAATACTCATCTTCGATGAGGTCCAGACCGGCGCGGGAATGACAGGGAAGATGTGGGCGCATCAGAATTATGATGTAAAACCCGATATCATCTGTTTCGGCAAGAAGACCCAGGTCTGCGGAATTGCCGCTAGCAACCGTCTGAATGAAGTCGACTCGGTATTCAAGGTGTCCAGCCGGATCAACTCGACCTGGGGCGGTAATCTCGTCGATATGCTGCGGGCTATGAAGATCTTCGAAGTTATAGAGGAAGAAGGCCTGGTCGAGAATGCCGCTAAGATGGGGAAGATCCTCCAGAAGCATCTTGGCAGGATGCAGGAGAAGTATCCTGAAAAGATATCGAATGTAAGGGGACTCGGACTCTTCTGCGCCTTTGACTGTCCGGATGGTGAAAGCAGGAACAAGTTCGTAAACGATTGTATGGAGAAGGGTATGATCATCCTTAAATGCGGAGTGAAGACGGTACGTTTCCGTCCTCCCCTGAATGTAAATGAAGAGGAACTGGCGAAGGCGGCCGAGATCCTCGATTTGACCCTCAAAGGGTGATGTCGAACAGATACGGTCAAACTGGATGATCATCAGCCGGATGATAATATTAAAGCGGTCTTGCGTTTGATGCCAAGGCCGCTTTTTATTATAGGTGTCGATCGCGTTATCCTGCAGCAGCGGTGATGGGCCTCTATCATCAGCTTTCTTTTGCTGCCTTTTTTCCCTTCTTCTCTTTCTTTTTTTCTACAGTCGGTGAATCCGATTTCTTTTCAGCCAGTTCTTTCTTTTTGTAATCCTCTTCCCTGTAATCAGTCTTGTAGAATCCCGAGCCTTTCAGAATATGACCGACCGGATATATGACCCTATAGACAGTTCCCCTGCATTTCGGGCATCGTTTTCGCGGCGGATCGGATATCTTCTGTTCCAGCTCGAATTCATGTTCGCATTTGTCACACGCGTAGTGGTATGTCGGCATCTATCTGCTCCTTTTCCTTTTCAAGGATGATATTTTTGGTCGCGACTATTACTCCGAACAAAAGCCATACAAAATAGATATAGATATAGTTCCTGAGATATTCGATCTTGATCTGATCGAAAAGAAACATCACGAGCACGACATTCAGTACCTTGCTGAACGCGTCCGGAAAAGGGGATGACATTATTGAGGCTTTGAACCTTATCATCGATGCTTTCATCAGTCTGAACAGGAAGAAGAGAAAAGAGGACAGCCCGAGGATCCCCGTGATATTAAATATAAAAAGATAAATGCTATGGGGATACAACGGGATATCCATTTCTTTTTTGTCGATATCCCAGAAAGGACCGTGTCCTATCAGGGGACTTTGCATACCTCTCTTGAAATATGTTGTCCAGGCGGGGGCCCGGTTTACCGGGATACCGCCTTCCAATCGTGTGGCAAAGACTCTTGTGAAGAGTGATCCTGACACGGTATATCTCGACACGACCGACTCCAGGACTATGATCAGAGCTATGGCCGAAATGGTCAAAGAGACGAACTTTACGAAATTGAAATCTTTTCTGAAGATGAATGCCATATATGAATACCCGAAAAATAGGGTAAAGAAGGCTCCTCTCGTGATCGTAGTAAACATCATGGCAAGATCGAAAATAAGGATCGTTGTATATACTATCTTCAAGGCCAGGCGTTTTTCTCTTATCAGCATGAAAAAGATAATCGGGATGTTGAGCGCAAAAAATTCGGCATTGAGTTCGAAATCATGAAAAACTCCCCCCATCCTCAGCCCTTTCATGACGAGGCGCGTCTTGTGGCTGGTATATAACCACATCGGTACAAGTGTACGTCCTGGGAAGAGCGTTTCGATCAATGTGAATGTCATGGCCAGGGCCGCTGTAATTACCATCACCCTCGCCATGGTATGGAGTTTTTTTTCGCTATCGAGAAAGTTGATGACAAGATAGAAGAGGAGAATAGCTCCTCCAATGTTAACCGTGTGGTAGGCTGCAGCCCTGTAAGCCTCGGCCGATGTTTCGAGGCCGTAAAAAGAGAGGAGATAAGATGCCATGATAAAGATGATCGGCAGGTTGAAGGCCCTGTCGGAGCGAAAACGCTCGATCTTTGCCGAGACTCTGATCATAAATATCAGAAATATGATTACTGTCAGTACAAGATTAGAGTTGCCGATGGCTATCCCGAAAGGGAATGGATACATGATCGCGATAAAGACAAGCGCGTTAAAGGCGGAGAAATTCCACAGTACATATACAAGGGCCATTCCCACGATAGCCTGGATCGTTCTTTTATTCGGTGCGAAAATCTGGCTCCCGGCAACGATCCCTATCACGATCATAAGAAACGCGTTCCTGACCGAAGGGAAAGACAAGGAGCTTGCCGCTCTTTTTACTTTCGATTCCTTTTTGCGCGAGATATCTTCAAATCTGTCCATAATAAGCGATCCAAGCAAGATTAATACCCGGCGGGGACGTGCCCGCACTATCAGAAAACTTCAATATCCCCCTATATCAATATTATCTCTTTTTGAGGATCTGAAAGAAACTGTCCGCCATCAGGGCGGACCACGATAATTTCTTCCATAGTCGCTACGCCATACCCCGGGATATTGATCCGGGGTTCTATCGTATATACCTGGTTTTCCTCGATTTTCAGGTACGGGAGGTTTCCGTATCGTTCCCATTCCGGGCAGAGAAGCCCCGCGCCATCGTGTGTAGCCTGTCCGACCTGGTGGCCGAGGGCGTGAGGAAATTCGTCGTACCCTTTATCTGTAATATACTTTCTTGCGATAGTATCGACTTCTCGTCCCTCCATGCCAGGCCTTATCTTTGCTGCGGCAAGGGCGATCGAATCCCGTATCGTGTTGAAAGGTTCGATCACTTCTTCCGGAGCTTTGGTTTCTGAGTCCCGGAGAAAATACCAGGTTCGTTGAAGATCGGAACAGTACCTTTCACTCCTCGTCCCGAAATCAATATTGAGCACATGGCCTTTTTCGATCTTCCTGTCAGTAGGCCCGGCATGGGCACCGGCGGATTCAGGACCTGTGAATACAGACGGACATTGTTCCTTTTCCCAAGAAGTCTCTACACCTTCTTTCGCGACCTGGTCGAGGATGAAGGCGGCGACTTCCTTCTCTGTCATACCCGGTTTCATGTATTCGGAGACCTTCGAGAAGATCATTTCAGTAAGATCGATGTTTTTTTTGATCCTGCGGATCTCTTCAGGACTTTTTCGGCCACGCAGTTTTGATATGATCCCCTCAGAACTGACAAGTCTGTCAGCATAGGGTGTTCCCTCGAGATATTTCATCAGGATCAGGTACATCCCATGGGTCAGCCCATCGGACATCAGATCGTTCTCAGAGTAATTTATCGCGATCCTTCCGGGAGAGAACCTGTCGAGCTGCCTGATGAGTGTCTCTCCGATACCCTGTTTATAACCGATGACCTCGTAGCCTTCAGTTTCCCTGATCCTGGTCTCGTCCAGACTTCCGACGATGGCGACTGTATCTTTCTCTGATGTAATGATGAAAGCCGATTGCCATGTGCAGTTTGCTCCCAGTATCAGATCGAGCACGGGATCGCGTATTACTTCGGTTTCCCTTGCGAATGTGAGCCAGAGGTCGATGTTTTCTTCCTTCATGATCGACGGAGCCTGGGATATCTTTTCTCTTATCATCGGCTACTCCTTTTTTGTGCACAGGTTATTTTATCTTGACGCAATCATACTCTATGATTTCCAGCATTTCAATCGATTCTGCCGATAAGGTAAAAAAGCCTATGGAAATTAGCGATATAATGCGATAGAATGGCCCTCTGAGTCTCGAAAGAAGACAGAAAGTCTCTACGAAATGAAAAATAATGTTCAATCTTGAACAAATCTTGCTACATTTCTTTCGAGTTCGTATCTGACAAATATATATAAAAGCGAAAGAGGGAAAAATGGCGATCTTCGAGGTGGTTGGCGGAAAGAGGCTGAGCGGTGAGATCGAGCTCAGCGGGGCAAAGAATGCGGCTCTTCCGATATTGTTCGGTTCCCTGTTAAGCGATGGCGTGGTCGATCTTCGAAATGTCCCTACCGGTATGGAAGACATCAAGGTAGCCATCCAGGTGATCCGGCGGCTCGGCGCAGATGTGAAGGTCAGCGGGAATTCGGTGACTATCGACTCCTCTACGATCAAAGAACCGGTCATACCATACGAACTGGCTTCCAGGATCAGATACTCACTTCTTCTTCTTGGAGTTTTTCTCGCAAGGTTCGGGAAAGTTGAACTTCCATTTCCCGGAGGCTGCGATATCGGGACGCGAAAATTCGACCTGCATATCAAGGGCTTGAGAGATCTGGGGGCAGAAATCGAAGTCGGAAAAGATAGTATTACTGGAAGTGTCTCTTCTTTCAGGGGGGCTGATGTGGAATTTTATCTCCCGACGACTTCGGGCACGGAGAACGTGATGCTGGCCGCTTGCCTGGCGAGAGGCAAGACAAGTATCCGAAATGCCAATACACGCCCCGAGATCATGGACTTTGCTCATTTTCTGGAAGGTATGGGCGCCAGGATAAAGATGTCGAATCGACTGATAGAGATCAACGGTGTCAAGAATCTCAAAGGTACCAGCCACAGGATCATGAGCGGCGGTGACGAGGCGATGAGCTATATGCTGGCTGCGGGCATTACCGGGGGAGAGGTCATGATAAGGGACTATGACCTTTCATACCTTAGAGTAGATACGCAGTATCTGCGTGAAGCGGGACTCGAGGTGTTCGAATGGGGTGGATCAGTATATGTCTCAGGGCGAAAAGGCCTTCGTCCATTCCATATTTTTACGGCGCCGTACCCCGGGGTCAACTCCGACCTTCAGCCGCTGTTTGCGGCTCTTGCATTGGGGGCACCCGGAGAATCGACGATCACTGATCAGCGTTTTACGGACAGGTTCGACTATGTAGATCAGCTGAAGGCTTTTGGGGGGAATATTGACCATTATGGAAATTGCGCTGTCATCAGGGGCGGCAAAAAGCTTAAGGGAGCGAGCGTAAGGGCTACAGACCTCAGAGGCGGAGTCTCGGAGATACTTGCAGGGATGATTTCCGAGGGGAAGACGGTCATCGACAACATCTATCAGATCGACAGAGGTTATGAGAGGATCGAACGCAAGCTTTCGGCGCTCGGCGCGGATATCAAAAGGAAAAAACAGGCGAAATAGACTGACAAGGAATCCGGGCAGGACCATGGACTTTTTTCATTCACTTTCCTGACAGTTCAGTCTCCGTGTTTCGGATCGTCGGTAAGCAGAAGTGAATCGATGACCGTGCTGGTCAACAACCTTCCTATTTTCATCTTTCCACACCAGACTTCGTTTATGATCCGGTCTCCCGTAGCTATAGTAAAATGTATGGGGTCGTCGAAATTAGCCCGGTCGATCGTTATCTCGTTTACGAAATCGTAGTCGTAGACATTTACTCCGAGTTCGAAGAGATCTTTCCTGAAGCGGTTCATATCAGCGGTCAATCCGTAATCGGCTACACGGGCCTGCATCTCTATATGATGCGGTACGATAATAAAAGTGATTTCCGTTCCATTCTTTTTTGCATGTCTGACGACCCGTTTCATCTCGTCATAAAGGGTCTCGGGGTAACTGAATTTTCCGTAATGATCGTTTGCCTTGACCTGAATGTTCCAGTCCCAGAACTTTTCTCTGGTCATAGGGGGAGTTGTGGAGACAGCTGGCGAATTCTGAATATAAGCCTTGGTAACGAGCCAGCATGTTTCAGCTACACTTCGATCAAATATATAGAATAGAGGGTTATTCAGGATTCCTTCGGCGCCTTTTACCCTGTCGGCATAGGCAAACTTGTTGAACATATTGAAATTCAGGATAAAAAACACCTTGTCCGGCTGTTTTATCCTGGAGGCGAACCAGTACAATTCAAAAGACTCGTTTAACTTGAGGGCATTCGAATTTAAGAGAAAATAGTCATCACCTGTGATTTTTTCTATTTGAGCAATCTTCAGATTGTAGCTTCTCGAATCACCAATGGTCAGATTGTCGCTGGGATCGTGCTTGTACTGGATCATATTGAACATCAATCGGTTGAGCGGCTTTGCATTTCTCAGCTTCACTCTGTCCGGAATCAGAGACGAGACGTTGAAGTAGTTGAAAGGGTCTATGACCATTACAATCCCTGCCCAGAGCAGGAAAGGGATCAAGAATATAGATGCTTTGATCAGAAATTTCTTCATATCGATCGCCTAGAACTGAAAATAGATAAAGTTTTGTGCCTTGTTGTAAGGCGAAAAGAACAGGATTAATATTATTATCGCATAATAGATCGTCCATCTTACCAACAAAGGCCTTGCGTCCACAAGTTTCCAGAAATCGTACCGTGTGTCGATTATATCGTATGCGAGAAGGACGCCTATGAAGACGAAACTCTGGACGAGGTCGACTGTTTTCAGACCCATTCCTCTGAACGAGAGTCCTATCGCGCTGACATCGAGGTACTGTCCCGGGTCTGAGACCAGCGAGTTCATTAATATCCCTACGTCATGGAGTGAATTGGCCCGGAAAAGGACCCATGCAGCGCATACGAGGAAAAAGGTCCAGACCATAGCGATGCCCTTGAAAAAGGTCGCCCCGGTATTGATACTAAGCGCGCGGGCAATCGAGCGCGCAGGCGGACCAAGTATGTTTTCGGTCACGAGAAAAAGGCCGTGAAGTGCTCCCCAGCATAGAAAAGTCCAGTTCGCGCCGTGCCACAATCCGCTCACGACGAAAGTAGCCATAAGGTTGTAATACCACTTTGGTCTTGATACCCTGTTTCCTCCGAGCGGGATGTAAAGGTAGTCCCTGAACCAGGTCGAAAGGGAGATATGCCACCTTTTCCAGAACTCCGATATTGATCTTGAGAAATAAGGCTGCCTGAAATTCTCCATCAACTCGAATCCCATGATCCGTGCCGAACCGATGGCAATATCCGAATAACCTGAGAAATCACAGTAGATCTGGAATGCAAAGAAAAAAGTAGCGACAAGGACTGGGGTGCCGGGAAAGGCGGATGGTTCATTATAGACGGAATTGACGAGGACGGCCAGACGGTCAGCGATGACGATTTTTTTAAAGAAGCCCCAGAGCATGAGTTTAAGTCCCGAAGTGGCCCTTGAATAGCTGAACCCGTGTTTTTCGAAGAACTGCGGCAGGAGCCTGCCCGACCTTTCTATCGGTCCGGCCACGAGCTGAGGGAAAAAGGAGACGTAGACTGCGAAATATCCGAGATGTTTTTGTACGGGGGTTTCTCCCCTGTAGACGTCGATCGTGTAACTGAGTGTCTGAAAGGTATAGAAAGAGATCCCGACCGGCAGGAGTACGCGGAACGTTGGGACGGAATAGAGGATATTGAATCGGTCGAAAAGAATCCGGGCGTTATCGTTGAAAAAATTGAAATACTTGAAACCGAAGAGCAGACCCAGGTTTACAAGGAGGCTGAGGACCAGATATGTCTTCCTGGTTTTTTCCTTTTCCGAACGGGACATTCCCATGGCAGTGAGATACGCAACGACTGTGGAGATCAGGATGAGAAAGATGTATTCCATCTTCCAGCACATGTAAAAATAATAGCTGGTGACAAGCAGCAGCGCCCATCTCCACCTGTGAGGAAGGAGGAAGTAGAGGCACACGACAACAGGAAAGAATACAAGAAAATGAATGGAATTAAAGAGCATATAAGAATCCCAGCCTTAGAGCATATATTACACGATCCACCCTCTGGAGGGGGTGGACTACTAAAGATGATACCATATTGCGCCTGATCTGTCCAATAGTTGACATTACCACTTTTCCACAGATCCATATTCTTCCCTTGCATTTATTCCCGATGGGTATAAATATGGGAAACGGTCAGGATAAGGAAATCCCGACTGAAAGCTGAAGGCGATATGGGCAAGAGAGTACCGAGGATAATCGAGAAGATCAAAGCTGCGACCGGTGCGTGCGTGATCCCCGGCTGTTCGCTGGCTGAATATACTACCTACAGGGTAGGGGGGGCTGCTGAGTATCTTGTAGATCCCGTCAATATGGAAGAAGCCTCCTGGATAATCCAGAATGCCTGGCGCGAAGGTATCCCCGTAACGATTCTGGGGGCCGGTTCGAATGTGATCGCTCCCGACGAAGGGATAGAGGGGATAACATTGATCCTCAACGGCAGCAATGTTCCTCCCGTATTCTATGACAACGGTATATTACAGGTCGAAGCGGGGGTCAGCCTGATCGAGCTGGCAAAGCTGGCCGCAATGGAGGGGTACTCGGGTTTTGAACCGATCGCCGGGATACCGGGAACGGTAGGCGGAGCGATCATGATGAATGCGGGGGGTAATGGAAATATTTCGGATATTCTTACAAAAGTCGAGGCGCTGACTTCTTCGGGGCGAAGGATCCAGCTGACTAACAGGGAGATGGCGTTCGGATACCGGAAGAGTATTTTTCGAGGATCTGGATGGCTGATACTGAATGCGGAATTCAAGCTGGGCCGCGGAAAAAAAGAGCAGCTCATGAAAGATTTTGAAAGGATAAATGAGGAGAGACGGATCCAATATCCGATGGACCTTCCAAGCGCGGGGAGCGTCTTCAAACGTCCGCCTGGCGACTATCCAGGGAGACTGATCGAGGAGGCTGGATGCAAGGGGATGAATGTGGGTGATGCGGTTGTAAGCAGCCGCCACGCGAATTTCATTCTTAACAGGGGCAGCGCTACTTCTGCGGATATTCTCGGCCTCGTCAGTGAAATAAGAAAGATGGTCTATAGCCGGTCCGGTGTTTACCTCGAACTTGAGCAGATACTACTCGCCAGCCGCCCCTGAGCCGATAATCACAGATCATCGCGGCGGCGAAGAATATATCTTTTCCACGCCTCTACTGCTCCATCGCGGTAACCGATGAATTCTTCCCGTTTAGGGATGAACAGGTCGCGTAGCGGCAGCTTCATTTCTCTTTTGAATATTATTACCAGAATGACCGAAAGGACTGTATATGAGAGGCTCGTCGATATACCGGCGCCGATTATGCCGTAGCGGGGGATCATATAGATATTGGCAGCAAGGTTTACAAATATCCCGAACAGAGATGCCGCGACACTCAGCCCCAGCCTGTTTTTTGAGGCAAAATCGACGGAAAGGAATTTATAGACGGGGAATATGACGATGCCCCAGAGGATCGAGAACAGGGCAGGTGAGACAGCATCATACTCTTTACCGTACATCAGGACGACCAGATACTTTGCGGTAAGCAATATCGCCACTCCAAGGACGATCATAATAAAGAAATTGTTCCTGCACACCTTTGCTGTAAATCTCGATGATCCTTTATCCATAGCCATAAGCGTAGGGAAGAGCAGCGCAGCGATAGCGTTGGGGATATACCATAGTCTTTCTGAGATATTGACGGCGATCGAGTAGAAACCGACATCGCTGGCAGTGAGATAGTATTTAATAAGGAAGAGGTCGAGACGGTAATTTATAAAATTAAAGATAAGGAGCAGATATGCCCTTCCTCCCATACTGAACATCGGCCCGGCCATTGAGAAGTTTATCCGCCAGCCTTTTCTCATATCACCGGTAAAAAAGACAAAACTCAGGATACTTGCTATTATCGCAGAGAGGGTGAATGACAAGATCACTTCTTTCAGACCCCCGCCCCGAATCAAAAGCAGGATTACGACGAGGATGAGATAGCTCATGTTCATAAAGAGTTTTGCGATATTACTTTCTCTCACCCTCAGCAGGGCGAAAAGGAAGCGAAGGAAATAGTTATGGAAGAGAATAAAGGGAGCGGCTATCAACCCCGTTATCATCAACGGTTTTGGTATTTCGGTCCAGATATTCGGGATATTCGGATATATGATGTATAACAGGATCGCAAAAGAGGAGCCGACAAAAAGCGATACAAGGGTGATAAAAGCGAGGATGTCAGAATTCGCGTAGGTTCTCTTTCCCGTGAAATATGTAATGGCTGTCCCCAGCCCAAAATGCCCGAATGATGCGATCATAGAAGCGGCCATGACTACAAGGCCGTAATATCCGCGGATTTCCGGGCCCAGATGTCTTGCAACTATGATACTCGATATTACAGCCAGAAAAGTCGAGAAGACATTGGCCGCAAAGATCTCACTTGTCTTGCGGATAAAACTGATTTCGAGACCTCCTGAGATATGAGAGCCTATTCTATCACAATAATTCCCATCTCGACACCCTGATAGATATCATCATCGGTGAAAAGATCGGAGAGGGTGTAATTAGGATACTGCGTTCTGTGCGACAGTCTGACAGCTACCTCGTATTTACCTGCTTTAATATCTTCCGGTATCGGGATCGCCACCTTTTCAGCGACTACCCTGCCGATAGGCCATTTGTCAGGAGGAAACAGTCCATTGAAGGGAATGAAACCGGACCTGAACCTGTACCGCTTATCATCTCTGGCTTCGAGGATCTTTCTGTAGATCTTTCCATATGACTTTCTGAAGAGGCGGCCTTTGTCGAACTGAGTGTTGAATCTTACATATGCATAGTATCCTTTTGGATCACAACCTGAAACAGCGATCCATTCTATCGTCAATTCAAGGATATCACCACGCTTGACGACCTGCCGGCAGATCACATCTTTTATATATATCCCTTCTTCACCCGATTCTTTTAGAAGAAGCGATTGATCGGCTGTTATCCTTGGCCACTCGGACTCTTCAGTGGCTGACCGCTCTTTTTCCCTGAAATCGCTGCCTAGTCTGTAGATAGAAAGTGATCTGTGCGAGTAAAGTTTCTCGAATCCGGACGCGCCTGACAGGAGCGAATCGGTACGCGTGAAAGACTCGATGTCCGGTTTCCAGAAAACTGGCTGGACCGAATCGGGAATGCGGCCGTTAATAACGATATATTCAGAACGATATTTTTCCATCAGGCCTGCGATATCTCCGGGCGTGCCTGCAAACTGGAATATTTCCCTGCTGTCGAGTATTCTTTCCAGCGCTGTCGAGTCGTTGGGGATCGAATGCTGATCGAGGGTGCAGATGACAAACTGATCGGCAAAGGCGGGGATCGAATAGCTTGTTACCGGATCTGAAACGATAATGCTGCCCGGCGGGATCAGATTATTGAGGGCATCATACATATCATTCAGATCATATGCGGTCTCCTCGCCGCGGTCTCTGTAAGTGAAGCTTGCCGGATAACTGTAAAATGTAGATCCGAGGACAGCTGTGATGAAGATCCACCCGGTGATCAGGCCTGTTCTGGAGATATTGCCGCTTATCCCCCTGGTTCTGTTCCATAACGATACTAAAAGGACCGAAGCGATTATCGACGACGGTACCGCGAATTCCATGCGAAGAAGCAGGTATGAGATCTTCTTCATCAAAAAGGGAACCCAGAGAGGATTGAATACAAGTATAAGTGTTGCAATTACTCCGCAAAGGAGCAGTCTGAGCGACAGGTCTTCAGCAGATTTTTTCCAAAGGACGAATATCGCTGCAATCGAGATAATGAAGAGCGAACCGGCCGACTGATAAAAGACGACAGGATTAAGTACCGCCAGCCGTTCTGTCAGGTGAAGAAGACCCTGTGTATGCGTGTGAAGGATATTTGCCGGGGCATAATCGCGGATATACCTCAGAAGCAGGTAGGGCAGGTTTATCCCTATAACTGCTGCTGCAGCGGCGGGGATATTTACCATCCATAGCCGAGACCTGTCTTTTATGGATCTCATGAAGGATGCGGATACTGCGAATATAAAGATCAGGAATCCTGATATCAGAAGATGCCCGATATGTGTTCCCGTACCGCAGAAAGAGGCTATCGCCAGCAATCCAAGATAGAATATGCTTCCAGTCTTAAGGTATAGAAGAAGTGCCGAGATAAAGATGACTGTGAATATCTTTCCGAACGGAAAACTGTAAGCGACCGTGATCAGCTGATGGCCGGTCAGCCCGCCGTGGTAAAAAAACAGAAAGATAAGAGATGACAGTAACCCTATAGCCTGGGATCGAAAGAGAAGAAGGCAGGAGCAATAAAGGGAAAGCAGGATGAATATCGCACCGGTGATCGATATCAACGGCCATATCGGCAGCGTGTCGATCCTCCCTGTGAGAAGGTTGATCGTCCCCCACATCGCGTGATAAAGCCCTTTCCTGATATCGCGGGTCATCTCCCCGCCATTGCTGTAGAGAAACTCGGAGGGAAAGGCCTCATGTGACCTGGAGACCGTCCTGATATAGGCGATCCCATCCTGAGAATCGCCGGTATAGAGGATCGGGTCTTCGTAATAGATCAGAAGAGCAGTTATCGATATGAATATTATCACCATCAGGATGGCGACCGAGACGGGGGTATATACATTAGGAGGTGTTTTATATTCAGAAGAACCTGTTTCCCCGCCGCCGATCGACTGACGAATCACCAGGACAAGAAACCCGGTCAGCGGAATAAAGATCCCGATCCACTTTATATCCCACCTGAATATCGCAAAAATGATCAGATAGAGATAAAAGACAGCTGTTCCTGTCAGGAAAGAAAAGAGGATCCTGAAAAAGACCGATATTTTAGCGAAGAAGGCCCTGAATATGATATCTCCTGGAATCATCACCATTGTAAGGAAAAAGAAGATGAAAAGGATTCTGTGGAAAGGGAATGAAGGAGCGGTCCGGAGCGCGGCAAGGTGCAGGATTATGATCAGGCCGGTGATCATCGAACTGGCTGATATTCGGCCGAGGGGGGGGATTCTTTTGTCTGTACCCTGTGTTGCGTTCATTCTGGATCTCCCGTTGATACTCAATCTCCTGTAACATGCTGCAGGCATACCGGTTCAGCAGTCAGTTCCGGCAAGCATATAACTTGCCACAAGATCTTGCTATCATTAAATCGTACTTTGCCGGGGGTTTCTTAAAAACAGGTGATGCGGGATCCCGCGATTTTTATTGTCACTACGGCGCATGAAGGTCGTTATTGACTCTGGAGATGATATAGTCTTAGTATATCCGGTGGTCCAGCGCCCCGACTGTCAATAGTCGAAGAATACCGTTTGACAAAGCCAGTGAAAGGTTACGATCGATGAGGATATTGATTTGCTATCCGTGGCTCAGTCTCGGCGGTGCTCCTAACACCGCCATCTCCAATGCCAAGGGACTGAAGGAAATCGGGCATGAGGTCGTCTTTTTTACAAAGACGGGAGGGATGTATGAGGAAAAGCTGCGAAAGCTTGAGATACCTGTAGTCTCCGCTCCCCATGATCCGTTTCTTCCCCACCTGCACCATCTCAACGGAAAAGCTTTCAGGATACTGGAAAAGGCGATCGATGAATATTCTATCGATATCATCCACTCCTATCATCATAGTCCCTACTTCCTTGCCCAGTTTGCCGCGTTGAGAAAAAATATCCCCCTTGTATTTACCGCAGTCTGGTTTGTTGAAGGTCCGGTATTTCCCGCATATCCCGGAAGTCTGATTTTTGTAGCCAGAGAATTCCTTGACGACGTCAAAAAAAGAATAAAAGGAAACCCCGCGGAGATGGCTGTGATACCGAACAGGATCGATCTGAATGAATATCATCCCGGTATAGATTTTTCCCGGTTTCAAAAGGAGAAACAGCTTCCTGATGCCGGATGGAAGATCGCTTTTATGAGCAGGGTGGACAGGATAAAATTCGGTTCACTCCGCCATGCCGTTCAGGCTGTCGAACTGATGGCGACGAAGGGAAGGGATGTCACTCTGGCTATCGCCGGTGATGGGGGATGCTTTGAAGATTTAAAGCAGACCGTCGATGAGGTCAATATCAGGGCGGGGAGAGAAATCGTCATTCTGCTCGGGCAGATAATCGAAACCCCGCAGTTTCTTTCCTGGGCCGATATCGTTCTTGGAATAGGCCGGTGCACATGGGAAGGCATGGCCTGCGGAAAACCTGCGATAGTCGTCGGAGAGAACGGGATCGCCGGTATTGCCGAACCTGCAGAGACAGAGATGCTGCAGTACTACAATTTTGCCGGTAGAAATATCAAAGAACCGGTCGACCCGCAGGTTCTGGCAGATACGATCGAAGAGCTGATGACCGACGAGACTCACTACAGGGAACTTTCCGAATATTCCAGAAAGTATGTTATCGATAATTACGATTACAAGGCAGGAGCTGTCCGTGTCGAAGAGATCTACCGGAAGGAACTCCTGTCCGATCCGCTCACCCGCATGCAGAAGATACGGGTCTTTTGCAACGCCCTGATCTTCGGGTACGGATACCGTTTGTACATTGCATGGAGGATAAAGCTTCGAGGGCTGTTAGGGCGGGGAAAACCGGACGACAAAGTGGTGCGCTGATATAGATCCTTTCCTGAAGCAGGCACCTGCATCTCCGGAAGGGGCAGAACAAAGTTGACAAAACATCCTTTCCCTGTGTTAAACTCCGCAAAATATTACGAATACAGTCGTTTCTTCATCGGATCGTTTCCAGCAAGGAGGAGAGATGGAGCAGAGCAAAGGGACAGGCAGGCTTCCGGAGAACGCCTACAAAGTCCTTAAACCGGGCGAGGAGTATACTCCCTATATTCCGGCGGGCAGGGTCATCCCTGAAATAACCGTACGATCGGTAGTGACAGGACTTATTATGGCTGTCCTCTTTACCGGCGCGGCCGCATACCTCGGGCTGAAGATAGGCCAGGTATTCGAGGCAGCTATTCCCATAGCGATCCTCGCTATCGGGATGGCCGGCTGGTTCAGCAGGCGGAGTACGATCCTGGAGAATGTGATCATCCAGTCGATCGGATCGGCATCGGGAGTCGTAGTGGCGGGGATGATATTTACATTGCCTGCGATATTCATTCTAGGCCTGGAGCTTAGATTCTATCAGACTTTTGGGGCTGCGCTTCTCGGCGGTTTTCTAGGGATACTTTTTCTCATCCCCCTGAGGCGATATTTTGTAAAGGAACAGCACGGCTTCCTGCCTTTTCCTGAAGGCACGGCTATCACAGAAGTGCTTGTGACCGGCGAAAGCGGAGGCGATCAGGCGAAGGTCCTTGTGATAGCGGCGGTTATCGGCGGGCTCTATGATTTCTGCATCGCCACCTTCGGCCTGTGGAGCGAGGTCATATCTACGAGAGTGATAGGGCCCCTCTCGGTCGTTGCCGACAAGGCCAAGCTTGTGGTCAAGGTCAATGCCGGGGCGGCGGTCGTCGGGCTCGGGTATATCATAGGACTTAGATACGGAACGATAATCGCGGCCGGAAGTTTCCTTTCATGGCTCGTATTCATACCTGCAGTCTGGTTTTTCGGCCAGAACCTTGATGTTCCTGTCGGAAACGCCACGATGCTGATCTCCGATATGACAGCTGAAGAGATATTCACAAACTATGTCCGCCATATCGGTATCGGCGGTATCGCCGTAGCCGGGATGATAGGAATCCTCAAATCCTCAAAGATCATCCTCTCTTCTTTCAGCGTAGGTTTCAGGGAGATGTTTTCCGGCAAGAGCAAGAGCGAGAGTGGGACTGAACGGACCGACAGGGATATCAATATGTCGATAGTGATCGGCGGGCTTATTATAACCCTGCTGGTCGTTTTCCTTTTCTTCGGATTCCTGGTTGTAGATTCATGGAAGATAGCTACGATAGCACTGATCGTCGTGGCGGTCATCACCTTCCTCTTCACTACGGTTGCCGCGAGAGCGATAGCTATCGTCGGGATGAATCCGGTATCGGGAATGACGCTTATGACGCTTATACTTTCGAGCCTTGTACTGGTCAAGGCCGGTCTTTCCGGGCCGGCTGGGATGGTATCGGCCCTGATTATAGGCGGCGTAGTCTGTACTGCTCTTTCAACCGCCGGTGCGTTCATCAGCGATCTGAAGGTTGGGTACTGGATCGGTTCGACCCCGAAGAAGCAGGAGATGTTCAAGTTTATCGGTATCGCAGCAGCGGCTGCCAGTGTGACCGGAGTGATCCTTCTTCTAAACAAGACTTATGGATTTTCAGGTGAGGGATCTCTGGCCGCGCCTCAGGCAAACGCGATGGCTGCAGTTATCCAGACTCTAATGTCCGATGCCGCCGCGCCCTGGGGGCTGTATATCGCCGGAGGATTCATGGCGATCATACTCGAGCTGCTCAAGATCTCCCCGCTGGCATTCGCTCTCGGCATGTACCTTCCTATACATCTGAATACGCCGATCCTTATCGGCGGGCTTGTCGCTCACTTTGTGCAGAAGAGCAGCAGGAACGAGGAAGTATCCTCTAAGAGGAAGGAACGCGGGACGCTTATCGCCTCGGGGTTTATAGCGGGCGGAGCTTTGATGGGTATAGTGAGCGCGTTGATCGCCTGGCCCGAATGGGATCAGATCCTTAATACCGGGTTCGGCGAGACTTATTTCGGCGAAGTATTGAGCGTCTTCATGTTCGCCGGCCTTTGCTTTTACCTCTATTTCGATTCGAAACGGGGTGCGGCAGAGTAATTCTCTAATCTCCGGACGAAGGGGGGACGGTAGATGGGCACTCCCCCCTTCGTCGGGATGACTGGCCGAAGTCCCGATTCAGCGTCGAAGCCTTTTATCTTATCGTCCTGCCGATGATCTCTTTTGGAACCGCCCCGGTAGTGATGTGTAACAGGATATGGCATCTGGGCCGGTATTCGTGTATATTGCCGGAGAAACCGGAAAAGGAGCCCTCTGGAACTTTTGGCGCCTAATCATCTTGACGGGGCAGGGAAACTGATGTAGTTTCGTCTGACGTTCTGTTGAAGCAAAGGAATAACGCTTGAGAAGGTACTTAATAATTACGGTTATTTTGGCGATGATTGCCATGGCTGCGGTCTTTTCCTGCTGCAGTTCCGATCCCGAGGGACCTGTGGCATCTGTTTTCATAGAAGATGGATCGTACCCTTCGGATGCAGGCGAGACGGTGCGGTATGTCAATACGCTGAACAATGTTACAGCCGTCGATGTTCCGGTGGGGATAGGGAAGTCGTCCCTTTTGAGGCTCGGTGAGACAGAAGGAATACGGTTTGAATCGATCCTGATGAGATTTGATTTTGATTCGATAGGCAATTATGCGGATCTGACAGTCGATTCGGTCTATCTGGATCTTCCGGTTACCATTGTTCAGGACACTCTTTTTCACCTGAAGGTGACTTTCAACGAACTTCTTGAGGATTTCAGTGATGAGGATACGATCACCGCTATCCCCTCTTTTGATCCTGATCCTGTTTTGGGAGCGAATGGAGAGACTGTAAGGGATATTAATATCGAAAGAGTCCGGTTCAGTATCGATGAGGCGATGGTCCAGGGATGGATCGATGGGGGGATCCCCTGGCAGTACGGCATAGCTGTAAACTGGGCGGAAGAACCTGATAGTTCGGGATTGATCGAGATGTATTCAGAAAATTATGGGTCCGATCCTCCTGTTCTGAAGGTGATCTTCACCGATGAGAGCTCCGCGGTCTTCCCGGTGGTGGAGGACTATGTCGTCACCTCCTTCAGTGGTGACGGACTCGATTGCGTAGGGGGAGTCGCTATGAGGCTGTTATTTGAATTCGGCCTTGAGGATCTTCCTGAAGACGCGATGATTCAATATTCAGCTCTTGTCCTGCATACAGACGGAGGAAAAGGGCTCGGGGCGACCGGTGGAGACATCCTTCTCGGGTTGACTTCCGATTTTATATTTTATCTTTATACGCCGGATTCTCCTGATATTTATGATCCCGGATTCCTTGAGGGAACAGGTGTCGCAGCTAATCTGTTTCTCGCCACTATGTCGGCCGAGGTACGGATTCCTCTTGTTGGATTTACACTCGATCTTCATGCGGGAAAGAGAGAGAATACCGGGTTGGTCCTGCAGTCGAACCAGGAAAACTCCCGTTTTCAGAGGGCGAGTTTCTATGATATGGCTGCCGGGGATTCATTAAGACCCTATATAGAGGTAGTTTATACCCTTCCAGCGGATTTTTCCGGAGAGTAGATGCAAAGAAAAACTTTTATAATATTTTTTACCGTGGTCACAGTTTCGCTCGTCGTAAGCGGGACAGCCTGTTCTCAGTCGGTCTTCGGTATGAATTTTATCGGAGAACACAGGTTCGGAGGTAATGCCAGAACCGCTGCTCTCGGGTATTCCGGGATCGCCCTGACTGATACCAGCAGTGCGATCACAATGAACCCCGCCTCCCTTTCGGACCTCAGCCGGGTCACATTCTCTCTTTTCGAACTTCTAAGTTTCAGCAGGATAGAGCGTACAGATATTCAGTCGAACCGGACCAGGTTTCAGATCCCGTCTGCTGCGGTCGCGGTGCCTCTGCACGACGGGCTTGTTTTCAGCCTCGGCTACAGGACGAGGTTTGCCGGTAAGGATGATTTTTCAATTCAGAGCGAGATCGAGGATCTTCCCGCTGTGAATGAAAATTACAAGCTGAACAGTTCTCTCTTTTCCGTTCCGTTTATTCTCGCCTGGAAACCGGTCGACTGGCTGAGGGTTTCGGGAGAGTTCCAGCTTGAACGCGGCTCGATCAAGGATCAGGTCTCTGTCTCTATCGAGGATCCTCTGTACAGCACTGCGACATCGTCGCGAACGAGAAGCTTTTCATCAGGGTCATGGGCTGTTTCGATGCTGATGAGGGTCCATCCAAGGCTTTGGGTTGGTGGATCATACGACGAAAGTATTGATTACACAGTCAGCGAGATCACTGAATATTCCCTCGAGTCGCTGAATGAATCATCGACCTGGGATTTTTCACTTCCGGCGGCCTTCAGCGCAGGTTTCGCGGCCGGGGTGACAGATAGATGGTGGCTGACCGGCTCTTACTGGGAGCGCCAGGCTCCCGAACCGGACGGTTTTCCGCAGTTTGAAGGCGCTCTTGGAGACGAAAATCTCTTTGCGGTCGGCGTGGAAAGAAGATCTGCAGCTGAGGGAGGGGCTATCTCAAGGATCCCTCTGCGCATCGGGTTCTACCGGAATCGCTGGCACATGGAATTTCCGCAGGGAGAACCTGTTGTTTCCAGTTTCTTTACCGTTGGATCGGGTTTTTCTGTTCCTGGTGGACCGGGAGATCTCGATCTTACACTGGAATTCGGGAAGATAGGTTCCGTAGAGAATAACAAGATAGATGAAAAGGTATTTCGCCTCGGTATAAGCATTAATTTTTCTGAAGTCTGGTCGAGGCGAAAGATCGTCAGGCATTGATCTGTTCTGATCAATCTCAAATTATTCAGAATCTGATTGAAGAACGATGCCTGAGCTGATCTGAGATCGGGATGCACCGGCCGGACGGGATCTTTGCATAATCTTTGGCCAGGGCGTGAGGTCTTCAGGAGATAAGTATGCGGCGTTATATGATTATTGCGGCTGTAGCGATCATGCTCGCGGCTGGCATCGCTCCAGGAATTGAAGGTGGGACAGATGAGACAGACATTCCTCTCGCGTTGCAGCTTGATGGGCTTCCGGCTGAGGGCCGCATCGCGTATTTGAGGCACCTTATCAGTAAGGGAAGAGAAGATGCGGAGGTAAGTTTTCAACTTGCTGTCTCGTTTCATGAAAGCGGGCAGGCCGATTCGGCTATAACATGGTACGCTATTACTGTCAAAAGGGATCCGGAAAACTTCAAGGCTTTTGTCAATCTTGGGGTCATTTATGATGATCGGGGCATGGCATCAGAGGCCGAAAGGAATTTTCAGGCAGCGGTAGATCTTGCTCCTGATAATCTTCTTGCCAACGCGCATCTTGCCTTTATGCTTTTCAGCAGAAGAGAGTATGAATCTGCGTGGGAATATCTTTCACATGCTCTTGAGATCGATCCCGATCACCCGCAGCCGCATTTTTACCTTGCCATCTTCTTCTGGGAAAGCAGGATGTACAGAGAGGCACTTGAAGAGTGGGAGAAAGTAACTGCACTTGATCCTGACAGTTATCTCGGGAAAAAGGCGGAAGAGAATATTGTCATACTTCAGAAGGCTCTCAATGCCACCACTATAGAAGGAAGATGGGATCCTGAAAGATGAACTTGACACAGGAGCCGGTCTTACCTAGATTGTCTTGAGGCAGGGATAGTGTTAATCGTCTTTGATCCCCATAAAAGAAAGGAATGAAAAATGAGAAGAGTCCTCGTTTTAATGATGGGAATAGCGATAGTATTTATCGTTGGATGCAATTCCAGCACAGGTGAGAATATAAATACCGATTATAGTCAGAGCAGTACTACTACGGTAAAAAGCAGTGATGGCTTCGATAAGCAGCTTCGTCCGGAGGAGATCGCATATCAGTCAGCCCAGCAGTTTCTCTCGTCAGGGAAACATTCTGAAGCGATCCGGAGCCTTGAAGAAGCTGTATCGATAAGACCTACTTATCTTGAGGCGTGGTCGCAGCTTGGTTCGACATATACCAAGATCCAGGAGTACGAAAAAGGGATAGCTGCCTATAAGAACGCTCTTGAACTTTCTCCCGGTGATGAGAGCCTCATAACCTCGATAGGATACAATTATCTTAATCTGAAAAACTGGGATGAGGCTGAAGCTTATTACTTGATGCTGCTCGAAAAAGATCCCAATCATCACAGCGGCAATATCAATCTCGCCTTCATCGCGCAGAGCCGCGACAGGATCGACGAAGCGATAACTTATTACAAAGCAGCGCTTGTCTCTAGCCCTAACGACGCAAGGACGATGGGTACGATATCCGATCTCTACGGGAAACTGGATAACAAAGAGAAGAAATTTGAATATCTCAACAAGGCGATCGAAGCAGATCCCAAGAACCATGAGTTCAAAAAGAAGCTTGCCAAGGCTTATTTCACTGACAGGGATTACAAAAGTTCTATTCCGATCTATGAGGAGCTTACAAATATCTATCCCGACATAGCCGATTACCATCAAAGGCTTGGATTTGCCTATTCACAGGCGAACCGGACCAGCGAAGCTCCAGCTGAACTGGAAAAAGCCGTCAGCCTTAGTGGTGGAGACCCGTTTACTTATGCGATAATGGCGAAGATATATAATGAGAACAATATGTATAACAAGGCGATCACTTCGGCGAAGGCCGGCATCAATATTGAGAATGGCGGCGACCAGGCTGCAATCCTCTACTATCAGTGGGGCGAAGCCCTTTCGAAGCTGGACAGCTATGAAGAGGCGATCGTAAAATTCGAGAAGGTAGTCTCCCTGAACGATCCAGTATGGTCGAAGTCTGCCGAGAAACAGTTGACAAGGCAGAATCAGCTGATAAAGATCAGGGAAGCCAAAAAAGAGCAGGAGTTGTACGAATAGCAGCATCAGGCGCTGCAGCAGACATTTGACGGCGATCTTATCGACAGCCTCCCCTTCTGACGGGGAGGCTGTTTGACATTTTGGAGACTTGCGGATATGATAGCGGTATACAAGGAGGTGTTGGAATGAATGCTTTCATAAGATCGAGGGGTGCCCGTTTGCTCTCGGTCATTATCCCCGCCGCGGTAATTTCCCTTTCTCTTACACTCTATACGGCTGGCGCTGCCGCGCAGGAAGCGGCCGATACTTCTGCTTCGGCTGCAGATTCGTCGTTTGCGGAGAAAGAAGCCGAGCCGTCCCTGAAAGCAAAAATAGTCCTTGAGAAAGGCGGAGTGATCCTGATCGAGCTGTTTCCTGAAGATGCACCGATAACGGTCGAACGATTCGTCGAACTTGTCAGGAATGGATTCTACGATGATCTGGAGTTTCACCGGGTCGAAAACTTTGTAGTGCAGACCGGCAACAGGGATAATGATTATCCACCTATCATAGGTGAGATGTTCGGACAGGACCTCAGGCACAAGGTCGGTTCTGTCGGGATGGCGCGAAAGCCGGACAGTTACGATTCAGCTACGACGCAGTTCTACATGGTCAAAGAGTGCAGGTCTGCTTTACAAAATGAATATACGGTTTTCGGCGAGGTGATAGAGGGGATGGATCTCGTTCACAAGATCAAGAAAAGAGACAAGATCAAAAGTATCGAGATCATTGAATGACTCTCCTTTGGCGAGAGCAGGTACCGGACGGACGAATAAGATCGAAGGTGTACGGAAAGTACGTTCTTCCGATTACCCTTGACCGGCACGGTCGCGCTGAATATATATCAGCGTAGCTTTTAATTGAGGACTATTCTGTAAGGGCGGAAATGGGAAAAGAATTGCAGGTATATTTCGATCATAACGCGACTACATCTATGAGGCAGGAAGTCATCGATAAGATGAGCCCGTATTTCAGTCAGCATTTCGGAAATGCGAGCAGCCTGCATTTTTTTGGGATAAAGACGCGTGAAGCAATAGACATTGCACGGGAACAGGTGGCGTTATTGATCAATGCTGATCCGGATGAGATAATATTCACTTCCGGAGGAACCGAATCTGATAACCTCGCTATCAGGGGGGTTCTCTCTGCAAGACGTGGATCTGTCTCCCGCGCCCATATAATAACTTCTTCGATAGAACATCCCGCGGTGCTCGAGACCTGCGCTGCGCTTGAAAAAGAAGGAATCGATGTCACCTTTCTGCCATCTTCAGAATCGGGTACTGTCGATCCATCTGACCTTGAGGCTGCAATACGTCCGGATACGATCCTTGTATCTGTGATGCTGGCTAATAATGAGACGGGAGTGATCCAGCCTGTACGCGAGCTGTCACAGATAGCCGGAAATAAAGGTATTACTTTTCATGTCGATGCCGTGCAGGGTGTCGGAAAGATCCCGGTGGATGTCGATGAACTCGGAATAGATCTTCTTACGATCTCGGCGCACAAATTTTACGGCCCAAAGGGGATCGGCGCGCTCTATCGGCGCAAAGGAACGAAGATCGATGCTGTATATACCGGGGGGCACCACGAATACGGGTTGAGGCCGGGTACGGAGAATGTTCCTGCTATAGTCGGATTCGGTGAGGCCTGCCGCATAAGCAAAGAAAATCTTTCGGCCGAGATGAAGCATATTGCGAGGCTGAGGGACAGGATCGAAATCGGGATCACTGAGAGGATAGAAAAGATAAAGATAAACGGCGCCGGGAGCAGGAGAGTGCCGAATACCTGCAGTGTGACAGTGACACGCATCGAAGGCGAGGCTATGACGATGTATCTGAGTATGCTCGGGTTTGGATTATCAAGCGGAAGCGCCTGCGCAACCGGCGATTCGGAGCCGAGCCATGTTCTTCTTGCGATGGGCCTGGACCCGGTGGATGCGCAGGGAGCTCTTCGAATAAGTCTCGGGATAGAAAACACTGATGAGGATGTCGATGCGTTTCTCGATGCATTTCCTCCTGTCGTAGAACGGCTGAGAGAGATGTCACCTGTCAGGGAGGAATCCTGATCGCCGGAGGGCCAGGTGAGATTCAAAGATATTTCCAGTTTTCATATCAGCAAACCGTCCGTATCCGGTGAAAAGGTCGTTGTCGGGATGAGCGGTGGAGTCGACAGCTCCGTCGCCGCCGCGCTCCTTGCGGGATCGGGCTACGCCGTTACAGGCCTGACTCTGAAGTTCCTGTGTAATGGCTGCGGAAAGGGGGCAGGATCTGAAGATGATACTGTTTCCAGCGCCGAAGAGGTCTGCCGAAGCCTGGGCATCGAGCACCGCACGGTAGATGTCAGTCATGAATTCAGGAAAAAGGTCATAGATTATTTTACCGGTGAGTACAAGGCAGGACGTACTCCGAATCCATGCATCATCTGTAATGAAAAGGTGAAATTTCCGGCGATAGCTGCCGCCGCCGATTCGCTCGGCGTGAGATCCATCGCGACGGGGCATTACGCCAGGCTTGCGAGAGACAGGGAAGGGAGGCTTCTTTTCGGCGAGGCGAAGGATCGTTTGAAGGATCAGGGGTATTTCCTTTACAGGGTTCCGGTAAAGATCCTGAAACGCATTGTTTTTCCCCTTGCAGGTCTTACAAAAGAGGAAGTCCGCTCACTTGCTGCCGGGATCGGCCTCCATACAAAAACCGGAAAAGAAAGCCAGGATATCTGTTTTCTTCCGGACGGCGACCTTTCCGGGTTTCTGTCTGCAAATATTTCGACATCTGAAGGAGATGTGGTGGATAAGAATGGAAATCTGCTGGGAAGGCACCGAGGTACTTTTCAATATACGATAGGGCAGCGCAAGGGCCTCGGCATTGCATCGAGTGCTCCATTATATGTCAGCTCAATAGACCCCGGGCAGAAACGGATCGTCCTGTCCGATAATGAAAGCCTTTTTACCGACAGGGTAATATGTTCCGGGCTGAGGATGCGTGTCAGGGATCCGCTTCTTCCTCTGAGCGCAAAGATCAGGTATAGACACAGGCCGGCGAAAGTAAAGAGTGTAGAGAGAAGAAAAGACACCCTTGCGGTCTCATTTGAGAGACCTCAAAGGGCTGTCACAAGCGGCCAGTCGCTGGTCCTTTACAGCGGCGGCATGATCATCGGCGGTGGGATCATTACCGGATTTTAAGGACGAAAGATATTCTCCCGGGTTCTTGACCATCATGCCGTGCGGCCTGTATCTGCCAGTCTGGTATTCCGCAGAGAGAGAAACAGATGATTTCCAGAGATTCATTCAAACGGTCCGGCACCTTTCCTGCCGTTCTCGCCGTTTTTATAATGCTCACTCTTTTTTATGCGCCTGTTTCCGCCAGGCTCGGTTCTCATAAGATGACCTCGGAATGCGGGCCTTACGTCATTTATCATCAGAAAGAAAATGAGAAGCTGGCACTGAAGGTTGATGAGCTCTTGTGCGGATCAGCCTCGGAGATCGCCTCGGAGATCGGGCTCGAGAAGGTCGATACGGTATGGGTGTTTATCGCCTCGGACCGGGAATCGTTCAGGATGCTCCATCTGAACAGGATTCCGGAATGGGGAGAGGCTTTCAGCGACCTGAGAAGGAACGTTATCGGTATAGACGCCGAGGCGGTATTGAGGGCTCCAAGGCCTCTCGTAACCGTTGTCAGGCATGAACTGTCCCATATCTTCTTCTCCCAGAGAGTAGGGGGGGTGGTATGCCCGACATGGTTCCTCGAGGGGCTTGCGATGCGGCAGTCGAGGGAGTGGACCCTTGTCGACCAGTGGCACCTCGTCTCTTCGATATGGAAAAAAAACCTACCCGACCTTGAAGACCTTACAGGCCCCTTTCCCAGGCCGATGGAACCTGCATCGACTGCCTACAAGTTGAGTTATGCTGCTGTAGACAGGCTGTTAGACGGAGAGCCTGAGTATCTTGTTACCCTTACGTCTTTTATAAGGGATACAGGTGATTTTGACAGAGCGTTTCTTCTGACTTTCGGAGTATCGGTGGGTGATTTTTCTCAACAGTTCCACCTCGATCTTGAGAAAAAGTACAGGACGGCGGGGGCCCTGATGCAATCCACTCCTTTCTGGATATTTATGGTCTGCCTCTTTCTGCTCGCGTATATCGTAAAAAAATACCGCAGCGCGGTAAAATTGAGGGCCTGGGAAGAAGAGGAGCGGTAGATTCGAATAAGCCTGAGTGAGATACAGGCCCATCTCAGATCCCCACCGCGATCGGTATCCCCCCCCAGGAATTGGGAAACTCCCCGTAACTTTGCTCTTGACTTGGCCAGGGCCGTTTGTTATTTATCTAACTCTGTCTTGGAATTACAGGAGGTCAGGAAAAGTGTACGCAGTCATAGATCTGGCTGGCAAACAGTTTACGGTCAAACCGGAAGATGAGATCAAAGTTCCTCTTCTTGATGTGGAAGTGGGAAGTACGATACAGTGTGACAATGTGCTTCTGTATTCGGATGGAAGCGATATTCGCGTCGGCAAGCCGAATCTGGGTGATATAAAGGTGACTGCGGAAGTTATCCGTCACGCAAGAGCCAAAAAGATCATCGTATTCAAGATGAAACGCAGGAAAAATTACCGCAGGAGAAACGGTCACCGCCAGCACTTTACTCAATTGAGAATAAAGGATATTACTGTCTGAGCGGTTGGGGGGCTGATATTAATGGCACATAAAAAAGGTGTGGGAAGTTCCAGAAACGGTCGTGACAGCGCCGGAAGAAGGCTCGGCGCCAAACGTACGTCAGGGCAGGATGTGCTGGCTGGAACAATACTCGTGCGGCAGCGCGGAGCGAAGATCCATCCCGGAACCAATGTAGGTATAGGAAGCGATGACACTCTCTTTGCCTTGATCGACGGCCGTGTTCAGTTCGAGCGTTTCGGCCGGTCAAAGAAGAAAGTGAGCGTCTACGCAAGCTAGTTACAGTGGTCGCAGTGAGTATTCTGAAGATAGGTCTACAGGAACCTGATGAGACGCAAGTTTACATCAGGTTCTCTTTTTTTGTCTGACAAATCGCAGAATAGACAGTTATCAGACCATCGCCGAAGAAAGTGAAGCTTATCTTTAATGATGAAAAAGAGTCGGGATAAACAGATCGCCATCCTCCTGGCTGCGACCCTGCTGGCGGTATATTTCTACGGTCAGATCGATCATTCAGATCCGCAATTTAAAGATTGGGATTCGCATTATTATCTTAAAATAGCCGATGCATTCCCCAATATCGACGACTCCGCCATAAGGCCCTTCTCCTTTCGTCTTGCCGGCCCATTCATCGCCGGCGCGCTGCCGCTGGATCCGGCTGTCAGCTTTATGCTGCTCACGGTAGCCGGGTTGATCGTTACGGTGATCGGGTTTTATTTATTTCTGGTCTATCTCGGTGTAGAGTCGAACCTCGCGTTATTCGCATCTCTGTTATACATACTGAATAAACATTTCTTCGGATTCGTCTCCTGGAATTATTTTCACGTCAACGACATAATTATGAATATCGTGCTTTTGTCGTGTTTCTGGGCGATCTACGAGAGAAGATGGCTTCTTTTTGCTGTCGCCCTGTTGATAGGCAGCGCTACACGGGAGACATTTATCATCATGATCCCGACGGGACTCGTCTATCTGCTATTTGATTCAAAAAACAGATCTGATATCTGGAGGCTGCTCGTATCATCGGCGCCTGCTATCCTTTTGTTTCTTCTGATCAGGATGCTTATAACACCGGAAAATGGCAGGATGTTGATCGCTTCACTTTCTGATAACTATACCAAGTTATTCCGGGTGGGAGGGATATACCATCAATTGATCAATCCTTTCGTACCCCTTACGATGATCCCTGTTATTTATTTCAAAGAGACTTACAGATTCTTCCGCGGCAGGCTGCACATGCTTGCCTATCTGCTGTTGATATTTATTGCCTCGCTTTTTGGTGAAAACAATGAGAGATTGATCCATCCGGGGTTCATAGTCTTCTTTTATCTGCTTGCATCGATCATTGGCGCCCGTATTGAATCAAGGCTGATGAGAGCGGTGATACTCGCCGCCGCTGTCCTCGGGAGCCTGCACTATCTTATCGCACGGTTCCCACTCCCTTCACGCGATTTTACGATCATCACTTCGGGAGGAGGGGCGGTTCTGCTCACCTTGATCCTTCTATGGTACAAATATCGTATTGGAAAAGGCCGGGCCGAGAGCGCGTGAACCCGATATCGGCGGAAACGCCTTAAAACGTTATCTGAAAAAGCGTTTAGTTATAACAAATATCTATACATCCAATTTGCATTGAATAATCTATCGATTTGTGGTACAATGGGTTAGTTGTAATAATAACAGATTCTAAGGTTTAACTACGCACAAAACAGGGAGAACGCCATGAATAAGAGGTTTCTTTTTCATGCTGTTTGCATGTCTGCAGTAATTTCTTTCTGGTCACTGCAAACAGTGTTTTAGCGCTTGAGCCTCTATTTTATTCTTCCTTGACATACGGTGTTGGTAATACACCCTATTCAATCTGCGCGGCTTATCTGGATGGAGACGATGATCTTGATCTAGCTGTGGCTAATAGTTACAGTCACAACGTATCAGTTTTCTTTAACAACGGAGACGGTACCTACGCCGCGGCTGTGAATTATGGTGTTGGTGAGCAACCCCATTCAGTCTGCGCGGGAGATCTGAACGGAGGCGATGATATTGATCTGGTCGTGGCGAATTATTTCAGTGACAACGTCTCGATTCTGATGAATCTTACTAATGTCTGTACGGATGTCCTATATATTCCGCTTGTTCCCGTAAACTTAGCATCGAATTACCCTAATCCATTTAATCCGGTTACGACTCTTAAATTCAACGTTCCACGAACTGGGCATTTTACTATTGCCGTGTATGATGTGACGGGACGAAAGGTGAGGGTGCTTGTTGACAGGGTTTTTCAGATGGGCGCCTTCGAGACGACTTGGAACGGCAAAAACACCGCCGGCGAATCTGACGGATCGGGTGTTTAATTTGCCCGAATGACAGCATACGGCCATTCCGATGTTATAAAGATGATTTTTCTGCGC
This sequence comes from Candidatus Krumholzibacteriota bacterium, assembly GCA_016933255.1. Taxonomy (GTDB): domain Bacteria; phylum Krumholzibacteriota; class Krumholzibacteriia; order Krumholzibacteriales; family Krumholzibacteriaceae; genus Krumholzibacterium; species Krumholzibacterium zodletonense. The sequence continues at coordinate 67,119 of JAFGBF010000008.1, forward strand.
TAGTACGGGTGGAGAACCTAGGAAAATCCCGCAAATAACCACTCCAGCTGACAAGAGGTTTGCATCCCCGGGCAAGTCCTTCTGGATTTATTTTAAAAGAGTGTTACAATACAAAAAAGTAAATAGGTATTCAGGAGGTTGATGATGATCATCAGATATCTCGGACATTCGGCGTTTGAGCTTCGTCTTGACGATCAGAGAAAGATAGTATTCGATCCTTACGAGGCAGGTTCATATGACGGAGCGGTCGGATTCGGTCCGATCATGGAGAAATACGATATAGCCGTTGTCAGCCACGATCATCCCGATCATGCTTCGGCTGATGTGATCGCTTCTGCCGAAAATGTGGTAGATAAAGCTGGAGAGCGCGATATCGGCGGGGTCAGGATCAGGTCGTACGGCGTCTTTCATGACGAGACATCAGGGAGCGAGAGGGGAAAGAACCTCGTTTCTATAGTCGAGGCTGAAGGGTTGAGGATCGCGCACCTTGGTGATCTCGGACATATCGTTGATCCCGGGGATCTGCCGGAGCTTGAAGGTGTCGATGTTATCCTGATCCCTGTGGGCGGGCATTTTACGATCGATGCAGCGACTGCCGCTTCTATCGTAAAGAGATTCAGGCCGAAGATCGCCATTCCGATGCATTTCAAGACAGAAAAGCTCGGTTTTCCTATCGCCGCGGTTGACGATTTTACCGCATTGATGGATAATGTCGAAGTCGCGGGCGGGAGTGAACTGGAGATATCCGGCTCTGCTCTTTCCGGTGCGAGCAAGGTCGTCGTGCTGGACCCCGCGCTTTAGAAAGTATGGAATGGAGGGAACGGATGAAAGAGCTCGAAGCGGCAAAGATCACGGAAGTGGTTGCCCTCCTCTGCAAGGAGGCTAATTTCGAACTCGAAGATGATGTTCAGGATGCGCTGGAGAAGGCATTTGAAAAAGAGGAATCTCCAGCCGGAAAAGAAGTCCTTCGTCAGATAGTCGAGAACTCACGGATCGCGAGAAGCGAACAGATCCCGATGTGCCAGGATACGGGACTGGCGGTAATATTCGCCGAACTCGGACAGGATCTTCACATAACGGGCGGGGATTTTGAGACGGCGATCAATGAAGGCGTTAAAAACGGATATACAGATGGATACCTTCGCAAATCGTCTCTTGCCGATCCGATCAGGGGGGGGAACACGGGAGATAACACGCCTGCGGTCATACACCTGACTCTGGTTCCCGGCGACAGGCTCAAGCTCTGGATCGTCCCGAAGGGGGGCGGAAGCGAGAATATGAGTCGTATCGCGATGATGAAACCTGCCGACGGAGTAGAAGGCATAAAAAAATTCGTAGTGGACAATATAAGGGCGGCTTCGGGCAATCCATGTCCGCCAGTCATCGTCGGAATAGGAATAGGCGGGACATTTGAGAGATGCGCCCAACTGGCGAAAAAGGCTCTTCTCAGAGAGATCGGCAGCAAACATTCCGATCCATTCTACGCCGACCTGGAAGAGGAGCTGCTCGGGCTCGTAAATGATCTTGGTGTCGGTCCGATGGGTTTCGGAGGGATAACCACCGCGCTGGCGGTCCATATAGAAGTGGCTCCGAGGCATATAGCTTCTTTCCCAGTTTCGATGAATCTGAACTGTCACGCGGCGAGGCATAAATATATCGAGCTGTGACAAGGATATTCAAAGCCGCTGGAAACAGACCGGTGATCTCCGGCGGATGAAAATAGAAAGGTGAAAAATGGCTGAATATTCACTGAAGACTCCGTTGAAAGATGAGGATATCAAAAAGCTGAAGGCGGGCGACAAGGTGTCTCTCACAGGTACGGTCTATACGGCAAGAGATGCGGCCCACGCGAGGCTCGTCGCACTTCTCGATGACGGGAAGGAACTTCCGATCCCTCTCGAAGGACAGGTCATCTACTATGTAGGCCCCTCTCCGACACCCCCGGGAAAGGCTATCGGCTCGGCGGGCCCGACTACAAGTTACCGTATGGATCCGTACGCTCCGGCTCTGCTCGATAACGGATTGAAGGGCATGATCGGAAAGGGGGCGAGAAACGACGCCGTCGTCGATTCTATGAAAAAAAATGTCGCGGTGTATTTTGCCGCCACTGGGGGCGCTGCGGCGCTTATTTCAAGAAGCATTACCTCTGCCGAAGTCGTTGCTTATGAAGATCTCGGGGCGGAGGCTGTCAGAAAACTGACCGTAAAGGATTTTCCCCTTATAGTAGCCCAGGACTGCCAGGGCGGGAATGTCTATGAAGAGGGCCAGAAGAAATACAGGAAAGAGTGATCGTCCGGTTTTCCAGCCCAGCAGACCCTGGTACGGCAGGTTATGTCAGTCGACAGTGATTCCGGGACAGGAATTGCTGTAAGGAGGGAGTTTTTTGAATTCGACCGGTGTTCTGATCGTTATTCCCGCCCGATACGGATCAACGCGATTCCCCGGCAAACCTCTCGCTCTGATAGATGGTACGGAGATGATAGTCCATGTCGCAAGGCGCGCGTCGAAGATAAAAGGCGCGGACAGGGTGATCGTCGCGACTGATGATAAAAGGATAAGGGATATAGTGACCGCGAGCGGTTTTGAATCGGTGATGACGGCGAAGTCTCATAAAAGCGGGACTTCAAGAGTCAGCGAGGCGGCATCGATGACCCGCCACGGTATCATAGTCAACATCCAGGGGGATGAGCCGGTCCTTCCGGTAAGCGGAGTCGAGCGGCTGATCGCCGCCATGAAAGAGGACAGAAGGATCGTGATGGCAACCCTTGCCGCCAGGTCGGATGACCGGGACGCATTCAATAGCCGCGATGTCGTGAAGGTTGTAGCATCGCTGGGCGGTGACGCCCTTTATTTCTCGAGGTCGCCTGTTCCGGTCGGGGCCGCCTCTTTTCTCCAGCATATCGGGATCTATGCCTTCAGGAGGAAATTTCTTCTTGAATATACGGAGCTGGGGAAGGGACCGCTGGAAAAAATTGAGGATCTTGAACAGCTCAGAGCCCTTGAGAATGGCTATAATATACGTGTTATCAGATGCCGGGAAAAAAGTTTGGGCGTAGACGCTCCCGAAGATATAAAAAGAGTTGAAAAAATAATCAAAAAAAGTTAGGGTCTCTGAGACTTCATTCGATCTGTTTTATCCGATACCGATTGTTGAGGGGTAGATTGGGCGAAAAGACAAAATATATCTTTGTCACAGGAGGGGTGGTTTCATCTCTTGGAAAAGGTATCGCGGCATCATCTCTTGGGCTTCTTCTCAAGCAGAGGGGCCTTAACGTAGTCCTCCAGAAATTCGATCCTTATCTGAACGTAGACCCTGGTACAATGAGTCCTTTCCAGCATGGTGAAGTCTTTGTGACTGATGACGGAGCGGAGACGGACCTTGATCTGGGACATTACGAGAGATTTATCGACCGCAGCCTCGGACAGAGGTCGAATGTCACGACAGGACAGGTATACGAAGCGATCATCAACAGGGAAAGGGCGGGCGGATATCTTGGCAGGACGGTTCAGGTCGTCCCCCATGTGACCGATGAGATAAAGAGCCGTATCCTGATGGCGGCAAAGAATGGAGAGGGTGTCGATGTCGTTATTACCGAGGTCGGCGGTACGACAGGCGATATCGAGGGGCTTCCATTTATCGAGGCTATCCGTCAGCTGCGTCTCGACCTCGGGCGCGAAAATGTCATCTATATCCATCTGACTCTGGTACCTTATATTAAAGCTGCCCAGGAGATAAAGACCAAACCGACCCAGCACAGCGTCAAGGGGCTGAGGGAGATCGGTATTCAGCCGGATATTCTTATCTGCAGGTCGGAAACCCCCCTTGATAAGGAAGTTCGCGCCAAGATCGCGCTTTTCTGCAGCGTCGAAGAGGAAGCAGTGATAGAGGCGATCGACGCAAAATCGATATATCATGTGCCTCTTCTCTTTCACGAACAGAACCTTGACGATATCGTAGTTGAAAAGCTGGGTCTCGAGTGTCCTCCTCCCGATCTTTCCGAATGGGAGAGAATGGTCGAAAAGATCTTCACCGTAGAGGAGAATGTCAATATAGCGGTTGTCGGAAAATATATTCAGATAGTCGATGCCTACAAGAGTATCATAGAATCTTTTATACACGCCGGAGTCGCCAATGACGTAAAGGTCAGGATCAGATGGGTCGATGCTGAAAAGATAGAAGAAAAAGGTGCTGATGAATACCTTGAGGGAGTTGACGGCGTACTGGTCCCCGGAGGATTCGGCGACAGGGGAATAAACGGGAAGATCGACGCTATCAGGTATGCCAGGGAAAATGGTATCCCCTTCCTCGGAATATGCCTGGGCCTTCAGTGTGCTGTCATAGAATTCGCGAGAAATGTCTGCGGGATTGAGGCTGGCAGCAGTGAATTCGAACCGGAATGCTCCGCTCCGGTGATAGATCTTATGCACGAGCAGAGAGGCCACTCGAAGATGGGCGGCACGATGAGGCTTGGCGCCTATCCCTGCCACCTTGAGAAAGATACTCTCGCCGAGAGGCTTTACGGGAGCAGTATCATCAGTGAACGCCACCGGCACAGATGGGAAGTCAACAATGAATATCGTGATCTTCTCGAATCGAAGGGGCTCGTGATATCGGGACTTTCTCCTGACGGCCGCCTGGTCGAGATCGTCGAATTGTCTGATCATCCCTATTTTATCGCGGTTCAGTTCCATCCCGAACTCAAATCGCGTCCGATGAATGCGCATCCCATTTTCAGAGGGCTGGTCGCCGCCGCGAAAGAACGAAACCGCTCCGGGGCCGCCCCTTCAGGCAAGGCTGCAGCCCGCAGTGAAAGCTGACCGGAGGGATTATGGATCCCATTTCCATAGGAAATCAGATATTTTCCCCAGGGAAGGCTCCCCTGCTGATAGCCGGGCCGTGCGTCATCGAAGATGAGGATGACCTTCTCAGAGTCGCCGAGACGGCGGCTGACGCTGCCGCCAAGGCTGGTTTTTTTTACGTATTCAAAGCCAGTTATCTTAAGGACAACAGGTCTTCTCTCGATTCCTACACAGGTCCGGGGCTTGAAAAGGGGCTTCTTCTTCTCGACAGGGTAAAGAGGGAGATCGGCGTTCCGGTGTTGACAGATGTCCATTGCCGAAGCGAGGTCGTACCTGCCGCCGAGGTCTGTGATATATTGCAGATCCCTGCTTTTCTCGCAAGACAGACAAGGCTTGTAGTAGATGTTTCACGTACGGGAAAGGTCGTCAACCTGAAGAAGGGGCAATTCCTTTCTCCGGAAGATATGGGCAATATTGTAGAAAAGGCGAGAAAGAGCGGGGCTGAAGGGATCCTTGTGACAGAAAGAGGATCATCATTCGGTTATAACAATCTTGTCGTCGATATGACTGCATTTTCACGGATGAGGGTCTTTGATCTGCCCCTGATATTCGATGCAACACATTCACTGCAGCTTCCCGGCGGGCTTGGAGACAGGTCGGGAGGCAGGCCCCAGATGGCAAAGTCCCTTGCGATGGCAGCCGTTGCTGCCGGCTGTGACGGGTTGTTTCTGGAGACGCATTTTGATCCTCTCTCCTGCAGCTGCGACGCCGAGGTGATGCTGCCGGTCTCTGAACTTCAGGATCTGCTCGATGCAGCTGCAAGGATATTCGATGCTCGCGGGGAGTAAGACCGCAGCATAATATGCCTGAAAAGATTACGGGAAGGTATTCCGAGACGATGCGGGAAGGTATGATAGAAAAATCCGAAAGAAAAGGTATAATAGAGATCGGCAGGGAGGTCCTGTCGCTTGAGATCGAGGGACTGCAGTCTCTACATGAGAAGATCGGCCCCGAATTCGAGAAAGCAGTGAGGCTTATCCTGTCCTGTTCCGGCAAAGTGATAGTCTGCGGAATAGGTAAATCCGGGATAATCGCCCGGAAGATCGCCGCGACCCTGAGCAGTACAGGCACTCCAGCCGTCTTCCTGCACCCGGTCGAAGCTGCTCACGGGGATATGGGGATGATGACATCTGACGATCTTCTCCTTGCCGTCAGCAAGAGCGGAGGGGGTGATGAGTTCTCGATGATCCTTCCGTTTATAAGGGAGATCAATATAAGCATGATCTCGATCACTGGAAAGACCGACTCTCCCCTGGCACGTCAGAGCGAGGTGGTTCTTCCGGTAACCGTGGCGAAAGAAGCTTGTTCGATGGATATAGTCCCTACGACGAGCACGACCGCCTCTCTTGCACTCGGCGACGCCCTCGCGGTCGCTGTATTCCGGAGCAGGGATTTCAGCAGGAATGATTTCGCGAAACTTCATCCGAGCGGAATACTCGGGAAAAGACTCGTTCTTACCACCGGTGAGTTGATGCACAGCGGGGATGAGATGCCGCTGGTCGGGATAGATACCCTTTTAAAAGACGCGCTTTTCGAGATCTCGGGAAAGAGGCTGGGATGTACCGGTGTCACCGATAAAAAGGGGAGGCTTGCCGGTGTGATCACAGATGGGGATCTCAAACGGTTTCTGATAAAGGATCCGGAAGCGCTGGGCGAGAAGGTCTCGGCACTTATGACTCCTGATCCGAAGAGTACCAGAGCGGATATACTCGCTGTGAAAGCTCTTGAGGATATGGAGATGAACCCGGGAGGGCCGATATCGATGCTTTTCGTGATAGACGATGATCGAAAGCCTGTGGGGTTGATTCATTTACATGATATTCTGAAGGCCGGGCTGAGATAGCGGTTCCAACTTCCTTTATTTTCCACAGATAGGCGTTTCTACGACTGGCACACATATTGCTTGACTGCAATCTATGCCTGTGTTATATCTGGAAGTAAGAACAGCTTTTATACTGTTATGTCAATGAGTTACAGTGATGGATCTTTTGACGCGATTCGATTTCCCGGCCCCCCGGAAGGTAGACTTCTGGATGATTTCCGGAGGGTGAAGAATAAGAAATCCGGGATATTTATCAAAAAAAGGGTTATAATTAATATGCAGGCAGTCCTGCAGAACGGCCGCTTCTCAAGGAGTGCAAGATTTTAAGGGTAAAAGGTAAATGGTGCGGTGGAACTGCTTCGGCGGGGAAATCTCTGAGACCGGTTCAGTCAGTCTGTTTTTTAATCAGCAGTATAATGATATCGGCGATCCTGTCGTGCAGCGGTTCCGACAGGCCTGAACCCTCTGTCGGACAGGCAGAGATGCCTGACCAGGAATTTACCGATTTTACCACGATCGAAAGCGATTCCGGGATCGTCCAGTGGATCCTCAAGGCTCCGGTCGCAAGAGTCTATAATATCAGGAAGCTTCTTGTTACCGACAGCCCCGAGATCGTTTTTTACGATACAGAAGGTAATGTGACATCCATCCTGGTAGCCGAAAAGGGCGAATATAACCAGGAGAGTCACGATCTTACAGCTCTCGGAAATGTAATCCTGACATCGACGGAAGGCTTTATTCTTGAGACCGAGAGCCTCGTCTGGCTGAATCTTCTGGAACAGATCCACACTGAGGACTTCGTGAAGGTCACCAAAGGGAATGATGTCCTTACAGGGTACGGTTTTCAGGGATATCCGGAGCTGAAGAATATAGATATTAAAAGAGATGTCAAGGCCTACCTCAGAGACGAAGATGGCCTTGTCGACGATGAGGTCGAAAGGGAGAGCGATAGTAAAGCAGGTAGAGATGAGTGATCCGACGACCGTCCGGGAGAATGAAGAACGGAGTCTCGGATGCAGGGGACTTATAAAAAAATATGGTAAAAGGCGTGTCGTCGACAACGTCTCGATCGATGTGAAACGCGGAGAGATCGTCGGGTTACTTGGTCCGAACGGTGCCGGCAAGACTACGACTTTTTATATGATCACCGGGATGATCAAACCTGATAAAGGGGACGTGGTCCTTGACAATAAAGTCATTACGGGACTTCCGATGTATAAGAGAGCGAGAAAGGGAATAGGATATCTTCCGCAGGAAGCATCGATCTTCAGAAAATTGACTGTAGAAGAAAACCTGAAAGCCGTTCTCGAGACGCTTCCCATATCAAAGAAAGAGCAGAATGAGAGGCTTGAGAGTCTTCTCGCTGAATTAAATATCGAATCTCTGCGCGGCAACAAAGGATACCAGCTCTCCGGAGGTGAACGCAGAAGGGTAGAGGTAACGCGGTCTCTGGTGACTGAACCTTCTTTTATGCTGCTCGATGAGCCGTTTGCCGGAATAGACCCGATAGCCGTGGCTGACCTGCAGAATATAGTGACAAAGCTCCGTGAAAAAGGGCTCGGAGTCCTGATCACCGACCACAACGTGAGGGAGACGTTGTCGATAACTGACAGAGCATATATTATGTATGAGGGAGCTATCAAACGCTCCGGAACAGCAGACGACCTGGCTGGCGATCCCGAGGTAAGAGAGATCTATCTCGGCGAGGCCTTTCGTCTCTAGAAGAGGATGACTGAATTATGGAAATGAAAATGGGGATGCGCCTCGGGATGAGTCAGCGGCTGGTGATGACTCCGAGGCTGCAGCAGGCTCTAAAATTGCTGCAGATGCCTACTCTCGAACTTCAGCAGGTCCTTAAACAGGAGATTCTGCAGAACCCGCTCCTCGAGGAGGTCGACGACATTATCGATGCCCCCGAAGAGGAGGAAGAAAAGGAAAAGGAAAAGGAAGAAGCGGCTTCATCCGATGATAAGGAAGAATGGGATGATTTCTATGATACCGCATGGAACAGCGGGGGGAACGCGGAGGTTGAGGAAAGGGAGGATTTTGTCGAGAGAGTCCCCGTAGCAAAACAGACCTTTTCGGATTATCTCTCAAGCCAGCTCCGGCTTTCGACGGAAGATGAGATGATCCTTGAGATAGGACGATATATTATCGGCAGTCTTGATGATTCGGGGTATCTGACTACAAGCGTAGAGGATATAGCCAGGACCTTCGGGGTCGAAGAAAGCTTGGTGGAAGATGCGCTTAGGCTCATCCAGACATTTGACCCTCCCGGTGTCGGAGCAAGGGAACTCAGGGAAAGTCTTCTTATTCAGCTCAGGATGAAAGACCTTGAGGACAGCCTTGCATCGACGATCGTAAGAGACTACTTTGATGAGTTCAAGCAGAAGAAATATCTCGATCTGAGCAAGAAACTGAAGATCTCTCTTAAAGAGGTACAGGCCCAGGCATCGGTGATCGGCTCTTTGAATCCAAAACCGGGGCTGGATATTTTCGCTGAAAGTCCTCACTATGTCATTCCAGACCTTGTCGTGGAAAGAGTCGGGGAAAAATTCGTAATATTCCTAAATGACCGCAACGTGCCGCGGCTGAGAATAAGCCAGTCGTACAAGGATGAATTACAGAAAGACTCCGGCATCAGCACTGAGACCCGCGATTTCATACAGGGGAGGCTGAAAAACGCCAAATGGCTCATACAGACTATCGAGCAGAGGCGCAGGACGATGATAAAGGTTATGCAGTCGATCGTCGAGGAGCAGAAGGAGTTTTTTGAAAAAGGAACGGTGGCTCTGAAGCCTCTTACTCTCCAGCAGGTGGCAAGCAAGATAGATATGCATGAATCCACGGTAAGCCGCGTCACAACCAACAAGTATGTCCAGACTCCAAAGGGAGTATTTGAACTGAAATTCTTCTTCAGTTCATCGCTCGGGACACAGTCCGGAGACGAGGTGTCGGCGAAAAGCGCGAAGGTGAGTATCCAGGCTATCATTGCCGGTGAAAATACAAAGAAACCTCTAAGCGATCAGAAGATAGCAGATATCCTCGAAGAAAGCGGTCTGATCATAGCCAGGCGAACAGTAGCTAAATACAGAGAACAGCTGGGTATCCTGCCCGCAAGGCACAGAAAAGAGTATTAGTCGGTTTTACTCTAGGGGTATTTGACGATAAATGACATTTTCAACTGATGAAAAGGTTTCCAGCAGGCTTCCGGTCTGGTTGAGGAAGAAGATACCTCTCCTAAGCGAATCTTCCCGTATTGAAAGAACAGTCAAAAGCAGAGGGCTTCATACTATCTGCAGGGAGGGTCTCTGTCCGAACAGGGCCGAATGTTATTCACGGGGAAAAGTCACCTTCATGATGATGGGCGATACCTGTACAAGAGGGTGTCGTTTCTGTTCAGTGGGAAAAGGCATCCCTGGAAAAGCTGACAGGAATGAACCTGCAAAGATCGCCGATGCGGTAGGGGAACTCGGCCTGAACCACGTGATAGTGACATCCGTTACAAGAGATGATCTTCCCGACGGAGGGGCGTCTTTGTATGCCGATCTGATAAGAGCCCTAAAAAGACTCGATCCGGTTCCGGTCATCGAGGTGCTTGTTCCTGATTTTCAGGGAAGCGTCGAATCTCTCGATACTGTTCTCGATGCGGGTCCGGATATCTTTTCCCACAACATGGAGACAGTACGAAGGCTTTATCCGGAAGTGAGAAAAGGCGCCGATTATGGCAGATCTCTGAATCTTCTGAAAGAAGCTAAAAATCGAAAGGAGGTATTGACGAAATCATCATTAATGTTGGGATTGGGAGAGACGTTTGAAGAGGTCCTTGATGCTATGAATGATATTCGTCTTGCCGGATGCGATTTTACTGCGATCGGGCAATATCTTCGGCCAGGTATCGAACAGATACCTGTCAGGGAGTATATCGATCCGAAGAGGTTTGAATGGTTAGAAAAGAAAGGGTACGAGATGGGTTTTTCCGAAGTGACCGCTGGCCCTCTTGTGCGCAGTTCATACCAGGAAAACAGACTGGATCTTAAACGCTTTTCCGGCCCTAAAAGGCCGGGTCTTTTATAAAAGGAGGATTGTAAGATGAATCTGACCACTACAGCCAGACATTTTGAGACAGATTCCGAATTGATGGAGCATATCGAGGAAAGGACCATGAGGCTGAAACGATATTTCGATCAGATCCTTAACGTAGATGTCATTATGGCCGTAGAAAAATTCCGCCATGTGGCGGAGATAAATGTTCATGTCAACGGACACAACTTTAACGCTAAAGAAGAATCTGGTGACATGATGACTTCGATCGACAATGCTACAAAGAGCCTGGAAAGACAGATAAAAAAATTCAAACAAAGGCTGAAAGCGAGCCATCAGAAGTCAAAGAGGCTTGAGAATGTCATGATGCCGCAGGAACAGGTGATTAAAGCGGATAGTATCGGAAGCGAAAGCGGCATTGAGATAATGGATCCGATCTCTCATGAGATCAATGAGTTGTCTGTTGAAGAGGCGATACTGTCTATCGGTAAGGAAGAAAAGGATTTTTTCCTTTTCAAAAATTCCAAAACAGGTAAAATAAGTTTTATCTATAAGCGTTCAGACGGGGATTACGGGATCATCGATACGCAGTGACCTTATTCTGGCGGGATAGACCAGGAGGGCGATGTTGGTTAAAGAGCATTCTATCAAGTCGTTTTTTGAGGATAATAAAGATGATTTTCAGATGAAGGTCATGACAAAGGGGCTGGAGAGCAAGATTGCGATAACGACTTCCGATATACACAGGCCTGCTTTTGCTCTTGCCGGATTCATGGAAAATTATCTCCATGAAAGGATCCAGATACTCGGCGAGACCGAGATCATGTACCTCAAATCTCTGGTCGATATCGAACGCAAAGCAGCTATTGAGAGGCTTTTTTCCGAGGTACTTTGCTGTATTATCGTTACCAAGGGGCTTGATATCCCCGGAGAATTACTTCTGCTTGCCGAAAAAAACACTGTACCAGTCATCCAGACGAAGATGCAGACCACTGAATTCATCCATGTTTTGACTGGACAGCTTGATTATGTCTTCGCGCCGCGTACCGTTCTTCACGGATCGCTCGTGGATGTATACGGCGTGGGCCTTCTGTTTTCCGGCCGAAGCTCCATTGGAAAGAGCGAGATAGCGCTCGACCTCGTCGAGCGGGGTCACCGCCTTGTAGCTGATGATGTCGTCGAGGTCGTAAACCACGGAAATGTACTGATGGGGAGAGGCAGAGACCATCTGCGGCATTTCATGGAGATCAGGGGGCTCGGTATAATCAATATGATGGATCTGTTCGGTATCAGGGCCGTCAGGATCCAGAAACGGATAGAGGTAGTCGTCCGGCTGGAAGACTGGGATCCCGAAAAAGACTGGGACAGGCTTGGGCTTGATGATCATACGACTGATATACTTGGCGTGCCGATCAGGCAGCTTGTGATCCCGATCTTCCCTGGAAAGAATATTACGGTCATCTCGGAAGCTATCGCGCTTAATCATATGCTCAAGGTCTATGGTATCGATGCTGCAAAGAGACTGGACGAACAGCTTGTCAATGTTATGGAAAGCGACAGAAAGACCAGAAGATACCTGAAGTATGACAACGAATAAGAAATACAGGGAAATGCTGGGCCTTATAGTGACCCATGGGGCCTTCGCGAGAGAACTTCTCAATACGGTCAAACAGATCGTGGGAAATGTCGACTGCTGCCGAGCTCTTTCCAATACAGGCGTATCTGATGACGTTCTTGTCGAAAAGATCAGGAATATTCTTGATGAGGATAAAGAACGGGACACGATAGTCTTCGTTGATTATTTCGGCGGTTCATGTTCGATGAATTGCCTCAGGGCTGTCAAAGGATATGACAGGGCACTGATCATCAGCGGAGTAAATCTTCCGATTATCCTTGATTTTGTCACAAAACAGGGCACAATGGATCCGGAACAGGTAGTAGACAACCTGATCCGCCGTGGGCAGGAAAGTGTCAGGATCATAGATATGTGACCCTCCCCCTCTCAGCCGCCCGCAGCGCCGAGCGGGGAGGCTGTCGCCGATTATTGGACCCGGTATGGATTGAAGATTATGCTGAAGTTATTCAGAATAGATGACAGGTTGGTTCATGCCCAGGTCGTTCTGGGCTGGGGTAGAGAGATAAGACCGGACAGGATACTGGTGGCGGACGATTTTGTAGCGGCAGACGAATGGGAAAGAAACATATATACCTCAGCTGTTCCCTCTGAAATGAAAATATCGATCCTGTCGCTGCGGGAGGCAGTCGATCAGCTGAAGACCGGCATCTTTGACAGCGAAAGGGTCATCCTTCTCGTCAAGGGCCCGAAAGATGCGTTGAGATTACTGGAACTGGGACTAAGGATCGAAGAGATAAATGTGGGGGGGATGCACTTCTCCGAAGGGAAGGAAAAGATCCTCGATAACGTGTATATAGATGAAGATGACAGGAAGGCTCTCAGGGAAATGGTCAAACTCGGGGTCACTCTTGAGGCAAGGGCTCTTCCCGGCCATGAAAGGGTCATACTGAATTCAAAGATCGTATAACAGGGAAGACAGGTATAGTGAAAAATAAAGTAAGATTTGTTCTCGGGCTGCACAACCATCAGCCGGTCGGGAACTTTGACCATATCATCGAAGATGCCTATCTTCGTGCTTACCTGCCATTTATAGAAGTAATGAAGGACTATCCCGACATCTCATTTGCTCTCCACAACAGCGGGATCCTGTGGGACTGGTTCGAGGAAAAGCATCCCGCTTATCTTGATATTATCGCGTCGATGGTGTCGGTCGGCCAGGTCGAACTGATGTCGGCAGGATATTATGAACCGATATTGACTGTGATCCCGGAACGGGACAGGCAGGGACAGCTGTCGATGATGAGTGATTATCTTATGAAACGTTTCAAAACAAGGCCTCGAGGATGCTGGTTGACGGAAAGAATATGGGATCCTCATCTGCCCCAGACTCTTGCCGGATCGGGGCTTGAATATGTGGTTGTAGATGATTCCCATTTCAAATCTACCGGTTTTGATCCGGCCGGCCTGAAGGGGTATTTTTTCACTGAAGAGAACGGATCTTATATAAAAGTTTTTCCGATAGACAAAAATCTAAGATACCTGATCCCTTTCCACGGCCCTGAAGAGACGATTCAGTATCTTCGAACGCTCTGGGAGACCGGTGAAGAAAAGGATATTATATCGGTACTTGCCGATGATGGGGAAAAGTTCGGATTGTGGACGGGGACCAATTCCCTCTGTTACAAGGAAAACTGGCTGCGCAGATTCTGCGAGCTGCTCCTTGCGAACAGCGACTGGCTCGAGACGGTCACTTTTTCAGAAGCCATAGATACAACCGCTGCCAGGTCGATAGTATATCTGCCTACAGCTTCCTATACGGAGATGATGGAGTGGGCGCTTCCTTTGAAAGCGCAGGAAGTATACCACGCGGCGAAAGAAGCCCTTGAATCTGCCGGATCTTTCCCCGACCCGGCAGAGGCGGTCAGAGGGGGATTGTGGCGCAATTTTCTGGTCAAGTATGAGGAAAGCAACTGGATGCACAAGAGGATGATGATGGTAAGCGGTCTCGTCGATGATTATGGAGAAAGCAGACGCAGAGACAAAGTCTGGGAGGAGGCAAGGAGCCATCTATATCAGGCCCAGTGCAACTGCGCATACTGGCACGGGCTTTTCGGGGGGTTATACCTTCCACATCTGCGAAGCGCGATCTTCCGGCATCTTATAGCTGCGGAGCGGATAATAGATGAAAAGAATTCCCGGAGTGCAGAAGGACTTCATCATGAACTGCGCGACATCGACGGAGACGGTATAGATGAACTGTTGATATCGACCGGAGACGTCAAACTTTTCATGAAAATGAAAGGGGCTGTCCTCAGAGAACTCGACGTAAGGAAAGCCGACTTTAACCTGACAGACACGCTGACCCGCAGGGAAGAATATTACCACAGAAAGATCGCCGTGTCGGGACAGAAAAAAGGAAACGATCAGGCGGTCAGTATCCATGATATGGAGGCCGCGAAAGAGGAAGGGCTGGAAAAACTTCTTTTCTATGACAATAACCCAAGAGCCTCTCTCGTTGATCATTTTATCGATCCAGGTTCGAAAATAGAGGCTTTTGCAAGATCCGAATATGAAGAGAAGGGAGATTTCGCGGCGGGGGATTACTCTCTCAGGATCGAGGGTGCCGGTGATTCAAGAGTATTTCATTTCAGCAGGAACGGCCGGGTGGATCAGGGGGCCGGGAAGGTCGATCTGAAGCTCGACAAAAGGATCAGTCTCTCGGATTCAGGGAGGATAATCGACGCAGAGTATTCTCTGAAGCCTTCAGGAAAACTCAAAACGCGTTTTGCTGTCGAAAGTGTGATATCTTTTCTCGCCGGAAATGCCCCTGACAGATATTTCACATTTTCCGGGAGAGAGGTCAAAGAGAGAAACCTGTCTTCTACAGGAGAAGAGGAAGGTCTTGATACTTTTCAGATGACTGACGAGTATCTCGGCGTGAAGGTGATATTCGAGTTTGACCCAGTCGCGATATTCTGGAGATTTCCTGTTGAGACGATCTCAAATTCAGATTCAGGATTCGAAAGAGTCTATCAGGGGTCGGTTCTGGTACCTGTATGGGATATCGATATCCAGGATGGAGAAACCTGTAATTTCAGTATCAGGTTACGGATCGATTCGATCTGAAGGCCTAAGATCGAGTGAGGAGAGTTTCCGGTCGCAATGAATCCATTTCTGACAGTATCTGTGCTCGGCGGACTCCTTGCCCTGGATCTCAGGAGTTCAATAAGGATAATGGTTTCCCAGCCGATCTGCGGCGGGCTCCTTACAGGATTGATCCTTGGATCTCCCGCAGAGGGGTTTTTCGCCGGCGCCCTGTTTCAGATCATCTTCCTGGGACATATTGATATGAGGGGAAACGGCATCCTCGATCTCCCCGTCGGCGGTGTGACAGCTTCAGCATTGTATATACTGACTTTGCGGAGATTCAGCGGTGATCCATCGGTCAACGGTTTTGTCCTTTCATGCTCGATCCTGTTCGGAATACTGGCTGCAGGTGCAGGGCAGGCCTTTTACGTTTGGTGGGAAGATGCATCGGTGGTCCTGGTTCTCAGAGCCGTGCGATATGTCAAGGAAGGCCGGTACAGACTCGCTTCGGCGATCCATCTGTCCTTTCTGGCAATACATTTCTTATACGCCTTCCTCTTTCTGATCGCGGCAGTTCCGCTGGGCAGGTTTCTTATTTCTGCCGCCGCCTTCCATCTTCCGGGTTTTTTAAGCGGAACTCTCGGTCAGTTGTACCTGCTGGTGCCGTTTATCGGGATCGGTTCTCTTTTAAGGCTCTATACGGCCCGTTCAAAGGTGTTCTGGTTCGCTTCGGGGTTCTTATTGACCACGATGGCCTTGGTTGTTCTGGGGTGATCTGTTTCTCGCTGGATCGGAAAGATTTAGATGATGAAGGATATGATGCGCCGAAATATAGTATGGAGACTTTTTTTTCTTCAGAATTCGCGCAACAGCCGCATTCTTGACGGTCTGGCGTTTTTCCACATCCTCCTGCCGTTTTTCCGCAGGATCTCTGATGATAAGGGCCAGCTCGATGAGATCGTTGAAAGGCACATCGATTATTTCAACTCAAATCCGATTTTCGCTCCATATATAGCCGGGGTAGTGATGAATCTGGAATCGAGAATGAGGGCGGGTGAGAAGATCGATCCTGAACGTATATATAGAGTTAAAAACGTTTTATCTTCCGCCCTTACGGCAAAAGGGGATTATTTCTTTGAAATCGCCCTGATGCCGTTTGCGTTGACAATCGGCTGTGTATTTGCTATCTATAGCTCGTATATAGGTCCGATGATCTTTCTGGTTTTCTATAATCTATATCATCTGAAATTGAGGATCGGCGGTTATCGGATCGGTTTGTTGCTTGGAGAGGATGGAGGGGGAGAACTCGCCACCACCTTTTTCGGGAGTCAGAAGCTGCTTGGAGGTCTGGGGGCTTTTGTTTCCGGGGTGTTTGCCGCCCTGGTCTTTGCGAGGGCGTGGAGTTTTGGCGGTTCGCCTTTTCTTTTATGGGGGATAGCAGCTGTTCCCGCAATGTATCTGCTTCGGGGGAAGGTGAATATACTGTGGGCGGTTTTGATGCTTTTTCTGGCGGCTGCCGGATTTCTGATGATCGTGTGATTCGAAACGGCGGATCACCTTTTTGCGCAACTTACAAGGAAAGAAAGATTCAAATGGTCTCAGGCAAGGTAAAAGTGGCTAACAAGAGAGGGATACATCTCAGGCTTGCCGGTGAACTGGTCAAGACGGCGAGCAAGTTCAAGTCAAGGGTGATGATAGGCAGAAACGAAGATTTTATTAACGCCAAGAGCATACTGGGAGTCGCGGGGCTTGGAGCCGAATTCGGGACGGAACTGTTCCTCAATGCGGAGGGGGATGACGAGAAGGAAGCTCTCGAGACGATGATAGATGTGATTCATAACAAATTCTACATGGAAGAATAGAGACTGATGGTGAAGAAAGACACTGAAAAAAAAGAAATGATCTTTAACGGTATTCCAGCGGCGCCCGGGATTGCTTTCGGAGAGGTCTTCGTAGTCAATGTGGATGAACTTCCCGTCACGCCTGATCCGATTTCCAGCAAGGATATCAAGCCGGAGATCGCCGAATTTGAGGATGCGCTCAAAAGGACCGGAGAAGAACTGAGCGAGCTTCATAAGGCTCTGGCCGCTGAAATGGGAGAGGATCACGCGAAGATCCTCGATTCGCATATCATGATACTTGCCGACGAGATGATGAAGGATGAGACGATCGATCTGATCAAGAAGGAGAAGGTCGGCGCCGCATACGCCTTTACAAAGATAATCGACAAGACCCTTACCGCCTTCGAACATATGGAAGACCAGTATCTGAAAGAAAGAGCTGAGGATATCAAGGATGTAAAAAGGCGTGTGATAAGAAATCTGCTTGGCCAGAAGACAGAGGGTATAGCAAATCTTAGAAAAAAAGCTATAGTAGTAGCGAGGAACCTTACTCCCTCCGATACTGTAGGTTTTAAACGGAAATATGTCCTGGCGTTTGTCTCAGATACCGGCGGACGTACATCGCACGCAGCGATAATAGCGAAGTCGATAGGGATTCCGGCTGTCGTAGGCCTGGATCAGTTCAGCAGCCATGCCAAGCCGTACGATCAATTGATAGTCGACGGTCTGACCGGGCAGGTAGTGCTTAACCCGAAACCCGAGACTGTCAAACTGTACAAGGAAGCACAGCGCAGGTTCGTGGAGATCGAGAAGGAACTTCTCACCTTGAAGGATTATCCCGCGGTGACGCTGGATGAACGTTTGATCGAACTCTCCGGTAATATCGAGATGGAAGAAGAGGTTGAAAATGTGATCAGGCACGGCGCCAGGGGGATAGGCCTGTTCAGGACGGAATATTTTTTCATAACCCGCGGGACTCTGCCGGGAGAAGAGGAACAGTATCGGTATTACAAAGAGGTAGTAAAGAAAGTAGCTCCCGATCCGGTGCTTTTCAGGACTCTGGATATCGGCGGGGACAAGATAGCCAAATGGGTCGATGACAGTAAAGAGGACAATCCGTATATGGGCTGGCGGGGTATCAGATTCACACTTTCACGCAAAGATATTTTCAGGACCCAGCTTCGCGCGATATTCAGAGCGGCGGCTCACGGCAGGGCGAGGGTAATGTTCCCGATGGTATCGGTAGTCGATGAAGTGAGGCAGGCGATAGCGATATGCAACGAGGTCAAGGACGACCTTAAAAGGGAACGATACCAGTATGGCGAGGATGTTGAGATAGGGATCATGATCGAGACCCCGTCCGCTGTCGTAATGTCTGATCTCCTTGCCCGCGAGGTCGATTTTTTCAGCATAGGGTCTAATGACCTGGTCCAGTATGCTCTGGCTGTAGACAGGGGAAACAGCAGAATATCATACCTGTATGACACGCTTCATCCAGCCATACTGCGGATGATAAACGATACGGTAACGTCAGCGCACAACGCGGGAATATGGGTGGGGTTATGCGGGGAGATGGCTTCTGATACAAGAATCATAGGCATCCTGCTGCTTATAGGGCTGGGGCTCGATGAATTCAGCGCGAGTGCCTATTTTATTCCGGAGATCAAAAAGATCATCAGGTCAGTCACCTACGATGAAACCAGGGTGCTGGTAAAAAAAGCCCTGAAGATGTCGACTTCAGCCGAGATCATTAAATTGTGTAACGAGTTTATCGAAGAAAAACGTCCGGAACTGCTTGAGTATATTCCGCAGGATCCAATTTCCGAAAGATAGAAAGAATGGCGTCGCAGGGATGCCGCATGCTGGAGAACCTCTTATGAATACCGATCATTCGGCAAGACATTACAGCATCGATGAAAGCAGGATGATCGACAAGGTCTTTTCCCTGCCGGACCAGATGGCGGCAGGATGGGAGTCGGCCCTGCCGTTTGCCCGGAAAATCCCGGATATATCGCCATCCTTGATAATATGCGGTATGGGCGGATCGGCTATCGGGGGACAGCTTCTGAAAGATCTCATAGGCCCCGGATGCAGGGCAAACATCCATCTTGAGAGGGGTTATTCTCTTCCTGCCTTTGCCGGAACCGATACGCCGGTAATCTCTATCAGCTACAGCGGCAATACGGAAGAAGTGATAAGCACCTTCAGGGAAGCGCTCGAGAAAGGGTGCCCGGTGGCCGCAATAACATCGGGCGGGACCCTCGCTACGGAAGCAGATGCGGCGGGAGTCCCTGTATTGAAGATCCCGGGGGGGAATCCTCCCCGCGCATCCCTCGGATATCTTTTTGCTCCTCTGGTGAGGATAGCTTCCATCCAGGGGCTGCTTGATATAGATGATGATGGGTTTGCTTCTGTCATGCGTAAAACAAGGAAGCTTATCGGGAAATGTCTTCTTGATTCCGACCCTTCCGGAAACATCGCGATGCAGCTCGCAAAAAAACTCTACGGCAAGGTACCTCTCGTATACAGCGGTAACGGCCTCCTTACTGCCGCTGCTTACAGGTGGAAATGCCAGTTCAACGAAAACAGTAAATCGATGGCTTTTTTCAATAGATTCCCTGAACTGGGACATAATGAGATCATGGCCTGGGACTGTCCTGAAAAGCTGAGGCAGGATATTTTTCTGATCATGCTTTACGACAGGGACGATCATCCCAGGGTCATAAAAAAAATGGAAGCGTCATATTCACTTCTTGAATCTCTCGCGGGCGGCGCAATAGGGATCGCGAGCATCGGCGACGAAGGACCGGCGGGAAGGCTTGAACGCCAGTTGTCCGTCGTAGCGCTGGCAGATCTTACCAGTGTCTATCTGGCCGTAGAATACGGGACCGACCCGACACCTATCGACAAGATCGAAGAGATAAAAAACCTGGTAGAATCGGAGGATAAATGAAAGCAGTGATCCCGCTCGCGGGAATAGGCAAAAGACTTCGCCCCCTGACACATACCTGTCCAAAAGCTCTTGTCCCGGTAGCAGGCAAACCTATTCTGGGCCATATCGTCGACAGCCTTATCGATGCGGGGGTCACTGAGCTTGTTCCGATTATCGGGTATATGGGAGGCCAGATACGCGATTATTTCCTTGAAGATTACGATATGCCGGTGAATTTTGTGATCCAGGAAGATCAGAAAGGGATTGCTCACGCGGTTTCTCTTACAAGGGAATATGCTGATAATTCAGAGCTGATAATAATACTTGGAGACACGATCATTGATGCGGATTTTTCGAAGATCCCGGAAGCAGGCGACTATGTATTGGGAGTAAGGGAGGTCGATGACCCGCACAGGTTCGGGATATGCGAGGTCTCAGGGGGGATCATAACGGGAATAGAGGAAAAACCGGAGAATCCGAAAAGCAACCTGGCGGTCGTGGGGATCTACTACTTTAAGGATTCTTCACTTTTGTACAGGTCATGTGAACATGTGATCGAAAACGATATTCGGACAAAAGATGAATATCAGCTCACCGATGCCCTGTCGAATATGATAGAAAACGACGTCAAGTTCGTACCTTACAAGATCGACAACTGGTTTGACTGCGGCAAGGTCGAGACACTTCTCGAGACGAACAGTACCCTTTTGAAGGGGAACAAATCGGGATATGCCGGAAAAGATTCGCTGATCATTGATCCCTGCTTTATCGGCAGCGGGAGTTCGATCAAGGATTCGATAATAGGGCCGGATGTAACGGTCGCAAAGGGATGCACGATCAAAAATTCGATCATACGCAATTCTATCATCAGTGAAAATTGCATAGTATCGGGAGCAAATCTTGCGGACAGCGTTCTTGGCAGGGGGGCGGAGGTAAGAGGAAAATCAGGGCGGCTGAATATCAGCGATGATTCTCAGGTTGACTCTGATTGACAAAGATAACAGTTTATAACGATGCGGTCTTTAAAGAGTAATCGTCCAGGAGGATTGTTGATGAGCGAAAAACATCTTTTTACATCGGAATCAGTAACAGAGGGGCATCCTGACAAGGTCGCCGACCAGATCTCGGACAGTATCGTCGATGCTATTCTTAGTGAGGACCCAATGGGAAGGGTGGCGTGTGAGACTCTTGTAACGACGGGGCTGGCTTTTATTTCCGGCGAGATACATACGACGGCGTACGTCGACATTCCGACGATCGCAAGGGATGTCGTGAAGTTTATCGGTTATGACGACCCTGCCCTGGGTTTCGGGTTTCAGACCTCGGCAGTCATCACGGCGATCGATGATCAATCCGGGGATATCGCCCAGGGCGTGGATACCGGCGGAGCGGGAGACCAGGGCATGATGTTCGGGTATGCCTGCCACCAGACAGACGTCCTTATGCCGATGCCGATACATATCGCCCATCTTCTCGTCAAGAGGATGTCCGAAATAAGGAAAGACGGCACTCTGGACTATCTTAAACCGGATGGAAAATCCCAGGTCACCATAGAATATATCGATGGTCTTCCGAAAAGGATCGATACTGTGCTCCTTTCGACCCAGCACAGCGCGGAAGCTTCGATCGAAGAGATAAGGAAAGGACTTACCGAGTATGTCATCAAGCCTGTTCTGGCAAAGTTCGACGTGGATAAATCGGATTTCAGAATACTTGTCAATCCGACCGGGCGTTTTGTCAGGGGCGGCCCGATGGCCGACACGGGACTCACGGGACGCAAGATCATCGTTGATACATACGGAGGGTTCGGAAGCCACGGAGGAGGCGCTTTCTCCGGGAAGGATCCGACAAAAGTCGACCGTTCGGCTTCCTATGCGGCAAGGCATGTCGCCAAGAATATCGTAGGCGCCGAACTGGCCAATGAATGCGAGGTCCAGGTAGCGTACGCGATAGGTGTGGCCGAACCGGTTTCCGTGATGATAAACACCTTCGGCACCGGAAAGGTTACAGACGAGAAGCTTACGAAGATCGTGCGCGAACTTTTCGATCTTACTCCTATTGGAATAATCGAACGTCTGAATCTGAGAAGAGGAATATTCCGCCAGACGGCGGCGTACGGGCATTTTGGCCGCGAAGAAGCTGATTTTACCTGGGAGAAACTTGATTTCACGGATGCATTAAAATCGAAGATATAGAGTCGTTGCAGCATTAATTGAAAGGAATTCCGGATGAAGTACGATGCTAGGGATCTCGGGCTGGCTGACAAGGGCAGGGAGAAAATAGAGTGGGCAGATGAGTCCATGCCGGTCCTGAAGATGATCCGAGAAAGATTTGAGACCGAAAAACCTCTTGAAGGGATCAGGATCGCCTGCTGCCTCCATGTTACTACCGAGACTGCGAATCTTGCGCGCACGCTGAAAGCCGGCGGAGCGGAAGTAGCTCTCTGCGCGTCCAACCCGCTGAGCACGCAGGACGAGGTCGTCGCATCCCTGGTCAAGGATTACGGGATCTCTGTCTTTGCCGTAAGGGGTGAGGATAACGATACATACTACAAGCATATCAATTCGGCGCTCGATATCGAACCCCAGATCACTATGGATGACGGGGCCGATCTTGTAAGTACAGTCCATAAGGATAGAAGGGATCTGCTGAAAAATGTCATAGGCGGTTCCGAGGAGACTACGACCGGAGTCATCAGGCTTAAGGCGATGCAGGAACATGGAGTCCTCGAGCATCCGATGATCGCGGTCAATGACGCTATGACGAAACATTTCTTCGATAATCGTTACGGTACCGGGCAGAGTACTATCGACGGAGTGATCAGGGCCACAAACATTCTGTTTGCAGGCGCGAGAGTAGTGATATTCGGATATGGATGGTGTGGAAGAGGGACTGCGATGAGAGCCCGCGGAATGGGCGGGAATGTCATAGTGGTCGAGATCGATCCGGTGAAGGCCCTCGAGGCAGTGATGGATGGATTTACCGTCATGGGCTCGCTCGAGGCGGCCAGGGTCGGAGATATCTTTATCACTCTGACCGGTAATATCTCGGTCATCCGCAAAGAGCACTTTGATCTGATGAAAGACGGAGCGATTGTCGCCAACTCGGGTCATTTCAATGTGGAGATCGACATTCCGGACCTGGAAAAAGTCGCGAAAAACAAAAAACATATCCGTTCAGAGATCGATCAGTACACCCTTCCGGGCGGAAACAGGATCAATGTTCTTGCCGAGGGGCGCCTGATTAACCTCGCCGCGGCTGAAGGACATCCCGCGTCGGTCATGGATATGAGTTTCGCGAATCAGTCTCTTTCAGCAGAGTACCTTATAAAGGGCGGCGTGAAGCTTGAAAACAAGGTCTATCCGGTTCCAGAACATATAGACAGAGAGATAGCGAGATTAAAACTCGATGCCCTCGGCTGCAAGGTCGACGACCTTACCGGGAAGCAGAAGGAATATCTTGAAAGCTGGGAACTCGGTACCTGATATCATCATCTTCCGGGCCGGATAAAAGAGGAAGCGCAGGGTTCGATTCCCTGGCGGTGTGCTGATTTTTCAATTCCGCTGCTGTTCTATTCCAGTATCGAGAAGTTACAGCGCTTTTCCGCAGTTACGCGGGTCCTTCGGTCCATCACGGAAACGATAAGCTGGAAAGTCCCTTCCCAGAGGTTTTCTGTCGCGATCTCCAGATGCTGGATCTGCGTGGACCCGAAACCGGCCGTTTCGAAGTTGGAACTGATTGCCGGCGGAGGTTCTTCGAGAATCGGCCCTTTTCTTCTTTTGGTCACGGGAATGATCCTGTAGTCGACAGTATATAGCGCGAATCCCTCGCTGTCGGTGTCGAGGCCGTACATCTCGAAATAGAATGTGAGAGGGTAGGGTATCTTGTAGGCGTGCAGAGGATGAGGGACTACCTGCAGGCCTCCTTTAAGGAATTTTACCATTCTGTCTGTTTCGCGGATCGTGCTGGCGAACATTATGTCGCTCAGGGCGAGCCTGTCATCCATCGAGGGGAGTTCGATATTTGTGTTATATACCCCTTTGCGTTCACTCTCGATATCGGTGACTTCGATCCCGATCCTGTAATATCCCGGTTTGAGGGCCAAAACGAGTTGTCCCGGAATATGACCGGGCCCCTGCCACAACGCGCCTCCTGTCTGTGAAGCGGCCACGATGTCGCTGAGCCTCGCTACCTCGCGGAATTCAATATCGCGGACCATAACTTCGATCCTGAAACTGGCGCTCAAAGTGTCCGCGCTTCTCCTGAATTGCACCTCGGAAGCAGGGACCTCAAAATTGAATTCTGTCCGGACCGCTCCTAATCCGCCATTGAATGCTGTTATATCGAAAAAGACCGGCAGCGTGTTTCCCACAAGTTCGATAGAGTAGACTACCGGATTTTCCTCGAGATATTTATAAAAGTTATTCCTTCTCTTCTGGTTCTTTTCAGCATCCATGGCTGCGATCATATCTCTTCCCATCTCCGCCCTTATATCAGGGTCAGCCATGTAATCGATGTTGTCAGGATTAAATCCCGTAATAGCTGACAGATCGCGGACCGGGACGTTGACGAGAAGTTCGATCGGGGTATTCGTGAGGTACTGTGAGATCGCTTTGAGCTGGTCGAGATGTTCCCTTCCTGTCATGCCGTATACATCAAAGGCATATATGAACTCTCCCCTGAGGTTGAAATTCTGGAAGGCGACAAGCATATCGAGCGATTTGTAGTACCACATCTCACCGGGAGGGATCATCCTGTAGAACCCGATATCAGCCGGGATCGTTCTTCTGACCGCCGGCATCCCCCACCTTATCAGGGTTTCTCCGCGTTTATCCCAACCGGGAGCCTTTTTCATTGAGAAGAGTTTTCTGGCCAGTTTGACGCGTTCTTCATGCTCGATCCTCCGCTGATTTTCCGGAGTCGCCGGCGTGGGGTCGTGTTCTGTCCAGAACCGTTCGATCCATTTTCGGCGGGCTTCGATCCCCGGCTGCGACAGTAACTGTTTTTTCTGGTATTTATTCAGGGAATAACTCAGACCGAAATAGGTGACAAGCTCCTCATTCGTAAGTTTTTTAAGAAGTGCTGTCTCGTTTTCGAATTCTTCAGAAAGCGCACCCGAAGGAGAGAATGCCTGAAGAAGAAACGAAGTGATGAAGAGAATAAGCAGAGTCCGAAGTGTTATACGCATCTTTCCATCCTTGCCTATACCCGAATATCCAGGGGTATTGATCTTTCGAACGGTCATTGGTTGGATCTGCGGAGAAATAATCCCCCGATCAGGAAAAATATGATATTGCCGAACCAGGCGGCGATCGGCGGCGGAATCACCCCGCTGTGGCCGAGGGCCTGGCCTATTCTGAGTATTCCGTAATAGGTGAAGCTGATGAGAAGGGTAAGACCGAATCCCGTTGACATCGATGCCTTCCTTTTAGCCGATGACAGAGCGACTCCTATTATCGCGAATATAAAACTCGTAAAAGGAAAACTGAATTTAAAATAAAGATCGACCATGTATTTGTCAACTGAACCTCCGCCTCTTCTCACCTTTTCGATATAGTCTCTAAGCTCGGTGAAATTCATCTCTTCGGGTTCGATCGCGTTTTTCGCGAAATCTTCCGGTCTCTCGGGAAAATCAACGATCTCCAGTCTTGTAAAGGGAGTGACGTCCTCGCCGCCGGCTTCCTTGAATATCCGTACAGCTCCATCGACAAATATCCATTTCGTACCGTTCCAGAATGCTTTTTTAGCGTCTATTCTTCTTACAAGGTTCGATCCTTCATATTCCTGCACGATGATATTGACCATCATACTCATCGATACGTCGTATCTTTCAGCGTAGTAGGTCCTGTTGTTTTCACCCTGGTAATGAAGGTCGTGCTTATATCGAAGAGAAGATCTTTTCTTTGTCTTTACGATCTCGATATCCATTATCTCTTCAGCTTTTCGCTTGGAGACTGGAACGAGGATATCACTGAGTACGGTCGATAACACGGTTATCAGCAGGGCTGAAATGAAGATCGCTCTTGAGATCCTGATAAGAGGTATCCCCGACGCGATAAAGGCTGTAAGCTCGTTGTCCCTGGACAGTTTTCCCAGGGTGAAAACGGTTGCCAGAAGCACGGCGACAGGAGTGATAAGCATGACGATCCACGGGAGCTGGAAGAAATAATATGATATCGCCTGCAGGATAGTTGAGTCGCCGTCGATGAATTTATCCACTTTTTCACTTACATCGACGGTGAGATAGATAGCGACGAAAGCGATGAGCCCGACATATATATTGTGCCAGAAAGTCGTCAGTATATATCTGTCATTTATCTTCATCAGATCACTTTCACGGGATAAGGGAACCAGGCCGTGACCTTACAATATAGATGTCCCGCTGTTTTTACGCCACAATTTACGCGGGTCCAGATTTTTCCAGTTGATGGTCTGTGATTCACGGACAGTGCTCCACAGGAGAAGTACGGCAGCGGAAAAGAGGACAAAGTTAGGAAGCCACATCGCCAGCCATGCCGGCATATATTGCCTATCTGCAAATTTCTCTCCGCTGATAAGGAACATATAGTAAACAAGGAAGAAGAGAATACTGAATCCTATCGATGTAGTCATTCCTTTTTTCCCCGCCCTGATAGCAAGAGGGGCTCCGACGAGGACGAATATTATACAGCTGAACGGGATCGAGAATTTTTTATGAATCTCGACCTGATACTTGCTTATCATCCGCTGACAGGAACCGATTATCATGGCAGAGCTTTCGATATCGTGCAGGACCTTTTCCACGGGATAAGGTTCGATTTCACGGGGCCTGGCACCGGGTTGAGCCTCGCTGATATTCCTTTCAGACTTTTTATCGGGGAGAAATTCGCTCAGTTCGGGGGCGGCAAGAGACAATTTTGAGATCATCGCGGCAGCTGCGTCCTTGTCCATAGCCATCCTGTAGCCGCTAGCCTCCATCCTTTTCTCCGCTATCCTTTCCCTCATCATATTCACATTCATCTCTCTGTCTGTTCTGTGAGTCCGTTCCGACCTGTCAAGGCTCCTGTCAATATCCTGCATGTTGATTATAAAGTTGTTGAACTTTGTTTTCCGGTATGTCGAGACATCCATCGGATCGGGCATCTCATGGATCTCTCCGTTCTCAAGCTCGAACCTCAATACGTTGTTTTCATGGATGAATGCCATCTTTCCCCTGTCGGCGATGATCGTCGTCGGTATTCCGCCTTTTTGTTTTTTGAATATCTGGACATCCTTTATCTCACCGGTCTTGTCATTCTTTTCACGGACAAGGATCGTATAGCCCTTGATGGCGTCACTGAATATGTTCTCCTTTATCTCAAGGGTCGGCTTCATTTTCTGTATATCGATATATAGATTGAGACATTTATGGTTGCTTTCGGGAAGTACCGCGTTGTTATAATAGATCAGTCCGGCACCAAGGAAGATCGACGCGGAAAGGACGGGAAGGATCATCCTGTAGAGGGATATACCGCTCGATTTCATGGCGGTTATCTCATTTTCCGAGGCCAGCTGCCCGAAAGCCATCATCGTTGCGGGCATCACTGACATTGGTATAATTAATGCGAACATATGTCCCAGACTCAGGATAAAGAACTCGAGTGCAACGAAGAAATTGACTCCCTTGCCGATGAATAGGCTGAGGTACCTGAAGATGAAGTCCATGACGAATACGAAGGTGATGATCGACAACCCAAAGAAATAGGGTGGTATGTGAAGTCTTAGAATATAGCGGTCAAGAATATGCATTTTAGCGACTTACAAGGTTTTGAGTAAATGCTTAAGCTGCCCCGGTCAACCTGACAAAGCGTGCAATCTTCGTTCCGGGACCACCGAAGCTTTACTCTTGAGATAAATAACTTTCCGCCTGTCCCCTCTGGTCTTCGAATTTTTAAGACCGGTAGGGGACGGGTGTAATTGTACCTTTTTTTGGACAGGGAGAGGTCGTGTTGTCTCTTTTTCGGGACATGGTAACCGTTTCTACCTTAAGGTACCGACTTTCGCCTGTCACTGTTTTTGCTTGATGTAATCTAACATATTACCTTTTATTTAGGACAGGTTTTTCTGGAATATATCGATGAGGCTGCATGAAGAAGACCAGGAAAATAATCAGCGGCAGAGAACCCCGAATGACTGTACAAAAATGTCTCTGTTTTCTTGCGGCAGCATTCCTGGCTGGACAATTCACTTCGAATATCAGGGCACAGTCACTAAAGATCGATCTTGCCGAGATTTCGAAGCAGATCGATATTCGATATTATATGCAGGAACATGGAAGGCTTCCTCCCGAATATATCCTTCTTAATAATATTGCTATCTTACCGAACTTTCTGCAGGGGAAATTCGACCTGAGAAAGACTTCGGTGGAGTACGACCCGATCACCGGACTCGTTTTCAGGTACGCTGTACCGGGAGAATATCCTTTCAGGACTGAAATGGGCCGCGACGGTCTTTATTTCAGAGGTTCCGAAAGAGATGTCGGGATTTCAGGGATGAAGGTTACTCCATACTCGGCAGAGACCAGAGCTGAAGAAATAAAAAGGGAAGGGTTCAGAAAGATATGGGTCGATGATGTCCGGTACAATCTCCAGATCGTCAGGGAGGTAAGGCGGGGAGGAGGGTTGATCGATCTCAATATCCCGATCAATCTGCCCAAGCAGATCGAATGGCTTATCGGAGACGGTGAAGAGACCAGGCTTACTGTTTCGGGAAAAGAAAAGATCACTATCGGGGGAGTTTCGAGATGGTGCGCCAATTGTCCTGTGACGGAGGGAAGGCCGAAACAGCAGAAATTCCCCGACCTTGATATGGAACAGCAGCTTTCTGTCAACCTTCAGGGAAATATCGGAGAAAAGATCCATGTGAGGATCGACCATTCAAGCAGGGGCGGAGGACTGCAGGCTGTCAACAAGGTAAGCCTCCGGTATGTCGGGCTGGAAGACGAGATCATAAAATCCATAGATATGGGTGATACCGATCTGACTCTCAACGGCGCTCAACTTGTAAGCCAGGCAGGTGGGTCAAAGGGACTTTTCGGCGTCAAGGTCCAGGCGCAGATCGGATTGGCGGACCTGACAGTCATTGCCAGTAAGGAAGAAGGAGAAAACGCTTCCGGATCATTTTCAGGAACCGGCGGTCAGAGCAGCCGGTTTGTCATCTACGATTATAATTACATCAAGAGGCAGTATTTCTATTTTGAGACGCCAGGGACTTCCTTCGATTCGCCTGTACAGGGGTTTGTGGGGCATCCGATAAAATATTTCCCCGTCTACGGCGGAGTCCTGAACGACATGGTAGAAGTCTTCATCTCTCTTAAATCGTACGAACTGGACAATTATCAGGGCGGCGCAAAATTCAAACTCAAAGCCTGCGTGGATCCCGAGAACGACGGGATCACCGGTGATGAAGCCGGTGCTTTCGTAGACTGGTACAGGATGGCAAAGGAAGACGATGATTATTCTCTGATAAAATATATAAGCTCTGACGCAGAGACGAAATATCTCGGGGTCAGATTAAACCAGCCTCTTGATCCCGACAGATCGCTCGTAGTCAGGTATAAGAGCAACATGGGTACGGTCACTACCGCGGATGACATCTCGATAGGAGATTACGGGAAATATCCTACCGATCCCGACCAGGTTCTGAGAGCGGAGCTCATATACCCGGTAGAAATGGATGAAGAGGATCTCACCCCTCCCCTTGACAACAAGTTCCTTCATTCGACCTGGAATATGATGATGAGGAACGTCTACTCCCTCGGTTCTGCCGGACTTGACGGGGGAGCTTTGAAGATCGATATCGAAAATGTAGGAACGATCGTCGGGACGAAAGATATCCAGGAAAAGACGGGGCTGAGTTATCTCAGGATCTTCGGCCTTGATCAGGAAGATCAGGAATCGAACAGGATCCCTGACGGGCTGGTAGACAACAGAAAGGGGATCCTCGATTTTAATTTCGGCTATGTAATGTTTCCCTGGTATGAGCCGTTCAACCTGAGGCGCGAGGATGTGGCGTATTTTCTCGGGACCGAAACGGATGAATTGGGATATGTGGAACCCGACTATGATGCCGCCGATTCGGTGATGGAATACCTTGAACTCAACAGTGAGATGTACACCGACTATGACAGTAATCCAAAGCATCAATATGATATCGTGATCGAAGCGACAAGCGGAAACAGGACATTTCAGCTGAACGCATTCGACATAATCGAAGGTTCAGAGGTCGTCACTCTCGACGGCGAGAGGCTCTCGAGCGGGACCGATTACGATATTAATTATTCATCAGGAACGGTGAGCCTCAAGGGGGACAGGTTGTTGACAATGTCTCCCGATTCCAAGGTCTCGATAGATTATCAGCATAAATCTCTTATGGGTGGGGGCAAAAGATCGCTGCTTGGAATAGCCTCTAATATGAACCTTTCGACCAATTCCAGGCTCAATGCGAGTTTTCTGTACAATTCTGTAGGGTCTCCGAGATATAACCCCCGCCTCGGCGACGAACCGACAATGAATATGGCAGGTGATATTAACGGCAGTATTCAGCTGGATCCGCACTGGATGACGTCGTTGGCGAACCTTCTTCCGAGAGTCGATACAGACGCGAAAAGCTCGCTTAACCTGAATGGAGAAGTGGCTGTCAGCATACCGAATCCAAACAGGAAAGGCGAAGCCTTCGTGGATGATATGGAAGGGATCGAAGAGTCCAGCATACTTACGCTGATAAGGAGGATGTGGTATGAAGCGAGCCCTCCTGCCGACCCTGACAACCCGGGGATGTACCTCGATCCCGCGTCAGAAGACAACGAATTCTACTGGTATAATCCGGTAAGAGAGTCAAGTTCTCTGCAGTATAAACTGACAACCAGCAAAAGGGATCTCAACCCCGGTCTTGATCCAAGAGAGAATTCGAGTATCTCGTCGATATTTATAAAGTCGATCGATCCTCAGCCCGGGCAGTGGTGCGGAGTGATGACCGGTATTCCGGGCGGACTCGATATTACCACCGCTCAGTATCTTGAGATATGGGTCAATGACTACAATGTAGACCCGGACGCGAGATCAGGAAGACTTCATATCGATTTTGGGAGGATCGATGAAGATTTTCATCAGCCTGAACTCGACGTTCCGAACGATGAAAAAGAAACCGACTGGACGATCGAATATGACATCGGGTTTCCCGCCGATACTCTTGATCTCCAGTATCCGAAGGCGTTCGACAGCAGTACCTGGGATTCTCAGAAAAGGATATACAAGGGGATCAACTCGAGAAAAGGCAACAACCATCACGATACGGAAGATCTTAATAGAAACGGCCGCGTTGATGAACGGAACGAATATTATTCACTCGTTCTCGAACTGTCCGACGAGGCGCTGATCGACGTTCAGAGGGATTTCAGCAAGAGCACATATTCAGACTACTGGACCGATTCAGACAAGACGAGGGACGCCGGCGAGAATTACAGGATCAATCTTAAAAAGTCATGGAGGATGTATCGTCTCGATCTTTCAAAAGTGGAGATGCCGACGGGTGTCGCTCCAAGGCTCGATGCCATTCAGCATATGAGGGTATGGATCGACGAACCGGAAGAACTGAAGGCTCAGGTGGAGGAGGACGGTTCAATAGAACATCTGGTCGAAATAGCAGAGATGAAATTTGTCGGGAACAGATGGGAATTCGACCACATCAGGGATATTGCCGATGAGGAACGGATCGTCCCGACTCCGGATATGCGGGTAAAGGTGGGTACGATCAATAACAAGGACAACCCCTCGATCTACAATTCGCCTTATACGGTGCAGGAAGAGGACGGCATCGAGATCCGGGAACAGTCGCTGTTGATCGAGGTAGAGAATTTTGAAAAGGACAGGTCTTTCAGATTGATGAAGCGTTTTTTCGGGCAGGGCCTTGATTTTCAGCAGTACAGGGAGATCGATTTCTGGGTCAAGGGCAGTCTGGACCTGACGAGCAATGACGGCGATGCAGTCGATTTTTACCTGCAATTCGCGTATGACAGCC
Source organism: Candidatus Krumholzibacteriota bacterium (assembly GCA_016933255.1). Lineage (GTDB taxonomy): Bacteria > Krumholzibacteriota > Krumholzibacteriia > Krumholzibacteriales > Krumholzibacteriaceae > Krumholzibacterium > Krumholzibacterium zodletonense. Next base: position 99,317 of record JAFGBF010000008.1, read on the forward strand.
TGAACTATTATGAAGTCATAGTGCCATTGACAAGTCAGAGCGCGGGCCGATGGAACGCAGTCAATATCACTCTCAGCGATCTTACGAATATGAAACTCAATCCCTCCGGAAGCCTGATAACAGAGGCTGTGATCAAAGACTCTGCCGATCCGTCCAAAAGTTACCAGGTAAGGCTTCGGGGTAATCCGACCCTTTTCAATGTCCGTTTCCTCTATTCAGGACTGAGAAACAGAAGCGGGGTAATGATTCCCCATGGAGAAGTCTGGTTCGATGATATTGTTGTCGACAATGTCCGTAAGGATATAGATTTTGCTGAACGGCTGAATATATCGACCAGTTTCGCGGGGATCCTGACCATGTCCGGAAGCTGGCAGCGGACTGGCCCCGAATTCAGGTCTCTGAACCAGAAGAGGGGAAGCGGTGTGACGACCAACAGTTATTCTGTCGCCGGAAAGACGGATCTGGACTATATACTGCCTACGGGAGGTTTCCAGCTTCCTGTCTCAGTCAGGTACGGATCAGCCACTTCAAAACCTAAATACCTTCCTCAGAAAGATGTCGAGATCACGGACCCCGCTGTGCAGGACAGTTTAAGGTCGGTAAAGAACAATACGAGTTACAGCATTGCGATGAGCAGACGCGGCTCGAAAAATATCATTATGAAGAATTTCTTCGACAATCTCAAAGCGGGAATGAATTATTCAAAGGCCGCCAGTTATTCGCCTACCTCCAAAGACACTTCCTGGACGGTCTCAGGAAGTGCGAACTATCAGCTTCAGTTCAGCAGAGACAGGGAGTTGAAGCTGTTCAAGGGTATAAAATGGAGATACTGGCTTACAGATTTCTCGTATAAAGCATCAGGAGCCCGGTCGATCAGAAGAGTCTATTCATATTCAAATAATGAATTTGTCGCCAGGCCCGCCACATATTCCTGCTACTGGGATAACGAGATGAGCACCGTATATCAGCCCTTCGAATCGATTAAATTCAATTACCGGAGGACCGAGAAGCGCAACCTCGCCGTCGAAAACATGCTATACGGCGTCGATATAGGTACGCTTACTTCATATTATCAGTCGCTGAATATGATCTATCAGCCGAGGGGAAATATTTTCCTGCTTTCTCAGCTCAATCCACGGTTTGAATATAATTCAAAATATGAGGAAGACCTTAAACCCGGAATCAGGCAGGCGGATGATCCTGAAGGAACAAGGGATGTCTATTCCAACCGCGATATTGGCGTTGTTTTTGATCTCGATATCGGCAAATTCGCTGTTGGATTGGGGAAGAAGGTCAAACTTCTCGGTACCGAGGAAAAGGCGACCGTGAGAGAAGTCGTTTCAGAGAGAGCCGGCCATGAAGATAGAAAAGCCAAGTTCGAAGAAATGCTTAAAAACCGAAAGACAAGCAGAAGAGAAGCTACGGCTACTGAACCGGTCGCTATCAACAAGGATCGCAGCACCAGCCAAAAGACGCTGACTGAAGCAGAGGAAAAGACCGAAGAAGAACCTGCGGAGGAAAAAGGAGCTTTTGCCGATCTTGGACTCAAACGCCCGAGAAGGCACTTTGATGATCCGCAAAAGAGCGCTTCGGCCGACAGCCTTCCTGCAGACAGTCATGCAGCGGATAGTATCTCAGCGGAAGGGAAAAAATCCGATCCGATGCTTTTGTTCAGGCAGTTACTGAGGTTTTTAGGAAGAGTGGAGCCTGTCAAAAGTTCAATAAAAATGAGCAATCGAAGCCAGTTTGATCGTCTCTTCGAAAGAGCCGATCTTGCTTATCAATTCGGGCTGTCGACAAGAAGCGGAAGCGATGGAGCGATGGGCGGAGCCGATGCCGATCCGCTCAGGAAAAACTCGCGTATCATACTTAACTTCAGGACAGGTTTCGATATCACATCGAACCTTTCCGCCAATCTAAACTTCAATCTTTCGAAGCGCAAAGATATATCCGATTCAAGGATCTCAGAATCGGAAGATCTCGTATGGCCCGATATCAATCTAAACTGGAAGGGGCTTCAGAATTGGGCGCTGCTCAGAAAGCATATGGATAAAAGCGAGATCAATCTAAGCTATATAAATAAAGTGTACAAAAAGCTGGGTGAGGAAACGAATGCCTATCAGCTCAATCCGTACTGGACTATGAGGTGGAAGAACAGCCTGACTACCAACTTATCTGTCGCCTACGCAAAAAAGACTACTGTAGAGAGAGGGCAGGAGATGTGGGACAAGAGCTGGTCTACCAATCTCGAACTCAAGTACGATATAAAAGGGACAAAAGGTTTCGGAATGCCTATTCCCTTCCTCAACAAAAAGAAACTCAAGTTTGAAAGCACGTTGACCACCGTTCTGAATATAGTATACACTAAGACAGAGGCGTATAATATTCCCCCGACTACATCTCTTTCCGTTTCGCCGAGATTTTCTTATAGCTTCAGCAGGAATATGTCGGGTAATCTGGCGATGGCTTACAGAAGGAGCGCGGGAGGTATCTACGGGTATGTCAATCACGAGGTCAGTCTTCATGCCACTGCGGAGTTTAAATTCTAGACACTCTTTATCACCGTTGTTTTCCGCGTCGATCTTGTCGCTCTCTATAGTGGTGCTGTGTTCCTGCGCAGGCAAGGAACCTCCCCGGTTCGACGGGGAAAGCGCTTTTAGATTTCTTGAGGAGCAGTGTGAGATAGGGTTTAGATACCCGGGGTCGCCGGAACACAGGAAGCTTCAAAGATATCTTGCCGGCAGTCTTGAGCGTTTCGGAGCGAATCTGTCGCTGCAGCCTTTCGACGGAGTCCTGACTACCGGTGATACGCTTCATCTGATCAATGTAATAGGGAACTATAACACCGGTTCGGGAAAAAGAATATTGCTCGGTGCTCATTTTGACACAAGGCCGATGGCAGACAGGGATCCGGATCCGGCGAAAAGGTCCGTCCCGATTACAGGCGCGAATGACGGCGCCAGCGGAGTAGCGGTACTCCTTGAGATCGCGAGGCTGCTTGATGCTGATCCGCCCCCTGTCGGTGTTGATATCGTTCTTTTTGACGGTGAGGATTCTGGCGAGGCAGGCGTAGCCGAGGATTTTTGCCTCGGTTCAGTATATTTTGCCTCCAACTTGCGGGGGTATATGCCTTACGCCGCGATAGTGGTCGATATGATCGGAGACAGGGATCTTCTTATCAAGCAGGAAGGGTTTTCCAGGGCCTCCTCGCCGGGACTCTATGAAGAGATATTCAGCATTGCGGAGAGACTGGAATTGAAACAGTTCAGCAGGGAGTACGGCGTATCGCTCATTGACGACCATCTGCCGTTGATACAGGCGGGTCTCAATGCGGTCGACCTTATAGATTTCGACTATGAATACTGGCATACAGTCGAGGATACGCCTGATAAGTGTTCTCCCGAGAGCCTTGAAGCGGTCGGAAGGGTCCTTATCGAATTTATATGGCAGCAGCGCTAGAGAGATCCGCAACCCCGACTCTTTATCGTTCACGTTCGATTTCACTTGATTTTCAGGGGATTTTCAACTAGGTATTAGTGTATGTTGATGGGGCGGATGCCCCATTTGTCTTATGTGCCAATTTTAGTCGAGGATATTGAGGATGTCCGTAAATGAACAGGTTGCCTCTCTTGTAAATAAAGAGCTGGAGGCGCTCGGGGTGGAACTGGTCAAGCTTGACCTCTCTTCCAGGGGGAAAAGGAGTATTCTCAGGGTCTTTATCGATGATCCGGAAAAAGGCGTGACGATAGATGACTGTGTGAGAGTAACCAAAGCGCTGGGCCTGGCCCTTGACGGAGAGGATATCATACAGGGTCGGTATAATCTTGAGATCTCGACTCCGGGGATGAACAGGCCGCTTACCAGGCGTGACCATTATCTGCGGTTCACGGGAAAGACGGCAAGGGTCGAATATATGGCCGGGGGCGGCGAGAAAAGATCTTCGATAGGAGAGATAACAGGGATTGAAGAGGACAAGGTGATACTGACTGACAAAAAAGGCGAATGCAGGATCGAATTTGGAAGCATAATAAAAGCGAATCTTTACGGAGAAAAATGGGGAACCGGAGATAGAGAGAAAAACATAAAGAGCCGTAAAGCGCCAAAAAATAAAGGAAAACACTTTGACAGTCGAGAGAGTCTGGAATAAAATAAACAGTCCTGCTTTGTTTGAGGGGAGTATTTAAGGATGAATTCAGGATTTATTGAAGCATTCTCGCAGATAGTGAGAGTCAAACGCGTCGACAAGAACACTCTTGTGGAAACTATTAAGGCAAGCCTTGTTTCGGCTGCCAGACGCAAACTTGGTCAGGACGCGGATATCCAGGTACACCTGGACGAGGCAAAAGGCCAGCTTGATATCTTCAGAGTATTCAAGGTAGTGGACAAAGTGGAAGACGACGCTGTCGAACTTCTTCTTGAGGATGCGAAAGAAATAGATGAAAAAGCCGAGATAGGCGGAGAAGTGCTCGAAGAACTATCGCTTGAGGAATTCGGGCGGAACGCGATCCAGGCTGCAAAGCAGATACTGACCCAGAAGGTCAGGGAAGCCGAACGTGAACGCACCTTTGAGGAATATAAGGACAAGGTGGGAGTCATAATTTCCGGTACTGTCCGTCAGATCGACAGAGGAAACATACTTCTTAATCTCGGGAGGGCGGAAGCCTATCTTCCGATGAGGGAGCAGATCCGCAAGGAACGCTATAACCAGGGAGATACTATCAGGGCCTGTATCGTAGAAGTGGACAAGGAGATAAGAGGGCCGCAGATAATAGTTTCCAGGGCGAGCAACCAGTTTCTCCTGAAACTTTTTGAACAGGAAGTCCCCGAGATATTTGACGGAGATGTGGAGATAAAACGTATTGCCAGAGAACCTGGCGGGCGTTCGAAGATAGCGGTATATTCGCGGAGTGACAAGGTCGATGCTGTCGGATCATGCGTCGGCATGAAAGGTTCACGGGTCCAGGCGGTCGTAAACGAGCTTCATGGAGAAAAGATAGATATTGTCAACTGGAGCGAAAATATAAACGAGTTTGTATCGAGGGCGCTTTCCCCGGCAAAAGTCTCGGCACTCAGGTTCAATGAGGCTGAAGGGTTTGTCATGGCGATCGTAGAGGATGACCAGCTTTCCCTTGCGATAGGGAAAGAGGGCCAGAATGTCAGGCTTGCCTCGAAGTTGACTGATTGGAGAATAACCCTGACTACGGTCAAAGAGATCGAGAAAAGGGACAAACTCGAACAGAAGCTCCAGATGGATATATCAGAGATGGTCGGGGTATCAGCCAGGATGGCCCAGAAACTCAAGAGCGTTGGGATCCTGACGGTACAAAAGCTGTATAAGACCACTCTTGAAGAACTTCTTGAGATCGATGGAATAGGCCAGAAGACCGCTGAGAGGGTCAAAGTGCTGGCTTTGGAGACTATGGAAGAACTTAACAAAGCCCTCGAGGATCTTCTTGAGAAGGAGAAGGAAATCGAGGAAGAGGAAGCAAGCAAGCCCCTCTTTGATGAGGATTCGCTCGCTCCCGAAGTAATAAAAGAAGAAGAAGAGATCGTCCTTACCGAGGAAGCTCTGTTCGGTGATCTGGCGGGAGATGACCGGAAAAAGGAAGATAAGACGGATCCTTCCGGGGATGCCGACAAAACTGATGGTGAAGCAGAGTTGGAAGAACCGGATGATGATGAGGAAGAGGAAGACGGTGAGATTCCTGGCGCCGACAGCGAAGAGATCGAGCCTGACGAGGATGAAGATTCTGAAAAATAATATATCTGAAGGGAGTTGAGTTCATTTGGCAAAGGTCCGTGTATATGAGCTTGCTAGAAAATATGAGATCTCGAGCGAGGCTCTAAGGAAGATTCTTGTTAAGGAAGGCATCACTGTAAAGAGTCATATGAGTACGGTCGAGGAGCGTGCCGAGATACTTATACAGCAGCATATGAACAGGGTCAAGAATGCAGCTTCCGCTAAAGTCAAACAGAAAGAGAAAAAGAAGAAGCCGGCGGTTACTGCCGCCAAACCCAGAGCAAGGAAACCCAAGAAGGCGGTCAAAAGGGTTGAAGCTGACCAGAAGGCTGTACAGGAGAGCGTAAGAAGGACCCTCGCCAAACTTGAGGTTACCCGGAAGACAAAAAGAAAAAGGCGCAGCAGGGATGATATCGAGATCGATGAGGAAGAAAATGTCATAAAGCTTCCGGAATTCTCCACGGTTGCCGACCTTGCCGGACAACTGGAAGTCGATCCCGCTGAAATCATCCAGAAATGTTTTTCGCTCGGACTTATGGTATCGATCAATCAGAGACTTGATAAAGATACCATTGAGATGATTTCAAGCGAACACGGCTTTGATATCAAATTTGTAACTACATACGGGCAGGACCTTCTCGACGACAAGAAACAGATCAAACCCGAACATCTCGTTCATCGTCCTCCTGTAATAACGATCATGGGCCATGTCGACCACGGGAAGACATCTCTTCTCGATAATATAAGGCAGACCAATGTGATAGCTGGCGAAAAGGGAGGCATCACCCAGCATATAGGCGCTTACGCGGTAAAAATCAACGGTAAGAAGATCACTTTTATCGACACGCCTGGTCATGAAGCGTTTACTGCGATGAGATCAAGGGGGGCGCAGTCGACCGATATCGTAATAGTGATCGTAGCGGCTGACGATGGGGTCATGCCCCAGACTATCGAAGCGATCAACCACGCCAAGGCGGCGGATGTGCCGATAATTATAGCTATCAACAAGATCGATCTTCCAAACGCCGATATAGACAAGGTAAAGAATGGCCTTATCAAGCAGAATATTGTTCTTGAAGAATACGGCGGCAACATAATGTGCGCCGAGATCTCGGCGAAAAACGGCATAGGTATCGAAAAACTTCTCGAGATGATCCTTCTTCAGGCCGAGATGATGGAGTTGAAAGCAGATCCTGATGCTCAGGGAAGAGGGGTTGTGATCGAGGCGAAGAAGGAAGAGGGACGCGGAATCGTTACGACCGTCCTTGTTCAGCAGGGAACTCTGAGAATCGGAGACATATTTGTATCAGGAAACCATTTTGGACGGATAAGAGCCCTGTTGAATGAGCGCGGGGAAAAGATTAAAGACGCTCCGCCTTCGACACCCGCCGTTATTCTGGGGTGTTCCGGTGTGGCGCAGGCAGGGGATGCTTTCATACAGGTCGAAGATGAGAAAAAAGCGAAAGAAGTGGCTCTTAGAAGACAGCAGTTTGCAAGAGAGAAAGACCGCCGTTCAGTGCACAGGATATCACTTGAAGAACTGTACGCGCAGATCCAGGAAGGTATTGCCAAAGAGCTTAATCTCATCATCCGGGCCGATGTCGACGGATCGATCGAGGTTCTGAACGAAAGCCTTACCAATCTGAGTACTGATGAAGTCAAGGTGAATGTGATCCATAAGGCAGTCGGGATCATCAGTGAAAGCGACATACTTCTTGCCTCGGCTTCGAACGCCGTAGTCCTCGGTTTTCACATAAATGCGACACCCGAGGCAGCGAGAATAGCCAAGGCTGAAAAAGTAGATATCCGTTTTTATGACGTGATCTATCAGGCTATAGATGATATCAAGGGTGCGATGTCAGGACTTCTCGATCCCGATATTGTGGAAAAGGAACTCGGAATCGCCGAGATCCGGCAGGTCTTCAGAGTCTCCAAAATAGGATCTATAGCTGGTTCATATGTGAAGACCGGAGTGATAGTAAGGAACGCCCTTGTCAGGGTCCTGAGGGACAGCGAGGTCATTTACAAGGGATCGATCAGTTCCCTCAAGCGGTTCAAAGATGACGCAAAAGAGGTACAGGCGGGGTTCGAGTGTGGTATCGGAGTCAGCGGTTTTGAGGACCTTCTGGAAGGAGATGTCCTCGAAGTGTACAAGGAAGAGGAACATTCGAGGACTATAGACTAGAACCGGGACTCCACTATGTTCGTGGCATGCCTGACAATCCAGTTCCACTTGCCGGGTTGCACTTCCCTCAAGGAAAAGAGATTTGTACTGAAGAGTCTGAGGGACAGGCTTCGTAACAGGTTCAATGTAGCATTGTGCGAGACAGATTATCAGGATAAATGGCAGCGGAGCGAGATCGCTATCGTGTCTGTCGCCGGTTCCAGAAGAGGCATCGACAAAACGATGCAGTCGATAATCGCATTTGTCGAAAAAGAAAAAAGAGCCGTTATGATCGAGATCGAAAAGGAAATATTCTGATTACGGAGTACCGGGATGAATAACAAATACAAAGGAAGAGTCGAGGAGACGATTCATCAGCTTGTCGCCGAGTTGATCGTAAGGAGGGTCAAGGATCCGAGAGTGGAGAATGTCTCTATCATAAGAGTAAGCGTATCCGGCGATTATTCGGTCGCGAAACTATACTACAATATCATCGGTGGAAGTGACGACCTCGAGGATGTTGAATCCGGGCTGAAAAGCGCGAGAGGCTATATAAGGAACAAGATCAAAAAACATCTGCGGCTGCGCGTAATACCGGAGCTTGTCTTTATCTATGACTCATCCCTCGATAAAGCTATGGCTCTTGAGGAGATCATTGAGGGAATACACGAAGAAGAACCGGTAAAAGAAGACGATTCAGCCGAAAATGATCCTGAAGAGGAGATGGAAAATGGCTAAAGAACCTTTTGTATCTCATTTTGAAAAAGTGATCGATCTTGTCGACAGGCATGAGAGGTTCCTGATAATAGGCCATGTAGACCCGGACGGCGACTGTATAGGATCTATGCTTTCTCTGGCGCTTTTTCTCGGGGCTCGTGGGCTGGAGGCTGCCTGTTTCGCGCCGGGCGACAGATCAGACCTGTTCAGCAAATTGCCTGGAGCGCAGACGATCTGTTCACTTGACGAAGTATCGAAATTCGATCATGAGGTGATATTTGCCGTTGATCTTCCGACTGTCGAGCGGTCGGAAGGCCTCTTGAAACCCGGTTCGGATATACCGATAGTAAATATTGACCATCATCCTTCAAATCACAGATTCGGAACGATCAATATTGTGGATGAATATGCGGCGGCGACGACGATGCTGATATTCAGGTTTCTTTCGGCGATGGCAGAAGATGAGATCACTCCCGATATCGCAACGTGCCTTTATCTCGGGATTCTCATGGATACCGGAGGGTTCAGATTTCAGAATACCGATGCTGAGACGATGCGCGCTGCAGGAAGATTGATCGAACTCGGGGCGGATTCCTACACGCTTACGCATGATTTTATCTATATGCGAAAATATACTACTCTGAAGCTGCTCGCTCCTGTCCTTGAATCTCTTGAACTATACGATGGCGGGAGAATCGCTATCATGAAGATAACAAACGAGATGCTCGAAAAAACAGGCGCGACTTTCGAAGATTCTGAAGGTTTTGTAGACTATGGAGCAGCGATAGACGATGTAGAGCTGGTAGCTCTTCTGAGAGAAATATCCCAGGACAGGACACGAGTCAGCCTGCGGTCCCGTGACGACCATGATGTCGCTTCGCTGGCCTGCAGATTCGGTGGAGGAGGCCACAAAAAAGCTGCCGGCCTCACTATAGATTCGAGTATCTCTGTTGCCGAAGAGAAGATTCTTTCAGGCCTCAGGAGCCTTCTCTGAAAATCTGACTGCCGTTGATCAATGATAGCATACGGAGAAAACAAAGATGGCTAATGATCTTGAAAACCTCGTAATACCGGTCAACAAGTCGGCAGGACTCTCGACATATGATGTCATAAGGCGTTTCAAGAAGAGATCAAAGCCGGTGAAGGTAGGCCACTCGGGTACTCTTGACCCCGCGGCCACAGGACTTGTTCTTCTGCTGACCGGGACGGCCACAAAACTTTCCAGCTATCTTATGGATCTGCCCAAGCGCTATATCGCGGATATAATACTCGGAAAATCGACCGATACCCAGGACAGCGAGGGGAAAGTCCTGAGAACAGAGAAAGTCGACCACATAACCAGAGGACAGATCGAGTCCGTGTTAAAGCAGTTTATCGGCAAACGAATGCAGGTCCCGCCGATGTATTCCGCTTTGAAACACGGAGGAACACCTCTATATAGATACGCCCGCCAGGGCAAGGAGATAGAGCGGTCTCCGAGAGAAGTGGATATTTACGAGATAAAAATGACGGAATGCAACCTGCCGCAATTCAGTGTGGAAGTCTGTTGTTCGAGGGGGATGTATGTCAGAACCCTTGCAGAAGAGATAGGAGATGCCCTCTCCGTCCCCGCTCACCTTTCAGGCCTTGTTCGAACGGAAATAGGACATTTCAATATTGAGTCGTCAGTTTCCGACGACAGATTCGGGGAAATCGAGAAGATGGTCAAGTCAGGGTATTCGCTCTCCGAGGCTCTGCAGCACCTGCCTGCCGTTAAACTGACCGGGCAGCAGGAAAGAGACCTGCAGAACGGCATCCCGCCCGGGATCGATCAGGATCTTCCCGAGGAGGGAACCCTCCTAAGGCTGGTTCGCGATGACGGCCGGCTGGGAGCCATCGCTGAGGTCGGCCCATCCGGACAGATCCTGCTGAAGAAGGTATTTCCCCTTGATGACAGGGTATGAGGAGAGGTGCGCGGAGAAAAGACCATGACCGAAATAATCAGATCAGATGACCTGCTTGACCTCAAGGTCGATGAGTCTGCCGTGACAGTAGGAGTATTTGACGGGGTACATGTCGGGCACCGAAAGGTCATAGCCAGTCTCCTGGAAGAAGCAGAAAAACTGGCTTCCGGCAGGTCGGTCCTGTTGACATTCGATCCTCACCCGTTAAGCGTGACCCACCCCGATAGAAGCCCCGAACTGTTGACTACAGTCGATGAGAAGATATCTCTGCTCAAACATCTTGGTGTGGATATCATCGTTATTGAAAGATTCGATGAGAAACTGGCAGGAATCGATTACAGGGAATTTATCTCGAACCGGCTTATCTCAAGGCTCGGGATGAGGCATATTGTAGTCGGGTATGATTTTCATCTGGGCAGAGACAGAAAAGGAGATCAGCAGCACCTCTCGGAGGAGGGGAAAAAGTCCGGTTTCGGAGTGACTGTTGTCCCTCCTGTAGTCGTAGACGGTATAGCCGTGTCGAGCACGAGAATAAGACAGAATGTAAAGGACAGAAAACTGCATGACGCAGCAAGATTCCTGACGAGGCGGTACTTTTTCGATGCCGATGTAGTCCACGGTTCAGGTATAGGGAGGAAGATCGATTTTCCCACTGCGAACGCGGAAATAACTCACAGGGAAAAACTTGTGCCTCCGACCGGAGTGTATGCCGTCAGGGTCGAAGTAGGGGAGAGGATCTGTGACGGTATGATGAATATCGGTTCCGCTCCTACCGTTCATCAGGAAGGCAAGAACAGGATCGAAGTCCACCTTTTTGATTTTTCTGGAGATCTCTATGGAAGCAGGCTGCGCATAAATCTACTTGAATACCTGAGAGAGGAAAAAGAGTTCGCCAGCCGGGAGGAACTGCAGTCCCAACTGGGAAGAGACCGGGAAAAAGTCCGCCAGATTCTAGAAAAGGATGTTGACATTCAGGATCAGTAGTGTATGTTTGTAAATTGCGTACTAACTGGCAGGCAGTTATCAGGCGGATGGGGTGTGTTGCCCTTTCTGCTGCCATCGTGTTTTCAACACGGATGATAAGGAGGTAGCTACGATGGCGCTGCAAAAGAATGAGAAAAAAGAGGTAATCAGCAAGTTCAGGCTGCATGATCTGGATTCGGGGTCTCCCGAAGTCCAGATCGCGCTTCTCACCGAACGCATCAATATTCTTACCGATCATTTCAAGATCCATAAGAAAGATTTTGCTTCAAGGCGTGGATTGCTCAAGATGGTCGGCAGGCGCCGTAAGCTCCTCGATTACCTGAAAAAGAACAGGATTGAAAAATACCGCAGCCTTATTAAGGAGCTTAATCTCCGCAAGTAGCCTGTTGCCCTTGTTGAGCTATTCTATCGGGGGTTGTTGGCGGGGTGTGGTTATTTGAGAGCGGATGGAGGATTTGAAGAAAATGATAAAAAAGAAGATAAGCCTTGACGGGAGCGAGTTTTTCTTCGAGACAGGCAGGATCGCCAGACAAGCTGACGGATCGGTGCTTATCGGGGAAGAAGGTACTACCGTCCTGGTGACCGCAGTCGCTTCAAAAGGGGCTGAGAGTGATAGAGGATTTTTCCCGCTGTTTGTGGAGTACAGGGAGAAGTTTTACGCCGCAGGTAAGATCCCCGGGGGATTTTTTAAACGCGAGGGCCGTCCCAGTGAAAGGGAGACTCTGAGCTGCCGCCTTATCGACAGGCCGATCAGGCCTCTTTTCCCGGAGGGTTTTAATTTTGAGGTGCAGGTAGCGGCGACTGTCCTGAGCAGCGATCAGGAGCGTCAGGCGGATGTACTCGGTATTACCGGTGCGTCACTTGCGCTTAACCTTTCTGATATTCCCTTTGACGGGATCATCAGCGGGGTCCGCATTGGAATGAAAGATGGCGAATTTATCATGAATCCGACCTTTGAAGAGGTCGAGACCGGCAAGTTCGAATTGGTAATAGCCGGGTCCGATGATGCCATCATCATGGTCGAGGGCGGAGCGGATCAGGTCTCGGAAGAAAAGATAATGGAGGCTCTGGATTTCGGGCATGCCAGGATCAGGGATCTTAACGCTTTTCAAAGAGAGTTCCTCGCTGAGTGCGAGATTCCGGCTAAAAGGGAATTTGCCGGCAAACAGGTCGATGCAGAGCTTAAAAAAAAGCTTATCGCCGAATATACTTCCGAGACTGACAAGAGGTGCAGGATAAGCGGAAAACACAACAGAGGAAATGCTCTCCAGCAGTTATCTGATGAAGCTGTCTCCAAATATGAAGAAGAGTATCCGGACTCGACCGGGGATATCCTGCAGATAATGCACGATATCGAACGCGGCGTCGTAAGGAAGATGATACTGGATGAAAAGGTCAGGACAGACGGCCGAAAATATGATGAGGTAAGAGAGATAACATGTGAAATAAGTGTTCTCCCCCGTACCCACGGCAGTGCCCTCTTTACTAGGGGTGAGACTCAGAGTCTCGTTGTCACAACGCTTGGAACATCCCAGGACGAACAGCGTATCGATGCCCTGGACGGCGAATCATGGAAAAAGTATATGTTTCACTACAATTTCCCTCCATACAGCGTAGGCGAGGTGGGTTTTTTCCGAGGCGCTGGACGCAGGGAGATCGGCCACGGAGCTCTTGCTGAAAGGGCTATCAGGCCTGTTATGCCTGAAGAAGAAGATTTTCCATACACTGTCAGGATAGTCTCCGATATCATGGAATCCAACGGTTCAAGCTCGATGGCTTCGGTCTGCGGAGGCAGTCTTTCGCTCATGGACGCGGGTGTCCCTGTCAAGAAACCTGTAGCAGGCGTTGCGATGGGTATGATCCTGGAGGGAGACAAGTACGCTATCCTGACCGACATTCTCGGCCTTGAAGACCATCTGGGTGATATGGATTTCAAGGTTACCGGTACGGATGAAGGTATTACCGGATTCCAGATGGATGTCAAGATATCAGGCATATCACGGGATATCATGGAGAAGGCTCTCGGGCAGGCCAAAGAGGCAAGGCTGAAGATACTTGATATTATGGGAGCTGTCATCTCTGAGGCGAGAAAAGAGATATCTCCGTATGCTCCGAAGATCGTCCAGATAAAGATCCCGGTCGACAAGATAAGAGAGATCATCGGCCCGGGGGGAAAGATGATCAGGCATATCCAGGATACATCCGGAGCAAAGATAGATATCGATGATGATGGGACGATCTCCATTTCAGCGGTGGATCAGGCAGCAGGGGACAAGGCCCTGGAAATGATCGACCAGATAACAGCTGAAGCTGAGCTGGATAAGGTATACAAAGGAATAGTAAAAAGCATCGTCACTTTCGGTGCCTTTGTCGAGATACTTCCGGGCAAAGACGGCCTTCTGCATATATCCGAGATAGATAACAAAAGGATAAACAATGTGGAGGATGTGCTCAGCCTTGGACAGGAACTCGAAGTAAAAGTCATCGGGATAGACAGAGAGGGAAAGATACGGTTAAGCCGTAAGGTCCTTCTTTGATGATATCTTATGCTTAAACTGCCCCGGCCACGTAGAATCATTCTAGAGTCTGGCGCCAGGCTGCTTTACCAGTGTAATCCTGTGTCTTCTGCGGTCGCTTTCGGCGTGTGGATCACCAGAGGTTCGAGAGATGAAAAACCCTCTGACAGGGGGTTTTCTCATTTTCTTGAGCATATGGTCTTCAGGGGAACCAGGAAAAGATCAGCTCTCGAGATAGCTTTCGATCTTGAGTCGGTCGGCGGGCAGTGGGACGCTTTTACAAGCAAAGAGGTGACATGCTATCACGGGAAGGTCCTTGAGGAGCATTTTGAGAGACTTGCTGATATCTTTGCTGATATAACGCTGGCTCCCTCTGTTCCATCTGAATCGTTTGCCACGGAGAAAAATATAATTCAGGAGGAGATCAGGTCTGTAGCTGACTCTCCGGAAGAAAGTACATACGAGCACTTTTTTCAGAATCTTTTTTACGATAATCAACTTGGATATCCCGTTACCGGAAGCATCGATGATATTGCCGGTTCGACCAGGAGAAGACTTCTCGGGTTTCACCGCAGAACATATAACGCTGAGAACGCGGTTCTTGGATTCGTTGGAAATATTCCTCTGAAAAAAGTAGTCTCCATACTGAACCGGAAGTTCGCATTTTCACCGGGGAAGGATACTGGTGAAAAGAAATTCACCCGATACTCGGGGAAACGGTCAGTATCGGTAAAACGGCCCGACCTGTCTCAATCACACCTCTGCGCCGGTGTCAGGGTCGTCTCGGCTTCCGAGCGGGAAAGATATCCGCTTCATGTACTTTCAAACATATTCGGCGGAGGGGTTTCCTCGAGGATATTCCAGTCCCTGAGGGAGGAATCAGGGCTTGCCTATTCTGTCTTCTCAAGTGTCAATTTCTGGAAGGATACGGGAGCTTTTTCCACTTTCTTCTCGGTCGATCCGAAAAATCTTCCCCGCGGCGTCGATCTTTACAGGTCGGAGATTGAAAAACTAAAAACCGGCGGTATCAGAAAAGAAGAGCTGGAAAGCTCCGTCGCCCAGCTCAAGGGATCGGTCATTTTCGGCGCAGAAAACATAGACAGCCGTCTGTTCAGGCTTTTTCACAATTACTTCTACTATGACAGATATATTTCTCTTCCGGTCCTGATAAAGAATATTGAAAAGGTCGGTATAGATGACCTTATGCAGGTTGCGGAAAAATATCTTGACGATAAAGAGCACACGTATGTCACGATCGGACCGCGGAGCCTGAAGGGATTGACCAATAAGGCAGAGAGGAGATAAGGTTGAAAGCTGATATTCGATATCTCCCCAATCATGAAGGATTGCCTGCGGTAAGCCGGATGACGCCGGGATCGAGCGGATTTGATATATGCGCTGCCTGCCGGGAAGAGACTGTCATACGGCCTGGAGAAGTAGCTGTCATACCTGCTGGATTCGAGTTGTCGGTCCCGGGCGGGTATGAAGCCCAGATACGTCCGAGGAGCGGACTCGCCCTGAAAAAGAAGATAGGGCTTCTCAACAGCCCCGGTACGATAGACAGTGATTACAGGGGAGAAGTAGGAGTGATCCTCTTTAATTTCGGAAAAGAAGATTTTATCGTCCGCCGCGGCGCCAGGATAGCTCAGATCGTTTTCTGCCGGTTGCCCGAAGTAGAATTGACAGAAGT
This sequence comes from Candidatus Krumholzibacteriota bacterium, assembly GCA_016933255.1. Lineage (GTDB taxonomy): Bacteria > Krumholzibacteriota > Krumholzibacteriia > Krumholzibacteriales > Krumholzibacteriaceae > Krumholzibacterium > Krumholzibacterium zodletonense. The sequence continues at coordinate 115,071 of JAFGBF010000008.1, forward strand.
GGACAGTCTCGACGCGACAAGCCGCGGCCAGGGAGGTTTCGGGCACACCGGGCAGGGAGGATAGGATGTTCTGGCTCTATGCTTTCCTCTTTCTTGTTATTCTACCCTTGATATCCTACATAGTCTGGAAACTGGTCTGGGGACCGGTTTCACCTTCCTTTCCAAAAGTCCTTGCCTATCACAAAGTCACCGGTTTTGAATTCGGCGGCACATGGATGACCAAAAAAAGATTTATCTCTTCGCTCGACTACCTGCTCGACTCGGGGTTCTGTTTTATCACCGAGGATCTTTTTCTTGATACTGTCTCCGGAAAAAGGATCGGAAGCGGCCGGGAGATCCTGATGACATTTGACGACGGTTACAGGATGATCATCGAAAGCGCCCTGCCTGCTCTCGAGGAAAGGAAGATCCCTGCACTGATATTTATGGTGACAGCATACGCGGGAAGAGAAAACAGATGGGAACTCCGGCTGCCTGGGAGAAGGTTCGGCCATATGGGATGGGACGAAGTCAGGGATCTTTCAGCAAGAGGCTTTTCATTCGGATCGCATTCACGGACTCACTGCGACCTGACCAGGCTTGAGATCGGGGATCTCAGGTCCGAATTATATAAATCAAAGGAAGAGATTGAAAAAGCGATCAATAGTCCGGTCAGGACGGTCTCATATCCATTCGGAAGGAGTAACCTGTCGGTAAGGACGGAAGCCAGGGCAGCAGGTTATGAAGCAGCCTTCACCCTTTATCCCTCTGGAAAAAACAACAGGCTTGACCCTTTCGATCTTCGCCGCGAAGGAGTGTGGATCATCGATACCTGCGGTTCGCTGGGTAACAAACTTGGGCAGGGAAAGCTATTCTGGGCCGAGGATCTTAAAGGAAGAGCTATAAACCGTGTTGCCGGGCTTACTCCTTTTTTCAAGGGAAAGTCTAGTCTTGATCTTCGTCTTTAAACGGAATGAGGGGCAGATGCTCGAAAGAAAACGGCTCATTCCCTGTGGATGGAATATCTGTTCCCGCTTTCAATAGTCTTGTATATGATCCCCGCCTGATGAGCTTTGTCTATTACGCTTGACGAAACGATTTTTCTTGTGGCGAGGACCTCAAGAGTGAATGGATATGAACCTCTAGAGGCGTAATATTCTTCAAGTGCTTCTGTAAGAGTCGTTTCAAGCATTCTCAGTCTTAATTCGCCCATATTACGTGCAGTAAGAGCGCCGTTGTCGGCGGTTTTCATCCCTGAATGGGTCGATGGTGCGGCTTTCCATCCCGGAGGGCTTAAAGCCGGGACCAGATATTCACCTATAAAGAATCCGGCGGCAAGGATCGATGTCGTGACAAGGGTCGGCACCAATCGCGACTTGCCCCTGACCTTGACCTTTGGTAGGGTTTTTTCCTCTTCATCGCGGACGACTTTCAGGTCTTCTTTTATCTCAAGCAGCCCTTTTTCCAGAAGTTGTTTGAGGGCTTCGTACGTGCTGAATCTGGCCATCCTCGAATTGGTGATAAGTTCATTGAGCGACTTTTCTGATTCAAGAAGTTCATAGAGCACTTCTTCGTTTTTTCCGATTGAAAATCCTCTTTCGGCCGGAAAAGGAAGGCGCGTGAATCTCATCGATTCGCTTGAGAATATCCTTTTGAGCTCAGGAAACTCATCGATCCGCCTCATGCTCTCCATCAATATGCCTTCGACTTTTATCGACGTAAAGGATCTTACTCCTGAAAGGATATTCTTGCCGATGATGAACTTGTAGTGGCTTTTGGGCCAGCAAAGGACTTCCTGTACAGACTCATAGACCTGTTCAGTAAAGATCTTTTTAAGTTCATCTTCTGAAAAATATTTTTCTGATAAAAGGATCTCTGTCAGATCCATATTGGATTCCGTCTGGATCTGCATGAGATTGTTCATCTTGTCATTGCTGATAAATCCGTATCTAAGGAGATAGTCTTTCAGAGGGTCTTTCGAACGGTTACGGCGGTCACGCGTAGAAATAATCAAACCGTCACAAAAGAATATCGACATATTGTCTTCAGCTTTTACTGACAGCATGCCTGATTTCTTTTGAATGGATATCAACTGGAAAATCTCACTCAGCCCAAAATCCCTTGCATTTCCTTCCAGCGCCATCGTTTTGCCTCTCTATAGTGAATCGAGGAAAGCCTCGAAATGCTCTGCTTTTTCTTTTACGGGTGAACGCGGTTCAATAATACTCGTTTTTTCATCTACCTCCGGAATGAATTCGGGAGGAAGTATCTTGAAGTTTCTCTGTTCGACTGCCGGTCTTTCCCTTAGCGACGCAAGGTAACCCATTGCTATGACCGCCATCGAGATCAGGATCCTCCAGACGGGGGATGGTGTAATAAGTGCCCTTGGATCGCTGAAATAGAAACCCGACCAGACAAGAGTCAGGATCGCGGAAAAGTCGATGAGCATCCAGATCATTCCCGAGACCGTCTTGCCGTGCAGGATGTAAGCGGCTCCCGGTATCAATCTGGTTTTCCACCCCGTCCTGTTTTCAGCAGACGAACCAGCTTTCTGCCGCCTGTGTCTAAGCAGAGCTTCCATCACTTTTATGCTCGATAATTTCTTTATAAGATTCGAGCAGTCCTGGCAAAGGGAGAGGCCGGTATCCTGGTTTGAGCAGACAGGGCATGTAGCTTTTCCGCAGTTATCGCACTTGAATACTCTCCAGTTTCCCGAGATCCTGCTGCTGGCTATCACACTGAACAGTATTGATCCCAGCAGAAGGTATCCAAGCCATTTGAAAGGAAAAAGAAGCCAGGGCCTGAACAGTTCTTCAATCAGCAGATCGCTTCGCAGCGCAGCCTCACGTTTTGCTATCGACCAGAGGAGATGATTGGGAAAACCTTCGTCATAGACCGAGAGAGCACGCAGATTTATCGAAGGATGATATTTTCTGAAACGGTCTATTCCGTGAGTTCCTGCCATTTTCAGGGCGGAACTCGATTCAGCGAACAGCATCTTGTTTATGTAGGCTTGTCCGATATTGAAATGAGCGACCGCGTTAGCCGGATCTATCGAGAGGACATTCTGGTATCCCGCTAGAGCCTTGTTGTAATCAGACTGCATGAAGTAGACGTTTCCCAGATTCAGATAGGCGATAGCAAAATCCTTGTTTTCGCTGACCGAAGAGAGCAGGTGGTCTCGGGCTTCTTCATATCGTCCAAGCCTGTACATGATCGTTCCAAGCGCGAACTGCTTCTCTGCCTCAAAATCCTTGTCTTTGATCTTCTGGATCGAGTCGATAAGTTTCTGGTCGCCTCCTGATTCGTTTAGAAGGGCAAGCCTGCCGGTTATGCTGTCCCGGTCGACAGACAGAAACAGGATATTGGAAAAAGGAGCGGCAAAAGAGGCGGCACCTATCAGAATAACCAGAAAAGTAACGGTTGCTTTTTCTCTTCTTGCCATGAAAGTCCAGAGAATACCTATAAACAGTGCTATATACAGGGCAATACCAAGCCGCATTATGAGAAGCGAAAGTATAATCAATACCCCCATATATCTTGCCGGAGGGAAAGAATATTTCTGGGCATAGACCTCTTTTATCTTGTGGTTAAGAAATTGCCAGTATTTGACCATTAAGATCAGCAGCATGAATATCAGGGTCATCAGCAGCGCTGCAATCAGATGCAGTGAAAGATTAAGCGCCAGCAGACCCTGGTTCCGGAAGCTTCCCGCCTGACGGTTAAGTCCCTCGATGAAGTGGAAGAGAAAGTCCGGATGGCCGCTAAGGAGTTCAATACGGGCAAGGGTAAAATATGGGTCGGAGTTGGTGCAGGAAAGGGATCCGCTGAGGATCAACAGCTCCATCGCCTTTTCACGGTTTCCCGCTTCAAGCATTTTGAGGGCTTCGCCGTAAATGACTCTTGATGTCGTTTCCAGTGCTGGAGTGCCCTTCTCGATCTGGTTGAACGAATAGTCTCTCAACACGGGATTGGATATATTTTCCAACGAGTTAGCATATATATTTTCGCAAAATGCACTGCAGATAAGAATGCATAATACAGTTATAACCAGCCTTTGCGCCATAACTTGTTGTACCATCGTGCCTTTCATGATCAGAAAGTTCATTGGACTCCCGAACCCCGTGACTATATATCTTTCTTAACCTGCGCATCGGCAAAATTCATGCCGTATCAGCCTGTCGATTGAGATTAAAGGAGAAGTGGCATTTCTGTATTTACATTGCCGCCTGCGAATGTTACATAGATATAGTAGGAACCGGAAAAAACCGATGTAACGCCATTTTTGGTTCATCGACGAAACTGTTTTTGGTTCATCGGCAAAAAAGAGGGAGAGAGTCATGCATCCGGCAGAGATATCAGGAATAAGCGAATTTAAAGATCAGGAAGTACTTCTCAAAGGCTGGGTGTACAATATCCGTTCAAGCGGCAAGATAATCTTTCTTCAGCTCCGTGACGGAACCGGCGTAATTCAGTGTATTATCGAAAAATCAACGGTAGGGGATGAGCTGTTTGAAGAAGCGAAGACGCTTACGCAGGAATCATCCCTTGAGATAGCAGGCGGGGTGCGTGAGGATTCGAGGGCTCCAGGCGGTTTCGAACTTTCTGTAGCAGCCTTGAAGATCATACAGGTGGCCGATGACTACCCTATTACTCCAAAGGAACATGGAAGCACTTTTCTTATGGATAACCGCCATCTCTGGCTGAGAAGTTCAAGACAGAACGCGATCCTGAGGGTCAGGGCAAGCCTGGTAAGGTATATCAGGGATTTCTTCGATAACAGGGGTTTTATCCTGTGCGATACTCCGGTTTTTACGCCGAATGCCTGTGAAGGGACGACGACCCTTTTCGAGACCGATTATTTCGGCGACAAGGCCTACCTGACTCAGAGCGGGCAGTTGTACAATGAGGCGACTGCGGCAGCTTTCAGGAAGGTATATTGTTTCGGTCCGACCTTCAGGGCGGAGAAATCAAAGACCAGAAGACACCTGATAGAATTCTGGATGGTCGAACCTGAAGTAGCATTTGCGGATCTTGACGATATAATGAAGCTCGCCGAAGATTTTATTGTAGATATAGTGGGGCGCACACTTGAGGATCACCGGGATCTTCTTGTAGATCTCCTTCAAAGAGATATCAGGCCTCTCGAAAATGTCCAGTCTCCGTTCCCCAGGGTATCGTATATGGAAGCTGCGGCTATCCTGAAAAAGAAGGGGATAGATTTTCAGACTGGCGGAGATTTTGGAGGAAATGACGAGACTGTGCTAGCGACCGACTATGACAGGCCGTTCTTCGTCCACCGTTTCCCTTCGGCCATAAAGGCGTTTTATATGCAGCCGGATCCGGAAGACGCCTCGCTCAGCCTCTCGGTCGATCTTCTGGCCCCCGAGGGTTACGGAGAGATCATAGGAGGGGGACAGAGAGCGCACGACCTCGATCTGCTGAAGAAAAGAGTAGGGGAGCATGGCCTTCCTGAAAAAGCGTTCGACTGGTACTTCGATCTGAGAAGATACGGGACATTTCCGCATTCGGGTTTCGGCCTCGGCGTCGAACGCGCTCTGGCATGGATATGCGGCATCAATCATGTAAGGGAGACAATACCTTTCCCGAGGCTGATAAACAGGCTCTCTCCATAGCAGCAGCTGACTGAAAAAATACTGCCGAAAGCTTCATTGTTGACCTTGCAGTTCCTATCTGCTAATTTACTATTACTTTTTTGTTTTCTTCCTCTTTCAAGGAGGAAATTCTTTGAATATCCGACTCTTGAATCTGTCTTACGCAGCATTGCTGCTGTTTTTTATTTCAGTGATCTTCGCCTCTTCCGCGAATGCGGGAGAAAGCGACGATTTCCGGTTTGCCCGAAGGCTGCAGAACGATGGCATATATATCGCTGCCGCCGAGGAGTATCTCCGTTTCTCCGAAAAATATCCTGACAGCGGTCTCAGGCCTTCCTCGCTCTTCAATGCGGGAGAATGCTGGATGAAAGCTGGAAAAGCAGCAGAGGCCATGGATGCTTTCGAGACCCTGCTCGCGGCGCACCCCCGATTCGAGGATGCTTGCAAGGCCAGATATTACAGGGGCGACATCCTGAGAGTGTTGAAAAGATACAGGGAATCGGCAGATGAATTTCTTATGATAGACGAGGTCTATCCTGATTGTCCGCTTGACGGACAGGCGCTTCTTTCAGCAGGAGAATCACTCCTCTCAGAGGGCGACTCTCATGAGGCGGCCTCGGTCCTTAGAAGGGTGACCGATTCGGGAAGTTATCCAGGACTTCAGCCGAGGGCGATGTACAGCCTTGCCGTCGCCTTGAAGGATATCGGAAGGGACCTCGAAGCTGTCGCCATCTTAAAAAAACTCGTACAGGAATATTCGAAATCTCCCGTCGCCGCCCTTGCTTTGCTGCGTCTCGGAGATGCCTCTTTTGAAAATCGCGAATATACCGAGGCCGAAAGATTTTTCAGGGAAGCTGCCCGGCTGTATCGCGAAGATGCCCTGAAGGAAAAAGCAGTCCTGAAGATACTCGATGTGACAGAGGCCATGGGAGACGATCTTTCACTTCTCAAAGAAGCCGAAAGGTTTCTTAAAGAGTTCCCCTCTTCCGAATCGCGCCCGCATATCTTCCGGAAAGCGGTCGGATCAGCCTGGAAGCTTGGAGACGGCAAAAAGGCAGTCGGACTTATCGATATGTGGAGAAATGAAGGATCGGCGCAGGACAGCACTGGAGAGGTCAGCCTTCTGAGGGGAAAGATCCTTGCCGGCATGGGTAACAATCGGCAGGCCCTTTCTGAGCTCAGAGAGTTCAGGCATACCTGGACGAGATCTCCGATGCTGGTGGAGGCTCTCAGGCTTGAGGCCGGATTGCTCATGAAAGAGGGGCGAAATGATGAAGCCGCGGCGCGCCTGCAGCTTGCCGTTGTCGAAGGTGCAGCCGGAGAAGAAAAGATAGAGATCCTCAGCCTCCTTGCTTCACTTTCGATCGATCATTATTCCGATACCCTTTCGGCTCTGAGATACTGGGATATGATAATCGCTGAAGACGGTGGAGACGATGCGGAGGAAGATGCGCTGTGGAGATCGGCTGAGGCCCTTGAAAGATCAGGTAAGGCGGCTGAGGCCGCTGGAAGGCTGAAATCCCTTTCAAGAAGGTTCCCAGAGGGAAAATATGCCGAAGAGGCGGAGAAAAGGTCGGCGGTCCTGGAACTTTCGGATCTTTCGAATGGTGACCCGGTATCTGAACTGGCCAGGCTTGCTGTCAGCGGGGGTTCTATAGCGGAAAAATATATCAATACAGGCATTATCCTTCTCGATCGGGCTGACAGGCCGGAATATGCTTTCTCCTTTTTCAGCAGGATCCCGGAGGCCGACCTCCCGGATTCGCTGCTGATGAAAACATTGTATTTTAAAGGCAAGGCGAAGCAGAGGATCTACGATAAATCCCTGGTAAAGGGAAAGGCCGATAAGAAATCGCGTGAAGATGCCATAGGATCGTGGTTGAAAGCGGCTAGAAAAGGGCCCGGCACCCGATGGGGAGAATTGTCGCACAGGGCATATCTGGAGAACAGGCTTGATGAGTGGAAACTGGGTGACCAGCTCGCAAAGCTTGATGAGTTTATCGGATATTATAATAGCGGGGAGAATCTTTGGTGGGGAGCTTCCAGAAAGGCGGAGCTGCTCTACGGCGAAGCCGGAACCGGCAAAGGCTGGGCCGCCGACAGTTCGATAGCTGTCTTTCGCTCTGTCCTTGATGCGAAGGCTCCCGGTAATTACAGAAAAGAGGCGCTTCTGAAAACCGGATACCTTTTAAGGATGAAAGGGCTGACAGAGGACGCTTCCAGATATCTTTCGGCTTTTGTGTCGGAAAACAGGGATGATGAAAGGATAGCGCCGGTTCTATATGATCTGGGTGAACTCCATATCAATATGAAGGGGTATAAAAAGGCCCTGGATTCTTTTCAGCGTTCTCTCGCAGCAAGCCCCTCCAAAGCTCTGGAATCGAAGAGCAGATTGCGGGTGGGAGACTGTCTCTATTATCTGCGTGATTTCAGCGGTGCGGTCGACGCGTACAGAGATGCCGCCATGACAGATACGAAGAGCCCTCTTGCCTATGAAGCATCATACAGGGAGTCGATCACTCTTGAACAGCTTGGGCTGTTTGAAAGAAGCGATTCGATCCTCGTCTCACTGTCGCGGAACGATCAGCTTTCGAAAGGATTGCGCGCAAGGATCCTTTCAAGGTTCGGACAGAAGCTGCTTCTGAAGGGTGAAGCCGAGAAAGCAAAGATCCTGATAGAAGAACTTGTCTCGCTCGAAAGAAAAGAAGCAAACCTCTCCCTCTACGGTGAGGTCCTGCTCGAGACCGGTGATCTTGAGGGTTCTGTGAGGGTGTTTTCCGATGTGATCAGATTCGAAGGCGTAGATACATGCCGGGTGTTGTCCGGAAGAGCAAAAGCCCGGTACCGCATGGGCAGCGATAAGGACGGCAGCAGGGATCTTGGCAGTCTGATCGAGAATCATCCCGATTGCCAGGAGATCGCCGGAGTGATGCTTGAAAAGGGAAAGAATGAGGCAGCCGCCGGAAGATGTGAGGCGGCGGCGGAGACTTTCACGATCCTGAGAGAACGTTATCCAGCGACGCCCCCTGCTTCCGAGGCTTTATATCATTTTGCGGTCTGTGATCTTAAACGGGGAGGAAATGCCGAGGCGATAGACAAGCTCAATCTCTTTCTAAGGGAATCGCCTAATACGGTCATCCTTGATCAGGCTTTCTTCAAACTGGCATCGGCTCATTACCAGTCCGGCAATCTTAATCTTGCCGCACAGAATTATTCGCTTGCCGCTGAAGCTTCCTCTGATGACAGCTTTATTTTTCTTGCCATGAAAAATCTCGCAATGATCTACCAGGAACTCGAAGAATGGGAAAAAGCAGGAGAAGCGTGGTATACGATATGTGAAAGATTTCCGGGTCGCGAAGATATTGTCGACCTCTTTTTCAATCTCGGATTCTGTTACGGCCAGTCTGGGAAATTCGAGATGGCATGGGAAGTATACAGGAGGATCCCCGGGATCGCGCGCAGCGAAGAACAGAAGGGACGGGCGTATTACTGGGCTGGTATAAGCCTCAAGAACCTCGATAGATGCAAGGAAGCTGTCAGAGAATTCTTGCGTGTCCCGTATCTGCGGACAGGCGGTATGTGGGGGATCACATCAAAACTCGAAGCGGCGATCTGTTATGAAAAACTCGGTCAGGTCGAGCAGGCGCTGGAGATCTATGAAAGGATCGTATCGGCGCATGGAGAGAATTCCGACTGGGGTTCGATCGCGAAGAAAGCTCTCGACCGTATAAACGGTGTGAAAGAGGATGATGCGGCCGGGAAAACGAACAGCGATGATCCCGAAGCTTCCGGCAAGAAGGATGACTAGATGACTCGTGAAAACCTTGTCGTCAAGGGAGCGCGTGAGCATAATCTCAAAAATCTGACGCTGACGATCCCGAGGGGCAGTTTTGTCGTGATCACGGGGCTGAGCGGATCAGGCAAATCATCACTCGCTTTCGATACGATATATGCTGAGGGACAGCGCAGATATGTAGAGTCGCTTTCAAGTTATGCCAGGCAGTTTCTCGAACAGATGGAAAAGCCCGATGTCGATTCTATCGAGGGGCTCTCTCCAGCGATATCGATAGATCAGAAGACTACTTCCAGGAATCCGCGCTCGACAGTCGGAACAATAACGGAGATCCACGATTACCTGAGAGTCCTTTATGCCAGGACGGGTGTTCCCCATTGTCCCGGTTGCGGCCGGATGATATCGCGCCAGACGGTTTCCCAGATCGTAGACAGGATCATGAAGGGTGATCCGGGGTCTCAGCTTGTCATAATGGCTCCTGTCGTAAGAGGCCGCAAGGGTCAGCATCTCGCCCTTCTGAAGAAACTGTCCCGAAGCGGATTCACGCGGGTGAGGATAGATGGAGATCTATTCAGCCTTGATGATGACATATCCATCGATAAAAACAGGAAACATGACATAGAGGTTATAGTCGACAGATTGAAGATAAAACCGGGGATAGAGAGGAGGCTCTCTGATTCAGCGGAAACCGCCGCGGAAACGGGCGGCGGAGTCATCATGGTCCGGCAGGGAAAGGAAGAGGTCTTCTACAGCCTTGAATATTCGTGCCCCTGGTGCGGGGGAGGGCTCGGCGAAGTCTCTCCGAGAATTTTTTCTTTCAATTCTCCCTACGGGGCATGCGAAGAATGTCATGGTCTTGGTACGACGATAGATTTTTCAAAAGAACTTATTGTTCCGGACGCTTCGCTCAGTATTAATGAGGGTGCACTGGCATCGATCGGCCAGTTAAAGGACAACTGGTTCAGGCTGCGGCTCGATGCACTCAGCAAACTGTATCGATTTTCACTGGACACTCCTTTTGAGAAGTTATCGAAAAAGACAAGGAAGATCATTTTAGAGGGTTCAGATGATGAGATCACCGTACAGTATGATTTCGAGAAGGGAAGAGGAGAATATATCACGGAGTGGGAAGGGATAATCCCCAATCTCAAGCGCAGATACCATCAGACCCGTTCAGATTCGATCCGAAAATGGATAGAGACATATATGATATCGGATGATTGTCCCGAATGCGGCGGAAGCAGGCTGAAAAAAGAAAGCCTCTCGGTCCTTGTATCGGGAAAGAATATAGCGGAAGTATCCCGCCTGACGATCGACAGGGCAGCAGATTTCTTCTCGGGGATCAAGTTCAGCGGGAATGATATGATAATAGGAAGACCTCTCCTGAAAGAGATAACCTCCCGTCTTGATTTTCTGAAGAATGTCGGACTCGATTATCTCGCCCTCGACAGGTCCGCCGGCACTCTGGCGGGAGGAGAGGCTCAGAGAATACGGCTTGCTACGCAGATCGGGTCCAAGCTGGTAGGCGTCCTGTATATTCTGGATGAACCCTCGATAGGACTGCATCAGAGGGATAATGCGCGCCTCATAGCCACGCTCATGGAGCTCAGGGACGCCGGAAATACCGTTATAGTGATCGAGCATGACAGAGAGACGATACTCGCTGCCGACCACGTGATCGATCTCGGCCCCGGCGCCGGTGAACATGGCGGATATCTCGTGGCTTCCGGCTCGCCCTCCAGGATCAAAGAGGTGAAAGAAAGTCTCACCGGGAATTTCCTCAGGGCCGGGATGTCGTTCGATCCCGGTGAGGGAAAGAACAGGGGGTCGGGAAAAGATCTGGTACTCATAGGAGCCAGAGCCAATAACCTTAAGAATATAGACGTGACTTTTCCCCTCGGAAGGTTGATATGCGTCACCGGTGTCTCAGGTTCAGGGAAAAGCACATTGGTAAACGATGTCCTGTTCAGGGCGCTTCACAGGAAATTCTTCAGGAGCAGGATACTGCCGGGAGCTCATGAACGGATCGAAGGAGCGGAATATATCGATAAGGTGATAAATATCGACCAGTCCCCGATCGGGAGGACGCCGCGTTCGAATCCCGCGACATATACCGGGATCTTCGGGCCGGTGCGCGACCTTTTCTCAAGGCTCCCCGAGTCGAAGGTCCGTGGATACAAACCGGGCAGGTTCAGCTTCAACGTAAAGGGGGGAAGATGCGAACTCTGCCGGGGTGACGGGATGATCAAGGTAGAGATGCATTTTTTGCCCGACGTATACGTCCACTGTCAGGAATGTAAGGGAAAGAGATATAACAGAGAGACTCTGGAGGTTACTTTCAAAAACAGAAATATCGCCGAAGTCCTGGATTTGACCGTTGACGAGGCGATCATTTTCTTTGAGAATATCCCTTCTGTAAGGAGAAAGCTCCAGGTCCTTCAGGATGTCGGAATGGGGTATATCCGCCTGGGACAGTCGGCGACGACTCTTTCGGGTGGAGAAGCACAGAGAGTCAAGCTCTCTTCGGAACTTTCGAAGGTGGGAACCGGCAAAACGCTTTATATTCTCGACGAGCCGACTACCGGCCTGCATTTCGAAGACGTGAAACTTCTTATGTCTGTTTTGGAAAGGCTTGTCGATCGGGGGAACACGGTCATCGTCATAGAGCACAACCCCGATATAATCCGCCATGCCGATCATATAATAGATCTTGGGCCGGAAGGCGGAGACAGGGGAGGCGCGATAGTCTACGAAGGGTCTCCAGGAGGTATTACCGGGTGTAAGGGGTCCTGGACAGGAAAGATGCTGAAGGGATTCCTGAAAGATGAGCAGGGGGGGAGAAAGAACTAGTTGTCGAGGGTATGGCCGGAGATGCGTTTTTTAATAATATGGAAGATGCTGCCGGTACTTTTAATCGATTCTGAAACTGAAAAACGGATCTGGTTTTAAAATGGGAGATACAGATGGCTCTTAAAACACCGATTTATGATTCACATGTCGAATCGGGCGGAAAGATCGTAGATTTTGCGGGGTTCATGATGCCTGTTTCATTTGAGGGTATCGTAGCGGAACACGAAAGAGTACGTACGAAGGTCGGACTCTTTGATGTCAGCCATATGGGAGAGATAGAGATAACAGGCGATTCCGCTCTCGAATTTGCTGACTACGCGGTGACAAACAGTATCGCAAAACTCGATGACGGACAGATCTGCTATACGGTCTGCTGCAACGAAGAGGGGAAGATACTGGATGACCTGCTCGTATACCGGTTCTCTGCTTCGCGGATCCTTTTTGTCGTCAATGCTGTCAATGTCGATAAGATCTATGATCATCTTCTGAGCATTAAAAAAGGCGATGTCGAGATAAATAATAATTCGAGCATTACGGGGCAGATAGCAGTCCAGGGTCCGGAATCGAGGAGTCTGCTGATCGACAGTCCGTTCTGCGCTTCAGTGGCTGAGAAGATCAAGGATCTGGAATATTATCATTTTCTGGTCTTTGATTATCAGGGAAACGAGATTATTTTATCGAGGACCGGATATACGGGAGAGCTTGGATACGAGATCTATCTTCCATGGGATCTGACGGATTCGATCTGGAACATCCTTCTTGGGAAAGGGAAAGATCTCGGGGCGGCGCCGATCGGCCTCGGCGCAAGAGATACTCTCAGGTTCGAGCCCTGTTACTGCCTGTACGGGCACGAGATCGATGAGGAGACTTCCCCGCTGGAAGCGGGTCTTTCCTGGGTTGTCAAATTGAAAAAAGGGGATTTTGTGGGGCGCGGCGCCCTTGTAGCGGAGAAGGAGGCAAAACCTGCGAGGAAACTTATAGGGCTGCAGCTGGAAGGACGCGGTATCCCAAGACAGGGGTGCAATGTCCTGTATGATGGTGAGGTTGTAGGAAAGGTCACATCAGGGACATTCTCCCCGACGTTGAAGAAGGGGCTTGCAATGGCTCTGGTCGATCGCTCCCTTCCGAAGGATGCGTCAGGCCTTGAGATCGAGATCAGGGGCAAGCTGTCTCCTGCTGTCAAAGTAAAGATGCCTTTTTATCAGAGTCACGTAAACGATTGAGACAAGGAAGAAGAAAGGAAGGTCGATTATGGTTCCGGAAGATTGTCTGTATACTGAGGACCATGAGTGGGTCTATATCGAAGATGAGATAGCGACGATAGGAATAAGCGAATATGCTGCCGGTGAACTGGGAGATATCGTTTATGTAGAACTCCCCGATGTCGGCGCGGATGTCCAGCAGACCGACTCGATAGGTACTATTGAAGCGGTAAAGACTGTTGCCGAACTTTTTTCCCCGATCAGCGGAAAGGTGATCGAGATCAATGACAGCCTCATCGATGATCCGGAGATCATTAACCGGAGTCCGTATGAGGATGGCTGGTTCGTCAAGATAGAGATGAATGACAAGGGGGAACTCGATAACCTGTTGGATTTTGGAAAATATCAGGAGTTTCTTGGAGAAAACCATTAGATATTTAATAGAAAGCTAACATAAGAGGATGATCAGATGAGCTATGTTCAAAATACCGACCGCGACAGAAAGGAGATGCTCGATTATATCGGGGTATCTTCCTTTGAAGAACTTCTGAAGCCGGTCGCAAAGGAGCTGAGGATCAAGGGCCGCCTGAAGCTCGGCCCTCCGATGAGCGAGGCGGAGGTGGTCGGACACTGTTCCGGCCTGGCGCGCAGGAACAGGCCGGCCTCGGAAATGGTATCGTTTCTCGGGGCGGGGATATACGACAGGTATATTCCCGCTACGGTCCGATATGTACTTTCAAGGAGTGAGTTTTATACGTCATACACTCCTTACCAGGCTGAGATGAGCCAGGGGACTCTTCAGGCGATATATGAATATCAGACGATGATCACAAGGCTGACCGCCATGGATGCCGCTAACGCGTCGATGTATGATGCCGCGACATCTCTTGCTGAATCGATCCTGATGGCCTGTACGATCAAAAGAACCGACAGGGTCCTTGTTCCGGCTGCTCTTTCGAAAAGGGTCAGAAAAGTCCTTGAGAGTTATTCCGCAGGCAAGGGGATCACTATAGAGAGTATCCCCTGGAAGAAAAACGGGACCCTTGATCTCGAAAAAGCGGAAAAGATGCTCTCTGATAAAGCTGCGGCAGTCGTCCTCGCTCAGCCGAACTATTTCGGATTGCTGGAACAGGCTCATGCAGTATCTGCTCTCGCGCATGAAAACGGCGCGCTTCTGATAGCTCTGGTCGATCCGGTTTCTCTTGCCCTCGTGGCTCCTCCGGGTGAATATGACGCCGATATAGCTGTCGGGGAAGGGCAGTCGCTCGGGATCCCTCAATCTTTCGGAGGACCGCTGCTAGGATTCATGGCCACAAGGAAGCAGTATATACGCAAATGCCCTGGCCGCCTGATAAGCTCCACCGTCGACGCGGATGGAAAGAGGGGATACGTGATGACCCTTCAAACGAGGGAGCAGCATATCAGAAGAGAGAAAGCGACCTCGAATATCTGTACCAATGAAGGGTTATGCGCTCTCTCGGCTGCGGTCTATCTTTCGACAATTGGGGATGACGGCTTCATGGAAGTAGCTCTGCAAAGCGCGGCGAAGAGCCATGAGCTTTACAGGCTTCTTTCCGGAGTTCCCGGCGTTACCCTTCCGTTCGGAGATGATTTCTTCCAGGAGTTTGTCGTTCGTTTTTCCGGACCGGCGGAGGAGTTTCTTTCCCGCGCGAAAAAGATGGGGGTCCTCGGGGGTGTCTCGCTTGAAAAAGATTTTCCCGAGCTTGGAGAAGGATCGATCCTCGTCGCGGTAACAGAAAAACGGACACTTGAGGATCTTCAGCTTTTCCGCGATATCGCGGCAGGGAAGGAGGTCCGGAAATGAGCAGGACTATATTCGAAAGATTTTCCGACGGGAAGAGCGGTTCATTCATACCGGAGAACGATTGTCCGGAAGTAGGATTCGACATACTGTTTCAAAGGAAGACCCCTACGGGACTTCCGGCAGTAGGCGAGCAGGAAGTGATCAGACACTACGTCGAACTTGCCTCGATGAACTATCATATCGACAAGGGGATGTATCCGCTCGGAAGCTGTACGATGAAATATAACCCGGTCGTAAACGAAGAGATCGCGGGGTCGGTGCAATTTACGGGGCTGCATCCTCTGCAGGATGAGGAGGACGTCCAGGGTGCTCTCGAACTGATCTATAATCTGGAAGCAGCATTGTGCGAGATCACCGGAATGGCTGAATTCAGCCTGCAGCCTGTCGCCGGGGCTCACGGAGAATTGACCGGGATGATGATCGCCAGAGATTATTTCCGCGTCAGAAAAGAGAACAGAAAGACCGTGCTGGTCCCCGATTCGGCGCACGGGACAAATCCGGCAAGTGTCGTGACATGCGGATTCACGCCCAGGACTGTTCCTTCCGGTGAAGACGGACTGATCGATATCGAGATCCTCGGCAAGGAACTCGACGATGATACTGCAGTCGTCATGCTCACCCTTCCGAACACGCTGGGCCTTTTCGAAAAAGATATCGGAAAGATTGTGAAGATGGCTCACAGTGCCGGCGCTCTCGTCTATATGGACGGAGCGAACATGAACGCTCTTCTCGGTATAGTGAGGCCGGGCGACATAGGCATCGATATAATGCACCTGAATCTGCACAAGACTTTTTCTACGCCGCATGGAGGCGGAGGCCCCGGTTCCGGGCCGGTGGGAGTAGTGAAACATCTTACGGAGTTCCTTCCCGTTCCCAGAGTGGTCAAAGAGGGCGATAGATTCGGTTTTTGCAGTGATCTGGAAAAAACGATAGGCAAGGTACATCCCTGGTACGGCAACTTCAATGTCTTCGTCAAAGCGTACGCGTATATATGCGCGCTGGGCGCTTCCGGCATAAGGGAAGTAGCCGAGAATGCCATAATAAACGCGAACTATCTTATGAAGAAGATCAGCCGGCATTATGACCTTAAATATCCGGGGCCGTGCATGCATGAGTTCGTAGCTTCAGGCAGGAACCTGAAAAAGTACGGAGTCCGCACGACCGACGTCGCAAAAAGGCTTCTGGATTACGGGATCCATGCTCCGACGATCTATTTTCCGCTGATCGTCGAGGAAGCCCTTATGATCGAGCCGGTAGAGACTGAGAAGAAGGAGACTCTCGATCACTTTGCCGATGTAATGGAAAAGATCGCCGGCGAGGCAAAAGACGATCCTGATCTTCTGCACCGGGCACCGGTGACGACTCCTGTCAGGCGCCTTGATGAAACGGCAGCTGCCAGGGATCCGGAATTCTGCTGGCCGTTTGAAAAGGGAGAGTGAGCGGACGAAGATCTTTCAGGCACTTGCTGGTCTGTGTGGCGTGACACTGGAAACGGAGCCTGATGAAGCAGTGGTATTTTCTCGATGACGAGGATTCGGCCGGAGCGGTGAATATGGCGGTCGATGAGTATCTTCTCGATCATTACGATGATCGGGGGGATTCCCCCGTTTTGCGTCTCTATTCCTTCGATCCCCCCGCTATTTCGGTCGGATTTCATCAGGTTCCGGGCGAAGTCCTCGATCTTGAGGCTGTAAAGAGTGCCGGGCTGGACCTGGTAAGAAGGATCACCGGGGGCAGAGCTCTTCTTCATGACGGAGAGCTGACATATTCGGTGACTGCCCCGCTTGATTCCGTCTTTTTCCCCTCCGGCCTTCAGGAGACATTCATAAGCATCTCAAATGCCATCGTAGACGCCCTGAAGATCCTCGGTATAGACGCGATGATCTCGGGCGGCAAGGCTTTTAAAGGGGGAAAAGATACGGTCTCTCCCTGTCTTGTATCGACAAGCCGCCACGAGATCACAGCCGGGGGGCGAAAGATAGTGGGAAGCGCCCAGCGAAGAAGATCCGGTTCTTTCCTGCAGCATGGTTCCATATTGCTCCGGCCCGGTTCAGAGAGGATCGTTGACTATCTTCGCGGAGACTTTCCCCCGCTAAGCGGCCTCGTGACGAATATAGAAGCTGAAACGGGTATGCACCTTACGCGGGACGATCTTGCCGGCGCGATGGTCTCGGCTTTTCAGCAGAATTTCGATATGCTGGTCGAACCTCTGATTTTTTCCAGTGAGGATCTTCAGACGATCAGCGGAATGACTGAAAAGAAGGTACTGGAGTCCCTGGCACTGACAGGGAAGGGGGTGGAAAAAGGGTGACCCGTTTTGTTGCGGAAAGGCTTCTTCAGTCTGTGATCCTGGTGCTTATTGTCCTGACGATCACCTTTTTTCTGATGCACCTCTCTCCAGGTGATCCTATGTCAAGATACGATGATCCGAATATTTCGCCCGAGACGGTAAGGCTGATAAGAGAACAGCTCGGTCTCGACAAGCCTGTTCCAGAACAGTATATGAGGTGGATGGCCAGTTTTTTAAGGGGAGATTTCGGAGTAAGCCTGAGATTCAACAGGCCGGTCAGTTCTCTTCTTGCCGAGGCTATCCCGAATACCCTGAGGCTTACGATCGCCGCCCTGACTCTCTATATAGTCATCGGGGTGATCCTCGGCCTGCTTTCTGCGGTCAGGAGGTATTCGCTTTTTGACAGATTGAGCACTATCGCCGCCCTGTTTGTCTATTCGATCCCGTCGTTCTGGCTGGCGTTGATGCTGATCCTGCTCTTTTCACTTAAATTCGAGATCCTTCCATCATCGCATATGCAGTCGATGGGGGTCTCAGGGATGGGGTGGCTGGCCAGATTCAGTGACAGGATCGCTCATCTTGTCCTTCCTGCTTTTGTTCTCGGCGTCGCTTCGGCGGCGGGAATGGCCCGGTATATGAGGGGAAGCATGCTGGATGTGCTCAGAGAGGATTATATCAGGACCGCAAGGGCGAAAGGACTTTCGGAAAGATCCGTTTTTCTGAAGCACGCATTCAGGAACGCGGCGATACCGATAGTCACGATCATAGGGCTCAGCCTTCCGTTTCTCCTTGGAGGGGCGGTGATAATCGAGAAGATATTCTCATGGCCGGGGATGGGAGCCCTGATGGTCGATTCTATCTTCGCGAGGGATTATCCGGTAGTGCTTGCCGTGAATTTTGTAGTCACTGTCATGGTCATACTGGGAAATCTGGCCGCAGATATCGGCTATGCGCTCCTTGATCCGAGGATAGCTTCGGGAAGAAAAGCAGGCAAATAAGAGTTTTGCCGAAAGCCGGGGGAAAAGAAGGGATATAGGATCTCTTTCGACGGACAGGATATGAAGGAAACGATAAAAAGAAGTTACTGGTCCTCGGGATGGGATAGATTCCGGAAGAATCCGATGGGGATGGCCGGGGCAGTTATAGTGGTCTCGCTTTATCTTATAGCCCTCTTTGCTCCAGTGATCGCTCCAGGTGACCCGGTCGACCACGGAGACCTTCCGTCGATGAGGCATCTTCCTCCCGGCGGTTCTCATCTGCTGGGAACCGACAAGTTTGGAAGAGACGTCCTGACGAGGCTCCTGTATGGATCACGGATTTCGCTTGTGATCGGATTCATCGCCGTAGCGATCTCGGTCCTGATCGGGACTATCGTAGGCGCGGTAGCCGGATACGCCGGAGGAATAGTCGATTCGGTCATCATGAGGATCGTCGACGCGCTGATGGCGATACCCAGGCTCTTCCTTCTTCTCACCTGTATAGCCCTTTTTTCCAGGTCTATCTGGCTGATAATATTTCTTCTGGGCGCCACAAGCTGGATGGCGACGGTCAGGCTGGTCAGGGCGCAATTACTGACAATAAAGGAACAGGATTTTGTCGTTGCCGCCGAAGCCCTCGGCGCCGGAAAAAGAAGGATAATTCTAAAGCACCTTATACCTAATACATTGACAGTGATTATAATTTCAGCCACCCTTCGGATCGGCGGGATCATTCTGGCAGAGGCCGCCCTGAGTTTTCTGGGACTCGGAGTGCCGCCGCCGACGCCGAGCTGGGGACAGATGGTCTTTGAAGGACGTGAAGTCCTCCTCGGGGCGTGGTGGGTCTCGACATTTCCCGGCCTGGCTATCATTATTACCGTGATCGGATACAACCTGCTCGGAGACGGGCTCAGAGACGCGTTCGATCCGGTCCAGTTTTCATGACGCGGGGATCATATGGACAAGCTGCTTAAAGTGGAAAACCTGACTACGGAATTCCTTACGTCTGAGGGCCTTGCCAGGGCAGTAGACCGGTTCTCATTCGATATCGGGCATGGCGAGACTGTGGGGCTTGTCGGAGAGTCAGGGTGCGGAAAGAGTGTGACAGCATTGTCGATAATGAGGCTCGTTTCAGATCCTCCGGGAAGGATCTCGGGAGGGTCTATCTTTCTCGAAGGAAAGGATCTCCTTTCTTTGACGGAAAAGGAGATGAGAAAAATACGGGGAAACGAGATCGCAATAGTATTTCAGGAACCTCTTTCCAGTCTCAACCCGGTATTCACATGCGGCGAACAGATCCGGGAAGCAATTGCCCTGCACCAGAAGATGGGAAGAAAGCAATCGCGTGAAAAAGCTGTCGAGATGCTGCGTCTGGTAAAGATCCCGGATCCCGGCAACAGATATTTCAGTTATCCTCACCAGATGAGCGGCGGGATGAGGCAGAGGGTCATGATAGCGATGGCGCTGAGCTGTCAGCCGAAGCTTCTGATCGCCGATGAACCGAGCACAGCCCTGGATGTATCTGTCCAGTCACAGATAATGGAATTGCTTTCCGATCTCAGAGATGCCATGTCGATGTCTATTCTGCTGATCACTCACGATCTTTCCGTCGTCGCCCAGATGGCCGAGAGGGTAATCATAATGTACGCAGGAACTGCAGTTGAGGAAGCTTCTGTAAAAGAGATCTTTTCCGATCCCGGGCATCCGTATACAGAAGGCCTTCTGGCTTCGATCCCGAGGCTTAACGCAAGGGTAGAGCGTCTTTCGGTAATACCGGGGAACGTCCCCGATCCATTGAATCTTCCATCGGGATGCAGGTTCAGCGACCGGTGTCCGAAAAGGGAAGAAAGGTGTTTCGCAAAAGAACCGCCGATGTTCGTTGCCGGCAAAGGACACTTTGTCAGGTGCTGGCTATCTGAAGGGCAGGAGCGATGATAGATAAGCAGCGTTCAAAGAGGGGGGCCCTGGAGATAGCAGCGGCGGTCAAAGATGGGCCGATACTCAGCGCTGTGGGAATAAAAAAATATTTCAGAGGTTCCGCAGGTCTTTTTACCAGGAAAAGAGGCGGCCTGATAAAAGCTGTGGATGGGGTGGATATTATTCTTGAGAGGGGCAAGACTCTGGGCCTTGTCGGCGAGTCCGGCTGCGGGAAGAGTACGCTTTCGCGCGTTCTGATGAGACTCGAGGAGCCTACCGGCGGATCTATTGAACTTGACGGGATAGATTTTCTGGCCCTGAATGGTTCAGAGTTACGGAAAACAAGGAAAAAGATCCAGATGATCTTCCAGGACCCGTATTCTTCGCTCAATCCAAGGCTCACCGCGGGAAGTACGATCGGTGAAGGGATAAGGATACATAAGCTTGCCAGAGGAAGAGATGTGAAACGAAAAGTCGATTCTCTTCTTCAGAAGGTAGGCATGTCTTCATCAGCGGCGGGAAGATATCCTCATGAATTTTCCGGCGGTCAGAGGCAGCGGATAGGTATCGCCAGAGCGCTGGCTGTCGAACCAGAGATCATAGTGGCTGATGAACCTGTTTCCGCCCTCGATGTCTCTGTTCAGGCGCAGATCATCAATCTGTTGAAGGACCTTCAGTCAAGCCTCGGGCTGACCTATCTTTTTGTGGCCCACGATCTCGGAGTCGTCGGCCACATCAGCGATACGATAGCTGTCATGTATCTTGGAAGGATCGTGGAGTCGGCCCCTTCCAGCCTGCTTTTCACTGATCCGCTTCATCCATATACAATGGGGCTGCTTGCTTCGATCCCTTCAATAGAACCGTCAAACGGCAGGATCAAAGCTGCTATAAGCGGAGATGTCCCGAGCCCTGCCGAAGTGCCGCCCGGATGCGCTTTTCACACCCGTTGCCCGCAAGTCATGGACCGCTGCAGGACAGAGACCCCCCCTACAACCGGCAGGGGAGATGAAAGATCGGTCTGCTGCTGGCTGTATTCCTGACCTGGAAACTGTTCCGATTCAGGCAGACAGATTCGGTGCCCGGCCGGACAGGTTCTTTCTGCCTGTGAGGGAAAGGGATCTTCCCGCGCAGAGGCAAAAAATATCCTCTTGAAAAGGCTTTTTCACTGGACGAAATAAAATTATGCTGTATCATCCGGATTCAATCCGGAAGGACAGGCCGAGAGGCAGGCTGTCAGATTATATCTATCAACAGGAGCGATAGATGGTAAAAGAACACCTTAGGGAGATCCGTTCAAGGGAACAGAAGGCCAGGGATTCGGTGATCGAAGCCCGGAGTCTTGGCGCAGAAAGGATCGAAGAAGCTCGCAAAAAAGGTGAAAAACTGCTTGAGGATACGCAGATCGAGGGGAACGAGCTAAAAAGGTCGATGGTAGATGAGGCAAAAAAGACCGCCGAAGCGAAGATCAAGACCCTTCGCTCCGGGAGTGAAAAGGTCATCGCCTCCCTGGAGGGATCGGCAAAAAAGAAGATCTCCGAAGCGCTCGATATGATAGCAGAAGAATTCCGCAAAGGGGTCTGACCGGCAGACCGGTCGATCCTTGAAAGCTATGGAAGGAGTTCGGCGTGGCAGTAAGCCGGATGATGAAAGTACAGATCCTTGGACATTCTGCGGTCGGGGAGGAAGTCAAGTCCTACCTGAAAGAGGCCGGAGTAGTCGAGATCACTGATGTCTCGATCGAAGAAGAGACTCCGCCTGCCGAAAAAGAGGATCTCAGAGATATCGAATCGAGACTCGAGCAGGCAGAATCGGCCATCGAGTTTTTCGGCGGGTATATCGAACAGCCGTCTTTCTTCCAGAAGATATCAAAGGGTCCGCTCTACGTTTCCGGCGAAGAACTGGAAAGGCTCTCCAGAGAGATCTCCATAGAAGAGGTCTACAACGACTGCTGCAGGCTCCAGGGGACGATACGGTCGATGAGGGACCTGCTTGCCGACAGTGATGAACTGGTATCTTCCCTTACTCCATGGAAAGATCTCGACGTGCCTCTTCAGGATCTTGCTACCGATGGGTATAATGTCCAGTTCTGGACGGTCCAGGACAAGATCGCTGACAGGAATATCGGGAAGTTTCGGGAAGATTTTGAATTGTGCGACTGTTCCGAGTTTCACAGGGAAAACGGGAAATCCTATATAGTGGTGATCGCCGCCAGCGAACTCTATTCCGAGTTGATCGAGGCGATGAAGGAACTCGGCGCCCATCATCACTCGTTCGGACATCTGGAGGGGACGCCGGCCGAGATCATAGGCATGCAGGGAAAGCTATGCGAGGGTTACAGAAAGAATATAGCCGAAGCGGAAGATGAAGCGCGCCGGCTTGCCTCAAAGCGTGATGAACTCTGTCTGCTTGCGGATCATTACAGGGAAAGGATCGGTCTTTTGTCGGCGGAAGACAGGTTTTATTACACTGACAGCACATTCATACTTGAGGGATGGGTAAGGGCACTGGACAGGCCCGGCCTTGAAAATGGGCTGTCGGAAACCTTTGATGAGATAGAGACCAGCTTCCGCGACCCCTCTGATGGGGAAAACCCTCCGATATCTCTCGAAAATGGTCCCGCGGCGAAGCCTTACGAGTTTGTCACCAGTTTGTACGGCAGGCCGGTATACAGGGAAGTCGATCCTACACCTCTCCTCGCACCGTTTTTTATCCTTTTTTTCGCGATGTGCCTGACTGACGCAGGATATGGATTGTCTCTCGCAGCACTGACATCCTTTATAATCATAAAATTCAAACCGTCCGGCGGAGCGGGGCTCCTTATGAAGGTCCTGTTTATGGGCGGTCTTATAACCTCCGGAGTCGGGATAGTGGCCGGAGGGATATTCGGGATCAACGCAGGCGCCTTTCCGGCCTGGCTTCAGAACTTTGTTTTTATAGATCCTTTGCGTGAACCGATGAAGATGCTCAACATCTCTTTCCTGATGGGCCTGGTCCATATGATATTCGGAATGGGAGTGAGGCTTACCGCAGATATAAGGGCGCGGCTGATCTCCGACGCGATATTCGACGATCTCACATGGATGCTTTTCCTGATCGTCCTGGCTCCTCTCGGATATACAGGGATCCTGAACGGGACTCTTCCGGCCGGGGTAATGGTTGTGAGCAAATGGGGAGCTGTCGGGCTGGCGGCAGTGATCTTCCTGACAGGAGGGCGTAAGCAGAAATCTCCCGTTAAAAAAGCATTGAGCGGGCTCGTAAAGTTCTATGACGTTATCGGGTATTTCGGTGATGTCCTTTCATACGCGCGCCTGCTTGCGCTGGGGCTCGCGACAAGCGCGATCGCGATCGCGGTCAATGATATCGCCGCTATGGTCAAGGGGATGCCTTTTTACACAGGTTATATCGCAATGGTCCTTATACTGGCAGGCGGCCACGCGTTCAATCTTGCGGTAAATACGCTGGGCGCTTTCGTGCACGCGGGAAGGCTTCAGTATCTGGAGTTTTTCTCAAAATTTTTCACGGGCGGAGGAAGAGAATTCAGGCCGTTTAAAAGTGAAAGAAAGTTTTCGGTACTGAAAAAAAATTGATATTGGATGATAAGCTTCAAGGAAGGAGAGGACTATGATGGGTTTTATGCTGGTAATCTTTGGAGCCGCTCTGGCGGCCGGTCTCGCTGGAGCAGGGTCGGCTCTCGGAACGGGAGTAGCCGGGCAGGCCGCCAACGGGGTGGTAAGCGAGGATCCTGATAAATTCGGGGCGCTGCTTGTCCTTCAGGCCCTCCCCGGCACGCAGGGCATCTATGGACTGGTAGCCTTGTTCATGATGATAAACAAGCTGCCTGCTTTGGACCAGCTTGGAAGCATAACGGTCGGTTCCGGGCTTGCGATGCTGGGAGCGGCCATGCCGGTGGCTTTGACGGGGCTAGTTTCCGGGCTCTACCAGGGTAAGGTCTGTTCGGCGGCCTGCAGTCTCGTGGCCAAGCGGCCCGGCGAGGTCGGCAAGGGTATGGTCTTTGCCGTTATCGTGGAGACTTACGCCGTACTCGGCCTGCTTGGAACGATTCTTCTTCTTCAGAAGATCTCCCTGGGCGCATGACAGTATCATATGAATAAAGGATTGGATGACTGAGATGTCTATTGAGAAGATATTTGAACGGATTACGGGTGACGCCGAAAGGTCGGCTAAAGAGATACTGGATGCAGCTGAGCAGGAGGCTTCAGCGGTCGAGAAAGACTATCTGGAAAAAGCTGAAGCTCTCAGGACCCGC
The DNA here is from genome assembly GCA_016933255.1 of Candidatus Krumholzibacteriota bacterium. Lineage (GTDB taxonomy): Bacteria > Krumholzibacteriota > Krumholzibacteriia > Krumholzibacteriales > Krumholzibacteriaceae > Krumholzibacterium > Krumholzibacterium zodletonense. The sequence goes on from JAFGBF010000008.1 coordinate 139,786, forward strand.
CTGCGGTCGTATGCGGAAAAGAAAGCCGATGAAGAAGAACGGCACCTTATTGTCAACGAGCAGCTGGAACTGAAGAAAGTGGTTCTCAGAAAGAAGAGAGAGATCCTCGAAAGTCTCTACGAAGAAGGGAAAAAGAAGATAATCGGATTGCCCGCGGAAGAGTCGGGAAAAATATTATCCGATCTGATCCTGAATAAAGCGATCTCCGGACGTGAAGAGATAGTAATATCAGCATCGCAGGAAAAAATATTCTCAGATCGATTCATAAGCGGGCTGAACGACCGGTTTGAGGGGGGCGGAAAGTTCTCTCTTTCAGCTGAACGCGGAGAGTTTCCCTGGGGCGTTGTCTTAAGGGAAGGGAGAAGGGTAGTGGACCTTTCTCTTGAAGTCATTTTCGATCAGCTCAAGGAGAAGATCGAGCCGAAGATCGCCGCAATGCTTTTCGCGGAGAAATAGCAGGAGGCCGTTAGTGGGGCAGGACTACACATATATATCCGCCAGGATGAGAGCCATCGAAGCTTCGAGGCCGGATGCCGCCTGGTTTCAAAGGATAACCCGCGCTCCATCCGATTCTCTTCTTGGATCGGTAAGGGAGTTTTTCAGCGGTTTCGACCAGGTCGAATCTGTCTATGAGTTTGAGGACGGCATCGAGGCCGGGATATCCGGAATACTCGATCTTGTGGAAAGCCTTATACAAGACAGAGAAGTGATCGGATTTATCCGGGCGGGTTATGATTTTGATAATATGGTACATCTCTGGAAAGCCCGTATGCTGGGGAAGAAGCCGTTCCTGAACAGCTTCGGACTTGTCGATCCGGAGAAGATCGAACAGGCGCTCGGTGGATCGACCATCATCTGGCTGCCCGAATACCTTAAGAAATTATACGAAAGGCTCGAAAGGGTCGAAGGGTCAGGAGATATCCATGCGGTGGAAAATGAAGGAGAGAAGGCCAAGTGGGAATATCTCGTCGAGAGAGCTCCCTCTGAAGATGCAAGAGGATTTATTGTCAAAAAGATAGATCTGGGCAATATCAAGACTTTTATAAGGTTTAAACGTACAGACCTCAGAAAAGCGGATTTGCCGGAGATGTGGGTCGAAGGAGGGGAGATCGACCGCTTTACACTCAACCGGTTGTATAAAGAACCGGAAGATGAGTTGTATAACTATCTGCTCGTGACAAGTTACCGGGGGCTGGTGCAAAAAGGGCTGAGCATAAATACACCCCTGTGGAAGGTCGAGACCCTTCTTTCATCGCATCTCGTCGAGATGATCGGAGAGAGCGTATACAGGTTTTTTGATCTGATGCCGGTGATATATCATCTTCAGCTGCGCGAACGCGAAGCACAGCTGCTCAGGATCATATTTACCGGAAAGATAAACAATCTTCCCGATGACATGATCCTGGAGAAGGTGGAAGCGGTCATATCCTGAGATCGAAAGTAGGTGGCCTGATTGGCAGGAAATATAGCAGTAATAGGAAATTCTGATTCGGTCGACTATTTCAGGATACTCGGATGCAGGGTCTATGCGACCAGGAACGGCGAGTTGGCCGAGGATATATTTCAGGAAGTCATGGAAGGCAGATTCAAGATCGTCCTCGTCACAGAGGAGGTCTTCGGCAAATACAAGAGTCTTATAAGGGACAAGGCGCGGGGTGTCTTCCCTGTCATAAGCGTTATACCGGATATACATGGTGCCAGATGGAAAGACGACTCGCCTGTCCTCGATGGAGTCGCATTCAGGGAACTCCGCGAAGCGGTCATAAAGGCTGTAGGGCAGGATATATCGGGAACCATAGAGTAACGCAAAAAGAACGAAAAGCTCAAAGGAGATGAACGCAAATGGGCGCTGGAAGAATAATCAAGGTATCGGGTCCTCTTATTGTGGCCGAAGGAATGGACGAAGCGAGGATGTTCGAGGTGGCCAAGGTAAGTGAACGTGAGCTGATAGGGGAGATCATCGAGCTGCACGGGGATCAGGCGTATATCCAGGTCTATGAGGATACCTCGGGCCTGGGGCCCGGCGAGAAGGTCACCGGTACCGGGCAGGCGCTCAGTATCGAACTCGGTCCCGGACTTCTTGAGTCGATCTATGACGGAATCCAGCGGCCGTTGAACAAGATCTATGAAAAAGCAGGATCATATATAACCAGAGGGCTCAATATCAATGGGCTCGACAGGGACAGGAAATTTGAATTCACTCCTGATCCTTCTCTGAAAGAGGGCCAGGAGATCAAAGTCGGAGACCTGCTCGGGGAGGTAAAAGAGACCGAACTGATAATCCACAGGATAATGGTTCCTCCCACCCTTAAGGGCGGGATCCTTGTAGAGAAACCGAAGGCGGGGACATATACGGTCGAGGATGTGATTGCCCGGGTCAAGGCCGGTGACGAGACCCAGGATGTGAGGATGTACCACCGGTGGCCGGTCCGGACTCCGAGGCCGATCGCGAGGAAACTTGTTCCGGAGGTTCCTCTTGTAACGGGACAAAGGGTCATAGACACATTATTCCCGATCGCCAAAGGCGGGTCGGCGACGGTCCCCGGGCCTTTCGGCGCCGGGAAGACAGTCGTCCAGCACCAGCTTGCCAAATGGTCGGATGCCAATGTCATAGTCTACGTTGGATGCGGGGAGCGCGGAAACGAGATGACAGATGTACTTCAGGAATTTCCCGAACTGATCGATCCGGCGACGAACAGGCCGCTTATGGAAAGGACAGTCCTTATCGCGAATACTTCAAACATGCCGGTAGCTGCCCGTGAGGCCTCGGTCTATACAGGTATTACGATAGCAGAATATTACAGGGATATGGGGTATGATGTGGCGGTTCTTGCCGATTCGACCTCAAGATGGGCAGAGGCGATGAGGGAGATGTCAGGCCGGCTCGAGGAGATGCCAGGGGAGGAGGGGTATCCTGCCTATCTGCCGTCGCGTATCGCGGACTTCTACGAAAGATCAGGACGCGTAGTCTGTCTGGGGAGTGAAGGCCGGAATGGGACTCTCAGCGTCATAGGCGCCGTGTCGCCTCCGGGAGGGGATCTTTCCGACCCGGTCGTCCAGGCGACTCTCAAGGTCGTGAAAGTCTTCTGGGCTCTTGAGGATCAGCTTGCTTTCGAGAGACATTTTCCTGCGATAGGATGGCTGACGAGTTACTCGCTGTATCATGACAATCTCAGCGAATATATGCGTAACGAAGTATCTCCGAAATGGGCGGAGACGAGGGTGGCTGCGATGAGTATTCTGCAGAAAGAAGGGGAACTCAAGGAACTCGTACGTCTTGTAGGGCTCGATTCACTCTCCGACACGGACAGGATCGTCCTTGAGACGGCAAAACATATAAGGGAGGATTTTCTCCATCAATCGGCGTTTGACGATGTCGATGCCTACACGAGGATGGAAAAGCAGTTCAGGATGCTTGAGACTGTGGTCAAACTTCACAGGGCATGCGAGAGCGCGATCCAGAAAAAGGTGCCCCTGAAAAAACTGCTTGAACTCAAGGCGAGGGAGGGTATCGCGAGGATGAGGAATATAGAGGAAGACAAAATGGAGAAATTCGACGAGATACAGGAAGGGATCGAAAAAGAGATAGCCGGATATTCGGCTGACAGCAGGCAGGTCGAAGCATGACAGGCCGGGCTGTTCATCCAAAAGTCGAAAAAATAAGAGAATTCAGGAAAGAAGGGGTCTGAATGGTTACCGAATACACTACTATCGGAGAAATAGCCGGTCCGCTTGTGCTTCTGACCGATGTCGATCACGCCACGTATGAAGAGCTGGTTGAGATAGAACTTCCATCGGGTGAACAGAGGCGCGGAAAGGTCCTCGAAGTCAACCGCGACAGGGTACTAGTACAGATCTTCGAGGGGACCAGAGGGGTCGACATCTCTTCAACAAAGGTCCGTTTTCTCGGAAAGAGCCTGGAACTTGCGGTATCTCCGGATATTCTGGGAAGGATATTCAACGGGCTGGGAAGCCCGATAGATGACGGGCCGAAGATCATTCCGGAAATGATGCTCGATATCAATGGAAACCCGATCAATCCATACGCGAGAATATATCCGCAGGAGTTTATTCAGACGGGGATATCCTCTATCGACGGATTGAATACACTGGTCCGGGGGCAGAAGCTTCCGATCTTTTCGGGATTCGGTCTTCCTCATTCGGAACTGGCGGCGCAGATTGCGAGACAGGCGACTGTTCCAGGATCGGAATCTCCTTTTGCCATAGTATTTGCCGCCATGGGTATCACATTTGAGGAGGCAAATTATTTTATCCGTGATTTTCAGGAGACCGGTGCGATGGAAAGGGTAGTGCTCTTCATCAACCTGGCAAACGATCCGACGATCGAACGTATTGCGACTCCGCGTGCCGCGTTGACCGCTGCGGAGTATCTTGCCTTTGAGCGCGGTATGCATGTGCTTGTAATACTGACCGATCTGACAAACTATTGCGAGGCGCTCAGGGAAGTATCGGTCGCGCGCAAGGAAATTCCCGGCCGGCGGGGGTATCCGGGATATCTTTATACAGACCTTTCGACGATCTATGAGCGTGCCGGGCTTCTCAAGGGGGACAAAGAAGGGGAAGTCAGGGAAGGCTCCATAACTCAGATACCTGTCCTCTCGATGCCTGATGACGACAAGACTCATCCTATCCCGGACCTTACCGGTTATATCACCGAAGGTCAGATCATTCTTGACAGGAGCCTTCACCGCAAAGGGATATACCCCCCGGTCAATGTCCTTCCGAGCCTTTCGAGGCTTCGCGACAAAGGTATAGGCAAAGGGAGGACGAGGGAAGACCATTCGAATCTTGCCAATCAGCTCTTTTCCTCCTACGCCAAGAGCAAGGAAGTCGAGGAGCTTGCAGTTGTTCTCGGCGAAGCGGCTCTTACCGATACCGACAGATCATTCATGGCCCTCGGTGAGGAATTCGAGGACAAGTTCGTCCGGCAGGCTATTGACGAGAACAGGACTATAGAGGAGACGCTTTCGATCGGATGGGATCTGCTCAGTAAGATCCCCAGGGCGGAGATCAAGCGGATCAGCGAGGAATATATCGACAAGTATCTGCCCGGGAACAAAGATATCGATGCCGGCGGCGAGACTGCCGGGAAGAAACCCGAGTCCGGCAGTGAGACTGCGGAGGAGCAGAGTTGAAGCGTAAGGTCAATCCAAACAGGATGATGCTGCTCCGCCTCAAACGGAGGCTCGAGCTTGCCCGCAGAGGGCACAAGCTTCTGAAAAACAAGCAGGAAAAGCTGATGCAGAACTTCTTTTCCCTTGTGAAGGAGACGACTTTGCTTCGTAAGGTCGTTGAGAAAGAGTTTATGGATATAGGAATGCATTATCTTTCGGGAAGGGCGATGACCGGAAGACAGGGGCTTGAAGACGCGCTGTCAGTTACCGACACCGAAGGGGAGCTGAAGATCGACAGCAGATACGAGATGAGTATCGAGATCCCCGAGTTTGGATTTACTCTCCCTGAAAAGGATCCGGCTTTCAAACTGAATTCGACTTCCCCGGAGCTTGACACTGCCTTCGAGAAACTCTTCAAATATTTTCCAGACCTGATAGAGCTGGCAGGAAAGGAAAATGCCCTTTTCAAAATGGCTGATGAACTGGAAAAGACAAGGCGCCGCGTCAACGCGCTGGAATATGTGTTGATACCGGACCTCTCCGGGACGATAAAAAATATAGAGAGTAAGTTGAGCGAGGCGGAGAGAGGTACGCAGACAAGGCTGATGAAGATCAAGGATATGGTCCAGGCAAGAGAGGCCGAAGTCTGATAACGCGTTCGCTTGAACTTCCTTTCGGGTCTTTCCCTTTGAGGGATGGTCCGCCCTTGACAGTAAAGAGAACCGGGAGTATATTACAGTAGAGTTGGCCCGAGGCTCTCTGGAGACCCCACCCGGTTTATTATCCTTATTCAAGATCCGTTGGTAACGTGCCTTTAGCATTTTTTGCCGGCTTCCGGGCAATTTGTTTGACAGGAAAAGAGCGGGTAATTATATTAACGGCGAGGAGTAACGAAGAGTTCTGCGATACGAAAAGTAAAAAATACTGTGCTGGTGAGCTTTCGGTGGAGACCGGAATGCGGTTTATTGTGTATGACATATGTGGATCTGGCAAGGAGTGGTGAGATGAAAGGCCGTTCAGGTATAAGTTTTATATTGATGGTACTGCTGCCGGTTTTTGTCCTTGCGGTGTGTAGTTCAGATGCTTATGCACAGTCGGGAAAAATCTCGGGAAAGGTCATCGTCGCGGAGACGGGTATTCCTCTTCCGTATGCCAATGTAATTCTTGTAGGGACGACTATGGGCGGAATGACGTTGACTGACGGAACCTTCCTTATAGCCGGTGTCCCCCCGGGCACTTATACCGTCAAAGTGATGATGATGGGATACAAGATCGAGGAAAAGGCCGGCGTGAGGGTGGATCCCAGCCAGACATCCAGGGTCGAATTCCAGCTGACAGAACAGATCGTAGGCGAGACTCAGGAGATCCTCGTGGAAGCCGAGCAGAAACTCGTCCAGGTAAAAGACAGCGATGTAAAACACACAGTCACGAGTGACGAACTCAAGGATCTCCCGGTCGATGATGTCGTAGAGGCCCTGGCTCTTAAAGGCGGAATAGTCAAGACCGGAGATGACCTGCATGTAAGAGGCGGCCGTTCGGGTGAGGTGCAGTTCCAGATAGATGGTGTGCCTGTAGATGATCCGCTCGGTGGAGGGATGATATCGGTAGGGCTTCTCGGAACAGCCGACAGCGAGGTGATCACCGGCGGTATGGATGCCGAATATGGAAACGCCCAGTCTGCGATCGTAAAGCTCAGTACGAGGGAAGGCGGCAAGACATACGAGGGGCAGATCAGGTACATGACTGATGATTTCGGCCGTAAAGATAAGACATATACAAACTATGACAGGCTGAGCGTAGGTTTCGGCGGGCCGATGCCGATGCTTAACGGGCTCACCTTCTATCTCTCCGGAGAGGTCTCCTTTACAGACGGGGAAAACTGGATGATCAACGAGAGAGAGGAACACACCTTTCTGAATGATTTCTTTAAATTCTCCGACCGCGCGAGCCATAACTATAATTTTCAGGGGAAACTAGCCTACTCGATCAAACCGGGGTTAAAGGTACTGGGTGAGGCGATCTACGGCCATGCCGTCAACAGGAATTACGCGCATAACTGGAACCTTGAAGGGTACGTGCAGAAGATATACCGTTTCATGACACTGAGATTGAGCCGTGATTCATTCGCGGAAGATTCGAGGGCTTTCGGACAGTACGTCAGTTTCTATCACGGTGACTGGATCGACAAGGAACTTCCGCGAGTCTCGTATTATCCTTCATCTCTTGAAGCCCGGCGCAAGGTAATATATCCGATCGTCGTCTTTTCGAAGGTCAGGGACCCGGATAATCCCGAAGCTGGAGCCTTTGTCATACGCTATGACCAGTTCTATGCCCGTCTCGCGACTAATATCTACCAGCAGGAAGTCGAGATCATCTGGGATGAGGCTATAATCAATGAAGCGGGCGTCGTCGAGAGTTATGAATCGAAACTTCTCTTTGAAGGTTTCCAGAACCCCGACAGCGAGTTCAGCCATTTCAGGGATGACTCGAGCTATGTCTATTTCAATTCGGCCAATAATATCACTACCAATGAGTCTGATAACCTTCAGCTGAAATTCGCTTTGAACCATAATATCTCTGAAGACGTACTCTATACGATCAACCTTAGCAGGATCGAATTTAAATCTCTTACGGCGGTAAACGGCAAGAATCCGGAGGATTACAACACAGCCGGGCTGCCTGTGATCCTCCCGAGCGGATCATACCAGTTTACCGGGGTAAGCAATATCACCTATTACACAGACCCGGAATATCCTTATTATCTAACCAGTTACGACATGCCTTTTTACGGCGACAGGACAAGCATCACTTATATCCTGAAGACCGACATAACGTCGCAGCAGTGGAAAAATCATATGTTCAAGACTGGGCTGCAGTTCGTTTACAACGACCTGAATAATGAGACTATAAACTTTCCAGGCAATCTCAGAAGGGATGAGGACGGAGTCACATTCACTCAGGGGACGAGCGACAACATATTCCACAACTACAATCCCGAGGCCTCGTTCTTTGTCCAGGACAAGTGGGAGTATGAGGGAATGGTCGTCAACGGCGGAGTCAGGGTCGATTATTTCTCTCCGGGAAACAACAATACTATCGAGATCACGAGTTCCGAGATCGATCCCAATGTAGAAGAGCACAAATTTCAGCTGAGTCCGCGTCTCGGGTTCGCCTTTCCTATCACAGACAAGGACAAGTTCTATTTTCATTATGGAAGGTTTACACAGTGGCCCGCGAGGACCTTCCTCTTCCAGTCCCAGGAGCTTATCGGGGGCGCCGGTATTCTGGGCAATCCCGATCTGGACGAGGAGCTTACCATATCGTATCAGGCTGGTATTTCCCACCAGTTCTCGGAGAATGTAGCAGGAAACTTTGTCGTGTTTAACAAGGATATCTATGGATTAATATCATCGACCCGCGTGACTGATGAGGATCTCGGAGTCACAGGGTTCAGATATATCAACAGGACCTACGCCAGTTCGCGCGGAGTCGAACTTGCTCTCAGCAAGCGTCTGACTCACTATATCGGCGGTGATATCTCATATACTCTCTCTTATGCCGATGGAGTGGCTTCGAACGCGAACTTCGGTATTTCAGCAGAGGGGCTGACGCATCTTCCTACTCAGGAGATGCCTCTGAACTGGGATCAGCGCCACACGCTTAACGTGACTGTCAGGCTGCAGGACAGGAATAACTGGGGAGCTACGATCGTATACAGCTACGGCAGCGGACTTCCCTGGACTCCTTTTGACCGCTACGCGAGGCGGCAGGACCCGATGGATGAGAACTCCAGGCGTCTTGAATCGACCCACACGATCAATCTTCAGGGAAGAAAGAAATTCAATATATACGGGCAGGAACTGACTCTCTTCTTTGAGGGAAGGAACCTTCTTGATGAAGATATTCTCCAGCTCGGAGGGACCTCTCCCGGAGTATTTCCGAATATGGCAAACGCGACAATGGACGGCGGCTCATACCTTACTGAGACCGGGCTGTACGGGGGAGCATACCTTCAGGACCTTGATGAGGACGGTATAGACGATTTTACACCTGTGAATGATCCTACGATCTGGGCCTCCCACAGGCAGTGGAGGATCGGATTCGGTTTTGAATTTTAGATCGAGGGACGTACGAAGTGGAGGTTCTTAACATGATGCGAAAAGGGAGTCTGTTCTTGGTGATGGTCCCACTTGCGGTTTCCCTGTTCTGTCCTCCTGCATTTGCCAGGGAGGATATTGCAGAATTGTCAGATAAGCTGAAAGAGATGGAGCGGATATGGGTTCTGGACGGGACAGGGATACATAATGTGGGAAATCTGCATATGCATGTCTGTAACTGGGGATGTTTCGGGTCTTATCCTGCCTCCAGATTTCCAACCGCCGAATTTCCATCAGCTCAGTGGCCCGCGAACTCGAGCGTCGAGTACCTCTACATTGCCGGCCTGTGGATAGGCGCGAAAAGGGGAGGCATACCGATCGTGTCGACGGCGGCGTATGAAATAGAATTCAGGCCTCCTGGCACAGAGGATCCTGTCGCGAAGATATACAGGGCATTCGAGGGGATCCAGGGCGGAGCGAGGCTCCCCGGCCCGGATGACGATGACAAAGACGGGGTATCCGACGAGGATTGGCTCGATGGAGTCGATGAAGATGGCGACGGACAGATCGATGAGGACTTCGGGGCCATATCAAAGCAGATGTTTACCTGCTGGTTTACCGATGACCACCCTCAGTCTGTGATCTCCAATCCGGAACATACTCCTATGCATCTTTTTGTCCGCCAGGAAAGTTATCAGTGGGAAGAGGAACAGTTCTATGATTTTGTCGGTGTGGAATATAAAGTAAAGAATTATGGAACGGATATCATAGAGGATATTTATGTCGGTTTCTTTGCCGATGGTGATGCCGGTAAAAGGGACCGCGAGCAGTACTGGACAGATGACTGCACGGGATATATTGGAGACAGGGTCGAATGCGCGATGAGGGGGGACAACGAGGTACCGGTGAAGGTCAGTGTCGCCTACTTTTTTGATAAAGATGGTGATGACGGCGAGTGTACCGGTTATTTCGGTATCGTCTTCCTTGGACATGATACCGATCCTCTCGGAGATACTGCCCCCCAGAAGGTCGGGATCACCTCATACCAGAACTTCTCCGGCGACCAGCCTTATGAGAACGGCGGAGATCCCGGCAATGATTTCCAGCGGTATGAACTGATGAGCAAAGGTTCGCAGGACAAGCCCGGCGAGGTACCGAGGGATTACCGTATGTTGATGGCCACGGGGCCGTTCCTCGAACTTCTTCCAGACAGTTCGATGATCCTTCAGGTAGCATTCGTATGCGGCGAGGGTCTCCAGGGGATGCTCGATGCAGCCGCGAGCGCCACATTGGCCTATCAGGGAAACTGGTTCAATGTCGACGGGAATCCGCAGACAGGTATAGAAGGCCGTGAGACTCCGGTCCCCGGTCCCGTTGCCAGTGTTGTAGAGGATTCCTGCTCGGTCGAGCGTACTGGCGACCCGATCAAATTCCTTTCCGCTATCAGGGGCCAGGTGATCTGGATCAACCTTGATTGCTTCGAAGAACTGGATCTTTATAATGATACACATTGTTCAAAAGGGGATGCCGAGATCACTGATTTTATGACGGGGGTCAACGGCAAGGAGAAACAGATCAACTGGCTTGTCGGGTCAGCCCCGCCCCCACCTTCGATGAGGGTCATCCCCGGAGATAACAATATAGTCCTTCTCTGGGACAACTTCAGCGAAGTGACTCCTGACGTAAGCACGCTCGCTCTTGACTTTGAAGGGTTCAGGATATGGAGAGCCGATGGATGGGGAAGGCCTCTTGGCACCTCTGTCCTGAGCGGACCTTCAAGAGATCTCTGGCAGCTTCTCGAAGAGAGAGATGTCGTGAACGGCGTCAGTCCTGACATAGATTTCAAATATCCGATATCTGAAGTTAGAGATGACAGGCGCGGGTGGCAGTATGAGCCGCTTGCCAACCTCCCTAATAAAGATTCGTTCATACAGTTATTCGAGGAGAATGTGTGGTATTTTCCCCTCGACGATACGCTGCCGTGCCCTCCCGGTCTGACGAGCCTTGAGTGCGACACACTTGAGGCGCTTGCAAGGTATAATCTCGGATTCGAGGGCGGATTGCAGTATTACAAGTTTATCGACAGAAGCGTCCATAACGGTATGCACTATTTCTACAGTGTGACTGCCTTCGATCATCTGATATCCGGCGGCGTACCTGTAAGGCCGGACAAATATGGTGATCCGTCATCGAACTTTGTCTATACGAGGCCTGTTTCGGATAGTCAGGAAGCAGAAAACTTCGATGGTGACAAGGTCTATGTCGTTCCCAATCCCGCTACGGCAGAAACGATGTCTCCCTGGCAGCTCGAACCGAATATGGACGATCCTACCGGTGTGAAGGTAGAATTCAGAAATCTTCCTGAGGGAGAATGTACCGTAAGGATATTCACACTTTCAGGTGATCTGGTAGAAGAACTCTACCATAACAGCAGTGCCAGCGGAGGGACGCTTATCTGGGACCTTGTCTCGAGAAACGGACAGGATGTGACCAGCGGCGTCTATCTGTTTGCGGTTGAAAGCAGCAGGGTTGACAGGACTATTGGAAAATTTGTTATAATCAGGTAATTTTTCAGCGTATTTACTCCCAGGAGGTCTGGTGATGACGAGTAAGGTTTTAATCGGGTTCATGATTTTAATGGTTGTGCCTGTGATGCTCTTGGGGTCGACCAAGCCTTTTGAAAAGGTGGGGACTTACGCCGCTCCTTTTCTTAAGATCGGCCCCTCTGCAAGAGCTGCTGGTATGGGGAACGCATTCACAGCTGTGGCCGACGACGCGACAGCTATATACTGGAACCCGGCTGGGATGGTCGAGATAAACCGCACCCAGGTGACCTTGAACTCTACTGTCTGGCCTGCTGATATTGATATTTATTTCGTGGGAGCGGTCTTTACGACTCCGTACCTCCCCGGCACATTCGGGATCAGCGCCAGGGCATTGACAATGGACCCCCAGATAGAAAGAACGATATATATGCCCGAGGGGACAAAACGTTTCTTCGACGCGGGCGACATGTCGTTCGGCCTCTCATACGCTACATACTTTACCGATAAGTTCTCTGCAGGTTTTACAGGGCATTTTATACATATGGGGCTTGCCGATAAAAGCGTGGAGACGATGGCGTTCGATTTCGGCCTTCTTTACAGGATCGGTATCCATGGGATGAGACTCGGTATGATGATCCAGTCCCTTGGCGGCGAGGTCGATTTCGACGACCGCGCGTCAAAGCTGCCGACTCTCTTCAAAGTAGGCCTGAGTATGGACGCATACAGGAGAGGCATGCACGCGGTCCTCGCTTCCGGAGAGTTTTCGCATCCTTCCGATAACAAGGAGAGGATGAATGTCGGAATGGAGTATGTCTTCAACCAGTTCTTCTTTCTCAGATCCGGATATAATATCAATTACGACTCCCAGAAGCTTGCCTGGGGCGTAGGATTCAGAATAGATACAAGCCAGACTTCGGATCTTGGACTCGATTATGCCTGGGAGGATCTTGATTACCTGGGATCGACCCACCGGGTTACCCTCAACTTCAGTTATTAGGGGTGGTGAAGAGGTAGAAATCGCCTCGGGTTGATATGAGAAGAAATCTTAATCCGGTGATGGTCTTTTTGGTGGTTCTGGGCGCGCTTTCAGGTTTGGCCCAGGGCGGACCCCTGATAGGCGAGGGTGATTTCGAGTTCTATCTTGATGCCGGTTCACTTCCTCTCGGCGGGGAAAAGGTCCTTGAGATCTTCCAGATAGCTGTTCCCGTAAAAGAGATCAGATACGAAAAGAAAGACGGCAGTTTCGAAGCTGTCGTCTCTGTTTATCTGGCGGTCAGTCGAGGTGGCGATAAAATATATGAAAAACGTTTGATGATACGTGATTCGAGGGGAGCGGCCCCTTCAGCCTCCGATCTGGCATCTTTCCTTTATATAGCCGATTCCTGTTCTGTCGATCCGGATATATACAGCTTGACGGTGAGGCTTGAAGACCTCAACAGGAAAAAGAAGACCCTGCTCGGCGCCCTGAGAAAAAAACACAACTATTCACTTATCGAGGATCAGATAATAGATATCAAGCCTTTTGAAAAGGACAGGATCGTTCTGAGCGATCCTTTTCTTCTCTGGGGAAAGGATACGACCGGCAGATTCATTCCCAATCCGATGAGTGTTTACGGCCTCAAGAATGATACGCTTACTGTCTTTACCCAGGCGAGGCTTCCGGATGGTTCTGAAAGTAAAGAGCTCGATGTCTTTGTAACGGTGCTTGACAGCAGGGGTGCGCTGATCGATTCTCTTGAATTTATCTCTCCTGTCATCGGCGGGAGGTCTTCGATCCTCGGCCGTTTTGATGTCAATACCTGGGAAGCTGGCGGATACAGAGTGAATATTGAAGTATCCGGAGGCCCGGGTCTGTACAGGATGACCGGGAAGGATTTCAATGTCGCATGGGAGCTTCTGAACTGGCAGAGGCCGAGAAGGGATATTCTTGGAGAGGCGAGGATCATCTTCAATGATTTCGAGTACGAGGAATTCAGAAGCGCCAGTATAGGCGAACAGGAAACGATACTTGCCGAATTCTGGAAGAATCTCGATCCGACCCCGCATACTGCTGTCAATGAAAGCTACGATATGTTCACCGAGAGGGTGGGATACGCCAATTCGCATTTCAGTGACCACCGCAAAGGGGCTTTGACTGACAGGGGACAGATCTATATCAGGTTCGGTCCTCCGGAAGAGATAGTCGAAGAATCTGTGCCGTTTAACAGGACAGATGTCAACGAAGTGATCGATAAACTGGATGACCAGTACAAGGTCGTTATCCATAATACATTCAAGGGGCCGGGAACGGATGTTGCGAGTTTTTACGATCTGACCGACAGCCGTTCGAAAATATTCAGGGGCGGGGGGATGGATACCGGCGGATACCAGCTGTGGGTCTACTCTTTCAAGGGCAGACCGCTGTTCGAGAGAGATGATCTGATGTCGATAAACTCGGGATTGAGGTTTCTCTTTATTGATAAGGCCGGGGTAGGTTCCTATGTCCTCGTCGGCACTTCCGACGAATTTAAAGATGAATCGCGCGGTTCAAGTTCAATAATGGAATAGGTTAAAGTGGTGAAATACACTCTGGAATTTTTGGTTGACAATGATGTTGGCATCAAGTATTTTACTGCCGTCAAGAGAGATTGGAATTAATAGTCCGTAGTCAATTGAGATCCGTAATTCACCGGATGTCGTTATCGTTTTAATCCGTTTTGTGTAGAAGGAGCATGTCGTATGGTAGAGAGAAGGTACACGGTAAAGGCTATTTTCATCGGTTTCATTCTTTGTCTTGTAGCTGCCTCACCCGTAGTTCTTCTGGCTCAGGAAGCTGTTGGGGAAGCTGCCGAGAAGGCTGTCGAGGAAACACCGACATTTGAACTGACAATACAGTCGGCTCAGGATTCACTTGGAACAGCCAAGAATGATTCAATGGCTGTCGCGAGGGATGTTGCCGATATGGCCGAGAGAAAAAGACTCGGCATTGTCCTTTACAACCTTAAGCACAGCGGCATCGGCGAGAAATATGTCGATGGCGGAAACTTTATGCATGCCCTTCTTCTGGCCTCGATAGTCGGGCTGGTCTTTATTATCGAAAGGCTCGTAACACTTTCCCGCGCCCGTATAAACGTCAGGTCGCTTATGTCGGAAGTGCTTTCGACTATCCGGTCTGAGGGTATAGACGGCGCGATGGGTGTATGCGAGAGGACGAGAGGTCCTATCGCTGCGGTCCTTCATTCAGGCCTTCTGAGATCGGGAAGAGGTCCCGATGCTGTCAAGGAGGCAATAGAGACAGCAGGCAGTATCGAGACTTCGTTCCTCGAGCGCGGTCTGGTTGCGATCGCTACGGTCGCGCAGGTAGCGCCTCTTCTCGGGTTCCTTGGGACTGTATCCGGAATGATCAGCGCGTTTGCTGCTATCGCTTCTGCCGAACAGGTGAGCGCGAAGGTGGTAGCCTCCGGTATCGAGGAAGCGCTGATAACGACCGCTACGGGTCTTATTATCGCTATTCCGGCCAGTATCGGACATTCGTTCTTTGTATCGCAGATCGACCGTTTTGTCCTTGAGATGGAAGAAGCCTCGGCCGAGCTGGTCAACGAACTGATCGAACTGGAAATTAAAAAGTAGCGATTCGGAGCTGAAAAATGATCAAAAAAAGCTCAAAAGTCTCAGCAGAGTTCAGCACTGCGTCGATGTCAGATATCAATTTCCTTCTGTTGATCTTTTTTCTGGTGACAACGATGTTCGCTGTTGAAAAAGGCCTTCCGATGGCTCTGCCCGGACAGCAGTCGAAATCGGTAAAACTGAAGAAAGACAATGTAGTCGTTCTTCAGGCTTACGCGAACGGTTCTATAGTTGTCAGGGGGTCCGGCCCTGTAAGGCTGGAGGACCTCAAACAATTCGTAGAAAACAAACTTATTCAGAACAGTAAAGCAGTCATCGTAATTGAGACGCATCCCGATGCCGATTACGGTTTGATGATAGATATCCTCGATGAGCTGCGTCTGGCACAGGCCGAGCGCATATCTTTGAGGACGATGAAAACGGGCACATAGAGGAGAACAGATTTGAAGATATCCAAGAGCCAGGGCGTATCAAACAGTATTCCGACGGGGTCGATGGCTGATATCATATTCCTTCTCCTTATCTTTTTTATGGTAACGACCATATTCAAGATGGAAGAGGGGCTTCCTATTACTCTTCCCAGAGCCGAGACCGGCAGCGAGCTTGAGAGGGAGAGGCTGATCCATATATGGGCCGACCGATACAACAGAGTAAGCATCAATGACAAACTTGTGCCGCTAGATTATATAGATTCTGTCGTACAATCGAGATTCGAGGAGAATCCAGGCCTCGTAGTAGCCTTCAATATCGACCACAGGACAAAATACAATCTCGTCTCAGAGATAATAGAACAGTTAAAAGAAGCCAATGCTGTAAACGTGACATTCGTTTCAGTCGGCGATGATTGATCATATTAGTACAAGGGGTAGCGCGTGTCTTCGGTAGCAATCGCAAATCAGCAGTTTAAGGGTGGGTATTCCAGATATCTGAGAAATTCGCTCTATGCTACTATAGTGATTCATTTTGTTGTGATATATTTTTCTCCTCCCTTCGAATTTAAACCGTATGTCCTGAAGGAACAGGAGTTTATCGTAATTGAGACAGCTGATGATTTCGAGCTTCCTCCTCCGCCTCAGGAGATCGACCAGCCGGTGATTCCTATGGAGGCCGCAGAAGGGGAAGAAGTAGATGAGGAGACGGAGATAGCGCCTACGAGTTTTGACAGGATCGACAATCTTCCGCCGCCGCCGCCGCCCCCTTCAGAGGCCGGGCAGGAGTTTTATGCCTTCGATGAACCTCCGCAGCTGATCAAACATGTTTCGCCGAAGTATCCGAGTCTGGCCCAGTCTGCTGGCATTGAGGGTACGGTCCTTATCAGGGTGGTCGTCGGTGTCGACGGGAAGGTGATCAGCGCCAGTGTGCTTCAGTCGGATGTTACGCCCGCGATGGAAAGGTCGGCGCTGGAAGCGGCAAAGAAGTTTATCTTCAAACCGGCAAAACAGAGAACGGTGCCTGTGAGAGCTTCGATGGCGGTTCCGATCAGATTCAAACTGCACGGTAAATAGGATCGGACTGAAGATCAGGTAATAATAGAGCCCGGCCCTGCCGGGCTTTTTTCATATACTGGAAAACCAAGTTGATATAGAATGCAGGTTATATGAAACTTAGGTGATGATTCTATCGTAACAATATGTAGTTATCTTTGGATAAGAATGATTTTCCTGTTCGGAAGAAAGGTATCAAAATGAAGTTTATCTGTATATTTTCAGCGGTGGCGTTTTGCGCTACTGCCTTTCCGGGAGTATTTGGATCGATCGTCCCTTCATGCCAGGCGGCTTCGAATGAAGTGCTTTCTCTAAATGAATGTATAGAGATAGCTTTGGTAAACAATCCGGATATTCATGTAGCAAAAGAGAGCGTGAAAAAGAACGACAGTTCCGTCAAATACAGCTATGGAAACCTCCTTCCAAACTTGTCGGCGGCGGTCTCATCGGGGCATGTCTACTATGGTCCCTCCTCGGTGCAGTTCGATTCTCAGGGACGTCCCGTTCAAACCAGTGGATTTGACTATAACAACTATGGTTTCAGATTGACTTCAGATCTCGTTCTCTTTGACGGAGGAGGAAATATCAGCAGGATCAATTCTGCAAGGCACAGCAGGGAGGCGGCAAAAGAACAGCTTCAGTACAGCAAGGATATGCTCACCGCGGATGTCATAAGATCATATTACTATCTCGTGAGAAGCAAGATGCTTTATATCGTCCAGGAGGAATCGATGGAACAGGCCGCCAGGAACCTGTCAAGATCGGAAGCTCTTCTCGAAGTCGGTTCGGCTACAAGAGCAGACGTGTTGAAGGCGAAGGTCCGCCATTCGAATACCCGTCTTACGATGATAAGCACCAGAAACCAGATCGAACTGGCGAGGGAAGATCTGACAGCACTGTTGAATATAGATCCAGGAAGAGTCATAGATGTCGATACATCCCTTGTCATCGACATAACAGAACCTGATCCGGAGACCGAGATCGATTTTGCGATCGACCACAGGGCCGACCTGAAGAGCCTGGAATATTCCAAAAAAGCTGCTAAATCCGGCATTACGAACGCAAGAAGCGGATGGTTCCCCGTCCTTGGAGCGAGTTTCGGATATTACTGGAACGACAGGCAGTGGGCTGATAATCTCAATTTCTTCAAGGAAGAGTACCAGTGGAATATTACAGGGTATATAAGCCTGAATATATTCGACCGGTTCCTTACAAGCACGAATATCACGTCGGCAAAGGCGGATTACAGGATAGCGGAATACAACCTTGAAAAATACAGGCTTATCGCCGTGAAAGAGATCAAGTCGCTTATGTTCGGGATCCGGGAGGCGACCGAGAGGATGGCAGTAGCTGCGGAGACAGTCGAACAGGCTAACGAGGATGTGAGGCTTGCTGAAGAGAGATACAGGGTCGGGGCGGGGACTATGCTTGAGACAATAGACGCCCAGGTCGCCCTGACGCAGGCGAAAGCAGACGTGATAGAGGCAAAATGTGATTATCTTGTGGCAGTGGCAGATCTTGCCAGAGCGACGGGGCGAAGGGCAGGGAATTAAGGGGGATCTTTCAAAGAGTACAAGACAGGAGAGAATCAGGATGTTGATCAGTGTAAAGGGAATCACAAAAATCTATCAGGTAGGTGTTCAGGAGATCAGGGCCGTGGCAGGCGTCGATCTGCAGGTTCAGAACAACGAGTATCTTTCGATAATGGGGCCTTCAGGTTCCGGCAAATCGACTTTGATGAATATCCTTGGCTGTCTCGATACGCCGACTTCCGGATCGTATTCTCTTAATGGAGAGGAAGTCAGCGGCCTCAGGGACGATGAGCTTGCTTTTATCCGGAATAAAGAGATAGGATTTGTTTTTCAGACATTCAATCTTCTTCCCAGAGCTTCAGCTTTGCAGAATGTGGAACTGCCGCTTATCTACGGCGGGGTTCCTTCCGACGAAAGGCGCGAAAGAGCGGGGAAGGCCCTGGATTCTGTCGGACTTGCTGACAGGGCCAGCCACAGGCCGAGCGAACTTTCAGGAGGGCAGCGGCAAAGGGTCGCTATCGCGAGGGCACTTGTCAATAACCCTTCTATCATCCTTGCCGATGAACCTACCGGCAATCTTGACAGCAGCACAGGCAATGAGATAATGGATATATTCAAAGAAATCCATTCCGGCGGTAATACGATCATAATGGTGACCCACGAAGAATATATCGCCGAGCACTCCAAACGTATTGTCAGACTGCTCGATGGTCTGATATCATCAGACAAACAAGTCGTCAATAATTGAATTTTCGGATCCAAGCAGATTTGAGTCAGGGGGATTTGATGAAAAAGAAATACTGGATTATCCTGGGCGCGGTCGTAGTGATCGCGTTTTTTATCATAATCAATATGAAGGCAAAAAAAGGTAAGGCAGTCTCTGTCCGAGCCGAAAAAGTGGAAAAAAGAGACCTTTCGATGATCATTTCAGCTTCGGGGAATATTCGTCCGAAAAGACAGGTCGATATCAGCGCCAGTACTATAGGTAAGGTCACTGAAGTAGCTGTCAAGGAGGGTGATGTAGTCAAAAAGGGGCAGTTCCTGATCCAGATAGACCCGATCCAGCTAGAATCGACTGTCGCCCAGCTGAATGCTTCGCTGGAGTCTCTCTATGAAGAAGAGAAGAGCGCCCTTACGCAGTCCAATAAAGCGAAAAGCGACTACGACAGGGTCACAAGACTTTTTAAACAGGGATATCTGACCGACCAGGAAGTGGAGGCGGCGAAGACGAATTATGACGTTGCAGTCTCTTCCCTGGAATCTGCAAGGCACAGGGTCGTTCAGCAGAGAGCCTTATTACAGAGTGCCAGGCATAATCTCGAGGAAGTGACGATCACCGCGGGGATGGATGGCGTTGTTACGAGATTGAATGTCGAGGTGGGAGAGATCGCTATCATGGGGACTCTGAACAACCCCGGGACTGTGTTGATGACTATTGCCGATCTTTCTACTATCGAGGCGGAGGTCGAGGTCGACGAGACGGAGGTTGTAAATATAAAACTTGGAGATAAGGCAAAAGTCACGCTCGACGCGTTTCCCGACACTTCCTATGTGGGGGAAGTCACCGAGATAGGCAACAGCCCGATACTTTCCTCCGGACAGCAGGGCGTCGATTTCGAGGTAGTGATTACAGTCACTGATACGATCAAGATCGTCAGGCCGGGTCTTTCCGCCGATGCCGAGATAACGGTGGCAGAGAGGGCAGGAGCTATCTCCATTCCGATCCAGAGCCTTACCGTCAGGAGGGCCAAGGACCTGAAAGGTTTTGAAAAATCCGATTCTACGAAAACGGAGGAATCTGAAAAAGAGATCGAGGGCGTTTTTGTCGTTGATGGCGGAAAAGGGATATTCACTCCGGTAAAAGTCGGAATAGCAGATCAGAAATATTTCGAGGTCATCTCAGGCCTTAAAGGCGATGAAGATGTCGTAAGCGGTAATTTCAAGGCGGTAAGAGACCTTAAGGACGGCCAGAGAGTCAAGGTCACCAAGAAAAGCGAAAAGAAATAGAAGATAATATATCAGTACAGGGGCCGGGGAATATTCGACGGATCATAAAAAACGATGCTTATATTTCAGGGAATCCGAATCGCAATCAACGCTCTTCGTGAGAACAAGCTGCGTACTTTTCTCACCCTTCTCGGCAATATTGTCGGCACCATGTCTGTAATAGCGGTGGTTTCGCTGATAGGGGGCGCCGATAACTACGTAAAGGAAGAGGTGGCCGGTGAAGGCAGCAATATCTTTTCTATCGAGAGGATCAATTTTTTTGAGGCGATAACCGATCTCGACGCTTTTCTTGAGGCTCTTTCAAGAAACAAGGTAATAAGGCTCAGCGACGTCGATTATTTAAAGGAGAATATCCCCTCGGCGTCGTATATAGGGGCTGCTGCCGACGAGAGGGATATCGTCCTCGCCCGCGAGAAGAAGATCGATAACGTCGAGATAAGAGGCCGCAGTGTCGAATATTCCGTTATAGAGAAGGTGGAGCTTCATTCAGGACGACACATCTCATATGTCGAAGATGAGACAAGCGCCGCTGTAGCGGTCCTCGGCTGGGATATCAACCAGCATCTCTTCGGAGGTCGGAATCCAATCGGGAAAAAGGTCAAGATCGGCAATAAGCACTTCAGGGTGATAGGGGTGATGAAGGACAGGGGCACGATGTTTGGAGAATCGAGAAACAGGTTTGTCTATATTCCGATCAGGACTTTTCTAAAGCAGTTCGGATCGAGGACGTCGATAGGGATCAAGATAAAAGCTTCCGATATTGACCTCCTCAGACAGGCTGTCGATGAAGCGACGATGGCGATGCGCATAAGGCACAGGCTCAGACCTCTCGAAGATAACGACTTCAGCGTCATCACATCGCAGAATCTTATTTCCCTCTGGGAGAAAATATCCTCATCGATATTCAAGGCTCTGATATTCATCGTGTCTATAGCCCTTGTCATAGGAGGGGTAGTCCTTATGAACGTCATGCTTGTCTCGGTGACCGAGCGTACAAGAGAGATAGGCCTGAGGAAAGCGCTCGGAGCGAGAAAATCCAATATCATCTGGCAATTCATAGTCGAGTCGATAACCCTGTCCCTTGTCGGGGGGATCTTCGGAATATTGATCGGTTTCACCATAGCCGCGGTAATATCGCTCATATCCCCGCTTCCGTATATTATCGAGCCGTGGTCGATAATCGCGGGGCTTGTAGTGACCTTCTTGATCGGCCTGATATTCGGGACGTATCCCGCAAGCAAGGCGGCAAACCTTGATCCTGTAGTAGCGCTGCATCATGAGTAGGACTGGATAAAGAAAGAGATCATCATGCCTGAGAAAATCTCATACAGCTCGAAGATCGCTGCCAGCCACAAACAGGTCTGGGTCGAGAATTTTAAACAGGCGATCGGCGTCATAAGCAATCACAAGATGCGCTCAAGCCTTCTGATCGTAGGCGTAGCGATAGGAGTAACGACCGTTCTGGCGATGGTCACGGTGATGTCGGGGCTGGGGGAGAGGATACGAGAGGATATTGTGTCGGCAAACAGGCCGTATCTTTTCGTATCAAGGATGGACCCTTTCGGTGATTCCCAGGAAAGACAGGATATGTACCGCAGAAAACAGCTTACTGCCGAGGATATGGCGGCGCTCGGGGAAGATTGCGCAACAGTCGACAAGGTGGACCTTCAGATAGATCCGGGAGGAAGGATGTGGGTGCTTCGTTATGAGGGGGAGAGGACGAATCTGATCCAGATCATAGGATCTTCGGAGAATTTCGGAAGTATGTACAGTATCCAGGTCGGGGAGGGAAGATTCTTTACCGGGTTCGAGCTTGAAAGAAGCAGAAGGGTAGTCGTCCTGGGCTATGGGCCTGCAAAAGATCTTTTCCCGAACCGCGATCCAGTCGGCAAGCGGATAAAGATGGGAAATCATGAATATACCGTCGTCGGCGCGATGAAATCGAGAGAGCATATCATGGGGAGCATAGGGGATAATTTCGCCGTTGTCCCGTTTACTACCTTCGAAAAGGATCTTTTCGGCAGGTTCGACGATTATCAGCTCGGTGTCACTATAAAGGAAGAATATACGCTTGATGAGGGTGAGGAGGAAGTGGCCGCGCTGCTGAGGATCAGGAGAAAGGTCGCTCCCGGCGATAAGGACGATTTCCATATAACGACATCAGAGACTTTCAAGGAGATGCTGAACAATATTACTGGCAGTATCGGCCTGATACTTGTCGTGATATCGTCTATCGGCCTTATGGTGGGAGGAATAGGCGTGATGAATATCATGCTCATATCGGTAACAGAGAGGACAAGGGAAGTTGGGATAAGGATGGCTATGGGGGCAAGAAGAAGGGATATCCTTCAGCAGTTCCTGATCGAAGCTTCTACCCTTACCGGAGCTGGGGGGCTGATAGGTATTTTACTTGGACTGGTGACGGCAAAGGGAGTCTCCAACCTTATCAAGTTTCCATATTCCGTACCGCTGATCTGGATAGTGATCGCTTTTGTCTTTTCAGCTTCTATCGGGATCATCTTCGGGATCTATCCCGCCAACCGTGCAGCCAGGATGGATCCGATAAAAGCTCTTCACTACGATTAGCCCATATTTCTTGCCTGCCGCCTCCCGGGAGTCTATACTTCGGTAGAGGGAGGTTGTCGATGAGATCTATTCATAAGCAGGATTCTCGATACTCGGCGGGCGGTTGTGCTGCAGCAGTGATTCTCGCGATATTGCTTCTTTCCGCGCCTTCCGTGGTCTTAAGCCAGATGAGAATGAACTCTCCCGATGCTCCTTTCGAACTGTCTATCAGCCAGAGGATAGACAGGGAAAGAGGAACGTATCTGAGGATCAACGCTACTGTCGATTACCGTCAGCTGATCTTTTTTAAAAAGCCCGGCGGGTATGAAGCCGCCTACAGGGTCTATCTGAATATAAAAGAAAAGAAGAATGACAGGGTAAGAGGAGAGGTCTGGGAGGAATCGGCTTCTGCCGCCTCGTATAATGACACAAAGTCTATAAGCCTCAAATCTGTCATTAAAAAAGATTTTCCGATCGGCGCGGGCGACTTCAGGGTCGAGATGATCATTGAGATGCTCGGCAGTTCGAGGAAACTCAAGAGGGAGATAGATGTCAGGATAGTCGCAACGGACTCCGACGCGATAATGATAGAGATGCCTCTTTTTCTTCAGCCCGGCAGGGCCGATATTGCCGGCCCGCCCCCAAAAGGAGAATTGCGTATATCTCCATGCGATTCTCTCGACGATGGATTCGATCATATCCCGGGCGCGGTATTTATGGGGTTCGATTCATGGATAAGGGTCTTTTTCGGTCTTTTACCCCCGTCAGGCCAGGATTCGCATAGTCAGTGCAGCCTTTCAATAAGGGTCTCCGATCCGGGAGGCAGGGTCCTGTTTTATAATAAACAATCAGTCGAGACCCGCCCCGGGGAGTACAGGGGTTATTGCGCCGATATCAACGTCGACGACCTCGATATAGGGGTGTATGACTTTTCGATCTCGGGTGTGATTTGCGGTACTGGCATAAAGACGGAAAGAAACGGAAGCTTCACAGTGCTTCTGAACAGGGGGCTGCTCGGCGGACATTTTTCCAAAATGATCGAACTGCTTTCTCTTGTAGCTGATGACGATGAGCTTGACGTCCTGAGAGAGGCTCCCGAAACAGAGAGGCTGAACGAATGGAACCGTTTCTGGAAAGAGCGGGATCCTACGCCGCAGACGGCGCTGAATGAAGAGCTGAGCGAGTATCTTGTCAGGCTAAGGTACGCATTGAGGACATTTTCAAAATACAGGCCCGGATGGAAGACAGATATGGGAAGGGTATATATTCGATACGGAAGGCCCGACCGTATGCTGGACCAGTCAGGAGCGATGTCCAGTTACGGAAGTGAATATCAGTTGTGGTATTATGACTCGATGGGTATGGTCTATATTTTCAGAAATTCGCTGCACGGAGGGGAATATCGTCTCGTTGAATCAAGAATGTACTGAAAATGGAAGTCTGTTGAAAAAGAATCTGCTGACTTTCCTTCTGATGGTTATGCTCGCGCCTGCGTGTTCCGACAATACGCAGGTCCCTGTTATCAGGCTTGCGCTCCAGACAGAGCCGACCACGCTGGATCCGGCCCTGGCGCTTGATTATTCATCGGGGATGATAACATCGATGATACATTCCAATCTTCTGCGGTTCGATGAAGATGGAAAGATCGTTCCTTCGCTTGCAAAGGACTGGTCGATCACCGAAGACGGGCTTCTCTATACCTTCCGTCTCTCTCGGAACAGATTCTCCAACGGAAGGCTCCTCAATTCGCGGGATATAATATTTTCATTCAGGAGGCTTCTGGACCCTGAGACAGCATCGCCGAGATGGTGGGTCCTGGGGGCGCTGCGCGGAGCGGAAGAGTATCACAGGGGAGGGAGTTTTGATAAGAACTCTCTGTATGCTCCCGACGACTCTACCGTCGTCATAAGGCTGGAGTATCCAGCGGCCCATTTTCTAAGCCTCCTTTCGATGCCGTCTGCCGGGATCGTCTGTGAAGAAGAGGTGATAAGCGCTGGCGGCGACTATGGCAGAAGACCGTGCGGCTCAGGTCCCTGGAAACTCTCCGAATGGAATGAGGGTGAGGGGCTATTGCTCGTTCAAAATACGAGTTCCTCCGACTGCAACCCCGAGATCGAGGGGATCTCCATCCGTATCATCCCGGAATCGATGACGAGGATCGCCGAATTCGAAACGGGGAATCTTGATATTCTGGAAGTTCCGAGGGCGGAACTCGATATCTG
Organism: Candidatus Krumholzibacteriota bacterium; assembly: GCA_016933255.1. Classification (GTDB taxonomy): domain Bacteria; phylum Krumholzibacteriota; class Krumholzibacteriia; order Krumholzibacteriales; family Krumholzibacteriaceae; genus Krumholzibacterium; species Krumholzibacterium zodletonense. The sequence continues at coordinate 164,980 of JAFGBF010000008.1, forward strand.
GAGGTCTGCCGGAGTGACTCTTCTCGAGAAAGAGGAACTCAGTGTAGTATATATCGGGCTGAACAATGATAAATATCCCTTCAGCGATATCAGGGTGCGCAAAGCCCTGAATATGGCTATCGATGTAGATATGATCATCGCAAAGGTCCTTTTCGGCGCAGGGCAAAGGTCCTGCGGGCCGGTGCCGCCCGGATTGAGCCAGGGGGCGAAGGGTGAGGACCTGTATCGATATGATCCCGAAAAGGCAAGGGAGCTTTTGGCCGACGCAGGCCTTGCTGATGGTTTCACAATGGAGATATGGCAGAGGGAAAATCCTGAAAGCGGCAGGATCCTTGAATCAGTCCAGGGTTATCTCTCGAAGGTGGGGATCTCCGTAAGGATCATAACACGTGAATGGGGAGCGCTGAAAGAAGCGGTCGATAAGGGGACTCCTGACGCCTTCTATCTGGACTGGTTTGCCGATTATCCCGATCCGGAGAATTTTCTGACCCCTCTTTTTCATTCATCGAACAGGGGCGGCGGGGGAAACAGGTCCGGGTACTCTTCTCCCGGGGTCGATTCCCTGCTGGAAGCGGCGGCGTTATCGGGTGATGACCGGCTCAGGAAGGAGATCTACTCTGAAGCGGAAAGAATGATATATGAAGATGCTCCGTGGATATTCCTCTGGTTCCCTGTGCGGTATGAAGTCGTCTCTTACAGGCTGGACGGTTACAGGATCCCCCTGATATTCAACAGCCGCCAGTTTATCGATACAAGGTTCAGGTAAAAGGTCTGTTTTGGCTGGATATACGCTCAAAAGAATACTTCTGCTCTTTCCCACCCTCTTTGGAGTCGTGACAGTGACATTCTTTCTGATGTACGTGATCCCGGGCGACCCTGCCCTTGCCCTCGCGGGAGAGCGCTATGATCAGCAGACACTCGACAATATCAGGAAGGAACTGGGGCTTGACCAGCCGGTTATCGTCCAGTATTTCAAATATCTCGGAAGGCTCGCGAGATTCGATCTCGGAAGATCGTTTACGACAGGCAGGGCTGTCTCGGACAGCATAAGGGAACGGTTTCCCAAAACGGTCATTCTCGCCCTGAGCGCCATGCTGCTTGCCGTGACGGGGGGCGTGCTGGCTGGAATTCTTGGAGCATGGGGAAGATTCCCCTGGCTGGGCAGGCCGCTTATGGGCCTCTCTCTTGTCGGTGTCTCGATACCGGTCTTCTGGCTCGGCCTGATCCTGATATATATATTTTCGATCAAGCTTTCCCTTTTACCCCCGTCAGGCTACGGGGGAGGGTCGGTCAGGTATCTGATACTCCCTGCGGTGACTCTCTCATTTGCTTCGATGGCTACTATCGCGCGGGTCACGAGGTCGGGATTCCTCGAGGCGGGGAACGAGGATTTTGTCAGGACTGCCAGAGCGAAAGGGCTTGGAGAATCGGCAATTGTGGGCAAACATCTATTTCGGAACGCCCTTATTCCGGTGGTGACGATCGTAGGGACCGATTTTGGCAGTTATCTCAGCGGAGCTGTCCTGACCGAATCTATCTTCGGCTGGCCGGGTCTCGGCAGATATGTCGTACAGGCGGTCCTGAAAAGGGATTTTCCAGTAATTCAGGGTTCCGTATTGTTCATGGCTGTGATTTTTGTTCTTGTAAACCTTGTGGTAGATATAAGTTACGGGTTTATTGATCCCAGGGTCAGACTGAAGGAGAAAGATTAGTGGACGGGTGGCGCAGATTCATCAGAGATTTCTCCAGGAACAGGATGGCTGCGGGGGGACTTGTCTTCCTGATCCTTATCGTCCTTGCGGCAGCGTTCGCGGGGCTGATATTTCCTGACGGTGCAGATGAGATTGATCTCGATAATGCGCTCCGCTCCCCTTCGGCGGTCCACCCATTCGGAACCGATCCTTTCGGAAGGGATCTTTTGGCAAGGGTGATATACGGAGCGAGGATCTCTCTTGGAGTAGGTTTTCTCGCGAGGACGATCTCCCTCCTGCTCGGCCTTTTTTTCGGGACGGTCGCTGGTTATTTTGGAGGACGGACCGATTCGATCATAATGCGCCTTGCCGATATAACTTTCGCCTTTCCGGCCCTGCTCCTTCTGATCGCTGTGATGGCTGTCGTCTCTCCCGGGATGATATCGCTCTTCACCGTTCTTGGAGCTATCGGGTGGGCGTCGATGGCAAGGCTCGTCAGGTCGAGGGTGATAAGCGTAAAAGAGTATGAATATGTCGAAGCGGCAAGAGCGGCGGGTGCCGGCCATCTGAAACTTGCCGGAAAGTATATCCTCCCGCAGTGCGTTTCGCCTGTAATCGTCGTTTACACCCTGGGGCTCGGAATGATTGTGATGGCCGAAGCGAGCCTCAGTTTTCTTGGGCTCGGGGTCCAGCCTCCCCTGCCTAGCTGGGGAAGGATGATATCAAACGGAATAGTATTCATGCGCAGCGCTCCCTGGCTGACCCTCTTTCCCGGCCTCGTGTTGACAGCGACGATCTGTTCGTTTAACCTTGTCGGCGACGGGATCAGAGATGCTCTCGATCCGGGATCGAAGAGGATCGCCGCCCGGACCGGGAAGGAAGGGATGATCCGCGGCAGGCTCCAGCAGGGATTATAGCAGTTCCGGGTTTTTCAGAAAGGCCAGACAGAGTGAAAGAGACGATCAAATATCTTCTCGGCCTTATCTCTTCAAGGGAGAAAGAGATGGGCTTCGACTGGAGGTCGAGCTGGTATAAGATCGATTCATCAGGCTCAGACAGTCTCGATATCGTATTCAGCAGGATAGAACTGGTCGAAGATATCGCCGGATCGATAGAGGGGTTCGTTCGCGTTGAATCTTCAGACGGCCGCGCAGTCCTTCGCTCGGGGCCTGATAAGAAGATCACCCTGGTTCTGGCCGGAAACGGCAGTGACACCCTTATCTGGGCGGTATCAAGCGTCGCCGATCTGCGCAGGGAGCCGCAGCACTCCTCGGAGCTGATAACACAGGCGATAATGGGGGAGACGATGACCAGGCTCGATAGCGTCGGGGACTGGTTTTTCGTCCGCATGGAAGATAATTATCACGGCTGGGTAAGGTCATGGTCAGTCGCCGAGGCGCCCAGATCAGATATCGAGGGCCATTTTAAAAGGGCCAACGCCAGAGTCGAGGTCAATGTGGGATATCTGCTCTCCACAACCGAACCGGACAGTATCCCGGTGACGGACCTTGTCTCAGGTACGATCGTCGAGACGGAGCCGTCGGAGGGGAGATATTCATATATCCGCGTGCCGGGAGGCAAGGCCGGGTACTTTCCCTCAGATTCTCTGGGGGCGGTAAAAAAAGAGAAGACGTCCAGAGCGGATATCGTCGAGCGGGCGGAGAAATTCATAGGGATACCATATATATGGGGAGGGACCTCGGCGAAAGGGTTTGATTGCTCGGGACTTGTGAAAAGGGTGTTTATGATGGAGGGGATAGATCTTCCGAGGGATGCCGACCAGCAGGCTTCTGCGGGAGAGACGATAACTCTTGGGAAGATCGATACCGCGCGGCCGGCTGACCTTCTTTTCTTTGCTGACGGTGACAAGATAACCCATGTCGGGATCGCTCTTGGCGGCGGCAGATTCATCCATTCTTACGGGGATGTGAGGATAAACAGCTATATCGAAAAGGATCCGTTATACGAGGAAAAGCTTGCGAAAAAGCTTGTTTTCGGCCGCTCGATCATCCCGTGATCCTTTTTTACCGCCCGGCGGAGCTTCTCTCCCGCCCCGGGAAGGCCGATCTGGTATTTAAAAAAAGTTAGTTTTTCATAAAAAAGTTGTTGACAGGATATTAGCTCTGTTCTAATCTTGCGCCCGAAATTCAAATATGAGTATCCGGGTGTTCTGAAAGGAGGATTTCCCGGGTATTACAAGGCAGGGCTTGCGAGAGTACTGCTGATATTGGTTTCAAACGGGGCTGCGGGAAAGCCGCAGATTCCAGGTTTTTACCTTATCGTCAGGAAGGGGGGCGAGTCAGGATACAGTAGGGAGCTTTTAAGCGAAAATCAAGGTCAAGAATGGGAACATATCCACGCAGACGCGTGGTAATATAGAAAGGGTTCCTGATACTTCTTCCCGGAAAGGGAAGATCTTACAGGAGGTAAAGATGAAGAAGTTATTTATTGTGACGGTTGCGGTAGTCCTGGTGGTTATGTCAGGTGCGGCATTTGCCACAGAAGCAAGGCTGACGGCTCTTGGAAGAGATGTCGCTCCTTATATCTGTGATGATGCCAATGTCTATAGTTGGTATGCCACTCTCCCCTCGTATTCCAACCTGTTGATTGTCGGGTTGTGGAATGACTGGGAATATGATGACGGCGACGATGTAGAGGCGGCCTTCGGCCTTACATATGCCCTCGGCGAAGATGGAGCATGGGGAACCCTGGCGATCGGCCTGATGGAGAATACTCCGGGACCGAATCAGGATTCCTGGATGGCGAGTGAGATCTGGGGCTGGTGGGATAGTCGAGATATCTTCGACTGGAGCCTTTACAACAGATATATGCTGATGTACGGCTATCAGATGGAAGGTATGTCGTTCGGCCTCTTCTTCAGCCGCGCATGCGAAGCTGATAAGTATGAGTCTGATTACGGCGATCCGTATGAGCAGGAATGGAAAGAGGCGTATACGACGTTAGGTCTCGGTTTCCGCATGGACATCGGTGAGGATATGGTTTTGGACGCTGCTTTTGATTACACGAAGGCGTCATATCTCTATACCTATACCGATATTGATGCTGATGAAGAAGCCGATCCAGGCAAAGCGATGGCTTTCAGAGCCCGTATGTTCTATAACTGGAGAGAGGATATTACATTCGTACCTTACTTCGACTTCTCGACGCAGGATTTTGCCTACAGCCCTGTCGATGAGTTCTATTCCGATGAAGGTTATGGATTCAAGACGACGGCTTTCAAGTTCGGTATCGGCGCCAATATGAAGGTCAATGAGGACAACATGATCCTCTTTGCCATTGAGCCTTTTGCCTACTGGAAAGGTGAGCCTTCGGGATATACCGATGATTATGAGGATGAGTGGGAGACCACAGTCAAGACTATGCCCAAGTTCATCCTGGCCCTCGAAAGCGATCTCACAGACTGGCTGACATTCAGGACAGGCTGTTCGAAGTCGCTGGCAAAATACGGCTACAGCTGGAGTGACGCGGACGATTCAGAGGAATACTGGGAAAATTACGATTCGGACTTTGATCCGTTCACCTGGAACCTTGGTCTAGGTTTCCACTTCGGCGATTTCGACATCGACTGCGTGCTGAACAAGGATGTTCCTTTCAGCATGGGCTACTGGCTGACCGGTTATCAGAACAACTATGATAACGAGACGACACCTGTCGGTATGATCAGCGCTGTCTATCATTTCTAGGAATCGATAGAAAGCCGGTTTGTTCTGCGGGAGGCCCCCATGGGCCTCCCGTTTTTTGTTTTTTTGCATTCAGGAGCCTCTTCCGAATTCCTTCTTATTTTTCTTCTTTATTCGGTTAGAACCTCTTTATGGTCTGCTAATTGCAAGGTTTGTAAGGTTGTCCTGAGCAAAGGTGGATAGGTGTATTTTTTCTATTATTTTCCTGTCGGGCTGGATATATCTACCCGCAGGAGACCTGTAATAACTATATTTCTCGTTCTGATCTCTGCAGTTACCTTTCTTGCGTACAGGTATCTGCCGTTCCAGTACTCCTGGAGGCTTACCGCTCTTGTCTTTTACCCGGCTCATCCCTCTCTTGCCACAGCTTTTACGCATATCTTCATGCACGCGGGGTATTTACATCTGATCGGTAACATGGTTTACCTTTTTGTCTTTGGCAGGGTCGTGGAGGACAGGTTCGGTCCGGGAAGATTCTTTCTGATCTTTTCCCTCTCGGCAGCGGCCGGGGTATGGTTCCATACGATACTTACCGGGATCTTGTCTCCTCAATACCTCGGATATGGAATAGTCGGGGCTTCGGGAGCGACTTCGGGGCTGCTGGGGGCATTTATCGCAAGGTTCTATTTCAGCAGGATCCGGGTCGCCTACTGGATATTCATGCCTCTGCAGGGGGTGAACAAAGCGGGAAGAAGTTTTGTTCCGGGGTGGATGGCGATAGCATTCTGGATCCTCTTTCAGAGTGTCCAGTCTGTCATGCAGTTCGGAATAGAAGGTATGCAGGTAGCCTACAGCGTCCATATCGGGGGTTTTGTCTGCGGATATATCCTTGCCGCGGCTTTCGGGGCGAGAAAAAGCGCCCGTTTCGAATCGATGCTGTCAAAGGCAAGAAGACACTTTGAAAAATCGGAATGGTTCGCCGCGCAGGGAGAATATATCAACTATCTCGACCAAAGACAGGATGACGCGGGCGTACATACAGAGGCGGCAAGGGCGTTCCTTTGTACGATGGAGAAAGGGCAGGCACAATACTACTATAAGGAAGCGATAACGGGTCATCTTCGATCATCCGACAGAGGAGCCGCCGAAGCCGTCTTTGTCGAAGCGATGCGGTCGATTCCGGGGTTTGCTCTTCAGAAACAGGCTCATCTTGATCTTGCGTTCGGCCTGGAAAGGTCGCTGAAGTACAATACCGCAATGACTGCGTATGATAATTTTAAAACGAGATATCCGTTGGCTGTCGATATTCCCTTTATTCTTCTCAGGATGGCCGGAATACACGAAAGAAGGTTCAGCAGATATTCAGAAGCGTATTCCTGCTATACGCGGCTTGTTGAAGATTATCCGGATGATAACTGGGCCGACTTTGCCCGCTCAGAGATCGCGAGACTGACAGGTATGGGGGTGATTTCCGGACCTTCCGGCAAATTATCCTGTCAGGTATGAAAACGGTATTAAATATCTTGTATAAAAAAACGGCTTCTGGTAGCTTTCATCGAGGATGCGGGGTGGTGGATGTGAGCAGTAAATCGGGATCTTCCCTGGAGACTCTCAGATCAAAAGGGTATTTCCGGGGCTTTGACCGTATGGGTGATTCGGAGCTGCTGGCTCTTGTCCTGGGCCGGATCGGTTTTTGTTCAAGTGCCTCGCTCGCACATGAACTGGTCGAGAGGTATGGCAGCCTCGAAGAGGTGGGGAGCGCGGGGCTGGAAGACCTGATGGATTTCAGAGGGATCGGAAGGGCCGGCGCGCTGAGGATAAAGGCGTCGTTCGAAATCGGCAGGCGCAGTATGATATCCTGCCGGGAAAAGGAGCTGAAAAGGGTCCGTTCTCCGGAAGATGTCGCCTGGTTGATGATACCCGAGATGAAGGGTCTCGACCGGGAGCATTTCAAGGTGCTTCTGCTCGATACGAGAAACGGGATCCTTAAGATAGTCACTGCCGCGATAGGTTCTCTCAATGCCGCGCTTGTCCATCCGAGAGAGATATTCAAGGCGGCTGTTATGGCAAGCGCCGCAGGAATAATAATAGTGCATAACCATCCGACCGGCAACCCCGAGCCGAGTCGTGAGGATAAGGAACTGACTGAACGCTTCAACCGGTGCGGTGATCTTATGGGGATCGATCTTGTGGATCACATAATAGTAGGTAACGACAGCTTTGTGAGCTTAAGGGAGCGGGGGCTGTTCGATATTTGAAAGGAAGGGTTGACTTTGTTAAGTCGCATTGCCACATATTTTTCAAATGATATCGCTATCGACCTGGGTACCGCCAATACGCTCGTCTATCTTAAAGGGAGCGGGATCGTATTGAATGAACCTTCGGTGGTAGCGGTCGATCAGAAGACCAGAAAGATCTATGCCGTGGGTATTGAAGCGAAAGCCATGCTCGGCAAGACTCCTGACCATATTGTAGCTATAAGGCCGATGAAAGACGGCGTGATCGCCGATTTCGAGATCACAGAGGTGCTTCTGAGGGAATTCATCAGAAAATCGCAGAAAAAGAAGTTCTTCATCAGGCCGAGGATCGTAATAAGCGTCCCTTCAGGCATCACTGAGGTCGAGCGCAGGGCTGTAATCGATTCTGCCCAGAACGCGGGCGCAAGAGAGGTATATCTTGTGGCCGAACCGATCGCAGCGGCGATCGGCGTGGGATTGCCCGTAGACAAGCCATCCGGTAATATGGTCATCGATATCGGCGGCGGCACGACCGAGATAGCGGTAATAGCGCTTAACGGCATCGTCACAGATATCTCGATACGCGTCGGCGGAGACAAGATGGACGAAGTGATCGTCCAGCATATCAAGAAAGCTTACAACCTCCTGATAGGGGATCAGACCGCTGAACACGTCAAGATGATGATAGGTTCGGCGACAAATCTCGGACAGGAAGAAGAGATGGAGATCAAGGGCAGGGATCTTGTCTCGGGTATTCCCAAAACGCTCAGGATATCGAGTGTCGAGATAAGAGAGGCTCTCGCCGAACCGATGAGCCAGATCGTAGCGGCTCTTAAAACGGCGCTGGAACAGACTCCTCCTGAACTGGCGGCGGATATAGTCGACAGGGGTATCGTTATGACTGGAGGCGGATCGCTTCTTGGAGGAATAGATGTCCTTCTGAAAGAGGAGACGAATCTGCCTATCAATATCGTTGAAGATCCGCTCACATGCGTCGTGTTGGGTACCGGGAAGATCCTCGGGGACCTTCACACGTACGAGCGAATAATCATGAAGAGCAGCCGGTTGTAAAATGCAGATCATTTCCTTCCTCTTTGACAAACACCTGGAAAAATCCGTTCTGGCTCTAGCTGTCTCTCTGTCTGTCTTTATGCTGACTCTCGGCGAGGACAGCAAGATAAATGCAGCAAGGGAGATAAGTTCTGTCCTCCTGTATCTTTCTCCTGTCCAGAAAATGGAAGAGTATTTCACGGATATCGAAGACTTGAGGATAGAAAACCTCAAACTCAGGGAGGCAGCTGTCTCGCTGGCCCACGAAAACGAAAGGCTGATCCAGTTCGGGGAAGAGAGAAACAGGCTGCGGGAGATGCTCGGTTTCAGAAGAGATTCCTTCTTTAAATTTATGCCCTGCGAGGTGATAGCAAAAAGTTCAAACCGGTTCCACCACTCGGTGACGGTCGACAGGGGCAGTGCCGAGGGGGTAAAAGCAGGGATGGCTGTCGTAGGATATATGGGCCTTGTAGGAAAGGTGACGCAGGTTTTTCCATTTTCCTCCCGGATCCTTCTGATAAATAACAAGGCGATCTCGGTCAGCTGCATCGATAAAAGGAGCCGGATCGTAGGGATCCTGAACTGGGAGAGAGGGAACCGTTTTAATCTTGATTTTATAGGCAGTGAGGAAGATGTCATACCCGGCGACACACTTCTGACCAGCGGGCTGGGAAGGGTCCTTCCGAAAGGATTTCCAGTTGGAACTGTCTCCAGGGTCGATAAGGAAAAGACAGGCCTCTCACTTAAGGTCAGCGTCTCGAGCACAGCAGATCTGAATACCGTTGAGGAACTGTTTATTGTCATCGGAGGGCGGGACTGGGAAAGCAGAGAGATACTCGACCTTTTGGAGAATATTAAAAAAGAAGAACAGTCGGCAGACAAGACTACAGAAGGCAACTCTACTGATAAGACAACAGAAGACAAGCCGGCTGATAAGATAAAGGAGTGACCGTTGCATATCCTGCGGATGATACTGGCTTCATTCGTTGTCTTTGTTTTCCAGGTGATCCTGTCTCATATCATCTCGTTCGGCGAGGCCTCGCCGGATTTTGTCCTTATACTCCTTATCGTTCTTGTGATGCATCAGAAACCGGTCCTGGCGATCATCATCGGATTTCTCCTGGGATTTCTCCAGGATCTTGGTAACGCGTCGTACCTTGGTATGAACGCGCTTGCAAAATCACTGACCGGATATGTCGTGGCAAGATACGCTTCAGATCTGCTTCCGGACAGTTCTTTGTTCAAGGGATTGCTTATTCTGGTTTCTTCGCTGGCAGGCGACGTCATACTTCTGAACATCATGGCTTCTTTCGATCAGGTCAGCGTTTTAGTCGCTTTTTTCCGATATTCCCTCTTATCGGCTGTATATACCGCCGTTGTGGGAGTGATAGTCTTCAAAGTAATTCAAATTCTGCCCGGGAGGACGGTGCGTTCAGGTGTCGGGTTTTGACAGGCAGAGCGAGTTCTATTTTAATCACAGGAAAAGGATGCTCCTGATCATTGTGATCGGAGTGACTTCTATCCTCGCCATGAGGCTGTTTTATCTCCAGGTGATCCGCAGGGATTACTACAGAAGACTGGCGATATCCAACAGAATACAGAGAGAACGCGTTGTTGCGCCGCGCGGATTGATCAGGTCTTCTGACGGATCCAAACTTGTCGTCAATGTTCCCGTATATCAGATCAGTGTCGTTCCCGGCAAACTTGCCGGAAAGGAAGAAAGACTCAGGCTTGCCTGCGAATGGCTTAATATCGATGAGGAAAAAATGTTTTTAAATCTCGTCGAATGGAATAAACGATATTCGGACGGCCGTGAGATGACGGTCGTTCAGGCGGCTGAAAAATCCCAGATATCGATCCTTATGGAGAACAGGGCGTTTTTCCCCTTCTTCAAACTGGTCATGAAGCATCGAAGGCAGTATACGGAAGGCTCTCTCGCTTCTCATCTGCTTGGATATGTCGGAGAAGTGACAGACGAGGAACTCAAAGGGACCGGGAGATTCGGTATTGGAGATATAATAGGCAGGACGGGGATCGAGTATGTCTACGAGGAACATCTAAGAGGCGAGGATGGAGTAAAGATCGTAGAGATCAGTGCTGAAGGGATGCGCGTGGGGGAGTACGGCAGCGTGGAGGAGAAAGAGGTGTTCGAGGGTTTTGTCAGATCCCGCCCCCCCGTTCCCGGCTCGGACCTTATACTGACGATGAATATTGATCTGCAGAGAGAGATAGAACAGATCTTCGACTGGGACAAAGGGTGCGTTGTAGCGATGGATCCTGAGACAGGCGGGATCCTTGCGGCGGTCAGCCGCCCCTCTTATGATCCCAATATATTCAGGGAAGGGATAAGCGAAAAGGAATGGAATTATCTTAATAATGATCCTGACAAGCCCCTTTTCAACAGGATCGTCCAGGCGACGTATCCTCCCGCTTCGACCTTCAAACTGGTTGTTGCGTATTCTGCGCTTCACTTCAGGGTCATCTCACCGAATGAGAGGTTTCAGCCGTGTTACGGAGGATATCAGTTCGGCAACAGGTTTTTCAGATGCTGGAAGCCTGAGGGGCACGGAACCTCGACACTGTTTGACGCGATCGTCAATTCATGTGATGTATATTTTTATCAGGTGGGCGAACTGTCCAGTGCGGATGATCTCGCATACGCGGGAAGGCTTTTCGGTCTGGGGCGGCAGACCGGGCTCGATCTTCCGAGCGAGGCAAGGGGGACCCTTCCTGACCACTCATACTTCGACCGCAGGTTCGGAAAACATAAATGGACTAAAGGGCACCTGTTAAACTATTCGATAGGCCAGGGCGAGCTGCTCGTGACACCGATACAGCTCTGTATGATGGCAGCTATGATAGCGAATGACGGAAAACGAATAGTACCTCATGTAGTAGGCAGGATCGTAGATTCTGAAGGAGTAGAGACTCCGGTCGGCGATAGTCCGGCGGTCACTATTCCTCAGATCGATCAAAGACATCTGAAGTTCATTCAGCGGGCGATGGAATCGGTCGTATCGGGAGAGGGAGGGACCGGGAGGGGATGCGCGATAGCCGGCAAGAGGATAGCGGGTAAGACGGGGACAGCTCAGAATTCAGGAGAAGATCATGCTATTTTTATAGCTTATGCTCCCGTTGAAAGACCCCGGATCGCGATTGCAGTGATTATGGAAAATGCAGGCCACGGCGGCGCAATGGCTGTTCCGATGGCCCGAAAGATATTTTCCGCATATTTTGAATGCTGTAAGACCAGGAAAGCAGAGTAAGATGTATGACCGTTCGGAAAACACGGCTATCCGGGGAAGGTGAGAATTGGCGAACAGGCTTTTTCGGAATATAGATCTGCTGGTACTCGTCCCGGCTTTGATACTCATTGCCATAGGACTTGTCAACCTCTACTCGGTAGGGCATGTCCCTGACGAACTGATAGAGACCTTTGATACTGGAGGAAGAGGATATTTTCAAAAGCAGCTAATATGGTGTGCTATAGGTCTGGCAGTCATGTTTGTAGCGTTCAAGATCCATTTCAGATATTACGAGGGAACTGCCCTTATCTTTTATATTATTTCCCTGATATTTCTGGTTCTGGTCCTTTTGCTCGAACCTCTGAAGGGATCGAGCAGATGGATAAATATCGCCGGGTTCCGTTTTCAGCCCTCAGAGGTCATGAAGGTGGCGGCTGTTTTTCTAATTGCCAGGTTCCTCGCTGAAAAGCGTCATGATCCGAACAGGTTTCGCATTCTTCTGATCTCGGTAGCAATCGTCGGTGTTCCTTTTCTGCTTGTCCTCAGGCAGCCGGATCTCGGGACCGCTCTCGTATTTCCCGCCATTCTTTTGCCGGTCCTTTACTGGAGGGGGCTCAACGAAGGGCTTTTGATCCTCTTCCTGACCCCTGTGGTGAGTGCCTTCCTTACGGTTTACAGTCAGAGCACCTTTGACTATCCCCTTCCTCTCCTGCTTTTTTTCCTGGTGATACTGATGATAGTATATATGAGGCGGAAACATGTCTTTCAGTCTATCATGCTTATAGTGATAAATCTCTCGGTCATGCTTGCGGTACCGGACCTCATAGGCTCCCTGAAACCGTATCAGCAGAGGCGGATACTGGCGTTTATGAGGCCTGAATCGGATATTCTCGGGATGGGGTGGCAGGTCTATCAATCCAAGGTGGCCATCGGGTCCGGGGGATTTGCCGGGAAAGGCTTTCTTCAGGGAACGCAGAAACTCTTCGCTTTTCTGCCGGAGCGGCACAGCGATTTTGCTTTCTCGGTGCTTTCCGAGGAAAGAGGTTTTATAGGAAGTCTGATAGTCATTTTTCTTTTCAGCCTGATCATAGCCCGCGGATTAAACCTTGCGACGAAGGTCAAAAACCGGTTCGCCTCGATTTCTCTTGTCGGCATATCATCGTATTTCGCTTTTCATGTCATCATCAATACCGGAATGACGATCGGCCTGGCTCCGGTAACGGGGCTGCCGCTTCCTTTTATCAGTTATGGAGGGTCTTCTCTTCTCATAAGCTGCTTCTTCGTCGGCGTATTATTGAATTTTGGTTCTAAGTATTATGAATATTGATGTAGCCGGGAGCTGGTCCCGAAGATCATGGAGGTCTCCGGTTGGATAAACAGATCGAAACGATCCTTGAACTGGCCTCCTCAGAAGGATATGAATGTGAAGTCTTCGGGGAGGTAATGAATCAGCTTCAGATAGAGGTCTACAAGGGTGAACTGGAGTCGATCGACAGGTCCAGGGATGAAGGTGTAGGCATCAGGCTGGTGAAAGACGGCAGGACTGGATTCACCTCGTCGAACGACCTGAGTGATAAAGGGATCCATGCCGCCTTTGAAGAAGCAAAAATAAATGCCGGATGCAGCCTTCCTTCCGAGGTCGATCTGCTTGCGGATATGATGCCTCTCAGTAAACCTCCCGTGAGGGATATATCTTTTTTCGAGACTGATCTTACCGAGGGGAAGATCGAGAGTGTCCGGCAGATGGAAAAGGCTGCTCTCGGGTTTGACAGGTCGATCGAAAACACTGAAGGGGCAGGGTATTCGGAAAGTTTTGGAGATGTATATATTTCCAGCACGAAAGGTTTTTCAAGAAAAGAAAAAAGAGGGATCTGTTCCTGTTCGGTATCTGCCGTTGCCCTGAAGGACAGGGAGGTCAGGACAGGCTGGTACTACAGCCAGGCTGTCGATATCGACCGCCTCGATTTCAGGAGTACCGGCGAGGAGGCCGCGAAAAGGGCTTCGAGCCTTCTTAAGGCTAAAAAGATCCCTTCAAAGCGCTATCCCGCGGTTATGGACGCGGCAGCTTTCACTGAAATCATCTACCTTCTTCAGGAGGGATTATCGGCCGAGATGGTGCTTAAGGGAACGACCGTATTCGCGGAAAAAATGGGGAGACCGACAGCGCCCGATATATTTACTCTGCTGGATGATCCTTTTCTGGAAGGCGGATGTTTTAACGCGACTTTTGACGATGAGGGCGTTCCGAAGGAAAAATACGTACTGATCGATTCAGGAGTCGTAAAAGGGTTTTTGCATAACGTATGGTCCTCAAGAAAAATGGATACGCCTTCGACCGGCAACGCGGTGAGAGGTTCATATAAGGAGCAGCCTGTTCCTGGCCCTGCTAATCTCTATCTTGCGCCGGGAAAAAAGAATCTTGAAGAGATGATAGCGCAGATAGACGAGGGAGTATATATTCTCAATATCATGGGAATGCATACGGCTGATCCGATTTCAGGTGATTTCTCAGTGGGCATCAGCGGTCTGTATATCAAAGGCGGAAAAACGGAATTCGCCATTAACGAGATGACTATAAGCGGGAATATACTGGATCTTCTCTCGGGTGTGAGGGAAATAGGGTCGGGACTGGTATTTATAGGGCCGTACGGAGCTCCTCCCGTTCTGATAGAGGGTCTTAGTATCAGCGGGACGTGACGCTGATATAGTAATGGCATTGACAAAAAAACGATAATTACCCAGGAGGGACGATGCATCCTATATTGATCGAACTTGGAAGATTCAGGATTTATTCTTACGGTTTCATGCTTGCGTTGAGTTTCTTTGTCGGTATCCTGATCGCCGCCAAGAGAGCCGAAAAACAGGGTTTAAAACCGGATATTATATACGATCTGAGTATATTCCTGATTCTGGGGGCCGTGATAGGTTCACGCGGATTATATATAATCACGCATCTCGACCACTTTCACAGTTTTATCGATATAATAGCTCTCTGGCAGGGCGGGGCCACGTATTACGGAGGATTGATCCTTGCTGCAGCGGGCGCGGTGGTCTTTCTAAGAATCAAGAAAATAGCATTCCTCAAAATAGCTGATATCTGTTCACTCTCGATCGCGTCCGGGGTCTTCCTGACGAGGATAGGATGTTTCCTTAGCGGGTGCTGTTTCGGATCTCCGACGGAGTGTCCTCTCGGAGTCGTATTTCCCCCTGGATCTCCTGCCGGGTACACTTATTCAGGTCTTCACATCCACCCTACGCAGTTATATTCCTCATTTTACGGACTGGTCATCTTCATCGCCCTTCTTCTTCTCGAAAAGAAAAAGAGTTTCGACGGGTATACATTCGGGTTCATGCTGATATTGTACGGGATCGCCCGTTTTATAGTCGATATTTTCAGATTTTATGATGAGTCCGCAGTAATATGGAGGGGTTTTGTAGATAATCAGTTTATCAGCGTCTTTCTGGTCGCGGGAGGCCTTTCTCTCCTTCTTATAAGAGGACGAAAGGCGAAAAGGGAAAAAACCCGGGCGTAGACAGGGTCAATACAGCTGATATTCGGCGGAGCGGTCATGGTCTTACGGTGTGGTGAGGAGGCGGGGTATCTTTTCTTTTATTTCTCAGCTGGTCCTTCCGGCAAGATGCGTTGGATGCGGAACCCTTCTTGAAACGGCGAGGTCCGGCCATTCGCTGGTATTTCCCTGCGGATGGCCGAGCGAATCGCCAGCTTTTTTTAACAGAGATTTTTCAGTAAGGATATTCGGGCGATTGTCGATACCGGCAAGGATCCTCTGTGGAAAATGCTGGTTGAAGCTGATCCCCTCTACAGAGGCCGCCTTTCCTGAGCTCTGGGGAGGCATTCCGGCAGTGACCCCGTTTATAACCAACGATCTTCTGCTGAGGGTCATACGATTCCTTAAGTTCGAGAGCGGCAGGACCGCGGTCCCTCTTCTTTCATGGTGGATCGCCGCTTCCATAGAGAGATACGACAGATCGCTGGTCGCCTCTGACGCGGCAGTCGTACCGATCCCTCTTCACAGAGTCAGGAGGATTGAAAGAGGATACAATCAGGCGGAACTGATCGCCAGGGAGGTCGCATCGATACTTCGCATAAAGGTCGATAAATATCTCCTCAGGAGGAAAAAGAAAACGAAGCCCCAGTCGAAACTATCCGCTTCCGGCAGAAGGCTGAATGTCGAAAAAGCATTTACTGCCGAAAAAGATGATCTTCGGCCAGGCAGGGATATTATTTTGATCGATGACCTTATCACGACCGGAGAGACAGCGAGGGCGTGCGTAAGGGCATTGCAGGAGGTTTCTCTGAGCGCGGTGATGGTTGCGGCAGCGGGAAGGAGCCGATAGAGCGGGTTTTCATCGAAAATCGGTAAAGCGGGAGTAATAATATTCATTGATTCCTGAGCCCCGGCGTGATTAGATAGGCAGGCAGACAGATTCAGAATTCTACCCTGGAGGGTGCGATGCTGGTTACGAATAAGGAGCTGATGGATGCCGCAAAAGCGGGAGGTTACGCCGTCGGCGCGTTCAATATCAATAACATGGAGTTCGTGCAGGCAATAACCGATGCTGCGGAGGAACTTAACAGTCCGGTGATACTTGCTGTCTCACAGGGAGCAATAAAGTATGCGGGATTCAGTAATATTGTCTCACTTGTGAGGACCGCGTCAGAAGACAAGAAGGTGAAATTGTCTCTGCATCTTGATCATGGGAAAGATATGCAGATCATCGAGCAGTGTATCAATGACGGGTTTACTTCTGTAATGATCGACGGCTCGGACCTGCCGTTTGACGAGAATATTGCCATTACGAGAAAGGTAGTGGAGATGGCCCGTCCGAAAGGAGTCTCCGTCGAAGGAGAACTCGGCCGCCTGGCAGGCGTCGAGGATCATGTCTCCGTGTCGAAAGAAAATGCTACGTACACCGACCCGGACGAAGCTGCCGAGTTCGTCGAAAAGACGGGGGTAGATTCACTCGCCGTTGCTATCGGGACGTCGCACGGAGCTTACAAATTCAAAGGCGACGCAAAGCTGGCAATGGACCGGTTGACCGAGATCATCGGGAAAGTCGATGTGCCGCTGGTCCTCCACGGAGCTTCCGGCGTCAATCAGGAACATGTGAAAATGGGGAACGAGTTCGGCGCGAAGCTTATGAACGCCAGGGGAGTTCCGGATGAGGCGATAACTGAAGCGGTGAAACGCGGAATCTGCAAAGTCAATATCGATACGGATATGAGAATAGCCTTTACAGTATTCATAAGAAAGACGATGTATGAGAAACCCGAGCTGTTTGATCCGAGAAAATACCTTGGCGCGGGCCGTGATGCCATAGTGGATGTCGTTAAATACAAGATCAATCTTTTTGGAAGTGAAGGAAAAGCTTTTTAACAGGCAGGAAGCAGTTTTTATCAAGGAGGAACAAGGATGGCGATCAATGTTGCTATCAATGGATTCGGAAGGATCGGCAGGCTTGTCTTTCGCGGGACGATCGGCGACAAGCGTTTCAATCTGGTGGCGATCAACGATCTTACCGACGCGAAGACTCTGGGACACCTTTTGAAATATGATTCGGTCCATGGGAGATTCCCCGGTACGGTCAAGGTCCTGAAATCCGGAGACCTTTCTGTAAACGGCAAGAGAGTCAAAGTCCTGGCCGAGAGGGACCCGGGTTCTCTTCCCTGGAAAGAACTTGGAATAGATGTCGTCATAGAATCCACGGGGTTTTTCAGGAAAAGAAAAGATGCTTCCCTGCATTTGAAATCCGGAGCAAAAAAAGTCATTATATCCGCCCCATCTCCCGATCCTGACATCATGATAGTCATGGGAGTCAATGACAACCTGTATAAAAAGAACAAGCATCATATCATTTCTACCGCGTCGTGTACTACCAACTGTCTTGCTCCCGTCGCCAAGGTGATCCATGACAGTTTCGGTATTGTGAACGGCCTTATGACGACGATCCACGCTTATACGAACGATCAGAGCGTACTTGATTCACCGCACAAGGATCTTCGCAGGGCAAGAGCGTGCGCCGTGTCGATGATCCCGACGACGACCGGCGCTGCGGCTGCCGTTGGAATCGTTATGCCGTCTCTTAAAGGGAAGCTTAACGGAATGGCGGTGCGCGTCCCCGTTCCTGACGCTTCACTTGTAGACCTTACTTTGACTCTGAAAAAACCGGCTACCGTAGAAAAATTGAATGCCGCGGTAAAAAAAGCGGCCGAAACGAAGATGAAGGGCATTCTGGAATACACGGAGGATCCGATAGTGTCCTGTGATATAATCGGCAATCCCCATTCTTCGGTATTCGACAGCCTCGCGACGATGGCGATCTCGTCAAAAGTCTTCAAGGTCCTGTCGTGGTATGACAATGAGTACGGATACGCGATGAGGATGACTGATATGATGAGGCTTATCGTCAAAAAGTAGGAATATCTGCTGGTGGAGTAGAGGGAGGGTTTGGTTTGGTTAAGAAGACACTCAGGGATGTCGAACTGTCCGGAAGGCGCATATTGATGAGGGTGGATTTCAATGTCCCGCTCTCGATCGACGGCGATGTCAGCGATGATACCAGGATCAAGGCAGCGCTGCCGAGTATAGAGTATGCAGCTGAAAAGGGCGCTTCAATCGTTCTCATGTCGCATCTTGGACGCCCCAAAGGCGAGAGAAAATCTTCTCTAAGCCTCAAGGTCGTCGCGTATCATCTCGGAGAAATGACGAGTCACCCGGTGAAGTTTGCAGGAGACTGTGTCGGGGAAGAGGTCGAGCGCAAGGTAAAGGCGCTTCAGCCGGGAGAGATCCTTCTTCTTGAAAACCTGCGCTTCTATAAGGAAGAAACGGATAATGATCCGGATTTTGCCTTCAAGCTTTCCAGGTATGGCGATCTCTATGTGAACGATGCTTTTGGAACTGCTCACAGGGCGCACGCTTCGACAGAGGGTGTTACGCGGTATTTTGATGAAAAGGTCGCGGGATTTCTTATGGAGAAGGAACTCTTGACGCTCGGCGGGCTTCTTTCTGACCCGGCGAGGCCTTTTGTGGCGATCCTTGGAGGGGCGAAGGTCTCAAGCAAAATAGGGCTGATCAAAAATCTGCTCGAAAAAGTTGATCGAATAATCATCGGCGGAGGGATGGCTTTTACATTCTTCAAGGCTGCCGGCCTCGAGATCGGTGATTCCCTGCTCGATGAGAGTTATGTTGAAATGTGCCGCGAGGTGATGAATAAAGCGGGGAAGGGACTGTCGAAGCGGATCTTCCTGCCTGTAGATTGTGTTGTTGCCGACAAGCTGAGCAATAACGCCGACCGTAAAACCGTTTCGACCGGAGACATTCCGGATGGATGGGCGGGAGTGGATATCGGCAGGGCGACAGTAGACGTATTCACCGACGAGATCGTCAAGGCGGGAACCGTTTTCTGGAACGGGCCTATGGGAATATTCGAGATGCCGAACTTCGCGAACGGGACAAAGATGATAGCCAAGGCGATAGCCGAAGCTACTGATAAAGGCGCGGCGAGCGTGGTAGGCGGAGGCGACAGCGTGGCCGCGCTTAACCAGCTTGGGCTTGCAGGCAGGGTATCGCACGTATCGACCGGCGGCGGTGCTTCCCTTGAATTTATGGAAGGGAAGATCCTGCCGGGAGTCGCTCCCCTGGATGATGTCGATGTGGGCACTCCCCCTGAAAGCATGAAAAAAAGGGGGGAACATGCGTAAAAGGATAATAGCGGGCAACTGGAAGATGAATATGGACCATATCGAAGGTTCGTCCCTTGCCTCCCTGATCCTGGAGGGAATAGGGGAAAAGGAACTTCCGTGTGAAGTCGTCGTGATACCCCCGTTCACGACGCTGCCTGCAGTCGCAGAAGTTTTTGCCGGATCGAAGGTCGATACGGGGGCTCAGGATCTGTGGTACGAAGATGCGGGAGCGTTCACCGGGGAGATATCCGGATCGATGATATCCCGGCTCGGATGCAGATATGTCCTCGTCGGTCATTCTGAAAGAAGACATATACTCGGGGAAGGCTCCGGGATCCTTGCGCTCAAGCTTAGAGCCGCGCTGAGGGCCGGCCTGACTCCGATCTATTGCGTCGGTGAAGCAGCTGAAGAAAGGGAAAGCGGCAATGCTGAAGATGTAGTAGAAAAACAGGTCAGAGAAGTCCTTGAAGGGCTGGGTCCGGAAGAGATCTCGCGTACCGTTGTCGCCTATGAGCCTGTATGGGCGATCGGAACGGGAAAGACGGCGACTCCCGAAGATGCGTCGGGGATGCACTCCTTCATCCGCGGCCTTATAGCCGGTATATTCGATAAAGAGGCTGCCGGCAGGATCTTGATACTCTATGGAGGAAGCGTAAAACCCGGAAATGCCTCTGAACTTCTCGGGTGCGGGGATATCGATGGAGCCCTTGTCGGGGGAGCCTCGCTCGATGCAGGACAGTTTCTCGGCATCATCTTTTCCTGAAAGGCGTAAAAAAAGACCCCTGATCGGTCACCAGCTCAGGGAGATGTAAATATCGCCGCTTGGGGACCTGCTTTTGGGGGGGCTTAGCGGCTTCTTTAAATCTATCCCGCTATGATATTTTCATTTGACTGGCACCCGATTTTTCATTAAACTACTCTTTTGAAGGTCAACAGGTTAAAGGCTGGTGAAACGATGTTATTCAATATCTTTGTTATTATTCATTCGATTGCGTGTTTTTTCCTCATAGTGGTCGTATTGATGCAGTCGAGCAAGGGAGGCGGCCTTTCAGGCGCTTTCGGCGGTGGAGGCGGACAGGCGATTATGGGCGGACGCGAAACTGCCACTTTTTTGAGTAAGGCTACGACGTATCTTGCTGTAATATTTATGGTTACATCATTGTCTCTTGCCTTTCTGTCTGCTGGAAGAGGCGGTGTCGAGACTAAAAGCGCTTTGAGAAGAGCTGCCGAGAGAAACAAATGGGGCAGCATCGTTCCTGAAGAGCAGAAGGATATCGATGAAGTCCTTCAAACGATAGAACCCCCCGCTGAAGGGGAGGATGAAGCAAAAGAAGAAGGCCCGGTAGAAAAAGATAATCAGAACTAAAATAAAATATCGAATTATGCCGAGGTGGTGGAACTGGTAGACACGCTACTTTGAGGGGGTAGTGGGAGAGATCTCGTGCGGGTTCAAGTCCCGCCCTCGGCA